>NZ_CM137258.1:0-1701445 GCF_054515835.1 Nitrosopumilus sp. S4 | reverse complement strand
TCTAGATGATGCTGAAGCATTTGAACCAGAATTTAATGAACCTAAACATATCCAATCACATGAGATCAAATCTAAATTAAGAATTTTAGAAACAAGTAGGTTCTTTGATTCTCCAAGAACTGTTACTGAAACAGTAGAACAATTACGAGAATATGGTTGGGCTGCAAGCCCATTAGATGTATCAAAAGCTCTAGCAAAAATGGCATCAAACAAAGAAATTCTAAAAAATTCTAGTGAGAATAGAACACATTATTTTATTCAAGAACCATTAGTAGCTAATTAGAAAAATCACATTTTTCACAACTTGAAAAAGTTTCCCCATCTAAATGATCAAAATGAGTATTGCATTGATTGCAGGTATGATGCATATCAAAATATCCATCTTTTTCTATTTGTCCAATTCTATTTGATTCAAGATCTGTGCTCTTACATTTAATACAGTGACAACCACATTCTATTTTCATAATTATTCTCCGATAATGTATGTATAGTTCAAATGAGTATACAAATCATTGGAAAAGAAAAGGGAGATTCCTCTAGAAATTGATGATCACTTCAAACTTTATGGAAAAGAACCATGGGAGGTGGAATATGGTGAAAAATGCCCTGTATGTGAAGTTAGAATTGATGAATATGGATTCTGTTCATGTGGCTCTGGTGGAGATTAATTTTCTTTAATAATGGAACTGCCAATATCATTAAAAATCCTATCACTAATGGAGCAATAGGAAACTCCGGAATTACTGTAGTTCCAACTATCATTATTTCTCCTGGTTCTTCAGGTTCAAAGTTTAGCCAAACATGTGTGCCATTGTTGTAATCTGTAAAGAAAATTTTTCCATCATCATGAAATAAAGTATAAGGTTCCCATAACAATTCTAATGGGATAATCACATTGACAAAATTTGTACCATCTAGATCTCTAAATGAAATACTCTTTGTTGGTTGATCAAAAACAAATTCTTCCATGTTTGAATGACTTCTAATCTCTACAATGAATTCTTTCTCTTTCCATTTTACATTTTTAAAAATCTGTGGTTCATTAGTTGAATATTCTAAAAGCATTTGACAACCATGACATGTTATTCCTCTCTTTTCATCTAGAAAGACTGTTCTCTCATTAGCATATATCAAATCAACTTGTTCTGGAAACAAAAATGAAGTTGTTTCTAAATATAAGAAACTCCAAGTCCATACATTATCTTTTTGTATTAATACATGATCAAGATCATACTCAATTACAGAATTTGTGTCTGATGGAAGAATCAAAACAGCTGTATTTTCCCCCATTACTGAGAACTGTTTTTCTTCACCTTCATTATTTGTGACTGAAATATTAGAAACAGTTCCATATATCAGATCAACTTGTTTTGGTGTATTGGATTTAACTATGACATGTTTTACATGAACATCTCCATCTAAACTAATGAATACTTCTACAGACTTTTGTGTAGCTTTTTCTCCAATTGATAATTGAGCATTGGCTACTGGAATTATTGTTAATAGTGCAAAAATTACTACAAGCCCAAAAATCTTTGTATCCATTTATTCCACTGTAACTCGAAGCATTTTGGCCTCTTCTAGTGGGCAATCATTTTGATCACGTTGAAGTTTTACTATCTTATCAGCCACATCCATTCCTTCAGTAACTTCTCCAAATACAGTATATTGTCTATCAAGAAATGTACTATCAGAGGTTACAATGAAAAATTGTGACCCTGCGCTATCTGGATCTTGTGCTCTGGCCATAGAAACAATTCCTCGTAAATGGGATCTTGAACTAAACTCAGCCTTTATTGTGTGACCAGGCCCTCCCATTCCCCATGAACTTTTGTTATCTGTTTTAGTATTTGGATCTCCTCCCTGAATCATAAATCCAGGAATGACTCTATGGAAAAGTGTACCGTCATAGAATCCATCTTTAGCTAATTTCTCAAAATTTCTTACTGTCTCTGGTGCTAGTTCAGGAAGAAGTTTAAATGAAATATTTCCGTGATTGGTTTCAATCTTAACTGTAGCCATTAAATTTTTTTCTAACAGTATATCATAAGAGTCTTTTGCGAGATCACTGGAAATTTCTTATAGAAATTTTAAGTATATTGAAAAATCCATAACTATCAGTACGTTTTTCGTTGTAAGATGTATCTATGAAGACTTTGAAAAATTTTATTTTTTTTAACATGAAATTTTTATAAATGACATTTTTGAAAATCAAAAAGTTATAGTCTTATATAGAACAACTAAAACTTAGAATTCGTTGAATCGTACAAACCAGAGCACGATCATTAAAGAAGCAATTAATTCTTATCTTGACAAAGGGGTAACCGATAAGCAGGATATCTATACAAAAGTTGTAGATGAACTTGGTGTTCCACGACCAACCGTAAGAAGGGTTGCAAGAGATCTGCGAACAGAACTATTACAAAAAATCCAAATTCTACAATCAGATATGCCAAAAGCATCTGCTACCTCTGAAGAAGACGAATAAACTCGGCTCCTTTTTCTTTTTAATTTATACCACTTTCTGAGTATCAGCATTAACATTATAAACAATGAATTTTTCAAATTATTTATGGGATATATGGGAAATCACTTAGCTACAGTTACAACTGGTATCTTTGCAGCAGTATTGACAGGACTGTGGCCATATTTTGTTGATTTTGCACCAATTCTTAATTTCATATTCATTATGGCAGTACCAATTACATGGTTTTTGACATTTACATGTTGGATTTCACAAAAAAGTGCTGATTATATGCATAAACATGCACCAAATCATGCTCATTCCGAAAAAAAAAGCTTGACTAGTACACAAACAATTCAAGCAACAACCACTGGTACACAAATTAGTCTTTCAGAAATAAAACAAGTTCAAAATGAATTATCTTCAGAACTTGCAAATCTAAAAGAATCTGTAAAACTCAAAGATAGTGAAATTGAAAGATTAAATCAAGAGATCTCTAATTTACAAACTCTTGTCCAGATTGAATCATTAAAAACTGAATTAGCTAATCTAAAGATGCTAGCTTCTAAAAGAAAATAAAATTAATCTTTACAATGACAACATTCTATTCCGTGATTGCTCTTACAACTAGGACAACTTTCTGCTCCTCCAAAATGACATTTACAGGAACATAATTCAGTAGGATCTTTTTTCAAACTCAAAGTAATTCTTGTTAATTATCTTGATATTTGTATTTTGCATAATTACATGAAAAAACTAGATTTACAAGTGATATTTCACTCATGATTAAAAATTAATTTTTTAAATTTTGATATTGAAATTACTAAAGAACTAATCATACTTTCTATCTAGGTAAAACTGAAAAATATTTCATCTTTGTTTGAATAATTAATTATTTCTAATATTAGTGTAATAATCTCATACCTCTTTTTTCATTAATGCATTATTAGAAATTAGATGTAAAAAATAAAATCTAAATTAATCATACTCTTTTAATTTTTAAAATTTCTTAAATTTAAAATGTAAAATTAGTTAAAAATCCAATTTAATACTACACATAAAATCATTTTTGAGTAACTAATTTTTTTGAATTTTTGAAGCAAGATCCAAAGTCTCATCAACCATCTCTTTGAGCCTATTTTGTGCATCTTCTAAAATCCCAGTTGATGAAACTGATTCTATTGTTAAAAAAACAGCCTTTGGGTTTGTTATAACTCTGAAATACGATAACAATTGGGTAAGTAACGTC
Organism: Nitrosopumilus sp. S4; assembly: GCF_054515835.1. NCBI lineage: Archaea > Thermoproteati > Nitrososphaerota > Nitrososphaeria > Nitrosopumilales > Nitrosopumilaceae > Nitrosopumilus > Nitrosopumilus sp. S4. Next base: position 1,697,732 of record NZ_CM137258.1, on the reverse strand, counting down.
TGAACATCAATGAAACCAATATTTCCCGCAGCTAAAATTGCCATTCCAGCAACTTTTCCAGGTGTTTTTTTGTAATCTATATACTCAAAGAGGTTTTTTAATGCTGAACTAAAAAATGAATTATAGATTGGTGAACCAATTAACCAAACATCTGCATCCATAATGTCAATTGCTGCATTCTTTGTTTCTTCATTATATTCTTCAGTAGGTCCTCTATAACATTCAATTTTACCATCTGAAAGATTGATAAATTTTGTATCAGGATTTTTTGCTTTAGTATATTCATAAACATAATTCATCATTATCTGTGTATTTGCATTTTTTCTTGGACTACCAGATATTACTATGACTTTCACATCTTCAACCGACTGTCTTTGTATTTAAATTTCCTTTTTGATGAAAATTAAACGGGCTTGGAGGGCTTCGATCCCTCGACCTGTAACTTAGGAGGCTACTGCGCTATCCATGTTGCGCGTCAATTTGACTCTGCGCTACAAGCCCAGCAAAAAAAATACTCTTAATTATTTAAGCGTAATCAAGATTATCTTTGATCATTTCCTGAATACTACTCCAATCTTCATTTTGTTTATCATCCCATTTTTCAAAATACACTACATCTTTCAAATCAAGTCTTGGTAACCATCCAGCAGTTTCAAGATCTGGTTTTTCTGCAAAATCATCGACATAACCTAAACACAAGTATGCTACAGGAATTACATGTTCGGGTAACTCTAATGCATCTTTTAGTGCATCATTAGATAGAATACTTACCCAACCTAGTCCAACTCCTTCTGCTCTAGCTGATAACCATAAATTCTGAATTGCACAACAAACACTATACAATCCGGCCTCAGGAATACTTGATCTGCCTATAACAAATGGCCCAAATTTAGTTGGATCATAAGTAACACAAAGATTCACTGGAGATTCCAAAATACCTTCTAATTTGAATGAAAGATACTTTGATCTTTTTGGTTCTTCAATTAATTGTGATGAACGATTCTTTTCTTCTTCAAATGATAATTTAATTTTCCTTTTAGTTTCTTCACTTTTTATTAAAATGAAATTCCAGGGCTGTGAAAATCCCACAGATGGAGCATGATGTGCTGCATGAAGGATTTTAGATAAAATTTCATCTTCGATAGGTTTTGATGTAAAATGAGATCTAACATCTCGTCTTGAATAAATCGCCTTATAGAAACCCCTTTTTTCATCTTCAGTAAAATCTTCTGTCAAATATTACACGCCTTCATTCATTTATTCAATTCTTGCTTTTGTTAAACGTTAATAATGTCTGCACCTAGACTTTTACTTCAATGGGCCGGTAGTCTAGCTGGTTAGGATACCGCCTCGACACGGCGGTGATCGTGAGTTCGAATCTCACTCGGCCCACTTTTTAATTAAAAACCAGTCTTGAATTCTTTTTCAATAGTGCTCCAGGAAGTTTCAGTTGTTATACTCCCTTCAGCAGTAAAACTAGTGATTTTGTTTTCTATTGCTGCTTGATAGATTTCTGAATTTGTTTCAGATTTACTAAGGACAAATGTATTTTTCAAAGGAATTTCTGCACCTGAACTAAATATTGCTCTACCTGGTAATGCTATATCTGCAGTAGAATATTGACCTGAACCAAGTAAAACTCCATCACCATAAAGTTGGTAACCAATCACCGAAACTGTAAATGTTTTTTCACTTGGATTCTTTACAAGAAAAGTAACATCAAATTTTGCCTGATTCTTAACTGTACTCACATCTCTTAGTTCAACACTTGTTAATTCAATCTCTACTTGTTCAAGATCCACATTATCTAAACTAGCATAGTAAACAATTCCTCCCATTAATGCTAAAACTCCTGCAATAGCAGCATAGACTGTCATTTTATTTTGGAGTGCCATTTCTATGATATCAGACTATGTACAACTAAAAAACGTTGTTAAGATCCAAATACATAATATTTGATTTAAAATATCTAAAACTATGAGTGCAATAGAACAAGCAATTCTTACATTTGTTCATCTTGTTGCAGCTTCAATATGGATAGGAGGATCACTTTTCATCGGAATTGTTTTTTCTCCTCTTTTGAAAACAATGACAGATTCATTAGAAGAACGAATGCAAATAATGATTCGTGTTGGAAGAAGATTCAACAAAATTGCTGTTCCATCATTGATTATTCTTATGGGAACTGGCTTGTATAGTTCATTTGCTTTACTCAGTAAACCTGACTTACTTGTTGCAACAAGTTATGGAACTTATTTGATTATTAAAATAATTCTTGTTATTGCTTTAATTGTTACATACATTGTTCATGTTAGAGTAATTAGAAAAGATATTGAAGATAAGATAATGTCAAAACAAATGCCAGAGCATGAAATTCAAAAATTAAGAAAAAAAATCATTATACTCGGTGAGATTACTGTAGTTCTATCGATTGCAATCCTATTTTTTGCATCACTACTTGATGCTGGTGTCTGAAACACCTTCAATTATTACCTCAAACCCATGGGGAGTTTTTCCCACTCCGTATTTACACCCGGTAATCTTTGATGTTACAAACAAGTTAGTCTCTAAATGTTTTGATATTTTTCCAACATGAAAAATACTTTTTTTGTTAGTTAGGCTTGCAGGTACTACCAACATATCTGCTAAGTTATCATCAACACCAAACATGTTTCCCATAAATCCTTCAGTATCTATATCAAATACATGATTTTTTTTATTAAATATACTATCTACTCCAATAATTGAATCATCATCTATGCTACAAATCAATAATGATGCTCCGGAATCTAAAGCATCTTGATTTTCTAAATGTACTTCAACATGAAATTTTTCTTTAATTAATTTTTCTTTAATTAATTCTATTTCATTTTCTATTTCTTTGAAAGGTATTTTTGAAAATGTACAAATTAATTTTACATCTTTTGTATTCCTTTTTGTTAAAAAAATTGGTTTAAGACTTGATGGATAAACTAGTAAATTTATTTTACCACCTCCTTTTGGATAATAACCAGGTCTAATTACATTAAGAGAAAATTCAATTCCCATTCTTGAATATGCTTCCTTTAACACATTTTGTGTATATTCAATAGTTGGACTCCATTGAACATTTGTTCCACCTTTTAATGTCAAGTTAATTTTTTTTTGTGATATTGAAACTACTGGAATAATTACTTGCAAGATTAGAGAAATACTACCTGCAGTTCCAACATCTTCTACTAGTTCTAAGCTTTCAATTTCTCCTGGAATAAATTTTAATTCTGTAGAGCCTATCTCTGCACCAATTACATGAGCGTTTGAAATTTTTTCAAGAATTTTTATCGTTGTTAGATGTTGTGGTCGTAGTCCTGGGATTTTTCGATTCATTCTAATATTTTCAATATGAATGGGTTTTTTTGTAATACATGAAATAGTAATTGCTGAACGAATAATTTGTCCTCCTCCTTCACCATATGCACCATTTATTTTTAGGAAATCCACAAATCATTTGAATTTCTACTCTTTATGATAGTTTTTTAAAAAGAAATTTTCTAACTTTTGTATGAATGGTTTGCTAATTGGTAGATTCCAACCTTTTCATTTAGGACACCTAGAGGCATTGAAATTTGCACTTTCTAAGGTTGATAAATTATGGGTAGGCTTAGGCAGTTCCAATAAACCAATAGAAAAAATCAATCCATTTTCTGCTGAAGAACGAAAAGAAATGATTCTATCCTCAATTGATGATTCCATGAAAGAAAAAATTTCAATTTATTTTATTCCCGACTTGGATAATCACATCAGATGGATTGAAAAAATAGATACAATTGTTCCAAAATTCGATATTATTTTTTCAAATGATGACTTGACAAAACATCTGTATTCTAAAAGATCAGTTCAAGTAATTCCTATTCCATTTTTGAAAAGGGAAGAGCTATCTGGTACAAATATTCGGAATTTGATTATTAGCGATCAAAAATGGGAGAATCTAGTACCTCAGGGCACAAAAAATTTTCTAATAAATTCTAGTGCTATTGACCGATTAAAAAATCTCTAATTATAAATAAACCCCATATTACATTGAGAATTAGAACTCAAATGGAATATCTCTCAATGCTTCCTGGTCCAACAAATGTACCTAATAGAGTAATGAGAGCAATGTTAGCACCAATTATCAATCATCGAAGTGATGATTTTGTTGAATTATACACTGATGTTGTTTCTAAAACACAACAAGTGTTTGAAACACAAAATGATATTGTAGCATTGTCTGCATCTGGAACAGGTGCAGTTGAAGCAGGTGTAGTTAATTTAGTTAAAAAAGGCGATAAAATTATCATTCCTGTAAATGGAGAATTTAGTGGAAGACTATCACAACTAATTGAAAATCAAGGAGGAAATGTAATTAAACTTCAAACCCCTCCAGGACAAAATGCAACTTTTGATCAAGTAAAAGAAGCATTTGATAACAATAAAGACGTTAAAGCATTCTATGTTGTTCACAACGAAACTTCTACAGGTACTATGGTAAATTATCTTGATAAAGTATCTGACCTGACATCAAGAAATGATGCATTCTATGTAGTAGATTCAGTTTCATTACTTGGTGGTGCTCAACTTCCAGTTGATAAATGGAATATTGATGTTTGTATGACAGGTGCTCAAAAAGCGATTGCAGCTCCACCAGGAATTTCTCCAATTTCTATTAGTCCAAGAGCTAAAAAATACATGATTGAAAATCCTCCATCTACAATGTATTTCAACTTAGCAAGATATTTCAAATATTATGATGAGGAAAAACATACTCCTTTCACACCTGCACTTCCATTACTTTATGCATATAGAGAAGCACTGTCAATAATGTTAGAAGAAGGATTACAGAATGTCTTTAAACGACATAAGGTATGCTCTGATGCATTATACTCTGGATTAAGTGCAATTGGTCTTACTCCATTTGCAAAAGAAGAAGATCGTTCAATCTCTATTGTTGCATTAAATTATCTTGATGGACTAGAAGACAAAACATTCAGAAATACTCTGGCTAATAAATTCAAAGTTTTAGTAGCTGGTGGATTTGGTGATCTAAAAGGTAAAGTATTCAGAGTTGGATGTATGGGCGAAGTTAGTCCTTATCATGTAATGCGAACAATTTCTGCAATTTCATCTACATTAGCTATGATGGGATTCGAAATAGATGCTCAAGCAGGACTCAAAACTGCAGAAGAAAAACTTAAAGATCTCTAAACCCTGTTAACTTAATATAAGGAAATTCGAGACCGATCACATTGACTTTCAATAAAGGATCTTTAATTTTAGTAGATTATACTGCTAAAGTAAAAGATAGTGAAGATGTTTTTGATACAACTATTGAAGAAGATGCAAAAAAATATTCTATTCATGAACAAAATGTCAAATATCAACCTAAACTAGTTTCAATTGGAGAAGTTTCATATCCAGTTCTCAAAGGATTAGATGAAGCACTTGCAAAAACTTCTGTTGGTGACAAGTTAACTGTAGAAGTAACACCAGACAAAGGATTTGGTGAAAGAGATTCTGGAAAAGTTAGAATGATTCCAATTAGAAAATTAGGTGAAGATGCAGAAAAAGTATCAGTAGGTGACACAATTGAAGTTGATAATAAAAGAGGAATAATTCGTTATATTGGTTCAGGTAGAGTCCAAGTTGACTATAACCATAGATACGCAGGAAAAACAATTCTTTTTGATGTTAATGTAATAAAATCTCTTGAATCTCCAAGTGATAAAATTGATGGAATTCTTAAAAACAGATTACCCGTTGAAGACTCAAAAATATCGTTTGATTTAAAAGATAAAGAAGTAAACATATCCATTCCTGAAGAAATACTACGAGCTGATGGTTTACAAATCATGAAACATTTTATCCAATTAGATATTTTCAAATTTGTTCCAACTTTAGAAAAAGTAAGTTTTGTTGAAACACATATCAACAAACAATCTCAGGAAAAAAAACCTGAAGCAAAAGAAAAAGTTGTTGAAGAAAAAACTGCATAAATTAAATTACTTTAGTAGTTTTTGCTAGATTCAAAGCTCTCTTTTCTGTCATTTCAATCTCTTTTAGAATAGTATATCTCTCTGGTCTTAGATCTTGCGCAATCATTAGTGCATTTATGATCTGTTCTTTTGTTAAGCCAATTTGTTTAGCTGTAATAGGTGCTCCAAGCTGCTTGAGTGTCTTTGAAATTTTTTTCCAATCTTGTCCTTGAAGTTTTGCAATCAATATGGAACCTAACCCACATTTTTCTCCATGCAATCCCTTACCTGGTGCAATCTTATCTAGTGCATGTGAAAAAAGATGTTCTGCTCCAGAACATGGTCTGCTACTACCTGCTATACAAGATGCTACACCTGCACTTATGAGAGCTTCAACAATCACTCTAGCATCAAGTCCTTTCTTTGCATATTGACTAGAATTCTCCATTACAATATTTGCACTCATCATTGCTAAATCAGCTGAATATCTTCCATAGTACTCTCCAGTTCTATCTCTTCCTAATTGCCAGTCTTTTACAGCAATAATGTTTGCAATTAAATCTCCACAACCACTTGAAAGTAATCTTTTTGGGGCTTTTTTGATTATATCAATATCAACAAACACTCCTAATGGTGCCGTAGCTACTATTGAATGGGGTTTATCACTTTTGACTGAAACAAAAGGACTTGCCATTCCATCATGTGATGCAGCAGTTGGGACACTGACAAATGGAATGTTTAGATTAAAAGAAACCATTTTTGCTGTATCTACTGAACGACCTCCTCCAATACCTGCCACAAGATCGCTATTATCCTTCTTTACAGCCTTCTCAATTTTGTTTAATGTGGTAATCTGATTATCTATTGATGTATGCCATACAAATTTGATCTTTTTTGATTTTAATGATTTTTCAATTTTCTGTTTAAGAATTTTTTTTACGTGAATTCCTGAAATTAATGATACTTTTTTTGGCTTTGTTAAATTATAGAGAAATGATCCAAATTCACTAATATTTTTTTCACCCACAACAATTTGTCTTGGCAATTCCATTGTATGTGATTTCATGCGATCCTGAATTTTTGACATTATTTATGATTTCAAGGGATCAAAAAGTTATTTAAAAGGGTGAGATGCCAGTTACTTTATCTTAATAGGTGTATTTTTGTCAAATAATGTTGAAGAAAAAATTCTGCACGGGACTACCACTGTAGGTATCAAGGCTAAAGACGGTGTCGTATTATGCGCCGATATGAGAGCAAGTGCAGGTTATTTTATTGCAAATAACAATACTATGAAAATACAGAAAATTGACTTACATGCAGGCCTTACTTTGGCTGGAGGGGTTGCAGATGCACAAAATATTGTTGATATTCTTCGTTATCATTCTAATTTACACAGAGTTGAAAAACAAGGTCCAATTTCAATTCATTCTCTAGCAAGACTTTGCTCATTAATCTTCCATCAAAATAGAGGTTATCCATTCATGGCTGATATTTTGGTTGGTGGATATGATGCTGAAGGTCCTGCATTGTTTAACATCGATATGTTTGGATCAGTTGAAAAGAAATCATATGTTACAACCGGAAGCGGTTCTCCAGTAGCTTATGGTTTACTTGAAGAAGAATACCGAGATGACCTGACAATAGAGGAAGCAAAAAAAATAGCTCTACGAGCTGTTAAAGCAGCAATAGTTAGAAACATTGGTACAGGTGATGGAATCAACATCGCTGTAATGGATAAAGATGGATTCCGTCTTTTAACCGATGAACAAAAGAAAGCTGTTATCGAACTTTAGTGATTTAATGCAAAGAAAACAACAACAAAAAGAATTACCTCCTAGTAGCCAGAATATAATGGCAACCATACTGCAAAGTATTCCCAAAGAAGCTGGAGTTACAAAAATAGAATATGAGGGACCAAGAATTGCTCTTTACACAAACTCACCACGTTATCTAATGGAAAATAATGAAACAATTTCCAATCTTGTAAATATAATTAAAAAAAGAATTGTAGTAAGAACTGATGAGTCTATTAGAAAACCAGAAGATGAAGCTAGAAAAATTCTTGCAGATTGTGTTCCACAAGAAGCTAAACTGGAAGGTACTTTGTTTGATACTGCTACAGGAGAAGTATCAGTTGAAGCAAAACGACCATGGCTTTTACAGAGAAATGCACAAGAATTCAATCATGCTGAAATCACTGAAAAGATTGGGTGGAAATTACGTATTAGAAAAGCTACCACCATTCCATCAAGGACAATTCAGACCATTAATGCAACTCTAAAACAGGCTTCAGCTGAGAGAAGTAAGCAACTCAAACAAGTTGGAGATGAAATATTCAGACCTAGACTCTCTCAACGAACAGAAGTATCACTTTACACACTAGGAGGATTTGGACAAGTAGGAAGATCTTCTCTTTTGTTATCGACTCCTGAAAGCAAGATCCTCATTGATTGTGGAATTAACCCTGGTGCTCGTTCTCCAATGGATGCATATCCTAGATTAGATTCACTCAATCTCACTTTGGATGAGCTTGATGCAGTAGTAATTGGACATGCACATTTAGATCATACTGGATTTTTGCCGGCCTTGTGTAAGTATGGGTACAAAGGTCCTATCTATTGTACAGAACCAACTTTACCTATGATGAATCTGATTCAGTTGGATGCAATCAAAGTGGCTGCAGCACAAGGAAGAACACCAATTTACTCTGAACGTGATGTAAAACAAATCATGAGGCAAACAATTACTTTGCCTTATGGAACTGTAACTGATATTTCCCCTGATATCAAATTGGTTCTAGCAAATGCAGGACATATCCTTGGTTCAGCTTTATGTCACTTTCATATTGGAAATGGTGATCACAACTTTGTTTATTCAGGTGATATTAAATTTGGAAAAAGTATATTGTTTGAAGCTGCCAGTTGGAACTTTCCAAGAGTTGAAACTTTGTTAATTGAAAGTACGTATGGACTTAAGGAAGATATTCAGCCAAGTAGACAAGAAGTTGAATCTGCTTTCATTAATGCAGTAAATAACACTCTTGCAGATGGAGGCAAAGTCTTGATTCCAATTCCTGCAGTTGGACGTGCACAAGAAATTATGATGGTAATTGATCATTACATGAAATCCGGAGAAATGATTGAAGCTCCTGTATTTACTGAAGGAATGATATCTGAAGCATCCGCAATACATGAATCTTATCCGGAATATCTTGCAAGAGAACTTAAACAAAAAATCTTGGAGACAGATGATAATCCGTTTGATTCTGAGTACTTTACCAATATTGAGCATGCAGATGCTAGAGAAGAACCTATGAGAGAAGACTCACCATGTATAATTTTAGCAACATCAGGAATGTTAGAAGGAGGTCCCGTATTGGAATACTTCAAAAATATTGCACCTGATAAGAAGAGCAAAGTCTTGTTTGTATCCTATCAAGTCAATGGAACTATGGGAAGAAGAGTTCTTGATGGCTCTAAGCAGGTCTCAATGTTAGGTAAAGAAGGCAAAGTCGAAGTGGTATCCGTAAATTGCAGTGTTGAAAAACTTGATGGCTTTAGTGGACACAGCGATTACAATCAACTAATGTCATTTGTTCAAAGACTAAGACCCAAACTTCGAAGAGTTTTGGTTAATCATGGTGAACGCAAAAAATCTGAAAATCTTGCAATGAATATTAGACGAATGTATAAGGTACCTGCACACTATCCACAAATTCAAGAAGCAATAAAATTATTTTAGATCGTACTCTGGTTTCCAGATCTTAATGCTTGAAGGAGCAACAATGATTCTCTCCTCCCCTAATCTTGCAATATCTGCATCAGCTGCTTTTGCAATAGAATACAATTCTTCAACAACCTTACGAAGTTGTTCCACATCTTTTTGTGCTAATGGAGTTACACGTAGAATCAATATCATCTCTTTTTTGATATCTTCTTTTATAGAATGAACATCACTGATGTCTCTAATTGTAATTGCTTTGAGATATGTGGGATTTTCTTGTTTTTGCATCCTTGTTAAAAATGAGATCTACTTCCTCAAAAACTCTTCCTTAGTTAGAACTAATTTTAGAAAAAATTCACGCCTAAATTCTATATTTTATGTAATAGTCTTCTTCTACTTTTTCTGCTGAAATTTCTTCAGAAATGTTATCTTTTTTTACAATAACAGTTGATTGTTCGTTTTTTGGAGCATCTGAATATCTCAATGTAACTGATGCTGCAAATTTTACATGTGTTTTTGCATTTTTACCACGTAAAATTGAAACTGGTCCAACGTAGTCTTTAGCTTCAAGTAATATATCATCAGGTAATGCGATTGCTTGGATCATTTCATTTTCATCTTTATTTCTTCCAACAACGAATTTTGTTTCTTCATCTAGTCTGAAATGTCTTCCAATCTTTAACAAATCAATATCGTTGATCGTTGGTGTTTCAGTATGTGAAAACAAATCTTTAGCTTTAACTCCAAATTGTGGATCAGTTAACAGACAACCACCTCCAGCATTAGGTGGATTTTCAATACCATATTGTTTTGCCATCTCTAATTGATTTCTTCTTGTTCTTCCTCTAATCATTCCAAGATTTTCTCTTTTGATCAATCCTTCTTTTTCTGGAATTGTTTCTGGTAACAATGCCGCTGATAATGGTCTTACAATTTTTCCAACTAATCCTGATTCTTTTTCAATTGTTCTTAATGCTGGTGCATGTTGACTCATTGGTCTTTGTCCTAAAACTTCTCCTGAAATAATAAACTCTGCACCAATTTCTTCCATGTGTTTTTTTGCTGCATCAAACATCATAGATCTGCAATCTACACATGGATTGAATCCTGCACCAATTCCGTGTTTTGGATGCTTTAACATCTCTATGTATTCATCACCAAGATAAACAGTTTTTAAATTAACATTTAGATCATCTGCTCTTTCTCTAATTTCAAATCCACATCCTCGCCCACAATCAAAATCACAAAATGGAGTCTTAATTGCAACTGCAGATACTTCAAAACCCTGTTCCTGCATCATTCTTACTGCAAGCTGACTATCTAATCCACCTGACAATAAAGCAACTACTTTTTTCTTCTCTTTTTCTTCTGTCACATTATTTGGGATCAAATTTCCATATACAAACTTTACATCATACATAAATTGAGAAAGAGCGATGTTTTTGTGTGAAGCAGCGCAGAAAAAATCTACTAAGACATGCTCAAAAAATAGACTGTGATACTCTAGTTACATTTGAGCCTGAAAACCTGTATTATCTGACTGGTTTTTGGGGTGAAGCAATAGGATTACTTGAAAAAAATGGTAAAACCACAATTATTGCTCCAGAACTTGAGGTAGGCAGAGCAAAAGATGAATCTGAAGATTGTGATGTAATTACTGCCGAACGAGGTACAGGATTAATCTCATCATTGATTACAAAAATTAAAAAAAATCATGTTTGTACAGATTGTCAAAACTATTCTGTAATGACATCATTAAAAAAATCAATTCCAAAAATAAAATCATCAACTGAACCATTTTACAATGCACGAATAATCAAAGATGAAAAAGAACTAAAAATTCTCAAAAAAGCTTCCAAAATCATTGATGAAATGTTTGAATTGTGTTCAAAAAAGATGAAAGTAGGTCAAAAAGAATCAGAATTACAAACAATTCTGATGACATATGCAATGCAACAAGAAATGTTTGATACGGGCTATAAATCAACACTTAATCCTCTAATTATTGCAGGTGGGCCAAATGGTGCATTACCCCATGCACAAGTTACGCAAAGAAAATTCAGAAAAGGCGATCTAGTAGTTACAGATCTTACATTAAGATACAAAGGATATGTTTCTGATGCAACGAGGACATTTGCAATAGGAAAAATTTCTTCTCAAGCAAACGAAGCATATGAAATTGTTAAAGAATCTCAAAGACTCGGTTTAAAGTCTGTAAAACCTAATGTTAATTGTAAAGATGTTGATGCAGCTTGTAGAAAATACATCGATGAAAAAAAATACGGTAAATACTTTATTCATTCAACAGGACATGGAATTGGATTAGAAGTACATGAACTACCTACAATTTCTTATCGAAGTGAAACAAAACTAGAAGAAAATATGGCAATTACAGTAGAACCTGGAATCTATATTGAAAATAAATTTGGAATTAGAATAGAGGATTCATTAATTGTTAAAGAACATCCAATTATTATGCATAAATTTACTAAAGATCTAGTGACAATTTGAGGCTAATCATAAAAATCAACCAAGTCTATAATGTATTTTGATTCTGAATTATTAGATATGATTTCTTTTGTGTTTACATCAACTGTCCAATTATAATTCATTTCTCCCTTGTATGATTTAAAATCTAACAATACTTGATATTTTTTTGAATCAATATTTGAAACAGTCAAATTTACTATGGTTTTTTTGTTATCAAAAATTTTTTCATCAGGATATTCTTCTGATATTTTATTAGATATTGCATCTAATACTGTTAATCCAGATTCATTTGGACCATTATAATTCATCAAAATTTCAACAGGAAGTTTTTGCTCTTCAGACAATTCCGGGAAATTACTTTGTAAATCTCCTTTTGTTAATTCAGGAATAACAAATACAACAAATATTGCAAGAACGGCTAGATAGATTGGAGCTCTTTTTTTCAGAAATGCTTTAAAATCTGATTTCTTTGGCTTTTCTTCCTTTTTCTTTTTGTCTTTGACCAATTTATCTCCTAAATAACTAGTGTTTTGCAGTTAAAATTAAAACTTGCCAAGGAAATAGGATTGTCTCATTTCTCTTTGTATACTGTACAGTCTTTTCTTTGACTAGTTGTTTTAGCTCTTTTCTTTTTGAATAATCTAAAGAATCTAATTTTTCTTTGAGTGGTTTTGCAATGTATTTGATATAGTTTCTCCAATAGTCTTCAAATTTTCCAGGACTGTATTCAAAGACATATTCTTTAATCATTATTTTTGAAAAGCCTGCTTTTTTAAGTTCAGCAAATAGTGATGATTTTGTTCCAAATCTATCAAGATTAGGTGATCCGGGAGGAACATAATCTGGAATAAATTTTGTTACAGAATCTAAAATACTGCTAAAAAATGGGACTTTATCTTTCATTCCATGAACAGAAATTCCAATTTTGCCATCATTTTTGAGGCTATTTTTCATATTTTTTAATGCCTTTTGGGAATTTGGAAAAAAGAATAGTGCATATTGACATGTTATAACATCAAATTTTTTTGCAAAGCTAAAATTTTCTGCATCACTATTTAGAAAATCTAAATTTGATTTTTTTGTATTCCATTTTTTTGCAATTTTTATTGCAGTATTTGATGCATCAATTCCAATCACATTACCTGAATTTCCAATTTTTTTGTGAATTTCTTTTGTCACCACTCCTGTTCCACATGCAACATCTAAAACAGAATTTCCTTTCTTTATGTTTACAAGTTCAATTAGTTTTTTAGTACTTTGAAATGGTCCTTTGTTAATACTGGCCCATCTTTTATGATATCTAGGAGCTACCTCATTCCATATGTTCATATTTCTCTGCTTATACTCTATTTGATTAAATCTCATTTTATACTCAGTAAAATTATGGTGTATTTTATGTAATCTCTTCTAGTTCAGCTTTGATTGAATTTCCTGTTTCATGAAAATATCTATGCTCAATTTGATTTATTTTTTCTTGTAATTTCTTGTCTTTGGATTTTTTAATTTTTAATTTTAATTGCTTATATTCTGCTATTAACATTCTGAGCTCTGATTTTTTCATTTTAATTTAAGTTCAATTTGTTTTCTAATGAACTTTGCAATTTTTTCTTTACTTGTTCTAGTTGATACAATAATTTTTTTTGAATCTACAATAATTACCTGATTATTTTTAGGATTTTTCATATATTTTGTACCAATATCATTTGCAACGATCATATCAGATGATGATTCTTTCAATTTTTTTTGTGCAGATTTTATGAGTTGATTTTTTGTTAAATTGGTTTCTGCCTTAAAGCCTACCAGCAAAACATCTTTTTGAATTTTTTTGATGAGATCTATGATTTTAGGTGCTTTTTTGAGGCTAATTTTTAGTTCATTTTTTGAACTTTTAATTTTATTTTTACTTGAATTAATTGGAATAAAGTCAGATATGGCAGCTGCCATAATTACAATATCAAACTTTTTCATTAATTCTTGTTTTACAGCGTTTAGCATTTCTTTACTTGATCTCACATTGATTATCTTTGCACCCTTTGGTGGTTTTTCATTTCCTGGCCCATACACAAAAGTAACTTTAGCTCCTGCAGAAATTAATTCTGCTGCTAGATTGACTCCAGTTTTTCCAGTACTTTGATTTGTAATTACTCTAACTGGATCTATATGTTCAATTGTTGGTCCTGCAGTCATTAGCACTTTTTTATTTTTTAAAATTGAAGAAAATCCAAATTTCTTTAATACGTAATCTAAAACATCTTCTGGTTCTGGAGCTTTAGCTTTTCCTTCGATCATTTGTGGATTCATAAATTCAATCTTGTTTTTTAAAAACTTGATATTTTTTCTCACTGCAGAATTTTCATACATTGATTCATGCATTGCTAAGCACATCAAAATTGGGATTTTTGAGCCAAATCCAACTGTTAGTACTGTAGAAATTGGCGTGTCATCTATTCCATTTGCTAATTTTCCCAAAGTATTTGCTGTAGCTGGATAAACAATTATGAAATCTGATTGATTGTAATCAGCTAATTTGATGTGTTCTAATTCTCCCGTTAGTTTTGTAATCACTTTATTTCCTGTAGCCCATTTGAAATAATCTGGTTGAATTAGTTTTGTTACAGCATTACTTGCAACACAAGTGACATCAGCACCATGTCTCATTAACAATCGTGCAAGTTCGATTGCTTTGTATGCAGCAACACTTCCTGCGACACATAGGACAATTCTCTTACCCAATAATTCAACACCATAAGAGCTAACAATGTCTAATGATGGATGGTCTTTTTTGGTAGATCCTTTCTTACTTTTCAATATGCTCACGTAATTTCTTTAGTTCATCATCATCCATAGAAAACCAGTTCTCTTCTGCAGGAAATACTCCTGTTTCGATATCTTTTTTGTAATTCTCTAATGAATTTACAATATCTTCAGATAAATTCATGTATCTTTTTGCAAATTTGGGTTTAATTTTATCATACATTCCAAGCATGTCTTGAACAACCAATACCTGTCCATCGCAATTTACACCTGAGCCTATCCCAATTGTTGGTATACTCACATTCTCTGATATGATTTGAGCAACTTGATGACTAACCATTTCTAATGCGATACTAAATACACCTGCTTCTTCAAGCTCCTTTGCATCTTGAATTAACTTCATTGCACTATCGATTGTTTTTCCTTGAACCTTGTATCCCTGTGATAACATTGTAGTTTGTGGTTGAAGTCCTATGTGCCCCATTACAGGAATTCCTACATCTACAATTGCACTAATTGTTTCAGCCATTATGGAACCTCCTTCAAGCTTTACTGCATCTGCACCTGCTTTGATTAACCTTCCTGAATTGTTTATTGCATCTTCAATACTTGATTGATATGACATAAATGGCAAATCAGAAACTAGTAATGCATTTTTTCTTGCTCTACTAACTGCCTCTGTAAACATACACATTTGATCCATTGTTACTGGAATTGTATTTTCATATCCAAGCATAACCATTCCTGCACTATCACCAACTAACAGTACATCAATTCCAGCTTTATCACACAATGATGCTAAAGTGTAATCATAACTAGTAATTACTGAGATTTTCTTTTTTTCTTTTTTCATTTTAATTATATCTTGAACGGATTTATGCAATTTTTGCCCTCCTTGTTAAATTATTTTTTATTTGAATGATATTCTCTTTTAGATTTTTTTTATTATCAAAATTATTTACAATTTTTTCTAATTCTTTTTTGTTTTTTAGAGATAGTTTTTTGGTTTCATTTATGAGTACATCAATTGCGCGTGTAACATTATCTACTATTGTAATGCTTGCTGTTTGTGATGTTCTAGATAATGGATTAAGATCAAATGTTATTACTAATTTGCCAGCATTTCTAAGTGCCATAGTTCTATCTCCATCTTCTAGTGGTACAACTACAACATCTGCAGAAAATATTCCATTTTTATCAACTATTCTTCTTGCAGAATCAATTCCTGATAGTTTGGTTGAATCTCTTGGATTTATTCCCATTATTTTGGTGGCTCCATTTTTCTTAAGCGTACTTACGATGGCTTTTTTCCTTTTTTCATTGGCATAAAACAGATTTACCTCAATTTTGGCTTTGGTTTGTTCAGATAATTTCACAATCTCCTTTGGACATAATGCTGCAACATTACCATTTACTGAAATGACAGGCATTTTTGCCAAAATCAGTTGAGCAGCAGCTGCTTTTATTGCATTTTTTGCATTTTTCCCAGTTTTCTCGCCAAGTAAATAATCAAATGCTTCTCCTCTCCCTTGTGCTAGTAAACCTTCTTTGGCAACTAATCCTTGATCAAACCCATTAACTAATTTTTCACGAATAAAAAGTGATTTTGCTCTAGGATGAGATTTTGGAATTAATGACATGAAATATCAATTAATTTAAAAGAATTCTTGCTCCAATGTTATCTAGTTCTGATTTTATAATTATTCCATCTGAATATTTTTCTAAAATCTCTAAAACTTTGTCTTCTTCTTCTTTTGGAATCATTGAAAAAATTGTTTCTCCAAAAAGAGCAATACCACACTTGATATTTTTATCATTAAATTCATTTACTAATTTTTGCATTCGTGGCGTCATAACATCAACATATTTTGCAAATTCTATTGACATGTCTTGAAAGTGCTGATAATCTTTTGATTCCAATAATCTATTAACCATTTTACCTCCTAGACCATTAATCTGAGATAATCTTTCTTTGATGAATTTATTTGTTGAAATTGGGGAAAAACAAATCATAATTATTGAAATTTTATCTGTATTGATTTTTTCTACAGTTCCAATTCCTGGTGCACCTGGTTTAACACGAATTTCAAAACCACCATGATATGATGCTAAAACATCTCCTAATCCAGTTTTACAATTTACTTCAGCATTATGTGCAATTTGTCCAATTTTTGTTCTATCTAATTTTGTTCCTAATGCTTTATCTAATGCATAAGATAGTGATAATGCAACTGCACTACTAGAACCTAAACCATATCCAACGGGAATTAATATCTCATGCTCAATTTCAAAAAATTTATCTGAAAAATTTCCTA
Source organism: Nitrosopumilus sp. S4 (assembly GCF_054515835.1). Classification (NCBI taxonomy): domain Archaea; kingdom Thermoproteati; phylum Nitrososphaerota; class Nitrososphaeria; order Nitrosopumilales; family Nitrosopumilaceae; genus Nitrosopumilus; species Nitrosopumilus sp. S4. Next base: position 1,680,457 of record NZ_CM137258.1, on the reverse strand, counting down.
ATTTTGCAAATTCATTTAAAACAAATTCTGAAACATCAGTCTTATCAGATTGATAACCTGTTGTTGTAATTCTAAAGTTTGATTTTGAATTCTTTTTAGGAATAATCTTGACTCTAGTTGTTACTCCTTGTTTTATGGAAAAACCAGCACCCATTGAACCCAAGTTTTCCAAGCTATTGTGTTCTTCATCTAAGTGAGCTTTGAAAAAACCTGTAATGTGAGCCGGACAAAATGCTTTTGCCTCCATTAATCTAAGTTTAAATTTTACACAAAATATAAGAATATGGCTTATATTACTTAAATTAGTATAAATTGACTAAATTCATTAGACGCCTACAAAGGATAGGAAGTAGTATTCTGGTGTCTCTTCCAAAAGAGTGGGTTGATGCTAATGGTTTGGATAAAAAAAGTCAAGTTGAGTTAGAAACATGGGAAGACAGCATTTCAATTTCGGCAAACAAGGAAACCCGTCTTACAAAGGAACTTGTAATTTCTTACCCATTACCAAAAGAAGAAAATATTGTTGCCGATATCACAGGAGCATATCTTTTAGGTTATGATGTAATTCAAATTAATTCAAAATCTATTATTCCAGGTGAAGATAGAGAAAAAATTCGTAATTCTATGAGACGATTAGTTGGTATGGAAATCATTGAAGAAGATTCGTCAAAAATTAATATGCAATTTCTTTTAGATGCAACTACACTTAATCCCGAGAAAATTCTTAAACGTATGAGCTCCATTGCATTGGGAATGTATGATGATGTATCAAATGGATTGCTCTCAGATGATAAATCTAATTTACAAACACTTGCAAAACGTGATGTAGAAGTTAATAGACAATATTTTTTACTTGTACGGTTAATTCGTAGCACTCTTGTTGATAAAAGATTAGCTAGTGCATTTAATCTAGAAAATATTGATGTCTTAGATTATAGGGTTGCAGCTAATCTTCTTGAAAATGCTGGTGATTCAATTGTTGAGATTGCAAATTTTATTTATAATTCATCATTATCTAAAGAACACTCAAAAAAAATCTATGATGTCGTTAAAGAATTTAGCAAATTAGCTGAAAAATCAATTGATGCATTTACAAAACCTGATAGACTTTTAGCAATTGAAGCAATTTCACTACACAAAAAATATGAAGAAAAACTTAGTTTACTTAGAATAACTTTAGGAAATAAGAAACAAATTCCAATTGATTTTCTAGATCTGGTGTATATGTTTGAAAGAATAGCTCAATCATGGGCTGATGTAGCAGATCTTGTTAAACCAATCTATAATGAGTAATTAGTATAACTTCTTTTTTGAAGCATAAGTTAAAACAGCACAAATTGTTTTGGAATCTTGAATTTTTCCAGATTTAATCATAGAAATTACTTTTTTCAAATCCATTTTAACAACTGATAGAATTTCATCATCATCTAATTTCAAATCAGCAATTTTCTTTAATCCTGAGGCTAAAAAACAATGAATTACTTCAGTATTGTATCCAATTGAAGGATAATATGTGATTAAAGGAGTCATCTTTTTTGCTCTATAACCTGTTTCTTCTTCCAGTTCTCTGAATGCACATTTTATTGGTTCCTCCTTTTTCTCTAATGTCCCTGCAGGAATTTCAAGTACATATCCGTGAGGAAATCTATGTTGTTTTACAAGAATTATTTTTTTATTCTCGTCAAAGGCAAGCATCGCTGCAGCACCCCTATGCTCTATCATTTCACGTTTTACTTTCCTTCCTTCAATATTTCCTTCATAAACACTTAATCCTAAAATTTTTCCTTCAAAGATCTTCTTTTTCATCATAGAATTGCTAGAAATGATTATTATTTAATTTGTTTGATATGTAAGATGTAATTTTGGTAATTTTTTAAAATTATCTATTGCTTTTTCAATCCAACCAACATAAAATAAAATTTTTTTAGGAATGAACAGATCAGTAGATTTTACATTTTTTAATTTTCTTACTTTTTGACTTAACTCATCCATTTTGAAAATATTATCACTATACATAAACAGTACAATTTGATTTTTTGCAATAAATGGAATTTGTAAATAAAATTCTGAAAACTCTTTATTCATATTTTCAAGTGTTTCTTTAAGATCTCCATCTACCCAAGTTAATATTGCATGTGGGATGAAATTTTCAATTTTTTTAGGATTATGAATTAATGTAAACTGAATTCCTTCATTTTGTTGTAATTTATCAATACAGCGAGTAATGGTTTTAGTTGATAAATTTGTGTTTTTTGCAATTTTTTCAATTTTTTGTCTTGGATCTTTAATTAACTCTTCAAGTATCTCTAAATCTGTTTTTGTGAGATTTGCATCATATCCTGGATTTTCTGCTTCAAAAATAGATAAAACTCTAACATCTTTCATCAGTTTGTTTGCAAGTTCAATTTTTTGTTGAATATTTTCTTTTACTGCTATACTACAAACAGTAATTCCTCCTACACATGGTACTACAAAATTAGGTTCTCCAACTAAGCTGACCTGCTCTAAAATTTCGTTAATGTTTTCTCCTGATACTACAATATACAAAACTCCATAACCCAAAATTGGAGGCTCAACTTTGACAAAGAAATTCTCAATTACATTTTTTTCTACCATTTTTCTGACTCGTGCACGAACAGCGCCACCTGAAATTCCCAATTCTATGCCTATTTGCCTATCAGATTCTCTGCAGTTATTCATTAGACGACTAAGGATCTTCATATCTAATTTGTCCATTATGTGATCTAATGCCTCCCCATAAAATATACAAATTACTTATTTGATATAAAATTGTCTATTCTATTAGCACTAGGAATACTATACGTTATATAATAGACTATTTTATTTTTATTGTGGAATATAGACTACGGCTTGCAAAAAGAATGCTGTTTAACAAAAAAGGTAGTTTGATTGGAGCAGTTTTGGCAGTAACTATAGGAATTTTGGTAATTCATGTAAACTTTGTAATTTTTCAGGGATTGTTTGATGCCATTGTTAGAGACATTAGTGATTATAGAAATGGAGATATTCTTGTAACTGATGAAGCTGATTTTATTGATAAATCTGATTTGTCACTTGTGAATTGGTTTGAGCGAATTCCATATGTTGAGGCGGCTACTCCGCGGCTTTCATCGACGGCAGAAATGAACATGACAAAAAATGGAAAACTGATTGAAGAAACACGAATTCCAATAGTTGGTGTTGATCCTTTTAGAGATATTAGAGCTTCAACTGTAGCTGAGACGGTTACTGAAGGATCTTATGTTTTCTCAAGAAATTCCATTGTGTTAGGTACTTCTGTTGCAAGAGATCTTGGTGGTGCTCAAGTTGGAGATAGCGTCAAAGTTTTGGTAGTAGATAGATTTGGTCAAGATCAAATTAGAAGATTTACAGTTTCAGGAATTGCATCATCTCCAGGTGGACAAGGATTTGATTACAGTGCAGTTGTACATATTGATACTTTACGTGATATGATGAATAGACCAGGTGATTCTGGTTCATTAATGGTTAAACTAAATGATCCAGCTAAAGCATTTGAAGTAAAAGAATTCTTCTTACGCTCTTTTCCTAATGATGATTTTATTGCAGAAACCATAGAAGAATCAGCTGAGCAGCAACTTGCAGGATTTAGATCCGGAATTGCTATGATTAACATGATTGGATATTTTGGAATGATGTCTTCAGCTTTTGCTATTGTAACAATTCAAATGATGTTGGTTAATGGCAAAACAAAAGAAATTGGTGTAATGAGGGCAATTGGAGCTAAAAGAAAAGATATTTTACTGATTTTTATTTTTCAAGGAATGATTATTGGAGCCATTGGTGCTGGTGTAGGAACTGCTGCAGGATTAGGCTACACATTTTATGCTAAAGAGACTAAAATGTCGTTTAATAACAGTCTCCCACTAGAGGTTAGTTATAACTGGGAAAAAATTATTCAAACAGCATTAACATCATTTGTCTTGGCAATCATTGCATCGCTTTATCCATCGTATAGAGCAACAAAATTGTTACCTGTGGAGGCGATGAGAACTGTCTAAGGTACTTGAAGTTACTAATCTAAGTAAGATTTACGGTGAAGGAGATAATCAAGTAAAGGCAGTTGATAATGTTGAATTTTCAATTGAACAAGGTCAATTTGTTTTAATTGTTGGTAGCTCTGGTTCAGGAAAATCCACATTGCTTAACCTCATTGGATTATTAGATCATCCTACTAGTGGAAAGATCCTAATTGATGGAATTGATACAACTACACTTAATGATAATAAAATTTCTTCATTTAGGAATAAAAAACTAGGATTTATTTTTCAATTTTCTAATTTGTTATCTGATCTAACAGTTTTAGAAAATGTATTGCTTCCTAGACAAATTGCTGGAACAAATAATTTTTCAGAAAAAGAAGCTATAGATTTGCTTACAGCTGTTGGATTACAACAACAAATGCATAAACGTGCAAACAAGATTTCAGGTGGACAAGCACAAAGGGTAGCAATTGCAAGAGGGCTAATCAATAAACCCTCCATTGTTTTAGCTGATGAACCAACAGGTAATCTTGATTCAGTAACATCTGAAAAAATTGTTCAACTTATGAAATCAATGGCAAAAAAATTCAATCATACTTTCATAGTTGTAACACATGATAGAGAACATTTTGGAGATGTAGATAAAATAATTACAATAAAAGATGGGAGAGCATTTGAGGGTGATATGCCATCTGGAATGGAGGTTGTAGTATAATGAATTTTAAAATTCTAATTGTAATACTTGCAATTGGTTTTGTTCCACTACTCTTTGATAATTCATATGCACAAATAAAATCTGGAGGATTTGGTCAATCTCCATTTGAGAGAGATTTTGGTGATGTAAAGTTTCTAGATGCGTATTTTGGAACAATTAATAAAAAAATTGAAGTTGAAGGTGGAGATAGTAATGTTCCATTTACAGTAGTATTTGCAAATGTTGGAACTCAAGACATTACAGGTATTAGAGGACAATTATCATTACCATTTGGTTTTTCAGGCTCAGATGGCCCAAACTCAATAATTCTTGCTGATAGTGATTCTAATTCACTAGCAGGACAGAATTTTCATTTAACATTTTTTGTAAATTTAGATAATAATGTGAAAATTCAACAATATCCAGGTACGGTCAAAGTAGACTATTCTAGATTAAGAGAATCTGGGGTGCGTACTGCATTTGCTGACTTTGATTTCAAAGTAACTGGTGATAGTGTAATTAATGTAAAAGCCCAAGAGCCATTTCTTACATCTTTGAGAACCAATAATGTCGTAATCGAAATTGCAAATGATGGAACTGCACCAATCTCTGGTGTTGATATTGTAGCAACTAATACACAAACTGAACTTGCATCTACATCATCATCAACTACTAATGTGGAAAATGTTGTAATTTTAGAATCAAATTGGGATGTTGGTCAAATAGATCCTAAATCATCAAAATATCTTACAGCAACTGTTTATGTTCCTGAAGGTCTAAAAGATGACACATTAAGAATTCCACTATCTATTTCTTATTACAATACACATGGTGATCTTCATACAATTTCAAAAATTGTTGATTTTTACATTAAAGGACTAATTGATCTTAGAGTTTTCAACGTTCAAGTAATTGAATTATCTGGACAACAAATGGTAGTCGGAGAAATAATTAATGAAGGAAATGAAGATGGACTATTTGGTTTTGTAACTCTAGAACCAACTGGTGACTCTAACATCAAATCAAATACTCAATTTATTGATGAAATTGAAGTTGATGCACCAGTTCCATTTAATGTCCCAATAGAATTTGATGGTGAACCAAAATATGGTGAACATGAAATTACAATTAAGGTAAGATACAAAGATGGTGTAAGAGATGAAATCTTTCTTACACATAATGAAACCATATTTGTAAAAGAACCATCTAATGATAATGACGAAGGACCTGAACCTGTAATGATAATTATACCGATCATAATTGTTATAGGTGTTGGATTTCTCATTTATCGTAGACGTAAAAAAGCCCAAATTGAGGCTAATTAGTTTAAAATAACAAATCAAATTGAGGAAATACTGTTAATTAAAAATGCGATTAAGTATTCTTACACTCATAATAGTTTTAGTTGTTGGTAGCATTGTTATTTTAATAGGATTACTTACCAATCAGGAATTCTCTGAGGTTTCAAACATTCCAAATCAATATGAAAATTTACAAAAATACAAAAATGAATTAGAAAAAATTAATCAATACAATCAGGAAGTTCTTAATGATCTTGAACGACAATTCAATAATACTGATGATGTACATTTAGAGCAGTTAAAGAAAGAGATCGCAGTAGTGAGGCAAGTAATTAATGAAAACAAGGCAGAGCTTGAGGATGTAATCAAAAAATTGTCTAATATGACAAATTCACCTTAACAAAAGTGATTTCCATTTTTGGGAAATTTAGATTATAATTATATCTTATATCATTTGAAAAAATATTGGTATGGGTAAGGGCATTTTTCTATTTCTAGCAGGCAGTATTGTTGGTTTTATCACAACCCCACTTCTTTAGTCACAATACTTTTTCTTAATTCATATACTTTAAAACAAAATTCTATTCATTGGAAACTCATAGACGATTAACCTTCATTGGAGTTGCTTTATTGATAATTACATTTCTAATCAATTATTATCACGAACAAGATCATCCGGGTGTGGGATTTAATTTTGCATATGTTTCTGGAATTGCAATGTTAATCGTGTTTTCAATCAGCTTTATACTATTTACAAAAAATAATTTGTAAAACGAATATAATATAATTAATAGATGGTGTGAGGAATTTTTTCGGGAAAAAGCCTCCATCCTATCTATTTGAATACAATGTAAATTATTTGAATAAAAAAGACACGTAGGAATCATCAGTGACTTCTAAATACTAATTATCGTATTTTGTATTAGCCGTCATCAAATTACAATTTGTTTTTGATCTTAGGCTGAAATAATTTTTTTTATCCCTTAAGGTTATATGCAATTACTCGATCTTGCGTTTATGCCTGGCGATGAAATAGAAGTTCCTAAAGAATTACGTGAATTCATGCTTGATGGCGCAGAAGAAACTATTCTTGGACAAAAAAATGGCGCAGTAAAACAATATCGTTATGGAAATTTACACATTAGAGAATATGATGATAAATTTTTAGTTCATTCAGATAAAGTTGATCCTAGAAAAGATCCGATTGGTCATTTAGTTAAGGATGCACCTGAAGTTTTAATTGGCTTAGCATGTGCAATATTTGGTGGATCGTATGTTGGAAATAAATTTCATGATAAAAAATCAAAACCAAATTTTACCAACAAAATGATCTCATCAATAATTGCTGGTTACTTGGGATATAATATGACAAAACAAATTAAGAATTACTTGGAGTAAAAATGACTACAATTAGAACAATTCAGGTTCTCATCAAACTTTTGCCATCAATATTTGCACTAAGAAGAGATAGAAAACGATGGATTCACCAAGAGAATAAAGAAATTGATTTAGAACAATTTCGAAAAAATGCAAGAAAAGTTCTTGATACATTTATCTCACTTGGTCCAGTCTACATCAAACTAGGACAGTGGTTATCTTCGAGGGCAGATATTTTGCCACAACCATACTTGGAGGAATTATCAAAACTACAAGATAGTGTTCCAGCTGCATCATTTGATCAAGTAAAACCAATTATTGAAAAAGATCTTGGATCAATAAATGAGAAATTTGATCATATTGATTCAAACTGCATTTCTGGTGCATCCCTTGGACAAGTTTATCGAGGATCTGTTTCTGGTCAGCAAATAGTTGTTAAAGTAAAAAGACCAGGCATTGAAAAAATTGTATATGAAGATCTCAAAGTGTTAAAAAAAATTTTGCCTCTAGCATTAAGATTTGTTGATCCAAATCTTAGATTTTCTGCAAAAGCCATGTTATCTCAATTCATAGAAACAATTCATGAAGAGATGGATTATACTAATGAATCAGAAAATCTTAAAAAAATTAAGCATGATATGGAGCAAAATAGTACTGTAATAGTACCAACAGTTTATGATGATTTGTCCTCCAAAAATGTACTTACTATGGAATATCTTCCTGGAATCAAAGTAACTAATGTTCAAGCCCTAAATGAGAAAGGAATAGATCGAGAGCAATTAGTCATTGATGTTCATAAAGTATTTTTTACAATGCTTCTCAAACATTCAATTTTTCATGCAGATCCCCACCCCGGAAATATATCAGTCACAGATGATGGAAAACTCATTTTGTATGACTATGGAATGGTTGGACGAATAAACAATGAAACTAGATTCAAACTAATCCGATTATACCTAGCTCTTGTTGAGAAAAATCCTCCAAGAGTAGTTAATGCAATGGCTGATCTTGGAATGCTTACACCTGGGTATAACAGAACAGTAATTGAAAAAGGAATTGAACTTTCCATTCGTGCTATGCATGGAAATAAACCCGATGAGATGGAAGTTCAAAGTTTGATGGAGCTTGCTAATCAAACAATGAGTAAATTTCCGTTTGTATTGCCAAAAAATTTGGCTTTGTATATGAGAATGGCATCAATCATAGAAGGAATTTACAAGACACATAATGTTGATTTTAAGTTTGTAAAAGTTTTAAAAAATATTCTAGAGGAAGAAAATCTGATTCCTAGAGCATATGTTGAAGAATTAAAAATTTCTTTTGATAATTTTGCAAAATCTGTAGATTATGCAATTCGTTTAGGACCTGAAATGAAAAGACTAATCGATGAAGCTGAAGTTTATATGAAAAAAGGAAAATCGATGGTTTTAATCAGTGGAAGCATTTTTGCATCTGCAACTTTTATCGGGTCAACAATATTATTTCAATCAAATCAAACACTTGGAATTATTGGCATGATAAGCTCAGGTCTAATTATGATTGGCTCAGCTTTATTTAGAAAACTTTAGTTATTCTATTGAAATATTTTTACCCTTTTTAGAAACAGGAATAATTAATGTAAGGACCCCATTGTCATATTTTGCAGATTCAATTTTCTCTTCTCCTTGTTTAACATCTATGGGCAATCTAATTTTTTTATCTATAAGATTTGGTCTTTGATTGCAAACAATTTTCTCAGTTTGCTTTTCATCAATAATTTTTTTAGCTTTTATTGAAAGAATATCTCCACATAATGTCAGATTAATATTCTCTTTAGCAAATCCAGGAATATCAATTACCACTTTGAGTTTTTCATCCTCTAAATGCATATCAACTGGTGGTAAAACAAACTCGTAAAATTCTCTTGATTTGTTTCCAATCTCTTTGATTACTTCCTTGACTAGTCCCATTTTGTGTTAAATGGTTGATTTTTGGTTATAAATCTTGATAGATTTTTAATCAATTAATTTCTCTCTCATGATAACTTATGATTATTGTAATTGAGGGTGGAGATCAAGCAGGGAAATTGACCCAATCAACAATGCTTGAAAAGGCATTAAAAAAACAAAAAATTAAAACAAAACTATTTCATTTTCCTGACTACAAAACCCCCATTGGAAAAGAAATTAGAAAGTATCTTGATGGAAAACGGAAATTTCCTCCTCAAGTGATTCATTGTCTTTTAGCTGCAAATAGATGGGAAAAACTAGATGAAATCAAAAAAGCCCAAGAAAAAAACTCTGTTTTAATTATGAATCGATATTATCACTCAAATCTAATTTATGGAATTGCAAATGGTCTTAATCAAAAGTGGCTTGAAAATCTTGATGAAGGACTACCAAAAGCAGATCTTGTAATTTTATTAGATGTTACCCAAAAAGAATCATTTACCAGACAGAAAACTAATCGAGATAAATTTGAAAAAAATAAAGAATTTCTAAAAAAAATCTCAAAAATTTATCGTACTACTGCAAAGAAAAAGCATTGGAAGATTATTGATGCATCAAAATCTAAACAATTAGTTCATGAAGAAATTATGAAAACATTTTCTAAAAAATTGGGATTATGAAAAAAAATTACTTAGATATTATTGATCCCATTCATGATTTTATCCGTGTTTATGATCATGAGCTATCAATAATTGATAATCCTATTTTCCAGAGATTAAGAAGAATTAGACAACTCTCCGGGGCACATCTAACATATCCTGCTGCTCAACACACAAGATTCGAACATTCTCTTGGAGTCATGCATATTGCAAGTCAAGCAGGAAACGCACTACGGGAAAAAGGAATTTTAAAATCTGATGATATTGAAATTTTGAGATTAGCTGGTCTTTTACATGATATAGGACACGGACCATTCTCTCATTTGTTTGAAGAAATAATTCATGAAAAGAAAATTTCTCATGAAGACTTTGGAAAAGAAATCATTCTCAAATCTGAAATTGGTGATAATCTATCCAAAAATGGATATGACAAAAAATTCATTACACGAATTGCATTTGGCGATTCAAAATTTCAATATCTAAATGAGATTGTTTCAGGGGCTCTTAGCGCTGATATGATGGATTATTTGCTTAGGGATGGTTATTTTACAGGTGCAGAGCATGCAAAAATTGATCATAAAAGAATTACACAATCTCTTGATGTATACAAGAAAAAACTAGCTCTTGAACGTTCAGCTTTATACTCATTTGAATCAATGATGCATTCTAGATATCAAATGTTCAAAGCTGTTTATTTTCATAAAACTGTAAGGGCAGCAGAGGTAATGCTGCTTGAGGCATTACGATTATCTGATGAAGAATTTGGTTTTACATCATTTAACATTAATGAATTTGTCAAACTCACAGATGAATATGTTCTAACTACCCTAATTTCCTCAAAAAATTCAAAATTAAAACGTGCAAAACAATTTGCACTAGATTACCAAAATAGAAAACTGCTAAAATGCGTATTTGAAAGAATTCTTACCAATCAAACCAATTTGAAAAAAACTCGAACTAATGAACTCAGATCAATTCTTTCTAAAAAATCAAAAGTGGATGAAAGTGAAATTTTTGTAGATAATTCTCTTACCCCTTCCATCCCATTGGCACCCTCCAAAAATGAGTCAAAATCAATTATTTTGATAACTAATGATAATGGAAAATCATCAGCCATGGAGATGCCAATCTCAAAAATACCTGTAGTCTCAGCAATTTCTGGATTTATGAATATACTTCGAATTTATACTCATCAAAAGAATAGAAAAAAAGTTGAAATTGCTGCTAAATCCATCCTTGGTGATCTAAAATGAAAAAAAGAATTGTAATCAAATTATCTGGACGAGTTTTTGGAATAGATAATGTCAAACTCTTAAAAGATTATGCTGAATTTCTAGTCAAAATCAGCAAGATTTGCCAACCAATAGTAATTGCTGGTGGTGGAAATATTGCACGACATTATATCACACATGCCAGATCATCAGGTGCAGATGAATCAACACTTGATGAACTAGGAATTGAAATCTCAAGACTAAACGCAAAGCTGCTAATCTATGCTCTAAAAAACAAAGCATACTCTCATCCTCCAACTACATTACAAGAAGTAAGACATGCAGTAGATGATGGACTAATTGTAGTTGCTGGAGGACTACATCCAGGTCAAAGCACTAATGGGACTGCAGCACTAATAGCTGAAAAAGTAAAGGCTGAACAATTTCTTAATGCAACTGATGTTGATGGTGTGTATGATATGGATCCTAACAAATACAAAAAAGCAAAAAAATTCAAACGTATTGAACTCAAAAACTTGAAAAACATGTTAGTACATGAGGATTCAGTTGCAGGCGGTTATGATTTGATGGATATTGTAGCTCTAAAAATTATAGAAAGATCTAAAATCAAAACTAGAATTTTAAAAGCTAATCCAAAAATAATTGAAAAAGCCATTAAAGGTGGCGATGTAGGAACTGAAATTATCTTACCATCAAAATAATTATTCAGAATTCTCGTTTTGAATTGTAGGTCTTGACTCAGACCAAATCTGTATATCTTTTCCTGGATATTCAGGAATTCCAGATTCATGGAGTTTTCTAAAAATTTCTAGAGCCTTTTCTTTTTCTAATGCTTTTGATTGAGCTTTAGTAAATCCATCATTATCAACAATAATTGCAACGTATCCATCTGGGGAATTAATTACTGCAGCAAATTCTTCTTCTCCTACTGGTTCAAATTTCCCATCAATTTTTTTTGTAGTTAATGTTAGCATTGAAAATCCAGCAATATCAAACATCTTCATTTGTGATTTGCTTGCTATCTGTTTTCCTTTTTGGACTGCCTGAAAATACTGCATAATTTTTTTCTGTCTCCAATGGTATAATAACTATCTTAACATTTAAGATATGCAGAGAAAATGAAAAATTATGAATCCTAAAATTTTTGTTGGAGCAGCAGTGGCAGGTCTTGCTGTCATTTTAGGTAGTATTCTCTTAATGGGGCCTTCAATGGTTGTTGTAGAATCAAATCAAAATACATCATCTGAGATTAAAAACATCCCACAAATTCTTCCATTAGAAATCACACTAGATGATATTTCTGTTACAAGAATTTCAGAGCGTTCTGCAACTATTGAGATAGCATTCAAAATTTCAAATCCAAATCCAACATCAATGATTGTACAAACAATGGATTATCAATTATTTGAAACAGGTTATTCTGATTCTGAACAAATTTCTGGTGGTCAAATAGGAAGTAGACCAACAGGAATGGTAGAGTTTGGATCAAACTACTATACTTTGTTAGGTGAGAATTCTATAGTGCTTAGAGATAAAATTTCATTGAGTAATTCTGGAAACACTCCTGAGTTATGGAGTGCACTAGAAGATAATACAGCAACATGGAGAGTTTCAGGTGATGTGTATTACAATCTAAGTTCTATGACTAGCGGTCAAGAAAACGAACTTCATTTTGAATTTACAAAATAAATCCTTATTGTATCATAAAAACAAAATATTATGATAATTTGTTTTTAGATAAAAAATATTGGCAAAGTTATAAAAGCCCGTTAGATGGTTTTTTATCAAATGGCAGAAGCAGGTATGGCCGCATTTGGCTCAGCAGTTGGAGTCGCAATCGCACTAGCAGTAGTGTGTTTCGCTCTTCGTGGTAAAGGACATCCAGAACCACTAGATTAACAAAGGAATTTTTCCTTTACAATATTTTTCATTTAACTAAACTAATCTTTCTTGCCAATTCCTAACATGTCTGCCAGGGATAATTGCTTTGTATTTTTCTTCTTGATAAAACATCTTTCATAGTATTGGCATTCTGAGCAATCAACTGAAGGCTCTAGGATGGGAACTTTATTCTCCTTTAGAAGATTATTTAGAACTCTAACTCTTCTAATCACTTCTTCAAACATCTTTTTGTTTCGAGTTAAAGAAAATGTAGTTTCTTGTCTGTCCCCGGTAATGTAAACAATAATTCCATCATCTTTATCATATATCCACATACATGCATTAAGATATAGAACATCATTTGAATTTGGGGTCTCTAATTCATGAGTTGCTGCCCTGAACAAAAGAATCGAGTCATCTACTATCATATCTGCCTGTCCTTTTAGCTGAATCTCATCTATGGCAAACTCCTTTGGCTCACTACCAAACTGTAATTTTCTTAATAGCCCTGATAGTAAATCATTGAATCCTTTCCTTTCAACCTCCTCAGGATCTAATCTATCATAGTAGGAACGCCTTAGACATTGCACTACCTCTTTGAGATGGATTTTTTGTATATTTTCTGAATCAATCTCTATCTCAAGTTCTTTTCCGATGGAGCTGATAGTGTTTTGAATAATTCCTCGAAAATCTCTATCTCCCATCATAATACATCATTCTCCAAATTGACTTCTTATAGTTTAGCTAAGTATTTTTGTAAATAGATTGGAAATCCTTCCTGCAAAAGCCAAAATTACGAAATGTACGCCAAATCCTATAACTGCTCCAACTATTAGATTTCCGCTCAAAAAATAAATTCCTAAAAATATTCCCAAAGGAGGCAAACTGAAAACCATTGCCAAGAATGCACTAACCCAAATCATTCTCACCAAAATTTCAGGTGAGACATTGTTGTTTTTCTTTGTAAAATTAAACATCTTGAATTTTCCTATTCTTCAGGTAGGATAAGTTTAGACATTGTAGTCTCAGTGGGTATCTTTTGCTCAATTGCAAATGCAATTGCGGCAAGATTTCTTACTTCAAATGCAGTCAATTTGGTAATACCTACAATTGTTGCAAAACTGAACATTTTTGTAAATGATCTAAGTGAAGTGTTGTAAATCAACATCTCAAATGATCTCTCAAATTCTGCAATTGCATCTAATTCGTTTTCTACTTGAGGAATCAATTCTTTGTATTTTGTGTTAGATAATTCATTGAAAGCATCTCTTAATGAAGATGCTGCCATCATTCTTCCAAGTAGTTCTCTTCCAGAATGATTGGTACTAATTATCAAATCCTGAATTTGTTCTTCTTGTAATCCCCAGAACTTTCCTCTAATTACACTTAGAATATTGTAAAAATCAATATCCATAACTACAATTTTTGTGGCATCTTTATCGGAATATTTTCTCATAGCTCCTGCTAGATATTGGAATAATATTTTATCAAAATAAGTATCAAAAATCTGAACATTCTTTTTTTCATTGTATAATGCTGCAGCCTTTGCAATCTCTTCACCAAACTGGACAGAGCTCAAACTTGCAACTGTCTCTTCAATATCTTTTGCAACTAATGCCTTGATTACAATATCTCTTTGCTTGATTAATTCTTCAGCATGAAGATTCACATGAGTTTCAAGCTCCTCTTGTGATTTACCTAAGACTTTACCTTTCAAAATTAATTTAAGATTTGATATAATGAATTTCATATAGTAAGCGTCTAGCACATCTGAGTTACCGGATATTTTTGCTATTGAATAATGAATGTCTGCTAATTTACTTCTAAGTGCGGACTCTATGTTTTGTGAGGTATATGGTTTTTGGACATCAGCAACTGCATCAGCATAAACTGTATTTTTGATTCTAGTCATTAATTCTTCTAAATCACGAGATTCAGCAAGAGTTTGAAAATCCGACTTTGCCAATAATTTGCCCCTTTTGCTGTAGGCTTTTACTGAGGCATAGACATTCTTAGAACCGCCCATTTTGATCAATCTCAAGAGGTAACTGATTTTAATGTTTGGCGATCTATTTTAGGAGCAAATTCTAAGTTATTCTATCTAGAAATCTAATGGCATCCTCTTTTTCTTGCTTTGAAAGTTTTACAAATGCAGAAAGGATCTCTTTTTGAATAATTAATGATTCATCTGAAATATCCCTTAGTTTTGAGAGATCAAATGGTAACAGATCCTTGATTTTATTATCACAAAAAGCCTTTACGTATTTCTGAATAATTGAATATGTAAAATTGGGACTTGTCTTTACCAAACTAGATAAAATCCCCTCAAATTCTTTCTCTGCTGATTCAGACTGGGCAAAAAATGCTTTTAGCAGATCTTCTCTATTCTTTATTTCATTAATTGACAAAGCAATCAAGATTCCTTTTCTTGTTAAATGATAGTAAGGGATTCCTTTTTCCTGAAGCGCCTTTGGTCCTCTTTTGAGAGGTAATCTTCCATCTTCTTCGGCAATTTTCATAGGTAGTAAAATCTCATCTAGATCGCGAAATATTCCTGAATAGATATTCTTCCAGGTAATACCGTGGTTTTTAGCAATTCTCTGAGAAATTCCGGTTCTAGTTCTCTCAGCGGGATTGGCATTACTTGCTAGAATGGAAATAATTGCCCGTTGTCTGTTTGCTTCTCCTGTAAGGTCACTTCCTTTTGTTTTGAATGTATCAAAGATTGCTAATTTCGTATTTGATTTTACCATTGAATTATCCCCATGACATGATTTTCATGTATTATGTTACTATCAAATTATACTAAAATATAATAATTTACTTTTTTGGTGATTTTCTAGTCTTCAACCCTTAAATAATTTTCAATTTCGATAAATTTAATGAATTCTAGGAACTACAAGTATGCTCTATTACTTGTAGCCGCAGTATCCATCACAGCAACAGGTGCTATGTCACAAGCATACGCACAAAGTGTTGAAGATGGTATGGACGGATATGTAGCAGGTACCAGTGGAATATACACTGGTAACCCAAACGAATGTTGGTATGAAGATGGCGAAGGCGGATATCTACCCTGTAGAATCGATACCGGTGATACAGCTTGGATGCTTACAGCTACTTCATTAGTGCTCTTCATGTCCCCAGGTGTCGGTTTCTTTTATGGCGGTCTAGCCAGATCAAAGAACATCGTCAACGTACTTGGTATGACCTTAATCGTAATGGGTCTAATGTCAGTACAATGGGTTCTATGGGGATACTCACTAGCATTTGGCGGAATTGATTCAGACGCAAATATGTTCATGGGTAATCTAGACTATGTTGGATTTAACATGGTATCTCACTATGCTCCATTAGGAGAAGTAGGTCCATGTGCAGACACTTGGTCGGCAGCTTATCAGATGAATGCGTTTGTTGATGCGGATGAATGTAGCCAAGGTTGGCCAGGTACTGTACCTCACCAACTCTTTGCAATGTTCCAAGCAACATTTGCAATCATTACACCAGTACTCATTATTGGTGGTTTGATTGACAGAATCAAATTCAGCGCTTTAGTAATATTCGTACTCTTATGGGGAACCTTCGTTTATGATCCAGTAGCACACTGGGTTTGGGGAGGCGGATACATAGGAGGAGGTTCATTAGACCTCGATCCAGACTTATCTCCATCATATGCATTAGACTTTGCTGGTGGTACTGTAGTACACATTACTTCAGGATTCGCTGCATTGGCAGGAGCCTTAGTCCTTGGTAGAAGACTTGGATATGGCAAAGTGCCAATGGAACCACACAACATCCCAATGGTAGTCCTCGGCGCAGGAATTCTATGGTTCGGATGGTTCGGTTTCAACGCAGGAAGTGAAGTTATGGTAGACGGCATTACCGTCAGCGCATGGACTGTTACAAATACAGCAACTGGTATGGCTGCAGTCACTTGGGTGCTCATGTCTTGGGCACATACAGGAAAACCAAGTGTTGTTGGAGCTGCATCAGGAGCAGTAGCAGGATTGGTAGCAATCACTCCAGCCTCAGGTTGGGTAGGTCCAATGGCTGCGATTATTATCGGTATTGCAGCTGGTACAATTTGTTATGCAGCAATTGCATTCAAGAGTGCACGCAAATGGGACGACGCATTAGATGTATGGGGAGTACACGGAATGGGTGGTCTTACAGGTGCAATTTTGACTGGTACATTAGCTAGCCCACACATCTGGGATACCGGAGACGGTATTGGTGCTTGGACTGGTACTGCAGAAGGAATGGAACAGCAAGCAATCAGCATCATCGGTGCTGCTATATCAATAGGCTATGCCTTTGGTGTAACCCTTGTAATCCTCAAAGTAATGGATGCCGTATGGCCTGGCGGAATCAGAGTCACTCCTAAAGAAGAGGAGATTGGTCTCGATTTGGCTCAGCACGGAGAAAGAGCATACGTAAACGAATAGAAAAAACCCTTTTCTTTTCTTCTTTTTATTATTTAATCCAAATCAATTTAGATTTGATCATTTTATCCAAATCATGTTAATCTCCACAACTGAACTTAATTCAATTATTGATGATCCTAATGTAATAATTGCTGATACTCGCTCTTTCAAAGAATATTCAGAAGGACATATCCCAGGAGCTGTAAATTTAGATCTATTTGCATTTCATTGGATTGATACATCAAAACAAGGAATTGAGAATTTCAATAATCAATCCCAACACCTTCTTTCGTTTCTTGGTGTTACACCAGAAAAAAAAGTCATTTTTTATGATAATGTCTCTGGTATGCTTGCTGCAAGAGGAGTTTGGATGTTGATGTATTTCTCTCATGAAAACTCATCAATGCTTGATGGTGGGATTACTAAATGGAAAAAAGAAAATCTTCCACTTGAGACAAAACCCAACGGATTCAAACCATCTAATTTTTCAGGAAAAGTAAATCCAGAAATAATTACCGGATTTGAACATATTAGAGATAATCTGGAAAATCTGAGAATACTAGATGTTCGCTCACCTGAAGAATATAACGGAAGTATGATTCGCGCTGCTCAATCTGGTCATATTCCAAATTCAGAAAATATTGATTGGAATCAAAATCTCACAAAAGATGGAACCTTTAAGGATAATTCAGAACTCTCAAAACTTTACGATATTCCAAAAGATTCAGAAATTGTTACCTATTGTCAAGGTGCATATCGTGCTGCCAATAGCTTTTTGGCATTGAAAAAACTTGGATTCAAAAATGTTCAAGTTTATCTTGGTTCCTGGGGAGAATGGGGAAATAAACTGGAATTACCTGTAGAAAAATAAGGCATGCCACAAATCTATGGGCATTGTGATATATCTCAATACTTTATGTAACTTATGTCAGTCATTGTTCAATACGAACAAACCCCAAACCAATCAGTTTCTCTGGTTGAACGTGAGACCAAAAATCCCGAATCAACCAGTGTAACTGCTTTGGACATGATTGGATTGACATGGATCTTTTTAGATGATGATTTTCCAATGATTCAAGGATCATTTAAATAAAATTAATGAAAGAGAATATCTTATGTCTATTAAAATAAATTTTATTGTATTATTTGTCGCATCTGTTTTGATGTTAGGAGCTGTATCTGCTCCATTACTCCAATCTGCTGATGCACTAAAGGGGCAAGGAGTTCCATCATCTCAATATGGTTCTGCCACAAAAGATATTGTGTGTGGAGATAAACTCTGTTCTGAAGTAAAGAAAGAAGCAGCAAAGAAAGAAGCAAAGAAGGAAACCCCAAAGAAAGAAGGAGCTGAAAAGATAGAGAAGAAAGAAGCAGAAAAACAGAAAATTGCAGATAAAGAAATGTCTGCCCAAGTAAGATATGATGAAACTGCTTTACCTCCAAGAACAATAAAAACTGGAACAATTACATCTGTTCAAGATCCAGGAAAAGGTCATGAGAATCATCAATTAACAATTATTCTTCCACCATCTGACAAAGTATATCGTGGAATGTTGACATTTACTGCATCAGATGAAGTTCAACTTGTTGCATTACATGGACCACTAAAACCTGGAGAAGATAAAGGACAAGCTATTTGGACTCCTGATGGAAAAACAAAATATGCATTGACTTTCATTCCCCTAAATGCTAAAGCAGGAACATGGCAATTTGCAGGAAATGCATTAGCAGTTCATACCATGAAAGATGAACCATTTACAATTTCATATTCAGTTGCATACAGAGAGAGAACATTATCTGACACTGTAAAAAGTGAAACAATTACCTCTGTTCAAGATCCAGGAAAAGGTCATGAGAATCATCAATTAGCAATTCTTCTTGCTCCAAGAACCACTGCATACTATGGTACATTGGGATATTCTGCATCTGAGAATGTACAACTTGTAGCACTACATGGCCCATTAACCGTTGGTCAAGAACAAAATGGACAAGCTATCTGGTCACCTGATGGAAAAACATTCTATGCTTTGACATTTGTAGATAAGGAAAACTCAATGGGAACATGGCAATTTGCAGCTAATGCAATTGCACTTCATACTATGAAAAATACTCCGTTTACAGTGAGCTATTCTGTAGCGACAGGACAATAATGAAAAGTTAAAAGTGGTATAATATCAAAAAAAAAACATGAATAAAACTCTCCTAATCATTACAATTGCCTCATTATCTGTATTTTTAATATCTCAAGCATCATCTGATGTATTTGCTGATGTAATATCTCCAAAAAAACAAATCAAAATAGGAATTGATCAAACAGAAATTATTTGTAAAGCAAATCTAGTCAAAGTATACCGAATTAATTCAGATAGTGTTGATTGTTTTACTCCCGAATCTGCTCAAAAATTAGTTGATATGGGAGTTGCACAAGACATTCCAAAAGATAAACTAGAGGCAAAAAAATTATTTAAGACAATTCAACCAATAGGTAAAGTAACAGGATTAGCTACAGTCAAACAATTTGGCTCTGAAGGCAAATTGTCTACAGATCCTCGTGTTGTAAATTATCTTTATGTCTTTGAAGCATGCGCAAATGAGAAAACCATTAGACTACCAGAAGTTTTGGTAACATCTGATAGTGAGGCAAAGACTGTAAAGCTTGCCAAAAGAATACTTGCAAATACATGCTATACTAGCTCTGCAATTATCAAAGCAACAGATCCTGCCTCTGTTTCAGGAGTTCTAACAAACAAGGGTGTAATTACTGACAAAATCACAGAACTTGAATCAAATGTTTTAGATTTACAAAAGCAACTTGATACCAAGAAAAAGAGTCTTGGTGAATTAACAAAATCTACTACATTAAGTGATGAGAATAAAAAGAAAGTATCTGATACTACAAGTGAAATTGTAAAACTTAGAGCTGATCTTAATTTGGCAAAGGGTGAATTAAACAAATATCTCTATACCCTTAATGCTCCTCAACTAACATCATCTCAGTTTGCCAAACAAAAACTAACATTTACTGGTGTTCCATTAAAGGATACATCTACTAGTATTATGAGTATATCCAGACAAACTGTAGGAAATACCGACTCTCCTGATACTACATCTGGACTAAAGCTATACAATGTGGTTTTTGAGGCTTGTGCAGGAAATGAAGTAGTTAGAGCCCCTGAAGTGAAAATAACTTCTGATACTGAAGAAAAAATTATTCGTGTCTCAGAGAAGATAATCGCAAACTCTTGTCAAATGTCTGCTGGAAAGATAAACACAGTTGATATCAACTCCATTAAAATTGAATTGGCAAACAGATCCGATATATCTGCCAAGATAACCCAATTAGAGAAAAACATAGAGATGCTGCTAGATGAACAGAGTACATACCAAATTCAACTAAACAAACTTGTAGTATCATCGGAAAAACCTGCAGACTTTGAACAAAAAGTTACAGAATTGTCCACCAAGATAATCAAACTAAGAAATGACATTAGAGATGCAAAATTCCAACTCTATGGAAGTATGTATGAGATTTACAAATCTCCTTAATCTATAATTCCAAAAATAATATCTTAAGGATTATAATCTAGTAAAAGAAATTAACGAGAAATACTCGGAAAACTCGATCTAGGACAGACCATAACATGAACTGTTTTCCAGACCTATTATTCTACGACGCAGAATAACGGCTTCTCGTTATTTGATATATGGCAATAAAATATTTGGATATGACTGACAAATTGTGGCATGCTAAGAATTTTGCTACATAGAATTTTAAGACTGATTATGTTCTTGTTGATATAATTTTTCTATTCTTTTGTAAGTTAAAGGATGAGTTCTAAAGATCTCACCGAACTTGCTAAAACTGCTCTTTCTCTCCCAATCCATTGCATTTTTTACTTCTTCTTCAGAGATGTGTTGATCCTGATAATGTGAAGCAAACTTTGTTACCTCATAACTTGATGCAATTGGATCTACTGCATAAAATGATCTTAGAGTTGAGTTTCCAGCTTTTTGTTTTTGTAAACTTAATCCATATGTAATTTTAGCCAATGCATTTGCAAGAATTGAAGGTTTTACTTGCATTCCAGCAAACCTATCTGCATAAAATTCTCTAAGCCGTGAAAAGTATAGTATCAGTAGATTTGTTATAAAATAAACTGCAAATGCTCCAATTCCAATTAGAATTGCAGCTCCTCCTTGATTCCTACTTCTACCTCCAAAGATGGTCGAAAGTGCAATAAAATATGCAATTGTAGGGATTACTGAGATTATAGTCATAATTACCATATCATTATGCTTTATGTGGCCAATTTCATGTGCGATTACTCCTCTGACCTCATCTTTGTTTAATGTATTGAGCAGACCTCGTGTTAATGTTAATGTCGCAGATTTACTAGTTCTGCCAAAAACAAATGCATTTGGCATACTTGTATTTGCAATAGTTATTTTTGGAATTTTTACTTTATTTTTAATACAAAACTCATGAACAGTTTCTTCAATCCATGGAAATTCATCTTTGTTTAGTGGAGTCATGTTTGTACTCCATTTTACTATGATTGGTCCTATTGCCCACTGGAATAACCCTAACCCTATTGCCATTCCAACAGTAGCATATAGCCCTAGACCAAAGTAAAATGATAGTCCTGCAAGTAATGCAAAAAGTAATCCAAAAACTAGAATCAATGTAAGGCTCATTGATGCCACAAGTCCTTTGATCATCTTACTCAATTAGTTAATCTTGGGTATAATTGTTCAAACTCCACTTTCTTTACAAATTGATTCTTTTTCAAAACAAAACTTGTCTTGAACTATTTGAATTACCTTTGATGGTGTAAATTCAGGCTCTACAGATAACAGAATCAAATTATCTTCATATGGAATTGTGATTATTGTGGTTTTGTCTCTGAATGAAACAATTGCTTGAATTTCTCCTAAGGAATTGTTAAATTCACTTCTCATTGAAAAATCAAGGGATATTTCCATGAAGAGCATCTCCAACTTTTGTTCGTCTTTTTCAAAGGGAGTAATTTTAGGGCTAAAACCTCCTGAGATTTTTCTTCCCCTCTTGTTGATTATTGCTACAAACCTAATGCCAGGAATCTGACGTAATTGATTGCATACAATATCGCTGTGATGGATTTGTTTGAGTTGCATTAGCACTCTTCCTCCAAATTTTCAATGGAATTTTTGATTGTGTTTTTTTGTATTTGATAATAGTTTGCTGTCATAAAATTTCTCAAATCATAAATTATATCTGTATGGATACCACATTGTGGCATGCTTTTCAATACAATTTTTTTTATTTGTACCTTAGATTCTATTAGTTTTAGGTTACAAATCAAAAAACTGATGAATAAAATAAAACAAAATTCATTCTAGTGAACAACTATTTTTCCAAAATGGGTAATTAGTTAAATTCTATTATGGTGTATTACACCTTATGGAAAATAATTCAAAATCTGACACTAACAAAACAGATGAGAAAAAACTTTCTTTATGTGATATAATGAAAGATGACACTTCTGAAATCATTAGAAAATTAGAGTCTCAAACTCCATCATTATTTCAGAATTTCTCTGATTTGTATACAGCCTATCTTCATATGTATGATGATCTCTTTGGTACTTGCTACATTTCAGAAAAAGAGTTTTTTGACAAAGCAAACATAGATCCGGAAATATTACAACAAATTAAAAAAAACTCTGAAATAATGAAGAAAAACTTTATGGAAATGATTGATATGAATACAAAATACATTGACGAATACACTAAGATGAGAATATCTGCCATCAAATCATTTGATAACTTTTCTCATATTATGATGGAGTCATATGCTAAATATCTCTCAGAATATAACAAATCAATTAATTTGAAAAAATAATTCATATTATTCATTCCTAATTGAATTATATGAAAAAAATTCTTTATGTTGCTCTTCCAATCCTTGCATTTTTAATAATATTTGTAAATGCTTTTTTTGGCCATCTTATTTTTTCATCAGACTCCCAACAGGTTGTAAACAAATATTCTGTGTATGTTCATCTACTATCTGATTGGAATAGTGATTCAAAGAATATTATTTTTGATGTAACAAATTCTTGGCACAAATCTGATAAGAATGTCAATGAAAATTATGTTTTTGATGCTGCATCAAAAGAATACAATACAAATCAATTTCAAGAAATTAATGGCAAAGCCTATGTTGAACTAAGGCATGAATTTAGTGATTGCCAAGAAGATTGGCAACCAATGTTCTATAGAAAAGCAGTAGATACCGTAAGACATGAAATTGAATATGTGCAAGGAAAGCAATTGAGTGCAGATCCTGAAATCTCCATATATCCAGACATTGATAATAAAATCTACGACAATTCCGAACAACAATTAAAAATCAAAAATGGTTTTGTGCAATTTTTCCCCATTTGTACATCTAAAGAAATAACGTCATATGATTATAGTATCAAAATTGACAACAAAGATTTGGGCTTTGATGTATATTTTGTTTCATCATCTAAAGAGCGCCAAAACTTTGCAAGTTCAGAGTTTGATTTTTACACAGATTTAGGTTGTTTTGGACAGAACAAACAAAGCTATAGTGGAACATGCAAAAATATCAACCAAGATAGTGGATTGTTAGTGATATTACCAGATGAACTAAAACCATGGACTACAAAAATTACTGTTAATCTTTATGAAATAAATTAATTTTTTATTTTTTCTTCCAAATGAATTGATTGTAAATCAATTCTGGTCTTATCTGCCTAAATGGCTGTGATCCGCCAACGTACCACTTTGTAAAGAATTCATACAAATGCAATCTGAGGGATTGGATGTATACAATTAATCCTTCAATCATCATAATTCCCAAGTTTCCACCAATAATCATTGCCATTGCTGCACCTGATCCTGCACCACCTAATGATGCAAATGCATTATTCACCGTCAACAGTAAAGCCGCATGCACAAGTAACATAATTCCAAGTCGTGCATAACTAATTGTATGAGCTAAACTTTCAACTGTTTTTCCTAATAGTACTTCCATTATCACACTTGCAGGATCTGCTCCATCTTCTGGATGCTTCTTTGCATGCATTACACCGCCAACCATCATCATGACCATTGATGCAATAACAATTACAACTGCAATTCTTGTCACAATCCAAACTTGTGCCCAATCACCAAGGAATACTGTTACCCAAGGAACTGCCTCTGTGTGTACTTTGGAATACATGTTCATGACATCATATTGTGAACCAATGGCACACATCATAATGACTACGATTCCTCCATAGAGTGTAATGTTTGGAATTGCTTCAGTAAATGCTACTAGTTTATGACCTTCTTTTACTGATCTAATAACTCTCAAAGTCATTGCCCAAACTAAATGAACAATTCCTATGAATAATGAAACTTTGAGAATGTTAATGACTTGGTCAAATGTTAACTCAGCAACACTGAGAATTCCAACTAACCAACTAACAGAATGTAATGCTCCTCCATCTTCTAATAATCCTTCAAATGGTCCCATGTGATCAAGATGGAAACCAAACATCTCTCCTGCACCAACACCCGCTATAGCCGCTGATGCACCAGAAATTGCAATGAGCATTCCCCATCTAGAAATTTCTCCTTGTCCCTTTAGTTTGAACAATAATCCTAATGCCATTAATAATAATCCGTGACCCATATCTGCAAACATCAATCCATAGAAGATTGGCCACATTAGAGCAATCATTGGAGTTGGGTCTGGCTCTCCTGACTTTGGAATTCCCTGACTTTTGGTGATTACTTCAAATGTTCTAACAAATTTTTTATTATCAAATAAAGTGGGAATTTCTTCTTTTAACTTAGGATCTGTAATGTCTTCTACAATAGACATCCATTGTTTTGTTGAGTTTGTGAATTCAGGTTCCATTTTTTTTGGAATAAAACCTTGAATTACTGCAAAGTGCTTTGTTCCACCTGGTTTTCTTAAAGTCTCAAGAATATCTTTTGCAACTAATGCTTTTTCGTGGAGTGATAAAATGTCCCTTCGTGATTTCTTTGTAATTTTTCCTAATTCTTTTTTAATGAATGCAAGTTTCTCAGTTTGTTCTTTAATTTTTGATTCTGTAAGTTGATATGCCTCACTAGGAATCTGTGGAAATCCCTCTGGAATTTTAAATGTAGAAGAATTGAAACTTCTTAAAACCTTTAGAACTTTTTCATAGTCTTCATTATCTGAAATTACTAAAATAGCAGATTTTTCTTTATTCTCTAATTCATACTTGTAAATTGTAACTCCTTCAAGTGAGCGGCTAATCTCGTCAAAGTCTGAAGAATTAATGACAAATAAATTAGTGAAAAAATATTTCATCAAACCAAATCCAGAAAGATCAATTTTCATCTTTCTGATAACTTCCAAAGTATCTTTGAGTGAGTTATATTCTTCAATAGAACGTCTTGCGCTTGCGGCATCCTCTAATAATTTTGCAGGTTTCTCAATAATGGAAGGTGTTTCTTTACTTATTTGCTCAACCATCGCTTCAATTTCATCAATTTCATAATCTTTTTTCTTGATAACAGTACCCTTGAATAATATCTCCATAATTCCTACGGTCAGAGGAATTCCCATATTTTTCACCACGTCATCAATTGACTGAAAAGTTTGTTGTGCTTTTAGTAACAGATCATCGATTTCAGGAGTAACTAAATCACTTGGGGAATCAATTTTATGAAACCATTCAAACTCTGTTAATCTTGAAATCGCTTTAGGAGACTCATTTCTCGGCAAAATTATAGTTCCAAGTTTTAGATCTGCTGTTCCCAAGACAAAATTTGGGTATTTTCATTGAGTTTAATATCTTTCTGATTTTTTTCCCAAACATTAAAATCTATTATGGGTCAACGGCACTCATTGACATCTAATGTTGCTTTAGAAACTACTATTGACAAAATTCTCAATAATACTGAAAAAAACTTAATTTCAAGCATTAAATCATCTCTTGCCGAATCACAGCAGAAACTCGAAGATTCAATCCCAAAATTAGAGAGTGAATATAATAAAATCATTTCAGATGGCAAAAAAGAGGCAGATAAGATCGAAAAACAGATCATTGGAAGTGCTGATATTGAAGTCAGAAATAAGCAACTTATGATGCTAGAAGAAGCAATTGACAAGGTTTTTACAAAATCACTAGATGAAATTGCAAATTCAGATAGAAGCGGTGACTATTCAAATCTAATTAAATCTCTCATTGAGGAATCAGCTAAAGTATTGGGAACCAATGAAATTACAGTTTTTACAAATGCTAAAGACAAAGACGTTGTACAATCAACATTATCCCAATTCTCAGGATCTGAGTTATCTTCTGATACAATTGATTGTCTTGGAGGAGTTATAGTAAAATCAAAAGATGGTACAATGACATTTGATAATACAATTGATGCCAGAATCGATCGTTTAAAGCCTTTATTAAGGAAAGAAATTACAGCGAAATTCGGAGTAGGAAATTAGATGGCAGCACAAGGTAGAATTGTATGGGTCAGCGGTCCTGCAGTCAAAGCAGATGGTATGTCTGATGCAAAAATGTATGAGACAGTAACTGTTGGCAATTCAAAATTAGTAGGCGAAGTAATTCGTTTAACTGGCGATGTAGCATTTATTCAAGTATACGAATCAACAAGTGGACTAAAACCAGGTGAACCAGTAATTGGAACAGGAAACCCACTAAGTGTATTATTGGGTCCTGGAATTATTGGACAACTCTATGATGGAATTCAAAGACCACTAAGAGAATTATCAAAAGCATCTGGCTCATTTATTGGAAGAGGTATTACAACCACCCCTGTTGATATGACAAAAAAATATCATTTTGTTCCAACTGTAAGCAATGGTGATGAAGTATTACCAGGAAACATAATTGGAACAGTACAGGAAACTGATCTTATTGAACACTCTATTATGGTTCCACCAGATCATCCAGGTGGAAAAATTTCAAACATTGTTTCAGAAGGAGATTATGATTTAGAGACTGAACTAGCTTCTGCTGAAAAGAACGGTCAAAACGTTCCTCTCAAAATGTATCACAGATGGCCAGTTAGAAAACCACGTCCATACAAGAAAAGATATGATCCTACAATTCCATTACTTACAGGTCAACGTGTTATAGACACATTCTTCCCAATTGCAAAAGGCGGTACAGGTTCAATTCCAGGAGCATTTGGAACTGGAAAAACTGTGACATTGCACCAAATTGCAAAATGGGCTGATTCTCAAGTTGTTGTTTACATTGGCTGTGGTGAGAGAGGAAATGAGATGACCGAAGTATTAGTTGAGTTCCCACACCTCAAAGATCCACGTAGTGGAAAACCACTCATGGATAGAACTGTTCTTGTTGCAAATACAAGTAACATGCCAGTAGCAGCAAGAGAAGCAAGTATCTACACTGGTGTAACAATTGCAGAATATTATAGAGATATGGGTAAGGACGTTGTACTTGTTGCAGACTCTACAAGTAGATGGGCCGAAGCACTCAGAGAAATGAGTGGTAGATTAGAAGAGATGCCAGCAGAAGAGGGTTATCCATCATATCTTGCATCAAGATTAGCAGAATTTTATGAAAGAGCAGGTCGTGTCAGAGCTGAAGGAAGCCCTGATAGAGACGGTTCAGTTACTTTAGTTGGTGCAGTATCTCCATCTGGTGGTGACTTTACAGAACCTGTCACTACTCACACCATGAGATTTATCAAAACTTTCTGGGCTTTAGATGCAAAACTTGCTTACTCTAGACACTACCCATCAATTAATTGGATGAACAGTTACTCTGGATATCTTGCAGATATTGCCAAGTGGTGGGGTGAAAACATAAACGAAGATTGGTTAAATCTTAGAAGTGAAGCATATGGAATTTTACAAAGAGAAGATACACTAAAAGAAATTGTTAGACTCTTAGGTCCTGAAGCATTACCTGATGAAGAAAAATTAATTCTAGAAGTAGCAAGAATGGTAAAGATTGGTCTTCTACAACAAAACTCATTTGATGATGTTGATACTTACTGCAGTCCAGAGAAACAATACAAGTTATTGAAATTATTAGTTGACTTTTACAGAAAGGGCCAACAAGCACTAAAAGAAGGTGCAGCATTATCTGATATTCGTGCAATGGCAGTTGTTACTTTGATTCTCAAAGCAAGAATGGATGTCAAAGATGATGAGATGCCAAAACTTGATCAAATAGATTCTGATATGCAAGAACAATTCAAAGCAATTACAGGAGTGAAAGTTTCAAGTTGACAACTGAAGGCGGAGTTCAATACAGTAAGATTGCAGAAATCAAAGGACCACTAGTAATTGTTGATGATGTAGAAAATGCAGCATTTGATGAGCTAGTGGAAATTGAAACTAATGATGGTCAACGAAGATTAGGTAAAGTTCTTGAGGTTGGAAACGGAAAAGCAATTGTCCAAGTCTTTGAAGGAACATCTGGATTATCTATCTCTGGAACTAACGCAAAATTTGTTGGTAAAGTTATGGAAATGCCAGTTTCAAAAGAAGTACTTGGTAGAGTATTTGATGGATTAGGCAGACCAAAAGACGGACTACCAGATCCTATTGCTGATAAATTTATTGATATTAATGGTGAACCAATGAATCCTGAACAACGTGAATATCCAAAAGATTTCATTCAAACTGGCGTATCTGTAATTGATGGAATGATTACTCTAGTTAGAGGACAAAAACTCCCAATCTTTTCTGGCTCTGGAATGTCTCACAATCTATTGGCTGCACAAATTGCAAGACAAGCAAGTGTTGTTGGAACCAGTGATGACTTTGCAGTAGTATTTGCAGCAATTGGTGTGCAATACAGTGAAGCAGAATATTTCAGACGAAGTCTTGAAGAATCTGGTGCTCTAAAAAGAAGTGTTCTATTTCTAAATACAGCAGATGATCCTGCAATTGAAAGAATCATTACTCCTCGTGTGGCATTAACTGTCGCAGAATATTTGGCATTTGAATTAGGAATGCACGTTCTAGTAATTCTTACTGATATGACAAACTATGCAGAGGCACTCAGAGAGATTAGTGCTGCAAGAGAAGAAGTACCTGGAAGAAAGGGATATCCTGGTTATCTTTACACTGACCTCTCAACTATCTATGAGAGAGCAGGAAAACTAAATGGTAGAAAAGGAAGTGTTACACAAGTTCCAATTTTATCAATGCCATCTGATGATATTACGCACCCAATTCCAGATCTTACAGGTTACATTACAGAAGGTCAAGTTGTACTTGGCAGAGACTTGTTTAGACAAGGAGTCTATCCACCTGTCAATATCTTGATGAGTCTTAGTAGATTAATGAAAGACGGAATTGGTGAAGGAAGTACAAGAGCAGATCATGGTGAAGTTTCAAATCAAGTTTATGATGCATATTCTCGTGCACAAGAAGTAAGAGCACTTGCAGGAATTGTAGGTAAAGCAGGATTGACTGAAATTGATTTGAAATACATGGATGTCGGTGATGTCTTTGAAAAAGAATTCCTATCACAAGCAACCGATGAGAACAGAACCATTGAAGAGACTCTTGGAATCTTATGGAAGATTGTTTCTAAATTACCAAAGAACGAGATCACTAAAATTAAAGACAAATACATAGACGAGTACTACAAGGAAGAGTAACAGAATGTCATTTGGACAAAATGTTGCAGCCACAAAAATTGAGCTTCTAAAATACAAAAAATCTACACAAGTAGCCGTAATGGTTCAGAAAATTTTAGACGATAAACGTAAAGTTCTTTTAAAAAATATCGAAGAGATGATTGAAGAAGCATCAAAAGCCAGAGGCGGAATTTGGGATCCTCTGCAAGACATCTACCAATCAGTAAATGAAGCATATCTTGCATTAGGAACTAATACAGTTGACTCTGTTGCTGAATCTACCCCTCCAGTTATGGAAGTAGAGGTTCATGTAAGAAGAGTTGTTGATGTAAAGATTCCAGCATTATCTGTTACTGAGAAAGATACAAAGTCAATGCCATATGGTTTTGCTGATACAAATTCATCAATTGATAGAGCATCAAAACAGATCAAGGAATTGCTTCCAAAAATTTGCAAAGCTGCTGAATATGAAAATTCTATTTTTAGTCTTGCAAAAGCACTAGAAAAAACACAAAAACTCCTTAATGCACTTGAAAATGTCATTATTCCTCAATATCAACAAAAAATCCGATTTATTCTAGCAACCCTTGAAGAAAGAGAAAGAGAGGAATTCGCAAAGTTAAAAAAAGTCAAGGCAAAGATGGAAAGTAGAAAATAATGGCAAAAGAAGAGATTAAAAAATTACTTGAACATTCTAAGAAGGAATTGGATTCAAATTATGATAATTTCGTAAAATCTATTCAAGATGAACTGACTTCATTCAAAAAGAAAGCATTAGATCGAATTTGAATAATTTACCTCATCATGATTTAAATATGGACCGAGAGGAGCCACATCGTAAATGAAAAATATAGTCTTGTTACTTTTGGCAGCATCAGCAATTTCAATTCTCGGCTCAACCGGAGTTGCATTTGCAGCAGAAGATGGTGCATCTAGTGGCGACTCTATGAAAATTCTTGGTGCTGGTTTGGCATTTGGTCTAGCAGCACTTGGAGCAGGATTAGGTCTTGGTCAAGTAGGTGCAGCAGGTCTTGCAGTCATTAGTGAAAACCCAGCTTTACAGTCTAAGGTATTCATCTTCGTAGGTATGGTAGAATCAATTGCTATCTACGGTATAGTTATGATGTTTATCATCTTAGGACAATAGTCAAACTAAATCTTTTTCAAATTTTTATATTTTTAATTTAATTATACTTTAGCTTATTTACATCCAAAACTCTTGCACAATATCTGCACTTGAGGACTCTGCCTTCTTTATCAATGACATCCATTACTGATTCAATGTGTTCTGTACTATTTGTAATGCAATCAGGATTTGAGCATCGAAATATTCTATCTATCTCATTTGGAAGCGAAACTCTACGCTTCTCAACTAGCTTAAAGTCCTTGATGATGTTGATAGTTGATTTTGGAGCAATAACTGCTAGTTTGTTTGTATCATCATCTTTTAGAAATTTATTTTCAACTTTTATGATGTCTTTTTTCTTGAATTTACCGCTGGGAACATTCAGAGCAATGGTGATAAGACTTCCATCTCCACCGTCAATTCTTAATGCATTTAGGACTTGAAGACCCTTGCCTTCATCAATATGGTCAATTACTGTACCTTCCTTTATTCTTCTAACCATAAGTTCAGATTGTTCCATCAGAATACTTTGTATAGTCACCTGTATATAATATTGAAAGAATGAACGAGTTCTACCAAAAAGACATCATCTCAATTAAGGACTTTAACAAAGATCAACTAGAAAAAATCTTTACATCAACGGATAAGATTATTCAGCTAAATCCAACAGATAGGCAAGAGATCTGTAAAGGTAAGACACTGGGCTATCTTTTCTATGAACCTAGTACTAGAACCCGTCTTAGTTTTGATTCTGCGATGGCATCAGTTGGTGGAAATTCTTTGGGAATATCAAATGTCACTTCATCATCTACACAAAAGGGTGAGAGTTTATCTGATACTGTTAAAATCATGTCAATTTATTCTGATGTTCTAGTTTTACGACATACATTAGATGGCTCTAGTAGATTTGCAGCAGAAGTTTCAGATAAACCAGTAATTAATGCTGGAAGTGGAACTGAGGAGCACCCAACACAGGCAATTCAAGATTTATACACAATTAAAAAAGAAAAGAAAAAGATTGATGGATTAAAGATTGGAATTGTCGGTGATCTAAAATATGGTCGTACTGTTTACTCACTTTTGTATGGACTTGGAAATTATGATGTTGATGTAAGATTGATTTCCCCTGAATCACTTCGAATTCGCTCTGATTCAGTTTATGAAATCAAAAAGAGATTGGATTTCAAAGAATCAACTGTCATTGAAGAACACATTGATGAACTTGATGTCCTTTATGTTACTAGAATTCAAAAAGAGAGATTCCCTGATGAAGAAGAATATCTTAAGGTTAAAGGAAGTTATATAGTTGGTTTGGATCTACTAAAACAAATGAAAGATGATGCAATAATTTTACACCCACTGCCAAGAATTGATGAAATTTCTCCTGAAGTTGATAATACAAAAAATGCCAAATACTTCAAGCAAGCTGAATATGGAAAATATACACGTGCAGCTCTTCTAGGCTTGACTCTAAATGAGAATGGATTTTAATTTCTTAGAACATCCGTATTCCATATATCTAGAGACAAACAATTAAGATTGATTGACACAAACTAAGATTATCCCAATATTTCCTTTAGATTTAGTTTTATTTCCTAGACAAGAACTTCCACTTCGAATTTTCGAACCCCGATACAAGCAACTAGTTGATGATTGCATGATTGGTGACGGGCAATTTGGTGTGTGTCTTATTGATGAAAATAATTCTGTAAATGGATGGAATTCTCCTAAACTAGTAGGAACAATAGCAAAAATAACAAAATGTGAAGATGTCAATATGGATGGATTACAACTACACATTGAAACAATTGGAAGAAATTCATTTAAGATAAAAAAAATTATTCCCCCATCAATTTCTCAGCCTGCAAACTATGATCCACTTTCAGTTGAAGGACATCAGGAGATATCTGACATACATGAGAAAGTTGGAACTGGTGAGAAGATGTACATTAGAGCAGAAGTTGAAATGATTCCTGAAATTGATGAGAATATTTCACTTGAAGAATGGAATCAACTAGTTGAATTATGGAAAAAGAAAATAATTACACAGGCCTTGCCCCAAATTGTAGAACCACATGCACTAGAGCATGTTCTTGAGCAATACTATCTTACTACTGAAACGCCTACAATAGATTACATCTACTCATTATCTGCGCTTGGTGCAAAAGATCCTAATGAACTCCAACCAATTCTAGAAGCAAGAACAAAAGAAGAATTGATTCAAAGCATGCATCAATTGCTGACAGTAAAATAGGCCTTTGAAATAGAAATAAAATGATGTCAATCAAAAAACTTGGAATTTTTATGATAGTTGGATGCTTGTTTTTTCCTGTAAGTAGTGTTTATGGACATGGATTGGGTATTGATACCATACCATCAGTAAATATCCAGGGAGAAAAAATTTCAATCTCAGTTGAGATGCCAATGTATTTTGAAAATGATCAGGAGCAAATTACAATCACTGCTACTAATGATGAAACTAAAGAAACTGCAAAAAATGTGACATTTCTAATTGGTTTGTTTCAAAATAATGAAATGATTTTTAGGAATTACTTTTTTGCAGAAGATGGCATCTTGCCAATTAAAATAACACCTACAGAAGATGAAAAAATTACCATTCATGGTGAGCAAGATTCTTTGCTTGGTGCATGGCATGGAACTGAAACTAATCCGATAGAAATTACTGGTTCTGCATTTGATTCGGGAGGCTTGTATAATTTTGAGATAGAAGTGAGAACCATTGATGAGCCTACTAACATAATTGAAGATTCCGGAGTATATTATGCAGATTTGAGTATTGTTTCAACCCAATCATTTCCACAAGAAGATCTAGAAAACAATAATGTAGATTTTCGTGTAAAGTCGTATTTTGATAAAATGTCCAATTTTTCATACGATCCTGAGGCTAAAGAGGTAACAATTGAGATGCCATTTGATTGGAGTGAAAATAAAATGTCTCACATTCCAGTTGTTCACGTGGAGGTCCATTTCCCAAAAGATTTTGCTGAATTTCTTAGTCCTAGTTATTCTGGTTTTGCTAATGGTGTAGAATTATTCAAAGCATCAGTTACAATTGATGATTATACAGAAGATCATGAAAGAATAGTTCATTTTGTTTTGTTACAAGATCATTTGAGATTCATAAAAAATCAAATGAAGCAATCTGAAAAACCACTCCCTGAAAATATTATTTTCACTTTATCCAAAAGTGAAAAAACTGCTTTTCCACTAACTGCATATACAAAAAGTGAGGACTTTCAAGTAAATCTTTCTTGGGATCCAGTAAATATTGAGCCTGGAGTTAATACTAATTTTGTATTTACCATTAGAGATGGTAAAACTGGTGAGCCACTAAGAAATTCTGATTATACTTTTGTAATTATTCAAAATGGGCAAGAAATCCATCGTACATCAGGTACAGCTCAAGTTGGAGGTGAATTTGAAAAATATACATTTGCTGAAGAACAAACAGGTCCAACTATAATCAAATTTGAAAACATTAGAAATTCCGGACAAGAAACTGAATTTGGACTAGTTGTTACACCAGAATTTGGAACAATTGTAATGTTTGTTTTAGTAATCTCAATTATTGGTATAATCTTAGTTTCTAAAAAAATACCATTAACAACTAAATTGCAACAAGTTTGACTGTATCCATGTTTTTATTTGTCTGAAAATCTTTTGTCATTATAGAAACTTTTTCAGCATCTCCATCAATTACAAACAATTCCATGCATTTTTCTTTCTCAATTTTGCTGTGTAGATGTGTGGTAATCAAGTCTTCAAAATTATGAGTGATTCCTGATACTACATGATCAAACTCGTCATTATGCACTACCAAAAGTATGGCATGAATATCACCTGACAAATCTGACTTTTGTTTTTCTTCAGAAACAAATGCTCTGATTCCTGCTCTTATTGCCTCTGATCTTCCTGAAAATCCCATGGAAGTTTGTAGTTTGTCTAATTCGGAGAGGATCTCGTCATTTAGTGAGATTGAGACTATTGGCATATGCCTAATGTTATTAATTATCTTATAAGTTTAGCAATTAATCTTATTAACTTTTTATAGATATATTAATAATATTTACCGAATTGATGCGTGAATACTCAGACAAAACTGGCAATTACTGCAATTTTGGTGGTAATTCCACTAAGCTCAATTGCAGTTTATGGAACAAATTTTGAGCAAGATTTCTCAGCCAATTCAAATTCAAAACTACAAGCAATGACATCATTTTATGTTCTTCAGGAATTTGCTGAAAAAATTGGACAAGATAAGGTGGATGTCTCACTTCTTGTTCCAGAAGGAGTAGAACCTCATGATTGGGAGCCAACCATTAAAGATGTTCAAAAAATGCAAGCAGCAGATCTAATAATTATCAACGGAATTGGTTTTGAAAATTGGGTTCATAAATTAGATAAGATGAGTAATCATGTAACAATAGTTGATACAAGTAACGGAATTTCAATTAAATTATTTGATGATGACATGGAACATGGTGATGAACATGGTGATGAACATCATGATTCAGGAGATCCACACATTTGGCTAAATCCTGTTTATGCAAAAATACAAGTTCAAAATATAGCTACGGCTTTTTCAAATTTAGATAACCAAAATCAAAAATTCTATCAATCAAATGCTAATCAATACATCTCTGAATTAGAAAGTCTAGATTCCAAGATAAGAGATGAATTGAAAAGTTGTAACAGTGATTTTATTGCATTTCATGATGCTTTTTCATATTTTGCAGATGAATATGGTTTGACTCAGCATACTATTACATCATCAAATATCTCGCATGGTGAAGTAACTGCAAAAACTTTACAAGAAGTAATATCTACTGCAAAAAAATTTAACATTAAAGTAATTTTCAGTGAAAAAAATATTGATTCAAAAACAACTAATATCATTGCAAATGAAATTGGCGGAAAAGTCTTGGTATTATCTCCTCTAGAAGTTTTCTCGGGAGATTCCTATATTTCTACAATGACACAAAATCTTGAGAATCTAAAGGAGGCATTGTGTTGAAAGTAGTTGAAATTAGTAATCTGACTGTTCAATATCCTGATGTTAAAGCACTTGATGATGTTAGTTTTGAAGTAAATCAAGGCGACTTTTTAGGCATAATTGGTCCTAATGGGGCTGGAAAATCCACCCTCTTTGACTCTATGTTGGGATTAAATACAAAGTATAATGGAACTATCAAATTTTTTGGTGAAGACATTAGAAAATCAAAAGATTATCTTAAAGAAATCGGATATGTCCCACAAAAACCAGTCTTTGAAAAAAATTTCCCAGTAACAGTTACTGATGTTGTCCGAATGGGCTTGCGAAAAGAATCTGACGAAAATAAAATTGATGAAATCTTACAACAACTGTGGATTCATGAACTAAGTGATAGAAGAATTGGTGAGTTATCTGGTGGACAACAACAGCGTGTATTTATTGCAAAAGCCTTGATTACAAAGCCGCAAATTTTAATTTTAGATGAACCTGTTACAGGAATTGATCAACAGAGTATAGATTTATTTTTTAGTATTCTTAAAGAACTAAATTCTAAACAGAAAATTACAATCATTTGGTCATCTCATGATTTAGATGCAGTAAATCAACTTGCAAATCATGTTGCATGTCTTAATAGAACATTATTTTTCCATGGTGAATCTGAAAAATTCTTTTCTAATGATGAACTAGTCAAGCAATATTCTGAAGCATCAATGCAGGAACATATGCATCATCATTAATCATGTCAATAGAAATTCTAACTTTTAGTTTTATGCATAGAGCACTTATCTCAGGAATAGCAATTGCTATTCTTTGTTCTGTTGTTGGCCTATTTTTGGTTTTAAGACGGTACTCTCTGTTTGGTGATGCAATTGCACATTCATCATTTGGTGGAATTGCATTGGGATTACTAGCAGGTGTTTATCCATTATGGACTGCTTATGGTGTTTCAATTGCAAGTGCATTGATAATTACAAAAATCAAAGACCGATACAATATATCGGGGGATGCCTCAATTGCGGTTCTTTTGTCATCAGGCATTGCAGTGGGGCTTGTAATTATTGGTTTATCAGGCGGCTTTACCATTGATATCTTTAGTTTTCTCTTTGGCAGTATTCTTCTTGTAAGTGTAGATGATACTGTACTAATTTTATCACTAACTGGAGTTATTCTAATAGTAATTCTGTTGCTGTATCGTCAACTACTTTATTCCACATTTAATGAAGAACAGGCCAAAGTTAGTGGTATTCCTGTTGAGAAAATAAATTATTTGATTGTGTTTATGGCAGGAATAACTGTAGTTACATCAATACAACTTGTAGGTGTTTTACTAATTTCAGCTTTGTTTGTAATACCTAATGTAACTGCAATTATGTACGGAAAGGGATTCAAACAAACTGCAATAATCTCTATGAGTTTTTCTGTCTTTTCTGTAGTTGTAGGAATTCTACTATCTTACATATTTGATATAACTCCTGCAGGAACTATTGTTTTGCTGGCAATTGGTTTACTTGCAGGTACTATGGGACTAAAATCTTCTGGATTATTATCTAAGAATTAATCAATAGATTTAATCTTCTTTTATCCTGAACACTCTTTACAAAAAATAATGATGTTGCAATAATTCCTAATGCAATTAATGGGGAA
Source organism: Nitrosopumilus sp. S4 (assembly GCF_054515835.1). NCBI lineage: Archaea > Thermoproteati > Nitrososphaerota > Nitrososphaeria > Nitrosopumilales > Nitrosopumilaceae > Nitrosopumilus > Nitrosopumilus sp. S4. The sequence goes on along the minus strand of NZ_CM137258.1, from coordinate 1,642,519 downwards.
GCAATCTCTGTATATTTTAATTCAAAAGTATTACTAGCAAAAACTTGTGTGGCACTAACTGGGATTTCTGTAGTCTTTACTGTAGCAAGCTTGTTTGATTGTTGTTCAACAAACCATACATTGTTGTTTCCATCTGATGTCATAAACTGAACAAAGGATGTCTCACTTGGAACTGGAATCTCTAATAGATTTGTATTGTCTGGATCAAACACTCCAATTTTGTCAACTGTATGTTGTGCAAACCAAATATTTCCATATTTGTCAAATGTCATTCCAAATGGTAATGCATCTTTATCTGGAACTGTGACTCTCTCAAATGTTTCTAAGACTGGATTGAATTTAGTAATGGACAAACCTGTATGCTCTGCAATCCATAAATCCCCATTTTTATCAAAAATCAAAAATTCGGGAGCCTGAAGTGGTTCATCATTTGTAAATTGGGTAATCTTGTTAATATCAGGCTCAATAAATCCAATCTTTCCTGCGCCAGTTGTACTAAACCAAATTTTTCCTTCCTCATCAATTGCTAAGGCAAAAGGCAATGATTGCTTATCGGGAAGAACTATTTCTTCGAACTTGTCAAGAACTGGAATGTATTTTAGAATTCTATCTTTGTTGATTATGGTAATCCAAATATTTCCATCATAATCTGCAAGTAAGAATATTGGAGTATTATCTGAAATTACCGGATCAAGTTTTGGTATGGTTTTTGTAGTTATTTGTTTAGTTTCTGGATCAATAAAACCAATTTGATTTCTTGGAGTATCACTAAACCAAATCTTTCCATTGTGATCTTGTGTTAGAAAAGTTGTAGTCAACCCGTCAAATGAATATGAGGAAAACTCATTCGTATCAAGTGAGAATTCCCATAATCTAGGCGCAGAAGGATCACTTATCCAAATTGAATTTTTTCCATCATACAATGGGAAAAGAGGTTTTGCGTCTTCAGGTAGTTGATATTCTATAATTTGTGTTTGAAGATTTTCTAGTCTAGGCTTTACTGCCACATTGATAATTTTACCCTCATTTGGATTTTCTGTTCTTTGAGCTTCAATTTCTATCTCCCAATCATCGTAGAATCCAAAGGTTAACTCTCCTTGATACTCTACTGGTTTGTCTTCATCATCTTTGATAATCTCCATTGGAACTACAATAGGGAAAATATTTTTTGAAGGATTAGAAATTTTTACTTTAAGTTGGTCATAATCATAAAGTGGTTTATTTTCAAAATCGCTTACTTTTACAACAATTGAATTTTGACCACTTGCAAATGGTAAAATCTCTATCTCAAATTTCGCATTCTCACTATATTCTGTTGTTTTAAATCCAAAACTCTCTTGTGCATCTACCTTTTGAATCTCCCCTGCAGGAAGAGTTCCATTTGAAAGTAAGGCTATTACACCTAGAAGAATTATTCCTAAAGCAGCATCAACTTTGAGTGATCTCTTTATCTTTTTGTGAACTGATATCTTTCCAGAATTGTAGTTTTTCTCTGCAGTTTTTTGTACTTTAAATTGAAAGAATCCTCCTAATCCAACCATTACTGATGCAATTACAATCTTTAGAATTATCAATTGACCATAAACTGATTCAGTAATTACTCCAACATCACTTTCCAAAAACCACAACAATGTAGGACCTGTGATAATTACAACCCCTACTGCAATGATAAATGCAATTGAAAATCTTGGAATTAGTACCAAACTCATCTTCTCTCTATTCTTTTCTTTTAATTGAGAAAATGTTGGTAATAAAATGAAAACAAAATACATAATGCCCCCAATCCATATTCCTGCAACTAAATTGTGCAAATAATCTAAAACAAGTGCTGCATTTTCTCCACTTGCAGCACCATGTCCGATCAAGCTTGAAGTACTAATTAGTGCTAATGTTCCTACTAGCATTGGTATTTGATTTCTCTTTGAAAGTATTTTCTTTCTATCTAAGATAAACCATATTCCAAGTAAAATTATTGTAAGTATCATTCTGATTAACCAAGTATTTCCAAAAGTAGTTTGAATTGCATCTAGAGGAGATGATTCAATTCTAATGGTCTGAACTGCAATCATCAAAATATCCGAAATAAAAACAAGAATCAAGCCTATTCCTGTAATTGACATAAATTTTCCATGATGAAATGACTCTATCTTGTTAATCTCTTCTCTAATTAGCTGCTTGTTTTGTGTTCCCCAAATTAATAATGAGGCAATCACTGCACCCAAAACAATGGTCTGTCCTACAAGACCTGGATATCTAGCACCCGCTTCTGGTAAAAATATCAATTCAGTAGGACTCTCTTTTCCAAGTAAGTCTGAAGAAATTACTACGTCTCCTACTGCAAACAAGAATGCATTAGGAACCAAATGACCATCAACTTTTGATAATACTTTGCTTGTTACAGTGTAAACTCCATCTTGTAATGGTGGAGTTGTTACGATTAGCGATTCTTCTCCTTGATAATATTTTGTGTCTTTGTTATCAATTTGATTTCCATCACTGTCGATAACTTTTAGCGTGCTAAACTCTATCTCAACTGGTTCTGAAAAGAAAACAATAACTTTTGTAGTTCCTGCTGGAGCATTTGATTCTAAACTGGGAATTGTTTCTAGTGTAAATGGATGTGCTGCTGCAAAAGGAATTGAAATTGATGAAAAAATTAGTAAAATTAAAAGAAATTTCATCATTTGATCTTCTGAGCACTAATGATAATTTAAACAGTTTTCATCTATTCGTTATTTGTACCAATTCACGTAAAGATAATAACGTGTAAACTCCATATGGTTATAGTGAAGATAGCACTTTTTGGATTTATTGCAATATTATTCTCAATAGGAATGATTGTACCTTCGTTTGCACATACAACAGTAGAGGTTGATAAATATCACATTGAAGTTGGATGGGGACTTGAACCTCCTGTTGTTGGAATTAGAAATGATATTGTTTTTAAAATAACTGAAGCCGGAGATACTGAAGGATCGCGAAAAGGTGTAACTAGTGCTTTTAAGAATTTAGAGGCTACAGTTGTTTTTGGTGGAGTTACAAAAATAATTGATGTAAGCGGTGATCCAAGACCAGGTTATTATTTTTCACCTATAATTCCAACTAAAACTGGTACATATTTTATGGATTTGAAAGGTGAAATTGCTGGAATTCCCATTGATGTAGAAATTCCAATTGAAGATGTAGAAAGCAAATCTGTTTTAAATTTTCCACCTCAAAGCAGTGAAAGCTCTGGTGATATTGCTGCACTAAAAAATGCAATATCTGGAATACAAAAAGATGTTACACAACTAAAGTCTGGTGAGATGACTGTAACATCTGATGGTGGTGCAGCATACGACTTTGCAATATTTGGTTTATCAATTGCAGCAGCAGCTATAATCTTGGCAATAATTGCTCTAGTAAAAAGAAAATAGAAAAGAGGAATTCCTAAAATCTTGGAACGACTCTAGATTTTGCAGTTACTGCGACAATGCTTATGATTGCAACAGCTAGTATCATCATTGCAATTGTACCAAATTCTGGAACAACGTTTGAGAATACTACTACTTCACCAATTGGTCCTGTCTTAGGATCATTAACACCATAACCTTGGAAGGTAATAGTGATGTTTACTGGATCAGAAGAAGCTAGTGCTGCTGTTTTGTGCATGCCTTTTCCATCGTGATGATGAGCACCTTTGTCATTTAGAACTTCTTTACCATTTTGTTTAACCATAATGTCGTGGTTAACATGTTCTTTAGAATCGAAAGTGATGTTAATTTCCATCATTTCGCCTTTAGTTGGTGCTGAAGTCCAAACTGAAACTTTAGTGCCATCAGATAACATTCCGGTAGCTGCTGCTGGACCTTCCATGTTCACCATTTTACCGTCACCGTTACCTTTTTCAGCTCCTACTTCTTGTACTATGATCAAACCTTGCATCCATGGATGAACCATACAGAAATAAGGAATTTCACCTACTGTCTCTGGAGAATATTCAAATGAATTTCCTGCCATTAACAGTCCTGTATCAAATTCTCCTGTTGGACCGCCTTCTGCAGTACCTGCTGTATAGGTATGAGCTGCAGTGTCAGTATTTGCCATGATTACTTTGCCACCAACATCAACAGTTGCAGTACTTGGAATGTAACATCCATCTGCAGTGTCCTCACATCCTGGAGCTCCAGAACCTGCTGCTGGTACAATTGTAACCTCTGAATGATCTGCGAAAGCAGCTGGTGTCATTGCGACCATACCTGCTGCAATAGCAAATAGTACGAAGAAAGAGCTAATTGCTTTAGTCTTCATTAAACATACTCCCTCTTCGGATACATAAAAACCTCACTGGAAATATCAAAATTAGAATTAATTTTTTCTAAATTGGTACAACTTTACAATTCCAAACACTGGAATTCCAATATACATTCCAATATTTAGTAAAACTATAGAGATTCCATATCCGAGCATTTCTTGCTCTGTATCAATATCTACATAATTTAGTAGAGATAATGATGATAACATTGGGGTTAGAGTCATTTTCATAATTTCTTTGAAAAATGGATTTTCTCTCTCAAAGTCTGCAACACTTGGTGAGAATGAGTAATACAGTTGATTGAATCCTGTCATAAATGCTGCACCTGATTTAGTTTTAAGAACTGTGTTGTCTCTGAGTTCTCTTAATTGTTGAACCCGTGGTGATAATTCAGAGCCAAATGTTGCTGTTGCAATCAAACAACCTCCATTTTCTTCATTTGTTTCATTATTGGGTGGTGTTGGTTGAGCATGTGCTTCACCTACTGCAATATCAAATGAAACTGTTTCAGGTGGAATTGGTTGGAATAATATTCCCTCTACTCCAACATTCATTGAATATACTCCGTCACCACGGTTAAAATCAATTGGAATTTTTACTTCACCTTCTGATGTATGAATTAACTGAGTTGGTCCAAAAACAGTTTCACCATCTTTTGAAACTACAACTGAATAATCAATATGTACTTGTGTTTTTTGTGTTTGAGGATTGATAAAATCAATATTTATTTTTGTTTGAGTATTTGGCTCGATTGGATCATATGTTAATTTAACATCAAGGGTTCCTTTGTCAGTTGACATAGTTTGTGATTCTGCAAAAGCTGGAATTAGTAATAGTGGAATTAATAATAATGCAAAAATAACTTTCATGATTTAATTTTTCGACTCAACAATAAAAATTCTACTCTATTTACTCACAAAAAAAATTATCATGCTTAGAAATGCTATGCCAGCTTTAAATATGGATTTTACTCACTTTATTTATTGTACAACAAGTTTTTCCTGCTAATTGCTATAGCTGGTATTTTTACAATTCCAGCAATTATTCCTGATGCATTTGCACATGGTCTTGGTGGAGATCAAGCAGAACCATTGAGTTTTGGAGGAATGGAAGTTACAGTTCGTACTGATTTGACTCCGTCAGATATCACAATTGGCGATATTGATGATGTAAATATGAAAATTAGATTCTTTGATACATTAACTGACACCACTTTAGAAAAAGTAACTTACAGAATTGAAGTTTGGCGCAGTGGAGAATTGCTAGCACGTAATCTATTCTATGATATGGATGGAAGACTAGATGTAGAAATTCGTCCAAAAGCTGATTGTACAAAGGATGAATTGTGGAAATGCACAATTTATGGTGGTTCTGAGCATGTAAGTGCACCTGGTGCATTATTTGTTCAAGGGGAATCATGTAATGATAATAACTTAGATACTTGTGCACGTCCAACAATTACAGGCCCTATTTTTGACCAAGGTGGATTATATAATATTCGAGTAGATATTGAGGCAGCAACTAGTCCTAAAGTAGTACTTGCAAATCGTCTCAGCTATGATACATTTGTAAGCATTGCACAAGAACAAGACTTTTTTATTCAAACTGCAAATGCTGAAGAAATTCCAATTACTGTAAAAACATACTATGATGAAGTAAAAAACTTTGAATTTGATACTAATGATAACTCCATTAATTTCGACATGCCTTTTGATTGGAATCCAGATTATGTTAATTTAGTTCAAGTAGTACATGAAGAAGTTCGAGTTCCAAAATCATTTGTACCATATGCAGAAGGAAAACAATTCAAAGGATATGTTAATGGAGTTGAAATTGATCAACGAGCTTTACTTAATGATCCATATTCTTATGATGATACAAATGTAATTCATTTTCTAGTAACTAAAAATGAATTACAAAAAATTAATGATTCACTAGGTCCTGCAAATCACGGTAGTGGTATTATGGAATTAAAATTGGTTCCATTAGATGAAGCTTCCAAGAGTTCTACAGAATTCTATCTAGTTGATTCAAAAACCTTTGAGCAAGTTCCAACTACAGTAAATATTTCATGGGATGGAAAATATGGTGCTAATCAAGAAATTCCATTTGAATTTACTTTCTTTAATGAAAACGGTGGATTGATTAAAGATGTCAGATATGGATATGCAGTTTTAGATTCTAATGATAAAGAAATTGCTAGAAATATTGGCACTGATACAGTTAGTCCCGGAATTGTTTCTATTGAAGGACTCGACATTCAAAGAATTTTTGTTCCATCAGAAGGTCAAATTAGAATTGATGTTTGGGTTTATGGAACAGGTTTAGATTATAATCCAAAATATGCAGGTATTGGATCTGCTATAATTGAAGTTGGTCCTGGTAGTATAATGACAACACAAAAAGAGCAAATACCATCATGGATTAAAAACAATGCAGGCTGGTGGGCTGATGGCTCTATAGATGATTCATCCTTTGTTCAAGGAATACAATACTTGATCAAAGAAGGAATAATGAAGATTCCACCAACTACACAAGGTACAGGTTTAGCTTCAAATGAAATACCATCATGGATTAAAAACAATGCAGGCTGGTGGGCTGATGGCTCTATAGATGATTCATCCTTTGTTCAAGGAATACAATACTTGATCAAAGAAGGAATAATGAAGATACAGTCATAGATTTTTAAATAAATTCTGTAAAGAGAAATCATGAAAGACATCAATGATATCATGCCAAAAATTCCTAACATGAGATGGGGAGCTTTGATGAATAAAGCACCAACTAATGATAAAGTTGAAGAAATGAACAAAATCTTTCCAAGTAATGGCAAATGGCACACTGTATTTGAAGAAAAAGATAGAATAACCATTGATGGAAAAGAAGTACGAAAAAAAGATCCAACCAAGTGGACATAGATTGAAATTTTATCTACTAGCTGTAGTTTTGATTTTTTCATTAATGTTTGTAGTAAATCTTGCATATGGACATGGTGTTGGAAGTGAAACATTTCCTCCAGTAGAACTTGATGGAAAACTAGTTACTCTAGAAGTCTCTTCTTCACAAAGTGATCCTGAAACTAATGATGATCAACAAGTCTCAATTTCATTAATTGATTTTGAATCTAAAATTACTCTAAGAGATGTTACATTTTTAATAAAATCAGAGCGTGGTGAAAAATTTCTTTTTGACCGTGAATTCAAAGCTGATAATGGGTTTATAGTTTTTAATTTTGTATCAGAAGATACTGATTCAATTATAGTTGAAGAAGAGAGTGGTAGTAATTTTTTTGGATCATTAATAGGTCTTGAAAGCAGAATGGTTCATGTCAAAGGACCTAAACTTAGTGAGGGTGGTTTATACAAATTTGATATTAAAATACTAACTGCTGATGGGTATTCAAAGAAATTAGAAAAACCTCTTGAATTTAATGCCGGAATTTCTATTGCTCAAACTACAAGGCATAATTTTGTGGATCCTAACTTTGGAGAACAAAATATCAATGTAATTACATACTATGATGAGATTTCAGATTTTAATTATAATCCAAACAAAAAAGAGATCAGCTACTCTATGCCTTTTGACTGGAGCATATCTAACATTAATCAAACATCAGTTGTTCATCAAGAACTAATAATCCCAAAAAACTTTGGTGACTTGTTAGTATCTGGATTTATTATGCATGTTAATGGGATACAATTATCTCAAGACATTGTCAATATTGATGATTTTTTCTCTGATGGAAGAATTGTTCATTTTATTATTTATCAAAAAGAGTTGATGAATGTTTTTGAAAGAAATACCATAGATGGCAAAATGAATTTTGTAATAACACCAGATCAACAAAAAACTCATTTAAGCTCAGTAACTGATAACGGTCAATTTAGAATTCTTGTTTCTTGGGAGCCAGAAGATCTAAAACCAAATGCTAATGCTAAAATTATTTTTGATATTACAGATATCTTCTTGAAAAATAAGCCTATATCTACAAACTATAAATTCACAATTACTCAAAATGACAAAGTAATTTTTGAACAAAACGGAGTTAGCACTGATTCTAAAGATGATCATAATGTAGTTGATGTAATGATTCCTGCAGATATTACTGGAATTGTATATCTTAATTTTGAAAACTTGGATGGAAATGAACGTGCAAGAACTTCCATTCCAATAGTAATTGATAGAGTCACAAGTAATGAAATTATAATTCCTGATTGGATTAGAAATAATGCATTGTGGTGGTCTGATGAACAAATTGATGATGTCACCTTTATTCAAGGAATTGAGTACTTGATTAAAAATAAAATAATTGTAATTCCTGAAACTCAAAAAGAGACAACAGAGTTACAATCAATTCCACCATGGATTAAAAACAATGCAGGCTGGTGGGCAGACGGTCAAATTGATGATGAAACATTTGTTCAGGGACTGGAATTTTTAATACAAAAAGGAATTATTCGTGTATGAAGGGTGATTGTTTGAAAATTGAACAAAATTACTTGAAAAGTAAATATCTGGATTTGAAAATATTATCAATTCATTCTAGAAATATTCCAACTACAATTATCTTACTTGGATTTTTCTTTATTTCTTTTTTGGTTTCAGAAACATTTGCAGATGTTTATGTTCCTTTACACGAATATCTTGGATACTTTGATGCCAATGGAATCTATACTGTAGTTGGAAATGTTAAAAATCAAAATGACTTTGCAGTAATTCCAATCATTACTGTAAATGTAATTGACGATTCACAAACAATCTCAAAAACCATTCAACATGTTCCGTTGGCATCTGGTAAAGAAATTCCATTTAAGATAAAATTTCCTGAACTGCAGGGAAATACACCCATATTGGAAAATCCAAGAATAACATATCAAAAAACTATAACAAATGATATTCCAATTCAAGTACTTTATGATGAAACTCTGATTAAGCATAAAGATGGACACATCACTGGAAGAATTCAAAATACTGGAGATAATACAATATTCTATCCAAAAATCTATGCGGTAGTACATGGATATGAAAATGTTCTAGATATTGCCCAGAACATTGAATTTATTGAAAAAATTGAACCTAATGAAATAATTGATTTCTTAATGTATCCTGATCCTGCAATTATAGATGATGTGTTCTACTATAGCTGTTTTGCACCAGTTGATACTACTGTAATTCCAGTAACTGCCAAGAAAAATGATGGATACTTTGATTTTAGATATGATTCTGGGGCTTGGTATTCAGCAGCCAAATTTAGTGATGATGGTACTACACTAACCATGCGTGGATACAACAGCTATCCACTTGATACTTATGCAAACTTTGAGTTTCCACCAATCTCTGGCCAAGAAAAATTTGAAGTAACAATTAATGATAAACCAATAGAGTTTATCCAAAGTATAGATGAGATGGGTCAGTGGCATGTAGCCTTTAATGTTGGACCTCAATCTCAAGGAATTTTAAAAATTACAGGATTTGAGAAGGGATTACCACCAAATATTTCTGATATTCCACAATTTATCAAAACCAATGCTCAATGGTGGGCAACAAATCAAATCTCAGACTCAGAATTTCTAGAAGGCATTGATTTTTTGTTTGAAAAACAAATCATTTCTCTTCCACAGCAGAAAATTGTTTCAGAATCTCAATGGACAATTCCACAATGGGTAAAAATTACTTCTCAATGGTGGAGTGAGGACAAAATCTCAGATGATGAGTTTCTAAATATGATTGAAAATCTTGTTAAAAGAAATATTCTTGTAATTTAATTGGTAGATTTGACTAATGACCATGTTATAATGAATAACTAATACGAAGAATCTTAATTTTTAACCTCTTTTTTATTTTTTTTAAAATAATCTTATTATACAAATTTCATTCTAGCTAAATGAGCAATGCTTCCATTAAGAGATGAAAATCCACACCCACCAGGATTCAAACCAAAAGTAACTATTGGATTAATGATAATTAATGTTACAATATTTTTGTATGAAATTGCTTTTACTGGGCAATTCTGGGAATTTTCTAATACACAAGCTGCGTTGATGTTTTTTGAGTGGGGTGCAGTTCCAAGCTGCATTACTGGCTTTTCATCTATGATTCAACCAGGAATCTCATGTCCTGACACTCCGTATTTTTCATTACTTAGTTCAATGTTCATGCATGGTGGTCTGATGCATTTGGGAGGTAACATGTTGTTTTTGTGGATTTTCGGTGATAACATTGAACTAAAGTTTGGTAAAGCAAAATTTCTTTTAATTTATCTTGCATGGGGAGCTGGTGCAGGGTTAGCTCACATTGTAATTGATCCAACAAGTTCTATCCCTGCAGTTGGCGCATCAGGAGCAATATCTGGAGTACTTGGAGCATACTTGGCAATATTCCCTAGAGTTCGAATTACCACTTTTCTTATGTTAGGCTTTTTCTGGAGAATGATGCATATTCAGGCAAAATGGTTCTTGCCATTTTGGTTGGTCTTCCAAAATCTATTGCCATTTTTCATTGGTGGCTTTGGTGTTGCAGGAGGCGGTGTAGCATATATGGCACACATTGGAGGATTTGCAATTGGATTTGCAACAGGATATCTATACAAAAAAACACACAGTTCTGAATATACATACGGTACAAGATATGGATACAGACCAGATTATTGAAAGAATAAATCACTGAGCCTGTTTGATTTTCTTATGCCATTGATTACAGTATCGATGTATCCTGGAAGAACACAGGAACAAAAAGATGAGTATGCAAAAGCAATTACAGAATCAGCAGTTAAGATTCTAAATACAAAAGAGAGTCACGTTATTGTTGTTTTTGAAGACAATCCAAAAGAGAACTGGTTCTTAGCTGGAAAACAATTGTAGAGTAGAATATCTACATCTAGTTTTTTATTATTTTGATAAAGAAGATTGGGCTAAAGTGCCCAATCCCTGGACGATGGTAAACTAGCAGATGACTCACTAAAGTAATACCACTAATTGTTTTGTATTTTTGTATAAAAGAGAATAGTAGGAATCATCAGTATGATCTAAATACTAAATTACAAAATCTTACTTAATTGGAACTCTCACCAATCAACTAATCGTTGCTGGTCTTAAGTTCCATGTTTACTTAATACTTTAGACATTTTTTCAAAATGAAAATTATTGACTGGAATAATTCCCCCAGTCTGGGCTGACATACACACTATGGTCGGTTTAAAATTCATTCAATGAATTTGCATAATAAGAAAATGGTACATTTAGTGGTTGTACCAATGGTTTATCCTTTTATTCTCAATTACTTTATCTCTTTTCATGAATGTAGCAGTTGTGCAATTCAAGGCATCAACTAACAAAGAAAACAATCTCAAAAAAATAATCTTGTATATTCAAAAAGCAGCCTCAAAGAATGCTACACTATGTGCATTCCCAGAATTTATGATGTTTTACACAAATTCCACTCAAACACCAAAGCAGCTTGCAAGCCTAGCTGAAACAATTAGTGGTAATTTTGTTTCAGCAATTGCAAATACTGCCAAAGAAAATAAAATTCAAGTTGTGGGATCATTTTATGAGAAGAGCAAGAAAAAAGATCGTGTGTATGACACTTCATTTGTAATTGACAAGTCTGGTAAAGTTATCTCTACGTATAGAAAAATTCATCTCTATGATGCGCTAGGATTTCGAGAATCAGACAAAATGACATCAGGCTCAAAGATTGCAAAACCAGTAAAGACTTCGCTAGGAAAAACTGGAATGATGATCTGCTATGATCTTAGATTTCCAGAGATGTCACGATCACTTGCATTAGCTGGTGCTGAAGTATTAATTGCACCTTCTGCATGGGTACAAGGCAACATGAAAGAAGAACATTGGATTACAATTAACAAAACACGTGCTATTGAGAATGGTTGCTATGTAATTGCACCAGATCAAGTTGGAAATATTTACTGTGGAAGAAGTCTTGTAGTTGATCCATATGGCAAGATCCTACTTGATATGAAAAAGAAACAAGGAATTGGTTATGTCAAAATTGATCTTAACAAAGTAAAGCAAACACGCAAAGTCTTACCTCTACTGAAAAACAGAAGAGCAAGCGTATATTCTATTTAGTAGTCTTTGGCTTTCTGCTCTCACAACTAAAGTTTGAGCACTGCTTTGTCCATTTCTGATTTCTTGAATATCTAAAAATCACCATTGGCCACATACATACCTCACATGGCTTCTTTGTGGCCCTAAGTCTAGCCTTTTGTAATAATGGAGATGATGCTTTGCAACCACCATAAAAGTTAGAACAACCCATGAACCGCTTTCGTGTAGTTCTAGATCTAATCACCATCAATTCTCCTAATTTGCATTGAGGACATGGAACCAGTCCATTTTTTGGAGAATTTGTTCCAAGTATCATGTATTTTTTGTCTCTTGAGGACCATGAGAGATACCCATTAATGTCCAAATACTGAATGATCTCTTTTTTGAAGACACTAGTTTTTGACTTTGACTTTTTTACAGTATGCCTAATTGTACTCTTTTTGATCTGTACAGTTTGTAGACTAGATTTCCTTGATGGCATTTTCACTGATGCTTTTACTAAAACAATTTTTATAGGGATTCGGGTCAGCGACATTTGTGGAAAAGGTTTGTGTTCTTGGCGCAGGTAGCACCAAATATGGAAAATTAAATGAAAGCATTGCCGATATTACTACTCAAGCATCAGTTTCAGCCATAGAAAGTGCTGGAATCTCTCCAAAAGATGTCAAAGCATCTTACATCTCAAACGTCTTTGGGGTAGCTGACAAACAGGTACATCTTGGACCTGTCTTAATGAGTAGATTAGGAATTCCTGATAAACCATCATTAACAATAGAATCTGCATGTGGAAGTGGCTCTGTATCATTTAGAGAAGCATATGCCAACGTTGCAGCAGGATTTTACGATTGTCTTTTAGTTACTGGAGTTGAAAAAGTAACTCATACAGGAACTGAATGGACTACAACTTACTTTGCATATTGTTCAGACTTTTTCTATGAAGGTCAAGCCGGTGCATCATTTCCAGGCTTGTTTGCATCTATGGCAAGAGCTTACTTGACAGAGTTTGATGCAACTGAAGAAGACTTTGCAGCAGTTGCAGTAAAGAATCATGATAATGGTTTTCTAAATCCTAAAGCTCACATGCAAAAGAAAATTACAATTGATGATGTAATGAAGTCTGCAGTAGTTGCTAGTCCTCTAAAACTTTATGACTGCTGTCCATTCTCTGATGGGGCAAGTTCTGTTATTCTCTGCTCTGAAAAGTTTGCAAAAGAACATGGTGGTGATTACATTGAAGTTATTGGTTCTGGTCGTGGTGGTTCACCTGCTGCATTGCAAGGACGTGAACACATGACAACAATTCCTAGTACAAAGATTGCAGCAGAAGCTGCATACAAAATGGCAGGAATCACTGCAAAAGATGTTGACTTTGCAGAAGTACATGATTGTTTTACAATTGCAGAAGTAGTTGATACTGAAGACTTAGGATTCTTTGATAAAGGACAAGGCATTCAAGCTGTTCGTGAGGGTAGAACAAAATTAAATTCTGATATTTCAATTAATCCATCAGGTGGTCTTAAATCAAAAGGACATCCAATTGGAGCAACAGGCGTTGGACAAGTAGTAGAAGTATTTGATCAACTAACTGGAAGAGCAGGTGAAAGAACTGTTAAAGATGCAAAGGTTGGTTTAACGCATAACTTTGGTGCAACCGGTGCAAGTTGTGCAGTTCATGTTTTCCAAAGTGTATAAAATGACTATTGAAGAACAACTTATCCAACATGCTAAAGAAGGTAAACTACTAGTTCACAAATGTACTGAATGTGGTTACCTTCATTTATCGACTGCCTATTATTGCCTAAAGTGCGGAAGCAAGGGATTTGAGGATGTTCTATTAGATGGTACAGGCACAATTGCCACTTATACCATTATTACAGTGGCTCCTGCAGGCTTTGAAAAATTCACACCATATGCCTTTGTTGTCCTAAAATTAGACCAGTCTGATTTGAGAATCTCTGGATTTATGGCAGGCATTGCAACTCCAGCAGATCTTCCAGTTGGAACAAAAGCCAGAATTGCTGGTTTTGAAGATAACTGTGGAATCATAATTAAAAAGCAGTAAAATTATTTGCTTGATTAATTAAAAAAATTCAAAATCGATTCTTAATTATTTTGTAAATCTGATCATTTTCATGTCAGTTGAAGTAACATGTGGAAAGTGTGGAGAAAAGATCACAAACATGAAGATGTTGAAATCTCTCAAAGATGTAATGAATCCTTATAGTGGGAAGTGTCCTTCTTGTGGACAGAAACTTTCAACGTCCGAGTTTTCACTTGATGTACAAGAAAATTGATCTTAAACTTTGAAATTTAATTAAGAATTTGAAAATCAAGTTTCTGATCTAAAAATCTTTGTTTTGAAATTACAAAATTGATCTAAAAAGACTCTGAAATGATCTAGTCATAAGTCTTATTTACTCGTTATTTTTTAAGTGATTCATGGAATTAGCCGAAGAAATCTCTGAACCAAAGAGAAGCGGCATCTTACAGTCTACATCAAAACGTGTCAGAATGATCTTTTCTGTCATGGCAAGTCCTAATAGAATCGATATCCTTCGAATCCTAAATTCCAAAGGACCATTGACCTATTCTGAGCTAAAATCATTAGCTGGATTCAAGTCCAAAAAAGAGAGTGGAAAATTTGCATACCATCTGAGAAAATTATTAAGACAATCCCTTGTTGCACTTAACAAATCTGAAAGACGTTACACAATTACAAATCTAGGAAAATTAGTTTTGAGTTTAGCAAGACAAATTGAAGAAAGATCAATTATTGAAAGTGGAAAGATGTATGTTAGAACATCACATGAATCAATTGAAGAATTTAATTCTCATAAAATTATTCAGTCGCTAGTTCGTGAAGGAAGCTTACCACTAGAACTAGCACAAAAAATTACTGAAGAAGTTGAAAATAGAATTTACAAATATCAGACTACATATCTTACAGGCTCACTAATTCGAGAAATGGTTAATTCTGTTCTTCTTGAGCACGGCCATGAGGAATATAGGAACAAACTTGCACGCCTAGGCCTGCCTGTTTATGACGTTCAAGAGATGATCTCAAACTTGGACAATGTCGACAATGGGGCTGAAGGTCTCTTGTTTAACACTGGACAGCGAGTATTTGCTGAACACTTGTTGACAAACATACTTCCAAAAGACGTAGCAGATTCTCATCTCTCTGGTGACTTGCACATTACTAATCCTGGAATTTGGTCTATGATTCCTGATACAATATTTGTTAACATTAAAGAATTAATTGAAGATGGAATTGATCTTGGTGGAAAATATCTTGATGTCTCAAGAATTTCTTCATCAAAACAACTTGATGAACTTACAACTGCATTATCTATTGCTATATCTCTTCTATCAAAGGAAGCATCACAAGAAATTGTGCTTGATGGATTAACTGCATTGTTTACAAAACATTCAAAGTCTCTTCCAGAACTCGAACAAAAATTAACTGATGCATTTGCAACAGCATCTACAACTTCAAAATATAACAAAACAAGTACAATTGTTTCAATTAGATTGCAATTAGGTACTGATAATAAAATAATTAATTCGATTATTAATGCATACAAAAATTACGTAAAGATTACTCCAATACCAAAGATTGGTTTGATAATTGATCATGACAAAGGAAAGATTACTGATGTTTCTGAATCAACTGCTGAAATTATTTCATTAGGTGGTAAGGTGATGTTTGCTAAAGGACAAACATCTAGCTTAGGTGTAACAAATGGATCAACAAAGACTACTAGCCCACTTTCAATTACATTACAATCCGTTTCAATTAATCTTCCTAGACTTGCATTTGAATCAAACAAAGATGAAACTTACTTTAGAGCAAGACTTGCATTACTAATGAAACCAGCACTATCTTCAATGGCATTAAGAAAGAAAGAGATCTCAGATCTTACAAGAAGAGGATTAAATCCAATACTTGCAAAGAATACACAATACATGCAAAGGAGTTCTGTATCCCTTGTTGTAAATTTGGTTGGACTAAAAGAAGCAGTCTTTAACATATTGGGATTCCAAGATAACAAAGAAGGCCGAGATATACTACACAAAGTCATTGAAACTGCAGTAGATGTTGGTGCCAAAAAAGGCAAGGAATTAGGTGATCCTGTGGCTATTTGCATGACTGAAACAGAAGGCTCTGTTCGTTTTGCTTCACTTGATGGAGAGAAATATGGCAAAAATTCCTCTCTGAATTCAATGGATGCTGACTATTATTCCCAAGGTGTGGTGATTAATTCATCTGAGATTTCTGATTTTACTGCAAAAAGTGAGCCTATTTCTGAATGCAACAAACTATCAAAGTTGCTTAATGGTGGCTTACTTGTAACATTGGATATTGACAAAGATGCAAAGCCTGAAGAAATCAAAAAATCAATCGAAAAGGCATCAGAACTTACAGCATCTTTCAAGCCTGTTAAGAAAATATCAATATGTGGTGAGTGTGGATTCAAAGAAGAATTATTTGAAGACAAGTGTCCAAAGTGCAAGTCACCATATGTTGTCTGAAATTCGTAAATGAAAAACTAGTAACGATCATTTCTTAAAACATTTAGATCATTATCCGTTCCGGCGATCATCGTCGTCTACCATGAATGTTATGCCAGTATGAAGTTCATAGTAGTGGTGTTAAAAAAATTGACTCTTTAATGGGTCAAGATCAAAACTTTTCGAGCACACAAGTTATATCCGCATCTTTCTTACCCATTGCGGGGAGATTATAATTGGATAATTCACAAATAGAAAATACCATCAATGAGATCCGTAAGCGCAGTGGCGCAGTAACGGCTTTCAATAAGAATAAAATTTCAAATGCCATCTTTAGGGCATTGGCTGCCACCTCTAAAGCCGACCGTGGTCTAGCCGATCAACTAGCAGGAAAAGTTGTTGATAAATTAGTAGAACAGGGATTTACTAGTTCTCGAACACCTACAGTTGAGGACATTCAAGATATTGTAGAGTCTACTTTAATTGATAGTGGAAATAGCGATATTGCCAAAGCCTATATCGTTTACAGACATGAGAGAAGAAAATTAAGAGATGAGAAGAAGAAGGTCTTAAATCTAAAAAATCTAGATCCAGTTTCTAAGAAATTTGATTTGAACTGCCTTAGAGTTCTAGCATCAAGATATCTTTTCAGAAATGGCAAAAATGAAATCATTGAATCTCCTACTCAGATGTTTGAAAGAGTTGCAATTCTAGTTGGAATAGGTGATATTCTTTATGATGCACAGCTATTTGACAAATCTGGAAATACTAAACAAGATGTAGAAGAAGCAAAATCTTATCTTGAGAAATTAGATGCCTTTGATTACAAATTCAAAGTAGGATCTTATTTCTTTAACAAGTGGCATTTTAGATCACTAATCAATCACTATGTCACACTTGCAGAAAAAGGTCAAATGAAGGTAAGCTTCAAAGATCTACTGACACTACTTGCAGCAAAGAAACTAGATAGTTATGAAGATAAAATAACTGAGTATCTTGAATTGATGACTGCACAAGACTTCCTACCAAATTCACCAACAATGATGAATGCAGGAGGAAGATTGGGACAACTATCCGCATGCTTTGTCTTAGGAATGGAAGATGGCATGGAGCAGATTATGAAGTCCACATCAGATGCAGCATTGATCTTCAAATCAGGCGGCGGTGTAGGAATAAACTACTCTGATTTGCGTGAAGAAGGTGATATTGTTGCCTCAACTTCTGGTGTTGCCTCAGGTCCGGTATCTTTTATGAACATCATCAATACCGTAACTGAAGTTGTAAAACAAGGAGGAAAAAGACGTGGTGCTAACATGGGAATCATTGAAGCATGGCATCCTGATGTTGAGAAATTCATTACAAACAAAACTGAACCAGGAATCCTAGAGAACTTTAACGTAAGTGTAGGAATCTGGGAAGACTTTTGGCATGCATTGGTAAACACCACTGATGGAAACTATGTCTTACGTAGTCCACGTGATAAAAAACCAGTCAAAGAAATCAATGCACACCAACTAATTGATCTAATTGCACTATCTGCATGGAAGAGTGCTGAGCCTGGTTTGATCTTCTTTGATCAAATTAACAAATACAATGTATTTGCCAAAGCTAGACAAGCACCACTAAGAGCTACAAACCCATGTGGTGAGCAAAGTCTCTATCCATACGAATCTTGTAATCTAGGCTCTATCAACTTGGTAAATCTTGTAAAACGCCAAGCAGATGGAAGTTATGAATTTGATTGGCAAAGATATGAAGAAACAATCAGAAAGACAACAAGATTCCTTGATAACATCATTGATGTAAACAACTATCCAGTACCAGAAATTAGTGTTGCATCAAAAGAATCCAGAAGAATTGGATTGGGTGTTATGGGAGTTGCAGATCTTCTATACAAATTAAGAATTCCATACAACTCAAAAGAAGGTTATGAGCTACAATCAAAACTCTCTGAAGCATTAACCTACTATTCAATGGAAGAAAGTGTTGCACTTGCAAAATCTAGAGGTGAATTCCCACTTTGTTCCAAGACTGAATATCCTGAAGGAAAGATTCCAGTTGCTGGATATTACGAGAAACCAAAAGAAGCTCACTCCTATGAATGGGATGCATTAATTGATAAAATCCAAAAGTATGGAATAAGAAATGTTTTGACAACTACAGTTGCTCCAACAGGAACACTGTCCATGATAGCAGACTGCTCAAATGGAATGGAACCTGCATTTGCTCTTGTATTTGAGAAGCGAGTAACAGTTGGAAGATTCTTCTATACCAACAAAATTGTTGAAGAAGTCCTAAAAGAAGAAGGCCTTTACAATGATGAGATTCTTGCAAAGATTGCAGATAACTATGGCTCCTTGAAAGGAATTCCTGAAATTCCTCAATGGATGCAAGATGTCTTTGTAACTGCAATGGATATTCATTGGGCTGATCATCTCATGGCTCAAGGTGTATGGCAAGACTGGATTGGAAATGCAATTGCAAAAACAATCAACATGCCATATGATGTAACAGCAGAAGATGTAAAATCTGCATATCTGCTAGCACATGAAATAGGACTAAAAGGAATTACCGTTTATCGTGACGGTTCAAGACACAAACAAGTACTTCACATGACAAGTGAAAATGCAGAGAAGACATTTGATGTAACCCCAAGTGAATATATCACTGAATATATCACTAGAAAAATTACAAATCCATACGTCAAATCTCAAGTCAATGCAGCACTTGCAATTAAAGTTCATGACGAAGAAATCAAATCAGAACCTCAGAAGGTAGAAGATATTCCCGAAGATCGTCTATGTCCAACATGCAAAAACAGCCTTGTCTTTGTAGAAGGATGCAGTATCTGTATTGAATGCGGATACAGTGGTTGTACTTCTGGATAATCACAGAATCACAACTTTTTTACTTCCTTTTCATTTTGAATCCGTGTGGTAAAGAAAGTTCTAGGCATAGCCGTAGGCATAGCAGTAATTATTGCAATAGCAGCTGCAGTTTTAGTCATTCCTAATTCCGAAATCATTACTCAAAAAACTAATGAAAAAATTGGTCTAGTAATTAATACTCCTACTCAATCTACATCATTACAACAACTAGACCAAGTCTTCACTGATGCATCAACTACTGGCATAGGTCGAAGCAATGTGTATCTTTTCTGGAACATTATAGAGCCTCAGCGTGGAGAATTTGATTGGAGTCAATCTGATATTATGATGGGATTAAATGAAAAAAATAATCTAAAAGTCACTTTGTTTTTCTCAGTTATCAATGGAGAAACACTTGGTCCATTTCCTAATTGGATTGGAAAACCATCAATTAATGCAATAGGTGAAGATAGACTAGTCGATGCACTTGATGCAATTTTATCTAGATATCACATTATTGATTCAGTAATTATTGCAGGAGAAACAGAATCCCAATTTAGATACTATGAACAAAATATTCCCGTTTACAAGAAATTCTTTACAGGAGTTTATGAGAAAATAAAGGATATACACCCAGATGTGAAATTTGGAAACTCCTTTGCCTTGCACCACACAATTAACAAAGACCTTTCAAGTATTGTGCAAGAATTAGCAATAGGTGATTTTGTTGCATTTTCATATTTTCCAGTTGATAGTCTAAATGATATTATAAAATCACCACAGGAAGCAAAAGATGATCTAAATCAAATATTTGAGATTGTTCCGGATAAAAAAATAGCATTGTTTGAGATTAGTTGGAGCACCTCTGATTTTGTTGGAGGAAGTGAAGAATCTCAGAGTGATTTTATGCAAAAATTATTCGAGTTCTACTCTGAAAATGAATCAAACATTGAATTTATGACTTGGTATAGGCAGTATGATAGACCAGAGAATACATGCGTATCATCACAAGAAGATATTGGTGATAAAAAAATTGAGGTTGGTGGTGGTTCAGGTTTAGGAAGTAGTGAATATGTTATTGAGAGATTGAACCATTACATTTGTCATGCAGGACTAGTTGATGTTAATGGAAATCAAAAATCAGGATGGAATGAATTTAAAAATCAAGTAGAACTGATCAATTAAGATGCTTTCTTTAATTCTAGCTGAATCTTCTCTTGAAACAATTCCAAATGAGATGAAAGATCATCCTTCAGTAATATCTCATGAAAGAAAACTTGGAAAAGACTATTCAGAAATTCTATTAGATAATTCTTGGCACTATGCTGCAATGAAAGGAATTGAAAATGAAATTAAAAGAGGAAGACCAGACCTTGTCCACTTTTCAATTTTAGAGGCTACAACAATTCCTCTTTACTATGAAAATAAAATTAAAATTTTCATTCACACCATAAATGATAAAGTAATTTCTGTTGGAGAAAATGTTCACATTCCAAAATCATATCATAGATTTGAAGGTCTTTTTGAAAAATTATTCTTGGAGAAAAAAATTATTGTTAATGACAAAGAATTGCTGTCAATTCAAGATCAATCTTTTTCTGAACTAGTTAATCAACTCAATCCATCAAAAGTTATAGGATTATCTACTACGGGAAAACCCAGTTCATTTGAAAAAATTAGTACTACATTAGAGAATAACTCATGTATTGTAATTGGAGGTTTTCAGAAAGGACATTTCTCTGATTCAATCAAAAACAAATTCACTGATCTATTTTCTGTAGGAGAAACATCACTTGAAGCTCATGTTGTTGTAGCTAGAATGCTTTACGAGTATGAAAAAACCATTTTTATGTAGGTCCAGAAATTTGCAATCTGTTGCAGTCATAGTATAGCCTGGTTAGTATTCGGGGTTTCCAACCCTGTGACGCGGGTTCGAATCCCGCTGACTGCATTTTATTCATACTAATGAGAAGCAATTTTTAGGTCTACAAGGTATCATTATTGTGAAACCATCAATTAGAAAAATTGCTATGGAGAGAATGCAAATTCTAATCGATAATGCAATTTCAAATGCATCTAAAGATCCTCAATTATCTCAGCGTCAAGCTTCCCTTGCAAGAAGAATTAGCTCAAAACACAAAATTAGAATGCCATATCAGCTTAGGATGGTTTACTGCAAAAAATGCAAGTCCTTTATTGCACCTGGAATAAATTCAAGAATCCGACTAGGAAGAGCATCTGTCAAGTCGATCAGAATCACATGTAATTTGTGTGGGCATACTTATCGCAAAATAATACCTCAATCATCTTAATGTAGAAAAAACTACAAAAAAACAATCCCAAATATTTGAACTAGAATTGCTATTATTGCAAAAATAATAATTTTAATTCCTAAACCCAGAAGATTTCAACTATCTGCTTCTTGTTCGTTAATTATGGTTAGAGTCATACTTGATTTAATGTGAGGAATAGATCTTATAGCTTTGGTGATGATATTTTCTAGGGTTTTATCATCTGGGGCTTCTATTTTACAAATTACATCATAGAATCCAAACACTACATCTGCTTCTTTTACTTCTGGTATGTGACTTAGATTCTTCAGTGTTGGAAATTCTTCCCCTTTATCACAATGAATAACAACATATGCTTGAGATTCGTTTCTTCCTAGCATCATTCCAATTAGCTTCTCAGATGTCTGAAACAATTCTCCTGATTCTGAGCGAGTCAAAGTTACTGTGGAATGAATTTTTGGCATCTTTCTAATTACACCTGTAACAATTTCCTGAATTTTTTCCTCTGTTTGGGTTTCAATTTGAACAATAATGTCGTATAGTCCTAGTGTTCCGTGAACCTCTTTTACAGAATCAATTTTTTTTAGTGATGCAATCACTTCTTTTTCAGAACCTAAATCACAATTCATCATAACGTAGGCTTTTGCCATTTTTACTTGACACATCCATAAACAGGCTCAAAATATGGTCTGAAAACCATGCTAGTATAATGTGAAATTAGAATAAAAGATTTTTTTAAAAATACTGATGAAAAAACATCATTTTCAAATTTATTCACAAAAAACCATTTTTTTTGCATATCATCTATTTTTCGCGTTTTGGTTTAGAGTGTGCTTTTATCATGTGTTTTTTGGTTCTCTCAGGATCAGTGAACTCCATATTGCAAATTGAACACTTGTTCGAAAATGTAGTTTCTCTCTTTAAGATATTTTTTACCCTGATTTTATTAAAGGATAATTTGGGCTTCATATTTGATTGAGAAATTTTTTGATTATAAGGAGTTGCTTAACATTGTTAATCAACCATCAATTTGTAAAAATAGTTAAAGGTTCATAATATGAATAGTATTATTGACCCCCTCTAAAAAATATAGAGATCGAATCTATATTGTTAAAGACATCATTCTTACTTTATCTGAGTATGGACAACTTAATCAGACTTCACTGTTTAGCTTTTGTGGATTAAATATTTCAAAACATAAGCAGATATTAGATAATTTAGAACTAAATGAAATAATTGAAAGAAAAGAAATTGCTGATGGAAAAAGAACAATTACGTTATTCAAAGTGACAAACAAGGGGATGGATTTTTGTCATGAGATCTTAGAACCATATGAAAATCTTTTTCCAAGAAGTGGTAAATCGTCTGACTCTTCATTGAATTTAGGATGTCTTTTCTTCATCTAAGTTATATTTTGATGAGATGTCTTTATCCAAATCTTCTCGCTTTTTCAAATAATTTGCATACCTTTTGTTCCAATTTGAAAGAGATCTAAATTGCTGCACGCCAGTTATCAACCAAATACCTGAAGTAACTAAAACTACTGCCAAGAAAACCATTAACAGTATTGCAAAATCGTTCTCATTTTCAACTAAATGAAAAAATTTTGGATGTGTAACTAGATACAGAGAGATCCCTATTGCAAGAGGGGCTAAAATTAGTGCTGAGAATGACACTCCGAGCATTAATCCTCTAAGTTGTTGAATTTTTTCAATAAATAGATCCATTGAGCTTAGAATGTTATTTTCCAGATCAGTCAAAGGATCTTACCTCAAAATCTTTTAGAAAATACTTTGCCATATCTATTGAATTGTTTTTAAAAATATAATTTTTATAATTTACCAAATCCCTTAACATATTCTCAATTCATAGATAGTATATAGCAAATACTTAACATTGTTAATCCATTTTTATAAAAAATCATCTTTCATGTGCTTTATGAGAAAAAAAGAAGATTCTGATGAAGAAAATATTGTTAATAGAAAAAATGATGACTGGTGGAGATTAGAAAAATTTCAGATAGGAAGGAGTAGATTTCCGTAACCATGACATTTTGCTGCAAAGGGGTTTGTGACGGAATAAAAGCAGATTCAATTCCAAATATTTCTCGTTATCAATCTGGTCAAAAGAGATGTTCTTTATGTGCAATTTTTTTGAATACTTCTGATTTAGGATGTCCATGCTGTGGTGCACGACTTAGAACAAAATCTAGGAATAGACGTGTGTATGAAGAATAAAATGTCATTAACATTGTTAAGCATGTTCTAAATATTAAATAAATAATTATAAAATAATGCAGAAGCAGACTACTCCAAAAGGGAATGAACGACTAACAAGATTACAATTCAGTTTTCTAGTTTTCATTTACTGCCATTAGACACTTGGTAATTCCCAAAATTGCTTCTGCAGAATTAATTTTACTAAGATTTTTAGCTAACAATGTTAACTGAAGTATATTAGAGATAAATTTAATCAAAAATTAGTGGTAAAATTAAGATGTAATGATTACGGGTTTGAATGTGACTTTGTCGCTGAAGGGGAAATTGAGCGAGTTATTGAAAACTTTGGTCAACACACCGAAGAAGAACATGGAATTGATTACTCAAAAGAAGCAATAATGCATGTAATTCTAAGAAAAACCAACTGAAATTGATTCAATATGAAAACAAAGCATGATGAAAAGTATAGATTTTATTATAAATATTTTTTTCAATTCCAATTTGAATTTCTCAAAGCTTAACATTGTTAATTATTGTATATATTCATCAAATAGCTTCTTTGAATATTGAAAAGTAAACAGAAAAATAAATCAAAATTATCTAAAGGTAATTTAATTTCTATATGCGTGATAACCGTTATTGCAGTATTTTTAGTATTTTATGTATTGAATTCATTTGTCCCAGTAAATTCTGAATCTGTTGTTTTTTCTCCTCCTTCTAACATATTTTTAAAAGCCGTAAAATCATCCCAAGGAGATTATTTTTATCAGTCAACTATAGGAGGTAAAACAGTTCCTTCTGTTCAAGGTAATTCACCATCAATTCAAGTATCAAAAGGAAATCTTGTTCAGATTCATTTGATAAATGAGGAAAAAAATGAATTTGGTTTGCCTTCCAAACACAATTTGAATATTGATGAATTTAATGTTCATACAAAAGATCTAGGATATTTTCAAAGTGAGTCTATTACATTTTTGGCAGATAAAACTGGCTCTTTTGAATATTATTCCTCTATTCACCCCAACATGAAGGGCATTATCGTTGTAGATTGAGAAATTGATTTTGATAATAATTCCACAAAATAAAGAATATTTTATTAATTTACAAAGATTCGATTTCATGCCCAAACTCTAAAAAAATCATAGATCGACTATTTTGCGTTGAGTTATGTTTAAGAAACTAGACTGAATACCTCAATGATTTATAAGACGATTCTCGATTTTTTGAGTTCATGGCAAAGGTTTACGACGTTCCAGCAGACGTATTGATTGGAAAATTAGCTGCAATTCTAAAGAATGAAGATATTCCAGCTCCTAATTGGATTCCATTTGTTAAAAGCGGAGCTCATGCTGAAAAACCACCACAAGACAGAGATTGGTGGTATACTAGATGTGCATCATTAATGAGAAAAATTTACCTTAACGGACCTATTGGAGTAAATGAATTAAGAAATGAATATGGTGGCGGTAAACCATCTGGTTATGGAGCAGCCCATCATAGAGATGCAGGCGGTGCAATTATCAGAAACGCAATTCATGGATTAGAAAAATTAGGTTACATTGAGCAAGTTGAGAAGAAAGGACGTATCGTTTCAAAACAAGGAATGCAAAAACTTGATAGACTTGCAACAGAAATTCTTAAAGAACTAATCGTTGAAAATCCTCAATTGAAAGTATACACATAGATTCAAAATGAGTTTTCCTGAACCTGACGAATTACCTCAAAGTAAACAAGATAATGAAGTAGCAGCACAAAAAGAACAAATTCTAAAACAAATTCTTTCACCAGAAGCACGGATGAGACTAAACAATATCAAAATGGTAAAAGCTGAACTGTGTGAATTAGTTGAACAATATTTGATCGGAATGGCAACTCAGGGTAAAATTAGAGGTCAGCTAAACGACGATCAATTAAAGCAAATATTACTTTCAATTCAACAACCAAAACGCGATTTTAAGATAAACAGAGTCTAAATCTAAAATTTAATTATGGGTAAGATCTGGGGTTAGTCATGAAAGCAGTAGTATACAATGAATATGCACCAGATGATAATTATGCTAAAATCCTCAAAGTCCAGGATATAGATGAACCAAAACCAAAATCCGATGAAGTAATTTTCACCAATAAGGCTTCGGCACTAAATTATAATGATATTTGGGGAATGAGAGGAGTTCCAGTAGCAGTTCCTCTACCACACGTTTCAGGTTCTGATGTAGCTGGAGATGTTATCGCAGTAGGCGAAGATGTACAAAATTTCAAAGTAGGTGACAGAGTTGTCTCTCACTCAAACTTGGCATGCAGAGTTTGTAAAGCATGTACTGATGGAAGAGAATTCGATTGTACCAAAAGGCAAGTTTGGGGTTTCCAAACTGGACCATTATGGGGTGCATACTCTGAACAAATTCATTTACCAGAAGTCAATGTTTCAAAAATTCCTGATAGTGTTTCATATGAAGACGCAGCAGCAGCTTCAATGACTCTTTTAACTTCATGGCATATGCTAGTTGGTAGAGCTAACATCACCCCAGGACAAACAGTACTCGTGATGGGTGGTGGTTCTGGTGTTGGAAGCTTTGCAATTCAAATTGCAAAATTGTATAATTGTGATGTAATTGCAACTGCAAGTCCAGACAAATTAGATAAATGTCTAGAACTTGGTGCAGATCATGCAGTAGACCACAGAAAAGATGATTGGCAAAAAGAAGTCTTTAAAATATCAAAAGAACTTGCAAAAACAAAAGGTGAAGCACCTGGAATTGATATTGCATTTGATCACATTGGTCAAACTCACTTCAACAAGCAGCTAACATTGCTCAAATATGGTGCAACTCTTGTTTCATGTGGTGCAACAACAGGTTACGACGCACAAATCGATCTTAGACACATATTCTTCAAAGGAATCAACGTCTTAGGTTCAACACAAGGAACAAAAGCTGAACTTGATCAAGGTCTTTACTGGATGGGTCAAGGAAAACTAAAGTCCATTGTCGACTCTGTCTACACATTTGAGCAAGCCGCAGAGGCTCACACAAAAATGTTAGATGGTAAATTCTTTGGCAAAATCTTAATGAAGCCAGAAGGCGCATAGTCATTTAATGACACAGCTTTTTCGCAGCCTCATTTTTGTTCCAGGGAACAATCCTAGGTTTTTAGAAAAAGCAAAAAAGCTTCAAGCTGATATTGTTTGTTTTGATTTAGAAGATTCAGTTCCAGATAATGAAAAAGTAAATGCAAGAAATCTAATCAAATCTGCATTAAGATCTAGAAAATCATATGATTCATCAATTTTTGTTAGAACAAATTCTCCAACATCAGGTAAAATTCCTTCAGATCTCAAAGAAATAGTCCAAAAAGGAATAGATGGAATTGTAATTCCCAAGGTTAACAATACCAAGGAATTAAAAAAAATTGAACAAATCCTATCAAAGCTTGAAAAAACACGAAAGCTAAAGCCAATTCAATTGATTCCATCAATAGAATCTGCTGAGGGAGTAGTCAATACCTATAACATTTCATCTTTTGGAAAAAGAGTATCAGCAGTAGTTTTTGGTGTTTTTGATTTGTTAAATGACATTGGAGTTGAATACACTAAAGAATCTGAAGGGGCAAAATATTCAAGGTCAAAAATTCCAGTTGATGCTCATGCTGCAGGAATTGTGGCAATTGATGCAATTTGGCAAGATCTTAAGGATGCTAAAGGATTAGAAAATGATTGTAAAATTGGAAAGAGTCTTGGCTATACTGGAAAAAGTGTAATTCATCCAGATCAAATCCCTATAGTCCATAAACTATTTCATCCAAACAAAAGTGAGATTTCTTGGGCTGAAAAAGTATGCAAAACATATCTCCAGTCAACCAAGAAAGGAAAAGGCGCAACAACAGTTGATGGAAAAATGATCGATGAGGTTCATTTCAAGCAGGCAAAAGCCCTTCTTGATTTGGTAAATAAATAATTTTTACGTTTAATTTATTCAAAAGATTGCAAAATTGCTTTCATGCTAGTGCTTTTTGAAAATATTTTTTTAGAAACTATTCCTGTAACTACTGTTTTGTCTTTTTTTATGTCTAATTTAATTTCGTGAAAAACACATTGTAGTTTAGATATTTTTTTACTCTCACTTAATATTTTTCCAGACTCTATAACTAATCCACTAAGTATCAAATTTTCAATTTTTCTATATCCCGAAGTTTTTGGCACTTTAGATTCTTTTAGAATTTTAGGAATGGTCAATTCATTTTCTAAAAGTTTTGAGATAATTTTTCTTGTTTCTATATCAGAAAAAGATTCTAAAATAAGATTGGACAAATCCTGATTTACTATGGTTATTATGAATTCATCATCCTTTTTTTTAACTTTGATGATTTTATTGATACAATCCTTCTCAAACCTTGAAACATTAATCTGAGAATTTCGTTTTAATACATTTGAAAATTTATCAAAATGCTCAATTGATAGTTTGATTGACATGCCATGCTCTAAAAATAATTCACGTTCTAAACTTTTGAGAACATCTAATTTCAATCCTTTTTTGATTTCCTTAGATAGTGATGTTGAAATTAGTCGATCAATGCCACCCATATGTTAATTCTATTTATGGAAAATATTAAAGCACCGCTTTATTTAGAATGAGTAGAGATGTCTAAATCTGTAATTGTTGTAGATGATGATGAGGATACGGTTCGATTATTTAGTGAATTTCTTGAGGAGCATGGCATATCAGTAGTAGGAAACGGATTTGATGGTGTTACTGCAGTAAAATTATACAAGCAAACAAAGCCAGATGTTGTTCTAATTGATCTTAACATGCCTAATGGAAGTGGATTTTATGCGATTAAAAAAATTCAAGATATTAATCCTAAAGCAAAAATTATTGCAGTTTCAGCAGATGGAAGCTATTCTACTGAAGAAAAACTAGAAAAACTCAATATTCCATTAATTCAAAAGCCCTTCAAAATGGATAAAGTCATCCAAATTATTGAAAATTAATTTCCCATTTTTGGGACTTTTCACATATTCTTATATTATAATGTTCATAAAATTTATTGATTAAAATGAGTAAACGTGTTACAATCATGATTGATGAAGATCTTGATAAAAAAATCAGATTAAGACAAGCAAAGCTGATTCAGCAAGAGCAATCATCATATAGTTACTCCAAAGTACTAAATGAAACTCTTCGTAAAGTTTTGAAATAGATTTTTTCAATTTTTTATCTTTTAGAATAGGTTAAAGATAATGAATTTTAATTAAATACAGCAAAAATGGTTAATCTTCTTGATCCCTCCAATGTAATCACCAGGATGTTTAATGCCGGAAAATATGAGGAAATGTATCAATATTGTCTAAAATTGCTTGAGAAAATACCAAATGATATGGTTGCCCTTCAAAATATCTCATTATCTCTAATTTACTTAAAAAAATATCAAGAAGCCATTACATATTGTGACAAAGTATTGGCAATAAAAAAATCTGATACTTATGCTCTTAAAAATAAAATCTATTCTCTTGAAAATTTAAAGCAATATGAGAAAGTAATTGAATTATGCCAAGAAATTCTATCATTTAATCCAAAAGATATTTGGGCTCTAAACAGTATGGGATTGTCCCTAAATGAATTAGATCGTCATGAAGAAGCCCTTGAGTGCTATGAGAAATCATTGAAAATTGACCCAAATGATGTTACAGCGCTAATGAACAAAGCCATTTCGCTTAGCCATTTAAAAAATTATGAAGAATCAATAAAATATTATGATAAGGCACAGTCTGTTGATCCCAACATTAAGGAAATTCCCATTGCCAAGTCTAGATTATTTGAAAAATTAAAAATGCCTGATGAAGCATTTTTAGCTGCACAGGGAGTTTTAAACAAAGATATGGAAAAAATAAAAGTTGATGCAAAAGAAAACAAATGCACTGTTTTTCATCAGTTTTGTCAAAATGAATTTGAAGAATATGATTCTAAATAATATACAAACAATATATTATATCTAAATCATTTTATACATAGAATCTATATTAAATTTTGATGTTTACTGGAATTGTTGAAGGTACAGGAAAAGTTGAAAAAATTTCAAAAAATACAAAAAATAGAAGTGCTATTCAGATGACTGTAAATCTAGGAAAACATTCTAAGGGATTAAAAATTGGCCAAAGCGTTGCATTAAATGGTGTTTGTCTTACTGCTACCAAATTATCAAAATCTAATTGTGTTTTTGAAATGATTGAGGAAACAACGAAAAAAACTGATCTAGGTAATCTCAAAGTAGGTGGAATTGTAAACATTGAACGCAGCTTAAAGGCAGGAGACAGACTAGAAGGACATTTTGTATTGGGTCATGTCGATGGTGTCGGAATTATTAAAAAAATAATTAAAAAACCAAAAGAAGTTCAAGTTTGGTTTGAGGTTCCTAAAAATCTTGCAAAGTATGTAGTAAAAAAAGGATCAATTGCTATTGATGGAATAAGTTTGACTGTTGTAAATGTCAAAAACACACTTGCATCTGTATCATTAATTCCACATACCATTGAAGTTACTAATTTTCACACCAAAAAAATAGGCGACAAAGTTAATATTGAAACTGACATTCTTGGAAAATACATTCTAAAGTAAAGCCAATTATCTACAATTTTAGTGGTAATTACCAATTTTTTAGTAAACTTTATAATTAGATCAAAGGGATTTTTGTTTATGACACTTGAATCTGCATTAGAATCTCTAAAAAGAGGAGAGTTTGTACTTTTGTTTGATTCTGCAGGACGTGAAAATGAAATTGACATGGTAGTTGCTGCAGAATTTGTTACGCCTGAACATGTTGCAAGAATGCGTCAAAATGCTGGAGGATTATTATGTATTGCAATAGATCATAATTTCGCATCTTCCCTTGAATTAAAGTACATGCACGAAATTCTCTCTGATTCTAACATTACAAACAAAGAGATGATTATGGGGTTGGCACCTTATGGTGATCATCCGACATTTTCCTTATCTGTAAACCACTATCAAACTTATACTGGAATTACTGATAAAGATAGATCCTTGACTATCAGAGAAATGGCAAACATATTCAATGTTGAAAATAAACAGAAAAAATTTGCATCATCATTTAAAACTCCTGGACATGTTCCTTTACTAATTGCATCCAAAGGTTTGCTTGCTGCACGACAAGGTCATACAGAAATGTCTGTATATCTTGCGCAAATAGCTGGTTTGACTCCTGTAACTGCAATTTGTGAAATGATGGATGCTGAAACATATGCTGCATTATCAGTAGATAAAGCAGAAAAATTTGCAAAACAAAATGGAATTCCATTAATTGATGGAAAAGAACTTTTAGAGTACGCCAAGGTGCATTAATTTTGAATATTGCTGTAGTTGTTTCGGAATTCAATAAAGAAGTGACATCTAGGATGTTATCTGTAGCTGAGGAAAAAGCAAATTCTTTGAAATTAAAAATAGTATATACTTGTAATGTCCCTGGGGCTTATGATATGCCCATAATTGTTGATTCACTCTTGAAAAAAAGCAATATTGATGCAGTAGTAACGCTAGGAGCCATAATTAAGGGCCAAACAAAGCATGATGAGGTAATATCCCATTCTACTGCTCAAGCCCTTACAAATTTGTCAATAAAATACCAAAAGCCAGTTTCATTAGGGATTTCGGGACCTGGAATGCAAGAAAAACATGCTTTTGCAAGAATTCGACCTGTTGCAGAACGTGCAGTTGAAGCAGTTGTAAAAATTTCTGATGAGCTAAAAAGGATACAAAAATGATCCAACTAAGTATATTGAAAATTAGTGGTTATGGTCCATGGACTCTAACTTTAGGCAGTGATAGGGAGCATGAATTACAAATGTTACAGGCTTCACTTTACAAAGAAGTACAAAAACTATTTTCTGAAAAAAACTGTCTAGTTTTTCTTAATCGTGCAGATGAATTTTTTGTAGTTTCAAACGGACTTGAATTAGAGGATCATGTTGAAATCCAAAATAAATTAAAGAAATTATTTGATATAAGATTAACAATTTCTATTGGATATGCTGATTCTCCATTTGATGCAAATTTGAAGGCATACGAAGGAAAGAAAAATGAAAATATTCTAAATAAGGAACATGATATTTTTGGTTTTGTTAATGGAAAATCAGATTCAAATGTTTCAATAATGCATCTTGACGTTGATGATCTTACTTCGAGAAGAAAAACAAATTCACCATATGAAATTTCCTCCACAATATTTGAACTCTATTCTAAAATGTCAAAATACTTCCTTCAGAAGAAATCATTGACTTTCTTTATGGGTGGAGATAATTTTATGGTAATTGCTTCTGATGATGCAAAAAATTCTGTTCAAAAATTTATTGATTTGATAAAAAATGAAGATAAAATTTCTTTGAACTGTGGTATAGGAAATGCAAAAACAGCTAGAGAAGCTGTAAAATTAGCCACAAAATCCCTTGATACAATACGAGAAATTCGAGATTCAGGTAAAGAAAAACCTGAAGTTTATGAATTATCATGTTAATAAAAAATATCAGCTTACTTTCAGGACCTGAATTAGAATATGTTCCAAGTAGTGATGTAAAAATTCAAGAAAACAAATTCAAAAAAATTCAATCTAAAATTGCTTTAGATACAAAGGAAGAAGCAATTGACTGTGAAGGATTAATCCTGGTTCCAGGATTTATTAACGCACATACTCATATTGGCGACTCTGTTGGAAAAGATACTTCTTTGAATAATACAGTTGATCAAAAGATCCATCCTGTATTTGGAGCAAAATCAAAAATTCTAAAAAATACATCTAATGATATTTTAGCAAATTTCATGAAAAATACCTGCTATTCTATGATTCGAAAAGGAATAACAACATTTGTTGATTTTAGAGAAGGAGGTCTGGATGGTGCTAATTTGCTTAAAAAAGTGGTTTCTGATATTCCAATAAGATCAATTATTCTGGGTAGGGTTGAATTCTATCAAAGTTCATCTGAGATTAAAAAAAACCAATCTTTTCCCAAGGAAAAAATCAAGGAATTATCTGAAATAATAAAAAATTGCGATGGAATTGGAATCAGTGGAGCAAATGAGAATAGTACATCAGTACTGAAACATTATTCGAAAACACCCAAAATAAGAGCTATTCATGCATCAGAAACCAAAGAGAGTGTTGTAAAATCAAAAAAAATCACAGGAAAATCTGAAACCACAAGGGCATTATTTCTAAAACCTCATTTCTTGATACATATGACTAATGCATCAAAAAGTGATCTAAAGGCTACTGCAAAAAAAACTAGAGGAATAGTAATTTGCCCAAGAGCCAATTCTTCATTAGCAGAAGGTATTCCAGATATAGAGATGATGCAAAAGGCAGGCTGTACTCTTGCTTTAGGCACAGATAATGTTATGATTAATTCTCCTGATATGTTTAGAGAAATGGATTTTCTATGGAAAGCAACTATGGGAATTAACAAAAAAAGAATTACTCCAAAAGAAATTCTTAAAATGGCAACGGTGAACGGTGGAAAAATTTTACAAAAAAACATTGGTCAAATAAAAACTGGACAAATTGCAGATTGTATCTTTTTAGATAAACATGCATTAGATTTAGAACCAATGCATGATCCACACGCATCAATAGTTCATCGAGCATCTGAAACTGCAATAAAAGCAGTAATGGTTAGGGGAAAAATAATTCATGGAAAAATCTAGGCCGTTAGTTATTTTAAGTGCAGCAACTTCTATTGATGGAAAAATTGCATCTAGAACTGGAGATTCTAAGTTATCATCAACATCAGATGTAATCAGACTTCATAAACTTCGTTCAAGTGTAGATGCCATTCTAGTAGGGAAAAATACTGTTTTAGTTGATAACCCATCACTCACTGTAAGACAGGTTAAGGGCAAGAATCCAATTAGAATAATTTTAGATTCTAAAGGAGAGATACCAAAAAATTCAAAAATATTACAAACAAGTAACAAAATTCCTACCATAATTGCAGTATCAAAAAAAATTAGCAAATCTAATTATGAAAAATTAAACAAGTTTCCTGTTGAAATAATTATTACTGGAACTAATTCTGTAAACCTAAACCAATTATTAAAAAAACTTTTGAAGAAAAAAATCAAAACAATTCTTGTCGAAGGTGGTGGAACTACTAACTGGGAATTCATTAAAGAAGATCTTTTCGATGAAATGATTATTACAATCTCACCATTTCTCATTGGAGGAATTGACGCAATTTCATTAGTTGAAGGACGTGGATTTGGAAAAATTTCAAAATCCCCTAATCTGCGTCTTAAATCAATCAAGAGGCTCAAAAACCACCTTGTTTTGCATTATGTCAAGGTGTAAGTTATTATACTTTATTTAAAATAAAATTACAAGAAATTGGCAGTAAAAAAGAAATCTACAACCAAAAGAAAAGCAGCACCAAAAAAGAGGGCTGCACCAAAAAAGAAAGCAGCACCAAAAAAGAAAGCTACTAAATCAAAATCAAAGAAACCAGCATTTGGTGGCTATGCAATTAGTTTTGCAGGTCGTAAAGAAACTGTAGAACAGGTTTTTGGAAATAAACCAATTGCACCAAGTGAAATGACTAAAAAGATTTGGGCATTTGTAAAATCAAAAAGCCTTTCTAATCGTTAAACCAACTTGTTAACGTTAACTCGTTAACTAATTTCTATCTTTTAATTATTTTTTAAAATAAATAAGATATAGATATTGGATTTTATTTTAAATTATTATGTCTACAGCATCTTTACGTCGTGATCATGAACTTATAGAAAAAGTAATCAAAGCAATGGAATCGACAATTCAACTACTCATAGATGGAAAACAAATTCCTGAATCAATTTTACTTCCTGTTATTGATTTTTCAAAAAACTTCACAGATGTTTGTCATCACAGTAAAGAAGAAAAATCATTATTTCCTGCATTAGAACAAGCAGGCATGCCAGCTAATATGGGTCCAATTGCAATGATGCTGATGGATCATCAGCGCTCTAGAGAAATTGGAACTCAAATGGAAGAGTCTGCAAAACTATATCTCTCATCAGGTGATTCAAGTAAATTAATTTCTGATATGCAACAGTATGTTGAACATATTACAGAGCATCTTTGGAAAGAAAATAATCGATTATTTATGATGGCAGAAGCTAGATTACAATATGTTGCAGAAAAAGTAGATAATGAATTGACTCAAATTGAAGAATCAAAACTCCAAGATTTAGGAAAAACTCGTAAACACTATGAAGAATTAGCTGAAAACCTCGCAAAAGATGTTACTCAAAAAGGAAATTAGTTTTGTCTTATAGTATATTTGGTCAAGTTGTGGGCGTAAGAAAATTCGTAAATGGTGATTTAGAATTAGATTTCTACCATGATGATGAGATTACCGAATATAGATCATCATCTGATCCAGGCAAATTAAGCAATTTTCCTATGAGTTTAGCTGAAACTATGGCTGCAACACTAGCTACTGATGTTTGTATTGAAATCTACTTTGGTGAAGATGGAAATCCTTCACATATTGAACTAGAAGAATGCGATGATGATGAGGATGATGATGAGAATGATGACGAGGATAATGACGAGGATGATGACGATGAATAATACTTGTATTTTTACAATGAATTATTTTAAAATATTTTAATTTTTTAAAAATTTATTCTACATAGTGATGATGAGTTAGATTATCATAAAATCTGACCGATTTTATATTCACAAATTCTAACATGCCATATCTGGATAATTCTCTACCAAAACCACTGTGCTTTATTCCACCAAATGGAATTCTAGGATCTGATATTACCACATTGTTTACACTTACGATTCCAGATTCTATTCGCCTTGACATTTTTTCAGCTTTTGCAAGATCCCTTGTCCAGATAGTAGCACCTAATCCAAATTCAATATCATTTGCCATTTTTATGGCCTCACTTTCATTTTCAACTATAGTAATTGGCGCTACTGGTCCAAAGGTTTCCTCTTTGGCAATTCTCATATTTGGTTTTACATTTGTAAGAATAGTTGGTTCATAGAAGAACCCTTTATCGCCCTTTCTGGAACCTCCCAATAATATTTCTGCACCTTTTTCTTTTGCATCCTCTACAATTCCTGAAATTGTTTCAAGACCATCTTTACTTGAGAGTGGACCCATATCAGTTTCCATTGACATTGGATCTCCGATTTTAAGCTGAGATGCTTTTTTGATAAATGATTCAATAAAGTCTTTAGCTATGTTTTTTCCAACAAAGAATCTTTTTGAGGCTACACAACTTTGTCCACAATTAATGAATCTGCCCTTAACAGCCCCTTCAGCAGCTTTTTCAATAATTGCATCATCTAATACGATGAAAGGATCACTGCCTCCTAATTCTAAAACACATTTTTTCAAATTTAATGCAGCCCTTTCTCCTACTTTCTTTCCTGCATTTGTACTTCCAGTAAATGTTACAGCATTAACATCAGAATCAATTAGATGGTTTGCTGATTCAACACTTCCTACAACTGTTTGAAAAATTCCATCTGGCATTCCTGATTCAGTAAATGCCTTCTCAATTTCAATCCCTGATTGCATTGTAACTCTAGAAGGTTTCATTACGATTACATTGCCTGCCATCAAACATGGTGCAGCAAATCTTAGTGCTTGCCAATAAGGAAAATTCCATGGCATGATAGAGCCAATTACTCCAAGAGGCTCAAATGTAAGGAAGCTTTTTCTTGCATCTGTGTTTAATACTTCATCTGAGAGAAAACTATCTCCATTATCTGCATAAAATTCTAAAGCCCAAGCACATTTTTCTACTTCTCCGATTGATTCCTTGAGTGCTTTTCCCATCTCTGATGTGGCAACTTTTGCAAGTTGTGTTTTATTTTTCTTCAAATATTCAACTAAATTGTAAATGTAACTTCTACGTTTTTCATAATCTTTTTTCCATTCAGGAAATGCTCTTTTTGCTTTTCTTACTAAATCAAAAACTTGATCATTATTCATTGGTGTAAATGATGAAATTTCTTCCTCCGTTGCAGGGTTGATTGTTTTGATTTGAGTCAAGGATCTTTCCAAGAATTTCTCCTATTTAATCTAATTATTTCAAATCCAATTTGGATTTTTAAAATCATTCCTAAAATTTGAATTTTTCAATATTCTCTAAATCAGAAAATTTGTTGCATGTCTTTTTTAATTTCATCAATTTTCTTGGAATATGCCTTTTTTGATTTATCATTCTTTTTTAGATTTAGAACATTACCACATGATGGACATTTGAACATACCCTCAAGTGATTCTTCAAATGTCACTCTAGGACAATCTTCATTTCCACAATGATAAAAGTCTGAAGCATTTTCATAATCTAATCTTTGTTGTAATCTTTCTGTAATCTTCTTTTTTTGATTTTCAATAAAATGCTCAACTTCTTCTCTTCTAGTTCTCCATCTGTAGACAAACCATCCTTTTCTTTCATCTTTTACTCTAATCCCTGTAATTAGTGATTTACCAAAAAGATCATAGAGTACTTTTCTAACCATGTTAATTCTAAGTCCAGTTGAACTGGCGATTTCTTCATCAGTTGCATCTTCTGCTTTTAAAAGAGATCTTGCTACTTTGAGATATTCATCTCCTCCAATCATTGAAGCAATTCTTACAAAAGGATCTTCGTATTTGTCTACCATCTCAAATCTTCCTCAATTTTCTATTATTAATCCCTTGTTTCTTTTACCTGTACGTTTTTTCCTTTTTTTGTAGGAATAATCTTCCTTTTTGCACCTGGAAATTCCTTTTCAAATTGTTCTCCATTCTGAATTCGATCTAGTAATATGGCTAAAGCACTAATTTCTGAGTGTGGTTGACTTCCAACTCCGACATTATGATCTGCTAATTCATAAATTTCTCTAGGAACTTTTTCTGCCCCTACAACAACTAACAAATTTTCTTCTTGTCTAAGTTGTTCTTGTACATTGTTAATACTTTCACCATACATCGAAAGATGGATTATTCTAAAATTTTCTTCTTTCTTTTTTTTAATAATTGATTTCCAGTTATCAATAAATTCAACAATAAAATCTCCTCCCCATGTCTCTTTTATTTTCTCAAGTGTATCTTTGATTTCAGGATTAACTTCAGTCATGAAAATTCTTTTTGCACCAAAAGCCCTTGATACTAATGCAACATGTGTTGTTACTCTATCATCTCTAACTAGACGTTGTCCAATTCTTACCACTTCAATTACCAAATGTCTTTTCAACTCCTAATGAATTAGTAGTTAATTTTGGTAAATTTTGACTTTGAATCACATCTCTGATTAATTTTTTTAATTCGTTGATATTTTTTCCTGAAAATGCTGATACAGAAACCCATTTTTTATTTTCAGCTAAATTAAGAACGTTAACTTTTTCTTCAATCTCATTATTTTTTAGTAAATCTGATTTATTTAGTGCATAAATCATTTTTTCTCTTTCTACTCCTAATTCACCAAGTGTTCTCATACAACTTGCGAATTTCTTTTTCAAATCAAATAGAGGATCACTAATGTCAATTACTACAATAATGATATCAGTATGCCCCAATTCTTCCAAAGTGGATTTGAATGCATCAATCATGTAAGCTGGTAATTTGCTGATAAAACCTACAGTATCTGAAATTAGAAATGATTCTCTATCTAAGGAAAATTTCCTTGTAGTTGTAGATAGAGTTGTAAATAGCTCTTTGCTTTGCTCTCTAGTTTCACCTGTCATTTTGTTAAACAACGTAGTTTTCCCAGCAGACGTATATCCTGCAAGAGAGATAGTTTTGAATCCCATTCGTTTTCTGCCTTGTCTATGAAGCTCTCTTTGTTTCCCAGCCTTTTCTAGTTTAGATCTAATTGTTTGCATTCTGTGTTTGATGTCATTATAGTAAACATCGACCTCAAATTTTCCAATTCCCATAAAACCTGGCTGCTCTCCCATATTTGAAAGACGAACTTTTTCTTTAGCCCGAACCATCTCGTATCTTAGCTGAGCTAACTTTACTTGCAATTTTGATTCTGCACTTGATGCTCTGCTTTCAAAAATTTCAAGAATTAGTGCTTCTCTATCTAATACTTCCCTATGTAATACAGAAGCAAGATTGTAGTTTTGACTTGGTTTTAGGATTTCATCAAAGACAATAACATCTGGTCTGATTTTCTCAGCAATTTCTTCCAGTTTTTCTAAAGCCCCTCCACTAATTCCATATTTTGGTTTTTTTAGAAAATTTTGTGTTATGGTGTGAACAACTTGATATCCGGCAGCATCGCATAATCCTTTGGCCTCACTGATTGCATCTTCCTTATCATATGTGATTAGTATTGCAGAATTCATTTTAATTCAAAATCTCTCTCATTAGCCGTTTCTTGATAAATTAACCTATTTTTTAAGGGTCTTTTCTATATTCATATTCAATACAATTTCTGCTATATCACTAGCATATTCTGAAATTCTTCTTATATTTTCCGTCATTCTTCTAACCCTGTAAATTTCTTCATCATCTTTTAGGGTTTTTGAGGCATCTCTAACTTTTTTCTCAAATTTTACAATTTCATCTGTTTTTTTAATTGTCTTTTCAGCCTGAGCATAGTCTTCTTTGAATAATGCCAAACATGAATCATCTAAAACTGAAAGACAAAATTCATTCATATCTTGTAATTTTGATAGAATCTCTTTTTTTACCGGTTTTTTGAATTCTAGAAGATCTTTTGCTATAAATGCAGCATGATCTCCTGTTCTCTCAATATTTTTTACAACTAATCTATAACCTAGACAATTTCTTGCGTTTCTAAATCCCATCTCTTTTAACATATGTTCATTTTGAATTGCTATCTTTAATTGACGAATTATGTAGAAACCAAATCTATCTACTTCATCATCTGTATTGATTACTTCTTGTGCAAGATCTAAATTATTCTCTTTAACCGCCAAAATTGCATCACTTGACATTGATTTTGCTAAGTGAATCATTCTTTTGAATGCCCCATCTACTGATAATTCAAGTAAATTAACTAAAACTTGAACTGTAATTCCTGCACTTGAATCAGAAATTATTTCAGAACCCATCAACATTCTCTTTACTGCTTCTTTTACCGTGTTTCTTTGGTTAGGGCTGAGCCTTCCGTTTTTTGGTTTTACATTTATTGTTTTGAATCCCAAAAAGTACAATGAAATTAATTTTCTAACAATCGATGATGCTTCTTCTTCAACATCAATCTCGATGACAGCATCCTCTTTTTTCTGGATACGTGATTCAAATTTTGGAGGATAAAGTTCTAGGGTTGCTGAACCTTTTCTTATCATTCTGATCTGATCACCTTGTTTTAGGCCAAGATCAAGAATCCATTGTTTAGGTAATGAAACTATATATGATGATTTTCCAGTAAATTGAATTTTTCTTGTTTCTTCTCTTTCTTCCATAATCTAAATAAAAAATTTGATTCTATATAGTTTGTGACAAAAAATATAGTATTACATTGAACTAATATTAAGTTCAAAATAACTATGTTTATGGATAATGTTTTGAAATTAAAGCACACCTTAGATGCCTTGTTTGGTAGTGGTGTCTCAAAACAACTACCCAAAGAAATTGAAATGACTTTTTCAAGAAAGACTGGAAGAATTAGAACTGTCTCTCATGATAACAAATTACTCTGTACTTTGAGAATTGATGGTGGACTTGCAATATCTCCTTATTTTGCACAAATTTTATTAAAAAATAAAAAATTTCGTGAGAATTGTGTAGAGGTAAATGCTGACGCAGCACCATTTGTAATGGATGGTAAATCTGTATTTTGTAAACATGTCGTGTGGTGTGGAAAAAATGTTCGAATATCTGCTGATACACCAGTAATATTTGAGGATAAAGTCATAGCAGTTGGAAGAGCAGTTTTGTCAAATGAGATGATTTCTGATTTTAAACGAGGCGTGGCCATTAAGGTCAGAGATAGTTTAAAAAGTCGAAATGAGGAAATAAAATCATGATGCGTGGTGGAAATCGCGAAATGCGAAGAATGATGGATAAGATGGGTCTTGATATGAGTGAGATTCCTAATGTTCAAGAAGTAATCATAAAGACAGATAAAAAAGAAATCATTGTCACCAAACCATCTGTAACTGAAATGAAGGCAAAAGATAATTCGATTTTTACAGTTACTGCAGATAGTTATGAGGAAAGAGAACTAGAGGTTCCAATTTTCTCTGATGAGGATATTCAACTAGTTAGTCAACAAGCAGGAGTTGATGAAGAAAAAGCTAGGGTTGCTTTAGAAGAAGCAAAAGGCGATCTAGCCAGAGCAATATTACTTCTGACAACTGGATAATTTACCATTTTTGTGCCTAGAAATCTGATAAAAATGAATGATTTAAGTAATGGAATAACCGAATTTTGGGTATAATGAGCAGTATGGCAGAATCCAAAGTTACGGGAATAATTAAGTCTCTTAATGAACTTGAAAATGACCTTGATTCTCTTACAAGCAAAGTTGCAGATATGAAAAAGCAACTTTCAATCAAAGCAACCAGTGAAATTGATTCACTATTAGAAAAAACACGAGAAATGGCTACAAAAGAGGCAGAAACTATGATTAATGCTTCTAAAGAAAAGGCTACAGCTGAATCATCAAAAATTGCTCAGGCTGGTGAGGCTAAACTATCTGAAACACAATCAAATATTGATGCAAATTTTGATGAAGCAGTAAAACATGTCGTGTCAACTGTTTTGAAGGCATAAAAATAAATCTCATTTTTAATCTTGAATAATATCGATCCCATACTAAATGCCCGTATTGGAATTGCTACTGTTTATGGTAAACCCTACTATAGATTTTCTACCTATCTGAAAACCCTCAATTTACCATTTGATTCTATTCTACCTGAAGAAATATTTGATTATTCTGGGAATCTAATCCTTACAACAAAGAAAGAATCTCCAAAAAAATGTGAAAAGGCTTTACTCCATGAAGATATTTTTGAAAATCATCCTACGGTAATTAAGGGATTAATGATGCAAAAACTAAATCTGGATTTTCTAGAGGAAGATCTTATTTTAGGTATTGACCCTGGAAAGAGAATTGGTCTGTCTATTTTTTATTATGGTAAAGAAATAGAGAGTATTTTTCACTCCTCTGTTGAAAATTTGGTTTCTCATGTAATTGGAGTTTTGGGTGGTCTTCGCGCAAAAAGAAAAATTGTTAAAATTGGGAATGGCAATATGCAAATTGCTAAACAAATTTCCACAATGCTTAATTTGAAATTCTGCTCATCTTATGAATTAGAATTTGTTGATGAAAGAAAAACCAGCTTAAAAATTAAGAATTTTAATCAGCGTGGAAAACGTGATATGCTTTCTGCAAAGTATATTTCTCAAAGAGATGGTCTTAGACATTCAATTTTACCTCTCTCAATTACTGGATAAAATTAAAATTTTAAAATTAAACATATGAAATTTTGAAATTGGTTCAAAAATAATCTCATCATTAATGATGAAAGTATGAGTTTCTTATGAATATTTCAATTTAATTCTAAAAAATTGAAATTTTTAGTCAAACAACTATATTGATACATGTTATTTTTTCACAAAATCTATCATAGAAACAGATATACATATTTATTGAAGATTTATTGGTTTTTTTTGAAACTAATAACTTTGATCGATATAAATGATAAAAAAATTACATCTTTTTAGATATATTTTGAATATTTTATCGATCCATCCTTATATAGTTATGAATTCTATATAAAACACCAAGATGACTTGTAAAGGAATTTGTGTTAGATATAAGGCTCAAAAGCCTGTTGGAACCGGAAGATATGCTTCTGGACAACGTCGATGCCAAATTTGTGAAATTTTCATCAAATGGGAAGGACTTTGGTGTCCATGTTGTGGATATAGATTAAGAACAAAACCACGTAATCTGAAATATAAAGCAAAATTACGAGCAAGGGTAGAGGCTGATTCTATTGAGGCTCAAGCAGTAGCAGATACTCAATCAAATGAGATTGAAGTTGAAGCAATACCCGCAAAATCTAAATCAAAAGCTAAAACTGCAAAAGCAAAAACCACCAAGTCAAAGGCAACAACAAAAACAAAAGAAAAATCTTCATGCACATATTGTGAAAAAATGTTTGTCTATGTAGACAAACACGAAAAAAATTGTAAGAAGAATCCAAATAAAGTTGATGCTTCCCACGAAAGTGAAACAATAGCAATAAAAGCATAAGACTTGTTCATAGCTTATTGAACTCTCCAAATGGATTTTTCCATAAATTGGTAAATTTGGAGAGCCGAAACTTTTCTTTAAACATTCAAAAATTTGATAATGGTTTTTTTGTATCTATTACTGAGGGTTCTAACAAATTAGGTTCTATGGTTGTATCCTTGGCTACAGGACCTTCACCAGTAACCACTACTGTAATTCCCTCCAAGACTGAATCCCTTTTTCTCAAATTGGTAGCTGAAAGAATAAGCACCAAGATGCGTGGCATTGCTATTGTAACTACATTTATCCAAAAGGAACTAAATCCTGATACTGCAAAAGGCTTAATGTCTGAAATAATGGACATGATTGAGAATGAGTGATTTAAGAAATTATATCTCAAAACTAAAAAAAAGCAAGGATCTTAAAATAGTAAAAACCAAAGTATCTACTAAATTTGAAATTGCAGGAATTACAGCTAAAGTAGATGGTTCAAATGCTGTATTATTTGAAAATATTAAAGAAAGTAAATTTCATTTAGTATCTAACTTAGTAGGAACTCGAAAAAGATTTGC
Organism: Nitrosopumilus sp. S4; assembly: GCF_054515835.1. Classification (NCBI taxonomy): domain Archaea; kingdom Thermoproteati; phylum Nitrososphaerota; class Nitrososphaeria; order Nitrosopumilales; family Nitrosopumilaceae; genus Nitrosopumilus; species Nitrosopumilus sp. S4. The sequence goes on along the minus strand of NZ_CM137258.1, from coordinate 1,598,490 downwards.
TTTAGCAGTTGGGGCAACTGAGGAAAATATTCATCAAAAAGTAATTTCAGCTATTAAAAAAGCAAAGAGGCCAAAAGTTATTCCTAATGGAAAATTCATGGAAAATAAATCAAAAAATGTGTATTCTATGCCTATAGTTACTCATTTTGAAAAAGAATCTGGTCCATTTATCACATCCTCAATAGCATATGCAATTAATCCAGATACTGGAAAACAAAATTCATCATTTCATAGATTAATGCCAATTGATAAAACTCATTTTTCCATAAGAATGGTTGAGGGCCGTCATCTACATCGTTGTTTTACAGATGCAAAAGAACATGGAGAAGATCTTAAAATTGCTATAACTGTTGGTGTACATCCAGCAATTTCAATTGCTGGTGCATATCAAGCTGAATGGGGAAAAGATGAGATTGATATTGCAAATTCTCTTTTAGATGGAAAATTAACTTTATCAAAACTTCCATATTCTGGATTAAACGTACCCTCTAATTCTGAAATTGTTATGGAAGGAAAAATACTACGTGATAAAACTCATCCTGAATGGATGGTTGAAATGCTTCAAACATATGATCATAAAAGATCACAACCAGTTTTTGAACTTGAAAATCTTTACTTTAGAAATAACCCCATTTTTCATGATGTTTTATCTGGATACTCTGAACATAGATTACTAATGGGAATGCCTATTGAATCCAAACTAAATGGTGAATTGAAAAAAGCTTTTCCACAAACTATTCAGGTTTCCATGACAAATGGTGGATGTAATTGGTTACATGCAGTAGTTCAAATTAAAAAGAAAAATGAATCTGATCCTAAAAAAATTATTAAAAAGACATTTGAATCACATCGCTCTCTTAAACAAGTAACCATCGTTGATGAAGATATTGATTCTAATAATGCTGAATCAGTAGAGTATGCAATGGCAACTCGCTTTCAGGCCGATAAAGATTTAGTCATTTTGAAAAATGTTAGGGGGTCTAGTTTAGATCCTTCTAGTAATCAAAATAAATTGAAAACTGCAAAAATTGGATTTGATGCTACACGCTCATTTTCTAAGCGTCCAGAAGGATTTGAGATGGCCAAAATTCCAAAAATTGATAAAATTAAACTAGAAAAATATTTCAAATAAACACCATCACTGATTAAATTAAATGGGATGAGAATTCTATCCAAGTGAAATAAAGTGGAAACAAACCATACAATTAAAGAGAAAAGTCCTTCTGAATCACATGCCGAAGTTATAGTTAGGATGTTTCCATCTGATGCCAATCCAGCAGGAAATGTCTTTGGTGGTGAAATTCTAAAACATATTGATATGGTAGCAGGAATTGTTGCACAAAGACATTCTCAATCTAACGCTGTTACTGTTTCGATGGATAGTGTTAATTTCTTAAAACCTGTTTTTGTAGGAAATGTCCTCAAACTAAATGCTAGAATTAATTATGTTCATAACTCCTCTATGGAAATTGAAGTAAAAGCTGAAGCTGAAGACATAGTTACAGGTATTAGAACAGTCACTGGAACTGCATTTGTAACATTTGTTGCACTTGATAAAAATGGAAAACCAATGCATGTTCCAAAATTATCCCTAAAAACAGACGACGATAGAGCAAAATTTGAAGAAGGTAAACTACGAATGGAAAAGAGATTAAAAAATCGTAAAAAATAACAAACCTGTTTTTTATAGATCCATTTAAGAATAATGAAAATAATCTTTAGTTAATGTCTGAACAAGAAAAACCCAATGAATGGGATTCGTTGTGGCAAGAATACACAAAATCTCTAGAAAATTGGAAGACTCTATTTGAGCAAATTCAAAATGCTAGCAATGAAATGCAAGCTAAATTCAATGAAGTTTGGGAAAAAGCTACTGTAGAATCTAGTGCTGAAACAATGAAGCTATTTGGAGAAAACTGGCAAAAAGCATTGAATGATGCAGGAATGAAAAGTTTCAAAGACTTTAGTGAAAATTGGCAAAAATCACTTAATGATTCTAATGCCGCAACTTTCAAGCAATTTGCTGAAAATTGGCAAAATTCTCTTAGTTCATCTGCTCTTGAACAAATGAATGCATATGGTGAAATGATGAAAAAATTTGCTGAAACTTGGAGTTCAATGTGGCCAAAAACCAACTAGTAAAATGAATTGAGAGAAAAACTTCTCTTTTTTTGCACTTGTACTTCTTTAGAAATTCTTACAGCAATTGGCGTAACATCATATTTGTTTTATCTAAATGAACCAATTAATGGATTAATCTCAATGGTGGTTTTTGGAAAATTAATTATTTTTCATTTTATAATGGAGTATTTTGATAAAAAACATTCCAAAGAATTGAAGAAAATTATTTAAAAGTTAATTCTTAATTTCGTAATAATCCACTGAATGAGAAAACTGTCGGTTGTAATCCACTTCATTCCAAAATTTTTCCTCATCAATTCTTTTACCTTCAGAAATCCAAACATTCAATATTTTTTGCATAAACATTTGTGTAGTATCATCAATTTGTGGTCTTATCCCAGTATCTTTTTCAATTTTATCTCTTTCTTCTTTGAGTTTTTTTAAAACCTCTTTCAAATTTTTCCCATTAATTTGTGCAGCTTTTTCTTTTTTTTATTTGCATATCTTTTTTAAAATTAGAAAAAAATCCCATATTGTTTATCAGTTGTAGTTTTTAAAAAAGAGTTATGGATTAAATTTTTGAGATTCAAATTATTGATATTATTGCCTGATTTTTGATTATTTCCATGTAGTTAACTCCCTAATTTTCTCTCTAGAATCTTCTACTATTCTTTTAATTACTGGAATGTAAATTTCGGCGGTATATCCAATTTCTATATCATAATAATCATCAATGTCTATAAATGCAGATGTGACCACCTGATTTTCACTAACTTTAGGCTCATTATTTTGGATTCTTTTCTGATTAATAATTTCTAAAAATATTGGTAACTGCCTTTTTACTTCAAAATTTAGCTCATCTTTTGAACGTAATTTGTCGTTACTCAAATAGAATTTTATCTGTTGATAGATATCATCTTTGTATCTATTTGAAGCTCTAATCATTATTTTAATATCTGGTAATTTATTGAATTTCTTTCTGAATTCTAATATTCTTTTCATTGTTTTAGGTATGGGATTTTGATGTTCTTGATTTTCTTTATTAGAATACCACTCTGAAAATTTTATGGCATTAACATCATTCTTCTCTTTAGCTTTTTCATAAAATTTTTTTTGAGAAACAGTACCTGAAATAAATAGTCCAAAATCTCTATTTGCTTCTTCAAAAATTCCGTCAATTATTTTATTTATTGAATTTATGAATTCATTTAAAAAATAATTCACATAGAAAGGATCTGGATCATATTGTTGTATTTGTTTTAAATAAATTTCACAATTTTTTATTGATTCATCAATATCCATGTATTTTAATTAGATTCTTGTGTGGCATATTTGGATTGTGCTTTCAAGTTCATAGCAAGTTCTTTAAAAATTTCATTGACACTTACATCTACCAAATTGATGGTCGCATTTTCTTTCACAATTTGTTTTTCAAATTTTTCTTTAATTGCAAAAGATACTGATGACCAATGTAAAATTCCTTTCAATTGTTCTTCTACTGTAACATTAGTTGTTGGAAAATTTGCTGGAGAAAAAACAATACCATTAGTCCATTGCATTGTAGGAATTCCTCCACCTGATGATCTTGTACTAAATGCTATTTGTTTAACCCAATCATCAAAATGATATTCGATTACTTCATGAATTATCAACTTTTTCCATGGCTCTATAGAAATTTCCATTTGGATTTACTCAATTAATGCCAATTATAATCTTATTTTTGTGCCTATTTCTCTGTAAGTTCGCTTATTTAGTAGGAATTAATCATTATTTTTTATAATGGACAAATGGGCTGACTATCTAATTTCTCAAGTTAGCTATGACTCAAATCATTTGATCAATATAGCTATCCGCCACCAAGATTCTGAAAAAGGAATTACAGTTGGAAAACCAATTGATCGTTTGACTATAGCCTCTGACATCAAAAATGGCTTTACATATATCACAATTTACAGTGGAAATAATTCTTGGAAAAAAGGAAATAAAATCCAAACTTTTTCAATTAATGGTAATCCATATCTGAGAATAGATGGAAACAAAGTGAATTTAGATAATCTTGGTGATTTACCTCAGGTGCCAGTTGAAATTCAAAAACAACTTCAAGAATTAGAATCACAATCTGTAGAGACACCAGAACCAATTGCAGAACCTCCTCCCAGTCCTAGAGGTTCACTACCAAAACAATCAGCTGATGAGCTTCCACAAGAATTAGATCTTGCACCAGAACCAATTGCAGAACCTCCTCCCAGTCCTAGAGGTTCACTACCAAAACAATCAGCTGATGAGCTTCCACAAGAATTAGATCTTGCACCAGAACCAATTGCAGAATCAGAAGACGAGGCTACACCAGAACAAATTGCTAGACTGGAACAATTAGAAAAACAACTTCAAGAATTAGAATCACAATCTGTAGAGACACCAGAACCAATTGCAGAACCTCCTCCCAGTCCTAGAGGTTCACTACCAAAACAATCAGCTGATGAGCTTCCACAAGAATTAGATCTTGCACCAGAACCAATTGCAGAACCTCCTCCCAGTCCTAGAGGTTCACTACCAAAACAATCAGCTGATGAGCTTCCACAAGAATTAGATCTTGCACCAGAACCAATTGCAGAATCAGAAGACGAGGCTACACCAGAACAAATTGCTAGACTGGAACAATTAGAAAAACAACTTCAAGAATTAGAATCACAATCTGTAGAGACACCAGAACCAATTGCAGAACCTCCTCCCAGTCCTAGAGGTTCACTACCAAAACAATCAGCTGATGAGCTTCCACAAGAATTAGATCTTGCACCAGAACCAATTGCAGAACCTCCTCCCAGTCCTAGAGGTTCACTACCAAAACAATCAGCTGATGAGCTTCCACAAGAATTAGATCTTGCACCAGAACCAATTGCAGAATCAGAAGACGAGGCTACACCAGAACAAATCGCGCAGTTAAATGATCTTCAAGAACAAATTAATGAATTAGAAGATATGCTATCCTCAATTGTCTTTCCAGAAACAAAATCATTTGAAGAAGACGAGGCTACACCAGAACAAATCGCGCAGTTAAATGATCTTCAAGAACAAATTAATGAATTAGAAGATATACTTTCTACAAAATTAAGTTCTGATTTAATGAAATCTAAGAAAAAAACTACTAAAAAGAAATCCAAAAAACTCAAACCAAAAGTTGAAACTTTTGAAGTTAAAAAGAAAATTATTCCTAGAATCCAAAAGCAAAATAAAAAACTTGATTCTATGGAGAAAAAACTACATAGTTCAGTAAATCCACAAGATGTTACTCTAGAAAATAATTCTCCAGAGGCTTATTGTGTTAAATGTAAAACTAAGAGAAAAATTAAGAGTCCTCAAGAGACTACTATGAAAAATGGTAGACCAGCTACTACGGGATTTTGTTCTGAATGTGGATGTAAAGTTTTTAGAATTGGAAAAATGAAAAAATAAAAATAATTTACTGCTTTGATTACATTTGACCTGATTGCCAGGCTTGATTGAATTTTTTAATTGCCTCTTGATATGCCTTTATTGAATCATCACCCGAAGTTTTGAGAAATTTTTCCCACTGTTCATTGAATTTCTTAATTGATTCAATATTGGTTTCTTTGAAAATACTGTCTATCATCTTTGTTTGTTGTTTGATATATTCCGGACCTATTTCTTGCCAAGTATTTTCCCAACTTGAACTTACTTTTTTTAATAATTCAGCATCTGACTCAATAGCTTTTTGGCATGCGTCATGATATGTCATTAATGTTTCATTAGTTGCTTTTTGCCACTGTGCTAGAGATTCTTTCCATCCTGTTAAGGCAGAATTGTATTCTTTCCATGCTTTTTCAAATTCTGGTTTTTTTGATGGATTACTTGCTTGTTTTTTGGGTTTGGATGAGGTCTTTTTTACTGGTTTCTTTTTTGTAGTGCTCTTTTTCTTAGTAGCCATAATATTCTCTTAAAATAGTAGATGTTAAATCTTTCAAAAAAATTCTGAGTTTAAAACAACTTTTGAATATTAACTAAAATTTTGATGCTTTTGTATAATTTACTCTGTGTTCTAGATCTTTACCTTTGAACAATTTGTAGTGGTTTTTACAAAGATTCCTAGTTTCCCTAAAACTAATTTTTACAGTTTCTATGGCTTGTTGTTTACACTCTGAAATACTACATTGCATATTACAATTTTATTTTATTTCTTAATAAAACTTTGAAATTATGTAATTACCTATGCTAACTTTTTATCTGTGATTTAATTGAAAAAATTATGAATGATGATGAAAAAGGTAAAAGATTTTTAGAATTAATAGATGAGCAAAATAATATTCAATGGGGCATTGTTGCTAAATTATCCTCCTTAATTTCATCTAATTGGAATTCAGATGAAAGAAAAAAAGAACTTAAAGAATTAATTGAAAAGCATTCTGTTATAACTAAAGAACTAAACAGTCTAGATCAAAATAACAGTATTTTATAATGCTGAATCTACCATTAATGCAATAAATAATACTGCCAAATATGGACTGGAGAACTTAAACAATGTCCATGATGCTTTCTCCATTGGTTTTGCAATTACCCAAACAGATAGTGCTATCATTAATGCACCAGATGCAATTGCAGTCCACAAATATACTCCTCCTACCATAGCTTCTCCACTTTCTGTAGTGATAAAGAATGGAGCAATAGAAAATAATACCATAACCACAGTTGAACCAGCAATTGCTCTTGCCGATGTTTTCTCTGATTGTACTGCAGTTAACATTGGAACATTTACTTTATTGTAATCTTCTTTGAAATGTAATGTTAAAGCCCAAATGTGCATTGGAATCCAAATAAAGACTAATCCTGCCATAGCTAATCCCATTGTCCATAAATCTGACATACTTACTGCAACCCATCCAATCATTGGGGGTGAGCCTCCACATAATCCTCCTAGAATAATATTTGTCCTTGAATTTCTCTTTAATGCATATGAATAAACTAGAATGTTATTTGCCAATCCAAATGCAATGAATGTTGTAGCCCACAAACCTTGTTCTAATGTAGTAGTAAATGAAATTGCAAAAGCTAAAACTAATGATATACCTGCTAATGCTAATCCAAAGTTTCTTGCTTTTTCAGCAGGATGAATTCTTTTAGAAGGTAGGGGTCTTCCTTTTGTTCTTTCCATTATTGCATCTATATCTCTGTCATGATAGTTCGTCAATGTGTTAGCTGCAGCCGAGCCTGCAGCCACTGAAAATAACATGAAAATCCAAGTTGCCGGTGATATTTCAATTCCATAAATATTTGAGGCAGTTAATGCTGCTCCAAATGCAGTAAAAACTAACAAATACCAAATTTTTGGCTTTGTTAATTCATAGTATACTGCAACCCTGGATTCTGATTTTTGTTTTTGCACCGTTATTCACTATCCTTTGATGGCATATATGGCATTGCTTTCATTCGTGATTTCATTTCAATAAATGACTCTGAAGATTGAATTCCGTTAATTCTACCTATTTTTTCAGAGATCATCTTATGCATCTGATCTAAGGACTTTGAATACATTGTTACTAAAATATCAAACCTCCCTGTTACTTCTGCCACTTCACGTACTCCATCTATCTTGAATAACTCTTCAATAATGTGATCTCGTTTTTTTGTATCCATATTAATTCCGGTTAATGCTTTAACATTATAACCAAGCTCTACATCATTTACCACAATTGTAAATCGCTCAATTAATTTTCTCTTAACTAATCTTTTGATTCGTGAATATACTACAGAAGAATTTACATTAATTTTCTTTGATAATCTTGGAACTGAAATTGAGGCATCATTAGATAATTCGGATAAAATCTGTAAATCTAATTCGTCTACTTTTGCCGTTCAAAACACCTGAGTCGATCTAGATTTCTGGTTCTTATAAAGTTATTATTGAAAAAATTGCAAAAAAAATCTAAATCTTTCCTTTTTTGTATAACATTTCTGCTAATAAGACTGCACCTTTAGCTGAACCCATTTTTTTATTGTGTGAGAACAGCATGTACTTTAGCCCATGAACAAATAGTTCTTCTTTTTCTACTCTTCCAATTGTTGTCGTCATTCCATCTCCTACAGTTCTCTCCATTCTAGGTTGAGGTCTTGTAGGATCATCATGGAATGCATAATATTGTGCAGGTGCAGATGGTAATCCTATCACTGTACTATCTTTATTGTATTGATTGTATGTTTCTTTAGCCATTGCAGGATCAATTAGTTGTGTAGTTTCAACAAAAACTGATTCTGTATGCCCATCAATTACTGGAACTCTTGTACAAGTACAGCTGACTCTAATATCTGCATCAACAATTTTTCCATCTACCAATTTACCCAAAATTTTCCTTGTTTCAAGTCTTACTTTTCCCTCTTCTTTTGGGATATATGGAATAATGTTATCTGTAATTCCCATAGCTGATACACCTGATTTTCCACCGCCTGATATTGCTTGCATTGATGTCATCATTACTTTTTTTGCACCATATTTTTCAAGTAATGGCTTTAGAGTAATAGCTAATCCAGTTGTAGTACAGTTTGGAAGTGGAGCAACCCAACCTTTCCAATTTCTATTCTTCTTTTGAATATCTAGTAAATCTGATTGTTCATCGTTAATTCCTGGAATGAGAATTGGAACATCATCTTCATATCTATAGGCTGAACTAGTTGAGATTACAGGAAGGTCTGCAGCCATTTTTGTTTCTATAGCTCTAGCTGCTTCAGATTCTACTGCAGAAAATATTAAATCTAATTTTGATACATCTAATTCATCTATTCTTTTTACTGTCATTTCTTTGATATATTCAGGAATTTCTCCACCTACATCCCATGCAACAATTCCACTAGGATCTCTTATTGCATCCAGGTATTTTTTCCCAGCAGAACGTTCAGATGCTGCAATTTGTGTTACTTCAAACCATGGATGATTATTTAATGACTGGACAAATTCTTGACCAACAGAACCTGTAACACCAATTATTGCAACTCTTTTTTTATCCATATTTTGATAAATGATCGCTTTCAATTAATAATCCTTTACTGTTTTTACCAAAACATACTAAATCGGCTACTTCTATTTGGAACTGTGAAAATAACAACAAAATCTTCAATTCTTAATCACATTCCGGTAGAACATGGTGCCAGAAATCCACTAAATAATTCAAATTCTGTAATTGATTTTAGTTCAAATATCAATCCACTAGGAATGCCAAAATCTGTAAAAATGACTCTTCAAAAAAATTTGGATAATATTCAAAATTACCCTGATTTTGACTCTTCCATTGTTTTCTCAAGCCTAGAAAAATACACCCATTTACCCAGAGCCAATCTCACGGTAGGAAATGGCGCAATCGAAATTATCTATAATTTTTGCTTTGCATTTTTATCAAATAAAACATCTGTCTTAATTCCTATTCCAACATTTCAAGAATATGAAACAGCATCAAAACTACATAACTCAAAAGTTTTATTTTTAAAAACTATGAATTTGGAAGAGAATCTTGATTTATTTATTTCAAAAATTCCAAAAAATGGATGTGTATTTTTATGCAATCCAAATAATCCAACAGGTAATCTCTTATCAAAAAATAAAGTCCTTAAAATAATTAAATCAGCAAAAAAACTTTCTTCAATAGTATTTGTTGATGAATGTTTTATTGAATTAGTTCCAAGTCATAATGAATCTGTAATGTCTTATGTAAATGATTATGATAATTTGATAGTTTTACGTTCCTTGACAAAATCTTATGGACTGCCAGGAATAAGAATTGGTTATGCTGCAGGGTCTAAAAAAATTATTGAAATATTGGAAAAAATAAAAATTCCATGGAGTGTAAACTCTTTAGCACAACAGGCAGCTACTAGTGCTTTGAAAAATAAACTACATCTAAAAAAATCTAACACTCTAATTCAAAAAGAATTGAACTATCTTAAAGAACAATTTTCAAAATTAAATGGTTTTGAATATGTTGATTCGTATACAAATTTTATTTTAATTAAAACCATTTACAATTCAACTAATTTGAAATCAAAACTACTTAAACATAAAATTTTGATTAGAGATTGTAAAAATTTTAGAGGATTAAATAATCATTATTTCCGAATTGCAGTTAAACCCCACAAGGAGAATCTAAAACTCATTCAAGCTTTGGAGAAAATTATATGAAATCATTAATGATTCAGGGAACTTCTTCAGGTGCTGGAAAAACCACACTAGTTGCAGCACTATGCAGAATTTTTTCTGATAAAGGATATTCTGTTGCTCCGTTCAAATCTCAAAATATGTCTAATTTTGCCTATATCACGCCTAATTTTGAGATATCTCGTGCTCAAGCAATTCAGGCAATTGGAGCTAGATGCAAAATTACTCCTGATTTGAATCCAATACTGCTTAAGCCATTGGGAAATTACAATAGTATGGTGTATCTTAATGGCAAACGCTACAAGAAAATGCATGCCAAAGAGTATTATGAAAAATTTGTCAATTCTGATGGAATTAAAATTGCAACTAAATCTTTGAAGATACTACAGAAGAATCATGATTTAGTAATATTGGAAGGAGCAGGTTCCCCTGCAGAAATTAATTTACAAAAATATGATATTGCAAATATGAAAATTGCTAAGAAAGCAAATGCACATGTTTTATTAGTTTCCGATATTGATAAGGGTGGATCTTTTGCAAGTTTAGTAGGAACTATGGTATTGCTTGAGAAAAAATATCAAAAATTTGTTAAAGGATTTATCTTTAACAAGTTTAGAGGCGACATTAATGTCCTAAAACCTGGATATCAAAAATTAAAAAAAATTACGGGAATACCTGTCACAGGTACTATTCCACTTGTATCATTGAATTTACCTGAAGAAGATTCTCTAAATTGCAAACCTCAAGATTTTTCATGGAGTGATAAAAATATTTCAAAAATTGACAAAGAATTAGATGATTTGGCAAAAATTGTAAAATCCAATCTAAATATTAAATCAGTTGAGGCAATGCTAAAATGATTATAGAATCAATCTTGGTGGTCTCTCTTGCATTACTTCTTGATATGAAGTTTGGAGATCCAAAAAATAAGTATCATCCGACAGCTTGGATTGGAAAAATTATTGCTGTTCTTACACCGCTAGCAAAAAATCAAAATTCTAAATTAGAAATTATGGGAGGAATTTTCATAATAGTAATTACTTTAGGCATTGTAATTCTATTGATATCAACATTAACCGTTGGTTTATCATTACTCTCATCAGATATTTTCTCATTAATACTAACTGTCGTGATTGGTGGATTGCTTCTCAAAACAACAATTGCAATTCGTGGAATGGAAAACCATGCAAATGCTGTACTAGAATCACTTGGTAAAAATAACCTTGAATCCGCAAGGGAAAATCTATCCATGATTGTCAAACGTAATACTAAGAATTTAGACAAAAATCATGTGATTTCAGGCGTGCTAGAGAGTATTAGTGAAAATATTGTGGATGGAATTACAGGTCCCTTATTCTATTATGCTCTTTTAGGTTTGCCTGGAGCGTTTATGTATCGTGCAGTAAATACTGCTGATTCAATGATTGGATACAAATCTCAAATTTTTAAAAACATAGGATGGTTTGCAGCATCATGTGATACTATTCTTAATTATATTCCTGCAAGACTTACAGGATTAATTATGATTCTATCAGCTGCAATTTTACAAAACGATTGGAAAAAATCATTTAAAACTATGATTAGAGATAGTAAAAAAACTGAAAGCCCAAATGCTGGATATCCTATGGCTGCACTTGCAGGGGCCCTTCAAACTAAATTTGAAAAGATTAATCATTATGAATTAGGTAATGACGAAATTACATTAACAGAAGAGCATGTCTATTCAGCAATTAAAATAATGAAACTTTCATCAATTCTATTCTTTGGAATAATTACTATTCCAATAATTTCTATATTGTTTATTATGGGATGGTGGATTCATGCTTAAGGAAATTGGATCCGTATTTTCTTTTCTTACAATATTTCCATCATCAAACGCAACATTAGAAACAATTGCAAAATACATGTTTGTATTTCCAATTGTTGGAATTGTAATTGGATTAATTGTAGGTTCAATTGGATTGGGATTGTCCTTCTTTTTAGATCCTCTAATTGTTAGCTTGTTAGTAGTAGCATCTATTGCAATAATCACTGGAATTCATCATGCAGATGGATTAGCTGATTTTGCAGATGGTCTAATGGTAAAAGATACTAAAGAAAAAAAATTACAAGCAATGAAAGATCTTTCTACCGGTTCTGCAGGAATAGTTAGTATTGTTTTGTATTTACTTGGATTAATTATTACAATTTCATTAACAAGTGGATTTGATCTATTTCGTGCAATTTTGATAAGTGAAATTTTAGCAAAATTTTCTATGGTGTTGATGGCAAGTCTGGGAAATTCAGCCTCTCCAGGCTCAAATTCTCCATTTGTATCCATCATGAAGGATAAGAAAAAATTAACTGCAGCATTTATCATTATGATAATTCCAGTTGCACTACTTGGTGAAACAACTGGCTTTGTAATGTTGGGTGTGGCTGTAACTTTAACACTATTCATACTTGCAATATCCACTCGTAGTTTTGGAGGAATCACTGGTGATGTTCTTGGTGCAACAAATGAGCTTACAAGATTAGCTTCTCTTATGGTGTTTGTTTCAATATGATTGGTCTTGTGATGGCCGGTGGTAAAGGCACACGTATGAAATTATCTGAGGAAAAATTATTACTCAAATACAAAAAACCAATAATTCTTCATGTTATAGATTCACTAAAAAATTCTAACTGTTTTTCAAAAATTATTGCAATAACCAGCTCTAATTCTCCTAAAACTAAAAAACTCCTTGAAGAAAATAATATTGAAACATTTGACACATCTGGAATAGGATATGTTGAAGATCTAAATTCAGTTTTAAAAATTTTTAATGATTCTATATTTGTTACATCTGGCGATTTACCATTGTTAGATAATAAAGTAATTCAAAAAATTGTAAATAGTTATGATTCTCAAAATATTTGGACAAGCATTCTTGTTACAAACAAATTTCTTAATACTTTAGGTATTACTTCAGATTATTCTATAAATCTTAATGGTGAGAAATGCCATTACTCAGGAATATCTTTAGTGGATGCCAAAAAAATCACATCACTAGATAAGATTGATGAAAAATATATTGTAATTGATGACAAGAGAATTGCTTTTAATCTAAATACTAAAAGTGATTATGATTTACTCAGCACTGCCTGAGATTTTACCATTAATTTGAGCTTTTGAGCCTGTTGGTTCTGCAATTGCATTTCCGCATGAATTACATGATACTTGTGTTGATGCATGAGAGTATACTACTTGTAATTCTCCACATTCATTACAATTGACTTTTTGAAATTTACTTGCTGGTTTTGGAATTTCAATATGATCTTTCTTCATGCTGCTACCAACTCAAATTTCTTAATTCTAACGCCTTGTTTATTGTATTTCTTTTTGCAAACTGTACATGTCATAATAGGGGTAACTTTCTTGGTAACTTTTGCTGGCTTTGCTAATTTTGGGAATTTTTGTCCACCATACCCTTTTTTACGTTCTGCGTGTCTTCTTTCTCCTCGAGCAGAACCACGTCTTTTTCCAGCCTTGTAAATGGAGACCTTTTGTTCGGTATGTGTTTTACATTTAGCACAATACTTTCGGATCACCTTTGGTATGTTCATATCAACAAAACCTTTTCAACCGTAATTTAAGCATTGAATCTATAATAGGTTCAAAATTCAATAAATTATTGTGATGTCGAGCCTAGCAAATTCGATCTCTTCATTGAATTCTGTAGCAATGGGAGACAAAAGTGCCGATCTTGTTTTAAAAAACTGTAATTTGTTATCTGTCTACACCAGAGAAATTATCCCAAAAACTCAGATTGCAATAATTAAAGATAGAATTGCATATGTTGGTCCAGATGCATCTCACACAATTAATTCTAAAACAATAGTCATTGATGTAAAGGACAAATATGTTTCTCCAGGATTCGCTGATCCTCATTTACATATTGATCAATTTGTTTTACCATCTGAATTTGCAAAAAAATCACTTCTATGTGGTGTAACTTCTCTATTCTCTGATCCTATTGACATTGTTAGTGCAACCGGTTACAAAGGATTTCAGGAATTTCTTAAACTTGGAGAAGATCTACCAATCCGAATTTTCCAAGTAGTACCTGGTGGTCTTCCTGTTGATGCAAAATTTAGTAATTGTAAAACACTATCTCTTTCACAAGAAAAATCTGCAATAAAGCATCCACACGTTCTTGGAATGGGTGAAGTTTTTTCATGGACCAAAGTAACTCTTAGAGAACCTAAAACCATGAAATCACTTTCTACAATGCTAGAGTGTGATTGTATAATTAATGGTCACACTGCAGGCGCTAGTGAAAAAAAACTTAATGCATATGTTTCATCAGGAATCCTCTCTTGTCATGAACCAATAAATTTTGATCAAGTTTTGGAAAGATTACGTCTTGGAATGTGGATAATGATCAGAGAAGGATCCATTAGACGTGATTTAAAAGAAATAATTCCTCGTGTCTTATCTCATGGAACTTATCTTGATCGATTAATGTTTTGTTCTGATGGACTTGATCCATTAGACATTTTACATTTTGGTCACATTGATCACTGTATACGAGAATCAGTCAACCTTGGATTGTCTCCAATTGATGCAGTAACCATGGCTTCCAAGAATAATTTTGATTATTACAATATGGGAAAAGATCTTGGAGGAATTGCACCCGGAAAATTGGCAGATATTTTAATTTTTGATGATTTAAAATCATTCAAACCCAACAAAGTCTTCGTTGGTGGAAAGTTAGTGGTATCAAATGGTAACCTAGTAACTAAAATTAAGAAAAAACCTATCTCTCCTTGGATTAAAAAAACAGTAAAATTAAAAAAATTCTCTGAAAATGATTTTAAAATCAAATCAAAAAAGAAACAAGTTACTGCAAACACAATATTCATGCAAACTGAAATTATTACCAAACTGGGCTCAGCTAATCTATCATCTAAAGAAGGAAACATTGCAGCATCTGTGGATTCTGATGTTTGGAAGGTTGCCGCATTTGATAGAACTCAGGGAACCAATCACAATGCAATAGGATTTCTTGAGAATTTTGGCGCTGACATTGGCGCATTTGCTTCATCTTGGAGTTTTCATGAGAATGATTTGATAGTAATTGGTTCAAATGATTCTGATATGGCGCTTGCATCTAATCAGATTATCAAGAATCAAGGCGGTATTGTAGTAGTAAAATCTGGAAAAATTCTTGCATCAATGCCTTTGCAATTTGGAGGAATCATATCGACAGATTCTTTTGAAACGGTTTCTTCAAATTTTGAAGATATTACAAACTCTATTGTTGATTCAGGATGTAAATTTTCAAGACCTCACTTAATTCCACTATTCTTACCATTTTTGGCATTACCATCAGTAAGAATTCTGGCAGGTGGAATTGTTGATGTGAAAAAACGTTGTTACATTCCGCCGATCATCTAAGTAATGTTAAAAAGGGGGATTCAGGGGATTGTAGCTGAATCTAAATGGCATCAATTCAACAAGGACCAAATGGACCTGTATTGGTTCTCAAAGAGAGTGCATTACAGCAAAAAGGCAAAGATGCTCAACATAACAATATAGCTGCTGCAAAACTAGTCGCAGAATTGGTAAAAAGTAGTCTAGGACCACGAGGTCTTGACAAAATGCTAGTTGATTCTCTAGGTGATGTTACCATTACAAATGATGGTGCTACTATTTTAAAAGAAATTGATGTTCAACACCCAGCTGCTAAAATGATGGTTGAAATTTCAAAAACTGTTGATAATGAAGTTGGAGATGGAACTACTTCATCCGTAGTATTTGGTGGTGCTCTTTTAGCTAAAGCAGAAGACCTTCTCAAAAAAGATGTTCATTCTTCAACAATTATTGATGGATATCAAGCAGCTGCTGAAAAAACTCTAGAAATTTACTCTGAATTATCCAAGAAAATTAAACCTGATGATAAAGAATCTCTTCTTAAAATTGCAACAACAAGTATGCAATCTAAATTAATCTCTGAAGATAGTGATACACTATCAAAAATTGTTGTAGATGCAATTCTTAGAATTGCAGTAAAGAAAGGAGAGGAATATACTGTTGATCTTGAAAACCTTAAAGTTGAAAAGAAAGCTGGTGGTTCAATCCAAGACACCCAAATTGTTCAAGGAATTGTTTTAGATAAAGAAATTGTACACAGTGGAATGCCAACAAAAATTGAAAAAGCACAAATTGCATTAATCAACTCAGCATTAGAAATTGAAAAAACAGAAATGAGTTCTGAAATTCGAATCACTGATCCTACTCAAATGCAGATGTTCCTAGAAGAAGAAAATAGAATGCTAAAGTCTATGGTTGAGAAATTACATGATGTTGGTGTTAATGTTTTGATTTGTCAAAAGGGAATTGATGATATTGCACAACACTATCTTGCAAAGCATGGTATTATGGCAGTTAGACGTGTAAAAGAAAGTGACATGATAAAACTATCCAAAGCAACAGGTGGACGTGTTATTAATAATCTAGATGATCTTTCAGAAAAAGATCTTGGTACCGCAGATTTGGTTCATCAAAAGAAAGTAGAATCTGACAAATGGGTCTTTATTGAAGGATGCAAACATCCACAATCTGTAACTTTGTTGATTCGTGGTGGTTCTCAAAGAGTAATAGATGAAGTTGACCGTTCTATTCATGATTCATTAATGGTTGTAAAGGATGTAATTGAAAAACCAGAAATTGTAGCTGGTGGTGGAGCTCCAGAATCTTATGCTGCATCATTACTAAAAGATTGGGCAGATAATTTTGATGGAAGAGAACAACTTGCCATCAAAAAATATGCTGAAGCACTAGAAACAATCCCGTTAACAATTGCTGAAAATGCTGGCATGGATCCAATTGATACTATGGCAAATCTGAGAGCAAAACAATCTCAGGGCCGTAAATGGACTGGTATTGATGCAAGAAATACAAAGATTGCAGATATGATGATCATTAATGTAGTTGAACCAATTGTAGTTAAAGAACAAATTATCAAATCTGCAACTGAAGCTGCATGCATGATTCTTAGAATTGATGATGTGATAGCCGTATCTGGTGGTCCAGGTGGCGGCGGTATGCCTTCAATGGGTTAAAGCAATTAACTTAAGCAATATTATTTTAATAATTATTTGATGACTAAGGTTGGAATCGACTTAGGTGGAACAAAAACTGAAGTAATTGTTCTTGATGAAGAACTCAATGTTAAAGACAGAAAAAGAGCACCTACTCCAAAAGATGATTATCAAGAAATTATCAAAACTATCTCAACACTAGTTTCAGACGTAACAAAAAACATTTCTGATTTTTCTATTGGTATATGCACACCTGGTGCTATATCTAAGAAGACTGGATTAATAAAAAATAGTAATACTCAATGCCTTATTGGTAAACCAATCAAGGAAGACTTGGAAAATATTTTAGGAAAAAAAATTTCCATGGAAAATGATGCTAATTGTTTTACAATTGCTGAATCTAAAATGGGTTCTGCCAAGGGATATAGTTTGGTCTTTGGAGTAATAATGGGAACAGGTGTAGGTGGTGGAATTGTGTATAATGGAAATTTGCATACTGGTCCGACCAATATTGCTGGAGAATGGGGACATCATACTCTACATAGAAATGGAAATCCTTGTTATTGCGGTAAAAATGGATGTGTAGAAACTTACATCAGTGGACCGTCTTTGGAAAATCAATGGACCAAACTTACAGGCAAATCACTAACACTAATTGAAATTCTTGGAAATATTGATAACGATGTGGGTAGATCATGGAAAAACGAATTATTAGAAAATTTTGGATATGGATTAGCTAATGTTATTGATATTTTAGATCCTGATGCAATTGTTTTAGGTGGTGGATTATCAAACATAGATTTTCTTTACACTGAAGGAAAAGAATCTGTTTATTCCAAAGTTTTTTCAGATTCTATTGAGACTCCAATTTTAAAAAATAAACTGGGGGATTCTGCAGGTGTTTTTGGAGCATGCCTACTTTAAATAATTAATTCCATTTTGGAATCAATTTGGTGTAAAAATGTCGATTATAGATATATCTTAACTAATCTTTAAAAAATTGAGATATGTTGATTTCAAAAATTATCGGATTATTTTCCATTTTGATGTTATTACAAATATCCTTAGTTTATGCTGAAGAAGATTTACCAATTATTACAATAGATTTTGTTTCAGGGAATGTTATAGATTTAGATAAAGATTCTACAATGATAAGAGCTAATATTCAAATTGAAAATTACAATCCTCAAGATGGTTATCACTTCATGCAAATAATTCGATTAAGTGATGGGGAAATTATCAAGGATACTGAAATTCTACCCAAAGTTATTGAAGATGATTTGTTTGGAGTTCAAATTTTACACTATCTTGATCCTGATCAAAATGAAGAAGAAATTTTAGGTGACTATGGATTTAGAATTTACTCTGAATATGGAATTAGTGAAACTGTATCAACATTTTCCATTATCAAATCCAGTATGCCATTAGCTGTAACTCAAAATACTATTGAAGAATTAGAAATTCCTGAAGAAATTGTAGAACCAGAAAATATTGAAGAATTAGAAATTCTTGAAATGTCTGAATCTAAAATCCCTAGTTGGGTTCATGATATTTTTATCTGGTATGCTGAAAAAACTATAACAGAAAATGAATTACTTACTGCACTAGAGTATCTAATTTCACAAGGAATTCTTGATGTAAATTCTGATTAATTAAATATACCTACAAATTACATATTTTTGGGTTGGAAAATTCAAAAAATAATACATCCCTACGTACAGTAGAGTGGAAAAATAATAAGGTAATAATGATTGATCAAACCAAACTGCCTAATGAACTTGTTTTTGAAGAATATGATGATTTTAATCAAATAGCTAACGCAATCAAAACTCTAGTAGTTAGAGGAGCCCCTGCAATTGGAGTTTCAGGAGCCTTTGGTTTGGCATTAGCAGCATTACAAAGTAAGGCTACTACTAAAGATGAATTTTTAACTGATTTAGAAAACGCAAGAAAAATTCTTTTTGCAACTAGACCAACAGCTGTAAACTTGGGATGGGGATTAGAAAAAATAATGAATGTAGCAAATACCGGTAACACCATTGAAGAAATTAAAGAGTTAGTTATTTCAGAGGCCAAAAAAATGGCAGATGAAGATATTGAAATTAACAAAGCTATGGGAAAGAACGGCTCTGTTCTTTTTGATAATGATGATACCATAATGACTCATTGCAATGCAGGTGCCCTAGCTACTGTATCTTATGGAACTGCTCTAGGTGTAATAAGAGCAACACGTGAGAGTGGAAAAAATGTTAAAGTTATTGCAACTGAGACAAGACCAATCCAACAGGGTTCTAGATTGACTGCATTTGAGCTAAAACATGATGGATTTGATGTAAGTTTGATCCCAGATACTGCTGTAGGATATTCAATGGCAAATGGATTAGTAAACAAAGTTGTAGTGGGAGCAGATAGAATTGTAAAAACAGGTCATGTTTTTAACAAGATTGGAACTTATCAGGTAGCTACAATGGCAAAACAACATGGAATTCCTTTCTATGTTGCAGCACCACTCTCTACCATTGATTTACAAAACAAAGCTGAGGATGTTATTATTGAGATGAGAAAAGGAAGTGAAGTTACAGGAATTGGCGATAAAAAGACTGCACCTGATGATATCAATGTAATTAATCCTGCCTTTGATATGACTCCACCTGAACTAATCTCGGGAATTATTACAGAAAAAGGCGTGGCTAGGGCTCCTTATGAGGAATCCATTCCAAAATTATTTGAAGCTAATTAATAGAAAGTTTTTATTGTTTTTCTAGAGTCAGTTACACTATGAGTACTGTTTCTCCACAGGCAATTGAAGAATCATTAAAGCAATGCATGGATCCTGAAGTTCCACTAAATATTGTAGAAATGGGATTAATCTATGGAATTGATGTTGCAGAAAATAATGATGTTAATATCAAAATGACTATGACTACACAAGGTTGCCCTCTTCATGAAACTTTGGTTTCTGATGCAACAAGGTATGTCAAAAAAGTTCCTGGTGTAAATAATGTAAAAATTGACATTGTATGGGAGCCAGCATGGTCAATGGATAAAATGTCTGAAGAAGCTAAAATGAAAATAAAAAATATGAGTGCTGGGATGAATACTCCTGCACCAATTAACTATGAAACTGCATTACCACAAGGAGTTGGAAAACTAGTTCAGCAAGAAGACGGTTCAATGGTATTGGCCAATGAACATGAACAGGGATTTATGGTAAATCAAGCAATTGTAGACTTTTGGAAATCTTGTAATGGGCAACGTAAAGTTACTGATCTTGTTGAGGTATTTGCTCAGCAAACTGGACTACAAAGAAATCAAGTAGAAAAAGAAGTTATGCAATTGTTACAACAATTACGTGATGGTGGATTAATTGCAATTGCAGGACAACCAGATACGCCTAATGTTGAATTTAAAAAATAATACTAAAAAATATAGTTTGAATTTGCACCATCAAAGTTTATTGTAACACCTGATAGGTATTTTATCTTATTATCGATAATCGATTTTACAAAGTTTCCAATCTCTTCAGGCTCTCCTAGTCTTTTCATTGGTAATGATTCTTTAAATTGTTCAACATTGTCGATTAGTTCTTTGGTTCTATCTGTATTGATTGGACCAGGTGCAATGTTAATGCAACTGATATTTTTCTGGGCATATTCTTTACTCAATACTTTAAACACTTCACTAAATGCAGCACGATAAGCTGAAGATATTATCAGTTTAGAATTTGGCTCTTTTATGACATTTGAACTAATTAAAAAGATGTAGCCTCCATCACTTACATTGATATTTTGTAATATTGTACAAAATCCTAAAAATAATTGATTGTGATATATTTTCCAATCTTCTTCTGTAATTGTTGCAAATGGTTTTGGGACAGGACCGCCAGTATTTAACACAAGAATATCTGTTTGATTGTGATTTTTTACAAATTCCCTAACACTGTTCAAATCTGAAGTATCAATATCACTTTTTGATGCTGCAAAAACATCAATGTCAATTGATTTTAATGAATTTGAAATTGCTTTTCCTATTCCTCTAGAACCTCCGAGAACTATTGCTTTAGTCATACTAGTTTCAAAATAATCATTGATAATTAAATTTCTTTATCGGATTAAACTAAATTTCCAAAGATCTTTTCTTATAACTATTACTTTTCCTTGATACTGATCTTTTCTGCCTGTAGGTTATATGCTATTTTGAGATTTTCCAATCATGCAAAAACTATCCGGGCTGTTCTTGCTTGCAGTATTAATTTCAGGAACATTCTCTTCTGGTTTTGCTTTTGCTCAGGATCCAATAGCTAATGATGATACTGTCACTACATTAGAAAATACATCAATCATCATTCCTGTATTGGCAAATGACATTGATGCTGATGGGAATTTATTGACAATTACCTCTGTTATTCAACCATTTTCAGGCTCTGTTCTAATTTTGTCTAGCTCAACTCAGGTAGAATACACACCAAATAATGACTTTGTTGGAAATGATACTTTCTCTTATGTTGTATCAGATGGACAAGGTGGAAATGATACTGCTACTGTCACGGTAAACGTGGAACCAAATAATGATACTATAATTGAACAACTCTTAGCACAAATTCAAGATTTACTAGATAAAGTTCTAAATTTGGAAAATGAAATTATCACACTACAAGAAGAGAATGTTGCACTTGCTTTGAGAAATGCAGAACTTGAAGATATTATTGCTAATGGAACATCAACTGATGATAACAATGATGACAGTAATGATAAAGTAATTTTATGTCACAAAGGAAAGAACACTCTTTCAGTCTCTGAGAATGCAGTATCTGCACACCTAAAACATGGAGATGAGATTGGAAAATGTGATGTTGACTCAGACATCTATCCAAAAAAAGTGATCAAAAATGAGATTAAAGAATTAAAGTTTGAGTATAAAATTGCAGCAAAGGAACTAAAGAAAGAGTTTAAGGAACAAGAAAAAGACCTCAAAAAACAGTACAAAGATCTAAAGAAGGATAAAAAATCCAAAGACAAAAACCATGATGACGAAGATGATGAAGACGAAGAAGATGACGATTAGTCAGACACTTCATACCTAGAATAATTTTTAATTAGAAATTATTTACTAATGTTTCATCATAGTCTAAATATCACTCATCTAAACATACTAGTCAATTACCTGATCATCTGTTGATCACAAACTTTGAGTCACAGAATTATGAATCCATTTTATAATCACCCTCAGAATGAAATCCTACTTAGTTTTCTTATTGCCTTTTTTCTTACTCATGTTTAACCAAACCGTTTTTGGCTTAGATTCTTCTGTTCAAAACTCTACTGCTAATAATTCAACTTCAAACATCCCAATAGATTTAGCTCCTCACCAAATCACCAAATCATTTAATGAATTTACAGTGTTGATTAATGATCAAATCAGCAATAATCCATTGTCTCTATTTATTTTACAAAACATGGAAAAGCAAAAACTAGAACAGTCACAACCCCAAAAAATCTCTGCAAAGGTTGATCCATTAAGTAATACAAGAAAACTTGCCAATGAAAGTCTCCAAAATGATCTTAGATCAATGGAAAAAGAATCAGTCTATAATTCTCCACAAGTAGCATTTTCACGATTTATCAATACTGTAGATAATTCAGTAAAACCAATTTTCTGGGGACAATTTAATTTTACATCAAATTTACATGATGAGGGGTTAAAAGCAAAATTTGTATCTCTCAAAAATGGAGGAACTTCCCTTGATGCTACAAAAGAATTTCAACGAAAGGCATCTAGTTCTAGATCTGATATAATCCAGATTAATCAGGATTTAAACATGAAATATTCAAACTCATCAAAAATTATCCAAAGCCACTTTGATAAAAATGGAAAACTTCCTAGACCTAATGGTTAGATTCAAACTGAAATTTTGATTTAATTAGAAATTTTTTACTATTTAGATTTCTTTAATTTCTGTAATTGTTCCTAGAACTGAATCCATCTTGATAATGGCTCTCTTTTCATCCCAACCAAGTGCAACATACCAATCACCTGCATCATCATCATATTTTGTCTCTAGTGTTTTAGTTTCTTCAGGTTTAATGTTGTATTTTTTAGCAATTCCTGAAATAGCAAGTGCTATTGCATCTTTCTCTTTCTCAAGACGCCTCTTCATTAATCCAATTCCTGGACTCATAATTTTTGTTAATTTTATCATCTAATATAGTTAATTCATAAAATTAGCCTTAATGTTGAATTTTTCTAATTGATATACTTTACAAGATTTCAAATAACCCAATTATTGTGCAATCAACATGAAATTAATTCAAAGAATTTCAAATTCGTCATTTGTAAAACCTAACTCTCTAGTTTCATTTGTAATTATTCTAGCAGTAATTGGCCCAGTTGTAGTAGTATCTGCTGGATTTTGGGATGCAATATCTCATCTGCAAAAAGAACCTGAATTCTTTTGGAGTCCATCACACATTGTTGTGTATACAGGAGTTTCAATGACTGCAATTGCTGCAATAATGGGTTCTGTTCTTTTGATTCAAAAATCAGTTCATGGGTCTCTTAAAACTGGTATTAAACTAGTGATGGTAGGTTCTACTCTTCAGATAATTTCAGGATTTGGTGATTCACTATCTCATGAAGTTTATGGAATTGATGGATTGATATCTTGGTCTCATCAACCACTTGAATTAGGTCTAGTTTTAGCATCATTAGGTGGAGTTTTAATTTTAAAAAACAGAGAAAATTCTAAACTAAGAATATTACTTCCATTCTCAATTGTAACATTTTTGTTCTTTACAACTTGGCTTGTCTTTAATTTAATTCTAATTTTTGGACATACCATTCAATGTATTCCAGTCTATGAAATATTCTCATCAGGTTGCTCTATATTGTAATTTTTAATTTTAAAAAAGGCCATCACAATCACTGTAACTGCTCCAATAAATAATAAAACTCCTGCAGGAATCATTTGTTTTGAATTTGTATCACCAAACTCTATCTGCAAATTTATTGGATTCTTTGAAATGTTTGATATCTTTAAAGTATAAACTCCATCTTTATCAAAGTCAAAATATCCTACTGACATCTTTGTTTGAATCGTTTGCTCTTTTATTACATTATCATTAGTGTCAAGAATTTGGACAAATACCTCTTCTCCTTTAAATTCAGGCATGAAGACTTTGTAAAATCCAATATCTGCACCTACAAATTCTGAATTTAATTCAAACGAGTTTGATACTTTTAGAATTATTTCATCATGAATTTTTTCTGTATCTTCAAAAATAAACGCAATCCAAATTGCACCAACTATTACTAGCGTAAATCCAATTTTTATTAATGAAATCTTCAATGAATGAATGACAAATTTTTTACCTAATAAGATAATCTAAAGGGCTCGGAGGGCTTCGATCCCTCGACCTAGCGGTTCGAAGCCGCTCGCACTATCCAGGCTGTGCAACGAGTCCAAACAAGTAAGATTTTAACAGGCCTAAATATCTGTCTAGATACTTTGAAAGTATCAAAAAAAGTCGCAGGTGTAGAGTATGCGATTAGAGATATTGTTCTTGCTGCAAGAAAGGTACAGCAAAAAGGAATGCAAGTTGATTATCTGAATATTGGTGATCCTGTGCAATTTGGATTTCAACCACCTGATAATGTACGACAAGCTTTGATTGATGCAATTAATAGCGGTGAAAATTATTATTCATCCTCTGAAGGATTACTTGAATTACGTCAAGAGATTGCAAAGAAAGAAAATACCAAAGGACTCTCAATTGGGGCTGACGAGATTCTAGTTACTAATGGTGTATCTGAAGGACTCGATATGGTAATATCATCAATTGTTGAAGAAGGTGATGAAGTATTACTTCCAGGTCCATATTATCCTCCTTATGCCTCATACGTTCGATTACATGGTGGGATCCCTGTAGAGTTTGCAGTTGATTTGAATAATTCAACTCCTGACATTGAGGATATTAAATCCAAAATCACATCAAAGACTGTTGCAATTTGTTTGATAAGTCCTAATAATCCTACAGGCGTTGTATTTAATGAAAAATCACTAAAACAACTAGTAGATATTGCAAATGAGCACAATCTATACATTATTTGTGATGAGATTTATGATCAAATAATTTTCGATGAAAAATTTGTAGGAATTGGTAAAGTTGCAGGAGATTCACCTGTTATTGTTTTGAATGGTTTCTCCAAAGTTCATCTAATGTCTGGTTGGAGAATTGGATATATTGCATTTAATCAATCCCCCCAACTAGATGCATTACGAGAGAATCTTCCAAAACTAGCTAGAGTAAGAATTGCAACTAGTCTTCCTGTTCAATATGCTGCATTAGAATCATTACGTGGACCACAAGGTTACATTCAAGATTTTGTCTCTGAGGTTAAAAAGAGAAGAGACTTGGTTGTAAAACGTCTCAATGAGATGCCAGGACTATCATGTCCTAATCCAAAAGGAGCTTTCTATGCATTTCCAAAGATTGAAGACAAAAAATTTGGAACCGATAAAGAATTTGTCACCAATTTATTAGAATCAAAAGGTGTGTTAACTGTTCACGGATCTGGATTTGGAGAACAATATGGCAGTGGACATTTCAGATTGGTATTTCTTCCAAGTTTGCAAGTTTTAGATTCAGCAATGAATAAGATTGAAGACTTTGTTAGTAATTCCAAATAAAATACTTTGTTGGAGTAATCTCTATAATGCAATCAGTATCATCAAGTAACTCTTTTGCAGATTTATTCTCTAATGAATCAAAGTATTTTGCAAGTATTTTTTTTGCAATTCTCTTTACTTTAGAATTTTCTAAAATTAATTTTGCATCTCCTTGACCCATGACACCATAGATATCTGGTGCGCTAACTCCAACATCAATGCAAAATGAAACTTTCTTTGATTTTTTTGCATTTTTTGCCTTTATTGTTTTAGAATTTGTTCCTACATAGAATTTTTTTGCACTATACAAATACCAGACAGGTACAATATGTGGAGTTTTATCTTTGCCAACTGTTGCAAGTCGCAATATTTTTTGTGATTTTAAAAACTCATCTTTTTTGTTCATGTTTTCTAAATCCTAATGCTACCATAAATAACCCAAATGCAAGCATTGCCATTGAAACTTTTTCATTTGTAATTTCTGCATTAAACAAAAATTCTTCAAAAAAATCAATCCCCCAAACTAATAACTGCTGAATTATTACAATGCCTGCCATAACACTAAATAAAACGCCTATTGCTGTAAACCAATTCTTACCCCGTCTATAATATTCGTGACTCATGATAAATGAAAATGCAGACTTAGATAATTTTAATTCCAGGATTTTTTATCTTGTTTTGAATCATTGCATTTAGCAATAATGGTGTTGACATTTCTGCAAGATAAGACAACTCAATTGGTCCCAAGTAAATTGATCTTAAACCCTTGATTTCATCAATCAAAGTGTTTACTTTAGCAACTGAATCTTTATCATCGCCACAAACAAAAATATCATAATCTAACTCTAGTTTTGGATTAACTAGCTTTTTCTCAGAAATTACATGAAATGCTGATACTAGTTTTGATTTATTTTTCATATGGTTTGATACAAGCTTGTATGAGAATGGTTTGTTATCTTTGATTGATACACACTCAAAGCCAACATCTGTTTTTGTCATTGGAACTATTGGAGATACAACAACACAGCTATCACTGACTTGTTGTAAAATTCCTGAGCATACTGAATCAATATTCTCATATGGAATTGATAAAATTAAAACATCACTTTGTTTTGCAACTGAAACATTATCACTTCCCGTGATACTTCCCTTTATTTCCCCAAATGCTTCTTTTGCAAGATTTGTATATTCGACTGCTGATTCTGATGCTCTTGCAGCATCTCTAGATCCAATAATAACATCATGATTTTGAGACCATCTGAGTGCAAATCCTTTACCCATTCCACCTGTTCCGCCAATTATTCCGACTTTCATGATATCTATCTGACAATCTTATTATTATCTCTATTTGAATTTCGATCAAGTTGGGACAGATCATTTTTCTAAGGCATGGTCAGGCCAAAAATAATACTGAAAGAATTTTAGCTGGAAGAACAGATGGAATCCCATTAACTGAAACTGGAATTCAACAAGCAGAGCATACTGCTGAATTAGTTAAACACATGAATATCTCTGCAATTTACTCTAGTCCAATTCAAAGAGCAAAACACACTGCCGAAATTGTTGGTGAACATAATTCAATTGATGTTAAAATTGATGAGAGACTAATTGAGCTTGATATGGGAAAATTCACTGGAATGCCATATGATGAGATTTTTAATAGTCATGGAAATGTCTTTATGAAATTCTACAATGGAGAGTTAGAAATAGCTCATAATGGTGTTGAGACCTTCACTGAAGTCAAAAAGCGAGTTTTAGGAATAGTTGATCATGTAGTTGAAAAACATCCAGATGAAAATGTACTACTTGTTACACATATGGATCCAATCAAAGCAATGATATCTACAATAGTTGATTTATCACCTGCTAATCTCTTTGAGTTAATTATTGCAAATGCGTCACTTAACATATTTAGAGAAAAACAACGAAAGTTTTCCCTTTCAGGACTTAATGTAATGCATCCATCCAGATTCGATCAAGGATGGTAGCTAATAATCTTGAAAACCCTTAAATAGAAATTATTGACCACGTCAGTCAATCGCTAATGAAGGGTATTGTAGGATTATTCTTAGTATTGGCAGTTTTAGTATTAGTTCCAGCTTTAGAATCTGTATTTGCAGCAGGTGATGAACCGGGAGAATATCTTGATCGTAGAGTTGTCATTTGGAATTTGTTTTTTAGAATGATGACTGTGGCATTTACTGTGGGTGCAGTAGTTTCTGGCACAATTATTTGGCTTGTATGGAGATTCCGTGAATCACATCCAAAAGCAAAACCAACACCATATGAGGGGACTGACTGGTAGAAATGGGTGGACACTCTAACTGGCCTGAATGGATTTATGTTGCAGTAGTTATTGCATTAATGACTTGGGTTGGTGCAGAAGCTTGGGAAGCAGAAAGACTAGTTGAACATGTTCCTGAAGATGCTGAAGTAATCAAAGTAACAGGTCAACAATGGTTCTGGACTTTTGAACATGAAGATGGAACAAAAGAGATTGGTGAGCTACATGTTGAAGTTGGCAAGGCATACAAATTTGAAGTAATGTCCAAAGATGTTAATCACTCTTTTAACATTCATGATTATGTCGTTTTAATGGATGCAATTCCTGGTAGAGTAAACACAGTTTGGTTTGCACCAGATGCACCGGGTGTTCATGACATTCAATGCAGAGAGTACTGTGGATTAATTCACTATAACATGCGTGGAACACTATATGTGGAGGATCACTCTTGATAACGCTTTTATCACAACTTTCAATTGCTTTGTGTGGAGAGACTAACTAATGGTTCTAGAATTACAAAAGCCAAGACCAATCTGGCAAATTATGTTCTCAACACACCACACTGATGTTGGTTTACTTTATCTAATTTCATCACTAGCCTTCTTGTTCTTGGGTGGAACATTAGCACTTGCAATTAGAGCTGAACTATTCTTACCAGGTGCACAAATCATTGGCGATGCAATGACCTTTAACAGAATCTTTACAGTTCATGGAACTACTTTGATCTTTTTGTTTATCATTCCATTTGCATCTGCAGTAGGAAACTATTACGTTCCAATCATGGTTAGATACAAAGACATGGCATATCCAAAACTAAACGCAATTGCATTTTGGATGATTCCACCTTCTGGTGCTCTAATCTGGTTAGGATTTGCAGACTTTACATGGTATGCAACTCCTCCATACTCTATTATCAGTGCTCCCGGTCCTGCAGCTGACATGTGGATATTTGGTCTAAAGATTTTAGGAATATCATCAGTTCTTGGTGCAATTAATTTTGTAGTTACTATTCTCAAATGTAAACATCCAGACATGTCAATTGGACAAGTGCCATTGTTGGCTTGGTCATTTTTATCATCATCTTTGATTATCATTGTTGCAATTCCAACATTTGCAGCAGCACTTCTAATGCTTCTAACAGATAGACTTGGAGTTAGTGGATTCTTCAATCCTGCTATGGGGGGAGATCCAATTGCATATGCTCACCTATTCTGGTTTACATTCCATCCTGAAGTGTATGTATTGGTAATTCCAGCAATTGGTATGATGTATGAAATTATTCCAAGATTCTCAAGAAAACCAATCTTTAGTTACAACTCTGGAGTCTTTGCATTTGTGTTATTATCTATTGTAGGATTCTCATCATGGGCTCATCACATGTATGCAACAGGAATGTCATTTACTGAGAAAACTGTCTTTATGGTTGGAACCCTTGCTGCAGTTCCTGCATCTGCAATGCATGTGTTTAACTTTATTGCAACAATGTGGAATGGCAGAATTAAATTCTCAACACCAATGATGTGGGCAGTAGGTGGAATTGCATTATTCTTCTCTGCAGGTGCTGGTGGTGTAGTAAATAGTGCAATGCCATTGGACTTTACAACACACGATACCTATTGGGTAGTTGGTCACTTCCATCTCTTTGTGATGGGAACAATTGCATTTGGATCAATTGGCTATCTTTACTACATGTTCCCATATGTAACCGGTAGAATGTATAATGAAACTATGGGCAAGATTCACTTTATCTTATCATTTATTGGAACCGTACTAGTATTCTTTACACAACACGTACTAGGACTATATGGAATGCCAAGAAGAATTTTTGATTATCCACCAATCCCAGAATGGATTGCAATGAACCAAATCGCATCAGTAGGTGCAATGATTATTGGCGTAAGCATGGCAATATTCTTGGCAAACATGATCCACAGCTCTGGAAAAGGAAAACTTGCAGACATTCACGACCCATTTGGTCTTGGAGGCAAGTACTACTATCCATTTGAGGCAAAGAACCCATCACACTAGGAGAAAAATGAAATGAGTCACGATAATTCCCAAACAGTTTACAGAACAACACCAGCACGAACTGGAAAGATGATGGCAATCATGCTAGGTATCTGTATTGTTGGTGGGGCTATCTTCTTTGCAATGTGGGATTATTGGATTTCAGAACCAGCTCCAGTTGTTGCAATGATGGCAGGAAGCTCAGAAAAAGCAGCACCAGTGGCAGCAACTGGGAAAACCATAACATCAGATCTTGTGTTTGTTGAATCTTCAGACTTTAGAGTTTTAGCGTTTAATGCATTACCTGGAGAACCAGATAGTAATCCAACAATTAACATGAATGTTGGAGACAAAGTAATTTTTAATGTTGATAATGCAGGAAAATCATTTCATGCCTTTGGTGTTACAAAAGATACTGAAGGATTTGCAGGAATAATTCCTGGTAGTGAGATTGCAGCACCAACTAATCCACTAAAGCCTGGAGAAGGTGGAACTTCTGAATTTGTAGCAGGAGAAGAGGGAACATACTATTACATTTGTACTGTTCCTGGACACAGAGAGCAAGGAATGGTTGGAGAAATAATTGTTGGACCAGCACAGGGTGGTGGTTCTAAAATGGCAGCAGCACCAACTGGCGTATCTCATGACTTTACATTGGACTTTGTAGAATCAGCAGACTTTAGGACTTTGGCATTTAATGCATTGCCTGGTGAAGATGGTCATAATCCTGAAATTACAGTAAACTCTGGAGATGAGGTAACTGTTACTTCTAATAATTTAGGTAAATCATTTCATGCATTTGGAGTCGTTACAAATCCTGAAGACTTTAACAGCATTGTAATGGATTCTGCAATTGCATCAGCATCAAATCCACTAAAACCAGGTGAAGGTGGTACTGTGACATTTACAGCTGGTGCACCAGGACAATACTATTACATCTGTACAGTTCCAGGACATGCATTACAAGGCATGCAAGGAACCTTTATCGTAGAATAATTTTGGCAATTCAATATCTAGCATTAGCTACAATGATTGTGTTATACTCTCTAATGTTTATTGGAGGATATATCTCAGCAGCTGGACTTGGATTGACATGTCCTGAATGGCCATTATGTCCAAATGGAATTATGCCATCTGAGGAATACCTAATTGAGTGGACTCATAGATTAATCGCTGCAACTACTGGTTCACTAGTTATTGCTACTATGGTTGCAAGTCTGATTAACAAAAACTCTGATTTGAAAATAAAAATTACTAGCTCACTTGCAACAGTATTTGTAATTACTCAGATAGTACTTGGTGCAATGGTAATTGATCTTAAATTGCATGCAGTACTAGTTGCAGTTCATTTGGGAATTGGAATATTGTTATTCTCTATGGTATTACTAACCACATTGTTTGCATTTAGAATCTCAAGAATTCCTCTACAAACTAAAGTTTAGATTTCTTAAACATTTTTGGCAAGTAAATATACATCATCATACCTCCAAAACATAGCGCACCAACTGTTATTGCTGCAATAAAGATTACTCCGAATGGACTTTGTGTTCCCATGTTAAATGAATAAGTTAAAACTCCTGATTTTCCTCCCATATCATACAAGTCTATCTTGACAATATGATTTCCTTGATTTCTCCACACATAATCAAAATCCCAATGACCTCCTTCGACTGATTTTGGTGGAATTGTATCTACTTGTTGTTCATTAAAAAAAACTCTGATTCCCATTGTAAATCTATCCACTTCTTCAAAGTCTGAATCAGTTACTCTTACCAAAAATTGTGAAGGCTCACCAATCTGTGGAAACTCCGGAGCTGTAGCTACCTGAACTCTATATCCTGCATAAAATTCTTCAGCTGAATTAAACATTGAGTGACCATACGCATCACCAAATAATGGAATCAAAAATGCCAAAAACAAGATCAGATACATTGATCGCTTTTTAGTCATCTCAATAATGTTGATTTTCGGTGAATATATTGTAAATCAATTTCTTTCGGAAAATCTTCAAAACCTTTAAATCCTAATTGGCAAGACACAGAATCGTTGACACTCGTTTCAAAATCAATCGATATTAAAACACCTGTCGAGAATGTCTTTACCTATTTTGCAAGACCAGAACACGTTTCTGACCAGATAAAATCTGATGCTGTAGGCATGACTGTCATTCCTATGGATATCAAGGAAGGAATGGGTGTAGGTACAACCTTTAGAATTATCGGTGACTTTAGCGGAAAACGATTAGAGTGGGACTGTGAGACAACTGAATTTGTTAGAAATGAAAAAATTTCTGCAAAACAAATTGAGGGTCCATTTAAGAAATGGCAAATCACAAATGAATTCAAAGCATTAGGTGGTAATCTTACTAGAGTGACAATGTCAGTAGATTATGAGATGCCTTTTGGTCCTTTAGGTGCAATCTTGGATAAAGCAAAGTTTGCAAAATCAGCTGAGAAAGGAATGGAGACTGCTCTTTACAACGTTAGAGGTTTGCTAGAAGGAAATGGTTCAATTCCAGTTTACATCACACTTGATGCATACCAAAAACTATTAGCTGAAAAGAAAAAGATGAACGATGTTCCAGTTTCAACTGCACTAACTGCAATTCTTGAAAAGTACAGTGAAATCGAAGCTAAAGCACAAAACTAAATTTTCATTTATTTTAGAATCTTAAGATTAATAACAACTCTGGGCCTAGCTCCCTTGGTGGGTCTATGGCGCAGCCAGGTAGCGCACCGGACTCTTAATCCGGTTGTCGAGGGTCCGAATCCCTCTAGACCCGCTATCTTGAATTATAGAATCTTTTACAAAATTATATTACTTTACGAACAAAAGCTCGGGCATTCCATAACAGGGGTTTACTATCCAGTTATTCCTAGGGGGATCAATGTCTAA
This sequence comes from Nitrosopumilus sp. S4, assembly GCF_054515835.1. Taxonomy (NCBI): domain Archaea; kingdom Thermoproteati; phylum Nitrososphaerota; class Nitrososphaeria; order Nitrosopumilales; family Nitrosopumilaceae; genus Nitrosopumilus; species Nitrosopumilus sp. S4. The sequence continues at coordinate 1,565,298 of NZ_CM137258.1, read as the reverse complement.
ACAAAGTCAATCTATTTTCTCGCTTGCAAACCTTACAGCAAATTCACAAGAAGATCCACTTCAAGTATTTTACAGTGGAATTAAATCCCCTGAAACTAAAAGGGCATACAAAAAAACATTCAGAGAATTTCTAGATTCAATTCTAGATTTCAAAGGAACATTTGAAGAAAAAGCAATTCAATTTACTAATTTTGCTAGAGAAGAACCTGATAAACTAAAACAATTACTCAAAAATTATGCCATTCATCTCAAAGATAGGTCAGAAAAGCCAATTTCAAGTTCAGAATACTTGAATCCGAGCACTATCCCTAACAAATTCAAAGGAATCAAGAAATTTCTAAAGATGAATGAGATTCCATTAGAATGGACTAACATTGAGGCAATATTTCCTGAAATAAACAATCTTCATCAAACTCGTGGCTATACAACTGAAGAAATAAAACACATCCTTGATTATTCCACTGATTTATCAAGTGATTTTATTATTCTCGCTGAATCCTCCTCTGGAATGCGAGTAGGGGGATGGGAGAATCAAACATGGGGAAATATCAGACCCATCTATGAAGTAGTAAAGGGTGAATATTCACATGATTATTCCAAATCAAAGAGTGGCAGAATTGTTTGTGCTAGTATGATAGTTTACAATGATACATCCTCAAAGTATCTTGGATTAATCTCCGTTGAGGCTTGGGATAAACTACAATCATTAAAAAAACAATGGATAGAAAGAATGGGAAGAGAACCAAAACCCGATGATCCGCTAATTCTTACTCGCTTTAAGGATAACAGAGGCTTTTCTAAAAAAGGAATTCAGACCAAAATGTATCATATTATAAAACGATCAAATATTCAAAAGGGTCTCAAAAAAGACAAGCGAGCATACGAAGTACCTGCAACTCATGGAATGAGAAAAAGATGGAATAAGATAATGTCTGAGCAAAAAATTACTGAAGATTCTTATGCTAATTTAATTAGAAAAGAAAGATTATTTGGTCACAAAACTGGAATAACTAAATCAGATAATAACTACTTTTTTAGCGAAATTGAAGAATCAGTTCCTCAATATCTTAGGGCAATGCCAGATCTTATGATTTCAGATGAATACAGAGCTAAAAGAGAACTAGGATTAGTACAAAATGAAAATAAAAAACTAAAGCAAACACTTCAAGAGAAAAATATTGCCTTACAAATGGTTGAGGAACTAAAGGCAAAGTTTGAAAGATTTGAAAAATATGAAAAAAAATCTTAGGCTTTATCCCACGTTTCTGCACTCAAATTTCCAATGGTATTGATTTTTCTCATTTTTCTTTCAAACTCATCAAAATCAACACCCATTTCTTTGAAATCTTTCCTTATTCTCTCCTTTGTTTTTTCGGAAATGAGATCAAACGTCATACCTATAGGGATGTCTGGGAAAACCTTCTTTGATGCATCTAGTAACTTCTTTCTGTTCTCATAGTCAGGCATACTTGGTTTTAGCTTTGTTTTTTTGAGGATTTCTTTGTAAATGACAGTTTTTAATTCTGGTGAATTTTTGTACAATGTTCTATCCATTTCTGCAAAAAATCTATCATTCCAAACACTAGGATCTTCAGTTAGTCTTTTCATATTTTTTTCAAAATCTTTTCCTGTTAACCCATATGCCTGTGCTCCTCTCTTTTTCATATCAAGTAATGTTTCAAATGATCTTCGTGCTCCAATAGGTTCCTTGTGAAATTTTCTTTTTTTGTTTGTAGGATATGAATGAAGTTGGTGTGCAAGGTAATACTTGTCATCTTCAATAGCCCAATACATTGCATCAAGTAACATGAATTCAGTTAGCTTACTTGGTTCTTCATAATGTTGACGGTGAAGATTAAAAATTCTTAATGTATCTCTTATGTCTACATCATCAGACTTTTTTGCCTCTGCTCGTAGCACTTTGGCTCTATATTTTAAAAACTCAAGCATTCGCCTACTAAGTTGGTTATCATAAATTGGTTTTTGCTTAAGTTCCATTATCATATTTTTTCTGATTTCATCTAGTCCTTCTATCCAATCCATATCTCCTCTCCATTCAGTATTACCTATGTGACTGAATTCGTCTTCTGGTTCTCCAACGAAATATCTCCGCTCGAATTTTCTTATGTGGATTTTCTTTTCTTGAACAAGTCTGTCAATCAAATCTTTTGTTGCTTTGCTTTTTGGAATTTTTCCTTTGGTAAAAATAGAATCAAGTGAACAATTTGGATTATCTGCAATGAATTGAATGATTTTTTCTTCTCGCTCTTTGATCTTCTTTGTTTTCAAACACTAGTTTTTTCATTATCTCAAGAATAAAAAGCTCGACTGTATATCCAGCGGGATTTACCTATCCCGCATTCATAGGGTAGGTAAGATGGATACCATTCAATGCGAACATGTGCCTAAAATCTACAGGCGTCTATATCGATGCACATCTACAGGTAACTATTGTCTTGAATTATGCTCTAAATGTGCAGAAAATGAATCCCCTGAATTTCTGATAAAAGAAGAGTTACTTGAGGAGGATTTGAAAAATTGACAAAATCTGAATGCATTCAATCACTTAAGGAACAAAATCTAAAACTTTTCCCCTTAAAAGACAAAAGACCTGCTGTAACTAATTGGCAAAAATATATCGGTGATGTAAAAGAACACCAAGCATTTGGAATTGTAATGGGTGATGAATCAAATATTTTTGTAATTGATGTAGATGACTATTCATTATTCCCACACTTTGTACAATTTTTAGATAAAACTTATGTTGTAAAAACTGGAAAAGGATTTCACATATTTGTAAAAGCAAATAGTTTGCCCAATACAATGCGATTAGACAATAATAAAGATCAACATATAGACATTCAGTCTACTGGAAGTTATGTTGTTGGTGAGACTTCAAAACATTATGATAGAACATCTTGTGGAGATTATGTGGAAACAGGAAAAATATATACAAAAATTTCTAAAACACGAACAATCAATTATATTGATTTTGAAAAAGAAGTTAAACCAATTCTTGAAAAATTAGGATTTGATTTAATTAAAAAATCTATCAAAGAAGAACTATCAAATGCCATAAAACATGGAATAGTTAAGGGAAATAGAAACAACTCCTTATTCAAACTGTCTTGTAATATTCTTAAAACTGTTGGAGATGATGATATAGCATTTAACACTATTTCAACAATAAATGATAAATCTAAAGAACCATTAGATGGTCAAGAACTTGAACAGCTATTTCAATCTGCAATGACATATGTCAAAGATGAAATTCTAGAAAGTAATCAAAAATTCAAAATAAGTGATAGAATAGAGTATGAACTCTTAGACAAATCTCCTAAAGAATTACGGGCAATTACCTTAGATGATGATAAAACAAGGCTAATTCTTGTCTATTTGCCTGTAAAAATAGAAGAAAATGGAATAGAAACTTTTGATTCCAAGGCGTTTATAATATCAAACGGAATATCTGGAAAACAAATACGAGCGCTAGATGATACTCAATTTAAAGAACAATACACTAGCAATATTTTTTCAAGTTTTAAAATACTGAATAATAAATGGAAGAACAAAGACATTCAAAAATATATTCAATCTAATGATAAAGTAAATCCAAAAGAAGTCTTTGAATCTCTTCACAATCTTGAACTAAAATATTTTGAGTACGAATATGATTATGATTATTATTACAATCCATGTTGGATAACACATACATATTTTTACACTTTATTTGACATTACACCTTACAATGATTATTCTGGAATGAAGAATACAGGTAAATCAAAACATCTAAAATTCTTGAGGATGACATGTTATGGCGGAATCTCTTCTGGAGACGCTAGTATTTCCTCTATCTTTAGAACAATTCAAGGTACTGGAGCAACTTTGTTGTTAGATGAAACTGAAAATCTCAAAGGAGGCAAAGATGATAGAAGTGATTTTGAGAATTTACTTAGAAATGGTTTTTCAAAGGAAGGACTAGTCACTAGATCAAAAGAGGGAAAGAATAAAGAATTTCATCCAGAATTCTTTTCTGTTTATTCCCCAAAAGCATTAGGTCATATTCAGGGTTTGGACAATGTTTTAGAAGACAGATGTATCAAAACTAAACTTAGACGAACTACAAACAAGACCATTGCAGATAGTGAACCTGATGAAAACGATGATCCACAAATTTACAAAACAAGAGAATCTCTATACAGGCTATTCTTAGATTATGGCGATGAAATATACTCGTTAATTCCTAAAGCAAAAGATCTAATCAAAGAGTTATCAGGAAGGGAAATGAAATTATGGCTTCCAATAATTACTACGGCTTTATTTTATGAAACATATGGAGTAGTAGGAATCACTGATAAAATTACTTCAAAAATGCTTCATACTTCTGAAGATAAAAAAATATCCGACATTGAGGATAACCTTGACTTTAAGATTTTACAGATCTTAGAAAAACTAGAGTCAATTCCTACTCAATCACGCCTACTCTATAATGCAATTAATGATTCGTTACAAGAACAATGGAGATTGGAATCTCTTGGTGATGCTAAAATAAAACAATCTCTGGAAAGACTTGGGTTTAGGAATAAAAGAGGAAACAAAGGCGTTGTGTGGAGTATTGTATATGAAAAAATTCAAGAAGCAAAAGAACGAATAGGATTGATAGAACCTACACAAGCTACATTGTCAGATATTGATTATAGTCATAAAAGTGTAGGAAATGCAGGCAGTGTAGGTAGTGTAACCTCATGATAACGTGGAGATTAAGAGAAAAGAAAAATGACTAACAGTGGATTAGAGGATATTGGAAGGAATTATTTCAAACAAGAATATGTCTCAGAACTGCTTCCATTGGAAGATATTCCTAATTTCAAGCAGTTTTTTTGTAAATACTTGTTAGAAAAACAACACATTACTGAGGATAATTTAGAGGAAAGTTTTAGGAGATGGTGCAGACAACTCAGTAGTGGAAGAGCTTTTCCTGACATACGTAGATTTGCAGTGTACATACTTTGGTATTCCTGTGAATTAAGACAATATCATATTGCAAGATTATTAGCAGTAAGCACTAGAACAATAAGACGTGATCTAAGGGTCATTGAAAAACAAATGTTTCACTAAGCGGACATTTTTCCGGTTATTTTACGCCTACATAATGTCCGATTTTAAAAAATTTTCGAGACTAATAAAGTCCAATTTAGAGCACGTATCTAAGGGTTTCTTATGAATAGGATACTTTATTTTTAAACACTAGATCTACATTTGGATTGTGCAAAAACTAGAATCAAAACTAATATCAGACATTGAAATTTCCAATACAGTTTGTACAGCAGATCTTAAACAAGAAGTTGACATATCATCTTTTAATGAATATGAATTCCTTAATTCAAATCTTGATTTGTATTCATGTGGATATATCAAAGATGGAACAATGATTGGAAAAGTAATAGTATTTGGAAATGGAAAATTAATTTCAATTGGAACAAAAAGTCCTGACCAATCAAAAAAAGAATTAGAAAGAGCATCTCATATACTACAAAAATATAAACTTACAAAATACACAAAAATCAAATCTAATATTAGAAACATTGTTGCAAGATTCGATCTAAAAAGAAAACTACCTATTGAGAAATTAGCAAGAACAATTCCAAAAAGTTTGTATGAACCTGAACAATTTCCCGCATTAATATTTAGAATACATGGTAATTGCACCATAATGTTATTTTCTTCAGGTAAAGGAATTATAACAGGTACAAAATCAATTGATGAAATTAATACTACGTTTTTTGAAGTAAATCAAAAGATAAATAATTAATTTTTATTCAGTTTTACACTAGCAATTTTTTCTAGTAATATTTCTGCTGATTCATCATTTAGATCTTGTGAGATCAGTTTACCTTCAAATGCTTGTTTTAGAATAGTAGAATATAGTAAATCTACTTGTAATAACATTTGATGAATTATATTTTCAATATTTTTAATATATGAAAAAGACTGTTCTAATTCAACAACTATTTTTTGTTGTTTATCATTGGGTGGAATAGGTATCATTACCTCTCTAATATCTTCAAGATGAAAATTTTTGATGACACCACCTTTGATTTGTTGGGATATATCTAAATGATTAAAATAATTATGAAAGATATATTTTAGATATTTACGATTAATTGTTTTTTTTGGTTTTATCAATGCAACACTTACAAACAAACTAAATGGAATTTTTGTATCTACCAAAGCCATTCTCCCAATAGTACCACTTTTAGTAATCAAAAGATCACCGTACTCAGGTTTGCATCGTTTTATCAAAGTATCATGAGTTTTTTTTGAGACATACTTACAATTGTCAAAGTTAATTTTTTCATTTTGTATATCTTTTACTGAAATAAATGGAATTCCAGTAGCAGTATATTCAGGAGTAAAATGAGTTCCATCAGTAATTTTTATGCATATATCGTTGAGTTTTTTAGATTCATAATCAAAAGTTAAACTTTGAAGTGTGTTATTCAATAATGATTGCTCATATTGTTTTAATTGATTTTGTGTATGTTTTATCAAAGTTTTAATTTTTTTTAATTTAGAAAATAGATCATCAATTTTTTTAATTATCCTTTTTTGCTCTTCTAATGGAGGAAGTTTTATTTTTAATTCTTTAATTTGTCGTCCAGAAATTGCTTTGAAAGTAGTTCCAGTTCCAATAGTGTTTAAATTATTTTTAATAAGATTGAAAAAATAAATAAAAAATTTGATATCCATTTGTTTTATAAGGGGTCTAATAGATGCTAATCCTCTACCTATACAACATGGTTCACTACTTAAGTTAGTAGAACCAACTGGAGCTCTAACTGATAAAAGGAGATCATTTTTTTCTGCAATTTTCTTAGGTTTTGAACACCAAATTCTTGTTGTAGGATATAATTCACCAAAATCCGCTTTTCCTTGAAAAAATGGTAGTCCTTCTCCCACAGAATTATACGTGGATGATGGAGGGGATTGACCTAAAATAATTGAACAGACATTTTCTAGACTTGTTTCAATCCAACCTTTTGGAAGATTATTTTTTTCCAAGATTATCAATCAACTCATTTATTGAATCAAGTGCAGATTCCAAGTTCTCTTTGATTTCATCAGCAATAATTTCAGGTGGCGGTAGATTCTCAATGTCTTCTAATGAGTCATCTTTGAGCCAAAAAAGATCCCATGATGTCTTGTCTCTTTTGATTAAATCATCATAGGAATAGGCACGAAATCGTTCACTTTCCTTTCTTTTGAGGATATTTTTAGCATTATAGCACTTTACAAAGTCATCCAGATGTTCTCTACTCAATTGATTCTCTTTTAGTGTAAAGTGCTGATTTGTTCTAAAATCATAAATCCACATTTTTTCAGTCCATGCTTTGCCATCAGTTCTTGCAGGTTTTTTATCAAAGAATAATACATTTGCCTTTACACCACCTGCATAAAATATTCCAGTTGGTAATCTTAGCAAAGTATGACAATTCATCTGTTCTAACATTTTTTTCCTTACAGTCTCACCAGCACCTCCCTCAAAGAGAACATTATCTGGAACTACAATTGCACATCTGCCATTAACTTTGAGAATTGTTTTTACATGTTGTAAGAAGTTTAATTGCTTGTTTGATGTTGTTGTCCAAAAGTCATCTCTTTCATATGACATTGATTCTCGTTCTGCTTTACCAGATTCAGAGAATATGATATTGCTAGACTTTTTACCAAATGGGGGATTTGTCATTACAATATCAAATCTATCACCAGAATCTGAAATTAACGAGTCACCTGCAGTTATTTGACTTTCAGTTGAACCAATACCATGAAGATACATACTCATTGCACACAGCCTAACCACTTCAGTTACAATATCCCAACCCTTGAAGGTTTTCTCTTTAAGGAATTTTTTCTCTTCAGGATCTAAATTATAATTTTCTGTGAGATATTTGTGAGCAGACAAGAAAAATCCACCAGTACCACATGCAGGATCTCCAATGGTCTCCTTTGGTTTTGGCTGTATAACATCAACTATAGCTGAAATCAATGAACGCGGTGTAAAGTATTGACCTGCACCTGACTTTACATCTTCTGCATTTTTCTCTAATAATCCTTCATAAATTTCTCCTTTGATATCAATATCCATTCCGCTCCAGAGGATTTTGTCTTTGTCTTTTGAATCACCATCAATTAGTTTGACTAGTCTCTCTAGTTTTGCAGGATCTTGGATTTTGTTTTGAGATTTTCTAAAAATCACGCCTAAAAGTCCCTTTTCTCGGGCTAGATTTTCTAGTACATGTCTATAATGATTCTCTAAGTCATCACCAGTTTTATCAATTAATGTACTCCAATCATACTTTTTTGGAATGATTGATGGTTTTTTGAATGGTGGTTTTGTTTGCTCGTCTGCCATCTTCAAGAATAATAAATTAGTTAATTGCTGGACATAATCACCATAAGATACTCCATCATCTCGTAATACATTGCAGAAATTCCAAAGTTTTGCTACTACTACTGGTGCTTCATTTGACATTTTTCTTCCTCTTCGATGGTTTTTGTTTTTGTATTAACTGTTCTTTTTCTTGTTTTATTTTTTGAAGTAGAATTTCTGCTGGTTCATCATTAGGATCTTGAGGGACTAATTTTCCTTCAAATGCTTTTTTTAATATAGTAGAATACAATGTTTCTAATTTAGTTAATAATGAATTTACAACATTCTCAGTGTTTTTGATGAGTGAAAGATATAGTTCTAATTGAGAATGTATTTCTTTTTGCTCTTCAAAAGACATCAATGGTAATGGCATCATCATTAATTTAGTAGAATTAACATTTGCCTGCCCTACTTGTTGAGTTACAACAGAACTAACATATAATTTTCCAAAAATACTATTGATATAGTAGGATAACAAAGAAGGAAGAAATGTATTTTCAAGAAGTTTCACTCTAATAAGATATCCAGCAAATACTGCAGAGGGGTGATGATTATAATAAACTGCTGTTTTTCCTACAAGTTCTGCACTATTAGTTCTGTTGAATAAAACATCACCATCTTTAAGTTCAAATGTTTTAAAATGTTCCCAATTATTTGGATAATATTTTAATTTATTAAAATCTAATTTCCCATCTTGTATATTACCCATTCTTAAAACTGGAATTTTTGATTTTGTAGTTGTTGCTTTTTCAGATGTACCATATTGAATTTCTTTTGAAACATTTGCAATTTTTATCCAATTCCAATTATCAGGAATTTGAAAAAAACCAATTGTATTAGGCTCAATATTTTGCAATTTTTTATCCTGATTCTTTTTTTCTTCATCTATTTTTTTAAAAATATTATTTAGAGTAGGATTATTACACTCTCTCCATTTCTTTGTAAGCTTGCCCTCAAATGCAAATTTAAGTAATGTTTGTTCAAATTCATCTAATTCTATTTTGACATTATTAAGAGTAGATTTTATATTATCTAATTCTGAAAATAATACTTTTATTTTATTTACGATTCTTTTTTGTTCATTAAATGGAGCTATAGGTATCTGTAAATTTTTTAAATCATTAGAAGTTATTCCTGTAATTGTAGTTCCTTGTCCATTAAAAAAATCTGTTAATGTTTGTAGAAAATAAACAACATAAAATGGATCAACATCACACATTGTTCGTATTGCAGATAATCCCCTCCCAATACAAGATCTTGTTGGATTGAGATTAATTGCACCAGTTCCTGCTCTTACACATAATAATATATCATCTTTTTCAGCTATCTTTCTTGGAACCGTACACCATTTTTTGATAGTGGGATAAAGTTCATTGAATTCTGCTTTTCCTTGAAAAAATGGTAGTCCTTCACCTTTGTCATTATATGTAGAAGATGGTGGAGATTGACCTTGGATTAAAATTGTAAAATTATCTAAAGAAGATAAACTCCATCCTTTTGGCAAGTTTTTTTGTTCTAAGAGTAAAATACTCATTGATTAATCAACACCTCATGTAATTCCTCTAATATTTTCTCATAGTCAGTTCCAAATATTTGATAAAACTTCACTCTACCACCTTTTTGATTAAATGGAACATCATCTAGATCATCAATACTAATTGAAACAGAACTTGCAATGGAATTTTTTATCATCACAAGCCATTCTTTTTGTTCTGGGGTAAATCCCCTTCCAGATGATTCTTGTGAAACCAGCCATTTCTCAAATCTTGAATCAATAATTTCTGAAAAGGGCAATAGTGATGATTCCTTACCTGAGGAATATCGAATAATTGGAATCAAATCAGTTAGCATTTTGACTGGATTAGCCTTGACTTTGGATTTATCAAGCCTCTGATAGGCACCCCATAGAGTCTCAGGCGTGAGATTATAGGGAGGTTTTTCAATAGCATTTGCCAACTCCTTGATATCTGCAAATGTTACTTCTCTCATTTTGTATGGCTTTGAATAAATAATATCAAGGGCAGTAATCTGATCTTTATTTTTTTGGATAAACTCTGACCAATTCTCTATAGTCTTTTCATCTAGTTTGTGAACATCTGCAGAAAATCCTGCCTCTAGCAATTCATCAATAGATTTGTCATCAATTACTTGTTCATTTCTAGACTTTACATCTAAAATTGTTTTACGAAGTTTTGCTGAATCAAATACTTTGCATGCATCATTAATCATTTGTTTTGATACTGTTCTGATTTGATCTTCAGTTGGCTCATCAGTTTTGAATTGCTCTCTTGCTTTTTCTACCCGTTTGTCTGGATCAATTCCATCAAGTAATGTTTTTTCAATTTCAACAAGTGATTTTCCTTGACTTGTAATCTCATCTTTTTCATCTTGGGATAATTTTCTATTTAGTCTTGATAATCTATACACTAAACTTTCAATATCACCAGTATCAGCATTTTTATCAGTTGCTTTATCTAGTAATGCCTTAAACGAAACATTTGGTTTTGTAGATAATGAATGTGTATCACTCATTGCATGCTCACAAACACCTACTGCATCAATAATTACAAAGTGAGTTTTTGCTTTTGCATCTGGAGTTACTGCCATTAAATCATCAGGAGATATAGTTCTAGTTCCTCTACCTTTCATTTGATCAAAGTAGTTTTTTGTTCTAACATCTCGCATAAAGATAATACATTCAAGTGGCTTGATATCAGTACCAGTTGCAATCATATCAACAGTTACTGCAATTCTTGGCATTGGTGAATTTCTAAAACTCTTGATTAGTTTTTCTGGATCTTCTTTAGTGCGGTATGTAATTTTCTTGCAAAACTCATTACCTAATCCAAATTCTTCTTGAACAATTTCTGTAATGTCTTCTGCATGTGAATCATCTTTTGCAAAAATCAAAGTCTTTGGAACATTAGTTCTATTTGGAAAAATCTCAGGTAGTCTATCTTTGAAGGTACGAATTACTAGTCTGATCTGGTCTTTAGATACTACAGTCCTATCAAGTTCATTTTGTGCGTAAATTAGGTCATTATCAAGCATTTCAGCCTCTTGTTTACGCGTAAGGCGGTCTCTTTTTTCAATAAACTGTCCTGCATCAACTGTACTTCCTTGATTGGTGATTTTGGTGCGAATCTTGTATACATGATATCCAACATTTACTTCATCAACTACTGCTCGCTCATGATTATACCTCATAACCTGATTGTTATTGAAAAATCCAATTGTATCATTTGACGGAGTGGCAGTTAGTCCAATTAGAAATGAATCAAAGTAATCAAGAACTTGTCGCCATTTATTGTAAATGGAACGATGACATTCATCAATTACAATAAAATCAAACTCTCCAATTGGAATATTTTCATTATATTTTACATCTATAGGTGTTTCATCAGGAGGATTATCAAAAAGGGATAAATCATCATTTTCATCATGATATTCTTTTTCTCCTTTTAGAACTGAAAACATTCTCTGTACTGTAGATATTACAACTTTGGCAACAGGATCTATTGTATGTGATTGCAATTGTTGAACATTATACAAATCAGTGAATTTTCTACCATCATCAGGGGTAACATATTGTTGAAACTCTTTTAATGCCTGTAGTCCTAAATTATTTCTATCAACTAGGAATAATATTCTCTTTGCCTTTGCAAATTTGATTAAGCGATAAATTGTAGTGACAGCAGTAAATGTCTTACCAGAACCTGTTGCCATTTGAATTAATGCACGAGGTTTGTTTTGGGAAAATGAATCCTCCAAGTTTTTAATTGCTTCAACTTGACATATTCTTAAATTATCATAATTTAGTTCAGGAATTTCTTTTAGTCTTGCACGTAATGTCTTTTCTTCTTGTAGCCATTCTCGTAATTGTTCAGGTCTATGAAATGAAAATACATAGCGTGAGCGATGATTAGGATCACGTCTATCTGCAAATTTAGTTTCAATTCCTGTTGTTTCATACGAGAATGGTGGTCTAATTGGAGCAGATGTGAATTTTTCATGTAAACCATCTAGATACTTTTCAGATTGTTCTACTACTCCACTTAGTGTATGACCATACTTTTTTGCCTCTACAACTCCAACAGGTTGTGAATCAATGAAGAGGGCATAATCTGCATTATCCTTACTTAGTGGATATTCCCTTACTGCAACTCCTAATCCAGCACTAAGATTTCTATCCTCATAATCTTGAATAATCCAACCTGAATCAGTCAACATTTTATCAATGTCTTTGCGCGCTTTGTCCTCAGGATTCATAACATAATCACTTCATTTGATGTATTTATTCAGGGTCTCAAAGGTCATATCTTACTCCCTCTTGAACTATAGTCATATTTTTTGCAACTTTCTTGTATGCCTCAGGAGATTCTGTATGAACAGGATACAACATCTTTGCTCCAATTTCAGATACTGCATCAAGCAAGTCTTGACCTCTTGCATGACCTGAACAATGACTCTGAAATTTATGCATTCCAAAATGATTAATCCATGCATCCAGTCTCTCTTGAGATAATTTTTGCTCCTCATTATATGGCTCTGATGATGAGTGAATGTATCTGGCACCAGACTTTAGTTGCATATCAATTAGTGCAGTAAAGCTGTAAAATCCTATAGCACACAATACTTTTTCAGGTCTTTGAGCAATTTGTTCAGCAGTCCAAGTATTATGCAGGTCTAAAAATTCTCTATCTTTACCCTTGTAGTCTTTATCTGAATACTGCCCTGATCCTCTTTTAGGAAGATAAATGATAATGTCTTCATCATCAATGTTTGGTACCTTGAGATGTTTGTCTTGCGATAAATGCTTCAGAAAGAAAGCATCATTCATTTTTACAACAAATTTTCTTCCTGTCTCTTTTGCAATATTATAAAATGTCATTAGCCTATCTACATCTTTGAAATTAAAATCTGCAAAGACAAGATTGTTAGTTTCTTCAACTGTCTTTTTAGATTCTTGGTATACCTTTTGTTCTGATTCTTGTGTTTCTTTATCTGTAATTCTTGTTCCTTCAGAAATTAATGCAATTGGTTTTACTTCTTTTGCTTTGTCAATAAAGTCCTGAGTCATCTCTGGATGTGTTCCATGTAGTCTGATATCGCCAGTATATGCTATGGCACCTTCAGAAGTGTAAATGATAAAGCCATATGCACTAGGTACTGAATGATCAACATGGATTGGCTCTACTTCTAATGAACCAATTTTGAATTTATCACCTGTTCTAAATTCGTTAATCTTTCTTTGAATTGGAACATCCTTTGCACTATACGGTCTTGGTTTAAAATCAAGAATTTCTTTTTCGATATTTCTCTGGGCTCTCTCTGATAATGCTTTGAGAATAAGATGACATCCTGCACCCATGTGAATTGGAATATCTTCATGCAAAAATGAAATGTAATCAGCATGATCTGCATGTGCATGAGTTAGCAATACTGCATCAATGTCTGGTTCTTCTGGTTTACGTCCTGCCATTACCATCAAATCATCTCTGTATGCTCCCTTAATTTCAGGAACTAATCCCATAGTTAGAAAATCAACTATGCCATTAGAGGTTCGAGGGTTTAGATATTCTTCAAAATATGATGCTCTTCGAGAAAATGACTTGCCAAAATCTAGGAATACTTTGGTATCTTTGTCTTCAAGTAAGATCTTATTTCCACCAATTTCATTTACTCCACCATAAAAGGTAAGACTGGTCATAAAATGATGAATTTAAGATATTATTAAAAAGGATCTGTGAAAAACACCCCTAAAGTTTTTCTATGGACATAACACAAAAGCAATGTTTGATGTATCAAGATCTTGTCTGGTAATTTTAATCAACAATATCTGTTATCTATTCATTAATGATTATTCAGTATTTTGTTCAATTCTATGTCTTTACTTGTAATGATATTGGTCTTTGACCAAATCTACTCAAAACTAAATTTACACTTTCTAAAAGTGGTACTAATTTTGGATAGTTTGTATTTTCAAGTAGTTCATTTTTGATAATTGTCAGATAATGTCGCTTTTGTCGCACTTGACGTAGTTTTTGAGATTTTGATGCATTGTAATTTTTCAAATCACTTAGATTAGCTGAAATATCACACAATTTGATGAGTTTTGCATCAGCAGATGCTTCTTTGAGTTGTTTGACATATGCCTGCTCTCTCTTTTTTCTTGGCAAGGACATATCTTTGGATAGTGATGATACCAACACTGCAACTTTGCTACCAAACTGTTCATACAAATCATCAAAAGTTACATCAGTATTCTCAATAGTATCATGAAGCCAACCTGCACAGAGAATCTCCTCATCTATTACACCCAGACTTTTGAGTCTATTTGATACGTCATCAAGATGCTTTGAATAGGGAGTAACTCCATCTTTTCTAGTCATTTGTTTGTGTTTTTCTTTTGCATACAGTTCTGCATTTTTAACTAATTCCAAGAATATCTTATTCCAATTACAACAGTATTACCTTCAATATTATTTTAAATAAATTCCTTAAAATTTTAATGACTATAAAAAAAGCAATTAAAATTCTGGACTGGTTTATTGAACTACAAAAAAATAGGTCAGAGGGGTTTGCAGATCCACAGAAACTATGGAATCAAAACCATGATTTTATGAGGGATTTTGCCAAATCACTATCAGACTCTATCCAAAATGAAGTTGAAATCCTTCAAATCTTACGAAAAGAATTAGTTCCAAACTGTAAGCATCCAAAGAAGATGCAAGATATGGATTCAAATGGAAATCGATATTGCATGAATTGCAATATGGATCTCTAATTTTTTTGATTTTCGCGCAAAGTTTATAGCTTCCTTCACACAAAAGAAGCTGTGTTAAAAAAGAATTTTGTCTTAAATGACATTATTCAAGCTGATAGTAGTGAACTTTCTAAATATGTTAAACCTAATAGTGTAGCTCTAACCATAACCTCTCCTCCCTATAGGAATGCTATAGATTATTCTCAACATGTGACTAATGTTAAAAAATCACAAAATGTGTGGATGCGCGGAACTGGTACACAAACTACAGAAAAATACATGGAACTAATGGAGAAAATCTTCAATGATGTTTACAAGGTTACAAAAGAAGGAGGGTTTTGTTGTATTGTAATTGGAGATGAAGTGGTTAATGGAAAACTTTTGCCACTACCTTCCCTATTTTTAGATAGATTATGTTCACTTGAGAATGATGATACTCCAAACAAATGGAGATTTAGGGATATGATTATCTGGAACAAGGTTACATCAGGCAGAAATGGTGCAGGAAATCGATTTGGTTTATTTATTCAATATCCTATTGCAACCTATTATCGAGCCAATATTATGCATGAATACATTATTGTTTTGCAAAAAGGCAAGGTTCGTTCAGATATTTCAATCAAAGAAAAAGAAAGAGTTCCACTTAATAGAATTTTAAAAAGAGAAATAGCTAATTCAATTTGGAATATTGCTCCAGTTCCACCAAACTCAATTAATCATCCTGTACCATTCCCAGAACAAATCCCATTTAGATTAATCACATTGTATACCAAAAAGGGAGATGTTGTATTAGATCCAATGAATGGTAGTGGTCAAACAACTAAAGTTGCAAATCAGTTAGGAAGAAACTATATTGGAATTGATATAAGAAAAGAATATGTTAAAGAAGCAAAAAGTAGAGTTTCACAAAAATTGAAAATAAGTAATATGCTTATTCCTGTATATCATATTGAAGGTTGGGATGAAGAAGATCAAATTGGGTATTTTGAAACAAAAGAGATTGATCTATCCAAAAATATACCAACCGGTTACAAATTGATTCTAAAAACAGATTCTGAACGAAGTGTAAATGGAAAAACAGGCGTATATGCTTATTATAAAAATCCTGAATCAAATTATCTCTGTTTTATAATAAGCGCCAATGGAAAATTTAGTAGACTTAATCTGGGTTCATTAAAAGATTCTAAATCTATGTTGTATAATGTATTGACAAATTTACCGCATAAACCATTTATCAAAGCAGAACTCAATAGTGTTCTTGAAACTAGAATTGTCGAAAACAGACAACCAGTAAAGGCATGTATTGATATTCTAGAGCATCATTTAAACGCCGTAAAATCTGCAAAAAAAATTGCTTCAAAACAATATTATGAGTTAACTGCTAAGGGCAAAAAATTACAAGATAAAATCAAATTGAAATCTATTAGAAAGCAAAAAATAATTATGAAAAATAAAACTAAAAAACTCAAACTATAATACATGACATTATTAAACAAGTAAATTCAATTCAAATAAATTTGAATGATTTTGTTTTTAACCAAATTCTTTGTGAAGATAGTATTAACTTAGATAATTTCTTACCGTCAAACTCTGTAAATCTGAGTATAGTAGTTCCACCATACATTCATCTCAAAAAATATTATTCTGAAATAAGGGAATTAAAAAAATCTGATCCTAAAGTATGGGAAGAAAAAACACAAACTGGAAAATATCTCAAATTCATTGAAAAATCACTCGAAAAAATAGCAAAAGTTACCAAATCTGGAGGAATTTGTTGTCTGATAGTAAGTAATGATTTAGATCCAATTAATGATGTAGTTATTCCAATTGGAAATCAAATTTTTGTAAAAATTATGGATTCCAAAGATGTTTTAAAGAATTGGGACATTGAAGGGGAATTCATTTGGGTAAAAGCAAGTAAAGAATCTGTTAATGATGTTGAACCAATGGAATCCATTACCATGATTAGTGCTGATAAAACTCCCTTTTCAACTATTTACATTTTAAGAAGAAAAGGAGAAAATACTGAGTCTATTGGAATTCTTGATAGATTAGATTCTATCAAAATATCTGATAAGAAAAAGATGGAGATTTCTGACAGTATATGGTATGCACCATTTGAAAAATTTGATAAATTTCGTGACCAAATTCCTAAAGAAATTGCTCTTAGACTCATAATGGTATTTTCTAATGAGGGTGATCTTGTACTAGATCCGTTTGCTAGGTATGGCATCACAGCAATTTCTTCAAAAATTCTAAATAGAAACTATTACTGTTTTGATAAAAATCCTCAAAAAGTAAAAGAAACAAAAGCCCGAATTAAAAAATTTACAAATTTATGATATGCATATGATATTACATAACGCTTAACAACAGCTACATTTTAATGCAAAATACTTTGTCTGGCTCTGAGAATAATATCCATAGAGGATTAAAGAATAAAATTATAAAAATTCTTGAACGTTGTGATTTCGATAAATTAGATTCAGAATTACATGTTTCTTACAATAAACCTGACACTGATAATTTCTCGATGGATGTATGTGCAATACATGGGGAACATCTCATAATAATAGAATGCAAATCATCTGATGATAAACTAAAGGAAACTATTGATCATGCTCTTGTGAATTGGCAGAAAGTAGTAGATAACAAAATAAAATATGTTCTTTGTTCTGATCGTTCAACAATAAAACTAAATGATCTAAAAAATGTCAAACAGATCCATTATGGTATAGCCATTCAAAAAAGTGAAAGTAAAGAAGAAACAATTCAAAAGAGAATTGAATCAGAAGGAATGATTTTCTGGGGAAATGAAGCGGTAAATTACTTTTACAAAGCCTCAAAAATATTGTTGTCTGCAGAAAAATATGAAATTTTAAGAGAGTTTGGAGTAGAACCTGAAGTTGGAGATATACATCCGGAAGATGCTGTTAAACTAAAACAAGGTAAAAACGAAATTTATCTACTTGGAATTCACCCTTCAAGACTAATTGAAATGGGATATGTTTTTCGAAGAACTTCACACAGAACAAATTCATATCAACGAATCATAAAAGGAAAAAAATTAGAAGGTCTTAGTAAATTTTACAAGACTAACAAAGATCTACTTTTAGCTAATTCCGTCATTATCGCTTTTGATGATGATAGAAATATTCAAAAACAAATTAAGTGGGATCCCACTGACAAAAAATTGTATTTTCCAACATCTTATTGCTGTGCATGGATCATAGATGGTCAACATAGAATCTACGGTTTCAGTGATACAAAATACAAAAAAGTTACCAAAGAAAAAGAAAAAGAATTCAAAATACCTATAGTTGCATTCAAAAAATTAGAATTAGACAAACAAAGTAAAACATTTGTTGAAATTAATTATAATCAAAATAAAATTGATCCAGTTTTAATTCATGATCTTGCTTCTACATTCCCTTATCCAAAAAATGAATTGACTTGGGCAAGTCTAATTGTAAAAAAATTGAATGAAAGATCACCTTGGAAAGATATGATACAAACATCTCAAAATGAACCTAGAAAATCTATAAGCATTACAGGGTTTGTTAAACCTGTATTACTCAATACTCTTTTGGGCTATGATCCTAGTACTGGAAAATACACAGGTTCTTTGAATAAAGTATCTCCTCTAAATCAAAAGAAGACAACGTCAAGTAAGGAAAATAACAAAGCATTAGAAACTCAACTGTCTATACTTACAAGATTTTTTGAATCTGTGAAGAAAAATACCGAAGGTAAAACCAAAGCCACTAACAAATGGCTAAATTCAACAAATTATGCTGTAACTAGATTTTCTGGAGTAAATGCCTTATTGGTGGTTCTTAATGCAATTCTGAAAAAATACAAGTTTGCAAACGTGGATCTTGATGACTATCTGTCTGTTCTAAAAGATGTAGATTTTTCACAAAAAAGACTTTCAAAAATATCTAGGGGTTTTGGTCAGGTAGAAAAACTTAGTGAAGAAATAATTGATAAAATGAATGTTCATACAGGTGAGAATTTCAAACCAGAATATCCAAAACGTTACTAATAGAATATTTCTTTTAGAGTGAAAGATATCTTCTCAAAAATTAGATATTTCAATATGCTTAAGTTCATACGTTTTTTAGACATATTATGTCGGGATTTGGAGATTGTAGATGTTGTAAGAAATACAAGAAATTAACAACTCATCATGATAAACAACTAAATGAAAAAGTGATGATTTGTAGAGATTGTCATGATATCATAGAAGAATATATCAAAATCCAAGATAAAGTTCGTAAAGAGATAAAGAAACCAAAAACTAGAGCGAAACGATCCTAGCTCTACTTAGAAAAGTTTAAAGCTCAGTAGTTTCTATTATTATTGAATATGTATACTTCAAAGACTCTCGATTTAGACTCTTTTAATCCCTCTAGACCCGCTTTTAAATAATATCAAAGTTATCTATATGATATTTCAAGAAAAACTAGTGTTTAATTTCTGTATACTTTTTTGCAAGGTCTAGTAACTCATCAACACCTAATGGTTTTGAAATTACTCTGATTAATCCTTGTTTAATTGCCTCTTGACTCTTTGGTTCAAATTCTGAGAAGCCGGTGACAATTACCACATTTGCATTTTTATCAATCTCTTTGATTTGTTTGAATGCCTCATATCCATCAAGTATTGGCATATCTCCATCCATAATCACTAGGGATGGTTTTGATAGTCTGAATTTTTCAACTCCTTCTTGGCCATTTAGTGCAGTCTCAACTTTAAACTCATGTAATTCCAAGATTTCTTTGTAAATTCCAATTAAATCCTCATCGTCCTCTACTACTAGAACAGATCTTTCCATGCCCAAATAATACTCTCATACTATCCTATTAAAGACTCCGTCTGTAGGAAATATTACACATTGATGATTATGTAATTATTTTAGTCAAGAATTTTTGAGGTAAAAAGCAATTGAAGATTGATGAGAAGGTATATCCTTGTATACTAAACAAAAAATATGATGTTAAGAGGTTTAGAAATTGAGCACTGAACTAGTAAAGAAAACTTCTAGCAATGAGAATAGAACAATACTAATTGGTTTAGTTATCGTTTTGATTATCTTTACAGCTCTGTATCAACTAAGACCATTTTTAGATGATGAAGAATTCATGTGGATCTCAATTCCCACATATGCAATTACTCCTGCGATACTAACAGCATATTCTTCAATTCTTGCAATAAAATTATTCAGACAAAAACATTTTCAGGCAAAAGCTTTTGCAATATTTGCTGTAGGTGCGGCATTTTGGTTTGTCGCAGAACAAATTTGGCAAGCATATGATCATGTGTGGGAAGGCGAACCATTCCCATCTGAAGCAGACATCTTTTATGTTGCAGCCTATCCGTGCATGACTGCATTTTTATTCATCTCACTAAAGCCAGCAATGAAATCCATCAAAAAACCTGTTTGGTTGTTTGCCATCGGTCTGTCTTTTTCATTTTTAATTCCATCTGTATTGGCTGCATATGATGACATGGAAGGAGAAGACTTTTTCCCAACATCCATTGCATTAGCATATCCAATTTTAGCATCAATACAACTAGTTCCAGCAATTGTTGGAATTATGTTCCTAACTAAGAAAGGAGCAAACTTTTCTTGGATGCTAATCTTGTTTGGATTTATAGTCTACAATATCTCAGATACGTTCTTCTTATTTGCAGAATTAGATGGAAGCTACTATGATGGGCATCCCGTCGATTTAATGTATGTCTATAGCTTTGTGCTGTTGATTTTTGCATTTCATGTACGTCTTAAAATTGCAAACAATCCCACTGAAGAAAGTAAGGCAATGTTCTTCTCAGAAAATATTCAATTTGAGACAATTAGTCGATTTGGAATACCTTTGACTTTGGCAATTGTTTGTATGGTGATAGTTATCTCTCTAGTTGATGCAATCTTTTTGCAAACCGATGAGGAGTTATCTGCTCAAAACTTGATGGTTGGAGTTGTTGCAATGTTAGCTGTTTTTGCAGTAATTGTAATTACAATTAACAAAAATCTTTCTCGTCTTGTAAAAATGAGAACAACTGAGTTAATAGAACAAAGAGATAATCTTGAAAACCTTGTAGAAGAAAAAACACATGAGGTTCTTAAATCAGAGAGGCTATCTGCAATAGGTGAATTATCTGGGCGTCTTGCACATGACTTGAGAAATCCATTATCTGTCATGAAAATGTCAGTTGATCTTCTAAAACAAAATCCTGCTGATACTAAAATATCTGATGAAAGTGTAACTAAGAGAATTGATTTAATTGAGAAGAGCATTGATAGAATATCTCATCAAGTAGATGATGTTTTAGGATATGTTAGAAACTCTCCATTGAAATTAGTCTCTGTTAATGTTAAAGATTTGATTACAAGTTCTGCAGAAAAAGTTAATCTCCCAGATGATGTTACATTGGATATTTCTGGTAAAGATGTAAAGATTAACTGTGATCCAATAAAACTTGATGCAGTATTTATTAATCTAATTATTAACTCCATTCAGGCAATGCATGAAGGTGGCAAAATTAACATCAAAATTTCTGAAAAAGAAAAATATGCAATAATCCAGTTTATCGACTCTGGAGAAGGAATTTCTGAGGATAATATGGCAAAAATATTCGAACCTCTATTTACCACAAAACAAAAGGGAACTGGTCTTGGATTGGCAAGCTGTAAAAACATTGTAGAGCAGCATGATGGTGAAATCTCAGTATCTAACAATCCAACTACATTTACTATAAAAATTCCAACTACTCTTTCAATAGAAGTACCAAAACCAAAAACAACTTAGCTACTGTAACTTTCTTAGCAAAGTAAATCTACTCTTATCAGGATCAATTTCCTCATGCATATCCACATTGCTAACAATTTTTACCTTATAATTGAGCCATCTCTGTTTCATGTTGCGAAATTTATGAAACTCGTCAATACTCTTTTCTGATTCTTCAAATTTTTCACAATTCATAATGTATTTTCTTGCAACCCTATACATCTCTGAAACTCCTTTTTCTAGAGTCTCATCATCAAGATAATTCAATAATTGATGTGTAAAAACAAAATCAATCGATGAATCCTCAAATGGTAACTCTGTAATGTTTCCAATTCTAAATATTGCATTTGGTTGCTTTTCTCTTGCAATTTTTAATGCATTTTCGTTAAGATCTATTCCGTTGACTTCAAAGGTATCAGGAAATAGTCTTAGATCAATTCCTGTTCCGCAGCCAATCTCTAAAACACTAGTGCATCGAAGCGATACTGCCAAATCTCTTGTAAACTTTGCAAATTCTTCGTTATACCTTTCTTCATTTTCATCCGTGTATTTGTCCCAAAATTCTTTGTTGTAATTCACAAGACATTTTGATTATAGCTGTATTTGATATTAGTTGTTCAGTGTTGGCACTTGCAGGGAACAAGCTTTGTATCAAACGTGCAATCATGTGGACCATCTGATTTTCCTTGAGTTGGAATCTCCTTCATACAGTCATCATGCCTGCCTTTTCTGCAAAACCAGCAGATCTCCTCTGTATCCCCTGTTGCACAAGAGTCCATGAATAATTATCGTTATTTACAGGTAAAAAACTTCGTGAATTAAACAAATGTCAACCAAGGCAAGAATCTTTCATCTTTTGCCATTACTACATTTGAAAATGATTTTTGCAGCTGCTTTGTTATGCTTCCCATGTTGCCTGTTCCAATCTTTACCTTGTCCACTTGGGTTACTGATTTTACCTCAGCTGCAGTGCCTGTCATGAATATCTCGTCAGATGCATAGAGATCATCTCTTTCCAAATCCCGTTCTATTACAAATCCACCATTTTCTTCTATTAGTTGGATGATGCTGTCTCTTGTGATTCCCTCTAGTCCTCCAGCAGATAGTGGTGGTGTTTGAATAATGTCATCTTTTACAACAAAGATGTTCTCTGCACTTCCTTCTGCTATTTTCCCGTGTGAGTTTAACATTATTGCTTCATCATACCCATTCTCTAATGCTTCCATTCTTGCAAGTGCAGCATTTGCATAGTTTGATGCAGCTTTTGCTTGCATTGGTTGAGACCTTGAATCAATTTTCATCCAACTTGAAACTTTACATTTTGCACCAGAGAACTTTCCTGCCTTTGATTCTCCCATCTTCCATTCCCAACATGCAATTGAGACATCTACTTTATTCTCAGTGGGAGTAAGACCCATTGTTCCATATCCATAATATGCTAGTGGTCTGATATAGCACTCCTTGAGACCACTTGTCTTTACAGTTTTAATTACTGCATCTGAAATTTGTTTTTTAGTAAATTGCATTTTCATTGAATATAATTTGGCAGACTTGAAGAATCTGTCTACATGCTCTGGTAATCTAAAAATTGCTGAACCCTTTGGAGTATTGTAGCATCTAATTCCTTCAAAGATTGATGTGGAATAGTGTAATGCATGAGTCAATACATGAACCTTGGCATCTTTGAATGGTACTAGTTTTCCATTCATCCAAATTTTACCAACCTCCTTCATAGGAGAGGAAAAAAAACATGCTAATTTAAAGAATTATCTTTTGCAGTAGTATTTTGGCAAATTTGTAAAGTAAATAACTGATGAGTGGGAATTCCTATTATGGAATGGACTCTGGGCTTTGCAGCAATTGCATTGCTAGTTGTAGGCTTGGTTGGTCAGGCATTTGAGATGAGAAATATTCGCAAGTCCACATACAAAGACGATGAGCTAGCCTCAGCAAATATTTTTCTAAATAAGAAGAACTTCAAGTGGTACGCATTGCTTGGAATTGGAATTGTTTTGTGGTATGCAGCTGAGCGTATGTAAAATGATCTATATAGATCAGGTCTAAATACTAGAAATCCCTACTTAAAGTATCGCGTGTTTTGGGTAACGCCCGGACTAAATCTAGATAACGGTCCAAGAACAAACCCTTAGTGGTGGTACTGGTGAAAACCGGTAAAACCACACTTATCCTAAATAAAATTAATCTCTGAGACTTCTTTGTGTACTGCACTGATTGCCTTTCTAATATTATCATCAGTATCTTCTACTACAATAATTATCCTTGATGTCTCCTCTTGTGCATCCATGTTTAGTATGTTTAATCCAGCTTGGCCAATCTTTGCACTTGTTCTTGATGCAACCTGTTGAACTCTCCACATCTCATCACCAATCAATGTTATGACTCCTCGCTTGTAGGTAATTGTAGCTAGAGAATCAAAACCTAGTAGATATTTTTCATTTCTCTTTACATATTCTCCATCAAGAAACAAAATTCTTGAGAACTCTATTCCATCTTTTGTAAATGGTGATAGTATAATAAACTCGCTGTATCTCTTGTCTTTCTCAAGTGATGTTAATAGTCTTTGAATGCAGCTTGTTTCAATTCTAAATATTGCACAGTTCTCTTTTCCAGTAACTATCTTAATTGGATGGCCCTTTTGTTCATCTAATACTCTCTTTATTGTTGTAGTCTTTGATGGATTTTTCATGTTTGTAACTGTAATTGGCATATCTACTCCGTTTTCAACTATTTCTTTGATGGCAATTGGATCTAGAATTTTCATTCCAAACATGCCAGCTAGTCTTGCTTCGTTGTATGAGAGCTGTTTAACTTCTGTTAATCCTGATTCTACTATTTTTGGATCAGCTGATACTACTGAACTGTCCTTCTCAAAGTCTATTCTTGTTTGATATTTTTTGTAAAACAAGATTCCAAGATCAGCAGCTGTTCTATCAGAGCCCCCACGCTCATATGTAGTCGTAACATTTTCTACTGTCTTTCCAATGAATCCCCCAATAGATACGACTTCGTTATTCTCAACTAATTCTGCCATCTTGCCAATCTTTTCACGTGATTCAGAAATTCTGAAATTCGTTGATTCTATGTTATTATCAGTAATAATTGGCCAGTCCTCAAAACTTACTGCGTCACTCTTTATGCCATTGCTTCTTAGAATGTAGTTCATTACATGAGACATCAGTATCTCCCCAGAGAATGCTAATGCTCTTGAACGGATCTCGTCGGCAAACTCTTTGTTTGATAATGCCTCATCCAGTGCTTTTTGTGCCTTTTGTAGATGAGAATCAATAGTTTTCTTGCACTGATCCATATTTTCAGCATTTACCATCTCTAGAATCTTCTGATAGGTTGCCTTGACATCATCTAATGATGGAGTGGTGCCATTTTCAGCATTTTGTCCTTGTTTTATTATAACATCAGTTAGTGAGCGTTTTTTCCCATCGATGATAGTTAATGGTGCAGAAAACACTGCAATGACTTTGGAATCTTTTTTCAAATCATTAATTCTAGATACAATTCCTGGAATTGATGTTCCATTAGGACCAATGGCACTTCCTCCAAACTTGGCAACTACTAACTTGGTCATAGTACTTTTTCAAAGCTTAATGGCCTTCTATTAAGCATTTGATTGGATCATCTTTAAAATAATTTGAGATGCTTTTTCTGCTCCATTTGTATTGATTTGATTTCGCTTCTCCTCTAGTTTTTCTAAAATTAAAGAGTCCAGTCTTTTGACATCTTCAAAGGCAAATCCTTCTTCTCTGGCATTGTCTTCTTGCTCAAAATGACCTTTAATTGGAATAAATATTGAGGGTGTTCCATAATACCTGGCCTCATCTATAGTTGATTTTCCTGCTAGCGATATCAAAACATCTGCAGCATAGATATACTCATGCAGATTATTTACAAATCCTTCATTGCGTGTATTTTTGAATTCTTTACTAACTGCAGGACCTGCTACTAGAACTATTTGTAAATCTTGATTAATCTTTGATATTGCATCAAGGGCTTTTTCTATTAGAAAAATTCCTGAACTTGTTCCACCAATTGATATGAGAACTGTTTTTTTTGAAAATGAGAATTTTTCTCTTAGTTGCTCTCTTGTTGAATTTGTTTGTCTTATAATTGGTCCAACTCTTCTAATGTTATCATGATCATCTCCATCTTCAGGAAGAATTACTATATCACATTTTTTTATTATCTCTTTCATTGACTTGTTCATCTTTTTCTCAATTAGTGATGCTAATCCTTTGGTAAATCTAGTCTCTAAAATATCAGTGATTAGTATAGTTGGAGTTTTTTTGTTTTGTGCATTGCTTAGTGATGCAAAATCCTCATCACTAACTACTAAATCTGGTTTGTCACATTCCAGAATCTTTTGAGAAATACTTTTGCATTCTTTATAATATTGATAATAATTCCATAACCATTTTGCTGGATTTTGTAATGTTCCATTATTAATAATAAAATCTGGTGGATGATAAACATCCTGCACGTTAAAATCTAAATTCTTTAAGATTTTAGCAGCACCACTACCTGTAACAAAATTAGTTGAAATGTTTTGGAAATTATTTGCAATTGCAATATCTCTTGTCACATGACCTAATCCAATTGGACTGGAAAAAAAATTCAAAACTTTCATGAATTTCTTTGAAATTTAATCAAATTTCTAGATTCTGACTTGTCTCAAAGTTTAAATGGTTTTTAGAAAGGTAGGTTTCTGGGCTCATAGTCCAGGTCGGTTATGACGTCGCCCTTACACGGCGAAGATCCGGGGTTCAAATCCCCGTGGGCCCATTTTTCAGGTTTGACTTTACAAGAAATTTCAGTTTAAACCAATTTGAGCATAAAAAATGTAATAATGATTACAACCAAATGCTTAAAAATAAAATTTCAAATGTAAAAATATGATTAAAGCATTTCAGTATTTTGCTCTAGTTGGATTATTTTCAATTTTACTTACTAGTGGAATCACAGTAAACTCATCCGCATTACCTGATCATGTACCTGATATTGCCAAAGTCAAAGTGGGACAATTTACACAAACAATTATTCAAACAGATAACTTACGAGCAGTTGTTCAGCCACTATACACAACATACGGTGATCCTGCAAATTATTTGACTAATCCTGGTGGTCCACTTGATGGTGCAGGACTCTTAATTTTAACTCGTTCTGATGGAATTTTTGGATGTACTGGTGGTTTGTTATGGACTGGAGAACATGTTCTAACTGCAGCACATTGTGTAACTAATGATATTGGAAATAATGTATTGCAATCAGGCACTGTAACATTTGAAGGTGATTCAGGAACTGAAACAATTGCAATTGATGCAACTGCAACCAAAGTCCACAATCAATGGAATGGTGATGTTCTTAAAGGAAATGATGTTGCAGTATTGAAGCTTGTATCTGTACCAACTAATGATGTTACACGATATCAAATTGACAGGGATGGTTCAAACGATGTAGGTGCAATTGTTGAAAAAGTAGGATACGGACGTTCTGGAAATGGCAATGATGGGGATATTCTTGATTTTGGAGATAAACGAAATGGACAAAACCAATATGATGATGTTGCCGATACAATGCTCAAGGCATTGGGGTTAAAGGCAAAAGCACACTTTGTTCCAGGTTCTGTTTTACAATATGATTTTGATAATGGTATTCCAAGCAATGATGCGTTTGGATTCTTCTTTAACAATAACGATTTAGGATTAGGCTCTAATGAAGTCAATTCAGCTTCTGGAGATTCTGGAGGTCCAGCAATTAGTAATGGTGAAATTATTGGAATTACATCATATGGAGTTACTTTGACTTTTAATGATGGAACAACTTCTGATATTAATAAAATTTTAGATAGTTCCTTTGGTGAATTTTCAGGTGATACTAGAGTTTCAAAATATGCAGGATTCATTGATAATTCTGTTGCTGGTGGAACTGATGATGGTGGTAGCACTGAACCAAAATGTAACAAAGGTATGCAAAAACGTGGATTGTGTTAGATAATTTTCTAAATTATTTTTTCATATTATCTGCGCCCATTTTTATACCTAAAACAGTAGATAAACCCATCATGGTTTGAGGGCTGATTAAAATACAAATAATTTGTATGTTGGAGTAACACAGACTGATCAAATTGTTGTAATTGATACAAATAGTCTGCAAATTATTGATAGATTATCTCTTGGTGAAATTCTTTTTGGATTGAAGTTCCAGTAAATCAGTAAGATGAATTAAAAATAAAAAAGAAATTATTTTGTAAGTACTATGGAGTAGCTTACAGTGAATGGTGTTTCATTCATAGTGTGAAGTGCCAAAGCATTTCCTGAGAACATTGTAGAGCCAGCAGCCTTTGATGGTACCAATATTAGTGCATAATATGTTTCTCCATCAGGAGTCCAATATGGGCGTTTCATTAATTCAGCTTTTGACATTGGTCCAAGTAATGTGACAATCTGAACCGGCTCAGATGCATCATATGTCAGATGACCTGCAAATGATTTCTCACTAGGTCCTAACAGAACTGCAAGCTGATGGGTTTCATGTCCAACACCAGGATCTTGTTTTGATGTTATAGTTCCTTTTACTACTCTTTCACCTGCAGTTGAATGCTCAGTGTATGTTACAGAGTAGCTTACAGTGAATGGCTCTGAGTTCATTGTATGAAGTGCTATTGCATTTCCTGAGAACTGCCATACTCCTGAAGAAGTTTCTCTATCTACAAACGTCAAACCATACTTTGTTTTACCATCCATAGACCAAATTGCTTGTCCTTTATCCATTCCCTTTTTCAGTGGACCATGTAGTGCTACAAGCTGAACATTCTCAGATGCAGAATATGTAATAAATCCACGATAAGTGTTCTCACTTGGGGGAAGAATTATTGCAAGTTGATGATTCTCATGTCCCTGACCAGGATCTTGTACTGATGTGATAACACCATTTACAGTCTTTGGTACTTTTAATTGGGCTTCTTGTTTTGCTTTCTCCATTGTTTCAGCTTTTGCGTCTTTCTTTGGTACTTCTTTAGCTTTTTCAGCAGATTCTGTTTTCTTTTCAGATTTTACCTCTTCTTTCTTTTTTGCCTCAGTTTTTACTTCTGGAACAGGTTCAGAACAGAGTCTATCACCGCAGACTTTTTTTGAATTAATTACACTTGATGAAGTTCCTTTGCTTTTTAGAGCATCTGCAGAACCAATTAATCCCATTGGGGCGGCAATTGTACCTGTAAGTAGTACAGCAACTGTGAAAATTGCTAAAAGTATTGTTTTTGTCATTATGGTATCATTTTCTATACGTTATAAAAAAGATCACAAACTAATCAAAATTCATTATCAAAAAGCATGCCACAAACTGTCCGTTATAGCCAAATATTTTTTTCCTGTTGACTAATCATGCAAACTGCTATCCAGTGCAAAGCCGTCCAAAAATCATTCCTGCAATCAACTCTAGTTAGAAGAGAGAATCAAATCTCTTTTCTATCTAGAGAACAAATAAGTTTTGATGATATTATGGGATTCTCCGACATCATTGATAATCCTTTGAGAAATTTTACTTATCAAATTAAGAGGAGGTGTATTTGATAATAATGAAAACAATGATGGCAATATCTGTAATGACAATCTTGGCTGCAGGAATGATTACTCCTGTATTACAAGACGTCTATGCATATCCAACTAAAGCACAACTAAGTGATGAAAAACTCAAAGCAAAATCATATGGTGTTAAAACAAAAGATAAGATACCATTCAATGATCCACATACTCTTAAGCATGATGCATTTGGAAATGTAAAGAAAGAAGAAGTAAAGACATACAAGAAAATAGTTGAACAATACAAGGCAAAACAGATTCTCAAAAATCTCTACAAACTAGGATAATTTTTTCCTATCTTCATCTCTTTTTCCTCAGAAATGATCAATTAACCCATTTGAAACCCATAACATGCCAAAAATTGTCACACACCATGAAAGATTCCTGTTTCTAACAATCCTACTATTTTTAGAATTGAATTGGCCAAAGCCTGAAATTTGATTAATTATAAAAAAATTTTTGTTGCTAGCCTAGTAAACCGCTAGCAACAAAATATGCACCAGCACCCATTCCCATTACGGCACCCATTGCCATACAAATAAGATCAAACTTTACGACCTTTTTGAATGGGGCATGTACCATCTTATCCCATGTTGAGATTTGTTTTGTATTCATGATTAGTAATACTCATAGAAATTCATCAAATTTGGTAAAACTACTCAATGACTGGTAAGCTAATTTGTTGACCGGGTTTAATGATACTAAAGGACCAACTATACTCATGAATACCTCATGTAGAAAATGCGGCGCAGCACTTAAGCCAATAAAGAATTGTATTGGCTGTGATCAAAGCATACAATTTGAATGCAGTAAATGCCAAACACAAACTGAGGTTCAAATTCACTCCTTATGCATATATGAAAAGCCAAAGATGAGCATAACCTCATAGTTTTCTTAGTTTTAGCTTATTTTCCACTAGTTTTTTAGTAAAAACAACTTTACATCTTTGTTGACAGACCTGATTGATGAGACTGCAGATTATGTCTTGGAGCTTGCTAGTCCCCAGAGATTGAATATTCTGTTTGGACTATTAAGCAAAAACCTGACACCTACTGCTTTTGCAAAAGAGATCAAGGCAACAAAGCAAGAGGTTCATAGAAATTTTGTTAGACTAGAAGATAGTGGATTGATAAAAAAGAACGTTGATGGAACCTATTCATTAACCACATTTGGACAAACTGTTTGCACACAAGTTCCATCACTAGTATTTTTACTGCAGAACAGAAAATACTTTGAAGAGCATAACTTTGGCGATGTTCCACAGAAATTTCAGATGCGCTGTGGTCAACTTGCAGTTAATCAGCACATAAAGGGATTCTCTAAAGTACTAGAGCAGTGGAAGACTGTATACAAAAACTCCAATGAATATATCTATGAGATACTAGCTGAAGTCCCACTTGACTTGATTGAGCCACTTGTAAAGCAAGTAAAAAAAGGAGTGAAATTCAATTACATTTTCTCTGAATCTGCAATTGTTCCAAAAGGTAGAAAGGCATTGCTGAAAAAACTGGGATACGACAAACTAGTAGAGAAGGGACTAATTGAGAGAAAGATGGCAAAAAATGTTCAAACTATGATTGTCATGAATGAAAAAGAAGTCTGTATAATGTTTCCAAACAGTGATGGCGAAGCTGATCTTAGTGAGATGTTTTACTCCGATGATCCTATGTTTCATGAGTGGTGTTTAGATTATTTCAGGTACTGCTGGTATGGCTCTGATGTATTTAGGGAAAGTAAGTTAAAAGAATAATTTCATTCCTGAATACTGATAATCCAAAAAATAAAACTCTAATTACTTTGAATATTTATAATACTTATTGGATTATGAAAAGTTCTGCTCTGAGATTTTAGCAAAGAATCCTAAGATTAGATTTGCAGCAGTATATGATGAATGGGCTGTAAAAGTTGCTGGTGGAATGAGAGATGGTGTAAAAAGTATGCTCTCTGATCATGCAGAGAATCAATTAGTTAACCAGTCTATTCTTGATTGGAAATCAAGAAAAGAGATGGCAAAGTATCTTGGAAAAACAATTTACACATTATCCGATTATGAAAATATTAAACGATTCTCATTTTATCTGGGTGATGACTTTTTACTTCTAGTCAGTACTGCAAAAGATGCAGAGACTAATGTTGTAGTTGATCAAGTAATCAAACTTTATTATGAAAATCAAGAATGACTGTCTAAAATTTTTATTTGATCTCGAATTAAATATTTGATATAACCAATATTAGCATGTCAGTACAACTAGCACCAAAAAAATTACTAATTTTTGCTCTCTTTGTAATGTTTTCACTAATCTTTGTTGGTGGAATATTTTCTGCTACTAATGAAATTGCTATTGGTGCAGGTCATGAATTATCATATCCTTCTTGGTTGATTATTGCATATCTTGCTGGATTATCTATGATTATTCTTCCTTGTACGCTTCCTCTTGTATTCATCATAATTCCACTCAGTATGGGAAAAGGAGGAAAGAAGGGTCTTTCAATGGCATTATTGTTTGGAGCAGGATTGACAATTACTATTGCAATTTATGGTATTGGAATTGGTGCATTAGGAGAATCTACAAATCTAGATCAAATCTCAATTTACATGTTTTTGATTGCAGGTATTGCAGCTTTTATTTTTGGATTATCACAATTGAAACTCTTTGAATTAAAACTTCCAACATACTCTGCTACTCCAAAATTTATTCAGAATCGTGGAGACTATTCGAAATCATTTTTCATGGGATTGCTTTTAGGTAATGCAGGAGTTGGATGTCCTAATCCAATGTTTTATTGGCTTTTAATTTATGTTGCAAGTACTGGAAGTATCGAAATTGGAGCAAGCCTTGGTGCAGTACATGGTGTCGGAAGAGCAATTCCATTAATTTTACTATCAGTTCTTGCAATACTTGGCGTAAATTACACAAAAGGAATCACTACAAACAGAGAAAACATTGAAAAAATTACTGGTTGGATGCTAATAATTTTAGGTGCATTTTTAATTATTCAGGGAATTCCAGGCGGTCATGAATGGTATGAGAGTACCATGATACACATTGCATGGAATAATTTAGTGTCTATGACTTCTCTTCCACCAGAATTTCATATAAGTCAGCATACTCATGATTATAAAATTTGGATATCCGAAGAGTTTGTTCCAATATTATTTGGAGCATTAATTATATTTCCAATAGCATGGTATTTTACTAAAAGGAGAAAGATTACATCATGAAGGATCCAGTTTGTGGAATGGATGTAGGAGATAAAGGAGAATCACTAGTCCATGATGGTAAGGAATATCGTTTCTGCTGTGCAACATGTAGATGGGCCTTTGAGAAGAATCCGGAACAATTTTTAGAGAAATGAAAGTACAAGTTCTGACTACTCCTGGGTGTTCTAATTGTAATGTTTTAGAAAAAATGTTAGAAAAACTTGGAGTATCTTTTGAATTAATTGATATTACAGAAAAACCAGAATTTCTAGAAAAATATCCTATATTTACAGCACCTGGATTGGTGATTAATGAGAAATTAGAGTTTACAGGTATTCCGAAACCTGAAGAACTTGAAAAAAAACTTTTTTTATAACAGGTAATGTTTTTTACTCTGCAAAAATTTGTATTCTCAAATGACAGACTATTCTATGAATGAAAAAATGATAATTGTTCAATATGGTATAAAAAAATATGAAAAAGAAGAGGAATTAATTGAGAAATTACAATCTGTTTTGTCAGAAAAAGATATTCATCGAAGTATTGACACCCTAATTGGAACACAAAAGGTTCGACGTATTGGCCCTGAAATCCTACAAAACAATGAAAGCCATACTGAGCTGCCTGAATTGCCAGAAAATCTTAAACCAGTAATTGATAATCTTTAAGCTACTAAATTCTTAAATTACTCCAGATAATTCTTGTGATATGAACAACTTTGTTTTGTTTTCAAGTTTATTGACAGTTAGTATTCTTTTATCCTTTTCAGTTGGCTCTGCATCTGCACATCCACATGTTGGACAAGTAATGATTAATGGCCACACACATGAGCCACAAACAGAAACCTACCCATTAAATGATATGATGGCACTTGAAAAATCAACCATATTCTTTCATGCTTCTCCATCCAACACTCTTCCATGGGGATTTGTTGAAGGAAACGTTGCAAATCATGTGGCAGGATATCCAGTAATAATTCAAATCTTCCAAGATGATATGGCTGTTCATTTTGCACAAGCCGATGTTGCAGAAGATGGTGATTATGAATACAAATTCAGAGTACTAAATACTGAAAACGGTAAAACAACTAAAATCTTTGAAGGAGATTATTCAGTTAGAATCTTCAAAGTTGTATATCTAGATCATGATAACTTAGAATCCACGTAGTCCCTGTGGTCTCATGATCTCTGGATGTTGCTTCATCCAATCTATTTTCTTTAGCATCTCTTGTTTGTCTTGAGGAAAAGTTCCTTTGATTGTGTATGCATTAGAGCCATGATTTGCCCTAAACACAATCTCATCTTTTGTATCTATCTGACTGATTAACTCACGTAGCTCCTCTAGTGATTCATCATCATCAATTCTAACAAATTCTCCTTTGTATTTTTCTAAAAATTCTTGCTTTATTCCATTTTCTAGATACAGTGTTAGTGCTCCCACATAATTTGGTGAGCATGCACTGATTACTTCGGCTGTTCCCTTGATGTGCTCTTTAGAATACTTTCTACCACCAAGTCCCAAAATTACCATACATGACATTACATATCCTGCATCCTTTGCTTTGTTGACTGACTTTATGATGGTTTTAGCTAGTGCTCCCTTTGTTACTTTCTTTAGAACAATATCTGAACCACTTTCTATTCCCAAATAAAACATGTCTAGTCCTGCATCATTCATCTTCTTGAGTTCTTCGGGTGTCTTCTTTAGAATGTTCATCGGCATTGCATAGCAAGAAATTCTTTCAATGTTTGCAAATTTTTCTCTAATGTATTTTACAATTTTAATCATATACTCTGCATCAAGATTTAGTGCATCACCGTCTGCAAGAAATACTCGTCTAGTATCAGGGAGATATTTTGCCATCATATCGATCTCTTCTTTTACTTGCTCCCATGGTCTCTCTGAGTATTCTTTGGATCTGTACATGTCGCAAAAAGAACACTCGTTAAATGAACAACCAAGAGTAACTTGAAAAATCAGTGATCTAGCTTCTGATGGTGGTCTATACAGTGGTGCATCATAATTTAACATCATTTCTTATTCAAAGAAAATTGTTTGATTTGTTTTTTATACTTTCTAGTTTTAATTACACACAAAATACCTTTTAGGAGTAAACGAGAAGAATTTTCATTACTCATGGCAAATGATCCTGATGCAAAAAGACTACTTTGGTTTGTTTTTGTAGGCTCACGTGGGGGACTGAATAGATTAAAGATTATCTCACAATTAAAGCAAAATCCAAAAAATACGAATCAATTAGCAAATGATCTTGGTCTTGATTACAAGGCAATTCAGCATCATATCAAAGTATTAGAAAAAAATAACTTGATAACTAAAGTTGGAGAAAAGTATGGTGTGCTATACTTTATCTCTACATTTCTTGAGGTAAACATGGAGACATTAGAAGAAATTGAAGGAAAATTGGATAAAAGTAAATAAAAGCTCAAGAGGTGTTTTTGACTAAATGGAGTCAACCTCACTAGTTTTGTCGATTGTATCAATTGCAAATATGGGTATTCTTGGAATTTTAATTTGCATTTTTGGCAAAATGTATGGCAAAACTAGAGCACAACTCCCATTGGGTATGATTGTAGTTGCAGCAATGCTGTTTTTACATAATGTCATTGGCGCACTTGCTTACTTTTCTATGGAGGAGATTTTCTCACATGAGATTTTCCCATACATGCTAGGAGTTGGAATAGCAGAACTTGCAGGCCTGTTAATATTTCTAAAGATAACGCTTGACTAATCTTAGTTTATTTGGAACAGTAATGATTTGATGATGTGCTTCAAGAGTATCTGAAATTAAATAAAAATATTCTAATTGCATTTGCTGCATCAATTACAATTTCAGCAATAATTGCTCAACTGTTAGCAGAGCAAGCAGCATATCTTAACACAACTTATACTACAATTGCAGATTATGTGATTTATTTTTCTTTATTTAGTGGCTTATTCTATCTTGACAATAGAAAAAAATATCGACTTGAATCAGGAGGAATTGATTCAAAAAAACTAAAGTATGATCTTAAAAAATTAGTTACATCACTTGGCATTGCAGAAATTGTATATACTGCAGTAAGGTGGATTTTGCAATATTACTTCTTAACAATTAACTATGATCCATACTTGGCATCAATTGTTTCACAAGGATTATCTACAATCATTTACATGTTAGTAGTGAATTTTATTGTTAAGATAACGAGGTTGTACAAAGATGGGAATTAGTGTTTACGTTGATGGCTCTGGAGGCCCTGGTGGTGGATTTGGTTACTTTGTCAAAGAGACAGGTGAGTCATTTTATGAAAAAAAACCAGAGATAACAAACAATCAAGCTGAATACATGGCAATAATTTCTGCACTAAACAAGTTTGCAAAATCTAATGAAGAGATTACAATTTACAGTGATTCAAAAAATACTGTAAACCAACTTAATCATGAATTTGCAATTAATAATGAACAGCTTCGTGATTTGGCACGTGAAGCTTGGTCAATAATGGGTAAAATTTCAAATCTCTCAATTGTTTGGGTTCCAAGAAAAGATAATCTTGCAGGAAAGATGCTGGGAAGCTAGAAAAACAGAGATCAGAAATTTCTATGAATAACTTTATTATACAAATTCCTTTGATCCAACATAACTATGGCTGAATCTGTGATTTTATCGCCAAAATCAATTGCAGTTATCGGAGCATCTGACAAACGAGGAAGTGTCGGTGCTACTATTACATCAAATATTATGAATGGATTCAAAGGAATTGTTTATCCTATTAGCCCATCACGTGATACTGTCTTTTACAAAAAAGCATACAAGAGCGTTTTGGATGTTCCTAAACCTATAGATCTTGCAGTAATTGTTATCAAAAATACCCTTGTGGGACCAGTTCTAGAGGAATGTGGAAAGAAAAAGATCAAAGGTGTTGTAATCATTACAGCAGGATTCAAAGAAGTTGATGAGGAAGGAGCTAAACGTGAACAAGAAATTAAAGACATTGCAAAAAAATACAAAATCCAAATCATTGGTCCAAACTGTCTTGGTGTCATGAATCTTGATCCCAAGACAATGATGAATTCTACTTTTCTTAAAGTTACACCAAAGTCTGGAAAGATTGCACTAGTGTCACAAAGCGGTGCAATTTGTGCAGCACTAGTTGAAGATGCTAGTGCTCAAGGAATTGGATTCTCTGCAGTTGTAAGTCTTGGAAATAAAGCAGTAATGAGTGAAGTAGATATTCTAAAGGTTCTTGCCAACCACAAGCAAACAAAAGTTATTGTTATGTATCTGGAGGACATGGGAGACGGACAAGAGTTTCTCAAAGTTTGCAAAAATATTACTAAAAAACTCAAAAAACCAGTACTTGTATTAAAATCAGGCAGAAGCCCAGAAGGCGCAAAGGCTGCAATGTCTCATACTGGTGCTCTGATGGGATCAGATGAAATCTATGATGCACTACTAAAGCAATCAGGTGCAATACGAGTAGATACAATGGAAGAATTATTTGATTATGCAACTGCATTCTCAAAACAACCATTGCCATCAGGTGGTGATCTTGTGATTGTTTCAAATGCAGGAGGTCCTGCAATCATTTCAACTGATGCATGCTCTAAGATGAAAATCAAGATGGCTGATATTTCTAGCATTAGGAAAAAAATTGATCAGGTTATTCCTCCTTGGGGAAGCTCTAGAAATCCCGTTGATATTGTAGGTGATGCTGATTTTAATCGATTCCACAATGTACTTGATAGAGTACTAAAACATCCAAAAGTAGGTTCGGTAATCTCAATGTGTACTCCTTCTGGAACTCTAAACTATGACAAACTGGCAGAAGTAATTGTCGAAATGTCAAAAAAATACAAAAAGACAATGCTTGCAAGTTTGATGGGATTAGATGAGGGAATTACAAATAGAGAAATTTTAGCAGCAGGTAATGTTCCATACTATACATATGCAGAAGGCGCAATTCGTACTCTAGCATCAATGATTAGATTTTCTAATTGGATCAAAGCTCCTGATGGAAAGATTACAAAGTTTAAAGTAAACAAAGCAAAGGCAAAGAAAATTTTTGATAAAGTAAAAAAAGAAAAGAGACCAAATCTACTAGAAGAAGAAGGACAAGAGGTTCTCAAAGCTTACGGATTACCACTACCAAACAGTGCATTAGCTAAAACAGAAGATGAAGCAGTAAAAGTTGCAAAGAAAATTGGATATCCTGTTGTGATGAAGATTGCATCTCCGCAAATCATTCACAAGTCTGATGCAGGTGGTGTCAAAGTTAACTTGACAAATGATTCTGAAATAAGAGATGCATTCAAAACAATTATCAAAAATGCAAAAAATTACAACAAGAAAGCCGAGATCAAAGGCGTACTAATTGTAGAGATGGTAAAAGGCGGAAAAGAACTAATCATAGGCTCAAAACTTGAACCTGGATTTGGTTCTGTCATTATGCTTGGAATGGGGGGAATCTATGTTGAGGTTCTCAAAGATGTTACATTCAAGCTTGCGCCAGTAACAAATCTTGAAGCTGATGATATGATCGCATCAATTAAAACACAAAAACTACTACAAGGAGTTCGAGGCGAAAAGCCTTCAGATATTGCAAAACTTTCTGAATGCATTCAAAGACTATCC
Source organism: Nitrosopumilus sp. S4 (assembly GCF_054515835.1). Taxonomy (NCBI): domain Archaea; kingdom Thermoproteati; phylum Nitrososphaerota; class Nitrososphaeria; order Nitrosopumilales; family Nitrosopumilaceae; genus Nitrosopumilus; species Nitrosopumilus sp. S4. Next base: position 1,526,866 of record NZ_CM137258.1, on the reverse strand, counting down.
CAACTAGTTACTGACTTTAAAGAGATCAAAGAACTTGACATGAACCCTGTACTAGTCATGGAAAAAGGAAAGGGCTGTCGTATTTTAGATGTCAGAATTGGCCTTTAATTGAGAATAAACCTGACTATTTCTTATTCCTAATTTAGAATATTTATACCCGAGAATGGTGCATTAAATTACATGGCTAATGTCTTAAAGACAATTAGATCAGGGGAAGATTACATTGAGAGCTTGAGAGGACGTGATCTAAAAGTTTACTTGTTTGGAGAATTAGTAAAAGAGCCAGTCGATCATCCTATGATTAGACCATCAATTAACGCAGTTGCAGAAACTTATGATCTTGCAATGCGAGAAGAAGCATTAGCTTCTGCTGATTCATCACTTACTGGACTTAGAGTTAACAGATTTTTACACATTGCAGAGAGTGCACAGGATTTGGTAATGCAAAATAAAATGCAGAGAAAACTAGGACAAAATACTGGTACGTGTTTCCAGAGATGTGTTGGAATGGATGCACTCAACTCATTGCATTCAACTACATTTGAGATTGATGAGAAACATGGAACTGATTATCATAAACGATTCTTGGAATTTGTAAAGATGGTTCAAAAAGAAAATCTTGTAATTGGAGGTGCCATGACTGATCCAAAAGGAGACAGAAGCAAGGGACCTGCAGAACAAGATGATCCTGATTTGTTTACTCGAATAGTTGACAGAGATGAAAAAGGAATCTATGTCTCTGGTGCAAAAGCACATCAAACTGGTTGTATCAACTCACACTGGATAATTCTAATGCCAACAGTTAGACTAACTGAAAATGATAAAGACTGGGCAGTAGTTGGAGCAATTCCAGCTGATGCACCAGGAGTCACTTACATCTATGGAAGACAATCCTGTGACACACGAAGTATGGAAGAAGGAACTATCGATGTTGGAAATGAAAAATATGGTGGTCAAGAAGCATTGATGATTTTAGATAGAGTGTTTATCCCATGGGATAAAGTTTTCATGCATGGAGAATTTGAATTTGCATCAATGTTGATTGAGAGATTTACTTGCTATCACAGACGCAGCTACGTATGCAAAACAGGCCTTGGTGATGTGCTAATTGGTGCAGCAGCCACAATTGCTGATTACAATGGCATTCCAAAAGTTTCTCACATTAAAGACAAAATCATAGAGATGACTCATCTTAATGAAACAATATTTGCTGCAGGAATTGCATCATCGCATCAGGGACAAAAAATGAAGTCAGGTGTTTATCTTAATGATGACATGCTAGCACAAGTATGCAAGCACAATGTGACTCGATTCCCATATGAGATTAGCCGACTTGCACAAGACATTGCAGGTGGTTTAGTTGTTACCTTACCATCTGAGAAGGACTTTAGACATCCAGTTGCTGGTCCATTACTCAAAAAATATCTAGCAGGAAGAAAGGGAGCAGATGTTGAAAATAGAATGAGAATATTGAGATTAATTGAAAATATGACTCTTGGAAGAAATGCTGTAGGGTATCTTACTGAATCTATGCATGGTGCAGGCTCACCACAAGCACAAAGAATTCAGATTCAGAGACAAATGCAGGTTGGTTACAAAAAAAATCTTGCAAAACATTTAGCTGGCATTACAAATGATGTAGAGGAACCAAAAGAACCATCTGAATACTTTAAGCGAGTTTTCAAAACAAAAGATTCTGTTCTATGATCATAGAACAAGTTTTAATTTTACTTTACAATAGAGTTTGATTTGTAATTTTTCAAAATAACTGTAATTTTTCCAACTGACAGGCCTTTAAGTACTAAAAAAAATTTGTTTAAAACAATGACGACATCAAAGAAAATCTTCCGAATGACAACTTTGATTCCTATGCTGATCGCAATTGGATTGATGATTACTGTTCCTATGACAGTATCTGCAGCACCACCAAATAAAATTCCAAGTGAGGCACTGCTTCCTGAATTACAAGCAGTTGTTCCAGATGGAATTCAAGTTGTTCATAAACAACAATCTGATACTCTTCGATTCACCAATGGTATTGCAAATACTGGATTAGGTCACTGGCAGATGGCTCCAACTTTTCCAGCAAATCCTGATGATGATGTAATTGCTACACAACAATTACTTGATGCTGATGGAAATATTGTACACGAACAAGTTGTAAGCACATTTGAATTCCATGATGAACACAATCATTGGCACATTGCTGATGTAACTGAATTTAGTGTTCACCAAGGTTCTCCAGATGGACCTGTTGTTGGTGATTCAAACAAAGTTACATTCTGTGTTGAAGATGTATACAATATGATTGGAAATACCAATACCGCAGATAGAGTATTTTGGGATTGCACAGTCAGTCTTCAAGGAGTACAAGCAGGTTGGGCTGATCAATATCACCAATCAACACCAGGAAATCAAGTTGATATCACAGGAATTACTCCAGGAATATACTATCTAGTACACAATGTAAATCCTGATGGTAACTTCATTGAGGGAGACTATACAAACAACAAAGCATGGACTGAGTTACTTGTTTTTGAGAAAAACAATGGTCAAATTGATGTAGTTGAAACGGGAATTACTTCTTGTTCTCTACTAGATCCAACTGATCCTTACACACCAGCTCTATGTGGAGAACAAACTGCTAATCGCGGTTAACCATATCTTTTCTTTTATTTTTTATTTGATAGATCAGCATAGCTGGTGCTATACCATACATTCCAATATTGAGCAAAATTACTCCAATTCCTAGTGATACAATTTCAGATTCAGAATCAGCAAGTGACATTATTGATAGTGATGTCAGCATTGGTGTGATTACAAGCTTTACCATTTCCTTGAATACTGGATTCTCTCGCTCCATATCTGCAATGTATGGTGAGAATGAATAGTACAATTGGTTAAATCCGCTCATAAATGATGCACCAGATTCTGTACTCATCAATTGATTATCCCTAATTTCTCTGAGGAATTGTACTTGTGGTGCCAACTCAGAGCCATATGTTGCAGTTGCAATTAGGCATCCCCCTCCTTTATCTTGGTTAATATCAACTTGAATATTTCCAGATTCGATGATTTCTGATTCTATCTCTTTTTCAATTTTTTCTTGTTCCGTTTGCTGTGATTCAATTTTTTGCTGCTCTATCTCCTGTGGAATCTCTTTAATATTGACTGATTTTGGATCAATGATTCCTTCTTTGGATTCATCCATACTTTCTTGAATCTCTAAGCTATAGTATACTCTGCTTTGTTCAATTAGTTTTTGATATCTGTCATGACCATCATATAACCAAATCTCGTCATTATACAAATTACCACACAGTCTTGATTCGATTGAATGCTTGTGATGTTCAAAGAAATCATTTCCCATGAAATAGTATAGTTGATAGTTTTCTTCACACCATTCTATCCCGTTTTGTGTTAGTCCTGCCATGTCTCTAAATGGTGTTTGTGCATATGCCGTACCAACCAATAATACTATAGAAAGTATGACTAAATATTTCACGCATGGATTTTATTTTTATCCAATTCTTAAGTGATTCTACTGATAGAACTGATAATTTCTGAGAATGCTTTTTTAGGAAAAAAGACGTATTAATACTACCAAGCAAGTAGGACGATCTATTGCTTTTCTAAAAAGAGCATATGTGAACCTGCTTGCCTGAATTTAACTGAATTTATTTTTGTCCTTATCTGTTGGCTTCTCTGACTCTTCAGGTTTCTTTTCAGTATCATCTACATCTAATTTTTCAAAATTCTCTGAGTATTCCAAGTCTTTTTCTACTTTGGAAATATCTGACAACTCTTCAATGGTCTCTGGATTATCTTTTTCAAGTGGATCAGAGAGTGAAAGTTCTTTCTCATTTTTTCTCTTTGCCATCTGCTTTACTACCATTATTCCAATTACGATTGCAATTATGACATAGTTGATTGGTGGCTTTAGCAGTTGAGTGACATATCCTATTTGTGGAATAGTATAGGCTACTTTTCCGATGTATTCCTCTTGAGTAATTGGAAAGTCAGTTCCAGGAATTGATGCTGGATTTGCATCGCCTTTTGTTCTAATTGTTTTAGGATCCTCATTTAGAATAGAGGCCACCCTGTGAACTATTACCCTATCGTGGTCTGAGGGTCGATTAAAGACAATAATGTCTCCTACATCAATTTCCTCAAAAGTAACATGTCCTGACACAATCAAAACATCATAAACTTCTAAAACTGGAATCATACTTCCACTGGCAACTACATAGAATGGATTTTGAGTTCCAAATGCTACCTGTAAACCAATCCAAATTACTAGTACGCCCACACCAACAATAATGATATCTTTGATAACGCCTTTAGATATTGATTTTTTTGCCAATTACATAATCGCCTATAGTGCCATTGATTAAATTTGCTAGCTATTAGAGCTTGGTTCCACATTCTTCACAGAATTTAGAGCCTTCCTTATTTCCAAATCCACAATTGGAGCATTTTCCTGGTTGATTTTGTTCTACTGCAGCTTCGGGATTTCCTAATAGAATAACTTCGCCAACCTTTTTGATATTACTCCAAGGAATGCTTCCTTCCGTTCCATCATTTTTAGTAATTACTAAAACCATTGATTGTGTTGAATCTATCCCTACTTGTTTTGCAGTTCCAATCTTGTTTGCATTCTCATCAAATACAGATCTTCCTTCAATAGAACTAACTGAAGTTGCAGGACCTGGTTGTGTTGCTTCTTCTTTTGGTGTCTCCGGTGTTGCTTGTGAAGGTGCTACTTGTTGTGGTGGAGCTTGTTGTGGTGGAGCTTGTTGTGGTGGAGCTTGTTGTGGTGGAGCTTGTTGTGGTGGATCTTCTGCAGCTGGCTCTAGTGGTTTTGCACTTCCAACATCACCTGTTTCGTCTTGTTTTTTGAACTCTCTATATTCTGCTATTGTTGAATTACATGAATTGCAGATGTATTGCCCTTTTTCTGCAAGAATAAGATTTTCTGCAACTTCTTCATTTGGATTCTCAAATTCTATTTTTGGAGAACCCTCAAACTCTTTTTCACAAGTATTGCAAAAATGCTTTGAAATTTTATCATCAGTTAATCTGCCAATTGGCGCTAAAAACAGATCAGGACCACCTAGATTTCCCTTCATCTGTTGCTCATCAGTCACACTGGCCATAACATAGCCACCAGAACCTCGTAATTTTTTTAGTCTTAGTTCTGAGCTCATATCTGAGATTTGAGAAAACGTCATTTAAGTATATATCAAAATTATTTTTCCCACAAAAACTATGGTGCTAATTCTGGTGAACGTTTTTAGGTACGGATAATAAAATAATATTACAATGGGAATAACACAAGTTTCAGATGCAAAGTCTTGGGAAGTCGATGTGATAAACTCTGACATTCCTGTATTTGTAGACTTTTGGGCCGAATGGTGTGGTCCATGTAGAATGGTAGGTCCTGTAGTTGAAGAATTGGCAAGTGACTATGAAGGCAAGGTAAAATTTGTCAAGGTTAATGTTGATGAAGCCAATGAATTGGCATCAAAATACAATGTCTTTAGTATTCCAACCTTAATCCTCCTTAACAAAGGTGAGATAGTTAGCCAGCAAGTAGGTGCTGCTTCTAAAGAATCATACAAAAATATGATTGATAGAGCACTTGCATAAACTCAAACACGTTTTCCTTCTTTTTTGATCCTAAAGTAATTAATATTCCAAAAAATTAAGCTATCACATGTCATTTGGTGAAGTAGACACACTCAACATGCTCTTTGATAAACTGCAGAGTTTGTTTGATGAATCCCAAGGGTACTATGAATCATTTCTTGATACCAATAACATGTACAAGAAAGGCCAAATTACTGACAAAGAATTCTTCCAAAAGTTAGGTGACTATGTAGTTGCATATTCTGCATTGGAATTTCTAGCTATCAAAGTAATATTCGAATTAAAAAAATCAGTAGGAAAAGGTTCTGGATCTACACAATCCCCTGGATTGATGCCTGGTATGGGAAATCCTGGAATGATGGCAGGAGGAATGGCAGGAATGCCAAGAGCTGGAAGTGCAGAAAATCCTGTTGGTGGACCACCAGGAATTGTTTCAGCTAAAGAAGCATTTGGAGATGTTGGAACATTACCATCACCTGATCCCTCTCTAATGCCAAGACAACGAATTTCTCCACAATCTGAAAATGGATGTTCTTCATGTGGCGCAGAATTAAGAGCTAATGCAAAGTTTTGCACAAAATGTGGAGCTAAAGCATTATAAAATTTAAGAAATCTCTAATGAGCATTTATCAGAGCAAATTCTTCTGTTAAACACATCTTCAAATTCCCTACCACAATGTGCACAATTTCTAAATGACATACTATCAATACACTTTTTTTGTATTTAACCCTGATAAAATGAAAATTATTCTTGTGTAGTGCCGCATTCAGGACAGAACTTTGCAGTTGCTGAAAGACTAGTTCCACATTCAGAGCAAAACTTTCCATCTGATTTTACTTCATTGTATGCATTTCCATATGGTGCAGATGCTCTAACTGCACCTGATGGTTCGTATTTGTCATCATCAATTAAGACTGGCTCAAAGTCTTGTTCTGTCAAAAAGGTCATCATTCTTGGGATTCCTTTTCCTTCGTTTTTTGGGTCTGGAACAGAGTCTCCTAACCAAAATGCGAATCTCATTAGAGTAAGTTCTGGTGTAGAGAATGCTAGAGTGTGCTTTGACATGTATTCCTGTGCAGCTTTTTTGCCGTCAAAAACTTCCATGAAGATGGTATTTTTTTATTTATGTATAATAGTTTCTGGAAAAAGTGGACCGGGGGGGAATCGAACCCCCGACATCCTCGTTGCGAACGAGGCATTATACCCCTAAACCACCGGCCCTTGACTTAACTGATTGGTTGTGTTTTTATTCATTTTCTCAAAGCATAATAGACTGCAATCTATGATATTTCGTGATGACGTATGATACTGTGATTACTGATTCTCATGTTATACTCCCACAAGGAATGGTTGAGAAAAACATTCTAATTAATGAAGGACAAATTGTAGGATTTTCTAGTGATGTTCCAGCTTGTGATCACAAAATTAACGGTAATGGATTAGTTTCAATTCCAGGACCAATTGACACTCATGTTCATTATGGAGTTTATTCTCCAATTAATGAAGCAGCAAAAACAGAATCACATGCAGCAGCAATTGGTGGAATCACAACAATGATGAGGATGCTTAGATTAAAAGATCCATTTACAAAATCATTACAAGAACAGTTAGAAGCTTCAGCTCAAAACCATTATGTTGATTATACCATTCACGCGTCAATCTTTACACCCGAGCAAATTAGTGAAATGAATTACTGTATAGAAAATTCAATTACATCATTTAAAATTTACATGAATCTTGGAGGTGAAGTTGGACATGTGTATATGGATATGCCTCCAAACTCTCCTTCTTTAGTTGAAGCAAACGTCAACGTTACTGATGATATTGTAGAACAAACAGTAAAGAATGCAGCTTTACTTGGATGTCCAGTTCTTGTTCATGCCGAAGATTATGAGTCATGTGGATGTGGAATTAAAACTGCAAAAGAAAAAAATCAGGATGGTTTGTCTGCATGGTCTGAGAGTCGTTCACCGGAATTTGAAGCTAAAGCAATAAAGACAGTATGCAAGTTTGGACGAGATTATGATTGTGTAATTTACTTTGTACACATTGGATCAGAGCGTGCCTTAAAACAAATTGAGGAAGAAAAAAATCTAGGAACAAAAATTTTTGTAGAAACATGCCCTCACTATCTTACTCTATCTTATGAGAAGCAGGAGGGATACCTTGCCAAAGTCATGCCTCCAATACGAACAGAAAGAGATAGACAGGCAGTATGGAATGCATTATCAAATAATCTAATTGATACTATAGGCACAGATCATGTGGCTAATCAACTCAAACTCAAACTAGGCGGTGAAAATGTTTGGGGTGCACTAGCTGGCTTTCCTGGAATTGGAACAGTTCTGCCAATTTTACTAAATGATGGAGTAAATCAAAATAAAATTACACTAGAGCAATTTGTAAATTTTACCAGTTACAACGCTTCTCAAATATTTGGAATGTATCCACAAAAAGGCACACTAGAGAAAAACTCTGATGCAGATATTACAATGATTGATTTGAAAAAAGAAAAAACTGTAACATCAGAGTTGTTTGGTGGGTTCTCCGATTACATTGTCTATGAAGGAAGAAATCTCAAAGGCTGGCCAGTCAAAACAATTGTTAGGGGAGAAATAGTGGCTGAAGACTTTGAAGTAATAGGCAAGCTTGGTCACGGAAAACTAGTTGAGAGAACAATCAATCTATTTTCAAAATAAATTGATTATTTTTGCATTCATATTTCATATTACACGATTCCTTTTTATGAGAAAAACTTGAATTATTTGCATTGCAGATTTTGTTAATATTACTAATAGGTATAGCAACTTTTTCACTTTTCGCTATTTTTGAAGATATATTTGCACAAGAGATGCCAATACATCAGCAATGGAAAAAATTTTCAGATCCTGATTTGCTAAAATGCTCTCAAGGAAATCTTTTGTTACAAAAAAATGATGGAACTCCTGCATGTGTAAAACCATTTACTTATGAAAAACTAATTGATCGTGGATATGGAAAATTTGATTCATCTCAAATGAGCAAACGCCCCGAAATGATGAATCAATTAATGAATCATATGATATCAAATGAAAACCTGATGCATCATTGGCACCAAATGCTCCAAAAAAACCCATCACTAATGATGCAAACTACGAATTATTTTACAACTCTTATGAAAGAAAACCCTGAACTACTCAAAAACGTGCTGGGATCAATGACTAGTGAGCCTGAATTACGTGAAAAGATGATTCAAACAATGAAACATCATTCACTGATGGAGGCTTCGCTAAAGCAAAATTCCATGTGGATGGATTCTGTTCATCAACCTATGATGGGCTCAATGGGTCATGGAGGCGATTCTGATATTGGGTGTCCAATGTGTGAAAAAATGAGTAATACTAGTTGCTCATGGTGCCCAGAATACCAAATGCACTCTATGCATAAAACAACTACATTTTCACATTCAGAGAGGATGATGGATATGATACATGAGATGTGGATTAATTCAGATACGAGTAATCAAATTCATAGAAAGATGTTGGAGAATCCATCACACATGGCTTTAATGTCTCAAGATATGATGGAGCCATTGCTTAATGCAGTAATGGATGATGAACAATTACGCCAAGAAATGATTGATCTAATGCTTGAACATGAGGTTTTTATGAATACAATACGACATGAAAATCCATCTGATCAGCATTAAAACTATTTGTTATACAAATTTTATTGCTGCATACCCAACAACTGATGAATTATTTCCAGATACATCCCCACTAGTTGAATAACTGAGAAGTACTCCCTTTGTTGCACCAAGTTTCTTACATGCAATCATTGTAGATGCAATTGCACCATATCCACATGCAGTGACTTTTTTTTCTTTGAGTACTTTATAGAATTCATCAACATCCAATTTCAAAATTGGTTCAATCAATGCTTTATCTTGATTATGTGCAAAAGAATTTTCTTCATAATGTGTAAAGTCTGATGAACCAATAATTATTGATTTTCTATCCTTTGCAATACTAGAAACAGCATCTCCAACTATTTCTGCAGTCTTCAAATCTTGTGCTCTTAGTATTATTGGAAGAATTCTAAATTCTGAAGTTAAAAATGATTGTAGCATTGGCATTTGTACTTCTAAGCTATGATCTTGTGAATGCGAATACGAATCAATCTCAATTAATTTTGATTTTTCTGCTAATTGTTTTGCCAATTCAGTATCCACTGGAACTAAACCCAAAGGAGTAAGCCATTTGATATCTGACATTGTAGCAGCATCACTGCCAATTCCATAATGATTTGGTCCAATTACTATTGCAAGTTCCGGGTTCAGCGATGATATTGCCTTAAATGAGTGACAGGCAGTTGGACCAGAGTAAACATAGCCAGCATGGGGTACAATCACTCCGTAAATTCTCTCTTCTTTGACTTCTGCAGTGCCAGGACCAAACTCGCTTTTCATACATGATTGAATCATTTTTTCAAGATCGTCTTTTTCTTCAGGATAAAATTGACCTGCTACGACTGGTGCTCTAATCATAATCACACCAAAACCATCATTTTATAAAAAAATTATTATATGATTTTCATATGAAATTCTAACAAACTATTCTTTAAAGATCATTCCCTGAAATCTTGAAATTTTTGTAGATTTGTCTTTCCATGCATCTTTAGGAAGTCCGGCCTTTTGGCATGTGTACTCTAGGAATTCTTTAGTGGTCCATCCATATTCAGTTGGAACCTGTGGTAATAGCAAACCCGAGGCAAATTCATTCTCTACAATTAATCCATCTTTGCCTATCTCAATTATGGATAGATACTTTTCTGGATCATCTACCTTCATCTCAACTGGTGGAGTCAGGACTGTTACCTCAAAGACAAGATCATCTAATTCATCAATCTCTACTGGTGAAAATCTAGTATCTCTTGTTGCTGCAGAAATTGCTGCATCTACTAATCCTTCTGACAATTTCTTGACAGGAAGTGGATAGCCAATACATCCTCTCAGTGAATCTTTTTTGTTAATAGTCACAAACACTCCACAACTAAAATCAAATTTAGAATTAAACTCGGAATCATCGATCTTTGAATTTGTTTTGAGAAATTCAGTAACTGCTTTTCTTGCCATTCTGACTAGTTCTACTCCATCTGAATTTGAAATCTGGGTTTTTGTCATACGTGTTAAATATGTTAAAACGCAATAAAAAACATTGACAGCTATTCTTGGCAAAGAAGCAGAATTGTATGAGAAACTTCCAAATGATAAGATAAAGTGTACTGCATGTGCAAGATATTGCGAAATAGGAAAAAACCAAATTGGTTTGTGCGGAATTCGAGGAAACGAAGATGGTAAATTACAATTGTATGCCTATGGAAAAGTAATCTCAGGTCATGTTGATCCTATAGAGAAAAAACCACTAATTCATTATTGGCCAGGCAGCAAAATCTATTCTATTGCAACTACTGGATGTAATTGGCTTTGTAGATATTGCCAAAACTCTGACATTAGTCAGAGACGTAAGGTTGAAGGAATAGATATGACTCCCGAAGATGTTGCAAATACTGCTGTAAAATATGGAGCACATGGAATTGCTTACACATACAACGAGCCTTCAATCTTTATTGAATTTGCAAGAGACTGTGGATTGGCTGCAAGAAAAAAAGGATTGTTTAATGTATTTGTCTCAAATGGATATGATACTCCTGAATCAGTATCAATGATGAATCAATTCCTAGATGGAATTACTGTTGACTTTAAAGGAAATGCAGAGAAAGAATTTACAAGAAAATACATTGGAGTACCAGATCCGCAACCAATCTTTGATACGTTATTAGAGATTAGAGACAAGACAAAGATCCACGTAGAGATTACTGATCTTATTGTTCCCAAAGTCGGAGATGACTTGGAGCATGCAAAAAAACTCTCCAAATTCATCTACGATGAGTTTGGACCAGAGATGCCAATTCATTTTTTGAGATTTCATCCTGATTACAAAATGATGGAGTTTCCTAGCACTCCCGTTGAAACACTGGAGAAGCACTATCAAGTTGCAAAAGATATAGGTCTAAAGTATGTGTACTTGGGAAATGTTCCCGGACACAAGTGGGAGCACACATACTGCTCTGAATGCAATGAAATTGTTGTTAATCGCTATGGATTTAACATACGAGAATGGCATTTGGATAAAAATAACTGCTGCAGTTTCTGTGGAAATAAAGTTCCTATAGAAGGTAAATTACAAAAAGGATACAAGCAAGATCGATTTCAAATGGTATCCTAAATCGATCTCTTATGAAATTCTTAAATCTCAAAATCACGTATAATACCCCATGGCAACAAGGGATGATCTGAGAAATGATATTCTCAAGGCCACCGAAGAGCAGCAAAAACTCATGGAGCAAAGAAAGCCGTACTTGGGTTCAAAAAATAATGAGGATCAAATGAACGCATTCAGACTAACCACAATGATAATGAAATACGAGGATTTTATTCGCGATACTGAAAGGCAGCTAAGAACTATGGCCTGAGCCTAAATTATATCGAATTTACCGCCAGTCTTTGCCCTGTAAATGACATCTGGCTTTCTAAGAAATATTCCTGATTCTAGAACGCCAGTTGTCTGCTTTATTTTCTGGGATAGGGCCTTGGGATTTTTGATTTCTCCAAAATCACAATCCAAAATTATATTGCCGTTTTCAGTAAAGAATGGATACCCTCTATCAAGTGATCTAATCTGGGGTTTTCCACCAAGTTTTTGAATTGATTTTATTGTTGAACTTCTAGCTAGTGGATGTATCTCGACTGGAACTGTTCTTGTAAAATTTTTTACAAATTTTGTCTTGTCTGCCATCACAATGACTTTTTTTGCAAGACTAAACAAGATGTTCTCTCTGAGTAATGCACCTCCTCCTCCTTTGATTACGTATTTTTGTGAATCAATCTGATCTGCTCCATCAAATACAACATCAATGTAGTCTACTTGATCAGCTTCGACAAGTGGTATTCCAACTTTTTCTGCGATTAATTTTATTTGCATTGATGTTGGAACTCCTACTATTTTGTAGTCTCTAAGCTTGATTAGATTTCCAAGTGATTTTACAAGTGCCGTAGCTGCTCTACCGCTTCCTAAACCTACAATATGATTATTCTTAACATATTTCAGAGCATCACTTGATAATGCCGAAATGGCATCATCATAAGACAATTACTCTACCTCTGCTTGGTCTAGCTTTGATAGAACTCTCATGATGTCTCCTTTGATCTTATCTAGATCATCAGAGTCTTCGTCAAAGTCATCATCTGCTGATGTTGGCTTTGGTTGTTGTTTTGGTTCTGGAAGTGCTTTGTGTTCTGTAATCTTTGCAACTTCTTTGTTAAGGTCTGGCTTTGTATCAAGAGTTTGTTTTGTCTCTGCTGTTTTAGGACTGACTGATTGAATAATTTCAATTTTATCTTCTACTTTTGGTTTTGGTTGAATTATTTCTTTGACAATCTCTTCTTTAGGTTCAATTAGTTGTGTTTGTACAACTTTTGGTTCAGGCATTGGTTTTGGAATCTCGTGTTTAACTTCTTTTTCAAATAATGGGAACTTGGGTTCTGTTCTTGATGAGCTAGTTAGTGTGGTGAATTCAAATGATCTTCTGTGTCTTGTTGGTGGAATAACAATTGATTCAGCAGATTCTTTTGGTTTATCAAATGTAAATGACTGCTTGATTGATTGTGAGATTGGTTTTGATTCTTTCTTTGGTGTCTCTGTCTGTTGTGTCTTTGGTGTTGGAACTTCTGGAGTTTGAGGTTTAGAGCTTACAATCTTTGATGATAGCTCATAGAGTCTGTCATCTAACTTTGATAGTTTTTGATCCATCAAAGTGATCAAACCATCTCCAACTGGTCCCAAGTCTGGATGCTTGCTTGCTTGCTCGAGTTTTTCTAATCTAGCTAAGATAACTCCAAGCTGATGCTGATATTTTAATAATAATTTGTCTTTTTGAATTTTAGAAAACTCTGTATCTGATTGGTATAGTCTTGTAATGGTTTTAGTAAGAATATCTTTTTCAATTTTTAGTGCACTGATTTGACTTTTGATATGTGAGCTGGCACCAAGACTAAGTAACTGATTTTTGTCTCGTGGCATTTTTCGTACGGCAGCGGCCGTAGCAACACCGGCTAATGAACTAAGAATAAGGGCAATTTCTTGCATCTATGTATACCATTTAATCCAGGAATACTTTCTGCGTTTGGCCTCTGGGAATCCACAACTTGCACATTGGTGGTGTCTCTTGTGAAGTGAGTTCTTACCACATCTTCTACATCTGATGTGAACTTTCTTCTTTGTAAAACCACCCATAGAAGTTGTGCCTTTAGTCATCTCAAATCACCTAATGCTGTGCTGGTGGAGGAGATATCATAACCACATTGTCTCCTCTAACGACAATGGATCCGAGGCTTTTAGAATCGCCTTCAGTAGGAATCTCCTCTGAAGAATCGAGTAGCAGGTTCATGTGTTGGTCAAACCCTAAGAGATTACCTCTAATGGTCTTTCCACCTTTGAGTTTTATCAATACAACTTGATTGATACTCTCATCCAATACTTTTACTGCCATATCAACGGACATCTATTTCACTTATTGGCTTTGATATTGAGGGATTATATTAAAATTTCATTGGTGTAACTATGAGCTATGCCCAGTAAGGCAAGTTTGACACTTTTTTGCAAGATTTTCAATGATTTCAGCTAAAAATCGATTTCCTTGACTCTTTGTTGCATCTCGTGGATCACCCCAAATTCCGTTTTTTGTTGCTTTTGGAAATGATTTACTCGCTAGTTTTCCTAGTTTTACAACTTGTTGTTTTGACATGGAATCTGTGATTAGGCCTTTTTGAGCTAATTTCATTTTGACATTATTTGATATTGCAAGCATTAGAGATGTTTCTACAAATCCTGCATGATCAAAATCTCTTTTCATAAAATGCCAATAAGATAATGGAAAAACTTTGAGTTTGTTTTTTGATAGTTTTTCAAGTTTTACGTCGATATTCTTTATTGCATCTTGATTTCCATGATGTCCATTAATTATGAAAACAGTTTTGATGTTATTTTTTAACAATGATTCACATAAATCAATTAGAATTTTTTGCAGAGTTGATTTTGATACACTTAATTGAAAATATGGTGCATGCTCATATGAGACTCCATATGATATGGTAGGCAAAAGCAGATAGCTATTTTTTTCTGCTAGTCTTTTTGAGATTTCGGTGACAATATCTGTATCAGTTGAGACTGGCAGATGTGCTCCGTGCTGCTCAATAGAGCCGACAGGAATGATTGCAATTTGTTTTTTCTTGGCAATTGATTTTCTTAAAATAGGATCAAATTGGTCTTGGATTTTTGTCATTTGATTCACTTGGATTTTATGTGAACCTTTCTCCAACGAACTTCTAGCTTGTTCTCAAGATGCATCTTCATTGCCTTGACTAGTGTGTCAGCTTCAAGCTTTTGACCCTTTGTTTTTATTTTCTCTAGTGTGTCGTTTGGATCTACCTTAAAGGCGTCCTGGAAAATAATTGGTCCTTGGTCTAAGTTCTCAGTGACATAGTGAGACGTAACACCAACAATTTTTGTTCCTCTCTCATATGCTTGTGCATATGCTAAAGCTCCTGGAAATGCAGGAAGCAATGAAGGATGTATGTTAATTATTCTATTTGGATATCTCCAAACAAAGTTTGGACTAAGTATTCTCATATACCTAGCTAGTGCGATCAAATCAACATCATATTTTTTGCAGATCTGAATTATTTTCTCCTCTGCTTTTTGTTGATCTTTATCATCAACTAAAACAAATGGGATCTTTGCTTTCTTGGCAATTGACTCTAGAGTCTTTTCCGTTCCAACAATTACTGAGATCTTCCCTTTCAGAGATTTTTTGTTTGCAAGAATTGTTTGAAGACAAAGTGGCTCCTTTGTAACAAACACTGCAATGTTTTTCTGCGAATTTGTCTCATGATGTGTACTTACATCCATCTTTTCTTTTTTAGCTAAGCTTTGAATCTCTGAATCAAATTTCTTTACATCAAATGACTTTGTAAATGATACTTCTAGATACATTCCAAAGAGTCCTTTGATGACATTTTGATTTACTTTCTCAATATTTCCTCCCTTTGAGAATGCAAAATTAGTAAATGCAGCTACAATTCCCTCTTTGTCTTTGCCAACTACTGTAATTCCAACTACTGTCTTTTTCATGACTTTGTTTGCTGAAGATTTTCTCATTATTAATCATTCACAGAAAATCAAAGTGGTGCGGGAGGTGGGATTTGAACCCACGAACTCCTAAGAGATAGGGTCCTAAGCCCTACGCCTTTGACCAGGCTGGGCGACTCCCGCAACGACCTTGCCATTAAACACAAATTTATCTATTATTGCATAATGATGTGGCGAAATATTTTGGAACAAATGGAATTCGTGGTGTATTTGATGAAGATTTCACACTAGAATTCATTCATGACATGACATTATCTATTGGAACATATTTTCAAACAGGACCAATATTGATTGGATATGATGGACGTGATTCTAGTCCAATAATTTGTAAAGTTATAACATCTGCACTTAATTCAATTGGAATTGATTGCAATGTTGCAGGATTGGTACCAACACCATGTTTGGAATATGCAGTAAAGACACTTGGATATTCAGGTGGAATTATGATTACTGCATCTCACAATCCTCCGCAATACAATGGAATCAAACCTGCTGCAAAAGACGGTGTAGAGATTTCACGCGAAGATGAACTAGTAATTGAGGATATTTACTTGAAAAAAAGTTGGCTTTCACATCCTACAAAGTGGGGAATTACAGGAAAAGAAGACAGAGCAATTGAGACATATCTTAAAGGGATTTCATCTCAAGTTGATTCTACCTTAATAGAATCAAAACATTTCAAAGTTGTTTTAGATTTAGGTAATGGTGCGCAAGCAGTAACTGCTCCAGAATTTTGTAACATGTTGCAATGTGAAACAATTCTAATTAACGAAGAGATTGATGGAGAATTTCCAGGACGTGGATCAGAGCCAACACCAGAAAACTTATCCAAACTATCAAAGACTGTTAAGAAAAATAATGCAAACTTGGGGATTGCATTTGATGGTGATGGTGATAGAAGTATATTCTGTGATGATAAAGGTGAGATACTTACTGGTGACAAGTCTGCACTTGTATTAGCACAACATATCTTGAGACAAAATCCAAACTCTCTAGTAGTTACTTGTTTGAATTCTGGTTCCAACATTGAAGTATTAGCAGAAAAATTTGGCTCTAAAGTTATACGCACCAAGGTAGGCAGTGTTGAGGTATCAAGGAAGATGGTTCCAACTGATGCACTAATTGGATATGAGGAAAATGGTGGTTTCATGTATGGAAAACATAACCAAGTTCGAGATGGCTGTATGACTTTGGCATTAATGCTTGAAGTTTTAACAACCGGGCGAAGTCTTTCTGCAGAGGTTGCCAGCTTACCCCCTTCTTTTACAACAAAAGATAAGATCGAATGTCCTGCCGAAAAGGTTGCCCAACTTATTTCAGAACTAAAAGATGAGTTCCCAGATTCTGACACAACTGATGGAATCAAAATTTCTATAGATACAAAAAACTGGGTAATGATTAGACCCAGTGGAACCGAACCCATTGTTAGAGTATATGCCGAAGCTGAAAGTCAGGAAAAACTAGATGAATTAATGTCCGAATATCTCAAAAAGGTAAAGACAATCATTTCCCGATAACACTTTTAAAACCAAACTAAACGATTGAGAGAATGGAGAATGAACCCTAAGGGTGACGAAGTATGGGAAAAGCATATTATGTTAAATTTGAGACACCAGAAGACCTCATAAATCCAATCTTAGAGGCTGTTAGAGTTGCATCTACCAGTGGCAAAGTTAAGAAAGGAACTAACGAAGCAACCAAAGCCATTGAACGTGGTACTAGTAAACTAATTGTAATTGCCGAAGATGTAGAACCACCTGAGGTAGTTGCACATCTTCCAATACTCTGTGAAGAGCAAGGAGCAGCATTTGCATTTGTTCCAAGTAAACAAGAGTTAGGAAAATCATTAGGAATTGATATCACTTCTGCCGCTGCAGCAATATTGGATGCTGGTGATGCACAACACATTGTAGATCAAGTTGTATCAGCAATTGCTAAAATTAAAGGTGGAAAGACTGATCAATGAGTTCCACTACTGAAGAAGTAATTCAATCTGAAATTATTCAAATTGTTGGAAGAACTGGTATTGCCGGTGAAGTAATTCAAGTTAGAGTTAAAGTTCTTACTGGGAAAGATAAAGGAAGAATTCTTACAAGAAACGTAAAAGGTTCTGTTAGATTAGGAGAAATTCTAATGCTAAGAGAAACTGAGCGAGAAGCAAAGAAGATCAAATAGGTGAAATAGATGAGTCTTTTAGTTAAACCCTGTAATTTCTGTGACAGACCTGTTGCAAAAGGATCTGGTACAATGGTAGCTAAAAATGACGGAACTGTTTTGTGGTTCTGTTCTGCAAAGTGCAAAAAAAACATGCTCGAACTGAAACGTGATCCAAGAAAATTAAAGTGGACCAAAAAGTACGTCAAGGGCGGAATCAGAAAGAAGTAGAATTGACTGAACAAACATTATTCATTGTAAAGCCTGATGCAGTAGCTAGAAATCTAGTTGGTGAAGTAATTACTAGATTTGAGAAGAAAGGATTCAAACTATTGAAACTAAAGATGTTTATATTTACACAATCACAAGCAGAAAAGTTCTATGATGTACACAAAGACAAACCCTTCTTTGGTGAGCTTACATCATTTATCACATCAGGACCGGTAGTTGCTGCAATCATTGAAGGAAACAATGCAATAGCAACTACAAGAATTATGATTGGTGCAACAAAATCATTTGAAGCAGAACCTGGTTCTATTAGAGGAGACTTTGGATTGGGATTTAGTGAAAATATTATTCATGCATCAGATTCACAAGAAAGTTTTGATCACGAATCGAGGGTAGCATTTGAGTGATCTGATTTGCACATTCGTCAGCCCATAGTGGCAGTTCTAGGTCACGTAGACTCTGGAAAAACTTCACTATTAGATAAAATTCGTGGAACAGGAGTTCAAGGAAGAGAGGCAGGAGGCATTACTCAGCATATTGGTGCAAGTTTTCTTCCCACAGAAACAATTAAAGAAACATGTGGGATTCTTTACAAGAAACTAGAGCAATCAGAAAATAAGGTTCCTGGAATTTTAGTAATTGATACTCCAGGACACGAAGTTTTTACAAATCTTCGTTCAAGAGGTGGTTCAGCTGCCGACATTGCAATTCTTGTAGTCGATGTTAATCGTGGATTCCAACCACAAACAAATGAGAGTTTAAAAATTCTACAGAGCAGAAAAGTTCCATTTGTTGTTGCACTAAACAAATGTGATCAGATTTCTGGATGGAGAAAATCAGACACTAAATTTATCTCACAGGCAATAAAGGAGCAAGATGCATCAATTCAAGCAGATCTTGATCAAAAGATCTATGATGTAGTAGGAACTCTGTCTATTCTTGGATATCAATCAGAGGCATTTTATCGTGTAAAGGACTTTAAATCTGAAATTGCAATAGTTCCAATATCTGCAAGATCTGGAGTTGGAATTCCAGAACTTCTCAGCGTTTTAGTTGGATTAACACAGCAATATCTCAAAAAGAGACTAGATCAAGATGAGAAAGAGCCCCGTGGAATTGTATTAGAAGTAAATGATGAGGTTGGATTAGGACCTACTGCAAATATCATATTAATTGATGGGACAATTAAAAAAGAAAACAGCATAGTTGTTGCAAAAAGAGATTCTGTTTTAGTTGTAAAACCAAAGGCCATACTGCTACCTAAACCACTTGATGAGATGCGTGATCCAAGAGACAAGTTCAAACCAGTTCAACAAGTAGAAGCAGCAGCTGGACTTAAAATCGCATCAGCAGAGCTTGATGGTGTACTCCCTGGAAGTACTCTTTATGTTGCATCAAATGATGAGGAAATTGCAAAATTTACTAAACTCATTGAAGCCGAAATGAAATCTGTCTTTGTTGATACTGAGACTGATGGAATTATTCTAAAATGTGATACCATAGGATCACTTGAGGCAATAGTTGAGATGCTAAGACGCTCACAAGTACCTGTTGCAAAAGCAGACATTGGTCCAGTTAATCGTCGAGATGTAATGGAGGCAAAAGCAATCAAAGAGAACAACAGACATCTTGGAATTATTCTATCATTTAATGTCAAGATTCTTCCTGATGCACGAGAAGAATCAGAGACTAGTCATATCAAAATTTTTGAGGACAAAGTAATCTACAGTTTAATTGATAACTATAATGCTTGGGTTGAAGAAGATACTGCAAACGAAGAAGATGCAATATTTTCAGAACTAACACCTATCTCAAAGTTTACTTTTCTAAAAGGCATGGTCTTTAGAAATAACAATCCTGCAGTCTTTGGAATAAGAATTGATGTTGGAACACTACGACACAAAATTCCCTTTATGAATATGGATGGACGAAAGGTTGGATATATCCACCAACTGCAACTAGACAAAAAGACTGTAACATCAGCTAAGGCAGGAGATGAGGTTGCATGCTCTGTTAAAGATGTAACAATAGGAAGACAGATCTTTGAAGAAGAAGTATACTATACTTTTCCTCCATCACATGAGGCAAAACAAATCTTGAAAAAATTCATGCATAAACTAAGCTCTGAAGAACAAGAAGTGTTCAATGATATTGTGAGAATTCAACGAGAAAAAGAACCAGTTTATGGTTATTAGATTAAAAAAGAAAAAAAGAATGATGTTATCTTTTATGGTGTTGGTTCTGTAACTGGTGGTTCTGGATCAGCAACTATATTTCTTGCTAAACAATCCTCAACTGTGAATTCATCAGAGATTTTTTCATCAAAGTTTTCTCCATCAGTATGTTTTCCAACATGTGCTTTCTCAGCATTTCCATTGATATTGATAACTTTCCATTCTGCTGGAATTACTTCCTCAGTTTCCGGAATGCCATCACCATCTAGATCAACTAGAATTATTTCTTCCTCTGAGAAGTGACAAACATCAATTTTGTCTGCTTTTGCAGCCATTGCTGGTGCAAGAGCACTCATTCCCAAAATAACTGCAAACATTGCGATTGCAGCGATTGATAATGTTGTTTTCATTGAATATCTATTCTAGGTTTTAATCATAATCTTGATGCTGTATTTTTTGAACCTTTTTCAGAAAAAAAAATGATAAAAAATGAAAAAAAATGAATTTAAATGAATAAAGTGATATTATTGGAAATCGTATTCTAATTTTGCATTACTTAGTGACTCTTTCATTTCAGATGAACCAGTTGATGCTCTTTTGTTAATTCTTGCAAGAACTCTGTTTGCAATGTCTTCACCATATTGAGAACGCAAATGTTTCATCATACTAGTACGGACTCTGCCAAATCTTTGCTTATCTGAAATAATTGCATCCTCACAGGCAAGATCAGCTTCTGCTTCATTATCCAAATTTTTCAAGTTTTCCGGCCTTTTCAACTGATCTCTTAGAAAAAATTTGAAGAAATACACTTAGTTGTTCAAATTGAGCTACAAAAAAAATGTCTCATTTAGAATATTTCTGGCAGATCATATGAATTCCAGGTGCACCTACAGCTCCCATCATCTTATCCACTACTTGTCCTGCCCTGAACATGATGAATGTTGGAATGGATTGCACTGCAAATCTCATTGAGATATTTTGATTGTTATCTACATTTACTCTGGCAAATTTTATTTTTGGATATTTTTTTGCTAGACTCTCAAACACTGGATGCATCATTTTACACGGACCGCACCATTCTGCCCAAAAATCAACTAGTGTTGGATTCTCTGCAGATATCACACTATCAAAATTTGATTCATTCAAATCAATTATTCCAGGCTCAATTCTGGGCTCGCTTTGCTGCTTGAGCATCTCTTCGAGTTTTCTCTGCTTTATCTTTTCGATCTCAGGATCATCAGACAATAATTAATGAAAAATTCACTCCTCTAAAAAATCTATACTGAATTAATCATCTTTTGATTTTATTGGAACTGCTTCAAATCTTCTAGATTTGCAAATAGGACACTGATCAATATAGTGAGTAAAACTCACAGAAGTGTATGCAATTCCACACTCTCCGCAAATTCTAAGATTTCTGCTCAGTTTACCCATGTATGATGTGTATAATTATTATGATTAAAACCTAACTTTTGATTACCAGAATTGCCACCAAGGCTTTACAACTGGTTTTTTGATAACAGTACATACTCCATCAATTAGTTTTGTTCCGGGACCACAAATTCCGAATTTTTTCTCTTTTTGTTTTGGTTCCTCAATAGTTGGTTCCTCTAGTCCAACTGCCTGGTAAATTGACTCGTACTCTGGATATGTCTTATCAAACCAATCCTTGTAGGTCTTCTCATTGTTGTATCTATCCACATAATGTTGCGGATCTTTTATTTCATCAACAAATGGTGCAGGAATCTCTAATGGTTCCTCTAGTCCAACTGCCTGGTAAATTGACTCGTACTCTGGATATGTCTTATCAAACCAATCCTTGTAGGTCTTCTCATTGTTGTATCTATCCACATAATGTTGCGGATCTTTTATTTCATCAACAAATGGTGCAAGTCCTAGAACTGTAGGTTCATCTTCTGGTTCTGTTACTGGTGAATCCATTACATCATTAACTGTTATTGTAATTTCTTTTTTGTCAGTGTTTCCATCTTTTTTTGCAATCACATCAAATACGAATGTTTTTCCACCATCAGAAGCAGTTGGTGTCCATGAAAACATGCCTGTATTTGATATGATTTTAGAGCCTTCTGGATTTCTCTCTAAACTAAATACTACATCCTTTACAGAAGTATCTACTAGTTTTACTGAGAATGATACTAGTTTACCTTCATCAATTGTTAGTTTGCCCATAGGGCTAATCTGAACATTGTTTGCTTTTGGTGTAGCTGAAAATTCGTTTGATGCATCACTTGTTCCTGCTGCATTGATTGCAAAAACTTTGTAGGTATACTTTGAGTTTGTTGTAAGATTTTTGTGGGAAAATGTTCTAGTTGTACTCTCTGAATCTGCAACTAGGGTTGTAAAATCTACTTCATCTTTTTTTACCTGAATCTTGTATCCTGTAATCTCCGAGTTTCCATTATCTACTGGTGGACTCCATGCCAAATTGATCTGTGTTGCAGACACAACTGTTGCAGTTAGTTTTATTGGAGGTGTAGATTTTGTAATTTCTACTTCAGTTGATGTCATTGGTTCTTCAGTTGTATCAACAGAGTCATCCCGTGGAGTAGCTGATGCTGATTCTGATTCCTGAGTTGTACCATATCCAATTAATGCACTTACTGCAAAAGAATAGGTTTTGTCAGTTTGAAGATTTGAGACCACAAATGTTGTGATATCATCATCCACATTTCCTATTGTATCATATACACCTGAGATTACCTCCCGTTTTATCTCATAACCGCTAATCGTTTGTCCAAATGTTTCAGATGGTGGCAACCAACTAAGTTTGATCTGAGTAGGTGAGATTGCAGTTGCAGTTACTGCTGCAGGAGTTGTTGTATGCTTTGGTTTCTCTGAAACAATTGATGATGATGCACTTGTTCCCTCTGAATTTATTGCATACACACGATAAGAGTAAGTGTTCTCAGAGCTAAGACCCTTGTGGATAAACGATGTTGACTTGCTTCCAGTATTTTGAGTAATTACAATATAGTTTCCAGTTCCAGTTTTGTATTCTATTTTATATCCAGTGATTTCTGGTACTCCTTGAGCAAGATCTGGCTTGTCCCAAGTTAGAATTATTGATGTGGCTGATACTGGTGCTGCATCGATATTCACAGGTGGAGCTGGTACAAGTGATGGTGGCTCTACATCTACATTAAATGCCTGGATTCTGTCATTATCTGAATCTGCAACAAATAACAGTGCATTTACAGCATCAAATGCTATTCCCATTGGAGAATCAAACTCTCCATTATTAAAGCCGACACTTCCAAACTCATCAACAAAACAGACACCGTCTACTATCTCCTGAGTTGTTCCAGGACAAGTTGTTCCACCAATAATGTTGAAAATTTGTATTCTATTATTGTCAGTATCTGAAACATAAAGCAAGTCATTTGTCTCATCAAATGCTAACCCTGTTGGATCATCAAATTCTCCTTCATCCGAACCAGTTGTTCCAAATTCCTTTACATAACAAATTCCATCTACTGATTCTACTGTTCCTGATGGGCATGTAGTGCCAGTAACTAATTCAAAGACTATAATTCTGTCATTTCCTGAATCCACTACATACAGCATATCATTGCCATTATCAATTATCAATCCGGTTGGATTTTGAAAATCATCATTTCCATTAAAAGAGTCAAAACTAGTTACAAAATTCTCAGATGAATCAAATATGGATATTGAATCTCTTTCAGTATCAGATACGAAGATCTTTCTAGTGCCATCTTGAATTACAATGCTATTTGCACTGCCTAGATATTCATCATCCCCACTATCTGAGGAACCAAACTTTGATTGGAATTCCCCATCATCATCAAAGACCTGAATTCTCTCATTACCTGAATCAACCACATAAAATTTACCAAGTGCATCAATTGCTATGCTGAGTGGATTGTTGAATTGCCCATCTCCATTCTCATTTGCACCGTCTGTATTGCTGTTACAATTCTGAACTGCTGCCATATCACAAAATGATCCATATTGAAAATAATAATCCCCATCATCATCAAAGACATTGATTCTGTTGTTATTGTTATCAACAACATAGATGTTCTTGGAATTAATATCTAAAATCACATCAGTTGGATTGTTAAATTCGGTATTGCCATTTCCTGTATCTCCAAATTTAAATGAGAATTCCGGTTCAGCATTTGCTATTTGAGTAAATGCTATACAAATTACAAATGCTAGACTAGCTAGAATTTTTTTATTCAATATGGGCCTTTCCTGCCTAATTTTAATAAGTGAAATAATAAATTTCACTACTCATTTACTTAATTGCACTTAACACATGCTTGATCTAAATTCTGATGTATTTTTTAGTCTTGATTATCAATATTGCAGGTAATCCTGCATACATTCCAATATTGAGCAAAATTATTCCAATTCCTAGTGATACAATTTCAAATTCAGAATCAGCAAGTGACATTATTGATAGTGATGTCAGCATTGGTGTGATTCCAAGCTTTACCATTTCCTTGAATACTGGATTCTCTCGCTCCATATCTGCAATGTATGGTGAGAATGAATAATACAATTGGTTAAATCCGCTCATAAATGATGCACCAGACTCTGTACTCATCAATTGATTATCCCTAATTTCTCTGAGGAATTGTACTTGTGGTGCCATCTCAGAGCCATATGTTGCAGTTGCAATTAGACATCCTCCACCCTTTGAATTATCAACTATCATGCAAATTCCATTAACTAGCTCTGTTCCTTCTCCACATTCTCCAAACTCTTCTTCGACTTTGGGTTCTTCTGTTGTAGACTCATCTAGTCCAACTGCTTCATAAATTGTCATATCTGGATATGTCTTATCAAACCAATTCTTGTATGTGGTTTCCTTGTTGTATCTATCAATGTAGTACTGTGGATCCAAGTTTGGATCAACAAATGGTGCTAAGACCTTTGGGGCCTTTAGTCCAACTGCCTGGTAAATTGACTCGTACTCTGGATATGTCTTATCAAACCAATCCTTGTAGGTCTTCTCATTGTTGTATCTATCAATGTAATGTTGCGGATCTTTTGTTTCATCAACAAATGGTGCAGGAATCTCTAATGGTTTCTCTAGTCCAACTGCCTGGTAAATTGACTCGTACTCTGGATATGTCTTATCAAACCAATCCTTGTAGGTCTTCTCATTGTTGTATCTATCAATGTAATGTTGCGGATCTTTTGTTTCATCAACAAATGGTGCAGGAATCTCCAACTCTTCAGATTTTGGCTCTGGCTCTGGTTCCGGCTCTGGTTGAGGTTGTGGTGTGACTTTTTCAGTAACTGTTACTTTGATTGACTCTCTGTCAATTTGAGCACCTTTAGTTACAACTACATCAAAGAGGTATGATGCTGGACCTTGTGATGCAGTAGGAGTCCAAACAAATTTTCCTGTCTCTGCATTAATTGTTGCACCCGTTGGTGGATTCTTCTCTAAGGAAAATACAGCTCCTTCTACTGATTCAGTTAATGTTACAGTAAATGTCAAAGTCTTACCCTCTTCAATTGTTTTATCATCAATTGATTTTAGTTGTAATGTTACACTGGAAAATTCAAAAACTTGGTCTCCATCATACTGTAATTGAATGGTTGTTCCATTTTCAATTTTTTCTACAAATGCGGTTGCATTGTATATTCCTTTAAGTGAAAAAATATTTTCTACTGATTGAGGAATCGTTTCAAATTCTCCTTCTGGATCTGAAAATCCTCCAAGTAATTTTGATTTACCATTAGGATCTTTTACTATGACATTTACAAGAACACTACCTTCACTTTCTGTTCCTACAAATGATATCTTTTCTGCATTAGTGTAGAAGCTTTTGCCCATAGAAACACTCGTCACCTCAGCAAAGGCGGGAGTAATCATTAATACAAATAATCCAAATATTGCAAATAATTCAAGTTTTCTTAGCACGATACTGATTTGCCGAGTTGATTTTTAAAAAACGCGTATAATTTCTTCTTGTATCAGGCAAATTATTATTCACTAATATTACAAATCAAGCAAAAATCTCATGTAAATTCCCTTATCTTCTTTGATTTCCATGTCATAAAATGTAGGAGCCTTTATCTCTACTTTGAAGTTGTGTTTTTTAAAATCAAGGGATTCCCCAAATGCCTTTGCCTTTATTTGGTAGCCATCTGATTTTACAATTTCAAACTCTAATCTTTTGATTGCAAATCCCTCTGTAATTAGAACAAAGACAATCTCCTCAACCCAACTATAAAGCAGATAACGCAAATCTTTGCCCTCAGCTGAAAATTCTTTGTGTCCTTTTTCTTCAACCTTGTCTTGATCAAGTGTTAGATTAATTACTGCATTAGCAGTAACTGCAAATGCTTCTTTGAGATCCTTTGCAGTAACTTCAATAATTGCATCAGTTGCATGATCTAAAAACTTGTAGCTCAATTGTAGAGTATGAGAATTTTCTAACTATTAATTTAGGTGGTAGATGCTTTCTTGTCCATCTCAATTATTCCAAAGATATTCCCTTCAGTGTCAGTGCACTGTGCAAACCAACCAATTCCTGGAATTGGCATCTTTTGAGTAATTAATTGTCCTCCGTTGTCCATGATCTTTTTTGTAAACTCATCAACTGATGGAACTGTAATTGTATTTGTAATTCCCATTTGACCTGGCATTCTCTTTGCCAATCCTCCGTTAATTCCTGGTTCTTCCTTTCCAGTATCTGCCATATAGTATTCCATTGGTCCATCCCATTTGTCAAACTTCCAATCAAAAACATCTTTGTAGAACTTTTGTGCCCTTTCAAGATCATCTGCAGGAATATCAAACCATGAAACCCTTGGCATGATTAACTTTAATTTTTAAATTATTTAAAACTAAGCTTTCAAAATTACAACATTTTTCATATCTCCAAGTCTAGTATCAAGTTGCTATAATTGTGATAACAATGAAATAGCTACATGACTATCCTACATTATGGTATCTGTAATAGTAATCCCGATACTCATTGTTGCAATAGTTGGTTTAAGTGCATATTTGGTTTATAGATTTGTTCTCTTTGACATGCTTTGCAAAAGGTCAGTTGATAATACTCTAAAGAAATACAATATTACAAAAACTCCATCTCAAATTATCAAAGAATATTATGAAAACAAAGGAGAAAATAAATCTCACAAAGAGATTCAAGTCATTGAGAAGAACTATAGACAAAACGAACCAGAACAATTCTTAGCAATGTATGATGCAATTAGAGATTCTGAGAAAGTATAATCCTACTTTAATGGAATCTCAATAAATGGAGTTCCGCCTTCTCCAACAACTAGTGGTAGTTTACCATCCCATGCTTGTGTTTTAAGCCAATCCAAGTAATTTGGATTCTCTGCTAGGGCTTTGTTGATAATTGCAATTGCCTCTGCTTCACCTTTTGCTTCTGCAATGTTTGCATTTGCCTTACCAATAGCTTGGGCTTCAATCTGTCTTGCCTCTACTTCGATTCTCTTCAAGTCATTTTCTGCTCTTAGGGCATATTGTTCTGCCTCTACTTTGGATTCGATGGCTTGTGCAAATAATGGTGAGAATTCAAAGTCTGTAATTGAGATTACTTCTGTTACAACCTCAAATTGATTCAATCTTTCTGTAATTGCAGCTTCAATATCGTCTTTGACTAGTGGTCTTTTTGTAATTAATTCCTCAGCATTGTATTTTGCAGTTACTTGTTTTACTGTCTCTTCAATTGCTGGTTGAATTACTCTATTTTCATAATCAAGTCCCAAATTCTTGTATAGTCTGTGCACTGATTCTCTCTCTGGGTGATAGTTTACAGTAACTGTAGTCTCTACTGTTTGAAGATCTCTTGATGCACTTCTTGCTTCACTTGCATACTTTAGTGTGCGAACCTCAATGTTTACTACTTCATCTTGAAATGGTACAACAAAATGAAGACCTTCCTCTAATGGTGGCTTTGTAAGATCAACTGCATCCCAATGCAGTAATACTCCTCTGTGTCCTGCATCGACAATTTTTACAGAAGCTGATGCTACGACTCCAATTAAAATAAGAATAATTATACCAATTACGACTCCCTTTGCTGCACTCATATTCACATTAACTTTGGGACTTTGATACTTTGACAATTACAATATGTTGGCTATTTTCTACTATTATACCATCGTAATGGGAGAATTACTTTAGGCATTAGAATATCTGACCCTCAACAAATTTATCACATCTATTTATAGAAAAATCATGGAACCCAACTATTCTTGGATTTATCTGGTAATATTTTTGGCAATTCCACTAGCTAGGATTCTTCCTAGAGTAATTCAAAAAATGAGGGGTAAGGAGATGCCTGCTCCTAGAAAAATTCAAGATAATCCATTTCGTCCAAGTTATACTAATCCTCAAACTCAGACAAAACCAACTCAAAGCGAGCCTAAAAAACCACAAACAAAGGATATGCTAGTACTAGGAGAACTTAATCGCGGCGCTCACTCTTTTGATAAAATTCAAAAAAATACTGGATTTACAAATCAAGAACTTGAAGGAATTTTAGAGAAGCTAGAAAATAACGGATTTCTTAAAGTAGTTCACAAACAAGGAATTCTTGGACCAAAAGTTGAGCTTTATCCAACTGACAAGGGATTCAAAGAATACTATACGTGACAATCACAACTACAGCTACTTGGGATGCATCTATGAGTAATGCAGTCTTTGCAACCCTTGTTTCTTCCACTCTTTACTCTTAATCGTTCTTTGTCCACTCACAAATTAGACGAATCACACTCTTAATCTTTCTTGAATGACAAAGTAGATATTCCTGATTATTTTATACTGTGTGACAATTTAATGAAATCCTCTGATCTGTTTGTCAAATGCCTTGAAAGTGAAGGTGTTGAGTATATCTTTGGTCTTCCTGGAGAAGAAAACTCTGACTTTTGTTTATCACTGTTAAATTCAAAGATTCAATTTATTCTTGTTAGACATGAGCAATCTGCTGCATTCATGGCAGATGTTTATGGAAGAATAACTCCCAAAGTTGGAGTCTGTCTTGCAACACTTGGACCTGGAGCTACAAATCTTACAACAGGAATTGCAAATGCAAACATGGATAGATCACGTGTTCTTGCAATTACTGGGCAAACTGATTCGCATCTATTACACAAAGAGTCTCATCAAAATATGGATGCAATTACACTGTTTAAACCAATTACAAAATGGAATTGGTCAATTAGAAATAGTGATAACATTCCTGAAATTGTTAGACGAGCATTCAAAATCTCTCTTGAAGAAAAAAGTGGTGCAACCCACATTGAGCTTCCACAAGACATTGCAAAAAAAGAATCTACCATTCTTCCAATTAGACAATCATTGTCAATTCGCTCAAAGCCTCATCCATCGCTTGTAAATTCGGCTGCAAAACTAATCCTTGATTCAAAAAAGCCTCTAATTTTGGTGGGTAATGGCTGCATTCGTGAGAATGCAAGTTCTCACATTAGGCAATTTGCAGAAAAGTCAGGAATTTGCTCTATGAATACATTCATGGCAAAGGGTGTAATCTCTGATAAATCAGAGAGGCACCTTCAAACCATTGGAATTAAGCAGGCAGATCATGCATTGATTGCAATGAAGGATGCTGATTTAGTGATTGCAATAGGATATGATCTTGTAGAGTATAGTCCAAAACACTGGAACAGTGATTTGAGTAAAAAGATTATTCACATTGATTTTACACCTGCTGAGATTGACACATACTATCCTCCTGATGTGGAAATTGATGCAGATGTAGAGTATACAATCGATGCAATTCTAGAAGAACTTGAAAAAGAAAAGAAGGAAAATCCATCAATTGATTATCCAAAAAAAGAGTTTCCTGAATTATTTAAAAAAATTAAACAACAAGTAGTGGATAGAATAGAGCGTCACAAAAATCATACATCCTATCCAATAGAACCTGAAAAACTTGTAACTGATGTCAGGGCCGCTCTTGATGACAATGACATAGTGTTATCTGATGTTGGTGCACACAAGATGTGGATTGCAAAAACCTACAACACATATGTTCCAAACACTTGTCTTATCCCAAATGGATTCTGTTCTATGGGATTCTCAGTTCCTGGAGCAATTGCAGCCCAGTTAGTTTATCCTCAGAGAAAGGTTGTTGCAATGTGTGGTGATGGTGCCTTCTTGATGAGTGTTCATGAGATTGAGACAGCTTCAAGACTGAAACTTCCAATAATCATTGTAGTTTGGGTTGATGGTGGATATGGTTTGATATCTCTTAAAGAAATGGATGAATATGGTAAAGATGCATACACTAGATTCAACAACCCAGACTTTGTAAAACTTGCAGAAAGTTTTGGTGCAATTGGGTATCACATAAAATCTTCTGAGGAATTCCCAAAAGTCCTAGAGGAGGCTAAGAAATCAAAGGACAAGCCTGTAATTATTGCAGTAGATGTTGATTACTCTAGAAATAAACTTCTACTCCATGATGACTTTGAAAGTTAGATTACATGCAAATAACTGCTGCTTGCAGTTTTACTGATTTTTCTGAAATTGTAGAGTATGTGTTTGATAGTACAATATAGTAATTCCCTGGCTTGAGTAACATATCAAACTCTCCTGATTCTACCTTGTCACTGTTATACATTGAAAATATTCCTTGAGCATTTTGGAATTTTAGATAATTGTATTCATCAAAAACATACAAGACAATATTGTTTCCAAGGGGAGAACTAGCTGAAAATGCTATGTGAATATTTGCATTACAATCAACAGATATTGGAATGCTCTGGTATTTTCCTGGACTGACCGTGTATGTAGAATCTATTATTGTTTCTCCTGGAAATGATAATTCTTCATCTTCTGTTCCAAAGATTTGAGCAACAATAGAATCAATTACATTTCCAATGGTTTCGCCAAACGAATCAACTGCAGATGGTGTTTGTACTTGGTTTTTTTGAATCTCAGCCGATATTTTGTTTCTGATCTCAGTATACACTGATACTTTCTTTGATGACTCAAATGGAATTGGAACATCAATCCAAAGTATGTTAAAAACTGCAATTCCCTTTACCTTTAGATCCATTATCCCCTGAGCTTCAACAATAGATCTTACTGCAGGTTCTAGCCCGCTCTTTTGTAAATTCTGAAATGAAACAATCTCAATTGTCTGACCTGGATAGATTATTGTGTTAATTTTGCTTTCTCCTGTTCCAATTTGAATCCCATTAATTATCACATCATATGTCAAATCAGGAATATTAACTGGCAAAAATCCATTATTTGTGAGGCTAAAAATTAGATTTAGGTTTATCCCTTGGATTAATCCAAATGCTGCATCAAGCCAATTCCCAGTAAGTGCATCAAGACCTACACTGATCAGAGTATCCCAAGATAGCGTCTCCCAATCAATACTGAGTAATCTTACGTCATTGAGTTCAACGAAAAGATTGGTGTAAGAATATGCAAATAGTCCACCAAAAACTATAATGATTATTGAAATTATGGTTATAGTTATTGCAACTTTTTTGCCCATGATTTCTACATTAGTGCATAGAATTTAGACCTTATCTGCAAAATAGTATTATCTTCTTGTAATCCAAACCAAAACTGACAGACCAATTGTCTGAATTACATTAATTGCAAACAGGTAATGAGATACCATATCAGCTGACATCATCAAAGCCTTATCATCCATGTATAGAGTAGACCAGAATAACACAATCACTATATTTTGAATCATTAGCAAAACTGCAACAAGTACTAGACCCGATGTATAGTACGATCTTATCACTCTCATGTTTTGAACATATGTTGCAATCGTTACAAGCAGCAATCCTATGTTCAGAAATGCAGAAATAACTGCGGCAAGCATAAAGTCTACCATGAATACCATATCCTAATTTTTACTAATTCACTTTGTTCCAATTTTTTGCATTATCTCCTCTAGTATGCTTTGATTATCTTTCATAATTTGTGTTAAATGAAATTCTGCCCCGTATTCTTTTTCAGCCTTTACAACAAGTTCATTTTTTGATAAAATCTTTACATGATGTACAACTGTTTTGTGATCTAAATTCAAGACTGTAGCTATCTTGTTTGCATTCATTGGTGTATCTTTGATTAGATTAAGAATCTTAGCTCTGTTGATTCCCCCTCTAGTTCCTGCAATGATTGACCAAAGTATCATTTTAAACCTAGGATTAGGCACAGATTGACCAATATCTGTACCTGAAAATGAGAATAGGTTTTTCGGAATAATGTTTGAAAATGAATAACTTGGTAAAACTAGAATTTGTGCAAACACTGATTGCTCAGAATCAGAATAGGATATAAAAAATTCCTTTTGAGAATTAAAAAAATTATTGGGAAGATAACTCTGCACTTCCAAACAAAACACCAAATGTTTTACACCAGATCAGAACATTGCTGTATTTGCTAAGATCGGTTCCATCCGGAATATTGTAGTTTTGACTTCCTCTGTTTGCCTTGAGTTCTCCAAGATTTACAAATTCAGATGCGTTCTCATCAGTTGACAAATAAACATACAAGTCAGGTCCGTTTGTTGACTCAAAGTTCTCTAATCTAAGAACAGTACTTCCATCTTCTAATGGAATTGTGTATGTGTTACCTTGAGCATCATGTATTCCATCCCCAACACCTACAAATGTTCCGCTGTAAGTAATTGGTATCTCCTTTTCCATCATAGTTTCTCCCATCATAGTTTCTCCCATCATAGTTTCTCCCATCATAGTTTCTCCCATCATAGTTTCTCCCATCATAGTTTCTTCCTCCATAATTTTTTGATTTATTGCACCAACAGGAATTGCTTCATCAATAGTTGACTCTGTAAAATATGGTGATATTGCATATGCTGTTATTGAACCAACCACAACTAACACAATTGCTGCAAGCAAAGATTTGTTCATGATAAAATGATTGATTTTTGGTATAAAGCCAATTTTCCATTTTTGACCCCAATCTTTAGGCACAAAATGACCAAATTATGTGAAAAGATACTCGTAAAGTAATTTAGTAAGATTTCATTGCCACAATCAAATGGAGCCGTTTGATTCGTTTTTGATTTGGGTAACTGAATTTTTGGGTCAGCATCTCTATGAAGGGATTTTTTTAGCAGCATTGCTAGAGACAATAGTTCCTCCAATCCCAACACTTGCAATATTCCCTACTGCCGGATTCTTAGCATCACAACAAGGAATTTCATTAATTGGATTAATTCCGATGATAATTCTTGGTGCAATTGGAGCAACTATAGGAACCTCGGCAATCTATCTGATAGCATTAAAGCTTGGAAGAGTTGTTCTCCTTCGTTATCTAAAATATGTTCGGGTTTCTGAGAAAAAATTAGAACGTGTTGAGATTTGGTTTGAAAAATATGGTGACAAGGCTGTATTTTTGGGAAGAATGGTTCCTGTAATGAGGGAGATGATTTCCGTTCCTGCAGGATTGCTAAAGATGAGAATACCAAAGTTTGTGATTTATACATTTGCAGGTTCTTGTGTTTGGTCAACTGGAACTATACTATCTGGATATTATTTTGGAGAAGCAATAGGCCTTGGCACTAGCAATTTAACATCGTTGCCTTAAATATTGAAAACTACCTATGTATTGTATTCGTCCTATTGTTTGGCTGGATGTTTACAGGGATTCTTCAATGCTCCCCTAAATCATTGGAGATCTCTGTAATGATTATTTAATTTGTCTATTTCTACAACTTCTAATTTAAAATTAAAATTTAGATATTCATAAGTTCATAACATTTTTAACTCTTATCATATAATCTACGTGAAATGGATACTCCTTCATTATTGGTGAAATTCAGATTTGAAGGAGATAAAAAATCAGAAATTGCAAAACTTACCTATGAACAATATTCTAATCTAAAAGAACTTCCAATGACTATTGAATGCAATATTGTAAAAAACCAAAAACCAACCCTCTCAAAAGCCGACACAGAGGCTCTAAACAAAAAAATATCAAATGCGTTTAAAAAATCAAAATCTCATATTCAATCTCTTTCTGAATAAATTGACGATATTACCAAAATCATTAATTCTATGCAAAATTAATGTTCTTGATGTTTGAAAAGCTTTGTGGCAATTGCAATCACAAAAACTGTTGTACTGACTCTGCAGTGCCATTGGTTTTTCCAGATGAATTGAAAAAAATAAAATTAATTGATCCAAAATTTTCTGATCACACCAAATTAATCACTATTAAAGGAAAACAAATTACTGCAATTGAAAAGAAAAGCAATTCCAATGAATGTGTATTCTGGGATAGTAATACTGGTGGATGTTCAATCTATGACTCTAGACCTATTGATTGCAAACTTTATCCTTTTGACATTATTTATGTGGGTAATTCCTATCATTGGATTGTTTATTCTTGTAACAAAGACAGTGACTGGAAATGGAGCGAGTCTTATCTACAAACTTTGGAAAAATCAGCTGGTTTTGATGAACTAATGAATAATATTGATTTTTTCTCAGAACACACCACTATGGTTTTACCAACAGAATCTGAAAAAACACCATATATCGTTTTAAGAGAAGTAATTTGGGGATTCAGTTAATTTTGGATAATGCCAATGGTTTTTTATATTAATATATTATTTTAATATTTATTCAATTTTGTTGAGTAAATATAAAATTCTTTTATAATTTAAAAAAGATGATTTTTTATGGTTCATGATCCTTGGAAAGGTCTTTGTGACAAATGTCAAACTAGTACTTGCTGTATCAATTTTCTAACCCCGTTAATTACTTCTAAGGAAGCAAAATCTATTAGAGAGTTTTCTCATTTTTCTGACATCTCGGAGATTAAAATCATTAATGGATTAGAAATGCATTTTTTGAAAACAAAACCAAATACTCATGAATGCATGTTTTTAGGTTCAGATAAAAAATGTACTATTTATGAAGGCCGTCCTTTTGAATGTAGAATTTTTCCCTTTGATATTTACAAAATTGATGGAAATCTTACTTGGGTGGTGTATACATGTAATCCTGAACTTGATTGGACTTGGTCAGAGGAAATTCTTGTTAAATTTGAAAAAGAACTTTTTACTTCAGATATTGTTACACACATGAATGCGTTTATGGATCTTGAGAGAATTCAAGATGATGCTGGAGAAACATATGATTATAAAATTCTTCGGAGAGTAAACATTTAGAAATTTATTTTTCATATCATCACATTATTATGATATCAATTTGGTGAAAAAAATATGGGAAATGATAAAAAACCAGATATTGTACCTTCAAACTTATCGGCATCAATTAATTTTAAAATTATTGGAATAATAATTGCAGGCGTTATATCTCTTCAAATTGTTGTATCGTTTGTTGATGATCCGACTCTAATTGTTTATGCTCCTGCAATGCTAATCCCACTGTCTGTTGCGATACTAAGTTTTCTTAATTCTAGAAGCTTTTCTGAATCCTTGGTTTACCATAAGGCATTTTTTGCACTAGGAATAGGCTTTTTGGGGTTATTTTTGGGTGAATTTACTTATTTAATATATGAACAGTTCCTTGGGTTAGATCCTTATCCTTCAATAGCTGATGTGTTTTTTTATTTACTTTACCCGATGACACTAGTATATCTTATTTTGAATATTAGATTTTTTGCAGTAAATATTTCAGTGATTGATAAATTAATCCTCATTATCATTCCTTTAATTATTACTTTCATTTACATTTTGTTTTCGTATTCTTGGATTGAAGAATCCTCATTTGATTTCTTTTATGGAGTTGCTTTCATAGGAGCAATATCTACAACACTTGGCTTCTCAATATATGGTGTTAGGATTTTTAAAAAGGGAATGATGGAAACATCTTGGATATTATTAGCTTTAGGAATTTTATTATTTACATTTGGTGATTCATGGTATTACTATCTTGAATTATTTGAAGGGTATGATATTACACACCCAGTATTGTCATTATGGTATGGTGGTTATTTGTTAATTATGTATTCATTATTACTCCATAGAAAAATTCTATGATAAAAGAGCAATTTTTGTAAATCTAATATTTCTTATTTGATTTGATTACAAAATGCCTAAAGGTTTGTATTCACCTGAATTTTCTAACCTTGCAAATCTTTTTAGAACAAATTGAGCTGTCTCTCTAACATCTCGACTTGGATCATTTAGTGATTCTTTAATTAGTTCTTTAACTTCAAATGCTCTCATTAACCCAAGTGCTTCTATTGCCTCATGTTTTGATAGAATGCTATCATCATTTAATGAGATATCAACTAAAACAGGAATCTTGTCTCTTAGATTTCTAGCAGCAATTTGAAAACTTGCCTCATGTTTTACAACGCCATTTTGATCATTTCGTAGAGTCCATTCTAACAAGTCTGCAATTTTTTGTTTCATAGCATCGTTGAGTTCTCTTTCTTCCATCATTTCGCCAACTAACCAGACTGCATCCCAGCGTTTTGATTCGTCAGGATCATTTTTCAAGGTATTCTCGCAGTAAGCAAATCTTTCCAAATTAGGCATTTTTCTGACATTGTTTTCATCTATGAGTTGAACTGGCAAATTACCAAATTTGGGAATCAGATCTTAATAAAAATAGCTACAAATCCCAAAATACTAATTAATATGGAATTCTTAATAATAACATGCCTGGGTTAGATCACTTACTAGCAAAGTCTCTAAATGATGTTATTGAAAAAAATCTTGGTGCAAAAACTGCAAAAAAAATAGATGATAGATTATTTGAAAAATTTGGAATTTCACTAACTCAGGCAATGGAAGAATTTGACAAGCTTGATTTGGTATTAAGAGAATTTTTTGGAAAAGGTGCAGATGGTATTGAAAGAAAGTTCTTTGAAAATGTCTTTCAGACAAAATCTAAAAAATCAAATGATAACTGGTATACTTTATCTGATACTGCAATAAACTCAATTATACTTCAAACCTACGGTGATCCTGAAAAGAAAAAAATTCTAGAATCAGTTTCAGATGATGCAAAAATAATTGCCGATATCTTAAAAGAATGTAATTTGCCCAGAACCTCTGGTTATAGAAAAATTAACAATTTAATTGATGAAGGACTATTATCTGTAGATGGGCAAATTATGGTTGATAATAAAAAAATAAACAAGTATGTTTGTGTCTTTAAAAATCTTAGAATCCATATTAATAAAAATAAGGTTCAAGTTGATGTCCAACTAAACAATTCCGATAAACTACAGAGTACTATTTTACATACCCTGCAAATTTAATAATTTAAGATCATATTCATAAGGAATGATAAGATCCCAAATATGGGATTATGAACCTGCAAATTTCTAAATCAAAATCTTATGTTGGATTTATTTTTATTATTCTAGCAGCAGTACTTTCTTCTTTACTTCATGTTGTATCAAAACCCATGTTGGGATTTGGTGATATGGTGGAGATTAATCCAATTCTTCTTACATTTCTGATTTACATGATTTGTACTGCATTTTTTACTCCTGTAGCCAGAAAAACCGATCCAATTAGAAAATTTTCTCAAAGGGACTTATTGTTTATGTTCTTGATTGGGGCATCTGAAGTAGCAGCACTTGCTACTTACTTTTTTGGTTTACAAACAGCTTCGGTAGTTAATGCATCTATTTTTAGCAACAGTGAAATTATTTTCTCTCTTGTTATTGCAATGACTGTCTTTAAAGAAAGATTAAACATCAAAGAATGTATTCCATTTTCCATGATCATTGTTGGTATGATGATCATTCCAATAGGAAATGACTTGTATCAAAATGGAATGAATCTAGAACATATCGTTGCTGGGGATCTTTTGATTATTCTTGCAGGATTTTTTTATGCAGTAGACATTACACTTTGCAAATACATTGGAGACAGATATAATCCTAGAAGAGTTACACAGATCACATCATTTTTCTGTGCTATAGTTGCATTAGCATTACTGGTATTATTTGACATCCCAATACAGTTTGATCTAAACTATATTCCTAACTTAGTGATTCTATCAGTCTTTGGAACCGGAATGTCTACTTTGTTATTTTTGGCTGGATTGAAATTAATTGGTGCCGTTAGAACCATCTTGCTTTATTCTACAACTTCAATTTTTGGAATTATTTTTGCAGGAATATTTCTTGCCGAAGAGATTACATCACTTGATATTGTATGTCTAGTGATTACATTAACTGGGATTTTCTTTTTGCGTAACAAATTAGCAGAAGCTGAATCTGAACCAGAAATTACCACTAACGAAGACAATCGCAGAATTAATGAGAATCGAGGGATTAAAGTGAGTACTATGTAATTTTGAAGTCATATTGTAATGTGACTACAATATGCTATTTTGATAATATTTTAATAATATGTATCAGTACCAATTTTGGGATTAATGATGGTTAGTGTATATGCTAAATTCCACATTGGGGGCTATACCTAGCGTGACTGAAAAGACTGCTATAATTATTGATGATGATGATGTGATAAACTCACTATTAGTTGAACTAATGACTCTAAATGGATATGAAGTAGTTGGAACCGGATTTAATGGCAATGAAGCGGTCTTACTATACAAGAAACACAAACCAAGTGTTGTACTGCTTGATGTAAGAATGCCTAAAAAAAATGGTTTTGAAGCACTTGATGAAATCAAAAAATTTGATCCATTATCTACTGTAATTATGATTACAGGTGAAGTTGAATCTCAAACTTATGATAAATTGAATTCACTTGGAGCATCAGCTATCATCTATAAACCATTTGAAATTGAAAAACTGTTCAAAGTTATCAACAAAGTAGCAAAATCAAATAAAATGGTAGTTGAGTAATTATTTTAAAAATTACCTAGTGTTTTTTCCTTTTTTTCTTCCCAGATCAATTCTCTTAATCCTAATTCCATCCTTAGTGAATTTGCAGTTGATGGCCCAAATCCTTCATAGTGATTGTTAGACATTATCATAGCTAGTGGAATGTCTTGAATCTCCTTGAGTTTTTTTACCCAATCCTTTATCATGTTTGATCTGTCTTTTGATACCTTACCAAATTCTGAATCTGCAATTGAGCGGTCACCAATTAATCTGATATAAAGATAGTTTGTAGTTATTGTCATTGGATTGTTCACACCTGCAACATCATTCCAAACAAGACAGAGTTTATTTTGTTTTAGGTATGATATTGCATCTTCAGTAAACCATGACTCATGTCTACCCTCAATCGGATAAACAAAGTCATCAGGTAGCAGATCAAATAATTCTGATAATCTTGGCTTTGCCTCCTCAAATGATAATGATGGTGGTAGTTGTAAAACAAGTGCTGAAATTTTTTCATAAATTGGAGAAAGTGATGATAGAAAAGAGAATACTTCGGAATTTACTTTTTCCAGTCTCTTCTCATGAGTAATAGATGATGGAAATTTAGCTGTGAATCTAAAGTGTCTTGGTGTATCTTTATTCCACCTTCTTACTATCTCTTGAGCAG
Organism: Nitrosopumilus sp. S4; assembly: GCF_054515835.1. Lineage (NCBI taxonomy): Archaea > Thermoproteati > Nitrososphaerota > Nitrososphaeria > Nitrosopumilales > Nitrosopumilaceae > Nitrosopumilus > Nitrosopumilus sp. S4. The sequence continues at coordinate 1,486,959 of NZ_CM137258.1, read as the reverse complement.
GAATTCGATAAAATGTTGAATTTATCTCTGTGATGTCAAAGATCTGGGCATAATATTTGAGCCACTCAGAACTTTTCAGGCTCTTTGGATAGAATGTACCTGACCAACCATGATAGCTCCAACCAGTACACCCTATCTTGATATTCATAATAAATTACGACTTATTGTGGTCTTAAAAATTTGAAAGCTGACTATTGCGGTTCAACCTTTACACAGTCCTGCTTGTATGCTCAGACAGGTAAACAATCGCCTGCATAGACAATAGGGCATTGTGTCAGCTTTCTATTCCTAATACGCGTTTCTCAGATAAAAAGAGCACTCACTTTTTCCACTAGTGGTAATTTTAGGCGATCAAAAAATAGTAAGATGGATAAGTCCTACTTGATGTTTATATCAAAAATATCTCAATTCATTTTATGTTTCGTATTAGAAAGAAAAAAGAATTTGTGTATATCTATATCCCTCCAATGCCCAAAAGAAAATCCTCAGACTAATTTTTATTAAAAACAAAAAGAGAGATTGTGATAATTATCATGTCTCCAAAACAAAAAATATCACTAATTGTAGGTTTTCAAGTTATGCTAATTACTGGAAGTTTTATGATAATGATATATCTAGAATCTGAATGGACAACTCTTGGAAATACAATTGATCATGCAGGACTAAACAGATTGCTAACACTTAGAACAATGTTAGAAATTCATAATTTTGAACATAATGGATTTAATTTTAATTCTCAAACTATGCCAAAACTTTCATCTCTAGAGTCTCTTAAAGAAAATCTGTATTTAATTAAAGAAGGGGGTAGTATGGATGGTATTTCACTAGTAAAACTTCCTGAAAAACTCCAAGACACATGGAATCTTGTGGAACAAGATTATGTTAATTTTGAAAGCAGCATTAAAAACTATTTTATTTCTAATTCAAATGATCGTAATGAATTACTAAATCAGGTTGATACACATGGTGAAGTTCTAATTCAAAGTTCAGATAATCTGGTCTCTGATATTGCATTATTCCTTCTCGAAATAGAGTCTTTGATAATTAGTTTCCAAATAATTTTCTTGATCATTAATGTAATTGCACATGTGCTACTAGTTTATCTCATCTTTAAAATTCTCAACAATTTTTCAAATGAGAAAATAAAATTAGAAAAGTTTGCAGTAATTGGGGAGATCGGTGCAAACATCGCTCATGATCTTAGAAATCCATTGACTGCAATCAAAGGGTCATTTGATATACTGAAAATGAAAAAGAAAGAACTTGATGATGAATTTGCAGAAAAACAATTTAAAAAGATCGAAACTTCAATAAACAAGATACAATACTTAACAAACGATATTTTAGATTTTGCAAAAAATCAAGAAATTCAAAAAGAGGAATTTAGTCTTTTAGAATCAATTAAAGATGCAATAAATGAAATTCCTATCTCCAAACAAATACAAATCAAATTACCCGAAAATGATTATAAAATTTTCGCAGATAAAATTAAGATTGGCTCAGTAATTTCAAATTTGATAAAAAATTCTGTCGATGAAATAGGAGATAATGGAAGTATTAGAATTGATCTAAATGAGAATTCACAAAACACAGTCATTACAATTGAGGACTCTGGAAAAAGACTTACAGAAGAGAATTTAAAAAAAATTTTTGACCCTCTTTATACAACAAAACAAAGTGGTACTGGCTTAGGACTATCAATATGCCAAAAAATCATAGAGCAGCATGAGGGTACAATTCGTGTAAAGATTAATCCAACTAGATTCATCATATCACTACCCAAAAAATAAGATTATTTTTTTGGATAGAATTTTTTTGCAAGCTCTCTTAACTTTTCTGCTGAGAATGGTTTTTCCACTAATTCTAGGGCTTTTTTAGCCTTGACTTCCTTCCATTTTGTGTAATCAGCATGTGCTGTCATAAAAATTATTTTTGACATTGAAAATCTCTCTTCAAGCTCAAAAAAAGTTTCATATCCATCAAGTTTTGGCATTTTGATATCAAGGAAAATCAACCCTGGTTTGAATTCTTTATATTTTGCAATGGCATCCAGTCCATCTTTTGCTTGAATCACATCATATCCAAACAATTCCAACAAAGTACTTACAGTATCTAGTACTTCAGAGTCATCATCTGCTACCATAATTGTTTTTTTATTCATTAATTATCATCTCAATAACACACATTAAATTTTAAGGAATTGACATCTTCTCAATTACTATTAGACGATCTTTGTAGAATTTTTGTGCTTCTGTAATAAAATCTGAAAACCATTTTTTAAGTTTGGGATCATTGTCTAGTACTTTTTTTAGATAATTTTGATTTACTTTAGTTTTTTTCAACAGAATGGGAAAATATAGTAATGTGATAAAGAACCACAGTGAAATCAACTCTCCAATTTTTTCCTCATTAAATGAATGTGAAAGTGTATTCGATTTGATATTAAAAAAAGAAATAAGCTCGTAAAACTCTCTGTTTTCAATTTTTAATATGTTCAAATTATCAAATAATAATCCTTTTCCTAACAATGAAATATTGTAAACAGAATCTCTGATTTGTGATTTTAATATTCCCCAGTTTCCAAAAACCAAAGGAAGTAAATTTTCATGGTTTCTTACCATTGTGTCAATTTGTCTCTCTGTAAAATCCATTACATCTAAACAGTACAAAATGCCATAAAGTGACAAACGATATTTGTTACCTGGATTTCTTTTTGTGGATATGCTGTCAACTACAACAAGATGTAGATCTAAAATTCCATCTGAGCGTTTTCCCTTGTCAACTCTGCCTACTAATAATCTGCGATATTCTTTTTCCTTTGTGCGAATTTTATCGATTTCTGATGGAAATCTTATTTTTGCCATTTCCCATGTAGTCATTGGTCCATTTAGTGCAAGAATTTTGAGAATTTTCTGAACATTTTCTTGATGCTTTGATTTTAGGCTTGATTTTCCGTATAATTGATGAGCTATTGGTCTAATGTAATACTTGTATGAAAGCAATCCTGGAATTTTTTTCTCATCAATAATAACCATACCGTAACTGGTATGTTACATTAATATAAAAATTCGTATCTGAGTAAGTTAGGTAGTTAAGAAATGGCCGAACGAATAACAATTATGCTTGATGATGATCTGGTAAAAAAACTTAGATTAAAGCAATCTCAAATCATTCAAAAATCTTCATCTAATGTGAGTTTCTCACGTGTTGTAAATGAATCACTTCGAATTTGTTTGAAGATGAAATAATTATTTTCTGGAATTATCTATTTTCAAATATCCCTTATCTATCATCCACTGAATGTTTTGAACAAAAGTTACATTGTTAATTTGATCTGTTGTCCACCATTTGACAGGATTCTTAAACCATCTGGGAATTTTGTTTTCTGAATATGATTGTGAATTATTCAAAATTCCATTATTAGCTAGTTCATTTAATCCCTCAACAAACGTCTCATCATCAATTATATTATTAGACCATAGTATTGCAGAATCTTTTACCCCTTGTGGAATTATTACAATTTTCTCAACAAAGTTTTTACCATCTTCTGTTCTACACTGTCTCGGATAGGATTCCATGATTGGTAATCCCGCAGCAAGACAATCCTCAAAACTGTTAATATTATCTAATGGAACAATTCTAAGTATTTTATCATCATTGGGTTGGGGCGATCCTCTTCCGTCTTGGTTGCTAGTTAGAATGTATAGATATCCATCAGGTCCAGTTGCAACATCTCGTAATCTGCCAAAACTATCTTGGAATAATTTCTTATGTGAGACTACTTTGTTTTGTTTCAAATCAAAATCAATCATGTGGAGATGCTCTCCTCTCAATGCTGCAACAAAATATTTTCCACTCCATTGTGGAATTTTACCTCCCTTGTAAAATTCTGCACCTGATGGTGCCCATGTATCATCGCCAGAATGCAGAATAGGATTTTGCATTCCCTGCATTGTCTCATCACCAATTATGTCTGGCCAGCCATAATTTGTGCCTGGAGAAATAACATTGATCTCATCATGTGCTACTCCTCTCCATCCTGATGGTCCATGCTCAGTAGCTACTAAATTTCCAAAATCATCCCAATCAATTCCTTGTGGATTTCTATGACCGATGCTGTAAATTGCAGAACCCGCCCATGGATTATCATCAGGTATTGTTCCATCTGAATTAATTCTGAGAATCTTTCCACCAAGTGAATTTAGATCTTGTGAGAGCGGTGGATTTCCAGCTTCTCCTGTTGTGATGTAGAGTTTTCCATCTGGTCCAAACTTTATTCTTCCACCATCATGAAATGGTCCTCCTGGGATTCCATCAAGTAGCACTTTGTCTTCAGAAACTTTGTCATCAGTTACAACATAACGAACTATCTTGTTAGTTGTTGTAAGAAATTCATTGTAAGTGTAATAAAGATAGATGTAATGGTTTTCTTCATAATTAGGATCTACTGCAACACCGAGTAGCCCTCCCTCTACACCACCAACTCTAATTGAAAGTAATGGTTCTTGTAATATCCCATTCTCGATTAATCGAAGATTACCTGTTCTTTCTGTGAAAAAGATCTTTCCATCCGGAGTCCAGTCAATACTCCATGGAACTTCTAGATTATCAGCTATTACTTCGACTTTGACATTATACTCTGGGAATTCTTGCGCAGAAACTGCTGGGATTAACCCAAGAAAAATCATACAAATAATTACTTCTTTCATAAAATTCAAAGCTGACATTTTAGAATTAAGTCTTGTCCATAAAAATTAGTATTGGAACTTAAGACCAACAACGATTAGTTATTTGGTGACAATTCCAATTGAATATGATTTTGTAATTTAGTATTTAGATCATACTGATGATTTCTACGTGCTGGTTATATGCAAAATATCTTCTGATCCACACAATGAGATACGTCTCGGCGCTTTTGATGGTATTATTGGTAGTATCTCTTACTCCAGTCTATGGCCAAAATATTCACTTCGATGAGACTGAAGAAAAGATTCGGGCTGAAATTTTAGAATGTGAGAAAAATATTACATCAGATGATTCCATGACTGAAGCTGTCAAAACCGTAAAGAAGCGAGCCTGTACTACTGATATTCGCAACAAATACGCAGAAAATCCTGTTACATATGCTGTACAAAATGAAATAAAGATAAAATTGCAAAATCTTCAAAAATGTCAGGACTGGTATTCTCAATACCAATACTTGGATGAATCAAAATTCAAGATTCAAAAAAATGAACAGCTAGCAGATAGCTGTATTGTTTTGTATAATGACTCTCTTTGGAAATATGATGGTAAAGACAGAGAGCAGATTCTATCTGATAAACTTGAATCTATTAGAGTAACCATTCCAGTTAAAGCAAAAAGCGTTGATGAGTTCATTAAGGTTGCACAAGCTGACTATGATCGAGTTCAAAAACTAGAGCAAAAGATTACCCAGCTAGAAAAGGAACTTGAAAACAAGGACTTGCTTATTCGCGAGCAGATGAATGTAATACTTGATTTGTTTAGCTCTATGAAGAATATTTTATTTGATGGGTTCAAGTCAGTTTATTCTAATATTTAGAATTTTTTGAAATCTGTGGTAACTCAATTTCAAATCTCTTTGGATTATTATAAGCTGATATCGTTCCGTGATGCTGCTCAACTAGTGATTTGCAACTAGCAAGTCCAAGTCCCGTTCCCTCTTGTTTTGTTGTGTATAATGGCTCAAAGATGTTTTCCAAATCTGTATCAGAAATTTCAGGTCCGCTATCATGGACTGTGATTATCACTTTGTCATCTTTTAGTTCCGAGGAAATGATGATTACTCCATTTGTTTCAATTGACTGAATAGCATTTACCACTAAATTAATCAGAACAATTTTCATGGCCTCTGCATCGCACTCTATTTCAATATCTGTATCCTTTGTTTCAATGATGATGTTTTCTGGCTTTGTGATGTCAAGCAATGCTGAATCAATAATTTCCTGCAATGGTTGCCTTGATAATTTTAATGGCTTTCCCTTGATAAAGTCTAAAACATTGTCAATTTGATGCGTCATTCTGTAAATTGCAATATCTACCCTATCGAATCTGTCAATATCCTCTGGTGTCAAATTCTGGTTTTTCATCTTGATAAAATCCAGAGTTCCTTTGATTACAGTTAGAGGATTTCTAATATCGTGTGCAAGTCTTGATGATAACTCTCCAATTGATGATAATTTTTCTTGTTTGAGAATTTTTGATTTGTATTTTTCCAAGTCTTCAGACATTTTATTTAATGAATTTAAAATTTCATTGACATCAGAATTATTGTATTTTTTCTCTATTTTTACAAACTTTCCTTCTGAAATTTTTTTTGTCATATTTATTAGTTGATTGATTGGGTTTGAGACAAATTTTGAGATTAGCATAACTACTATTGTTGCAACTACAATTGCTGTAATTGTGGAAATGATGAAAATACTTTCCATTCTTTGCTCAATGTCTATGATATTATTTTGAATCTGATCTATTCCATTAATTTCCATCATTGTATTTTCTTCTATAATTTGATGAAACTCTTTTTCAAATAATTCTAGTTTCTCAAAAGCCTCGTTTTTTGACATTTCTCCATTTTTAAATTGTTGATAAATATTGCAGTGTTCCTCAATTGCATTTCTGTATAGTGTAACATAGTTTTTCATCTGATCTCGCATCAATGATGGTGCAAGATAAACACCTGCTGAATCTTTTACAAATGCCAAAGAATCATACTTTTGAAGGGAGAGGTCTAGATTTTCTAACTGCTTTTGATATTTTGCATGTGTCTCTTCATTTTCAGTTTGACTTTGTAGAATCTGAACTACAGTAAAATGCATCCTTTGATAATGTGATTTGATTTCTTGGAGATACGTGATTGCAGGAATGCTCATGTCTTTGTGATATTGAGAAATATGTTCAATGTCTTGAAATAATTGCCAATGTGTAATGCTTGAGATTCCAAATATGGATAGTACTATGATAAAACCAATTATCATTACAGACGTGGTCTTCATTTGATTTTTTTTGAGATAATTGAATTAAAGCACTTGTCTTGAGTTCAATATGACAAAAATCAAAAATTAACTTGATATCTTTTTGGCCTTTGCAAATACTGCTGACCATTGAGCCCATGTGAGCCTGCCTGTCTGGGTGTTTTGCTTTGATGGGTGATACGATGTGAGAATCGTGATATTGTCATATCTGAATAGCTTATTGTGTCCAAATTTTTCAGGTTTGATTTCGTATAATTTGCAGGCAGCATCATATGCAATCCTGCCTAGACAGAGTACTATTTTGACATTTTTTAGAATTTTTCTCTCTTGCTCTAGGAATCCAAAGCATTGCTGCATCTCCTCTTTTGTCGGTTTGTTCTGAGGTGGCGCACATCTAACTGCGGCAGTAATGTAGGTATTAATCAAGACCAGTCCGTCATCTTTTGTTTGGCTTGTTGGAATCGATGCATAGCCATGTTTGTGCATGACTTTTGCAACCCAGTCACCTGACGAATCTCCCGTAAACATTCTTCCTGTTCTGTTTCCTCCATGAGCAGCTGGTGCTAGTCCGACAATGAGTAGTTCTGCATTGACATCCCCAAATCCTGGGAGTGGTTTTCCATAATATTTTTCATCTTTGAATCGTCTGACTTTATTTTTTGCAACATCCCTGATGTACACTGCAAGTCTTGGACATTTTTTGCAGCTTGCAATCTTTTTGTTTAGAGATTCAATTGAGCTCAACAGATACTTTGCTTTTTTGTCTCAATAAAAATACTCTTTTCTTCTTCAACAAAGTTAGACTCTACGTTTCCAGAACTGTTCATGTAGTGGAATACTGTTCCATGTGGTAGTTTTGTTTGTCCTATGTATTTCATGATTTATCTCTCTGATTTTTTATTTAACCCAATGTGTGTTCAAAAACTACACCTGTTCAGGATCCCTGTCTAGGTTAATTCCAATTGATTGAGCCCATCTGACAAATTCTTCTATTACCTGGTTGTCTTTTTGTGTAAACATGATACCATGATTTGATTTGAAATAAAAGCAATTACTAATCACTTATCTATTGTCCATAAGCTAAGTCTAATAAGAGAACATATTACAAAATCGATATGCCTGCAACAGGAAAGGTTAGTTTGACAAGACAGACAATCTACTGCTTTATTCCAATTTTAGATTTGTACTCAGCTTACAAAATCAAAAAACTCCGTTGGTTTTTACTTGTAATTCTTGGACTTGGTCTGACACTAAGCACAATCTTTGGAAATCTTAATCCGATAGAAGATGATGAAGAGTATGCAAAAAAACTGCTTACTCCAAAGATGGAGATAAACTGGGAATATGCAATTTTAGGTGAGAATCCCTTGTTATCTATAATTTCCATAATTGTAATGGATGGGGCAATCTATGGCACCAAGGTATATGTCATTAGACGCTGGTCTAAATCTTGGAATTCAAACTTTCAGACATAATCGTGCCTGCCAGGTGTCAAATCTACCAAAAATTGTCTCATTTGTTATAATACTTACGATGATCTTAACCGATATTCTTTATATTCAAATTTCAAAAATGTTTGCAATGAAAAGCAAACAACTTCTAAGCGTTGTATTTTCGCTGATTCTGGTAATGGGCCTATCTGCAGGTTCTGCATTTGCCCAAACAGATGATGACATTGATGATACGTCAATGGAAGACGAAAGTGTAGATGCTCAAAACACTGAAGCAAAAGAAGAAGAATATGATGATTTTGACGATTACGATGATGACACAGGAGAAGATGACGATATTTGGGATGGTAAACCATACGATCTTGATGATAGACTAGAATTTTTCTGTGACATGACAGATGTAGAGAAACGTCAACTATATGCAGATCATCCAAGACTAACTCAATTAAAAGATAGACTAATGAAATTCTGTGAGTTAGATTATGATGAAAGAGAAAATGCTATCGATGAATTTGTCGAGAGAAATTTTCCTGAAATAGAATATGACGGAGATCATCGTAAGATGCTAGATAGATACTGTGCAATGTCTGATGAGGACAAGAGAATCTATGTAGCAAAACATGATAAGCCAGCAGACAAAGTTGAGAAAATAAATCGTTACTGTACACTAGATGAAGATCAAAGACGTGACTTTATCATAGAGCACAGAGACGAATACATTGCACACATGAAAGACAAAGTAAAAGACCATATGGGTGATGTAAAAGATCACATGAAAGACAAAGTCAGAGACCATATGATTGATAGATTCTCCACAATGGAGTTTGATAGATTTTGTGCAATGACTGATGCTGAATTATCTGTTGCAACATTTGAAATGGAGTTTGTAGAGCGAGCCTCTAAATGGTGTGATATGACACCTGATGAGAGAAAATCCTACATCAAAGAACACATGAAAAATATTGTAACTGACAAAGTCAAGGATCACATGAAGGATAGATTATCTCATATGGATTATGATAGATACTGTGCTCTAACTGATGCAGAATTGGCCGCATCTACCTTTGATGCAGAATTTGTAGCAAAGGCATCTTTGTGGTGTGATATGACACCTGAAGAGAGAAAGGCAAGCATGATGAAGCACATGAAAGATATGGTTCATGATAAAGTAAGTGATGCTGCTCCACGTCTCAAAGCAATGATTATGGCAGATTCTGTCAGCGATGAGAAGAAGATGCAGATTAAAGCAAAATTCATGGAAAAGTTTGGAGACAAAGCTGACAAGCTAAAATCTGAGCTTAAAATGAAGTACAAGAACCATGTTGATAAAGTAAAATCTAAAATTTCTGATGAGCGAAAGTCTGCCATTCATGACAGACTAGCTGAGATGAAGGCCTTCAAGGCAGAGCTTCGTTCTAGTGCAGCAGACTTGAGTGTTGAGGAAAAGCAACTACTTAGAGCAGATTTCATTGAAAAGGCAAAAGACATGCAGCTTGCATGGATTTCTCCACGTGCTCAGATGAATGCAGGTGTTGACATTAGTGAAATTGAATGTCGTGAAGGATATAGCCTTGTAATGAAAACATCAAACGGAGTTGCAATCTGTCTTAAAGCAGATACAGCACTTAAGATGATTGATAGAGGTATTGCAGTTCCTGCAAACTGACATCTTTTTTTCTTTTTTTTAAAAAACTTTGTGTACAACAAAACAGTAGAGATAAGATGACAAAATGAAGGATCAATTATCATTATGCCTTTGCTTTTTGTATATGATTTTCTTAGAATTTAGATCAGACTTTTCCTTTGCAAATTTTCTTGTGTTTTCTTAGATTTTCTTCAGAGTGAAATTCTTTACCACACGCTCTGCATTTTTCCTTTTTCTTATTATGTGCAATTTCTTTATGTTTTTCTAGTCTTGCCGGATACTTGAACCGTGTTCCACATTTGTCACATTTTAACTTCCTTACACTCTCATCAAATACCATAATTAGTTTAGTATCCTCTAGTACTAAAACCCATTTTCTTTGAAGCAAGGCAAAAGCCTAAAAGAGCAGGTTCTTCTAGAATTTAATCTTCTAATTCCTTAATTATTGATTCACGTTTTTTGTTCAAATTCTCCAAATTCTTTTCTAATCTTCTTAGAGTTTCATTAGTAGCATCCTCATCTGATTTACTGTCTCTTAGTTCTTTTGTAACCGAATCTTTATGATCCTGCAGTTTTTTTATTCTGTACTCTGTATCCTTCAATGCCTGTTTTAGTGCCTGAATGTCTTTTTTAAATTCCAAGTTTCAAATTATTTGTAGAATAATGAACTTAAGAATTTTCTAAATTTATTATTCGCAACCAATTCCATCACCATCACCATCAAATCTGTGTGGATCATCACCACTTACTTTGAAATTACTCACAGGAATATCATCACAGTCTAAATCTGGAGGATACATTGGAATACAAACACTAGGATAAGATGGATCACAGTTCGTCCTTGGTTTTTCTTGTGGCTGAGTATATGTCTGACTTTCTTTTGGCTGGTTTATTTGATTCTCAACTGGTATTGTTGCATCCGTTTCACAGCCATGTTTTTTGGCCCATGATTGAGTAGAAAATTCACTTTGATCACAAAATGCAGAGTAAAGATCTCCTAGACCCGAATCAAGTAACTCTTTGTTTAGATTCAAATCATTACAATGAATCACTCCTAAAATTCTACCGTATTTGTCTTCAGGCTGACTATCGTCCTGATCAACTACTACTGCAGATCCCACTGGACAAACCTCTTGGATAAAGCTCCTAGCTTTCCCGCCATCGTATTTTATTTTAGGTGCATCAACTAATGCAAATCTTATGGACTGACCGTCCACTTTGATAGTATCTCCATCGATTACCTCAGTTACTATTCCACTAAAACATCCGGCATCTCCCAAACAATTCTTTGCCTCTTGTGTTATCTTTACATTATCTTCAACTGTTAATGAAAATGAAAAAACTAATCCAATCGAAAATACAACGATGATTACTAGAATGATTATGGATTTCAATGATTTTTCTAAAATAATTATTGACTTAAGAGTTTTGAGTTAGGAATTATTCTTTTACTTTACTCAAATTCTAAAACCACTTTATCTAACATAAATTTCAAAAATGATGACAATGGTTTGTCTTTTAAATTTTCATTCCATTTCGATACCAATTTATCATAAAATTTCCATTCCTGTTCATCTTTTTTGAGGTGTTTGCTCATCATGGCCTCAAATCCCCTAGTATCCCACTCTACAGGACACATCTTGCTATCCATTTGGACTAGTCTCCCATTACTCATTTGAAATGGATATGCTTTACACACGCTTGGCTTGAAATCATTTACTGTACATCTAAACACATCCTTTGATTCTTCAAGAAATATACATGCCCCATCATTTTGTTTTAAGGCAAGATCTACTAAACCCTCTTTTACCTTTATTCCAAGATCATAATCCTTTGCACCAATAATCTGAAGAAATTTTTTGGGAGGTAAATTCAGTCCAACTGAGAGTCGATAAATATCATGAGCATTTAGAAATATCACATACTCTTTGCAGCAGTTTGTATGACAAGAGTCACATGGAAATTCTCTGGACTTTGTGCTCTCTTGAATTATCTTTTGTGTCATTAATCATTAATTGGGTTTTAGCTATAAGTAGTCTCTAGAATTTTTACAACCCTTCTTCATTAAGATCAGGTTCAGCATTTACTTTCCCAAAGAACATATCTGATTTTTGACAAGATTGGCATTTCTCCATTATTCCAAACTGATTCTTGTATTTGCCTTTTCCATCACACCTCAAGCAAACCATAAACTTTCTATGAGCATTTTAAACTTAAGAGTTTTGTAATTTTGAATCTAGAATTCCTTGTCTTCAATTTTTTTAATCTCTTTTTCAATTTTTTGAATATTATTATTCCAAATCCGTATGTATTTTTCTAGTTTTTCAATCTCTTGTTTGGAATCTGAATTTGAATTAATCAGAGAATCTCTTTTCTCTATATGCTGATTCAATCTCTTCTTAGAATCATCTAATTTCTTGTATTGAAATTCCAAGACTTTTTTTGTGATAAAATTCATAGATATTCAACTATTATTCTTTAAATTAGAATATTGAACTTAAGCATTTGGAAGCTATTTTTTCTTTAGCCAATCCCATTCGGCTCTTTCTGATTCTTCATCATCCAATACGTATTTTCAGAAGTTTTGATTATATAGAATAAAGTGTGTTCAGAAATGCACACATTTTATCAAGAAACTTTCATAGATTCATTTGAAAATAATTTAGAATCTAGCGAAAATACGTACCCATTAAAATCAAAAAGCCTACAAGCAATGAGATACCAATTACTCTGATCAGTATTGATTTTAGCATTTTTAGATTATGGATTAGAGTATCCCATCTCCCATTGTATCTTTTGCTCGTCAGTACCAAACGCGTTAATTGATTTGCCAATACAGTCCTCACGTTCAGCACCTTCAGAAAATAGTCGTTTACAATCCTCAATGGTTAGTTGCAGATTCCTATGATCGCGAGCTTTTGAGACCTCATCATAGTTTGAGCTTCCTATTATGCCAATAATGATAGCTACTGTGATCACTACTGAAACAATAATGAGGTTATTCATTTATGCAAATTGAATTAGTTTATAGTCCTTGAGTGCCAATGGCATCTTCATTGTTGTGAATTTTATCAATATGTTTTGATAACTCTGCATTGTCTTTGAATTCTGAACCACAATAAGCGCATTTTGCCATATTACCATTTGATATCTAATCTATTTAATCATTCATAATTGTCAGGACCACCTTTTGCTCCTTAAAATACTGCAGTTGCAATGACTAAACCTATTTTGTAGATCTTTTTATTTTCTATCTGCCTGGACGCTTGAATCCTGGTTTTATCAAACCTTTTTTCTTTGATGCATTTTGAAATTGCTTTCCTGTCTCTTCTTTAGATTTTACTGAATCACTCTCTTTTACTTTGAAAAATGTTTTGACCGGTTTCTTTGCTTTGAATTTCTTAGGAACCAGAGTTGGCGGTGGAGTCTTTTTTGTCTTTTTGGGTTTTGGAGTAATGTTTTGTCTCTTTTTTGTCCATCTAATGTTCTTAATATCGGCAGTTGATGACTGCTCAATATTATATTCGCCTAGAGACTTTTTCATAATCTGAATTTACCTATAGTTAACTTAAGGGTTTGAATTTGGAATCAATAGTTTACTATAACATAGCTCAAAATTCAAGGCTAGCAATGCAGTTAAAAATTCCATGTATGCAGAAAATTTAGGAATGTCTCAGTTCAATCACATCCCAATTCCATTTGAGCCAGCCCAGCTGATTGAAAGAGAAGATGGGCATTACTACCAGACACCAAAGGGTAACATCTATCCATCAATTACAACAATGCTTCACAAAACAATGTCATCTGAAAAGCTTCAAAGCCTTGAGAACTGGAAGGCCCAAGAAGTAGCCGCTGATTACATTACTCAAGAATCAGCAATGATAGGAACTCAAACTCATGAGATGATCGAGAACTATCTTAATGGAGTTCCATTTACAGAGCAATATCGATTACTATCAGTTGCGCACTTTAACAACCTTTTACCATTTATTCAAAAAATAAATGACATTCATGGAACTGAGCTTCGATTGTATAGTGAGGCAATGAAGCTAGCAGGAACATCTGATTGCATTGCCAAGTATGATGGAGAACTCTCCATTATTGACTACAAAACAAAGAGAAGCAATCAGCAAGAAGAATGGATGACTGATCACTTTATTCAGGGAACTGCATATGCTCAGATGTTCAAAGAGATGACTGGAATAGAGATTAAACAAGTTGTAATTTTAGTTAGTAGTGAGAAAAATACTAGAATGGAGTTTGTCAAAAATACTGATGATTACATTGATCCACTAGTTGAGCGACTAACAAAATTCTACGATACACTGCCATAGTGCTTTACTTCCAACCTTTCCACTTTCTCTTAAACTCAATTTCATTTTTCTTTTCAACTATCACTCTGCGTTTTTTCTCTAGTGCATCCATCTTTTTTTGAGTGGCATCCCACTTTTTCTTTATATTTTGCTTTTCTTTTTTATCTAATATTCTTCGGTATTCATGCTTGAGTATAACTAATTTTTGTGAGACTTCATTTATCTTCTCATCTGTTTTGGCAAGTTGCTTGATAACTGCATCTAACTCATCGGCCATTTTACAAATTTAATCCAATTCTAAACTTAAGCATATTGATTTTTTTACCTCCTTTTTCAAATCATACCGTTGAACTTCAACTGTGTATTTACCACTTGTGAATTCAAAGAAAATGATATCAATGAAGAGCAGTTCCTAAAGCATCTCAAAGAGAATCATTATGAAGAGATGCTAGAGATTTCAATAAAAGAGAACATGCCAATAAGCGCAGTAGAGATGATAACAATATCCAACTCTAAAGTATTCATAAATTCTGGATAATGAGGTTACTCTAATCCTTTTTCGAGCTTTATCTTTCTGATAACGTCCTGTACTAGTTGCTCGTCTTTTACTACTAGTTCTTGGAGTTTTTGCTTGTATTCCTCATCGCCCCACTTTTCAAGTCTGAACATCTCCTTGACCAGATTTACAATCTCTGATTTGTTTTTCTGGTGATCCCTTTTTGCAATGTCAGCGCCTTCCATGAATTTTCTAAAATAATTTTTAAACTTAAGCGTTTACCGTTGTAGCTGCCCTGTCTCGTTTACAAAAACTGCAATACTCTTCTTTTGAGTTTCTATTAATTGGAGTAAGACAATCATGGCAGTATTTCATATCTCTTAAAATTGAACCTTGTATATTAGGGAACCATTGGAGAACCAAGTCTATTTCTGTGGACACAAACCAATTGTTTTGCAAAAACAATCAAAACAATTCAAAAACATTACAATGAGATTGTGTGCTGATTGTGCAGATCTTGATTGCTTTGATGACTAACTTTACCACTAGTGGGAATCTAAGATCATTGTTAAATATCATTTTGACGTATTAGATATAACGAGAAAGCCGTTGTTTTGCGTCGTAAAATGATGGTATGGAAAACACCTCATGTTAGAGAAAACGTCCTAGAATCCACGTGTTTTCCATGTGTCTCGTTGTAAAAAATAAAATACTATCATTACTAATCATTGCCATGACTAAAAGTATCAGCTGCGCAGATGCAGGCAAGGACTGCGGTTGGTCTGCTACTGCAAACACAGAAGATGAATTACTCTCAAAAGTTGCAGAGCATGTCAAGGCAGATCATAAAGAGATTGAGCTTAATGAGGAGAATACCTCAAACATCAAATCCCTGATAAAAGAAATTTAATTTCTTTTTTTATTGCTTATAAAACTAATTCATTTGATTTTACATTTGTCACATTAATGATGTTTTTTTAAATGAATTTTTAGAATTCTACCCTATCGACTTAAATTTCATTTTGACATACTATACATGGCGAGGCACTATCATATCTGCTGAATCAAAGAATGCTTTGAGGAAGTTGACAGATAGTTAGGAAAACACGAAAAGAGATGTCATACATCTAACGATTCGTTTCATCGTTTTCCATAATACCTCGTCTCCTAATTCGTTTACACACCAAAGGATTGGGATTTTTTTTCACATTTAGGACATCTAAGCCCTCGAGTCTCAGTACCGCATCTTTTGCAAAACGAATCAATGCCTACAACTTCTCTGGCACCCGTCTTTTTTGCCTTTACAACTAAGATGGCAACAATTAGTATTCCTACTACTATTCCAACCCATAATAATACCATGTAGACTAACTAACACTCCATTGTATATAGACTCTCAATGATCTGGGCTTAAATACAATTTTTGCAATATGGCTCATGGGAAATTTCATCGACAAATTCCTTGACTTTATTACATCTCTTTTAGGATAATTACAACAATCCAAATTTTCTTTTTTATTTTCTACGTCTTCTAGGGTTATTTTCATAGAATTTTTCTATATTTTCAATCCATTGTTTTGATTCGGAAAGTCTAGAGCGAGCATGTGGTCTTTTTCCATTTCTTGATAGAACGTCACTGTTATCCTCATAGAATCTATCAATCTCATTTACTAGAACATCCAAAAATTCTGAAGCATCTTTTGCCTCTTGGCTCTTTGGATCTCTGTGTCTGATAATTGAATTTGCCAGAGTATCAACTTTAGCAACTTTTAGTCTGAATTCACTTAGGACTCATGCTCAAAAGAAATCATAATCAAAAATCCTTTGAATCCACTAATGTATGTTCATATTGATTTCTCACAGAAATATCTAAATCACAACTATTCTTCAAGTAATTGACTTGGAATTACCTAGAGGAATGAAGGACTTTGAAGAGCAAGAGAATGCAAACATTGAGCATATTAGGTATCATTTCAAGAAACTATCAAATTTGTATGGCTTTTCATTTATGGATCCATCACCAATTGAATTACTATCAGTCCTGGAGACAAAGTCTGGCCCTGCAATCAAAGATGAGATTTATTATTTCAAAGACAAAGGAGACAGAGAAGTTGCACTTCGATTTGATTTTACAGTTGGATTAACAAGATATATCTCGTCGCAAAAATCAATGAAACTTCCTGCAAAGATTTCTAGTTTTGGAGGTGTATTTCGATATGATGAGCCACAAAAGGGTCGATACCGATACTTTCACCAATGGGATGTCGAAGTTTATGGCAAGGCAAATCTAGAATCAGAGGCTGAAATTATTGAATTGACATCTAGGCTGTTTGATTCACTATTGCTCAAAGATATTACAATTGATATCAATCACAGAAATCTTGTAGAGTCTTACATCAATCAACTATTTGATTCAAATGATTCACAACTAGTAGGGGATATTCTAAGGGCAGTAGACAAGATTGCAAAAAAATCAAAACAAGAAATTATTGATGAATTCAAAGACAGATACGATACTGAAAAGCTAGAAAAGATTCTAGAGTTCTCACAAATTAAGGGACCAATTGCAGAAGTTGAAAAACAATTTGATACATCAATACTTGCATCTTGGGATGAGCTAAAGAAATTATTTGAATCACTTGAGAATAGAGGAGTATCAAATGTTAGAATAAACTTTGGAATTGTAAGGGGACTTGATTATTATTCTGGAATGGTCTTTGAAGTATTTGATAAAAACTCAACACTTGGTGCACTTGCAGGGGGCGGTCGTTATGATTCGCTAACCAAAGCATTTGGTAGAGAAGACTTGGGTGCTACTGGTGTTGCAGGTGGAGTTGAAAGAATAATTCTTACAATGCAAGAGCAAAAAATTCTTGCAGAATCAAAACCAAACAGAGTTGCAGTTCTTTACATAAATGATGAAATGCAAAAAGTTGCAATGTCTATAGCATCGCTATTAAGACTAAACAACATTCCAACTGATATTGATTTGGTAGGACGTAACCTAAAAAAGCAAATGGAGATTGCAAATAATGCAAGAATATCTATCATAGTTGGACCACAAGAGCTCGAAGAAGGAAATGTTGTGATGCGAGATATGCAAAATGGAACTGAAGGAACTATATCATTAGAAAAACTAACTGAAGATCCAAATTCTGTTCTTAATTTAGAAAAGCTCTAGTTAACATCATAATCTCAGGACCAGTAGTCAATGATCCCACTACTACGCTGTGATTATTTACCAAAATTCCTGATGTAACATATGGAATTCCATTATTAATTGAACACTGTTCTATTTTTACGCCTAAAAGATTGGCAAATGTCTTCATATCTTCCTCATCAGCTTCAGGATGAATTGCAGCACCGGAGTTATTTGCAACCATTACCACTCCTGTCTGATTATATCCTGCAATTTTTTTTTGAATTACTTCTACTCCTAAAATATCTTTAACTGTTTGACAGTCCTGTGGTGATAACCAAGGTGATACTACTGCTCCTTTGTCATTTGCACAAATAATATTTCCAAGTGCAGATAGTTTAGAATCTAAAACTCCAACCTCCAAATCAGTTTCTTGTTTTAGAATTTCATACTCATTTTCATATGCTGTCTTTGGAAGTAAGATTCCTTTGTTGTTCATTACAGATAATGCACCAATCAATCTAGTGTTTGCCATTGATGTGTAAAGATAATCCACTTCAAGATATTTTGAAAGTTTTTCAGCTTTGGTTTTTGCAAAACCCATTGGAAGTAAAACTACACTATCGTTTACACTAAGATAAACTCCAAGGTTAGGTCCCCTATACACGTCATACTTGAAAATATCCATATCCACCAAATTGATCCTTGATCGTTATGAACGTAAGGAAATTTCTTGTTCCTATTTGATCCAAAAAACTACTTTATTCATAAATTATTCTATCTATCTTTAAATAAAGTCTGAGAGAAAGTGTCACCATGCCAATAGCAGAAAATTTCCCAGAAGGCCTAAAACCAATTGGGAAGATTATGAATGCCGATGGACAGTTCCATTTCATGTGGGGTCCAGGCAAAAAAACAAACACAGACGGCTCACAAGCCGAAGTGTTTGCAGATGCTGATGTTGTAGCTGCATATGCTGCAAGAGGCGAAGAACA
This sequence comes from Nitrosopumilus sp. S4, assembly GCF_054515835.1. NCBI lineage: Archaea > Thermoproteati > Nitrososphaerota > Nitrososphaeria > Nitrosopumilales > Nitrosopumilaceae > Nitrosopumilus > Nitrosopumilus sp. S4. The sequence goes on along the minus strand of NZ_CM137258.1, from coordinate 1,467,925 downwards.
AGTTCCTCTTGGTGTAAGTGGTACAATGGTTGCAGTTGACTGGGATTCTTGTGTTGCAGATGGTGCATGCATTGAGGCTTGTCCTGTACAAGTTTTCCAATGGTATAGAACCGAAAAAGACATTCCAGCAAAAGATGTTGTTGGTCAAACTTTTGAAGGTACAGGAAGCTCAGTAAAAGACGAACGAAAAGATCTTACAGACAAAGCAGATCCAATCAGAGAACATGATTGTATCTGGTGTATGGCATGTGTTTCTGTTTGTCCTCCTCAAGCAATCAAGGTTGATCAGTCAAACTTGGAAGCTCATGAAAAAGCAGCTGGAACTTACGTTAAGATGGAAGCTGGTTCTGAGAATCCTCACGCACACGATTAGAAAATTATTTTCTTTTCTTTATTTATTACAAATTTTTTGTTCCCAAACCCACGATCTGATTTTGTTTAGTCGCGACTAATTTTGTTTAGCTTTAAATATTATTTGAAACTAGTTTCATCATGCCAATAGATGAGAAATTTGTTGAAAATCTAGAAGTTGTTGGAAAAACAAGCCACAGTGACGGTGAAAATAAACACTTTATCTGGGGTAAAGGCAGAACCGATGGCAATGCATTTTCAAATGCTGAAGTAAAAGCAGCATATGAGGCACGCGGTGAAGAACAAGTTCCACTTGGAATTCACGGAACAACTGTCGCAGTTGACTGGGATGATTGTACCGCACAAGGTTCTTGCATGAGTGTTTGTCCAGTACAGACTTTCCAGTGGTATAGAACAGAAAAAGACATTCCAGCTGCAGACTGCTTGAATGCAACTTTTGATGGAACTGGTTTAACTGAACAAGACGAACGACTAGATTATACAGATAAGTCACAACCAATTAGAGAACACGATTGTACACAATGTATGGCTTGCCAAGAGGCATGTCCTGAAAAGGCAATCTTGATTGAACCATCTTACTTAGAGTACCACGAAAAAGCAGACGGTAGCTATGTAAAAATGGAATCTGGTTCTGCTAATCCACACGCACACGATTAAAGAAATTTTTTCTTTTTTCTTCTTTTTAATTTTTAATTTATGGAATCCTCAACAAATTTTAATCAGTTATCTTCAACAATTTTCGCAGAGGTCGCCTAGCTCGGTAGGGCGCGGGCCTTGAGAGCCTGTGTGCGCAAGCATACGGGGGTTCAAATCCCTCTCTCTGCGCTTTCACTTTTCTATTTTAGCTAATTCTGCTAACATTGCAGATAGTTGAATCTCTGAATTCGCTCCAACTAAAATTCTATAATCATACTTTGCAATTACTTCTAGAATATCTGCTAGTTTTTCATGCTTTGATTTGAAGACAGCAGAATTGATGTATTTGAGAAAATCAGATTCTGACATTCCATAAACTTTGATTAGCTCAATCATTTTCTCTCTAGCTTCTGGAACTTTTCCAGCTAGTGCAATCTTTAGGACTTCATCAACATCACTAGTTTTTGTAAGACCAGCTGATGCTTTGACATGCTCTTCTGTAACTGCACCAAGACTTGCGGTTGCTTGCAATAGGTTAATGGCATGTCTCAAATCCCCTTCTGAATAATCATAAATTGCCTTTAATCCTTTTTTGTCTGACTTTACTTTCTCTTTTTTTGCAATCTCTTCTAGTCTGGCAATAACATCCTCTTGAGGAATTGATGTAAACTTGAAGGTTGCACATCTACTCTGAATAGGATCGATGATTTTTGATATATTGTTAGCTATTAGGATAAACCTGCAAATCTTTGCAGTGTCTTCAATAATTCTTCTTAGCGCAGTCTGAGCATCTGCAGTCATCTCGTCGGCTTCATCTAAAATAATGATCTTAAATGGAACATCACCCATTCCTGCAAATCTTGAAAATTTCTTTACTTTTTCTCTGACCATCCCTATTCCTCTCTCATCAGATGCGTTTAGCTCAAGTGTGTAGTCCTTGGCATTCTCACCAAGAATCTGTCTTGAAATACAAATCGCTGCAGTTGTCTTTCCAACACCTGCTGATCCTGAAAACATTAGATGTGGCATGTCAGTTGGATCTTTAATCAAAGCTTCTAAACTTCCAATAATTTCTGTTTGATTAACGATCTCAGAAAGTTTTGTTGGTCGATACTTTTCTACCCACATACCTGTTGTAGACATGAGTACCTAAGGCTCAATCCCCATTAATAAATCCGAATTGGTTATTGTGCAATACCTAGTAGTACATAACAGAAATTATCATAATCTTATCAGCGATCAGCCTGAAATTAATTAGGATCAATTGATCTCACTAAATGGTTAATAGAATTGATCGATCCGATACTTGTGGATCTAATGGAAAAAAAGTGATCTCGAATGGAAATTGAAAAAGTAGAAAAAGTGCACTCTATAGGATACCGTCTAAAGGATGCTAAAGTCACCTTAAAACAAGATATCAAATTCAATGTGGCAGGAGTCAAGACTGAAGGAACCCAAGGTGAGGTAAATAATGTGCCTCAGTATGTAGGAAAAATTTTAGCTGATAATGATTTGGGAATTTTAGATTCACCTGATATGGTTACAGAACTAAAGCAAGCATTATCAAAAGAGAAGATGGTCGGAGAATATCAAATTTCAACACTTGATCCACACTTTTACATCAAGCTAAAAGAGTCAATAAGAGAATTACAGGGAAATGATTTTGATAAAGTAGAAAGCATGATGCTAGAATTATTTAGAATGAGAAGAGGAAAACTAGTAAAACTTGCAGACTCTATCAAACTAAATTCAGATTTATACAACAAACTAACAGTTGAAGAAGTAATTTTCTACAAAACAATTTATGAAAACAGTGAAGAGTTTGAAAAACAAATTAGAGGAGATCTAAATGAGTAGCGCACAAAAAAGTACCTTTACAGACTCGGCATTATCTGATAGAGTAAAGGATTTTCTTACTAGATTCAAAGACAAAGAAGGCGTCTACAAGTATGTAGAGGCAATCGATGAGATGATGCCAAAGAATGCAAAATTCATTAATGTTGATTACAATGACTTGGTAGTAGAGCCAGAAATTACAGTAATATTTGCAGAGAATCCTGATAGAATCTTTGATGCATTTGCTAGAGCAATCAAAGAAGCACTACAAACAAGATTCCCTGATTATGCAGAGAAAATCAAAGACGAAGTAAGAGTCAGGTTAGTTAATTTTCCTTTAGAGCGAAGTCTCAGACAAATCAACGCAGAAACAATTGGACATCTTACAAGCGTTTCAGGAATGGTAGTTAGAGCTTCAGAAGTAAAGCCACTTGCCAAAGAACTTGTCTTTGTTTGTCCTGATGAGCATCCAACAAAAGTAATTCAACTAAAAGGAATGGATGTGAAAATTCCAGTTGTATGTGATAATCCAAATTGTAAACACAGAGACTTTGAGTTAAAGCCTGAAGCTAGCAAGTTTATTGATTTTCAAATTCTAAGATTACAAGAATTACCTGAGGACTTGCCACCTGGCCAGCTTCCACACTATATTGATGTCACAATTAGGCAGGATTTGGTAGATAATGCAAGGCCAGGAGATAGAATTATCCTTACTGGCATTGTGAGAATTGAGCAAGAATCAGTTGCAGGAATACAGAGAGGTCATAGTGGATTATACCGATTAAGAATTGAAGGCAACAATATTGAATTTTTGGGTGGACGTGGAAACAAGTCTGATAGAAAAATTGAGAGAGAAGAAATTTCCCCCGATGAAGAAAAGATGATCAAAGCACTAGCTCAGACTTCAGATGTTTATCAGAGATTAATTGATTCATTTGCACCACATATTCAGGGTCAGTCATTAATCAAAGAGGCTATCTTGTTACTAATTGTTGGTTCAAACCAAAGATTACTTGGTGATGGAAGTAAGATTAGAGGAGACATCAACGTCTTTCTAGTTGGAGATCCTGGTACTGCAAAAAGTGAAATGCTAAAGTTCTGTGCAAGAATTGCACCAAGAGGTTTGTATACTTCTGGTAGAGGTTCTACTGCTGCAGGTTTGACTGCTGCTGTAGTTAGGGACAAGACAGGAATAATGATGCTCGAAGCAGGTGCTGTTGTTTTAGGTGATCAAGGATTGGTCAGTATTGACGAATTTGATAAGATGAAACCAGAAGATAGAAGTGCATTACACGAAGTCATGGAACAACAGTCTGCAAGTATTGCAAAAGGTGGTATTGTTGCAACACTAAACGCTAGAACATCAATCTTGGCTGCTGCAAACCCTATGTATGGAAAATATGATCCATTCAAAAACATTACAGAAAATGTTAACTTGCCAATTCCATTGCTTACAAGATTTGACTTGATATTTGTTGTAAGAGATATTCCAACTAAAGAAAAAGATGAAAAGATTGCAAGACACATCATTCAATTGCATACACCACAAGGAACCGACAAGCGTTCTGTAATTGATGTTGATTTGCTTACAAAATATCTTGCATATGCAAAGCGTTCAGCTCCGGATTTAACAAAAGAAGCTGAAGAGAAAATTCTAGCTTATTATCTTCAGATGAGAAATGTGGAATCTGAAGAAATGATTACAGTTACGCCTAGGCAATTAGAGGGAATCATCAGATTATCCACTGCCAGAGCAAGATTGCTCATGAAAGATAAGGTCGAAGAAGAAGATGCAGATCGTGCTATTTTCCTAATTGAGAGTATGCTCCAAGATGCTGGTGTTGATGTCAATACTGGTAAAGTCGATCTTGGAGTTCTTCAGGGAAGACCAAGAAGTGAGGTATCTAAGATGCAACTCTTCATGGATATACTCAAAGGATTAGAAGGTGACAACAAAGTTCCTGTAGAAGAGAAGGCATTTGTCAAAGAACTAGAAAAGACTGAGAAATTCACTGAAGAGGAGGCAAGAAACTACATCAGAAGAATGCTCAGAGAAGCATCTATTTATGAATCAAAACCCGGTCACTATAACCGAGTATGAAGATAGAGAAACTAAAACTTCCTGAATCAGCAATTGAATTTTTAAAATCTCAGGGTTTTGAAAAACTTTATCCACCACAAGAAGATAGTGTAAAGTCAGGATTACTAGATGGAAAAAGCATTCTAGTTTCTGCACCTACTGCAAGTGGCAAGACACTCATTGCAATGATTGGGATTCTAAGTTATTTATCAAAGAATGATGGTAAAGTAATCTATCTTAGCCCACTTCGAGCATTAGCTGCTGAAAAGTTTTCAGAATTTAAAAAATTAGAAAAGATTGCACTAGGAAAAAAGATCAAAGTTAGTATCTCTACAGGAGATTTTGAGAACATTGAAAAGAACCTAGAGAAAAGCGATGTCCTAGTTTTAACAAATGAAAAAATGGATTCAATTATTCGTCATGGATCTGAATGGGTTGATGAGATTGGCCTTGTGATTGCCGATGAAGTTCATTTGATTGGAGACGAAAGCCGTGGTCCAACACTAGAGATGATACTAACACAGCTAAAACTATTAGAATCAAAACCACAAATCGTTGGACTTTCTGCAACCATTACAAATTCTGATGAGATTGCAGATTGGCTTGGATGCAAACTAGTCAAAAATGACTGGCGACCTGTTCCACTTACTGAAGGAGTATGTGATGGCGGAGAGGTTACAATGAATAATGGAAAATCCTTTGAAGTTGAGCGTAGTTTGTGTGGAACGCCCATTGATTTAGGCGTGCAATCCGTAAAACAAGGAGGACAATCTCTAGTGTTTGCAGAAACTAGAACTCGCTCAAAATCTCTTGCAACAAAGGCTGCAGATGTTATCTCTCAAATGCTTCAAAAAAAAGAGATAACAGAGCTAGAAAAAACATCAAAAAAAATTTTATCAGAGAATGAACATACAGAACTAGTCAAGACATTAGCATTTTTAGTAAAAAAAGGAGTTGCATTTCATCATGCGGGACTTAATCAAAACTGTCGAGAAGCAGTTGAGACAGAATTTCGAAAGGGAACGATCAAACTATTGTCATCTACCCCAACATTAGCTGCAGGAGTTAATCTTCCAGCAAGACGAGTAGTCATATCTAACATCAACAGGTATAATGCCAAAGTTGGTGCAAACCGGCCAATCAGTATTCTAGAATACAAGCAACTATGCGGTAGAGCAGGAAGACCTCAATATGATGATTTTGGTGAATCAATAATTGTTGGTAATGGTAACACCGAAGAACTAACTGATTACTACATTAACGGAGAACCAGAACCAATCATATCAAAAATTACTGAAGACAAATCACTGAGAACTCATATACTATCTGTAATTGTAACGCATCCAGGAATTAAAAGAGAAGAGATACTTGAATTTTTTATGCAGACACTTGGTGGTTTACAATCACGAAAACTAACAGTAAAGTTTGCCTTAGATATCTCTCTGAGATTTTTATCAAGTGAATTTTTGATTGTAAAGAAAGGTGAGAGATACGCTGCAACAGAATTTGGTAAAAAGACATCAATGCTTTACATTGATCCACTAACTGCAACTTATTTTCGAGATGCAATTGAAAATGTTTCTCAAGACAGAATTCACACATTTGGGTTTTTACATCTAATCACAAACTGCGAAGAATTTTTTCCAAAGTTTGGAATGCGAAATAAGGATTACGAAACTGCAAGCTTGGAGATTGAAAATCATAAATCTGAACTACTAGAGCCGATTTCAGAGTATGATTGCTCTAGAAGCCTTTTGGCACTTCAGGCCTGGATTACTGAATCCTCAGAGTTGAGCCTATCTGATAGCCTCGGAATAGAGTCTGGTGACATGCATAGGATGGTAGAGAATGGAAACTGGTTGTGCTACTGCCTCAGGGAGATCTCGAAGCATGTGGAAAGGGCAGATTTACTAGAAGAACTGGATAATTTGGCAAGAAGAATTGTTTATGGAATTAGAGAAGAATTACTTGAACTTGTTAAAGTCAAGGGAATTGGTCGTGTCAGGGCAAGAGCTCTCTACAAACACAACATTAAGAATTTAGATGATTTGGCAAAGATTCCAGTGAATAAATTAGCAGAAATAGATAAAATTGGTTCAACCCTTGCAGATAACATAAAGTCTGAATTACGAAAGGTAAGATATTGATTGAATTAATAATTCCAGCAGTTGCATCATGCATTATTGCATTTGTTATTGTTTTTGCATTAACCCCCCCTTTGATAAAATATCTAGAAAAAAGAAATCTTGCAGTCAAAGATATGAACAAAAAAGAAGATGTTATGGTAGTTCGACCTGGTGGACCATCAATAATTATTGGAATCATTGCATCTGAGTTAGTTCTTTATGCATTTTTACAACTAAATGAAATACTTGCACTAGTCATTACAACTACTGCAGCATTTGTAATTGGATATGTAGATGATAGAAAAGTAATGGGAGGATGGTTTAAACCAGTTGCACTAGCAGTTGCAGCAATTCCAATTATTGCACTTGGTGCATATGATTCAGATTTGGCATTTCCGTTATTTGGAACTGTTCAAATTCCAGCATTATATCTTGCTTTGATAATTTTTATGATTCCAATTACCGGCAATACAATAAACTCAATTGATGTTCTAAATGGTGTTGCAAGCGGATTCATGGTAATTGCAAGCTTTTCACTATCAATTTGTTTATTCATTATACAAAATTATGAAATTGCAATTGTTAGTTTACCATTAGGGTTTGTTTCATTGGCATTTTACAAATACCATAAAATTCCAAGTAAAATATTTCCTGGAGACTCTGGTGCATTAACACTTGGTGCAATGTATGGGTGTATTGCAATTATTGGAGGAGTAGAAATTATTGCAGCAGTTGCATTATTGCCTGCAATTATCAATTCATTTTTGTTCCTATCCAGTGTCAAGAGAATTGTTGAGCATAGAGAGGTAAAAGGCAAGCCTGTAGACCATACTGAGGATTTCAAATTACAAGCTACAACTGATAAAACTGCACCTGTAACATTGGTGAGATTAATTCTTGCAGGAGGACCCATGTCAGAAAAACAAGTTGCATTTGCAATCTTCAAGTTAGCATTATTCTCAGGGGTTTTGGCAGTGATTACTGCGTTCATGATGGGAGTAAAGATATGAAGTCTGGTCTTTTCATATTCTTATTTGCAATGTGGCTTTTGATACTTGCAGGCGGTGCAATTGTTGTGACTATTTTAGGGCCTATCTCTGTTTCAGGTTATGGAGAACTTGATTGGTTTATCTCATCAGTAATTAAAGCAGTAATCGCAATAATTCTAGTTATTATTTGGATATTGATTTTATCAAAAGTAAAGAACTGGATTTTCAGAAAAGAAATTAGATCCTAACTTTCTTTCCATTCTCGTTGTTTCTTGTCGTACTCTTCTCTTGTATATCTGATAGTAGCAGGTGATCCAATAACTACTGTATTCTCAGGAACATCTCTAGTTACTACTGCACCCATTGCAACAACACTGTTCTTACCTACCGTGACTCCTGCCTTAATTACTGCACGTGCACCAATTATTGCATTATCTTCAATTGTTACTCCAATCATTTTATCACACATTGGATAAGGATCATTTGTTAATGCAGCTGCTGGTCCAATGAAAACATTTTTTCCAATTCTAGAAAGTGGTGGAATGTATGCTTGCCCTTCTATCTTTGTGTTCTCACCAATCTTTACATTATAATCAATATGTGCAAGGGATCCTATCTTGACATTATCGCCAATCTCTACATCATCTCCAACATATGTAAAATGCCAGATCTGAACGTTTTCACCAATTTTTGCTTTATCTGAAATATAGTTAGTAACCATTATCTCACAAATGCCATGGGTTTGCCTTTGTAATAATTTTTTCAGGAAGTTTGTCTTTGTTATTATTTAGAAATTCCATCTCTTGTTTTTTGTCTCTTAGCTCATCTGGAAGCATAATTGGTATCTCTTCAATAATTGGATAAAATCTAGAACATTTTGGGCAAAAAATTGCACCTTCAGAGACTATGCTGTCTTTTTGATTTATCTCAAATAATTCCAAAGGATGAGTTTTGTCAATTGGACAAGCCAAAATATCCATCATTGTTTTGTTCATTTTAGATCCAGATAGATTGGTATTCCTTTTTGACTAGATAAAAGTGCAGCTTCGGCAATCATTGTGACATTGACTGCCTGCTGAGATGTAACAATATGCTCATTTTTCCCTTCAATAGCTCCAAGAAAACTTTTGATCTCAAGTGATAATGGCTCTTCTTTTTCGTTTTGAACAGTTTGTGCATCATCATCTTTCTCAACAATAATTTCTTGTGTGATAAAGTCCGATGAGATTATTGCATCAGTGCACACTGCATTGAATTTTCTCACTCTTTTTGGAGTTATCCAGTTTGATGAGATGATTGCTATTTTATCATTTTTGTATCCAAGCATTATGCTTGCAAAATCTTCGTGTTCATGTCTAATTTTTCCCGCTCTTGCAAATACAACATTTGGCATCTCATCAAAAAGCCAATTAGCCGTATCAATGTCGTGAACTGAAGTATCATAAATTATGCCTACATCTTTGATATGAAGCGGCATTCTGTTTTCACGATGAAATTCAAGCATTACTAGTTCACCGTATTTTTTTTCTTTGACTAGATTTTTTACTACGCCTACTGCTGGATTGAATCTCTCAATGTATCCACATGTTAGAATTACCTTGTTTTTTTCTGCTAGTTTTGCAAGTGCTTGACCATCTTCAGATTTGTAAGTCATTGGTTTTTCTACAAAGACATGTTTTTTTGCTTGTAATAGTCTTGTTGCAATTTGCGCATGTGTTGATGTTGGAGTTACAACAAATGCTCCATCAAATTCTTCATTATTTAGTAATTCATCTAATGAATCATGATGATTGACAGAATATTTTTCTCCATATTCTTTGCTTTTCTGAGAATCAGCATCACAGACAGCAGTAAGTACGCCTAACTGTGATAGAATTCTGGTGTGGTTCTTACCCCAACCACCAGTTCCAATTTGCACAATTTTCATCTAATATACCTCAGTTAACCAATGAGAATAATCATTATTTTTCTTCATTACTATGTCTGTATACTCTTGCATCATCTTTTTAGTAATATCGCCAGGTTTACCATCACCGATCTTCTTTGAATCCATTGAAATTATTGGGGTAATCTCTGCTGCAGTTCCTGTAAGAAATATTTCTTCAGAACTTGTTAACTCACTTCTTGTGACCTCTCTTTCTACTACATCTAGATCCAAATCTTTTGCAATTCTAATTATTGCATCTCGTGTAATTCCTTCAAGGGCAGATGATGCTAATGATGGTGTAATTAGCTGACCATTTCTAACAATGAAAATATTCTCACCTGGTGCCTCACTTACATTTCCATTATGATCTAGCAAGATTGCCTCATCAAATCCATTTCTCTTAGCTTCCTGAGTTGCAATAATTGAATTCAGATAATTGCCACCCATTTTGGCTTGTGGAGGAGTAGACATATCTGAGAACTTTCTCCATGATACCACACCTGCACTGATACCATTTTTGTTAAACAAATCGCCAAAGGGAAAAGTAAAGATTGCAACACTTGTTGGAGCTTTTTCTGTAACATGAAGATTAATTCCATAATCTCCAATAAAATAAAATGGTCTGATGTAGCATGATTTTTTTAAATTATTTTTTTTACAAATTCCAGTAATTGCATTTGTAATTTCCTTGTCTGTAAAGTTTAGTGATATGTTGTAAAACTGACCAGATCTTCTAAACCGCTTTACGTGTTCATCTAGTCTAAATACATGGAGATTTTTTCCATTCCAGTATGCTCTAATTCCCTCAAAGATTGATGTTCCATAATGAATTGCATGAGTTGTAATTGGAACTTGTGCTTTCTCAGTTAGTACATACTTTCCATCAAACCAAACATATTTTGAGAGAGGAAGTTTCATAAGAAAATTCCAGCATGTGTGTATTAATTTATTTTCAATTCTGTATTTTAGCTAGTCTTATCAAAAACCAATTATTATTATGACCATCCTTCTTTGGGGAATTTCATTCCTGCAACCCTTGTAGTCAAATCCTCAGAATTTGCAAATTTCTCTACTGTTTTCCATTCATTTTGAATAATCTCAACTATGCTTTGCGGAACATCCTCCCTCCATGATGTTTCTTTTCCAAGTGCTGCATCATACAATTTCTCTTTGACTGCAGCAGCAGATATTTTCCTTCTTTGCCCTACCTTTGGTTTTAATCGATAAATCCTCAACATTATCCCTTCAGCTTTATCACCAGTGTATGAAAAATAATCTCCCTTGACCCCTCGTAGTACTTGTTTTCGCAACTCCCATGATTTTGGTGCCAATAAGGGAGGCATGTATTTTTTGAATGGAGCAAAGAATGCATAGTCTTCTGTAATTTGAATAGAATCTCCAAATACAGACTCTAACATTTTTTTTCTGATTTGAAAATTAAATGGAAAACTCTTACTATTGATCTCAGTATTTCCATCCTTGAAAACTACAGGCATGACTTTTACAATATCAGCTTCTTTTTGTAAATCTGAAATTATTTCCACATGAGCTTTAGTTACAGGATTTAGGTGTGCAAGATACAGTGCAGTAATCAATTAGATCATCTAGATAAATCTCATATTTCAATGATTGATTCTTGAAAAATTCTATCCGTATGATTCGTATTTGACTTCGAAGCTTCCATCTTCACGTTTGTCATGTTCTGTGACAAAGCCTTTTGGATTCAAAAAGTCCATAACACCATCAATTGTTCCTTGCCATCCACAAACATAGAATATGGTATTCTCCTTGGTAATTTTATCTCCAATTAGTTCTTCTAGTGGTGACAAACCATTTTCTCTTGGTCGTAGGAATGTTTCTACTCTTCCAACTTGACCTGACCAAGATCTGTTAAACCATTCTTGAGGTCTACTAATTGCTGCTCTATATCTGAAGTTCCATTCTTCTTTTCCTCTTTTAATACTCTCATTTTCAAGATTAGTTAGCAAGTCTTTGTAACTTAACTCATCAACATAACTGGCACCATGAAGTACAATTATCTCTCGTTTGTCTCCTGTATCATGAAGGTGCTGTGCAAAGCTTACAAATGGTGCAAGACCAGTACCGCCACCTATACAAACAATTCTTCTGTTGTCTTTTTGACCGTTAGGTAGTTCTTCATTAATTAGTAATGCACGACCTGTTGGCTTTAACCAAAGTATCTCATCGCCTTCTTTTGCGTTAAACAATTGCGTAGTTAATCTTCCTGGAAGTGGTTTTCTTACCCATCTAATTACAAGTTCAATGTAATCTCTATTTTCTGGATGGGAAGCAATAGAATAAGCTCTTCTTACAATCTTTCCCCCTTCTGCAGGATTTGGTAATCCTAATGTGATGAATTGACCAGCTTGATATTCTGGAACTGGACCATCTTTTGGAACTAATCTGATAATAACTAAATCCTCTTTTAGTAATTGAACATATGTCACTGTTGCCTTGTTATCTACTACCATAACGATTCAATCATATTTTTCACGGTTAAATATATTGTGTTAATTCTAATTTTGGATTACAATTTTACCGCTAAACGTTAATAACCAATTTGAAAAATGTTATTCAATCAGATTTCTGATAAATGGGCCGGTCGTCTAGCCTGGTAGGATAGGTGCATGGCATGCATCGGATCAAGGGTTCAAATCCCTTCCGGTCCACTATTTTTTATTTATCTTCAAGAGCAATCTTTCAATTTCAAGATCATTTTCTGTATTGATCTCTTGGATTTTTTCATCGGAAAGTGAAATGTTTAGGTCAATTATTGATTGCAATGCACTCTTTCTAACTTCTAAATTTGAATCAGAAAGTGACTGCAGAAAAATTTCTTCAGCCTCTTGTGCTCTAAGATGACCAAGTGCTCCAATTGCACAAGATCTAACCATAGAACTTTCATCATTTGCAAGTTTAATTATTTGAGGAATTGCAGATATTTCTTTTCTGTTTGCCAAAACAAGTGCAGCATATCCTCTAATGTTTTTACTTGTAGATTTCAAACTTTTAATTAACAAATTTGAAATTTCATTTTTGTTTAACACCAATGCGCTAAATGCCTCACCTCTAACCTGAATATCATCGTCATTTAATTTTGAAACTATTTTTTCTAAAATTTCTAAATTATCAACTCCATCTAGCGTTTCTAAAATTTTGATTTTTTCTTTGCTGTTTTGTGATTCTAAAATTTCAACTATGTTTTCCAACTTTGAATGAAATCGCCAATTCTTCTTAATAATGGTTAAAATTTTTCAAATTTTTTTATCTGATTCGAAAATAATCCTTTTAGCTTTAAATTATCCTTAAATAGCAATTTTCTCATGTCAAACGAAGCCAGAGACACCATATTCATCGGTAAGAAACCATTGATGGCATATGTTACATCAACATTGATTCAATTGGCAAACTTACCAGCTGTCAACATCAAAGCTAGAGGACTCAGCATAGGTCGTGCTGTAGATGTAGCTCAAATCATTGCACGAAAGACAGAAAATGCAGGATACTCTATCGGAAATATCAAAATTGGCTCAGAATCTTTAGAGTCACAAGACGGTAGAACCAGAAACGTTTCAACAATAGAAATTGAAGTAAAGAGAAACGCAGCATAACTGCGCTTTACTTGAAATTTTTTATTTTATTCTCTTTTAGAACTGCCGTACTTTTTTTCCATTTTTCTAAACTTGGAAAGTTCAACTAGTTCATTGAATTGATCAAAATTCACAACTTTTTGTTTTGATTTTTTGGTTGTTCCTGTCTTCTTTAGCTCATTTAAGATCTCCATTGTTGCAAACGTATTTGCAAACAATACTGATAGTGGATAAAGAACAATATTGAATCCCATCTTGTGCAAGGTATCAGCTGAACTAATTGGAGTAGCTCCACCTTCTATCATATTAGCTACAAGTGGGGCTTTGATTGCTTTTCCAATCTTTTTCATCTCATCAATTGATTTTGGTGCCTCAACAAATATTGCATCTGCACCTGTCTTTTTATTATCTAATCCGCGCTGAATTGCAGCATCTAATCCTTCAGTTGCCCTTGCATCTGTTCGTGCAACAATGATGAAATCTTTACTTTCTCTAGCATCAATTGCAGCTCCAAGTTTTTCAGTGTATTCTTCTTGTGAAATTACTTCTTTACCACTCATATGACCGCATCTCTTTGGCCATCTTTGATCTTCTAGAAATATCCCAGAAGCACCTGATGTCTCTAATTCTTTTACAAGCTTCCAAACACTTAGTGCATTTCCGTATCCAGTATCTGAATCAACAATTACTGGAACTGAAACTGCTCTGCAAATTCTTCTTGCATTATCTAGAGTTTCAGTTGCTCCGATGAATCCATAGTCTGGCATTCCAAATAGTGTTGCTGATGTCCCGTATCCTGTTTGAAACATTGCCTCAAATCCAACTTTTTCTGCAATCTTTGCACCAATTGCGTCATAAACTCCTGGAATGACCAGTGGTTTGTTTGATTTTAGCATACTATGCAAATTTTTCATGAATCTTCTCTTAATCTGAATTATTTATGATTTTAAATTTTCAACCATTTGTGTATCTGCATTAAAAAATTACTATCTTGATAGGTTCAAACATGCAATCTTTTTTAAAAAACTTTTTTTGAAAAAGCATGCCACAAACAGTCCGTTATAGACAAATATTTTTTTCATATTGACTAATTATGCAAACTGCTACCCAGTCCAAAACCGTCCAAATGTCATTCCTTCAATCAACCCTAGTTAGAAGAGAGAACCAAACCTCTCTTCCAACTGGTGTAAAATCTATTGACATGATTGGATTGACTTGGATTTTCCAAGAGGATGATTATTTTTGATAGAATTTTTTGAGCCTGCAATGAATTCACTTCAATACAAATTGTACTCAATAGTATCAAGGCTAAATTCTAGAAAAAAGAACAATTTGAATTTCAATGAGGAATTACTTGAGGCATTCAAGTAAGTTTGTGTGAACAATTCCACATATCCTTTAAGTACAGCAAAAAATGAAAAAATATGTTGAAAATTAATTTAATTGTGTTATTTACCATGTCCTTACTTTTGACTTCTGCAGTTACTGCTTCATCTTATGCAGATATTATTCCCCCAAACCAACAAAAGAAAATTGGAATATCTACTGAAGATATAGTATGTGAAAGTGGATTGTTCAAAGTAATTAGAGAAAAGACTAATTCTATTGCATGTGTTAAACCAAGTAGTGTTGCAAAGCTTGTATCCAATGGATGGGCAAAACAAATTGATGAAAAACTACTCTCTGATGCTCTAAATAGAAAAAATATAGAACTTGGAACAATTAACATATTAGAAAAAGTTCCTGTTAGAACTAATGTTGGAAAACTTGCAACTGGTGCACCAATTAATGGATATAATTTAATTTTTGAAGTATGTGCAACTATTCCAATATATGCTCCTGATGTTTTGATTCGATCAGATAGTGAATCCAAAAACTATGAGTTAATTGAAACTGTTAATGCTGGAACTTGTGTAATCAGTGCAAGTAAAATTAAAGCTGCTGATGCTAACACAATTACTGTAACATTACTAAACAAAGGAGATATTTCAGCTAAAGTACTATCACTTCAAAATGAGCTTGATTCATTAAAGAAACAACTTGCAGAAGTAAAATCTTCATTTGGAATTCCTGCATCTTCTGATGTTCAAAACCAAGGAATCAAAATTACTGAACTAAGAAAACAAGTAAATGACAAACGTGAAGAATTACATCGTATATTATTTACACTTCATTCTCCTCCAACAGTAAAAGCAAAACTTGACAAATTCACATTTACTGGTAAAGTAATTGAAGGAGAATCAACCACTATTCTTTCTGTTTTAGATTCACAGACTCCAGGGCAATTTGATGTAGTCTTTGAGGCATGTGCTGGAGAAAAAACAGTAAGATTACCTGTAGTTAATGTTATTTCTGATGAACAATCAACTACAGTAAAAATTGGAGACAAAATCTCCGCAAACAGCTGCCAAATGTCATTTGCAAAAATTAATGCAAAAGACAAATCAACAATCACTGTATCAAATGCAGAAAATGAATCCTCAGGAAAAGCAGCAGATCTTGAAGTACTTATTGTAAGCCTAGAGCATGAAATGGTTCAAGAAAAAGAACTCCTCAAAGAATTAATGCATAATCCAGCTAGGGCAGAAAACTTTGCTGAATTATTAGATGCACATGTAACAAAGATTACTGAACTTAGAAATCAGATTACAAGTGCAAAGGCAGAATATAGTAAAATTCTTTATTTGACATATAACTAAAATGAAAATAATCTTAATTGGTGCTCTAATTTCTATGCTTTTATCTACTAGCTTTGCCCCAAATTCATTTTCTCAGCAAGCAGTTCCTGATTGGGTAAAACAGACTGCTGGATGGTATTCCGACGGTCTTGTTTCAGAAAAAGAATTTTTGGATGCAATACGTTTTCTTGTTGAAAATAAAATAATTCTTTTAGAAGATAAAATCCTAGATGATCCGACTCTAAAAACTAGTGATGTATCCGTAACAAAACCAAAAATTAGACAATGTGAAGTCTTGTTTCAATCTTACAAAAATATTGGTGTAACTCAGTTTAAAATTAAATATTCTCACATAACTTATCTTGAAAGCTGTTTGAAATTATACTCAGATCCTATTTGGAAATATGAGGGTTCAGATAGATATGACAAACTCTCAGAAAAATTAACTAGTTTTAATGTTAAATCTGAGCCAAAAAAACCAAGTGATCCTTATACAACAATTTTATCTAAAACCAAAATAGGTGATGAGAAATATCTTGTAAAATTCAATATTTGTGCAGGTGATAAAATCATTGACAAGGCTAAAGTTCTTGTAAAATCACAAATTGAGGCTATTCAAGTAGGTTCAAACAAAGATGTTCCTGCAAACTCATGTAGAAACTATGAAACACAAATCTTTGCCAAAAACCCTGATAATATTTTTGTAGAAATTCTTGAGCAGGTCTTACAAAAATAATTCTAATTATTCTATTTTGATCTTCTTGCCTTTCTTTGCAGTACTTTCATCAATTTTTTTGAGTTCTTCTTCTAGGAATTTTCTATATTTTTGAGTTTCCTCGTCTGTCATCTTTGTAACATTTGAGCTGAGAATAGATCCCATTGTGAATATCTTCTCAAGCAAATCAATTGCAACAAATCTTCCTACGTTTCCTAATCTGAACAATACCTCTAACTGTTTTTTTACAATGTCATTTACCTTATCGACGTCTTGAGCTGTCTCTGCACCTTTTTTTGTTAGTTGATACTTGCCATCCTTTGTCTCATCGATTAATCCCTCATCAAGTAATCTTCCCAATAACGGATAGATCAAACCTGGAGATGGCTTCCAAATTCCATTGCTTTGCTCAACTGCATAATCGATAATCTCCTTTCCAGTATGAGCTTTGTTTTTGAGTAATTCCAAGATAAAATACCTTGAGAATCCTCTTGGAACCGAACTGCCCACTCTCTGAAACCATTCAGATATCATCACTAGTGATATCACTAGCGATATATTTTAATTTTGTGATCTTAGGCTGAATTACTACATATTTAACTCACCCCTAGCAAGTTTGTCTGAAAAATGGTAGATTCTCTTGAATACGATCTGATTATTTGCGGTTCTGGACTTGCTGGATTAAGGGCAGCAATTGCTGCAGCAAAAAAGGGACCTAACCTCAAAATCGGAATTGTATCCAAAGTACAAGTTATGCGTTCTCACTCAGTATCAGCAGAAGGTGGAACTGCAGCAGTTCTCTTTGAGGATGAAGGAGATACTATAGAATCCCACGTTTATGATACTGTAAAAGGCAGTGATTTTCTTGCAGACCAAGATGTAGCAGAAAGACTTTGTGTTGAGATGCCAAAAGAAATTCATCAACTTGATCATTGGGGAATGCCTTGGTCAAGACGAGATGATGGAAGAATTGATCAAAGAAATTTTGGAGGTTATAGTTTTCCTAGAGCAACTTATGCATCTGATAAAGTTGGCTTTTTTGAAATGCAAACATTGTATGACACATGTCAAAAATATGATAATATTGAATATCTTAACGAGTGGTTTGCAACTGCAATAATTCATGATGGTAAAAGATTCATGGGATTAACTGCAATCGAATTATCAACTGGAACATTTTACACAATCAAAGGAAAAGCACTAATCATTGCAACAGGTGGAGCTGGAAGATTATACAGCTTTTCAACTTATGCATTATCATCAACACCTGATGGTCTAGATATGGGATTAAGAGCTGGAATGGCTCTCAAGGATATGGAGTTTGTACAATTCCATCCAACAGGAATTTTACCATCTGGAATTTTAATTACAGAAGGAGCTCGCGGTGAAGGAGGTTATCTATTAAACAACAAAGGCGAGAGATTTATGAAAAAATATGCTGCAGGTAAAATGGAATTAGCTCCAAGAGATATTGTATCAAGAGCTATCATGACCGAGATTCAAGAAGGAAATGGATTCAAACATGAAACAGGTGTTAATTGCATGAAACTTGATCTGAGACATTTAGGTGATGAAAAAATAAAAGAAAAGTTAGGTGGAATTAGAGAGATTTCAATTAAATTTTCAGGACTTGATCCTGCAACTGATTTGTTAGATATTAGACCCGTATGTCACTATATGATGGGTGGACTTCATACCAATATTGATGGAGCAACTGAAATCATGGGAGTTTGGGCAGCAGGTGAGGCCGCATGCAATAGCGTTCATGGCTCAAACAGATTAGGGGCAAATTCAACCTCAGAGTGTATTGTTTGGGGCAAAATTACAGGTGAATTAGCAGTAGAGTATATCCAAAAAGGTATTCCATCAAATCCATGGCCACACCATTTGGTTTCAGCTGAAGAGAAGAGAATCTATGATGGAATCTTTAGAGGAAATGGCGATGCTAATCCATATGAAATTAGACAGGAACTAACTGACACAATGACTGAGAAGGCATATGTGTATAGAAATGAAACTGATCTAGTTGCAGGTCTCAAAAGAATTCGTGAACTAAAAACAATGACCTGGAAACATGTAGATGATAAAGCAAAAGAGTACAACACTAATTTTGCAAATGTGATGGAGCTTGATTCAATGTTTAGAGTTGCAGAGATTGTTTTACTAGGAGCAATTAATAGAAAAGAATCCCGTGGAGCACACTCTAGAACAGACTACACCAAACGTGATGATGCTAATTTCTTACATCATACACTTGCTTACTATGATCCAACTGAGCCAATCATGAAAACATTTCCAGTAACAATTACTAAGTATCAGCCAGTGGAGAGGAAGTATTAGATGGATAACGAGAATAGACGCGAGGGAATATTTGGAATGGCCAACCCAGGTCGCTTTGGAATTGAACGTGTTGCATATTGGTTAATGCGATTAAGTGGTTTAGGATTATTAGCATACTTTGTAGCTCACATTTATGAAACTAGTAATATTTTACGTGGAAGAGCTGGATGGGATGACTTTCTAGCGTTAACTCAAACCACTGAAGGACACATTGTTTTAGCAATTGTAATTGCAATGTGTGTATTTCACACTGTCAATGGAATTAGAGTAATGTTAGGACATGGTGGAATTGGTGTTGGAAAACCCGCAAGACCTGATTATCCATATGAACCAGCATCCCAAAATTACAGACACAAAATTGGAATCTACTCGGCTATTATTCTTGCAGCAATTGCAATGATGTATGGTCTAGCAGTTATGTTTGGTGAATGATATGAGAGAAAGCACAATAATGAAAATTCACTACGGGACTGCCTTAGCATCCGTAGCATTAGTGGCAGTGCATATTCTTATGCGTCTCACACAGGGATTTGCAGAATCACTTGAATTTGAGAGTGTTTTGGCAAATTACAAATTTCTTCCATATGCTCTAATGCTTGAATTAATTCTCATCTTACTTTCAATTCATGGATTCAATGGACTTCGTGTAATTTTGCTTGAGCTAAAACAAGGACCAACTTATGAAAAAGCAGTATCGTATGGTTGCGTTGCAGCTATGGTTGGATTAATAGCCTACGGCTCTAGAACAATTATTATGACTAACATGGGGATGGTATAGAAATGGCACAAGTATCAGGTATTGCAAACGAGCAAACATCAACACCACTATCATCACCAAAAACAATTCTTCTAAGAATCTCAAGATACAATCCAGAGCATGACGAATCAAATAGATTCATGGAGTTTAATGTTCCATATCAGAGATGGACAACTGTACTAGAAGCAATTCTTGAAGTTAAAAAACACTTTGATCATTCAGTTGCAGTAAGATATTCTTGCAGACAAGCAACTTGTGGTTCTTGTGGAATGATAATAAATGGAAAACCAAGACTTGCATGCTTTACTAAAATTAGCGAACTCAATTCTGAAGTCGTTACAGTTGAACCAATGAATAATTTCCCGGTTATTAGAGATTTAGCAGTAAAGTTTGAAAAATTATTTGAATCACATCAAAAAATCAAACCCTATTTGGTTAGAGATGATACTGAACTAGAAACAGATCAAAAAGAATTCTTACAATCACCTGAGGAAGTTGAACAGTACATACAGTTTGCAAACTGCATCAAGTGTGGTTTGTGTAATTCTGCATGTCCTACAATGGCAACTGATTCGTCTTTTGTTGGACCACAAGCCTTGGCTCAAGCCTATCGCTATGTTGCAGATAGCAGAGATAAGGGCAAGGATTCCAGATTAAAAATAATAGATGAATCTCACGGTATTTGGAGATGTCATTTTGCTGGCTCTTGTAGTCAGGTATGTCCAAAAGGAGTTGATCCTGCTATGGGAATTCAACTGCTTCGTGGATATTTACTAGGTTTTAGAAGTTAACCTGATTTTTTTGGATTTGGGCTATTGTTAACCTGATTGTTTATTTGCTCAGCCATAAAGTGATTTGAAACATTTACTTTAACATCATTTACGCCATCTACTTTTAGTAGGTTGTCATGAATATCTTGGCAAATTTTAAAACCAAATACTGCTGGACAAAATGGACTTGTAAGATGCAAATCGACTTTAACATCGCTGTTGCTAATATCAACTTCATCAATTAATTCTAATTCAACAATTGATGTGTTTATTTCTGGATCCACAATCTTTGATAATTCATCGAAGATTTTTACTCGAAGCTGTTTGATATCTTGGCTCATGTGGGCAAAAGCGTCGATGCTATATATAACCATTATAGAACCATTGGTGATGTATCGGTCACGTCTTGATACTGATTTGAGTGACATTACTTTAGATTATGTTTCATCAATAAATGATGATTCTCAAATTGCACTTTATGATATTATTGGCAGTCAAGCTCACACATTGATGCTTCATCAACAAAACATTATTACAAAAAATGATGCAAAAAAAATTTTATCCTCACTTGAGAAGTTGAAAAAACAAAAATTTGATAGCTCATCAGGCGCAGAAGACATTCATGAATTAATTGAATCACTAGTAATCAAAAATGCAGGTATGGCAAGTGGAGGAAAAATGCATACTGCAAGATCAAGAAATGATCAAGTTGTATTAGATATTAGAATGAAGATTAGAGATGACATTAACATAACTTGTAATTGTCTGCTTGACACCATCGAAGCACTAGTTTCTGTGGCTAAAAACCATCAAAAAACCATCATGCCTCTGTATACTCACCTTCAGCAAGCTCAAGCGGGACTGTTTTCTCACTATTTACTTGCACATGCAGATGTCTTATTTCGTGATTTTCAAAGACTCTACCAAACATATGATAGAGTTAATCAAAGTCCATTAGGAGCTGGACCTGTTGGGGGAACAAGTATTCCAATAAATCGAGACACTACTGCAAAGCTTTTAGGTTTTGATTCACTAGTTGAGAATTCAATTGATGCAACAAGTACACGTGATTTTGTAGCAGAATACGTATCTGTAATTGCAATTTTGATGACTAATCTAAGTAAGATAGCAGAAGACTTTGTAATATGGTCTACTTCGGAATTTTCCTTTATTGAACTTGCAGATGAATTTACATCTCCTTCAAGTGTAATGCCACAAAAGAAAAATCCAGATATTTTAGAATTAACTAGAGGAAAAACTGCTGAAGTTATTGGAACACTTACTGCAATACTTACTACTGTCAAAGGTTTAGCATCTGGTTATGGAAGAGATCTACAACAAATAAAATCTTCAATCTGGACTACTTCAAAAACATCTATCAGCGCACTAGTAATTTTAAAATCTATTTTACTAACACTCAAAGTAAATGAAAAGCAAATGAAAAAAGTTACAGAATCTAGTAATCTTATTGCACTAGATATTGCTGAGAAATTAGTTCAACAAGGAATTCCATTTAGAGTCACTCATAAAATTTCAGGAGTTTTAGTTCAATTAGCACATCAATCAAAAAAACCCATCTCAAAACTAACTACTGTAGATATTAAAAAATCTGTGAATGGAACAAATGTGGACCCTAAATTAGTCTCAAAAATTATCAGTACTACTACTGTAAATTCTTCTCTAAAAGATAGAAAATCTCTTGGATCCTCAGGCTATGATGAGCAAAAACGAATGATTTTAGATAGAATCCAAATGATAAACAACTATAGAATTGATATCTCATCACGAGAAAATAAAATTAATTCATCAATTGATGAAATGACAAAACAAATTCAGATGATCATAAAATAGTTAATAAAAAGAGTAGCGGGTCTAGAGGGATTCGGACCCTCGACAACCGGATTAAAAGTCCGGTGCGCTACCTGGCTGCGCCATAGACCCCTGATCAAAAATGCTTTTCGTGTATAATTTAGTCTTTTACAAAATTTTTTGTTGTGACAGAAACTTTTAATCTGGCAATTTGATTCAAACAACTTGTGCCCTTGTAGTATAGCCCGGTCTAGAATTCGGCCCTGTCACGGCTGAGACGCGTGTTCAAATCCCGCCGAGGGCGCCATTATTTCTTCATTGAAAATGATTTTTTAACCGATCAATACATGATAGATTTCTTAGTTACTGAAATTGAAATTATGATATAATTACTTACGAGAATATTAAAATTCAGGCAATTTTAGTAAAAATTGATGTCTGAGGAGAAAAAAGAATCTGAAATTAAATCAGAGGATAAATCAGCATCAGAAAAAGTTTCTGCACAAGAAAATGCAGAAATCAAAGCTAAAACTGCAGAAAAGGCCAAAGATGTTGTAGAAGAAAAAGCAACAAAAACAACCGAAGCAGCTGAAGATGCCGCAGAAAAAGCTAAAACTGCTGAAAAGGCTGCAGAGGCTACCAAAGCTGCAGATGAAGCAAAAATTGCCGCTGAAGCAGCAGCAAAGGCAATGGCTGCAGCAAAGGCTGCTGAAGAAGCAGAGACTGCTGCAAAAGAAGCAATTGCAAAGGCACAAGCAGCAAAGGAGGCTGCAGAAAAAGCAGCTGAAGAAGAATACAAAGCAATTACTGCTGAAGTTAAAGCAGATACAACAAAACCTGTTGATTATACGTTTAAGCGACAAGGCGAAGAGATCTTCCGCCGTGATATGGGTGAGCCAGAATTTTTCTTAGATAAAAAAGACAGATTCCCACGTCCAATATTATCGCAAGAACAACAAGAATCACTTACAAGACAAGCAGAAACTCCACAGGATCAAACTCCAAAATATAATCCAGAACATGTACTTAGTCCTGAATTTGGCGGTTTATCAAACTATGAACGTGGTGTTGATTCCTTTTTAGCAGAGGCAAAAGCAAATCTTGCAAAATTAAAATCTGATCCAGAATCATCATTGAAACAAATTCGAGATGCAGAAAATGATATTAAATATTTGGAATCTATTCACGAAAATTATTTTATTGGTATGAATGTATTTAGAACAGCAAAAGGCGGACGAAGTAAACTAAAGGCATAATGAGTGATGAAAATGGGTAAGATAAGTTTTGATGTAATGAATACAAGAGTCACATTCAAAAACATACCACTCCATACATTATCAAAATTCACTTTCAAAGATGTTGCAGCTGCATGTCAAGAATTCAAAAAAATTCCAAATGTGGATGAATGCATAATTATTCAAACCGCAAGTAGAGTTGAAATCTTTACTGTTAGTAATGTGGAAACTGATGATTCACCAGATGCACGACGTCCTGAAGGAAAAGGATTGGTATTAAATCAAATTAAAGACACTTGGATTTCATTGTCTTCATTAGAACAAATTGACATTGATCATTTTGATCAAACATTAGAAGTTTACAAGGGTGATGATGTTTACCGTAATCTATTAAGATTAGCAGCGGGATTGGACTCAGTTGTTGTAGGCAAAAAAGAAATTTTTAATGAAGTTTCCCAGTCATTGGTTACTGCAAGGACTGCAGGTACCTCTGGAGATATCCTCAACAAATTATTTGATAGTGTAATTAGATTAGCCGAGAAAATGAGGGCAACTACTGGAATTGAAAAGAATGTAATCTCAATAGGGGATGTTGCAGTAAAACTAGTAGATGAGAAAGCAGGACTAGATGATAAAAAGAAAGTATTGTTAATTGGAACTGGTGAATCAGCTGCTCGAGTTGCAAAAACTCTGAATAAAAGAGGAATTAAATTTGATGTGACAAGTAGAACTATTGATCGTGCTACAGGTTTTTCAGTAATTTTAGGTGGAACGCCTGTTGACTTTAATGATGTATTGGCTGGATTTGACAAGTATGATATTGTCTTTGTTGCAACCACTGCAGATTATTTCTTAATTACATTTGATAGAATTCATTTGGTAATGGAGGATAAGAAGAAAGGTACGCTGATTCTAGATTTATCAGAACCAAGAGCCGTTGAAGAAGGAATAACTGCATTACCTGGAATAAAATTACTATTCAAAGATCAAATTGCAGAAATTTATGAGGAAAATGTTAGAGCAAGAGTAGGTATTGTTCCTGCTGTTGAGAAAATTATTGAAAAAGAATTACCTGTTTTATCTGCAAGAATGACAATACTGGAAGCTTAATTTTTCTTAAAGACCCTGTTTTCTTAATAGGAATTGCATAATGGCCTCTTTTGAATAATCAATTCCGTGTTCTTCTTCTGTATGATTTCTAAAATTTTCAATTATTTCTTCCATCTCGCCTTCGGCAATAAAATCACATTCAAAACCATAATCAATGCACTTGAGATTTGCCATGATTTGATGAAAAATAATCAATATAAAAATCCACAGGTATAATCCGTAATAGAGACGATGATCTTATTCGTAAATTAGATTCTCTAGTTGTTAAAATTGTTATTCATTAATTGAAAAATTCTCTCAAAAAATCTTTCAAACTTGTATTAAAACCATCAGAATGATTTAGTCTGATAATTTCTACGAATCCTTCTTAAGCAATTTTCTATTTCTGAGTTTAATGACTAAACTACTGTATGCCTCAATCATTGCTTCTATAATTTTGATGTCTGTTTTTAGTGCAGATGCCTTTGCACAGTCAAATTTTAAAAAAATTGAAGGTAAGGAAATACAAAATAATCCTGTTTCACAAGACATTCTTGCAAAAATAGAATTATCAAAAAAACAATTCCTTCAAGCAAAAGAGATTGAACAAAAGCGTGATGCCCAACAAAAATTCATTGAAGAGCAAAGAATTCTAGTACAAAAATCTCTAAAACAAGATCTCCAAAGAATGGAAAAAAACTATGAAGAATTCACACCAAGAAACGCATTTTCAAAATATGTTTCAAATCTTAATGTAACAGATCACGGAATATTCTGGGATCAGTTTGATTATCTTCAAGCAAAAATTTCTCTAGCTCGAGATGCAAGAGATTCTGTTCTTAAACAGGGGGGAACATTTTCGGATGCCATGAAGCAATATGTTCAATTTGCTAAGATGCCAAAAATTGAAATGCAAAATATTGTGCGTGAACTTAACATAAAACACAATCTTGCACAAGAAGATATCCAGTCCAATTTTGACATTAATGGAAAATTGCCAAGATATGAAAATGATCTTGATGCTCCATGTTATGGATGTACTACAAAAATTTCCAAAGTTCAAATTGACTCAAATCAATCAGTTCCTATAACTAGAATTGCATATGAGCCAAAAACCACTCAAATTACTGAACTTCAAGACTCTCTTTCAGACCTCCAAAAACAATTCCTAGAATCAAAAAATATCATAGCTCAGAAAAAAATGGTATTTGAGATGAATGAAATCATAAAACAAATTCAAATTCTCAAATAATCTTTTTCTCTTTTTATCTAAAATTTTGATTTATTTAGAATTTCCCCCCTTACTGAAATCCTTTATCAGAAATTAACTTGGTATGATCACATTTTTTATAGATTCTTCCTAGTATGTCATAATGTATGTACTCAACAAGTTTGTAACATCTGATTAATGGATAACCATGGGAAAATCTTAAACAATCTAGTTGTGAAAAATAATATCTTAGATGAAGAAATTACAATGTTTAGTTTTATTCCCAAGAATAAAGGAATTGTGATGATTACTCCTTTGTCTGACCAGTAATTTATGCCTGGAATTATTTTTAAAATATTTTATCCGTAAGACTCAAACTTGATTGCAAAACTACCGTCAGGCTTTTTCTCATGTTCGGTTACAAAGCCTTTAGGTCCTAGGTACTCTATCACTCCATCAATGGTTCCTTGGTAGCCACAAATGTAGATAATTGTATTATCTGGTGTGATTTCTTCTCCGACCATCTCCTCGACTGGTGACAGACCTGTTTTTTTATCCGGCTTGAAAAATGATTCAACTCTGCCTACGTGTCCATTCCATGATCTGTTAAAGAATTCTTTTGGTCTGCTAATTGCTGCTCTATATCTAAAGTTCCACTGGTCTCTTCCTCTCTTTTCACTTTCATTTTCTAAATCAGTTAACAGTCTCTTGTAGCTTAGCTCATCAACATAACTTGCACCATGTAAAACAATTATCTCTCGTTTATCATTAGTGTCATGGAAATGTTTTGCAAATGCAATAAATGGTGCAAGACCAGTACCACCACCAACACAAATTACCCTACGATTATCTTTTTTCCCATTAGGTAATGTATCGCTAATTTGTAAAGCAGCACCTGTTGGTTCTCCAAGATAAACTTCATCACCAACGTTTGCATAAAATAATTCAGTAGTAACTCTTCCAGGAAGTGGTTTTCTTACCCATCTAATTACAAATTCATAATAATCTCTGTTTTCTGGATGTGATGCAATTGAATATGCTCTTCGTACAACTTTTTTCTCAGAAGGAATTGGTAGACCGATTGTTAGAAATTGACCCGTTTTGTATTGAGGCATTCCAGTTTCTGGGACCAATCGTATAATTACAAGATCTTCTTTTAATAATTCCATATATGTTACTTTTGCCTTGGTCTCAGTTACCATACAGGATCTTTTTTCGTTACTTTGGATAAATATATTTCTCTTAAAAATTGATTAAAATTTCAAATTCTATTCTAAAACATAAAAATTAGTTTGAAATCAATCAAAAAGATTGATTTTTCATCTAATCAACACTGTCTGTGATATGTGACATTATTTCATCAAGAATTTCTTGATTTGAAGCTGCGATAAAAGAAACTCTAGTTTCATAACTTAGATCTGCATCAAGTGGTTTCAAGTTTGCATCCAATAGCAATCCTCCTGCCTCTTTTACAATTAGATATCCTGCTGCAATGTCTTGAATTCTAATTTTGTCTCTTAAATCAATAAAAATGTCCATATGTCCTCTCGCAAACAATGCCATCTCAAGTGCGTTTGCACCAAAATGCCTAGTATGATGATTATGACTCTCAAAAATTGCATCCATTCTCCTCATCAATTCCTTTGATGCGCCTGATGTGTTAATCCCAATTATTTTGTAAATTGGATCTTTGTTATGTACTTGAATTTTATCGCCATTAAAAAATGAGCCCTTATTTTTTGATGCCCAATATGTCTCCCCATTTGCTAAATTAGTAATGACCCCATCAGTAATTGAACTAAGTTTATCTTCAGTTGCAAATGCTAACGAACTGCAAAAAAACGGAACACCTCTTACTGCATTTGCAGAACCATCAATTGCATCCATAATGACATACCCCTTTGGATTCTTAGATAGCTCCACCCTTCCACACTCTTCTCCTAAAACTATACATTCAAAATTAATTTCTTTAAGATAATCAAGTACTGTTTTTTCTGCAACCATGTCAATATTTCTTGAAACATCTCCACCTGCACCAATCCCAAAATCGCCTGCAGCATGCTCTGTTCCTGCAAGATGTTTTACATTTTCATAAATTCTATCTGATGCTTCTCTTAGAATTTGAATTATTTCCATATTCAATATTTTTTGCTTCGTAATTTAAGTGAAGAATATTATTTCATTTGAAAGCATAAATAACAATAAAGAAGCTAACGTTTGTGAGTGGTAAAGATCAGTCTGTTGTAAGTAAAGAAGCTCTGATGAGCACAAAACCTGGAAAACAAATTATGAAACAGGGATTGTTCAAATCTAAAGGCTATAAATTATTTAACAAATACAAGGAGGAAACTGAAAATGAATTCCCAAACTTTGCTCAAAGATTTGCCGAAGGATTGTTGCATGAAATAAAATCTGATACAAATCCAAATGCGACTCAACAAGCATTTGGTAATGAAGTAGGATCCACTGAAATAATTCTTAATGCCTCTGAAATTGAGCCTATAAAATCAAAATTAGAAAGTCCTGATGTCCTAAAAGATAGAGTATTGAGAATTTTAAATTCTAATTTTGTTAAAATGACTTTTCCTGTATTTAATGCACTATTTGATGGAGCCGCAGAATATTCTGGAAAAAATGATCCTCAGTTAAGACAAGATATGGTTGAAGGTCATATCCTAGCAATTGATCTTAGTGAGCCCATGGATAGAATTGTAGATAAAGATGAAGATTTGGATTATTTGGATGATTACAAATTGATGAATCCATACATTTTGAAATTAGCTAGAGACAAGATTGCAAAAGGAGGAGATCAAGTTCTCAAAGAATTTGAAGATGGATTCAAAGATGCACGAGTTGGGCAATACCTTGATGAGAAATTAAAATCAAAACCTACAACAATTACTGAAGAAGAAATGACGCTATCTTACAAAAAATATCGAGCCGTTATGGGAACTGCAGGAAGAAACATGGCCTTAGCTGAAAGACCACTTGGCGAGATCTTCTATTTGGGTATGGCAAGAGCTGCAGAAGGTGTAGGGTGTGGAAATGAAATTGAGGATTCTATTAAAAATGGATTCGTAAAGATCCCATCATGGCCATTGTATTATTCACTCTTGGCAAATGATGTGAAAAAAGGATTTGAGTTAACACTTGAGAAAAGTAATCTGTATCTAAAAGATGCAAGACTTGCGTTAGAACTTTTGCCAGAAGAATTTACTCACAAGGAATTCTTAGAATTCTTGTTTTTGACAGTTGAGCACTATAACCAATATTGGTACAATCAATTACAGAAAGCCAATAAATGGTCGGAGTTTGAATCAAAACTTCCTAGGTGATTAAATTGATGTGGTCAGAAAAATACCGACCTCAGATTATTTCTGACATGGTTGGAAACGAAGAATCTCGTGCAGCAATTATGGAATGGTTTGCAAAGTGGAAGAAAGGAACAAAGCCTTTGCTTCTAGTTGGTCCACCTGGAATTGGAAAAACAACTATCGCATATCTTGTAGCAAAACAATTCGGTTATGACATGATTGGCCTTAATGCAAGTGATGTTCGAAGTAAATCCAGAATTAACGAAATTCTCACGCCTGTATTGGCTAATGATACCGTAATGGGGACTCCAATGATCTTTGTCGATGAGGTCGATGGCATTCATGGACGCGGAGATTATGGTGGGGCATCTGCCCTTATTGATATTCTAAAAGAGCCAACAGTTCCAATTATTCTTGCAGCTAATGATGACTCTTCAGATAAAATGAAAAGCATAAAAAAAGTTGTAAAAACAATTTCATTTAAAAAAATTCCACCACGATTACTTCGAATTTATCTAGAAAATATTCTGAAAAAAGAAAGTACAAAACTTAGTCCAGGATCACTTATCAAAGTAATTGACAAATCTCGCGGAGATATCCGTTCTATGATAAATCTAGCACAATCACAAGTTACAGGATTTAATCCACAAACAGAAACTACATTTGAGAATATCAATGTGGAATATGGAGTTAATGCATTTTTTAAAGCAAATTCAATTGAAGAGGCTAGAGTAATTTTATATTCAATGCAAATTGATCCTAGGGAAAAAATTAATGCATTCTATTCTAGTATTATTACAAGTAATCTTGATAATGAAACACTTGCAAAATATTTAGAAATCATTTCAAATGCAGACATGCTTTATGGAAAAATCATGAGATATCAAAACTGGCGTTTATTGCGCTATCTTAATGACATTTTGATTAATCTATATCAAAATGACGATAGAATTAGGTATTCACAATACAATCTTTCATGGCCCTTGCTTAATAGAATTCGTTGGGATGGTGCAAAAATAAAATCATTGTCATCTGTCATGGCAAAAAAATTACATCTATCATCAAGTGCATTTGTAACTATCTGTCTTCCGTTTGTTTTATTTTGCATTAAAAATAATACATTGGAGTTAGATCTTCAGGAAACGTATGGTGATATAATTGAAAAGGAGATTGAGCATATATGAGCTGGCGAAAAATTCCAATGAAATTTCCAGGTACCTGTATTGTTTGTAATGAAAAAATCGAAATCAATGAAATTGGTTTGTGGGCCAAAGGAATTGGAGTAAAGCACGAAAAATGTGCTCAAATCAATGAATTACAATGTGTAGTTTGTGGCGGCCCTGCAGGATGTCAAATTTGTGAATTTCAAGAGATATGTGATATTCAAAATGTCTCTCAATTGTGCATATGCAAGAGTTGCAGCGAGCAAAAAGATGCATATCTAACATATGTCAAATCTGCAAAAAAGAAATTTACAATTCTTAACTCTTGATTTTCTAAAATAACCAATGATCCGTGATTTTTTATAAAATATTGATAAAGTAATCCATTTCAAACTAAATTAATATAGGAAACCATCTTGCTTTAGATCACTGTTATGCACTCTGAAAAGATTGAAGGATATACTAAAAGAATTAACACTGCATTACAGGGTGGCGGTCAAGATCGAATCAAGGCCCAACATGATAAGGGTAAATTAACTGCCAGAGAAAGAATCGATCTATTACTGGATGAAGGAACTTTTACTGAAATTGACCCATTAACAACTCATCACTATCATGAATACGACATGCAGAAGAAAAAATTCTTCACAGATGGTGTGGTTGGTGGATATGGTAATGTAAACGGTAGACAAATCTTTGTCTTTGCATATGACTTTACAGTTTTAGGAGGAACCCTAAGTCAAATGGGAGCCAAAAAAATTACTAAATTAATGGATCATGCAGTTAGAACAGGTTGTCCAGTAATTGGCATAATGGATTCTGGTGGTGCTAGAATTCAAGAAGGAATTATGAGTCTTGATGGATTTGCAGATATATTTTATCATAATCAATTAGCTTCTGGTGTAATTCCACAAATTACTGCAAGCATTGGACCATCAGCAGGTGGATCTGTTTACTCACCGGCAATGACTGACTTTGTAATTATGGTAGAAAAAGTTGGAACAATGTTTGTTACAGGTCCTGATGTAGTCAAAACTGTTCTTGGAGAAGAGATTTCATTTGATGAACTTGGTGGTGCAATGACTCATGGAACTAAAAGCGGGGTTGCACATTTTGTTGCACAAAACGAATACGAATGCATGGATTACATTAAAAAATTAATCTCTTATCTTCCCCAAAATAATACAGAATCTCCACCTAAAATCAAAACTGATGATGATCCAAACAGATTAGATCATAACTTGATCAACATTATTCCTGAAAACCCTCTGCAACCATATGATATGAAAGAAATTATTAATTCAATTGTAGATAATCACGAATTCTTTGAAGTACATGAACTCTTTGCACCGAATGTTGTAGTAGGTTATGGTAGAATGGATGGCCAAGTTGTGGGAATTGTAGCAAACCAACCAATTCATCTTGCAGGTGCACTTGACATTGACTCTTCAAATAAAGCAGCACGATTCATCAGATTCTGCGATTCATTTAACATTCCAATTATCACCCTAGTTGATACTCCAGGATACATGCCAGGTTCTAACCAAGAACATAACGGCATCATTAGACATGGAAGTAAATTACTTTATGCATATTGTGAGGCAACAGTTCCGAGAATTACTTTGGTAATTGGAAAAGCATATGGTGGTGCTTACATTGCAATGGGAAGTAAAAATCTTAGAACTGATATTAATTATGCTTGGCCAACTGCAAGATGTGCAGTTTTGGGAGGAGAGGCAGCAGTCAAAATCATGTATAGAAAAGAACTTGATGGCTCAGATGATGCTGAGGGACTAAAAAAGAAATTAATCGATGAATTTGCCGAAAAATTTGAGAATCCATACGTTGCAGCATCTCATGGAACTGTGGATAATGTTATTGATCCAGCTGAAACAAGACCTATGCTTATCAAAGCACTACAAATGCTTGCAAACAAACGTGAAAAACAACTTCCAAGAAAACATGGAAACATTAACCTGTGATTTGATATGATTGAAAAAGTACTAATTGCAAACAGAGGAGAGATTGCTTTACGTGTCATTAGAACATGTAAGAGACTTGGAATTAAAACAGTTGCAGTTTATTCTGATGAAGATTATAACTCTCTTCACGTAAAACAAGCAACAGAGGCTTATCATATTGGAGAAGCCGCACCTGCAAAATCATATCTTAATCAAGAAAAAATTCTTGAAGTGATGTTGTCTGCAGGTGCTGATGCAGTTCATCCAGGTTATGGTTTTCTTTCAGAAAATGATGATTTTGCAAGATTGTGTGAGAAAAATAAAATTAATTTTATTGGGCCAACTGCTGATTCAATGAATCTCTGTGGAGATAAAATGAGATGCAAATCTGCAATGCTGAAAGCTAAAGTTCCAACAGTTCCAGGAAGTCCAGATTTAGTAAAGGATATGGAAGAAGCAGAAAAAATTGCAAATGATATTGGATATCCTGTTTTACTAAAATCAGTTTATGGTGGTGGAGGTCGTGGTATTAGACTTGTGACAAATGATAAAGAACTACGTGAAGGTTTTCAAACAGTTACAAGTGAATCTATTTCCGCAGTTGGTAAATCTGCAATAATTGTTGAAAAATTCCTTGAAAAGACTAGACACATAGAATATCAAATGTGTAGAGACAAACACGGTAATGCTGTTCATCTCTTTGAACGAGAATGTTCAATTCAAAGACGTAATCAAAAACTAATTGAACAGACACCTTCTCCAGTAGTTGATCAAGAAACAAGAGACAGAATTGGTGAATTAGTTGTTAAAGCAGCTGAAGCCGTTGATTATACTAATTTAGGAACTGCAGAATTTCTAAGGGCTGATAATGGAGAATTTTATTTTATTGAAATCAATGCGAGGCTGCAAGTAGAGCATCCAATCTCTGAAATGGTTTCAGGCTTGGATTTTGTTAAACTTCAACTAGATATTGCTAATGGTGAAGAATTACCATTTAAACAAAAAGATCTAAAAATGAACGGATATGCAATTGAATGTAGAATTAACGCTGAAGATACATTCTTAGATTTTGCTCCTTCTACTGGACCTGTACCTGATGTAACAATTCCTTCAGGACCAAGTGTAAGATGTGATACCTATCTTTATCCTGGCTGTACTGTTTCTCCATTTTATGACTCTTTAATGGCTAAACTTTGTACATGGGGTCAGACATTTGAAGAATCTAGAACTAGAATGCTTACAGCATTAAATGATTTCTATATTCAGGGAGTAGAAACATCAATTCCACTATACAAAACAATTCTAAATTCTCCAGAATACATTAGTGGAGATCTTTCAACTGATTTCTTAAAAAGATACGGAATGATTGATAAATTAACTGAGGATCTTAAGAAAGAAAAAGATGAGAAGAGTGAAGCTGCAATTGCTGCTGCAATTGTTCATTCTGAATACTTTAAGAGCCGTATACAAAATGAACCTTCTGCAAGTTCTAATTGGAAAAACAAATTGGATTGATGATTGATGGATTATAAAATACCCGAAATTGAAAAAACATTTGAAGGAAAGATTGTACAAAATCAAGGAAATAATGATTATGTAATTAAAATAAATGATAATGAACACCAACTAAAAATAATTAGCATGAATTCTCGCGGAATTGAATTCATCTTAGATCAAAAGTATCACAAGGCAAAATATCTTGAACAATCAACTAATGAAATGAATATTGTAATTGATAATGTTCCAATTGTAATTAATCGTCATACTCACTTTGATGAAGTTGTATACAAGCACTCTGGAGGTGCTGGTGCAAGCAATGCACAACTGTCGTTGAAGAGCCAAATTCCTGGCAAAGTAGTTTCAATTGCAATAGCCGAAGGTGATACAGTAAAGAAAGGTGATGTTATTTGCACTTTAGAGTCGATGAAGATGCAAGTCTCTGTAAAGGCTCACAAAGATGGAGTTGTAAAATCAATTAAAATTAAAGAAACAGCAACTGTTGCCAAAGGCGACGCAATTGCTGATATAGAATAAAAAAATTATTTTTCCGATTTCAGGAAATTTTTAATTTCTTCATAGTTTGGTTCCTTTAATGGATCTTCTGAAACCCATTTGTAACCAATTTTTCCATCTTCATTAATTACAAAGACAGAACGTTTTGCTGCATTGTAGCCTTTGATATGCAGTAAATCTGGCATTAGAATTCCGTAATCACGAATTGTCTTACTACTATAATCTCCCAATAATGGAAAATTAAAGTGGTTTTTTTCTGCAAATGCTTTGTTTGCAAATGGACCATCATTACTGATTGCTACTACTTTTGCACCTAAATCTGAAATTTCTTTCCAAGAGTCTCTAAAATTGCACAGTTCAGTTTCACAAACTGGGGAACTTGCAGCAACTATGAATGACAAAACGATTTTTCCGCCTTTAAAATCATCCAAAGTCCGCAGCTTCAACTCTGTGTCTGGAAGCTCAAAGTTAGGAGCACTATCTCCAATATTCAATGACATGATCGCTATTTTATAATGTCCTATAAAGTACTTTAGAAAAATTTCTTTTTGAAAAAATTGATCGAAAAAAAGGAAGAATACCTTTTTATACAAAAATCAGAGTCAGAAGATAAATTGGTCGGGGAATTAGCGGGCAATTATAGTACCGTGGTGTTAATGTTTGGTTTTGCAGTAGTAGCAATGGCACCTGCGTTGCTTATTTCACGAATGATCTCTCCTCGAAGAAAAAGTAATCCAGTAAAGTTCTTGCCGATGGAATGTGGTCAAGTTCCAACAGGTGAAGGAAGAACTCACTTTATGATGCAGTATTATCCGTATATTCTGATGTTTGTAATATTTGATGTAATGGCTATTTTCTTGTATGCATGGGGAAGTGCACTATTAGAACTTCCAAAGAGTGCAACATTACCTATGATGGGATTTCTAGCAATAATGTTTGGTGCAATGGCATTTGCACTATATCAATCAGGGAGACGGAACATATGGTAGTTATTTATACAAATTACATTTATGGGGATAGGGGATAAGATTGCTCAAAGACTTAGTAACACCAGAAAATGCAAATGTCTTCATCGGTAAGTTAGGAGATATTTTAGAAAAAGCAATCGACAAACCATTGGGCTATGCCATCAATTGGGGTAGAATTTGGTCACTCTGGCCTGTCCACATTGAAACAGCTTGTTGCAGTGTAGAATTTGGCGCAGCATCAAGTCCTAGATATGATGTTGAAAGATTTGGTATCATCGAAGCATTTGGATCACTACGACAATGTGATCTAATTGTAGTTCAAGGAACTATTACAAGAAAAATGGCACCACGTCTCAGATTAGTTTATGATCAAATGCCAGAACCAAAGTATGTGATTGCTATGGGTGCTTGTGCAATTACCGGAGGATTGTATTTTGATTCATACAATGTACTTCCAGGAATTGACGGAGTAATTCCAGTTGATGTCTATGTTCCAGGTTGCCCACCTAGACCTGAAACTCTCATACAAGGTTGTATGTTATTGCAAGAAAAAATCAAGAGAATGAAGGCTAGGAAGTTTGTATAATGAGTTCCGATTCTGAAAAACCTGCTGCAGAAGCAAAACCTGAAACTAAACCAACTCCACCAGCAGCTAAACCTGCAGCTAAACCGCCACCAAAACCAGCTGCAAAAAAACAAGAAGAAAAACCAATTCCTGCATTTGAGAAAGGAATCTCTGATAAAATAGTAGAAAAGTTTGGCGATAAAGTCAAAGTTACATTTGTTAAAGAAGATCGAGTTGGAATTAATGCCCCTAAAGAGAATGTACATGAAGTAGCAGAATTTGTTCGTGATGCACTAAACTATGATCATGTAGAGTCTGTTTCAGGAGTAGATTATCCTGCAGATAATGAGATTGAGGTTGTTTATCATATTGGCTCTTATTCTGATACTGCCTTAGCAAGACAAGTTCTTGAATTAACAACTAGGGCACCTAGAGAATCAAATCCTATTCCTGGAAATGATGCAACTAAACTTCCAAGTCTTAGAGATATATTTTACAGCGTAGAATTTCATGAAAGAGAGATTTTTGAAATGCTAGGTGTTTACTTTGAAGGACATCCTGATAACAGACGATTACTTTTGCCAGAAGATTGGGCAGATTTACCACCACTTCGAAAGGACTTTGCAATAAAGGGAAGATAGAGATGACTGCAGAACTACCACCAGGATTAGCACTCCAAAAAGTCGACGAGAGAATAATGACTCTCAATGTAGGACCACAACATCCTGGTTCTGGACATATGAGAATTATTGTACAAATTGATGGTGACTATATTGTTGCATGTGATCCTGATCCTGGATATGTACACCGCGGAGAAGAAAAGATGGCAGAGTATAGAAATTACATTACAAATATTCCACACTTAGAAAGACCAGTAATTCATGATTCATGCAATGTTTTGTATCCATATGTTTTGGGTGCAGAAGAACTACTAGGAATTGAAGTTCCAGAACGAGCAAAATATGTCCGAGTTATTGCATCTGAACTAAATCGATGTATCTATACAATGTACTGGCTTGCAATTTACGGAATTTTCCTAGGACACTCTACAATGTTTATGTGGCCAGCAGGTGATCGTGAGCTCTTAATTGATTTAATGGAGAAGATGACTGGTGCAAGAGTAACACATGCACACTTTGTTCCAGGTGGAGTTAGAAATGACTTACCACCAAACTTTGAGGATGTTTGTCTACGCCAAGTAAATTATTTTGAAAAGCGTATCAAAGAATATGCAGCAATTTTTTATGATAATCCAATTTTGATCTCAAGAACTAAAGATACTGGTGTTTTATCACGTCAAGATGCAATTAGACTTGGAACAACTGGTTCTGTTCTTCGTGCAAGTGGAGTTGATTATGATCTTAGAAAGAAAGAACCTTATGATGTCTACGATGAACTAGACTTCCAAACAAATGTCATGAAAGAAGGAGATTCTTATGCAAGATCCAGAGTTCCATGGCTTGACATGATGGAGAGTTGCAATATTATTCGTCAAGCATTACAAAAGATGCCAAAATCTGGCTCCGTTAGAGTAAAACTAAAACCAAATCCAAAAGGAATTGTCGGCTCTGTTTACAAACGTGTAGAATCTGGTAGAGGTTCACTTGGTTGTTACATAGTATCTGATGGAAAACCCGAACCATACAGAGTAAAGATGAGTGTTGGGTCCTTTAGAAATCTAATTGCATTACCATACCTTCTCAAAGGAGAAAAACTCGGTAACATGCCATCAGTTTACTGGAGTCTAAATTATTGGCCAGTGGAGGCAGACCGATAGATGTCAGTTATTGCACCAAATTTCAAACTTAGTGAGTTTATCAAGTCATTACTTGATAATGCATTCTGGGCAGTTCTTCTATTAGTTATAGTTGGTATTCCTGCAGTTCAGATTGTTTTATTCTTCATTGAGATGCCAGTTATTGATGGTGAGTTATTAACACCATTTCTTGCATTTACTTGGTTAGCAGATCCGTCACGTCTTCTTCCAATAGTTCATGCGTTTATGGCAACTGATATGTTCAGAGTTATGGCATTTCCTGGATTTGGTTTTGCCGCATTGCTTGCTGCTGGAACAATTTTTGTTGAAAGAAAGATGCTTGCAAAATTACAATTAAGAGTTGGTCCATTTTACTGTGGAAAAATTGAAGGTATTTTACAATTAATGGGAGATGGATTGAAGTTAATCTCAAAAGAAATTATTATTCCAGCAAAAGCTGATAAACCTATTTTCTGGGCAGCACCGGTATTGTTTGTCGGAGCTGCTGCTGCATTTGTAGCACTTATTCCAGTTGCACCTGGTTGGGTTGTAGCCGATGTTGATCTTGGATTAATTGGTGTATTTGCTGTAATTGGATTCTTCCCAATCATTACAATTCTTTCTGCATGGTCTGCAAACAGCAAATTCCCATTCATTGGTGGAATCAGAGCATTGTTCCAAATGGTTTCATTTGAAATTCCATTAATCTTATCATTACTTGGTGTTGTAATCTTAACTGGTACTCTTAATCTCTCAGAGATTGCAGCAAGTCAATCAAGTTTTCCATGGATTGTTTTCTTACCTGTTGGTGCAATTGTATTCTTTATTACAATGCTAGCTGAACTTGAAAGAATTCCATTTGATCTTCCAGAAGCAGAGTCTGAAATTGTTGCCGGTTGGTTAACAGAACTCTCTGGAATGATGTACGGTCTTGTTCAATTGGGTACATATCTGAAACTTTATGCATTTGCAGCTTTGTTTGTTGTTCTATTTCTTGGTGGATGGAATGGTCCAATGGTTGTTCCTCCATTCCCAGCAGAAATTATTACTGATGGAATTGAATTAGGTCCAGTTACTGCAAAGATTCCAGGATTACCACTATTCACTCAAGAGATGCTCAATGGAACATTATGGTTTGTTCTCAAGACCGTTGGTGTGATATTCTTTATACTATTACCAAGAGGTGTTTTCCCAAGAATTAGAATTGATATGTTGCTAAGTCTTGGATGGACTAAATTAATTGGTCTTGCCTTTGTTAACATCTTTATTGCACTAGGCTTGCTTTACGCTGGCGTGTTGGGTCCAGGAGGCTTACAATAATGGGAACTGCAACCGGAATTATCCGTGCTTTAAACTCTGGAATTAAACACTTAGCAATAAAGCGATTTACACTTCGTTATCCTGAAGAGAAACTAAAGTTTGTAGGAGATGGATATCAATTTGATCCATCAACAGGTGTTGGAATTGCAGGACTAAAAGGACGCCATATGCTGTTTCATGATCACTGTACAGGATGTCAATTATGTTCAATTGCATGTGAGGGTGTTGCAGAAGCTATTGCAATGGTAAAGGTTCCAGAAGAACAAAAACAAAACAAGAAATCAATCATGCCTCAAATTGATTATGGTAAATGTGTATTTTGTGGTCTTTGTGTTGATGCATGTCCATTTTATGCTCTATACATGACAAACGATTATGAATTATCTTCATTTTCTAAAGAAGGATTAATCTATACTCCTGCACAACTTGCAGTAAAGCCATACGTTACACAAGACAGTGAAATCCAAATTACTGATAGAGGTGCAACACATGGCTGATGCAGTATTTCTTGCATTATCTGTAATTACTATTGGTTCTGCAATTGCAGCCCTAGAACTTCGTTCCTTAATTTATGGCTCTATTGCTTTGATGGGAACCCTTGGTGGAATTGCAGGTTTCTTTTTCTTATTAGATTCACCATTTGTTGCATTATTCCAACTTGCAGTTTATGTTGGCTCCATTGCAGTACTGATTCTATTTACTGTCATGCTAGTAAAACGTGAATTAATTTTTAAAAATATTGAGGATAAGAGAAGAAAATTTGCAGGATTTGGATTGATGTTAGTTGTTATGGTGGCACTAGGTGCTGTCTTTTTAGATTCGGGAATTAAGAGTATCAATACAGACGAGCCAGCCGTTGACTTTAGGGATATTGGTACTGACTTTGTAACATACTATTGGCCAGCATTAATTTTGATGGCCTTAATTTTAGCAGGCTCTGTAACTGGAGCACTAGTTTTAGCCAAACGAGAGGATGTGGAGAATGACCAGCGAACTAATTGACTTTACATTAGTTTCAGTTGCCCTATTGGGAATAGGAATTTACGGACTTGCCGTTAAACGAAATTTCATTCGTATGCTATTTGCAGTTGAGATAATTATCAATGCTGCAAACTTGAATCTTGTTGCATTTGGAAGATTCATTCCTGACAGTGGTGGTCAAACATTAGCATTGTTCTCCATTGCTATTGCTGCAGCAGAAGTTGGAGTTGGATTATCATTAATCATTGTTGCATACAGAATGTATCAGAATGTCGATATTGCAGACTTTAGGAGCTTGAAGGGTTAATGGAGTATGCATTATTAC
This sequence comes from Nitrosopumilus sp. S4, assembly GCF_054515835.1. Lineage (NCBI taxonomy): Archaea > Thermoproteati > Nitrososphaerota > Nitrososphaeria > Nitrosopumilales > Nitrosopumilaceae > Nitrosopumilus > Nitrosopumilus sp. S4. The sequence goes on along the minus strand of NZ_CM137258.1, from coordinate 1,427,379 downwards.
AGGCAGTTTTCTTGCCATTATTGTTATCACCAGTAGCCTATATTATCGGAAGAAAAGCTGGTCCAACTCCCGCAATGTGGTTTACATTTGCAATTTTACTATACACAACAATCCTGGTAATTACATCGGCACTTTCTGGAACTGTCGAAGAACATTATCCATGGACTGATATGTTTGGTGAGTTTGGATTTGTCTTAGATGGATTAGCATCACCATTTGCAATCATCATCTATGTCCTATCTACAATCTTAGTTCTCTACTCCAAACCATACATGATTCATAAATTCCATGAGCAGTTTGAAGAAGAACAAAACATCAACAATTCCGGTAGTGGACAGACCTCAGTTGTTGAATCATCATCTCTTTCTAATTATGTAAATGCAAAGTCTGGACTTTACTTTGCACTATATCTTGTCTTTGCAATGGGAATGCTTGGAACTGTACTTGCAACAAATCTGATTGAATTTTATATCTTCTTTGAGGTAATGTTGATTCCAGGTTTCTTCCTAGTTGCACTATGGGGAGATGGTCCACGAAGAAAGATTGGTCTGATGTTCTTGTTTTGGACTCACGCAGGAGCAGTAGTCTTACTCTTAGGATTCTTGATGATTGGCCTGACAATAGGCAGCTTTGACTTTGCAGACATTAATGAATCAGAAATTCCTGCAGATATTGCGTTAATTTCTGCAGTTGCTATTGCAATTGGACTTGGGGTAAAACTTGCAGTCTTTATGTTCCATGTGTGGCTTCCATATGTCCACGGTTCAGCACCAACACCAATTAGTGCACTGTTGTCACCTGCAATGATTGGAATTGGAGCATATGGTATCTTTAGATTGATTGTTGAATTTTTGCCATTAACGTTTGCAGAACTTTCAATTTGGTTCCACATTTGGGGATTGGTTACAATGATTTATGGTGGTGCAATGGCTTTGATACAAGATGATCTAAAACGTCTACTTGCTTATTCTAGCATCAGTCAAATGGGATATCTCTTATTTGGAATTGGATCATTTTCTGTTCTTGGTTTATCGGGAGCTGAGATGATGTATGTAACTCACGGTATTGGTAAAGGAATTCTCTTTATGATGGCCGGAGTAATTATTGTTAAAGTTGGAACTCGAAGTATCTCTAAACTTGGCGGCTTAGCTGGTAAGATGCCAATCACTGCAACATGTGCAGTTATTGGTGCACTAACTATCATGGGTGTTCCACCAACAAGTGGATTTATGGGAGAATGGATTCTATTTTACGGTGCATTGGAAACTGCAATTGAAGAAGGTTCCACATTAAGAGCAATAACATTTGGTTTAGGTCTTGTTGCAACTGCACTGACAATGGCTTACATGTTATGGATGCTTAAGCGTGTCTTCTTTGGAAAAACTCCAGAGCATCTTGAGAAAGTAAAAGAAGGAAGTTGGTACATGACAGCACCAATGATGGTATTGGCAGGATTTACAATTGTTGTTGGAATTTATCCAGACATTTTCTTAAAGACAATTATTCCGTACATGAATGGAGTGTTAGGAGTCTAGGTTATGGCAACAGAAGCTATTGGATTACCATTTGAAGTAGGGGCAGCAAGTGCCTGGTTAGTTTGGATTTTACCCTTTATTGCAGCCCTAATCATGCCTGGAATCGGCAAGGTATCAAAGAGAGCAACTGGATATGTGGCAGTTGGATTTGCTTTGATGAGTGCATTATCTGCTGCGACAATGCTTCCAATGGCCCTTGAAGCACATGAGATTCATGATCAAATTATGTGGATTGAAGCAATTGGATTAAAGGGAGGAGTATTAGCTGATCCTCTCTCAATAATTATGACCAATGTTGTTGGTTGGATTTCATTCCTCATTATGATTTACAGTACTGGATACATGAAAGGCGATAAAGATATTACAAGATTCTGGTTTTGGATGATGTTCTTTATTGGTTCAATGCAGCTTATTGTTTTATCTGATAACTTACTCCAAGTTTTCTTTGGATGGGAAGGAGTAGGACTTGCATCATATGCATTGATCAGCTTTTGGTATCGTGACAAAAAGAAAGATCATGTTGGTACAGAAGGAAGAACAGTTCTTGGAATGCTAGATTACTATGCACCAACTCATGCTGGTATGAAGGCTTTCATCATGACCAAAGTAGGTGATGTGATGATGATTGCAGGAATGCTGTTGATATTTTTGTTTGCTGGAACATTTGGATTTAAAGAATTGATGGGAGATACAGATTGGGCAACTACTATGGCTGCTCAAGGATTGCTAGTTCCTGCATTTGTTTTGCTGTTTGGTGGAGCTGTAGGAAAATCCGCACAATTCCCACTCAACGAGTGGCTCTTAGAGGCAATGACTGGTCCAACTGCAGTCTCTGCATTGATTCACGCTGCAACAATGGTAAAGGCAGGTGTCTTCTTGGTGGCAAGAATTGGTCCTTTGGTATTTGCATTAGGTGCTGCCGGAATTCTAGCAGATCAGTTCTTTGAGATTGTTGCATGGGTTGGAGCAATTACTGCATTACTTCTTGCAACGCAAGGTATGGTTAATCCCGAAATTAAGAAAGTCCTTGCATATTCTACAGGCTCACAAATTGGTTACATGATGATGGCTCTAGGAGTAGCTGGATTATCTCATCAATATGTTGATGGATATACTGCAGGATTCTTCCATTTGATTTCTCATGCAATGTTTAAGGCTTCATTATTTATGGCAGCAGGATCTCTGTTGCATATTGTTGGTTCTAGATTTATGACAGATATGGGTGGTCTGCGAAAACAGATGAAGAAAACATATGCCTTCATGTGGGCTGCAGGTCTTGGATTAATGGGTGCACCATTTATCACAACAGGTTTCTGGAGTAAAGATGCAATCTTTGCAGCAGTCTATGAATCAGGAAATGAATGGGCATTACCATTGTACTCTATTGCAGTCATAACTGCAGTGATTACAGCATTCTATACAACAAGAATGATTGGAATGGTCTTCTTTGGAAAGAAGAGCAAACACATTGAAAAGATGGAAGAAGAAGGTCATCACATTCATGAAGCATCACTATCCATGTGGGTGCCTTATGGAATTTTAGCTGTGTTGACTATTGGAATTGGATTAATTGGATTATCAACAGAGGAAGGACTACATCACTTGTTTACTGAATATCTAGAACACTCATTTGGAATTCACACTGAACATTTGGCAGCAGAAGCATCAATACTTCCAGAGTTCTTACAAGGACTTAACCCAGTTGCACTAGGATCATCCCTTGCAGCATTTGCAATTGGAATTGCACTGGGATACATATTCTATATTGGCAGATGGGTGGATCCTGTCAAATTTGTAAATTCAAATCTATTCTTTTATGGAATTCACAAACTTTTCTTAAACAGATGGTATCTTAATGCCATAATCTATTGGTGCTTTGTTGTGGCACCACTATGGTTAGCAAGAGGCATATTCAGATACTTTGAAAAGACCGCTATTGATTATGGTATGAATGATGGAGTCCAGAAAGCAGTTGGATGGAGCGCTAGAGTCGTCCAAGGAACTCAAACTGGTGTATCTCAGTCATACTTATTCGTATTTGGAGCAGGGCTACTATTCGTAGTTCTGATATTGTTGATTTAGGAGATTTGATGAAATGTTAGAGATTACTTCCACACCATTGGTACTAATTGCAATACTGGGAACAGTTGGTGTAGTATTACCAATAATTAGTATTGCCAGAAAAGAAAGCGGCTCTAATTCATTTTATGCCGTAATTGCATTTGCAGCGCTAATTGTATCGATGGGATATGTTGGCTATCAATTCATTTCTGATAATGTGTCACCATCTGCACTATTTTCTGAAGATGTAATTGTAGATGATGCATTTGGTGGATTCTTTGCAATTGCAATGCTAATTGTTGCTTTGTTCACTACTGTTGGCTCTTTTAATTATATGAGAAAGCATAACGCTCCTGCTGTCTACTATTCTCTAATTTTGCTTGCAACAATTGGTATGATTCTTGTTGCATATTCGACTGATTTGGTAATGTTATTTGTTGCATGGGAGCTAATGAGTATTCCAACATATGTCCTCGTTGGATTTATGAAAAAGAATCCAAGCTCCAATGAGGCAGCACTCAAGTACTTCTTGTTTGGTGCACTCTCTTCAGCAATTATTGTCTATGGAATTTCTATCTCATATGGATTAACAGGTTCTACTAACATTGGTGAAGTAATTCAAGGATATTCAACACTTGATCCATCATTACTGCCACTTGCATTGCTTTCAGTTGGAATGTTTATTGCAGGATTTGGTTTCAAGATGGGACTTGTTCCATTCCATCAGTGGCTACCCGATACTTACGAGGGAGCTCCACCAACAATTACAGCATTACTAGCTGCTGCCACAAAGAAAGCAGGATTTGCAGCAACAATTAGAATTGTAATTTTGGGAATGGTTGTACTTAATCTGGATTGGACACTTGCATTAGGAATCTTAGCTGTAATGACTATGACTGTTGGTAACGTTGCAGCAATCATGCAAAAGAATCTCTCAAGAATGCTTGCATACTCTAGTATTGCACACGCAGGATACATACTGATTGGGTTGGCAGTTGCACCTCATACCTCACTTGGATTACAAGGCTCTCTGTATCAGATTATGAATCATGCAGTTATGAAAGGAGCCGCATTCATTGCAGTTGCAGGAATTGTAACAACTTTGGCAGTTACTCATATTGACAAACTAAAGGGATTAGGACGTAGAATGCCAATTACAGCCTTGGGATTAGTAATTGCATTATTTGCATTAGCAGGAGTTCCACCACTTTCAGGATTTTGGAGTAAATTGATGTTGTTTGGAAGTGCACTTGATGCAAGCTCTGCATTATGGTGGGCCCCATGGCTTGCTATTGCAGGAGTTCTCAACAGCGCATTATCACTAGCTTACTATGGTTGGATTACAAGAAAGATGTACTTTGAAGGAGAAACAGAGAAGAGAGTTTCAGAACCAAAATCCGTTATTGGTGTTGTAATCTTTTCAATAATCTTCTTGGTAGGATTTGGTGTTTATCCAGATCCACTAATCAAGTTTGTAGAACTTGCATCACCAGTAATTAGTTTAGGTATTATGCCTTAAACGAAGTAAATTTAATTAAATTCTCTAAATTATTTTTGGCATCATTTTCTGGAATCTTTCTTAATCCCACCCTTGCTTTTTCTGAATACTCTTTTAGTAACTCTTCCATTTTGTTAAAGACATCTCTTGGATCAGAACTCTTCTTAATTAGTAAATTGAAAAGCTTGTCTTCATTTTTCCAATCAAGTAAGTCATCTCTAATTTGATATGCAATTCCAATATTTTTTCCATATTCAGTTAATGCCTCTATTTGTTCTTCAGTTCCATTTGCAATAATTGCTCCTGTTCTAGCTGCTACTTCAAATGCAGTTGCAGTTTTGTATTCTATTACTTTTAGATAGTCATCAAATGTGACATCTTCACTAGTTTCTAACCTACTCTCAATCATTTCACCCTCACTCATCAGCATTGCAGTTGTAGCCAAGTCTTTAGTGATTCTTGGATTATTGAGCCTTGAGCAAATGGCAAGAATTAATCCCAAAACAAAATCGCCAGTAAGGACACTAGTGTTGTATCCATATTTGATATGGAAAGGATCCTTTTGCCTTCTCATTGTTTCATTGTCAATAATGTCATCATGGATAATTGACTCCATATGAAGAAATTCAACAGCACAAGATGCTGATAAAGTATTTTCGTCGATTTTACCTACACTCTCAGCAGAAAGAGTCAAAATAATAGGTCTAATTCGTTTTCCACCATCTAGAGAATATTTCAGCGGTTCGATAAATTCTGATTCAGAATAAAGAGCAAGTTCCTTCTCTAAGGCATGGTCTATCTTTTCAATATACTTACCATAGGTTTCAAGTAAAGGATTAATCTCGATGTTTTTCCTGTCCAAGATGCCTGATCAAAAAATTTTCTCATTAGTAATTAAATCTTGGTGCTCCAGCCGGGATTTTCATCGATTGATTTTGAACCCGGGATCACTGCCTTGAAAGGGCAGTATGCTTGACCGGTCTACACCACTGGAACCCATGAAAATTCAGTATTTTGACCATAAAATCTTTTGTAAACCACAAAGATTTTTTTATTGGCAGCTTTGGAGATGAATTATGAATATTATAAAACAAATTGATCAAATGATAGAAGAGAGAAGTTTACTAAAACATCCATTTTACCAAATGTGGTCTGATGGAAAATTAACAAAGGAATCTTTAGCAGGTTATTCAAAAGAATATTTCCAACTTGTAAAAGCAGTTCCATCGTTTATGACTCCAATTATAGAAAAAGCATCAGATAATCATGTAGAAGAATTAATTGAAAATCAAAAAGAAGAATCTGATCATATCAAACCATGGATTTCATTTGCAGGAGAGTTAGGCATATCTGAAGAAGAACTTGTTCAATACACTGGATTGTCAAAAACCCAACAAGCAGTATCTGATTTGAATGAATTAATGACTACTTTTGAAGGTGGTGCATGTGCAATGTATGCATTTGAAAAAGAAATTCCAAAAATCAGTCAAACAAAACTTGATGGATTAGCACATTTTTATGGAATGTCAAATGATGAAGCAACTCAATACTTTAAGCTCCACACTGAAGCAGACATTAGACATGCTGCATCTTGGCAAAATATTCTAGAAAAGTCATCAACTGATCCAGCAAAATTAATTGAAATTGCAGAGAAATCTATCACTGCACAAAACTTGTTGCTTGATAGTTGTTATGAAGCATATTGCTAATCTAATAACATTTTTTAGCCTAGGAAAAATTCATCTGCTTAGGGCCCGTAACTCAGCTTGGTAGAGTAACCGGCTCATAACCGGTGAGCCAAGGGATCGAAGCCCTTCGGGCCCATATCTTTTCCATTAGTTTTAAAATAAGCAACTTCAAAATTTACTGGCTGCAATGAAGAATCAGAGTTATATCTGAATGATGATTGGAAGGCATTTGACTGAGCTGCCAATACTTATTTTCCTAATTGATTTTTCACTTTATCTAAAATACCCTGATCCACTAGATTCTGCTCATACAGTGCTTCAGTTATTTGTAATATGTTCAACATTGAATGCATCTTTACTCCCAATTCAGCTAAAGCCTCATCTGCGCCTTCCATTCTATTAACAATAACATATGCATCTGATATCGAAATGTTTACTTCTTTTAGAGACTTTATTGCATTGACTACTGAGCCACCTGTTGTAGCAACATCATCAATCATTACTACTTTCATTCCATCATGGATTAGTCCTTCAACTGATTTTGAAGTGCCATAGTCTTTTGGTTTACTTCTAACATAGATTAACGGTTTGACTGTTTCAATTGCAAGAGCTGATGCAATTACTAATCCTCCTGTTGGGACCGACACAATAGAATCAAACTTATCTAATCCAATTTCTTGTGCAATTTGATTCTCAAGATATTTCACCATTTTTCTGAATTCGTGTGGATAGCTAGGAACTAACCTCAAATCTACATAGTAGGAACTCTTTTTTCCACTAGCAAGCGTAAAATCCCCAAACTTGATTATGCCTTTTTTGTGCAAAAATGTTGCAAACTCTTTCACAAACTCCATACCAAAATTAACTACACTGGATTTATTTTGGTTTGTATTATGTATCTATTATGCCTGAAATCTGGTTAAATTATGGGATTACAGACGTAGTTTTAGATATTAGAGCAGAGAATTTGGAGCAAAAAATTGATTCTGATGGCAAAATTTTAGAGGATTCTACAATTACTGAAAAACTTGGAACTTTGGATTTATCAAAACCCATGGAGCTAGTTGTATTACATAATTCTAAATCGATTCAAAAAATCATCTCCACACTCTTTAGTTTATGTGAGCAAAAATCAAAACCATTTCCAAAAATTTTAACTGATAAAAGAATACTAAATCAGGTCAAAGCTGGTTTGCCTGAAGGAACCTCGATTAATGAATTTGATGATGTGGGAATTTCAAACTCTAATCTTGTTTTTATGGGTGAAATGGAGTTTGATGGACTATTTGGATATGAGACAATTTCTACAAGACTAATCAAAAAGTTTGGACAAGATTCTATGTTATCTGCATATGCCAAAAGAGCAGGAAATCTTCCAACTCCTGGTCAGTATCCAGAAAGTTTAGGTGAGGCAAAAAAATTCTCAGATAATTTTGAAATCCAAGGAATAGAAATAATTGCAAATTCTCAGGGAATAGTTGATTTTTCTATAGGGCATCCCTCTCAAACAATGTCATCAACTAAAATTTTAGAATCTCAATCAATCAAAGATGTTGGTCAACATAAGACCATGATAATTAGTTCGGGAAAGGATTCAAGTAATGATAATTTGGGAAAATCACTCTCATCTTTATGGAATTGTGCAAATGCAATCAAAAAGGATGGACTTGCAATTTTAGTTGCAGAATGCAAAGGTGGTCTTGGTTCTGATGCATTGCAGCAATACATTGAGGATCGATTATCATTAGAGCAACTAAAAAATCCAACAAAATACATTAGTGGAATGGAGGACTTATTGTTTCTATCAGAAATACAAAAGAATTTCCAAATAGGATTGGTATCTATTCTTCCAGAGTTTTATGCAAAGAAACTAAACATGTTATCAATGCAGGGGATAAAATATTCTATGGATTATATTTTAAAGACACAAGGTGCACGACAAAAAGTTGCAGTTGTTACTGATGGCGCTAGATTACTCTTAAGGTAAAAAGAAAGGCATAAAGTCTGATGGGAGTGGTGCACACAATATTGCTAGTCCAATAATTCCAATGTATGCAAGTTTTCTATTCCTTGAAAGTGGAGATATGTCATCAAGTGGAGTTGCACCAGAATTTCTAGAACTCATAACTAGAATAAGCAATGCCATAATCCAATAATTAAGCAAAACAAGAATTGCCATACTGCCATATGTTGCATATCTGTGAAGTTTTGCACCAAGTAGTGTTCTTGCCATATGTCCACCGTCTAACTGCCATGCAGGCAATAAATTCAAAAAAGTGATCAAAAATCCTATCCATGCTGCAAACATTACAGGAGTCATAATCACTTCATGTCCGCCTCCTCCTTTTCCAAACAAAGCTAGACTTGCAGTCATGAGTAATGGCTCACCTTGATTCCATTCGATCAGTCTTGATTCGGCAAACAATCCTGCAGCTACGTCTTGATCTAAAATTGGGGCAGTGTATGCAGCAAAAATTGAAACAATTATTGCAATTACTAGTCCTGCAATTGGACCTGCAATTGCTACATCAAATAAAATCTCCCTGTTGATTGTTAGTCCTTTTGATTGGATAAACGCACCAAATGTTGGAATTCCTACTACTGGTAATCCTGGAATAAAATATGGCCATGTCGTTTTCAGTCTATGAAGTTTTGCTGCAATAATATGCCCTAACTCGTGGACTCCCAAGATTCCAAGCAATGATAGCGTATAGACTGCTGCCATCTCTAGTGGATCACCTATATCAATTATGGAATTAGTTCCAGAGGTTCTATAGTATCCATCAATCATTACAAATGAAACTACAACTGCAAACAAAATTCTTGGAGTCCATGATGTGTTTAACCACTTTCGTTGTTTCTTTGGAGCAAATTTCTGAATGATTATGTATTTTCCATCATCCATCTGTTCTAATTTGCATACGTAACTCATATGCTCTAATTTTCTTGCCAACTGTTCAAATTTTTCCTTAAATTCTAAATCATCAATTTTAAACTCTAACGAAAATTCGGCCTTTGTGAAATCACTGACAGTAAATATGGAATTGACTATGTCTATAATTTCTTCTTTAGAAGGATCGTCCATATCTAGGGCTGTTTTATTTCCATTAATGGTCTTTTGGTTTAAAATTAAATATTGATACTTTTATCGTATAACATGCAGGTAATTCTAAGACAATTAGGAGACTGTAATATTCGAAGAGCAGAGCCAAGCGATCTTATACCTGTAATGGAGATTAATCTTAAAACACTTCCAGAACACTATTCAGATTATTTTTATGAAAGCCTACTTGCAGAACTCCCTGAGGCATTTATTGTAGCAGAAATTGGTGGAAAACATGTGGGTTACATCATGTGTAAAACAGAATATGGATTCTCAAACTTTAAGAAATTAGGATTTGTCAAAAAAGGACATGTTGTCTCAATTGCGGTTCTAGAAGAATACAGAAGACGTGGAATTGGAAATGTTCTAGTTGAAGAATCTGTAAAAGGTGTAAAATCACGAAAATGTGATGAATTCTACTTGGAAGTTAGATGCAGCAATAATGAGGCAGTTAGATTATACGAAAAACTTGGATTTGTAATAAGACAGCAACTCAATGCCTATTATCGTGATGGTGAGGATGCATATCTTATGGCAATTGAGTTAGATTAGCTAAAAGCAATAAATAACTCACAAAAAATTCTTGGCCATGGATAAACGCAAAGGAATGGGCGTGACTATTTTTGTTCTCTGTATTGGTGCCTTTTTCCTTTATGCATATTTGTTGATGTTATCTGAGTGGAGTCCTATCGTATTACAATTATCTGTTTTAATGATTGCAGGTGGAATCTTAGGAGTAATTGCATGGATTGGATATGTAATGGCAACAACAAAGCCAACAACTGCATCAATCACATCTGATGATTAGTTTATTTTGAAATTCTAACATCAACTACTGTTTGATAATATCTGGGTCCTACAGGTCTGACAATTTTTGAACCAAGTATTTCTGATTTAACAGGAGTTACTTTGAGATAATGCTCTTCAGATAGTCTTCCTGCATCTGATTTTTTATCCGCATGAATGTGACTATAGTAGTGAATCATTCCACCACTCTTTGTTGCATCAATTGCAGATTGCAAAAATTCATCAGATCTCTCAGGTAATAGCATTAATGTTCTATCTGATTTACCAATTAATTTCTCTGAAACAATCTTTGATGCATCTCCGTTGATAGAGATTACTTTGCCCACTAACTTGTTTAACTGAATATTTTTTTCACATAACTGAGATGCAATTGGATTGATATCTATGCTGTACACCGTGCAGTCTTTCTTTTTAGCAGCCATTATGGAGAACATTCCAACTCCTGCAAACATGTTGGTAACTACTTCTCCGTCTTGAACTAAATTTGCAATTCTCTCCCTCTCAGTGGACAGCCTAGGTGAGAAAAATACATTTTCCACATCTACTACAAATCTGCAGCCAAATTCCTTGTATTCAGTCTCTGTATTGTCTTCTCCAGCTAAGATCTCTAGATTTCTGGTTCTAAAATCTCCCTCTACTGCTGATGCCTGATAAAATACACTCTTTGCAATCTTTACTTCTTTTAGTAATGTCTCCCCAATGATCTTCTTCTTTGATAATAACGAATCAGGAATTCTTACAATTATGATGTCTCCGATTTGATCAAAGGCAGAGATCAGCTCCTCGCTTTCTTTTTCAGAAATCACACTCTCCAGTGCTTTTTTTAACATTCGAGTCAATGCTTGTAATAGAAATTTCCAGATGCTTTTTGATCTTTGTCTAGTCTACTTTCAATCTTGTTAACTCTTGGTCTGAGACTTTTTTCATCTCTTCGAAATGACATATCTAATGATCTGAGAAATCTATTCATTGCCTCAGGTTTTGGCATTGGGGAAGTTGCTTTTCCTGCCATACCTGATTCACCTTCAAATATTATCATTGAATCTGAGATTAAATCCATTAACTGCAAGTCATGATCAATTACAATAGCTGATTTTCCAAAGGAGCGGACAAATTTTTGCAAAAACTTTGCAACTGCAATTCTGTCTTCTACATCTAAAAATGCAGAGGGCTCATCTAATGCATACAAGTCAACTTTTTGCAAAAGACATGATGCAACTGCAACTTTTTGCAGTTCTCCACCAGATAAGTTCTTTGCAGATTTGTTGTATAATTTCTTAATTTTTAGTGGTTCGAGAATTTGCTCTTCTTCCATACTTCCTTCAATTAGATTTCCGTTAGCTTTGTTTAGCAATGAGATTACTTCTTCATCAATATCGTTTTGAAGATATTGTGGCTTGTATGCAATCTTTACTTTTTTATCAATAGAACCAGTATCTGGTTGCTCCACTCCTGCAATCATCTTCATCATGGTGGTCTTTCCAAGTGCATTAGCACCCATTATTCCCAAGACTTCTCCTTTTCTGACTCTGCCAGGCTCAATCGTTACTGAAAATTTAGAGTATTTCTTTTCCAGTTTTGGATAAACGATAATGTCGCTTCCCTCTTGAAAAATATCTGTAGATGATGATGATACGTCAAAAGAGAACTTTTTGTCTCTGAATCTTACGTTCTCAGTTGGCAGATATCCATCAAGAAATACATTGATTCCAATTTTGGTTGATAGAACACTTGAAACAATTCCGTAAGCAGTTGGCTCGCCATACAGCACTTCAATAAAGTCACTAAGAAAGTCAAGCAAAGTCAAATCATGCTCTACTACCATCACACTTTTTCCAAGTGTTGCCAAATTCTGAATTACACGCGCAACTCCTGTTCTTTGAAATACATCATTGTATGATGATGGCTCATCAAAAAAGTAAAATTCTGCATCCTTTGATGCAGCAGCAGCTACTGCCAGTCTTTGTAGTTCTCCTCCACTCAACTCCTTTAGGTTCTGCTCCATGGAATTTTGTAATCCTAATTCTTTGATTAAATCGCGTGTTACTCCTCTCTCATCATATTTGTCAAGGAGTTCTTTTCCAGTTCCATCAAATGCTTGTGCAATATGATGCACTTGTTGAGGTTTTATCGATGCTCTGATCTCCTTGTTTTGTATTTTTGCAAAATGCTGTTTTAGTTCTGTTCCGCTATAATATTTCAAAATCTCATCCCATTCAGGTGGATTATCATATCTTCCAAGATTTGGTTTTAGATTCCCTGAAAGAATATTGACAACTGTACTTTTACCCATTCCATTTCTTCCAAGTAATCCAACAACTTCTCCTTTCTTTGGAGTTGGCAATTTGTAAATTCTAAATGAATTTGGTCCGTATTGATGAATTTTATCTGATGCCAACTCGCTAGCTAAATTAACAATTGTAATGGCATCAAAGGGGCATACTTTAACACAAATTCCACACCCATTACAGATATCCTCATCTATCTGAGCTTTCTTTGTCTCCTCATTGAGAACAATACATTCTGCTCCTGACTTGTTTACTGGGCAGTATTTTATGCATTCCAAACCACATTTCTTTGGCTGGCACAAATCCTGATCTAGTACTGCTACACGATGTGTCATGTCGTAATCGGGTATTTTCTTTGCTTTATACCTATTTTGAGGGACTTTTTTCATTGGCGTTACGTTAATAGATGAGAATTTGACATTGATTTTCAAGCCGGCCATAGCGTTAGGGTGCGACCCAATCCCTTTCCGAACTTGGAAGTCAAACCTATCGTCGCTGTTGTGCTACTAAGATGCGAGAGCCCTTGGGAAGCAACAGTGCTGGCATTTCTTAACTTTGAATCTTTTAATATAGAATAATTTGGGATTATGTGATTTCAATGCCAAACTGTTCAGTATGTGGAGAATCCTTCTCTGATGATATTCGATTTCTAAATCATATGATGGAAAAACATGGATTTAGAAATCCAAACGTTGGGACCCCTGATAGAAATAGCAGAGGTTACTAGTTTACAAATTTTGCAAATAATCTAAAATTAATCTAACACCAAACCCAGTAGCTCCTTTTGGATTGTATGGTTTTTCTTTAGTTGCAATCTGTGTCCATGCAACTCCTGCAATATCAAAGTGTACCCATGGTGTTTTCTCTACAGCATTTTTCAAAAACGCAGCCGCTGTAATTGTTCCAGCTGCTCTTCCTATTCCAACATTTTTCATATCTGCAACATCTGATTTTATCATATCCATATAGTCTTGAGTTAATGGCAACTCCCACACTTCTTCTGAGGTTCTCATTGATGCATTTTTAATTTTCTTTTTTAGGTTTTCGTTGTTTGATATTATAGCAGCTACATTAGTTCCTAATGCAACAATGCATGCCCCAGTTAGTGTTGCAAAATCAATAATTGTTTTAGGCGAAAAATGTTTTTCACCATATGCTAACGCATCAGCTAAAATCAGTCTTCCTTCCGCATCAGTATTTAGAATCTCAGCCGTCTTTCCACTATATAGCTTTATGATGTCTCCTGGCCGGTAAGATTCACCACCTGGCATGTTCTCTACTGATGGAATAATCCCTACTAGATTAATTGGTAATTTTAATTCTGAAACTGCTTTCATAATTCCTAAAACAGTACATCCACCACACTTGTCAAATTTCATCTCATCCATTTTGTCTCCTGGCTTTAGCGAAATGCCACCAGTATCAAATGTAACTGCCTTTCCAACAAGGACTATTGGTTTTTCATTTCTTGCATTTTTGTAATCAAGAACAATTAATTTCGGCTCGTTTTTACTTCCCTGCCCTACTGCAGTAATTCCTCCAAAACCTTTCTTTTTTAATTCAGATTTGGAGAAAACAGTGCATTTCATCTTGCTATTTGATAATGATTTGGCAAAATTTGCTAATGTACTTGGTGTGCACTCATTTGGAGGCATATTTGCAATACTTTTTGTAAATATTGCACCATCTGCGATTGCTTCTGCATTTTTAATTGCAGAATGAATTTTAGTTGATTTAGAAACTATGATAGTAAGATCTGGGGATTTTTCCGCTTTTTCGGCCTTGAATTTATCAAATTTGTAAAGTGACATTTTTACTCCTTCAACAATTTGAGTTACTGCCAGTTGAGAATCACAAACAAAACTGGGTGGTGCAACTATGGTGAATTCCTTTAATTTTAACTCTCTTGCTTTTTGTGCTATTTTTCCAGAAACAAATCTAATTGTATCATTATTTAGATCCTCTTTTTTTCCTAATCCTGTAAGTAAAATTCTTTGAATTGATTTTGAGGTATTGGGAACTATGGTAATCGATCCTAATTTCCCTCCATTATCTTTGAGTGATTGAGAAATTGAATTGTTTGTTTTAGAATCATATTTTCCAATACCTAGTAGTTTATCTGATTTTTCTAAGACAAATCCACATAGTAACTGAGTCTTCTTTGTAGAATTCTCAGTTTTGATCTTCATACTCAATTCGTAGATTGAAGTAATATTTAGATTTATGACTAGCCTTTAATGCATTCTTTGAGACTTTCATTGACTATAGCTGAGAAGCTCATTGCATTTGATGTTTCCTTGATCTTTTTTGCTTGTCTTGCACGTAATTTCTTAACTACTTCATCGTCTAGCATTATTGTTATTCGTTGTGCCATGATCTTGGACCATTATTCATATTAAAATACCTATTCTTGTTATTCAAATAATACTTTCATCATAGTGAATGACTCTACTATTTGTTAAAAGACTAGACGAACGTACAAACACTGCTTTGACTGTTTTACAATCTTGCTGACAAACCACATCTAATGGGGTACTAGGATATTTTTTTTCATTTTTTGAAAAAATAATTTTAACTAATGGAAGTAATGCTGCTCTTCCTCCATAAGCTGTTTTTTTATTTATGAACCAAAACATTTCCAAAGCGGTTTTATCTAAGATCTCTCCTCTGATCTTTTCTCCAAATTCTGAATAATGACCAACCATTGTAATTTTACCCCTAGCAAAATAATTTACAATTTTTGCAAATTTTACACATAGATAGCATTGATTATCAAAAAGAACAATTGGAACATTTTGTCTTAT
Source organism: Nitrosopumilus sp. S4 (assembly GCF_054515835.1). Taxonomy (NCBI): domain Archaea; kingdom Thermoproteati; phylum Nitrososphaerota; class Nitrososphaeria; order Nitrosopumilales; family Nitrosopumilaceae; genus Nitrosopumilus; species Nitrosopumilus sp. S4. The sequence continues at coordinate 1,411,595 of NZ_CM137258.1, read as the reverse complement.
CTCCATAATACAATATGTCTTAGAACACCTTAATATTTTCAAGTAGATTTTTATTCAATTTACCAAGATAACGAACGAGATGCGGCTTAATTACTATGATATCAAAAAGCATGTTCTTAGAGCCAGAAAATTAGTAATAAAGGGAACAAATACTGCGGGATCTGGGCATCCTGGTGGTTCTTTTTCAATGGCTGAAATTCTGGGATGTTTGTTTGTAAAATATCTAAAATTTGATCCAAAAAATCCACAATGGGAAGACCGCGACCGTTTAGTCTTATCAAAGGGTCATGCTGCCCCTGGACTATTCTCTAACATGGCAGTTGCCGGATATTTTCCAGAGTCAGAAATTGACACTCTGAGAAAATTTGGGAGTAAATTACAAGGACATCCAGATTTGAAATGCCCCGGAGTAGAATTTTGTGGTGGGTCTTTAGGCACGGGATTATCATATTCAGTAGGAATTGCACTTGCAGGAAAGATTGATTCGAAGAATTATCACGTCTATACTATAATTGGAGATGGAGAATCTGATGAAGGGCAAATTTGGGAAGCTGCAATGACTGCTGCAAAATACAAGGTTGATAATCTTACAGTGTTTCTTGATAGAAATTTTATTCAGCAGGATTCTTACACAGAAAAAATCATGCCACTTGATGAAAGGTTACAAGGCGATGATCTCTCTGAAATGTGGAAAGATGCTTCAAGATGGAAGACAGGTGATAAGTGGAGATCATTTGGATGGAATGTAATTGAAATTGATGGACACCGAATTGAACAAATTGATGCAGCAATTGCAAAGGCAAATGCAACTAAAGGAGTTCCAACTATGATTATTTCTAGAACAATCAAAGGAAAAGCAGTGGAACACATGGAGGATAATCCACAATGGCATGGAAAGGCACCTGATTCAGATGTCGTTCCAATAATTAATCTTGAATTAGATTCTCAATTTATGATTGCCCCATCAATCATTGCTGGAGATATGACTAATCTTGAAAATGAGATAAAAAGATGTGTTTCAGGAAGAGCAGATTATATTCATCTTGATGTAATGGATGGTCAATTTGTTCCAAACAAAACTTTTGATCATAATAAAATTAAGGAATTGAGACCACTAACTGTAATCCCTTTTGATTCACATCTGATGATTAACGAACCTGTAAAACATGTTAGAGATTACATTGATGCTGGCAGTGATATTATTACTGTACATGCTGAAGTAACTGATGAATCTAGTTTTGGAGAAATCTCCGATTTACTAAAACAAAATGGTGTTGGTGTTGGATTTGCAATAAACCCTGATACTGAATTACCGGAATGGTTCTACAAATTCATACCTTCTTTAGATCAGTTAATTGTGATGTCTGTAATTCCTGGCAAATCTGGTCAGAAATACATTGAGGAGACTCATGCAAAGATGGCTAGATTAAATTCCATTCTTAAAGAAAATAATTTCTCAGGTTATATTGAGGCTGATGGCGGCGTAAATCTTGAAAATATAGGCTCAATTTTTGCAGATGGAGCAAGAGCCTTTGTTGGTGGCGGAGCAATTATTGGGCAATCTGATGTTAGAGCTGCAATTAGGGATTTTAGATCTGAGGTTCTAAAATCTAGACGAAAACTCCTTCTTGAAAAAGCAAATGAATTAGGTGGACAAGAATTGGTAAACAAATGGATTGGATTGCATGTTGTAGGTGAAAAGAAAGAACAGATTAGAAAAATTGCAGAGGAGGCCAAATACATTTGAATGAACCAGTAATGACTGATATGCGTTCAGAGTATTCCAAATCTTTGATTCAAGCTGGAAAAGAGAATCCAAATATTGTAGTTTTAGGTGCTGACACTACTGATTCACTAAAGACATCCAGTTTTGAAAAAGAATTCCCAAATAGATTTTTTAATGTTGGAATTGCAGAAGCAAACCTTGTAACTACTTCCGCAGGATTAGCAGCATCAGGAAAAATTTCATTTGCCAGTACTTATGCTATATTCTTACCAGGAAGAGCAGTTGATCAGATAAGGAATAATATTGCATATCCTTCACCACCAGGAAAAAAAGGTCTTAATGTAAAACTGGTAGTATCTCATGGGGGATTATCAGTTGGTCCTGATGGTGGTTCACACCAACAAATTGAAGATATTGCTATAATGAGAGTAATTCCAAATTTTCGAGTCTTCATTCCAGCTGATACTATTGCAGTTTCCAAACTAACTCAATTGATGGCAAGAGAGTATGGTCCATTTTACATGAGAATGGCAAGATCAAAAACACCACTAGTTCATTCAGAAAATCAGGAATTTCAGACAGGTAAAGCCATTACACTAAGGGATGGTTCTGATTGTACAATTGCTGCATGTGGAATTACTGTAAGGATGGCATTAGAGGCAGCTGAGACATTACAGCAAGAAGGAATTTCTTGTAGGGTATTGGATATGTTTTCAATAAAACCCATTGATAATCAACTACTAGAAAAGGCTGCTAGAGAAACAGGTGCAATTGTTACCACTGAAGAGCATAATATTTTTGGTGGGATGGGATCAGCAGTAGCAGAATCTGTTTCTGAATCTTACCCAGTACCAATCAAAAGAATTGGTGCGCAAGACATGTTTGGTGAGTCTGCACGAGATGACGAAATTCCGTTACTTTTAGAAAAGCATGGAATAACATCTTTTAATATAGCAAAACAAGTCAAAGAAATTAGGAGCAAAAAGTTATGAAGATATTTCTTGATACTGCTAATCTTGAATCTATAAAAAAATTCAATGACATGGGTTTGCTTGATGGAATCACGACAAATCCATCTTTAATGTCCAAAGAAGGAGGTAATCCTAAAGATGCAATGGAAGAGATTACAAAAATTATCAAAGGAGATGTGAGCTTAGAAGTTGTCAGCACTGAATATTCTGGAATGATGGAAGAAGGAAAACGTCTCCGTGAATATGGTGACAATGTTGTAGTTAAAGTTCCAATGACTCCTGATGGTCTAAAAGCTTGTAAATCCTTATCATCAGAAGGAATTCCAGTAAATGTTACTTTGATTTTTTCACCAAATCAGGCTTTACTAGCTGCAAAGTCTGGTGCAAAATATGTTAGTCCATTTATTGGACGACTAGATGATGTAGGCCAAGATGGAATGAACCTAATAAAAGATATTAAAAAAATTTTTTCAAATTATGATTTTAAAACTCAAATTCTTGTTGCAAGTGTTCGTCATCCAATTCATGTAGTTGATGCAGCTAAAGAAGGAGCAGATGTAGTGACATTACCTCCTGCAGTGCTGGATAAAATGCTTCAGCACCCTTTAACTAAAATTGGTTTGGATAATTTTCTAGCAGACTGGGAAAAACTCAAAGCTGGAAATCCAGATATCAAAATTTAGTTCTAGAATTAAACGCAATATCCACTATGTAAATTTAAAAATTAAGAATTGTTGTGGTTTTTTATTTACTGCTCTTTCTAGAACCTGTACCTCTACCTGTACTAATTGTTCTACCTTTTGTACTGGGAGCTTCTTTTGGATCCGGCTGATCTGATAGCTTTCTTGTGCCGGTTCCTCTTCCTGTGTGAACCGATCTATTGCCAGCTGCTTTTTTTCTGGCCGCTTGAATCTTTTTAAAATCTTCGCCAGACCATTTTGAAGCATCTTCATCAACTTCAATAGTTCCAGTTCCTCTACCGGTTCGAATTCTAATTTTACCCATGATTTAGGTTAAATTATCTCGTATTTAATTAAGATCATTTAATTTTTCAAAATGGATCTATTTCAAAAAATCGGTATTTTGGATTAATAATTTTTAATTATTTATCCATCCGAGTTTTCTAAAATATGCAAACATCAGAATTGCCGGAATTGCTGATGCTAGAACAATTATGATTAGAGTTGTAAATGGACCCAAAAACACTGGGCTTTCACTAGTGATCCCGCCAGGCAAATTGATGTTCATCCCATAAAAAGTACCAATAACTGTTGAAGGAATTGCTAATGTGAAAATTATTGTAAGTACTGCAAGAACTTTGTTTGTTTTCTCAGTACTTAACACAAAATCCGTGTCTTTGTAAATTTCCATAGTCTCTCTTGATTCTTCAAGCGTTTCAATGACTTTGTCTATGTGGTCTATGACATCATCATAAAACAATGAAAGCTCTTCATCTTCTCTATCTGCAAAGTCTTTGACATTTTTTGCAATTTCTAACACGAATTTCTTTAATGGATTAGCTATCCTTCTTAATCTGTTGATTTCTCTTCTTTGTAGTGCAATACTTCTTGCAACAGGTTTTGTTTCATCAAATACTCTGTCTTCTAGTTCATCTAAATTAGCAATTATTTTTCTGGATGTGTGCAAAAGATCATCTACTAGTACGTCTATCATTTCATGAAGTAATAGTCCTGATGATTTTTCTAATAATTTTTCTTTTCTTTGTTGATCTGAGTCAGATTTACAAACATTTACCAAATCCACTAATGGTTTTAGGTCTCCTTGATGAACAGTAACAAGAAAATCTTTTCCTACAAAAAGTGATAGTTGACTATTTTTGGACTCTCCAACTTTCCCAGACAGTGGTGGGAAATGCAAAATTACGAAGAAATGATCATGATATCTATCCAATTTTGGCAATTCAAATTTGGTCATACAATCTTCAATGTTTAATGAATTGAAATTGTATTTCTCAGCTAATTTTTCAACTTCATTTCTATCAGGATTTTGTAAATCTATCCAAACAAATTTTTTACCTTGTATAGTTTCCCTTTTACTTTCAACAGCAATTTCTGTTGACTTCCTACCGGAGCGTAACCTGTTTGTGATGAATCCTTTTCTCAAGTTGAAAAATACCCTAATTTAACAAATTTAAAGCGATCGATAATTTTTGAATGGAAATTTTGTTCACATTTAATCTAAAATATGAAATATTTTGAGGCTAATGCCAAGGAAGTAAATAATTCATACCAACCCATGTGAGTCCAATTGCTATTGCCATGGCAACCCACCATAATCGCATAATATTATTTTCAACTAGTCAATAATAAATCTACAGTATAATTCTCAGCAGAACTCAAAGATTATTACAGGATTAATTAGTTATCTTTCTCGTGGCCCTTGTAGTATAGTGGTTAGTATAGAGGATTGTGGATCCTCGGACAGGAGTTCGATTCCCCTCAGGGGCCCTTTAAATTTTATTTATGATATTTTCATTCGTTAAACAAGATCTTTAATAGTTTAGAAATGAAGTTACTTTAGATTTCTCTTTGAAAGTAGCACTGATCTATAACGAAACACAAATTGATCCAAATGATGTAATCAACGTTTTTGGAATGACCACAAAAGAACACTATAGCTCAAAAGCAGTTGAAAGAGTTGCAAGAGCTTTAGAAAAAGGTGGTCACACTGTAAAAGTTATTGAAGGGGACATCCATCTTGCTGATGAATTAAAAGAATTCATGCCAAAGGTAGTTGCAGGTGAAACTCCTGGAATGGTCTTCAATATGGCGTATGGTATTCAGGGACAAAATAGGTACACCCATGTGCCTGCAATGATGGAGATGTTGGGAATTCCATACATAGGCTCTGGACCAGCTGGCCACGCAATTGTTCAAGACAAAGTAATGACAAAAATAATTTTACAAAAAAATAATATTCCTACTCCTGGTTTTTGGGTATTTCATACACCTGAAGATATTCATGATGATTTAGTTTTTCCTGTGATTGTTAAACCCAAACTGGAATCTACTTCTATGGGAATGGAAGTTGTAGATAACTGGGATGATCTTAGGAAAGCAGTTAAAGTACAAATTGAAAAATTTCAACAGGATATACTTGTAGAACAATTCATTTCAGGAAGAGAATTTGCAGTTGGTGTATTAGGTAATAATCCTAACATAGACATTCTTCCAATAGTTGAAATTAATCTTGATAATCCCGATCAAATTCAAACAATTTCGGATAAAAAGAAAGCAGGAGGAGTTGACAAAACATGTCCTGCTAAATTATCAAAAGAGAAAACCGAAGAGATGAGACAAATGTGCATAAAGGCATTTGCATCTTTAGGACTAAATGATTACAGTCGAGTCGATTTTAGAATGGATAAAGATGAGAATCTTTACATTCTTGAATTAAATTCTATGGCAAGTCTGGGGAAAGGAGGTTCATTATTTTATGCGGCCAAAACTGCTGGCTACACCTATGAATCCCTCATCAATAAAATCTTGGATATTGCAGTGATTAGATACTTTGGCACTTCTATACATCATCATGAAAATGAAGTTGATCTCACTCAACCATTACGAGTAGTAGCTAGAACCTATCTGCGTGGACATCTACATACTTTAAAAGAAACATTAAGAGATTTTGTAAATCTAAACACTCACGTATATAATTTAGAAAATGTAAATCAATTAGGAGCAATTATTTCTAAGCGATTAAAACACCTTGGATTCACTGAGCATATTCATAGACAGCCCGACGTAGGAAATTTCCATTATTTTAAAAATCATCAAGAATCAGAAAATGATGTTTTGATTGTTTCTCATCTTGACACTCATTATGGTCCTGATGATTTAGTCAGTTATTACGAAGATGGTGACAGAATTGTTGGCTCTGGTATCGCTGAAAGTAAAGGTGGACTTGCTGTAATGTTGGGTGCAATTCATGCTTTACGTTATGCTAAAAAACTCAAAAAAGTCAGATGTGCAATATTACTTACGACTGACGATAGTTTAGGTGGAAGATATAGTAAGAGATTTGTTAAAGAATACTCTAAAAAATCACATTATATTATAGGTTTAAAATCTGCTAGCATAGACGGTGGAATAATTACCACTTGTTATGGTAGAAGTGATTACAATATTAGATTCACCACATCTTCAGAACAATTAACTTCAGACATTCATGGAATTATTCCAGTTTTAGCAAAAAAACTATCCGTAATTGAAAAACTTTCAAAAGATGAAAAAGATTACAGATTAAGAACCACCTCTGTTGTTGCTCAAGGATCTCATGGTCAGACACCAAACTATGCATCACTATCATTAACTTGTAGTTATAAAACGGAAAAATTAGGAACCTTACTTGATACTAAAATAAACAGCATTATGAAGAAAAAAGAAACTGGCATTAAACTTGATGTATCAATTAACAAAATACAAACCAGGCCACCTGTAATAGAAGAAGAATCTGATACAAAATTCTATGAATTAGTTGAGGATCTTGCCAAAAAACATGAAATAAAAATAAAAAAACATTCTCAAATAATATCTTCAGATATCAGTAATGTTCCTTCAAAACTTCCAGCACTTGATGGTTTTGGACCGCTAGGTCACAAATACCGTTCCCCTAAAGAATACATTGTTCATGATAGTATCGTGGAACGATCAGCATTACTTGCATCTGTAATTTACAAGTGTGCTGAAAAATAATTTCTACTATCTAATTATTATTCATAATGTCTAGAGAATAATGCCTTAGCTGTAGTAGCTGCTCTAGAAAATCTATTTTCTACTTCTTCCCAATTCACTACATTCCACCATGCAGAAATATAATCTGGTCTTTTATTTTCATATTTTAAATAATATGCATGCTCCCATACATCTAAACCTAAAAGTGGCACAACACCATCCACAATTGGACTGTCTTGATTTGCAGTTGTCTTGAATTGAATTTTTTTAGATTTTGGTTCATAAACTAGCCATCCCCATCCACTTCCTTGGATTACAGCAGTATCTGCTGAGAATTTTTTCTTGAAATCATCAAAACTCCCAAAAACTTTATCGATCTCATCTTTTAGAGCCCCACTTGGTTCACCCCCACCATTTGGTTTCATACTTGACCAAAATAATTCGTGATTGTTGTACCCTCCTCCGTGAAAATTAAAACGATCCCTTAATTCGGGTTTGATTTGATCAAGATCTGATAATAAAATTAGTAATCCTTTATCCTGATTATCCTCTGACATTTCATCCCATACATCATTTAATCCATTTGTGTAAGCTTGGTGATGTTTTGAATGATGAATCTGCATTGTCTGTGCATCAATATGTGGTTCTAACGCATCATATTCATAAGATAGTTCTGGCAATTGAAATTCTGACATGTAACTTATTAGATTATTCTACTAATAAACAATTATTCACTATTATTCAAAAATCTAAATATCATTTTTGAAACTCAAATTATCTCTTTAATAGAAATTAGCTTGATACAGGGGTATGGTGAAAATACCTGATAAAATTAAAAAATTTATTGATGAACAAGGAGTTTTTGTTGTAGGGACAGTTGGTGGAACCAAATTTCCAAATGTTTCACCTAGAATATTCTTCAGAGTTGATGATGATGCCATTTATTGGCTTGATTTTTTTAAACATAAATCATACAAGAATATTCAGGTGAATCCTTGGATTACCATTTCAGTTTTTAACAAGGATCATTTGGAGGGATATCAGTTTAGAGGAATTGTAAGCTATATTACTGATGAACCCACAAAATCTGAAATTAAAGAATCTATCATAAAAGAAATATTGGCAAAAAATTCCTCACCTAAAGTAAAATTACTATCTGAAAAAGAATCTGAACTAGTTCAATTTGAGCCTAAGGTGTGTTATTCATTAAATCCTGAAAAATATTCTGATATGTCTATTGGTTCAGACATTGATACCAACTATCTGTTTAAAAATTAATAACCATATTTTCAGTTTAAATCTAATGAGATATTGCCACCACATATTCAGAATGTAAAATCAACCACATGTTTTAATTAAAACAAATTCATAATTTGTTTATGACTACATTAAGTGAATTACGTGCTTGTAAATCATGCGGAAATGTTTTTACAAAAAAAGCAGGTGTCACAATAATTACTAGCTGTCCTCATTGTGATGGTACAAATTTTGATACAATAGATTTGGATGAAGAATTGATGAACTGATTAAAAATGTATATTATTATTAATTAAATATTGTTTTAGATATGACTTTTCAATTTTCTGCTAGTGATAAGGAATGGCATCAAACCTTGCTTAATGCATTTGAAAATATTTTAAAAATGAAGATCAAACCTGTATTAGTCTACGATCGTAAACATTTTTCAAATTATATCTACAAAAATAAAATTAAGCCCGGTGAAGTCTGGGCAGAATGCATTAAGGAATGTGGTACTATATGGTTAAACCCAGATTTGTCATCAGAACCAAAAGTTGAGACTGTAAATACCATTTATCATGAGTGTTTACACATCAAATATCCGAAAAAAACTGAGCGTGAAATAACTAGATTAGCTAACAAAATAATACCTGTTACAAAATCTCTCACATCTCAGAAAAAGAAATTTGATATTACGCATTCACATTAGGAATAAATTCATTATTTCTTTTTATTTAAAACTTTAATTTAAAATTAAAACTGCACCTGGAAAATTTTTAACAATATCTTCAATGGTGCTTGGGAAATGGATTTTTTCAAATTTTGTAAGCTTTCTTTTTCCTAAAACAATAAGATCGATATTGTGTTTGTCTGCATATTCAAGAACTGTTAATGCTGGTCTGTCGCTAATTATAATTTTAGAATTTACTGCAACATCTGATTTCTTTGCATATTCTTCTAATTTACTGTGTTCTGATTTTATTTCATTTTTTTCTTTTTCAAACTCTTGTTTGTTGGTTTTAGTTTTGAATAATCCAAACGTTGCTCTTTCTTCAATACATGTTAAAATTGTGATCTTGGATTTTTCAAATCCGGCCAAAGCAACTGCCTTTTTGAATGCCTTTTGACTACCATCAGTCCCATTGTATGGAACTAAAATATTCTCAAAGTTTTTACTCATTTCTTTTCAATATCTATCATCAAAATTGGACATGTTGTATTTTCCACGACTTTTCTTGATACACTTCCAAGACTTAGCAAACCTCTGATTCCTTTGAGTTTTCTACGCTTTGCCATGACTACCAAATCTACCTTGTACTTTTTTATCGCTTTGAGAATTTCATCAAAAGCAGATCCAGTTACAACCTGAGAAATTGACTCGATATTATTTTTTTCACATATTTTTTCTCTTTTTTCAAACTCAGGAATCATTCCTTTTCTAATATCCTCATTTGCATCTTTGATATTTTTCAATAATTTATCACGTTCAGATGATGATAATGCAAAAGTCGGTGGATGTTGCATTTCTTCTACTACGTGAAGTAAAATGATTTTGGCTTTGGTCCCTTTTGCTGCATGAATGGCATGTTTTAATGCCTGATCTCCAGCAGGTGTTCCAGCGTGTGGCACTAGGATATTGTTATACATGATTTCATTAAAGATCATTTCATAATTAAACTATCCATTGTTTATCCGCATTGCATTTTATGATGTCTACTTTCAAATCATTTTTAATAATCTTGAAAATTATCAAAAAATATGAATAAATTCTCAAAGATAGAGCCTTCATATTTTTCAAAGGATGGTTGTAGGCTTGTCTGGTCAGGTGTTGATGAAGATGATACAGATACTGTTATCTTAAACAAAGAAGAACTAGAACAACTAGTAGAGATTCTAAAAAATAATCATGTTGGAACTGTGGAGCTTGAGGATAATGTTAGTGAAATTTTGATAAATTCTGATATAGTGCAATTTAGATTAAAAGATAGAGATGAACTTGAAGCAGTCACTACCGATTTTAGAGATAAGGTTTTAGAATATGCCAAAGTTCCCCATGATACATTACCAATTCAAACATCATCAAAGGAATTTTATGCTTCAGGATGGTCAACAGATCAAACTCGTAATTCTGAAGAAAAATCTAGCAAACCAAAGATGACTCTTTTGCAAGCAATTCTCTCGGGTAATCCAAAACACATTGATCATGAAATTTCTCCTTCTGATTTATTTCGGATTTTTGCAACAAGACGTTCAACTAGAAAATTTTCTAAAACTAAAGTTGAAGACTGGAAGATTGAAAAAATTCTAGCTGCAGCAGATACTGCTCCAACTGCAGGAAATTTTCAGGGATTAGAAGTATTTTATGTTAAAAGTAAAAAAGCTAAAGAAGCACTAGTTGAAGCAGCAAATAGACAACCATTTGTTAATGCTCCTCTTGTGCTTGTGTTCTGCATTAATCCAAGTAGAGTAAAAATGAATTTTCCACCTGAAATGCTTACAAAGTTTTCTTTACAGGATGCAACAATTGCTGCCACTTATTCTCAATTAGCAGCTCATGCATTAGAATTAAGTTCCATTTGGATTGGAATGATTGATGAAAAAAAGGTTCAAGCAATCATTGGAACTGAATTAAGACCTTCTTCTATTCTCTGCATTGGATATCCTGATATGCGAAAGCCTCCAAAATCTAGGCGTAAGCTTAAAGATCTTATTCATGTGCTTGAAGATTGATTTTTTTATGAAATGATATTGGACAGAATCTAGAATCTGTCCAATTTACTTTGGACTAGAAATTAGTTGCAATGTATGCACCAATTCCCATGCCAATCACAGCACCAATTCCCATGCAAATAAGGTCAAATTTTACGACTTTTTTGAATGGTGCATGAACCATTTTATCCCATGTGTTGTTGTTTTGGTTATTCATCATTTCACCTCGGAGCAAAAAGTACATACATCTTTGATAAAAAAATAATTTTTGTGTTCTGGTATGCTATTTTTCTGTGTTAGCAAAAATCTGAACAAATAGCATACCACAATCAAAATGAAATAATTAGATAATTGTACAATCATACATTAGTAAGAGAATACGTATACCGTTTCACGTGCTTGGTAATTCCTTGGAATCAAAGCCGAATTCTGTAATACGTTTTCTCTAAAAATAAAAAAGGCATAATGAAAAATGACATTCCTCTCAAGTACCTGTTTATACTGTCCAAGTGAAAGAGCCGTTACTGCAGAAAAATCACAGTGGTTGATTCATCTCGCACAACATAGAGAGGAAATAATTAAACAACTTACAGATACCTCATCATCTTGTGTTTTATGTGCATATCCGGTAGAATTTGCAAATAAAAGACATGCTTCTTCACATTATCGATGGGGGCATAAGAAAAGCTCTATAGTTGAATGGTCATTAAATCAACTTCCAGTTAGAATTTTAGTATAATGAACAATTCAAAAATTAATCCTTTTTTCTAATTTAGCATACCACAACTAACTCGCTATCCCCAAATACATTTTGAACTTAGACCTTTTTGAGGAAAACGTATCTGAGACACAACATATCTGTTGGATGCCTTCGAATCCTGATAGTAGTCTCAAATACGTTCAATCCTAATGTGAAAAAAATGATTAAAACTAAATTTGCAAACAAAACCCTTGGGATATTTCTTATGTTACTATTGAGTGTCTCAATATTTTCTGGTACTGCTTTTGCAGATGAAAAAAAGAAATCAAATGTTAATTCAATCAAAATTCAATACTTGGCAAAAATATCTACTGACTCCTATTATGTTCAATTTAAAACATGTCTTGGAAATAATTCTGTAAATAATCCATCATTTTCTATTATCTCTGATGTTGATTCAAAATTTGTTAAATATCAAAAAGTGCATTTGGCTAACACATGTAAGAATTATGAAACAAATATTGATGCAAAAAACTCTAACAGTATTTCAATATTAATGACAAATGGGATGGTGAAAAAATGAATATTTATGATACAAAATCTATCTATTGTTCAAGATGTAACGTTTCAATTGGAGAGATAGATTATGATGCGGAAGTTATTAGACCGCTATGCGGCAAATGTGCAAATCCCTTACCAGAAGGAGATAAAATAATCTATACAATGAGTCATTTCCAGAATAACTCTCCAATGGAAAAATCAATTCTTGCATAATGTGAGTTCAAAAATTTTAAAAAATTCCGTATTTACTAGATTCCATTTCTTCTTTGATTGCAAGTTTGAATCTAGGTGATTTTCCCTCGATATTTTTTGAAAGCCATGAAAGAAACTTTTTCTCAATTCCTTTTCCTTTCAATTTTTCAAAATCATTACCCATCACATCTACTAATTTCTGAACAAGATCTTTATTTACACTTAAAACAAAAAAGTGCCATCCAAAGGCAAATTCAGAGTCAGTCATCACAAAATCCTCTTGACCATGCACCATTTCTTCTAAAAGAGTGAGTTGATGAGTTAATGCTTTACTTGTTTTATCATAATCTACTGCTGATACATTGATGTTAATTCTTCCGTCCATATTCTAATTGAACAATTACAAAATAAAAGGATTACAGGGATTATTCCTTTAGTAAATATTCAAAATCAATATCAAAATGCATTTTCATTATGTTGATGTACGTTTGAATGGATTCGGGGATTTCATCAGTACATGAAACTCCTAACTTTTTTGCATTAATCCAAATAACTAATGTTTGAATTATTGTCAAAAATCGATCATTTTTGATATCTGAAGAACTAATTGATTTTGTATATCTTTCAGCAAATTCCCAAGCAGTTACAAAATCTACACATTTAACACCAAATACTGCAAGTAATTGCTCTTGCATACTACTAGCTCTTTTGAATGGTATTTTATTAATAATAAAAGGAAAATTTACTTTTTCTGGAAGGCAATCAGGTAATGGTCCCCAAATTGTGATGATTTTTGTATCTGGTTTCAATTTTTCAAATTTACTCATCATTTGATTAATGATCTTCTCATCGGTAAACCAAAACAAAATTACGGTTGCATCTGAAAATTCAGAATCTACAATATTTTTACAATCTAACTGACCTTTGGAGTCTTTTTGCATCAAAATTTCTTTTGCCTGTTTTATTTTTTCAAGATTATTATCAATCCCGACTGCTTTTTTTACATTGAATTCATTTATTGCAATTTCTATTCCCTTACCATCTCCACAACCCAAATGATAAAAAATATCATCATTTCCCAATTCTACAAATTTGAAAATTTCTCTAAATGCCTTTTCTGGTAGCTGTACATCTTCCCCACTCAATAAATTTTCAGGAAGTGTTTCTAAATATTCTTCAATTTTCAATAATGATTGTTAGGTATTGGAGAATTTATTCTCTTATGCTTTCTAGTTTTGAAACTGCCTGCCATAGTTGTGTTCTAACGTATGATGGCATGTTTGGATCTTGTGTAACATCATCTAATAGACTAATTGTATTGGCAGCTCTGACTGATAGAGAATACTCTTCATTATTCAAATCTGCAATTAAATCTGTAATCGATTTTTTTATTGTCTTTGGAGTAGAATTACTTGAAACAATTTGATTTAGTGTCTCTATTGCTTCCTTCATTGATTCTTTATTCTGATTTCCGTCTGCCATATTCTACACCTATTATTAAAAATTAGAGGTATATAGTTACATCTCTACAAAAACACTATCAGACTCTACTGTTACGTTGTATGACGTTAAATCTCTAATTTTTGCTGGAAATTTTACTAAATTCCCTTTCTTACAATTAAATTGAGCTCCATGCCAACCACATGTGACAGTATCACCTTCTAACTTTCCTTCAGATAAACTAGCCCCTGCATGAGTACATGTATCATCTGTTGCATAATACTCTCCATCAATATTTGCTACAAGTATGTCTCTCCCATCAATTGATACTTTGATCATACTTCCTGGTAGAATATCAGATGTTTTTCCAGCGATAATTTTTCCCATTGCAGTTTTTATCTGACAAGTCTTATATTTTTTCGTATATGTCTGATAAAATAATTCGTGAAGGAACCTCTTTAGATAAAAATTCTGTTTTGGATTTTTGTAAAAATACTTTTTCATGGGGTGACTATATAGATCAAGTTTGGGATTACTGGCTAAAAGAAGGAAATCTGTTTGTATTTGAGAAAAATAGTGTATCTGGAATTTGTCATGCCTCTTATTCAGATAATCAAGTCTGGATTGAAGGTATTAGAATAGAGCCTAATTCTCGTAGAGAAAAAATTGCATCACAATTAGTTCAGTATGCAGAACATCTTGGAGAAGAAAAAAATATTTCATTCTCATACATGCTAATTGAAACTAAAAATAATCCATCTTTACTTATGGCAAAATCATTGAATTATAGTATCTTTGAATCTTGGAATTTTTACACTCTGATACCTAAAAAAAATATAACTGATAAAATTCAATTTGCAAAAAATCTAAAATTAACTTTTTCACATTATGTCAAATCATGGAGATGGCTCCCAATGGATAATTCAAAATTACGTTCCTTTCTAACACAAAATAAAATTATAAAATCCAATGAACCTGAAAATTTCTCTTTTGCAATTCTATCTGAATCTGAACATTTTGCTAAAACATTAATTGTTACACTATTTTCAAATTCTAAAAAATCTACCTTGGAAATTTTTAAATTCTTACAAAATTTTGCAATTGAGAAAGACTATCAAAGAATTCAAATTTTATCTAAAGAAGATTTACCTGCTTTTAATACATTAGAAAAGAAAATTTCATTTTATTTGATGAAAAAAACCCTTCGTTAATCTAAATTAACAATTTTGATTGTGTTTTTTAAAACTCCTAATCCTTCAATTTCCATTTCAATTTTATCTCCATCTTTTAAAAACACTGCATCCGGTTTGTTTAACATGACTCCTGCAGGTGTACCTGTTGATATGATGTCCCCTTTTTCTAATGTCATAACTTTAGAAATTTTTGAAATTATTTCAGGAATTTTTATAAACATATTTTTTGTTGTTGAATTTTGTCGTAATACGCCATTTACTTTAGTTGTTAACTTCAGATCCTGAGCATTTTTAATTTCATCTGCAGTAGTTATCCAAGGTCCACATGGTGCAAACGTATCAAAACTTTTTCCTCTGGTAAATTGCTTGTCTTTCATCTGGATATCCCTGGCTGAAACATCGTTGAAAACCATATATCCAAAAATTACATCTGTTGCTTCTTTCTCACTGATATTTTTACAATTTTTTCCAATTATCATTGCAAGCTCTACTTCATAATCTAACTGAGTGACAAAATTTGGACATATTATATCTGATTCAGTACTGTTTAATGCAGTTCTTGGTTTGATTACTAATGCCGGATCCTCAGGTGCCTTTAATCCCTGCTCTTCGGCATGGTCTACGTAATTAAATGCCAAACAAATAATTTTATTGGGATTTGGAATGGGAGAAAGTAATTTAAAATCTGACAAGTTTGATTCATACGGTAAATTTGAAATTTTATTTTTAATCTCATCAAACCAACCATCAAATAGAAAATCCTTTACGTTTTGAGGAATTGGGACTCCTGTAAGATAAGTAATTTCATCTTTAGTTGCAACCTTGTCTCCTTTGATAAAACCATAGGTCTCGTTATTTCCACTTGCTAACCGTGCTATCTTCATTGTAAATCACTTGTGAGTAAAAATTGCTTGATTTTGGGAATCTTTTCTACAATAACCGTATCTGACAAACTGTATTTCCTCTCCTTCCTTTAATTGAAGATAATGTGGTTCTGTATAAACGTCTAATTCTTCTAAACTATCTTCATTAAAGTCATCTCCATTGAATAACACCTTTGGAATGATCATTTTAATTTCATGTGCTGTTTTTTGTGGTACCCACTGAATCTTTGGTATATCTGTCATGTCTCCATCAGAAATAAATTCTCCTTCTAATTCTGAACCGATTTTTTTAATTAGAACATTTCCTAATCCTAAAAGTCTAACTTGCATTCCTTCTTTGAATGCCTGCATATCTTCTCCTGAAATTAAAAAATTTTCATCAATGTCTATTTTTCTTTTTCCCATATCCTTAATTGGATGATTTGGAATTTCAACAAACGTTAGCGGTAAATTTTTTACCAATAGTTTTTTTGCATTTTTAACCATAAATAATCTGATACTTGACGCATCAACAAATTTTCTGTTAAAAGATTCTAATGCATCAAATGGTGCTAGAGTATTTGCTTTTGTTAATCCTAATGACATTATGAATTTTCTAATTGCTTCTGGTTTTATCCCCCTTCTTCTAAGTGCCTCTAGGGTTGGGAGGCGAGGATCATCATACCAAGAAACTTTTCCTTCCTCGATCAGAGGCTTTATGATTCGCTTTGAAATTGGCATTCCTTTGAATTCAAGTCTTGAGAAAAATCCTTGATGGGGTTTTCTCATTTTTAGAGCATCTAAAATTGCATCAATCAATTCTTTTCTTAATTCAAATTCTTTGGAACGAAAAGCGTGCGTCACTCCATCTATACTGTCTTCTATTGCAACTGCCATGTCATAACTTGGCCATACTCTATACTTGTCCCCTAACGTGTAGTGTTTTTCCTCTATAATCCTAAACAAAACTGGGTCTCGCATTACTGCATTATCTGCCTTCATATCTCCACGAAATCTTACAATTGCTTCCCCTGGTTTGAACTTGGTATTCATTTTATCCCAATTTTTGTTACTTTTCTCAATATCATCTCTGCTGCATTTGCAATCTTTTCTTTCTCTTCTGTTTTTACTAATCTCATCTCGTTTACAAGTGCAAATGTAAGCTTTTCCAGCTTTAATTAACTCCATTCCCTTTTCATAAAAAATCTCCATGTCGTCTGATGTATTTTTTACAATATCGAATTTAATTCCCAACCACTCTAATCCTACTTTGATGGCTGCATGATATTCCATTCTTTCTGCTTCTGGATTGGTATCATCCATTCTTAGAATGAATTTTCCTCCATACATTCTAGCATATTCTGAATTAATTATTGCAGCTTTTGCATGACCTATGTGTGGATAACCATTTGGTTCTGGAGGAAATCTTGTAATCACTTTTCCATGTTCTGCATCATTTAATTCAGGAAGTCCTTCCCTTTCTTCAATTTTTTCTTTAGGAATTAATATCTCTGGGAAATTTTCTTCAATTTCTTTTTTTTGTTCTTCTAAAGTTAAACTATTTACTAACGAAACTATTTTGGAAATCTCTCCAGATACTTCTTTAACTTTAGTTCTTAATTCTGCTTTTGTTCCAAGAATTTTTCCTAAAATTATTTTTGGATTAGTTTGTCCATCATGCTCAAATGCATTTTGAAGAGACATCTTTCTAATCTCTTTCTTTAATTCTTCATCCATCTGAAATCTTCCTTTGTAACTATACGCTTCTCTTAACTACAAAATCTAATAATGTAACTAATTCATTTTTTGAAGAACCTGAGTATTTTGATAGGGATTTTTCAGCCTTTTCAGCGTATTTTAGTGCCTGTTTTCTAACACTTGCTTCAATTCCAAGGGAGCGAATCACATTTACTGCCTTAGTAAGATCATTTCTTGAAATTTTAGAATTACCAAATGCCTTTAGAATTGTTTTTTTATCTCCTGCTTTTGCTAATTTTATTGCCATCAATATTGGCAATGATTTTTTCCCCTCTCTAAGATCATTTCCAACTGGTTTCTTTGTTATTTTTGAATCTCCCATTACCCCAATTAGATCATCTGTGATCTGAAATGCTATCCCTAGATTTCTTCCAAATGATGAAAGATTAGAAATATCTTGTTTGTTACTAGTTGCACAAATTGCACCCATTGCACATGATACATCAAATAGCGCAGCTGTTTTTTTACAAATCATTGTGATGTATTCAGCTTCGGTTGGAATTTTCTTTTTTTCTGCCAATTTAATATCTAATAATTGTCCCTCACAAACATCAACACACGCTTTAGCTAATCTTGAAACTAATTGTGTAGTTGCATTTGCAGATAATTTTGATTCCGTAATAACTTGATATGCTTTAGAAAATAACACATCTCCTGCAAGAATTGCAATGGGCATTCCAAATTTTTTATGCACTGTTGGAACCCCGTGTCGCATTTCATCATTATCCATTATGTCATCATGAACTAGAGTAAAATTATGAACCATTTCCACTGCACTTGCAGCAGGCATTGCATTGGAAGTTTTTCCTCCTAAAATTTGACAGCTTTTGATAACCATGTATGGTCGAAGTCTCTTTCCACCATTTACTATCAAATGCCCCGCAGCTTCGTAGAGTTTTTTTGGATTTCCATTAAGTTTTGATTTTAAATGCTTGTTTACAATTTTCGCATTATTTTCAATATGTCTAGTGTTTTTCATCTACTAATCTCCATTTTTCATTTGGTAGGTGTGTTTTAATTGCCCTCTCCAAACTATCATGAATTTCATTATTCATCCATGTAGATAAGATATTTGCATGCTTTTCCAGCATTTTTTTATCAGATTTATCCAATAATTCTAAAGCAATGAGCATCCATGGGCAATACAATTGGGGATTTTTTTCAAGTTCAATCATTAATTCATTTGCTGATATCAATTTGATTTCATCAATCTCTCCAGGTATTTTTTTTAATTCTGTTGATTTATCAACAACACCAATTAAAGTTCCGCAAATCTCATTCTCAGAACCCACATCTTTGTAGGGAACATGATATTCAAATTTGTGCAAATAATCTAGTTTTCCTTCAATACCCAACTCTTCTGGCATTCTTCTCTCTCCAGAAGAAACATAGGTTTCAGACTCTCTGGGGTGACTAGCAAATGTTCCATCCCAATCATTTGGCCATAACATCTTTTCTTTTGCTCTTCTGGTAAGAACCAATCTTCCATCATTATCAAACAACAATGCTGTAAATGCTCTATGTAATTTTCCATTTGGTAAATGACACTTTACTTTTTCTTCAGTCCCAATAGGGTTGTCATTCTCATCAACTAAAATTACAAATTCTTCAGGCATTTTTTCCTCTAAACATAGTTCCTTCATATTTCTTATTTTTAATAGCTTGTACAATTCTTTCAGGTTTATTTCCATTTACAAAAAATACATTGATTCCACTTTTTGCAATCTTTGTAGCTTCTTCCACCTTTCTTGTCATTCCACCTGTTACATCCATTTTGTTTTCAGAAATTAACGGATTTTGATCCTTTAACTCATAGATCAATTTCTTTGACTTAAAATCTGAGTATAGTCCATTTTCATTTAGAGCAAAAATTGTTAATTTAGGCTTTAGAATTCTCGCAAGATGAGTCATTATTTTATCTCCTGATAAAATGTATGTTTTTTTCTGACCATACCATAACGCATCTCCAAATGTGACTGGGATTAATCCTGATTTAGCTATTTCTTGAATTTCTTTAATTTTTTTAACAATTGGCTTGTTCCCTGCCATGAAATCTGTAGGTGGTAAACAATATGGATTTAGTTTATTTTTTAAAAGTGAATCTAAAATTATCTTGTTAAGCTCTATCATCGAATTTTTTACGATAGACACTCCTCTTACATCGTATCTTCTCTCTTTTGTATGCATATCATATTTTACAGACCAGTAGTGACCATAGGATCCACCGCCATGAACAATTACCATGGGTTCTTTGATCTTTCTTAAGCTCTTGGCAAGATTGTCTATGGTTTTTCTTCTTGGAGATAATGGTTTTTCTTTATTTGTAATAATTGATCCGCCTAATTTTATTAGAAGCATGTTGTTTCAAATTATCTTGTCAATTAAAAAGTATCCAGTCCTCTAAAATCAATTTTCACGGAAAAACATTCGTAATTTTTATTTTTAAATTCATTCATTATGTTATCCAAGTTTGATTCTTCTATTAGAGAAAATATACATCCGCCCCCACCTGCACCTGTAATTTTAGAACCTAATGCAAATTTTTGACTTATTTTGATCATCTCTCTTAATTTCTCATTGGATACCCCAATTGTTTCCAAATATTCTTGATTTTGAATAATTTTCTTACCTAATTCATTGATATCGTTTTCTTTGAGAATTTCTAAAACATCATCAATTAATTTTGATTCTTTGTCACATAAATTAGAAAATTCATCTTGATTTTCTTCTTTGTATTGTTTTACTTTACTTACTATTGATTCTGTAGAATGTTCAATGTTTGAATTTGCAATTACTAGATGAAAACTAGGCTCATATTCTAGTTTTTCAAATCCATTTTTTTTATCATATTTCATAATTCCCCCATATGTGCAAACTGTGCAGTCAGCTCCTGAGGTATTTTGAAAGATAGTCTTCTCAGCTTCGATTGCAAGATTTAGAATTTGCTCTTTTGACTTCTCTTCAAATAATTTTGAAATTGCTCCAGCACCTGCTACACAGCATGCAGATGAGGAACCTAGACCCACACCTAGAGGAATTTCTGAATCAACAATAATTTGAACACCTTTGATCTTGTTTTGAGATTGAATCATTTTGTTTGCTAAATAATAAAATGGCTTTAGTGGTGATTTTATTTCAGAAATTAATTTACCTGGTTCTTCTGAGAGACTACCAATATTTGATTTAACAATAATTTTATTCTCTTCAATATCACTTACAGATACTGTGATTCTTTTATTTATTGCACATAGGATTGCTTTTACTCCATAAACTACAAAATGTTCTCCAAAAAGAATTACTTTTCCAGGTGCTGATGCTTTGGATTTCAAGTGAACCCTTTAATTGATTTATTCGATTTCCTCTTCGGTGATCTTTGTTTCGAAATCATCAATTTCATATTTCATTGAATCGCCTTCTTTTAGCTCTCCTCTTTCGATTAGAACTTGACGAACTAATAACCAGTAAACAGTTGCTAATGCTTTTCTTCCTCTATTGTTTGCTGGAATAATTACATCAACATTTGATGTAATGTTATCTGTATTTGCAATTCCAATAACGGGAATTCCTGCATTTGTAGCTTCGATAATTGCTTGCTCATCCACTTGTGGGTCTGAGATTAAGACTATCTTTGGTTCAATGTAATATGGTAAAGATGGATTAGTTAGAGTACCTGGCATGAATCTTCCTAAAAGTTTCTTTGAGCCTAAAATTTCACAAAATTTTTCAATTGGAGTCTCTGCATATTGCCTTCCAGAGCATACTATGAGATTCTCAGCACCTAATCTGTTGATGAATTTGGCTGCGGTTTGAATTTTCTCTAATGTGATATCCAAATCAAGCATGTAAAGTCCTTCTGGACTAGCTTTTGTGATAAAAGATTTCATAAATTTGGTTTTAACTTGAGTACCTACTCTGATACCTGTGGTTAAGATCTTCTTTTTGATATCCGATGTTTCTGCTTGTTGGCTCATGACGATTTTAAATCTCTGCCATACCGCATATTAAATCATGCTCTGATAGGCGTAATAGTTCATTGAGTTTTGCCACTCTTTCTCCTCCAACTACCCCTACTTTGAGCATTTTTGACATTGTTGCTATTCCAATATGTGATATTTGTGAGTCAGTGGATTCACCTGATCTGTGTGATGTGATTAATTTGATATTGTTTTGAGTTGCTAAATTGGCAAATTCAAATGCATCAAAAAGACTACCTGCTTGATTTACTTTGAGAATCGCAGCATTGCATGATTTTTTATCAATTGCTTTTTGTAAAATATCCTTGTTTGTTACTGTGAGATCATCTCCTGTTACCAAGGTTTTTGGAAATTTGGCAGTTAGTTCTGACATATCTTCAAATGCTTCTTCGTGAACTGCATCTTCTGCATAAATTAATTTATATTTTTCAATAATGTCTGCTGCAAAATCTATTTGTTCACCAGTAGAATTTTCAAATCCAGCTCTGTCATAAACATATTTTTCTTTTTTCTCATTCCATTGTGTAGATGATGCAAAATCTACTCCAAGAGATACTTCTTTTCCTAAGGTAAATCCTAAATTCTCAATTGCTTTTACAGAAACTTCTAATGCTTTGTGATTCTCAAGTTTTGGTGCCCATCCACCTTCATCTCCCCTACCATTAGTAAAACCTGGATCCTCTTTTTCTAAAACACTTCTAAGTTCTTTGTGCACTGCCAGATTTGTCTCAATTGCACTTTCAATGGTTTTTGAGCCTGTTGAACAAACTAGTATCTCTTGAATATCTGGTGTTCCAGGACCTGCATGTGCACCCCCTCCTAGAATGTTTCCTAGGGGAAATGGAAATTTGTATGATGGCTGTGATGAGAGTATTTTGAATAATGGCTCTTCTGATGCCTTTGCAGCTGATTCCATTGATGCAATAGTTACTGCAAAAGCAAGAGCTCCTCCAATTTCTGAATAATTATTTGTTTTATCTAAACTCCTCAATGTGTCATGAATAGCTTTAAGATCTGAAGAGTCTAACCCAATAAATTTCTGAGAATTTTCTAACAAAACCTTTAGGCTTTCTTCTGGTTTTCCATTTGGAAAACTAACTGCCTCGTATTTTCCTACACTGGCTCCTGATGGTGCACAAACCCTTCCTAGAAATTTTCCATCAGATTTAACATCAACTTCAATTGTTTTACTTCCTCTACTGTTGTATAGAATACGTCCTTCAATTGAGGATATTTTGGCCAAGTTACTCTAACTCAGATTGAACTTCTTGTTTTCTTCTCTGAATTGCTTCATAAAATGGAATTACTTGTTGAATTGTTTCAACAGTAGTCAATAACATTCGTCTGCAACAATATCTTTCAATTCCTAAAGAATCTAAAACTTTGACTGGATCTTCTCCAGCTTTCACTTTATTTTCATAATCTTCGAATTTATCGGCAACTAAATTACCGCATGTAAAACATCTTACTGGAATTAACATACGAACGAAAAAGTAATCAAGGATTATAAAAACCATGCAAGGTCCTTCTGTTGCGGGCGTCGCCCAGCCTGGCCAAAGGCGCTAGCTTGAGGGGCTAGTCTCTCAGGAGTTCGTGGGTTCAAATCCCATCGCCCGCACTATATGTAAAAATTATTTTTCTAAATTTTGTAAAGTCTTGATTAATTCTGAACGTCTCTTTTCTTCGGTTATTGCAGATCTAACATCATCTACAAGTATTCTATTTACATCAATTTTTCTTCTAGCTTCTTTTACAACTTTGTCGTATAATGAAAAAGTGTAAAGATTGAGATACAAATTCTCCATTATGTCAAAAATTCTTGTGGCCTCTTCAATGTTGCCTATTCTAATTTTGTCAAATACCATTCTTTTTAATTCTCCTACACAATCAAGCAATCCTAAAACATAAGATTCTGGCATTACTGATAATTTTTTATCTGAAGGAATTACTTTTTTTTCCACTATTGCCATAAGGCATGCTGCTTCAACAAATTCTTGTTCGGGAGTAATAAGATATCTTTTAAGATCACCCAGTGCTTTTTTCTTGTATTTTTTCAACAATGTCTCTGCTTGTTTCAAATGTTTTTTGCCTGTTTGCAAATCACCTTTATGGACTGCTATAATTGATCTACTGCAAAGAATAATCACCTCTCTAGTGTTTTTTAACAGAAATTCTCTTGAGTCTTGAACTGTCCCTAATGATTTTGAAATTTTATTTAATGAAGTCTTAACATTTACCAATGACATTATTAATTATCTTAAATCCTAGGATAAAGCCGTTTGCCAAACTCTTATTTTGGTATTATTTTCTTGAACAATATGGAAATTACTGTAGATCAAATGTATAAAATTGAAAATAAAGGCCATGATATGGGTTTTTTAAAAAAATTTATGATGGAAAATGCTGGAGCTGCATCTGTTAGAAGATTAGTAGAAAAACTAGGAAATTTAGATTCAAAAAAAATTCTCATTTTTGTTGGTTTGGGAAATAATGGTGGTGATGGCTTGGTAATGGCAAGACATCTGGCTGGTTACGGTGCTGATGTTACAGTAATTTTACTTGGAACCACTGAGAAAATTAAAACTGAAGAAAGTAATTGGAACTGGTCAATCTTAAAAAAAATGCCCTCTGTAAAACTAATCTCTGGAGAATCTTTTGATGTGAATTTTAAACCAGATGTAATTGTAGATGCTATATTGGGAACTGGAATATCTGGAGAGATTAGGGAACCATATGCATCAGCAATAAATTACATAAACAAAACAGATTGTTACAAATTTGCAGTTGATGTTCCTTCTGGATTAGATCCACAAACTGGTAACACTGCAAATATTTTCACAAAATGTAATATGACTGTGACATTTCATAAAATGAAACAAGGTATTCCAAAAAGAAAGGATCTAACTGGAGATCTTTATGCAGAAAAAATAGGGATTCCACCTGAAGCTGAGGAGGGTATACTATGAAAGTTCATCAAATTCAAGTTGGAAACATGCAGAATTTTTCTTATGTTGTTGAAGATGATGACACAAAAGAAGCAATAATCATTGATCCTTCGTGGGATTTAATGGAATTGGAATTGGTAATTAAAAAAAATGATCTTAAAATAAAATACATTGTAAACACACATCATCATTTTGATCATACTATTGGTAATGAAGCAATGCAAAATTCCACAAAGGCTCCAATTATACAACACGAGTTTTCAGAACTAAAACACGATATTTCTGTAAAGGATGGTGATTTTATTGAATTTGGAAGATCAAAACTTAAAGTCCTACACACTCCAGGTCATTCTAAAGATAGTGTATGTCTCATAGGTGATGGAAAAATTTTCTCAGGTGATACATTATTTGTAGGAAATTGTGGTCGAATTGATTTACCTGGAGGAAGTGCAAAAGAGCTATATCATAGCCTCTTTGATATTCTATATCCTTTAGACGATACTCTAGTCCTTTACTCAGGTCATAATTATGGACATTCCGAAACATCTACACTTGGACAAGAAAAGAAAACCAATCTTGTATTGCAGAAAAGAACAGAACAACAATTTCTTGAAATGATGGGTTAGTGATCTTTTGGAACATTTAGAATTATTTGGGAATACAGAAAAAGCTCAAAATTTTCTTACTGATATTAGGCATGGAAAGTTTCTTTTCTCCCTAGTACTATCATACACTGAAACCTGTGAAATTCCTGGAATTTCTTTTGCAGGTGCAGACAAGGATTCAATAAAATTTACTCCTCCTGCTGATGCAGAATATCTTCACTATGGATATTGTAAAACTATTGAAAAAATTCCAATGACTCCTGATGGAAAACCCACTCCAGGATTACTAACTAAAACTGCTTTAGAATCTGCAAGTATTCCACATATTACAATTAATGCTGGAAGTAAACTTCCCCCACAATTACCCTTCATTGATACTGGAATGTCTTTTGGAAAGAATATTTCAATTCAAGATGCAATGACTGATTCTGAAGTATCACATGCTGTAGATTATGGACGAATAATTGGAAGAACTTTGGCCTCTCTTACTGATTGTCTAATAATTGGTGAAAGTATTCCTGGTGGAACTACCACATCATTAGCAGTACTTCGTGCATTAGGTTTTGATGCTAAAGTTAGTTCGAGCATTCCAAACAATCCTGTAGAACTCAAAAACCAAATTGTAACTTCTGCATTAGAACGAATTGATTCAGATCATCCTTATAGTATTATTTCCAAAGTTGGAGATCCTATGATTCCATTTGTAGCTGGAATGCTAAGTTCCGCCTCTGAGGTATCTAAGGTAATGCTTGCTGGTGGAACTCAAATGACTGCAGTTCTTGCTTTTGCCTCTAAAATTGGATTTAATGATGAAAATACTGCAATTGGAACAACGTCCTACATCACTAATGATCAAAGTGCAAATTTCCAAACTTTGGTTTCAAAAATAGCAGATGTTCCAGCATTTTCTGTAGATCCTGGATTGGTTAATTCTAAATTTCCGGGATTAAAGGCATTCTCAGAGGGATTTGCAAAAGAGGGAGTTGGCGCTGGTGGTAGTATTATTTCATCTATGATCAAAACCGGAAACAATTCACAAAAGTTTCTAGAATTGGTAGAAAAAGAATATCATAGATTGTTTACTTCACAGTAACTGATTTTGCAAGATTTCTTGGATAATCCGGATCTGTATCTTTCTCTAACGCAGCATAGTATGATAGGAGCTGAATAGGAATTATTTCTGAAATTGGATATGTCAGTTCATCTGTTTTTGGAATTTCTATCCAGTAATCATATACATCACTTTCAATGTCTGAAATTCCGATAATTTTTGCACTACGGGCTTTAATCTCTCTTGCACTAGTAAGAGTATCTGTAAAAGTCGAATCATTTGGGTTGATAATCACTACAAACACATTTGAGTCCATTAATGCCAGTGGGCCGTGTTTTAATTCTCCTCCGGCTATTCCTTCAGCATGTATGTATGTTAATTCTTTTAATTTCAAAGCCGCTTCAATAGCTATTGGATAATGCATTCCTCTACCAAGAATATAGATATCTGAAATGTCTTTCAATTCCTTTGCAATTTGCTGAATTTTTTTTGGGTTTTCTAATGTTTTTGAAACTGTTTGAGAAATTTTATCAAAATCTATGGTGATCCCTTTATTCATTAATTTTTCAACAATTTTGTAGAGAATGACTAGTTGTGATGTAAAACTTTTTGTGGCAGCAACACCTATCTCTGGTCCGCAGTTCATGCCAATTACAACATCTGCCTCTCTTGCAAGTGATGATGTCAATAGATTCACAATTGCAATGATTTTACAATTTGCTTGTTTTGCAATTTTTACAGCCTCAAGTACATCTGCGCTTTCACCACTTTGAGATATGGCAATAAGAATTGAATTTTCTTCAATACTGTCAGGGGAGAATTGCAGTTCACTTGACATAATAGTGTCTATTTTGATTTTGGCATATTTTGAAAAAATTTGCTTGGCAATTAATGCTGAATTATAACTAGTTCCACTGCCTGTTACATAGATATTTTTTGCATGCTTCATGTAATCTGCAGTTTGTTCAATTTCCTTTGTTGATTTTTCACCTGCTTTTAGTATTGTTTCATGTTGTTCATAAATTTCCTTTAATGTAAAATGTGCATAATCTCCTTTGTATGCATCTCCAAATTCTTTTGAGACTTTGGTTATTCCATATTTTGCGTGTTCTCCATTAAAATCTAAAATTTGAAACTTGTCTTTGTCTAAAATTACAAAATTTCCATTTTCCATGTAGATTGCATCATCAGTATATTCAATAAATCCCAAAACATCACTTGACAAAAAGAAATCATTTTGTCCTACTCCAATTATTAATGGTTCATGAAATTTTGCTGCTGCAAGTTGTCCGTTATCAAACATTGCAACAAATGCATAATGACCTTTTAGCTCTGATACGGTTTTTAACATGGTTTCTTTAACGTCGTTACTTTCTTCATAATTCTTTTGAAGTAAATTTGCAATTATTTCACTATCAGTTTCACTTTTGAAAACATATCCCTTACTTTCTAATTCTTTTTTTAGATCTTCAAAATTCTCTATTATTCCATTATGCACTATTGCAATTTTTCCTGAATTACTAGGATGTGGGTGTGCATTAACATCTGTAACTTTTCCATGTGTTGCCCATCTGGTGTGCCCGATTCCTATTTTTCCTGGAAGAGAATCTAATTTTACTTTGATATTTACTTCGTTTACTTTACCTGTTCCTTTCTTTAATTCGATTTGATTATTGGATTCTGTTGCTACTCCAACACTATCATATCCACGATATTCCATCCGTTTTAGCCCTTTCACAATGATTGGGGCTGCAATATCCTTTCCATAATATCCAATTATTGAACACATTTCTTATCTCTATGATGATTAGTGGGGGTTATTTACTGATAAGCCTATTTTTTCTATTATTCTGTTGAAGAACTTTCATCTTTTTTTGTTGTTTCTTCTGCAGGAGTTTCTACCACTTCAGCAGCAGGAGTCTCGACACCTTCAGTTTCCTCAACAGGAGTCTCAACAACAGGCTCTTCTTTTGTTTTTTCTAACATTTGAGGAATTTTTGATTCAGGTGAAAAACGAATATTGTTTTCTTCTTCTATAGTTACAATGTATGATGGAATGTCTACCTTTCTGTCTCCAATCATAATGTGTCCATGAATTACTGCCTGTCTTGCTTGATATGGTGTTTTAAATCCAAGTTTCTTTGTTACAATAGTTTGTAATCTTCTAGAAAGTAAATCATTTGGAGTCAAGTTTAACACATCATCTAATGATGCATCACCACTTACCAATCCAATTCTTGCAAGTGATTTCATTAAGATTGGTTCTTTTTCTTCTCTTACTTCCTGTCTTAATGCAAGCAATGATCTTGCTTGATGTCTAACTCTGGATAATTCAGTATGTGCTTTCCATAATTCTCTTTTAGTTCTTAATCCAAATGTTCCGAGAGTTTTTAGCTCTTCCATTTTTAATTCATAATTGAGTGGTCTTTTTGGTTTTCTCCAAACTCTTCGTGGATATTTAGGATCTCCCATTCAAAACACCTATTTGGTTTTCTCCGCTGGAGCTTCTTTCTTTTCAGCTGCCGGTGCTGCGGCTGCTGCCGGTGCTGCGGCTGCTGGAGCTCCTCCAGACGAATCTTTTGTAGGAGCTGCTTGTCCACCTGCTTTAGCTACACCTACAGCTCCGCCCTTTCTACCTGATGTTCTAGTTCGCTGTCCTCTAACTTTTAATCCATTAAGGTGACGATAACCTCTCCAACTTGCAACTATTCTTTCTCTTTCAATATCATTTCTTAATGTAAATGGAATATCTGATGTAAGCAAATGTAAATCGGTTCCAGTTTCAATATCTTTTCTTCTGTTGATAAACCATGAAGGAAAATTTCCTGCAATTGGATCTGTAATTAATTTTTCAATGGCTTGAACATTCTCTTCGGTTAAATTTCCTATGTGAGAATTTGTATCGATATTTAGGGTATCAAGAATTGCAGTGGCAAAATTGTAACCAATTCCTTTGATCTTAGTTAGGCCCACGATTATTTTTCTTTCTCCTGGGATATCGTTACCCACAATCCTTACAATGTGTCTGTATTCCTGACTACTCAAGTATTCAAAAATTCAAAGAAACCCCGATAAAAACCATGCTAGGCGTCAATTTCTGTGATGTGCTAATGGTTATTTTTTACTCAATTAAAGGCTAAATCTGCTTAAATCATCTAAAGTCCTCATCATTAGTCCAATCTCTTCCTTGAACATTCCAAATATTGCATTTACAGCATTTTTTGACTCCTCTTTGAGGGTCAATATCTATACAATAGCAGTGCTCTCCCTTGCCTGATGGATCAAGTCTGCATAGATTTTGCATAGTAGACGTATCCTCTTTTTCCTAATTATCTTTTTGAAATAAATCAAAAAGTTATAAATTTCAACATTTTTTCTGATAGTAAAATGGAAGAATCTTTTGATAGGGAAAAAGTTGTTGAAAGTATGTTTGATCCCATCACTTCATCAATTATAGCTGAACTTGAAGACGGGGAGAAAGAATGCTCTTTTTTAGCCACTCAAACTGAAATCTCAGAAAATGAAGTACTTGATAGACTTGAATATTTGATTGAACATGAATTTATTTATGAAAAATCTGTTGATGGCAAAAATTTTCTTTCAGCAAATACTGACAAACTTAACACCGTAATTGAAAATAGTGAAAATTTTGAAAATACCATTAGTGGTCTTGAAAAAATGGATAGTTATTTGAATTGATTTTTTTTATTTTTAATCCCTATTATTGCTGTAACAACTAATCCTCCCATTCCTATGATTAGTACATAAATTGATAGAAATCCAAGTATTTTCTTTCCGGCATCTGGAACTGGTCCTATTGCTCCAAAGACTTGCTTTTCTTCAAAATCTGTACTCTCAATAATTAATTTGTAGGTTCCCGATTCTAAGACATCAAATTCATTTTCAATAGTGTCTTGATCGATTTTTTGAGAAGCAATTTCAATATCAAAAGGATCTAAAATTTTTGCTGAAAATGTGTTTTCTTTAAACTCCATTACCTGAACTGCAAAGACTCCCGTTGATGTTTTTTTAGAATCAAATTCTGTTGATACTAGAATTTCTTGAGAGGAACTAACTTTGCCGCTTCCTTGATTTACTCCTTCTAGAATAATTTGATTCCCTACTACCAGTAAAGCTAATCCTAAAACAATCAATCCACCTGAAACAACAAGAAGTATTCCTGATTTTTGCACAGATTTAGTCTGATCATCTTTAGTTTAAACCTAATTTTTATTAAAATTCTTAGTTGCTTCTGATAAAGTTAGACTAGGCTAAGAAAGTTAGCTTAGGGTAAATTTAAATAGAGAATTATGTGATTTATGATATTGCAATTTTCTCGTTCAAATACCATGATCCTGATGATATCTCTATTGGTTGGTTTTTCTGTGGTGATGATCTATCCAATAATCACTGAGGCTCAATCTGAAGAGAAAACATTTGTTACCCATTCTGGTGCTGTAGTAAAAACATCTGGAGAAATAATTGATCCACTCTATGTTGTATCTGAGGTAGAATTTGATCCAATGGAATACTTGAGGGATTTCAATTATGGTAGAGTAACACCCCTTTCTGATGGAACTATGCTTAGAGAATATACGATAATAGCTGAAGATGATAAAATAATGGAAGTGTCCCCAGGAGTTTTCTATAATGTCTGGACTTTTAATGGAACTGTTCCGGGTCCAACAATTAGAGCAACTGAAGGAGACATAGTGCGAGTCAAATTCATCAATAATGGTGAAAAAGAACACACAATACACTTTCATGGAATTCATCCTGCTGGAATGGATGGAGTTTTTGAACCAGTAGGTGGAAATGGTGGACAATTTGTTTATGAATTTGAAGCTGGTCCTGTTGGAGTCCATCCTTATCATTGTCACGTTATGCCTCTTGAGGAACATATTGTACATGGTTTGTATGGTGTCTTCATTGTAGATCCAAAAGAAGAACGTCCACCAGCTGATGAAATGGTAATGGTTCTAAATGGTCTTGATACTGATTTTGATACTGAAAATAATTTCTATGCAGCAAATACTATTCCATTTTACTATCAACATCATCCAATCCAAATTAACACTAATGAGTTGATTAGAATCTATGTTGTCAATATGGTGGAATTTGATCCAATAAACAATTTTCATCTTCATGGAAATCTGTACAAGTATTATCCAACAGGAACTGATGTTGTGCCCTCATTTTATACTGATATGATTACTCTCTCGCAAACCGAACGCGGTATAATGGAATTTGAATATGAGTATCCTGGAAAATATCTTTTCCATGCACACAAGGTAGAGTTTTCTGAAAAAGGATGGGTGGGAATATTCCTAGTAAAAGATAATGAAAAATCTGTGGAGTCAGAAGAATATGGAACTTAGTAACAAATCCTCAAAAGGAAAGATGATTGCAAGTGGTATAATCCCATTTGCATTTTTAATTATATTGGTTGCATACATTTTTGGTCCTGGTTCTGAATTATTGGATTTAGGAATTCCATTACCTGAGATAACTATGGAAAAAGTTGATTTTCTAGATTCTGAAATTCAAGTTACCGTTAGAAACACTGGTCCATTACCTGTTGAAATTGCAATGGCTGACATCAATGACAGGATACAGCCAGCAGCAGTTGAACCAGACAGATACCTAGAACGATATGAAACAGCTCTTGTTAGAGTTCCTTTTGAATGGAATGAGGCAGAACCCTATAGAATTGGAATTACAATTGAGGATGGAACTAGATTTGAAAAAGAGATTGAAGCAGCAGCCCCTGCATTAAAACCAAGCCTTGAGCTTTTAGGATTTTTTGCAATAATTGGAACATATGTAGGAATAATTCCTGTAATGATTGGTTTACTTTGGTTACCATTTATCAGAAGAATTAGTAAGCAAAAGTATCATTTCTTTTTGGCACTAACTGCTGGATTATTGCTATTCTTGGGAATTGATTCTATTGAAGAGGCATTAGAGGTTTCAGATGAAAGTCTTGCAGGTAGCTTTAATGGAGTATTACTTGTTGCAACTGTTTTAGTATTGTCTTTTCTTGGGTTGTATTACACTGGTGAAAAATTAGTAAATAGAGCAAAATCTTCTAGGATTACAAAACCTGTTGCAATTGCACTGATGATCTCAATAGGAATTGGATTGCATAACTTTGGTGAGGGATTAGCTATAGGAGCTGCAGTTGGTCTTGGTTCTATTGCATTTAGTACATTTCTAATTATTGGTTTTGCATTACATAATACCACTGAAGGACTTGCAATAGCTTCACCCATGTCAAGAGAGAAAAAAGTGATTGGAAAACTTGCTGCCATGGGATTAATTGCAGGATCTCCTGCTATTTTTGGTGCGTGGGTAGGTGGATTTGTTTATTCACCATTTACATCTGTAGTATTTTTATCGATTGGAGCGGGTGCAATATTTCAAGTAATTATTACTATTCTAAAGTGGGTGCGAGAAGAAGGTGATAAAAATCTCTCAAGTGCTGCAGTTGCCTCTGGATTTGCAATTGGCATGGTTATCATGTATTTGACCAGTATTTTGGTCTAGTCTGGTTCTGGGTGTATTGTAATTACAGCATTATTGATTTCCGCTCTAATCACATGCTCTATTTCAGATGTTAGATCATGGACTTTTTCAATTGATAATTGTTTATCAAATGAACAATCAATGTCAATCTTGAGAATATTTTCAAAATTTAGGGATACAATTCGTCCAATTTTCTTAATTTCATTATATTTCTCTAATATCCTCTTAATTTTTTTCTCAGTTTCTTTATCTTCTAAATTTAAATTCTTAGGCACAGAAATGAATGGCTCTAAATGAATCGTTGAGTGCTCGATTTCAGAAATATTCTGCTGAATTCTTTGTTCAATTATCTCAGAAATCTTATGAGCTGATGATAGGTTGATATCTCTGTCTACCATTACATGTAAATTTGTAAATGTCTTCCCGTTTGTTTTATGAGTGCTAACATTGTGAACTCCTTTTACACCATCAACACTTTTAGCTATTTCTAGAATTTTTGCATCTAGTGGAACATCTTCCCAGTTGGGCTCAAAATGGATTGTAATTTTTGCATTGGAAATCTCTTCCTTGATATTTTTTTCAACATTACTGCTAATCTCGTGGGCTTTGTCAAAACTAGTATCTCCTCTTAGAGAAATAGTAATGTCTGCAAAAATTGTATCTCCTGATCTTCTCATTAGAATAGGATCTGCGTCAATTACATCTTCAGTTGCATTTGCAATGGATTTGACTTTTTTTACAAGTTCTGGAGAAATAATATCTGTTAGATCTTGGGCCGTCTTATAGACAAGTTTGATGCTAAGGGCTGCAAGCAATACTCCTAAGATGAGGGCTGCAACGAAATCACCATAGTATAACCCATATGATACAAGAATTATTCCTGCAATTGCAACTAATGTGGAGCCAAGATCCATAAATGCATGATAAAAATCTGCTTTTAGTGTAACTCCTCCGATTTTTTTAATTGATCTTCTAAGAAGAATTATTCTAAAAATATCAATTCCAATTGTATACACACCTCCAATTATTGCATACATTCCAGGAAGAATACTTGGTGGGGGACTTTGTAATCTGTGAATCGACTCATAAATGAAAAAACATGCTATAAGAAAAATAGCAATACCTCCAATTAATCCTCCCAATGATTCAATCTTTCCATGTCCATAGGTATGTTCTGCATCTGGTGGTTTTATTGCCCATCTAGCAGCTAAAAGTAAAACCAGCGTAACCACACTATCTAAGAGAGCATGTATGCTGTCTGTAATTAATGCCAGACTGTTTGAAATAAGACCAAAAATTAACTCTACTAAAAATGCTGAAAAAATTGCAAAAAGTGAAATCTGTAAAACTTTATTTCTTTGAATAAACATTTTCCTTCTTTTTTGATATTATTGCTCTTCTATAACAGGTTTCAAGAATGAATGATACGACAACATTATTTGTTATGAGTAGGAATTGGCTTTGGTTGGATTTGAACTATTATTTGCTACCTTTTCTATTATTATTGCTAATTCCAATTGCTAGTGCTGAGGCAACACATAATCCCAACTTGTTTGTGTCTGCAGAAAATCCTCAATTTGAAAATCATTTTGCAGGCTCTATGGTGATAGAAGTTATTGTGAATGATCCTAATCTGAAGGATACTGGAAAGGGAAAAGGTGAGCCTGATGTGACCCTTAATGGAAAGACTTTGAGAATGGCACAGGCAGTTGATGGAAATTGGTATGGATATTTTGCAAATGTTGCAAGTGCAAAGAGAGCTGATGCTACTGTTGGATTAGCTGGCAAAGGCTTGGATTTTGGTGTTTTTTGTAGCAGAGATACAACAACATCTATTTTTGGAATTTCACTCTCTGAGACAGATGGATTTGCAGTTCCAAAATCTGCAGGCTTAACTGGGTACACTAATGGAGATGCTCCATTTTCACCATGTTCTGGTTCTCCAACTGGTACTACAGTTCTAAATAATGTAGTTAGGAATGCAAAGTCTCTAAATACAAATTCAAATGTTCCAACAGGTCAAATTGGACTTAAAACAAATGCATGGCCTTTAGTACAACTTTTTTCATTTGATAAAGTAACAATTCAGTATAATCCTGGTGGTCCATCACAATCAGTAACATTAGAGTATGATGAAATCCCAAATGTCTCTTTAAAATTAGATAGAAAACTCTATCCAAATAATTCTGAAGTCTTCCTTACAATTAATGATGTCCAATTAAACCAAGATCCTACTGATGAAGATTCCTGGACATTTGATGTTGGAACTAACCCTTCCACATTCTATCAGGCATTTGATGAATCTGGTTCTGCATCTTCAAATGGTGGTGCAGGATTGGTTAATCTAGCTCCACATCTTTCAAATATTGGATTTAAAAATAATGGAAAACTTGGAATTAATTTGGGTTCTGTGTTGGAATTGAAAACTAATGATGAACAACCAAGTACAAGTGTTACTAATGGAATACAAACATTTACAAAAATTCTTACCATTGTAGAGAATAGTCCGAACTCTGGAATCTTTGATAATGCTGATGATAATGATGAATCAACATTAGGAATTCTAGCTAATGCTCCAAGAGGACAATCAGGTTCTATCACTTATGATAAAAAGTCCATCTCTGTTCTTACTGGTTCTTCTACTGCAAATATCAAATTAAATCCTTCTCTGAGTATTGGTGATGGTTCTGCATACTTGAAACCTGGAACAAAATATCCTATAGTTTTAGTAGATCCTGATCAGAATATTAATTCTGGAACAAGGGATCATCTGGATGTATTTAGGGATACTTCAATTATTCCAACATTAAAAATTGGAAATCCTGTTACTCTTGCCAAGGCATCAAATGTTAAATTTTTCACTTTATCCACAGATCCTCTCACAATGGGTTCTATGGCAAATTTTGCAGTGCCTGATTCAAATTCTGCACGCCTGATTATTGATACATCCATAGTGCCTAATGGGTCCTTTGAGAAAGTATCTCTGAGTTTGGGAATTACTGCATCTGATTTGAAATCTTTATTCATAGATGATTTCCTTTCGGATTCTGAAGGAACAAATTGGTTAAATTATGATTTTAGATCTTTTGCAAATGATTTGGAAATATCTGATTTTTCTGATACTTCACTAGAACTCTCTTTTGGTGTACTTGGTGCATCTTCTGTAAAAATTATTGATTCTGGGGATTTGACTTCTCCCCAAGGTTTTATTCAATTAGATGATTCAGACATTCAAGCCATATCAAGTAAAAACGGAAATGTCTTTCTTGTAATTAATTTTGATTCATCTAATGATTCTATAACTGTGGGTAGTATATCGAGTGAAAAAAAATCTCAACCGATAGTAGTTGATTTCTTTTCGTTTGGTTTAGTTGATTCAGATGATGTCAATAATGCGATTTATAGATTTGAGTTAGAAGAAACATCAGATGACTCTTCCACATTTGATGGGACATTAGAGTATTCTATTGCAAATCAACTTAATATTTTAGATTCTTCTTTTATTCAAACAATTCAGCCAATAGATGATCAGATTAAATTTATTCTTACAAACCGACTTGTAAATGATAAAGGAATTAGCATTTCTTATTCAGACATTACTGAATCAGGTAATGTTTCACCAACATCTACAAAATCCCAAGTCTTTACAAATTCTGGAGTTTTAAGATCTGATTCAACATCTTATCGTTTTGGACAGCCTGTTACAATTACTCTTAATGATCCTGATCTTAATTTGAAAAATGATTTAATTGATATTTATTTTGTAGTAAATGATCCTAATTCTCCTATCGTTGATACAGTTGGAGCAAATGGAAATATCTTACTTGAAGTTCTAATCAAAGATATTCGATACAAACGTTGTACTGTAAATGGTATTGAGCATGGAGGTTTAGGTGCAAGTGGATTTACTCTTGTTGAAACTGGACCTAGTACTGGAATTTTTACTGGTTCATTTAAAATGCCATCAAGCATTTGCAATAAATCCGGCACCGGTTTAATTTCGTCAGCAGGTGGTAGTCTTGATGTCAAATATTATGATTCTAGAGATAGCTCTGGAAATGCAAATATCTTTAGCCTATTGAAAAATAAATCACCATCTTCCTATCCTACCACACCTACTCTAAGTGCATATTCTGTGATAAAACCCTCGCCTGGAGAAATTAATGAAATTGTTTTATCTGGAACTTTAGGTAATTATAAAAGAGGATTGCCATTGGAAGTGACAATCATTTCTCCTGATGGACGCTCTCAAAATTTTGCAGCAACTCTTGCCAATGGCGGATCTTATAGATCAATTATAACAATTAATGAAAATTCTTTGATTGGAACTTATGAAATTAAATTATCACATAATAATTCACCAGTTAAAACGATGACATTTGTTATATCCGATCCTGACATCCCTAATTGGATTAAAAATAATGCAAAATGGTGGTCTTCTACATTTATCTCTGATTCAGATTTTATTAGTGGGTTGGAATATTTGATTGAAGAAGGTTTCATTAAAATTTCTCCTTCTGAACGCAGTAAAATTTCAGATCAGATGATCCCTAATTGGATTAAAAATAATGCAAAATGGTGGTCCGAGAATCAAATTTCAGATGATGACTTTTTAAAATCGATTCAATACTTGGTCAAAAAAGGTATAATTCGAGTATAAACTGGTCAATTTTTCTTTCATTGAATACATAAATACTCTCAACTCATGAAAAAAATGAAAATGAGACTGGTAGGATTCCTAGCGTTTGCATTGCTATCCATTTCGGTTCTCTCTTATGGCGTTAATGGCTCTGTTTTTGCAACAAGTGATCCAAACCCTGCGTTGTCGGTTAAATCCGAAATGGAGATTTATACAAATGGTTCTAATGTAAAAGTCACAGGGAATATCAAAGACTATGATCCTAACTTTGGAAAAGGACTTACTTTTATTATTACATCCCCTGATAACAATATTGTTGGAATTGGGCAAATAACTCCAAATTCTGATGGTTCATTTTCAAAAACTTTTGTTGCTGGCGGACCTTTATGGAAACTAAATGGTGATTACGCAATTCAATTTCATTATGGGGCAGACGAATCAAATATTACAATTAATTATGTTGGTGGAGAACCTGTTATTAACAAACCAAAACCTGAGCCAAAACCAACTCCAGAACCTGAGCCAAAACCAACTCCAGAACCTGAGCCAGAACCTGAGCCAAAACCAACTCCAGAACCTGAGCCAGAACCTGAGCCAGAACCAGAACCAACATGTGGTGCTGGAACAGAATTAGTAAATGGCGTGTGTCAAGTAATTAAAACTGAAAAACCAGGTGGAGGTTGTTTAATTGCAACAGCAGCATATGGTACTGAACTTGCACCACAAGTTCAATTCCTTAGAGAAATTAGAGATAATACTGTAATGAGCACTTCATCAGGAGCAGCTTTCATGTCTGGATTTAACCAATTGTACTATTCATTCTCACCAACAATAGCTGATATGGAAAGAGAAAATCCGATGTTCCAAGAAGTTGTTAGAACATTTATCACTCCTATGATTTCAACTCTATCAATTATGACACTTGCCGATAATGGTTCCGAAGTTGAAGTGCTAGGATTGGGTATTTCTGTAATTGCATTAAATCTAGGAATGTATATTGCTGCACCTGCATTGATTGGATTCAAAGTTCACAAACATTTCAAGTCTAGAAAGTAATCTTTCCTTTCTAGTAGGTTATTATATTCAAACACATTATCTTAGATAATGCATATTGAATATGAAGAATTTGACAATATAGAAGATATCTTCATGTATATGGCATCCGCTGCTCCACCTATGAAAAATACAATGCCCATTAATTCTTACAAGGGATACGTGATGTCCTTTATTCCACTCAGTCCTTCAAATGGTGATACATACCTTATGATTTATTCTAAGGGTTCTCTTGATTCTGGAATTTACGAATTCGATGTATCATCTAAATCCTACAAAAAAGTAGAATCTATTGAAAGAGCAGACAAAGTTTACTTTATCTCTCTTACACCAAAACGAAACACAATTGCTGATTTTGCAATAGAAAAACTATAATTTCTTTGTCTGAATTTTAGGAGCAGATACAGATCTACTTCTGGCATATTTGTCAATTATCTCATCAGGTGTTCTGCCATTGAAGAGATCCTTGCACAAAC
Organism: Nitrosopumilus sp. S4; assembly: GCF_054515835.1. NCBI lineage: Archaea > Thermoproteati > Nitrososphaerota > Nitrososphaeria > Nitrosopumilales > Nitrosopumilaceae > Nitrosopumilus > Nitrosopumilus sp. S4. Next base: position 1,372,281 of record NZ_CM137258.1, on the reverse strand, counting down.
CTCTTAGATATCTCATGATTGCCCATGTTCCTGCTTTGAGAATTCCATACATGAAGACCTTCATAGGTGGTCCATAGGTTTTGTTTCTTAGAATGATTGGAATAATATCGTTGATTACTCTGAGATTATTTTCCCAGCATTTCCAAAATAATGTAAACTGAGCCTCATTCAAATTTCCAAAGTGCATTGAATTCTTTTCACTAAAGTCTTGATAGAGTAAAGGTGCAACTAATCCTCTGAAATCCATCTCTCTAAAGTCACTCATCATATCAATTGTGTATTGAATATCATCTGGGGTTTCATCAGGCCAACCAATTATGATGGTTGCAGCTGGGAACCAATGGTTTTCATTTAGAATCTTTGCTCCCTCTCTTACAACACTGCCCCATTCCTCTGGTGCAAATGGTTTAGTTTTAACTCCAAGATGTTTTTTTACCATTGCTGGTGCAACTGTTTCAATTCCTAGATTTGTTGCAAGCCACCTGCCTGTTTGATCTTGTTGATTGATATGTGATATTTGTTGCATCAAGGTAGGATCAGCCGCCACTGCTGAAAATGTCATATGTGTAGTACCAACAAAATTTGCACCTAATCCTTTTAGCCCCTTCCACAAATCGGTAATGGCCTCTCTGTTTGGAACAAAATCCCTGTTGTCACATCCATAAAGTAGCATCTCATCTGAATGTAACCAAATTGAATCAAATCCATAATCTAAATTAATTTTAGCCTCATGTTGCAATCGTTCTAATGGTAAATCTTTCTTTGAACGTTTGTTTACATCACAAAAGTCACACCCTCTTCCGCATCCTCTCATAGCTTCGATTAGAGAATTAATGGTAGGTCCTTCAATTATTGGAATATTCTCTAAATTTCTAACAAAGCAATGCATTAGTTCTGGTGCATCACCTTTCTCTAGATCTTGAAACAAATCTACTGCTAATTCATCTGCTTCGCCTACAACTACAGTATCTAATCCATGGATTTTCATTCTGTCTGATTTTGCTAATTCCCATGCTCCGTTTCCTCCTACAACTACTTTAAAATCATATTTCTTTTTTAATTGAATTATACTTGCACACATTTTTTTAAATTTCATTGCAACATATGATAATTTTTCTGGTGACATTGTTGTAGTGACTGGAGCCATTCCAAGTGGATCCATTACATTAATTCCAACAACTTTGGTGTCTGGACCAATTGATTTGTGTAACATTTCAGGATGGGCTAAGAAGACATCTTCTCTTTTGTATCCTCCTTGAATTAATGAACTCTCTACTCTTCTTAATCCTACTTGAGCAACTTTTACCTCTCCTGTTATTGGATCTGTTTCTACGGATGGACAAAAAACTTTGTCAAAAACCCATTCTGGGAGAACTTCATATGGTCCACATGCAATAAATCCATAAAGAAAATTTCCTCTATAATTTGTCATTAAACTACGATCAGCAGTTAATACAATACGTTTGCCAGCCAACTACAAAACTTCGTTAAAGTATGTTATATATGATTTACGAGGATGACTTGCTTTGACAGTTGTAAATTATTTCAATTTTTTATTTCTTAATTTTTGCTCTATTGGCAATGTTAGCAGCAATCCCTCCTGCAGCTATACCATTATCAATATTGACTATTGCCAATCCCAATGAGCAACTCTGGAGCATTGAGGCCAGAGCAGCTATTCCTTTTTCGCCATACCCGTATCCTACTGATGTCGGGATGCCAATTATTGGAATGTCTATCATGGTGGCAACAAGTGTAGCCAATGCTCCCTCCATTCCAGCTGCTACAATGATACAATCAACATCTTCTTTGATCATTTCTTTTAAAATTGGAAAAATTCTTTGGATTCCAGCAACTCCTACATCGTAACTTGTAATGCATTTACAATTCATTGCTTCACACATCAATCTTGATTCTTCTGCAACTCCTATGTCTGATGTTCCAGCAGTTATGATTCCAACTTTGCCCCCATGGAATTTTAATGGTTTTTTGTGTAATAATATGGTCGATGATCTTTCACCTTTTTTTAAATTCACTTTTAATTTCTTTGAATAATCTATGATTTTGGGAAAATCTTCTTTCTTAATTCTTGACACAAGCACAGTATTTGTTTTTTCTAAAGTTTTTTTGATGATTTTTTTGATTTCATCTAATTCTTTTGTTTCTGCAAAAATTACTTCTGGAATCCCTCTTCTCTTTTGCCTATTAATGTCGATTTTAGCAAATCCTTCTACTTCTTCTATTGAGTATAATGAAAGAAGTTTTTTAGCATTATTTACGGAAATTTTACCTTCTTTCAATGATTCTAAAATTTTATGAATTTCCATTGATTATTTTTCTCTGTTTGTATAAAAAAATGCTTAGATTTCTATTCCTGAAATTGCATTCTTTACACTGTCAACTGCTTTGTCAAAAACTTGTTTTTCTTCGTCATTTAGATCCAACTCTATAATTTTTTCTACACCTTTTTTACCAATAACTGCTGGCACACCAATTGTCACATCTGAATGACCGTATTCTCCATCTAGATATGTAGCAACTGGAATGACTTGTTTTCTATCTCTTACTACTGATTCTATAATTGCTGAAATTGCATTGCCTGGGGCATGTACTGTGGCGCCCTTTAATTCAATAACTTTTGCAGCAACTTGTTTGGTGTTTAAAATTAGTTCATCTAATTTTTCTTTTGGTAGAAAAGAGGATAAAGGAATTCCAGAAACTGAAGAAAATCTTGGTAATGGTAACATGTTTTCCCCATGTTCTCCGATAACAAGGGCTCTAATAGAATCGCGTGAGTGACCAGTTGCTTCATGAATAAACTGTCTGAATCTAGATAAATCTAGCATTCCTCCCATTCCAAAAACTCTACTTCTATCAAAACCTGATACCTTGTAAGTAATGTATGCCATTGGATCCAGAGGATTAGTAACTGGAATAATCATAGAGTCATCTGCATATTTTTTTATATTTTCTACAACACTCTTTACAATTGAAGCATTAATTTTTAGCAAATCCATTCTTGTCATTCCCGGTTTTCTTCCAGACCCTGCAACTACTACAACAATATTTGATCCCTTCATATCTGCAAAATCGTTTGAACCTTTTACTTCTACATCTATTCCTTGTTCTGATAACATATGATTGATATCCATTGCCTCGCCTTGAGGAAGTCCTTCAGCAACATCTAGAAGTAATATTTGATCATCCAATCTTTTTAATGCAGAAAATAAAGCGGCATCTCCGCCAACTTTGCCAGAACCAATTATTGTAATCATGCAAACCGCTGTTAATTTTCAATAATTAAATCTAATGAAATCCAACTCATATTAGGCGAATTTATAAGCATTTTTGATCTTTTTTAATTATGGTATTAGTAATTGATCCTCAAATTGCAGGGATTTCAGGTGATATGTTACTATGTTCCTTAGTAGATTTGGGTGCTGATAAAAATAAAATTATTTCTGGAATTAAAAACTCTGAGAAATTCTTTCCAAATTCATCAATTAATAAAATTGAATTTAGAAAAATTCAAAAAAATGGAATTGAAGCTTTAGAATTAATTTTAGATTTTATCGATAATGTTCATGAAAGAAAAGGGTTTGAAATTAAACAAGCAATTGATAAATCAATTGATTCTTTAGGGTTATCAGATAAGGCAAAAAAATTTGCTAATTCCTGCATTTTTACTCTGATTACATCTGAATCCATAATTCATGGCATCTCTGAAGATTCTGTGCATTTTCACGAGGCATCAAGTATTGATACTCTTGTAGATATTGTTGGAATCACAATTGCATTAGAGGATTTGAATTTATTTGATGAAAAAATTGTTTCTCTGCCTGTGTCTGTTGGTTCTGGAACTGTGACATTTTCTCATGGAACAATGTCTAATCCAGCTAGTGCTGTTCTTGAAATTTTTAAAAAATCCAATCTAATCATTAAAGGAAATTCTGCAAATGAAGAACTTGCTACTCCAACAGGTGCCTGTATTTTAGTTAATTTAACAAATACTCCTATAGAATATTATCCTAAAATGAAAATAGACTCAATAGGGTATGGTGCAGGACAGAAAAATTTTGATTTATTTTCTAATGTCTTAAAAATTGTACGAGGTACTGAGAATGAATTTGAAATTGATTCAGTAAAGGTTTTAGAAACAAATGTTGATGATGTTTCAGGAGAAATCTTAGGTAATTTAATTGAAAAACTAATGGACAAAGGTGCAAAGGATGTTTCAATTTACCATGGAATTACAAAGAAAGGTAGACCAACAAATCTTGTCTCGGTAATCTGTGATTCAGAGAGAATTGATGATTTAGTTGATATTCTAGTTATTGAAACTGGTACACTTGGAATAAGAATTTCTGAATCTAATAGATTTATTGTACCTCGAATTTCAGATAGTGTTTCCTTGACATTAAATGAGAAAACTTTTGAAGTACACTTTAAAAAATCTACATTTAAAGGCAAAACAGATTTTAAAATTGAATTCGATGATTTGAAAAAAATCTCTAACACTATTGATAAATCCATTAAAGAGACCGAGTCATTATTAAGAAAGAAAATTGAAAAACTAGAGTGATAACAATGTCAAAGATTGATGAACTTGTAAATTGGTTTGATGGCAAAAATAAAGTCCTTATTGCTTTATCTGGAGGTGTTGATAGTGCTCTAGTTGCCTATGCAGCTTTTCAAAAATTAGGAGAATTAGCTATTGCTGTAACTGCAGATTACAAAACGTTGTCAAAAGAGGAATTAGATACTTCTAAACAAATTTGCTCGGAGATAGGCATTAAACAATTTCTTTTGGATTATGATGAATTAGAAAATGAAGAATTCACAAAAAATGCCCCCGATCGTTGTTTTCATTGTAGGATGGAATTGAGTTCACATTTGATACATTTTGCTCGAGAACATGATGTACAATTGATTGTGGATGGAACCAATATTGATGATTTAGGTGAATATAGGCCTGGAATTGAGGCCCTAAAACAAAATGGTGTTAGAAGTCCTCTTGTAGAAACCAATTTTTCCAAAACTGAAATTAGAGATTCAGCAAAAAAGATTGGATTGTCTGTTTTTGACAAGCCTTCGAACTCTTGTTTAGCATCACGAGTTCCATGGGGGCAACAAGTTACTGCAGAAAAATTAGCTAGAATTGAATACGGTGAAATCATTGTAAAACAACTTACAAAAGTTAAACAAGTTAGAGTCCGTGATCTTAATGGTTCTGCAAAAATAGAAGTAGAAAAAGAAATGATCTCTATTTTTGATATAAATATTATGAACCATTTAACTGAGAAATTAAAAATGATTGGATTCTCAAATGTAGAAATTGATCAAGAAGGTTATTCACCAGGAAAAATTAATGTGATTACAGATTGATATATTTGGATAATGCCGCATCTACTCAAATTCATGAGGATGTTTTGACTTCAATGTTGCCCTATCTTAAAGAACAATATGGAAACCCATCATCAATACATCGATATGGTAGACTAGCTCATAAAGCAATTGAGAAAGCACGAAAACAAATTGCTTTGTTAATTAATGCTGATCCTTCTGAAATTCTTCTAACCTCTGGTGGAACTGAATCAAATAACACAGCATTGAAGGGAATTGTCTTAAAAAAACCCTCATCTCAAATAATTACCTCTTCTATTGAACATGATGCTATTTTAGAACCCTGTAAAGAATTATCTGAAAATGGATTTGAAGTGGTTTATCTTCCTGTGGATACTTTTGGTCTAGTTGATATTGATGAATTAAAAAATTCAATTTCTGAGAAAACCTCGCTTGTTTCCATAATGTTTGGCAATAATGAAGTTGGTACAATACAACCAATTTCAGAAATTTCGAAAATATGCCAAGAATATAAAATTCCTTTTCATACTGATGCTGTACAAGCTGTAGGTAAAATTCCCATTGATGTAAAAGAATTAGGAATAGATTTACTCTCGATCTCATCTCATAAGCTCTATGGGCCTAAAGGCGTTGGTGCTTTGTATATCAAAAATGGACTTGACATACACCCATTCATTTTGGGAGGGGGTCAGGAAAATGGATTGCGTTCAGGAACTGAAAATGTTGCAAATATTGTTGGATTTGGAATGGCATGTGAAATTGCAATGAAAAATTTACATGAAAATTTTTCATACATTAAAAATCTTCAAGAATCATTAATTCAAAAGATATCTGATGAAATTCCTCAAGTTACATTAAATGGGCATCCTCAATTAAGATTGCCTCATAATATTCATTTCACTTTTCTTGGTGTAAATGGAGAAGATCTTATTATAAAACTTGATGAGTATGGAATTGCAGCATCTACAGGCTCTGCGTGTTCTGTAAATACACAAAAAGCATCTCATGTATTACAGGCAATGGGATTTTCTCATGAACAAATCACAGGTTCTCTAAGATTGACTATTGGAATCTACAATACTCAAAAGGAAATTGATCAAACAGTTGATACTCTAAAAAAAATTATTATTGAGTTACGTGCAGTTTCTCCCTTTAAAGAGAAATATTCTTTTGTTTGAATTAATAATTTATTTGTAATTTGTTTCTAGAAATTATGATTGTTGATAAAATTCCTATGGTTAGGACTATTAGGACAATAGTTCCAAATTCTGGAACTACATAGGTTCCTATAACTTCAACATCTGAATCATCTTGTTCAAAATTTATGGTGATTATTCTAGAATCTGCATGTACAACTGATTCCTGATATGGTACTTCTATCCCATCAATTAATATGATAAATGCATCATCTTTGCCATCTTGTTTTTCAGCTCCTATGAACTCTCTGGGTAAATCTAATGTTATGGTTCCCTTATCTGTGGCATCTATCTGAACTATTAATGCAAAAATATCTGAATCAACTATCATATCAATTACAGTTCCTCCCTTGATACTATATTCTACGTCAAATGTACCTTGATTTCCAGCATCTACTTCAAAAATTTCTGTAGTTGTAAATGATTCTGATTTTGGACTATAATCAAATTCCACTTCTGCTATATTTCCTTCTCCATATGAGACTCTAACCGTGTATTCTCCAGCATTTTTCCAAAGAGGACCTTCTGCAAGAACTGTGTGTGAGTAAGTTCCATCTTTTGCAACGCTAATTTGAGCAATGTCTACTAGATTCCCTTGAGAAAACAATTGTAATGTTACAGGTGTATCGCCAACTTTGGTTGAAACAATTCCAGAAATAATTATTGTGTCTCCTTCATCATAAATGTGATCATCTGTTTGAACTGAGATTAGAGATTCTTGTGCAAATGATGTTCCAGTAGAAATTATCAGCAAAGAAATTATTCCGTAAACTATTCTAGAATCCACAACGTTTGAAATACACATTTGTATATTTCCTTTACTATTAAAAATGAAAAAATGAAAAAAGTTGTGATTTTAGTATCTTGGTATGATGCTAAGTCTTGACTTTGCAGAGATTGCAATTATTGAGATAATTGCTACTGCTAGAATCATGGCTGCAATTGTACCAAATTCTGGGACTACAAAGGTACCAATGATTTCAATTTTCTCAGCGCCTGCTAGGAACATGATTGTTACTTTGTTTGTAACCTTATCAATTTGAACATCATCCCATTCTTCTCCGTCAACAAGTACCATGAAGATACCGTCTTGGACTGATTTTGCTGGGGTTACTGTTAAGGTTCCATCATCTTTAGCGTTGATGCTAATGACTATTGATTTGTCATTAGTATTGATTTTTGCACTGGTTACTGTTCCACCTGTAATGCTGTATGGTATACATTTACCACTTGCAGTAATTTCGTTTGTACCACATGTTACACTTGGTGTTGTTGGTTTTACCATTGCTTCTCCACCAATTAATTCAACTTGGACTTTGTTACTTTTTTCAGTATTTCCATAGTTTACTTTAATGGTGTAGGTACCGTCGTATTTCCATAAAGCACCTGCTGTGTTAAGTTTAGTCTCAAAACTACCATTATCTGCTACACTGACTTGGTCAATTGTAACAATGGAGTTCAATGGACTTACAACAGTTACTGTAACTGAAAATCCCGAGGCTTTGTTTGCCACTTGGCCCATTACTTTAATCATATCATTGTGTCCGTATTCTGCTTTATCTGTCCAAACTGATATTGGAATTGATTTCATCAAAGCTTCTTTAGCTGATGTTTTTGCACTTTCTGGATCACATTGTACACATGCTGGTGGCAAATTATTGCTTTCAGCAGCATATGCTGATGACACGGTTAAAGTACCGACTGCAGTCAAAAGGGCTAGTAGCGCGAACGACGTACGGCTGTTCATCTTATTGCGACTTGCATCTGTCTCTATTTATGTATATTTAAAAAGAGAAAAAAGTTGTGAACTTAGTATCTTGGAATAATGCTAAGTCTTGACTTTGCAGAGATTGCAATTATTGAGATAATTGCTACTGCTAGAATCATGGCTGCAATTGTTCCAAATTCTGGTACTACTACTCCTTCTCTAATGTCTACTTGAGCTGAAGCAGTATATTTTGGATCGTCAAATTGCTTTCCAGTTACAGTGTAAAATCCATCTTGTTTCCAAAGAGGTCCACCTGTAGTGATTGTAGTAGTAAATTCTCCATTAAGCATTGGTGATACTTGACCTACTGATACTTTATTTCCATTTGGTGCTGTTACTGTCAAAGTGATATCTTGACTAACTCTATCAGTTGTTCCTGAAATCTCAATAGTTGTAGATCCCAATACTGCATCTGCATAAAGTTCTAGTCCTGCATCTTTTGCAACATTTGGAGTGTATGGCTTGTAGATTCCTGTTTCTAAATTAGACTCAGTTACAGATGTCTTTTTTGCCATTCCATTTGCTACTTCAACAAGTACTTTTAATGAATACAATGAATTTTGTTGCATTGCTTTGATTGTATAGAATCCATTCTCAGTCCATGTTGGACCAATTTTGAATTGGGTTCTAAAATCACCATTATCATCAGGTGATACCTGACCAATGGCAACTACATTGTTTCCACTTGGAGATGTCACTCTAAATGTGACATCATTCATTTTTGAAATTGTTGTTCCTGTTAAGGTGATTGTATCTGAATTTCTATCAGCTGTTACCGTAACAGCCATTCCTTGAACAGCAGCAGAAGCATCTTGTTGAATTGAGGTCATTGAAATTAATGACAGTGCCAAAAGGGCTATTGCCATTGATGTTGTTGAACGTTTAAAATTCATCCTATTTCAACCCAACAATCTTTTGGTATTTATGTATATTTAAAAAGAATATTTTCATCATTACCTATCCTCGATCAGATATTTACCCATTTTTATTCCGATCTATTGATTCATACTTTAATTCATCGGTAAGGCAACCTGGCAAATGTTTCAAAAATATATTGATTTTAGAGATTTCATTTTGAATTAAATTTATGTAAATCTGAGATTGGGGACTTAAAAATAGAAAAAAGATGAAATTTAGTATCTTGGAATAATGCTAAGTCTTGACTTTGCAGAGATTGCAATTATTGAGATAATTGCTACTGCTAGAATCATGGCTGCAATTGTACCAAATTCTGGGACTACAAATGTTCCAATTATTTCGATTTCTTCAGCCCCTACTGGGAATGCTATGGTGAGTGTTCTGTCTTTTGATGTTGTTGTTTCATCAAAGTTTACCTCTTCTCCGTCAATTAAGACAAAGAAGTCATCATCTTCACCATTGATTGTTGCATCCATTACAGATCTTGGAATTGTTAGAGTCAATATTCCATCACTAGTGGCATCAATAGATATGATCAGTGAATTTGCATCCACATCAGGCATTACACTAAGTAATTTACCGCCTGTGATTGTATATCCTATTAAATCACTAGAACCTTCAACTGCTATTGTTTTGCCGGTTATAGGACCCTTTGTTGGTGGTGTAGTTGTAGAACCACCAAATTCAAATTCTGTTGTTGCTGAACGATTCTCGGTTCCGTATTGAACTGTAACTGTGTATGTTCCAGCTGCCTTCATCAAAGATCCTCCTGCAGTAATTTCAGTACTGAATTTTTTATCAGCACCAACTGTTACTTGTGCAATTGATACTAAGTTTCCATTAGGAGCCTTGACTATTACACTAACTGGGATTCCAGAATACAGTTCTTTTACTTGACCTGTTACCATGATTGTTTCACCCTCTGAATAGGATGTTTTATCTGTAGTAACAACAATCGAACTTTGTATTTGTCCAAATGCTGGTGCCATACCAATACTTACAATTAAGATTGCAGATAAGGCAAACACCGATAGATGAGTTTTCATCAATCTTACGCCTGAATTTATCTTATTTAAGGTTGTGAAAAAATTTGTTGACAAACGAGAAAAAACACAGCGTTTAACGAATTTCAGATTAGATATATATTAACCTGAGCGTGAATTTTTTACAGTTTGTGTGTATTATTTGCTGTTACATTTAATGTTCGATCTGGAGGTTTTGTAGATGGCAACTAAGAAAAATCAAGTATTGGTGCCTGATCATATCTATGTTCCAAAACATGAAATTATTACAAAACAAGAAGCAGAGGAAATTCTAAAAAAATATAATTGTAAACCTACTGAATTACCATTAATCTTTGTAAACGATCCTGCAATATTGGGATTGGGTGTTAAACCAGGTGATGTAATTAAAATCACTAGAAAAAGCCCAACTGCTGGTGAAAGTCTCTATTATAGATACGTGGTGGAAATTTAGATGGCAGATCCTTCAACAAAACGTTGGCCAGTAATCCAAGATATCTTAAAACGAGAAGGCATTGCAAGACAGCATCTTAATTCTTTTGATGAGTTTTTAGAAAAAGGCCTTCAAAGTATTATCAATGAAGTGGGACAAATTGATATTGAAAACGCAGAATATCCATACAAAATTCAACTAGGAAAAGTAAAATTACAACAACCAAGAATGATGGAACTTGATGGTTCAATCACTCATATCACTCCAGCTGAAGCTAGATTGAGAAATGTTTCATATTCAGCACCTGTGATGATGGAGGCAAGTGTTGTTGAAGATGGAAAAATTTTGGAATCAAGATTTGTACATATTGGTGATGTACCTGTAATGGCAAAGTCCAATGCATGTATCTTGCATAACTTTTCTACTCAAAAATTAGTTGAACATGGTGAAGATCCAAATGATCCTGGTGGTTACTTTATCATTAATGGTTCTGAGAGAGTCATTGTAGGATTAGAAGATTTATCATATAACAAAATTATTGTTGATAGAGAAACTGTTGGTGGAAATATTGTTTTCAAAGCTAAAGTCTATTCATCTATTGTTGGTTATCGTGCAAAACTAGAACTGGTAATGAAAAATGATGGATTAATTGTTGCAAGAATTCCAGGCTCTCCTGTTGATATTCCAGTTGTTACCCTAATGAGAGCACTTGGATTAGAATCTGATAGAGAAATTGCAGCTGCAGTTTCACTTGTTGATGATCTTCAAAATGAATTAGAAGGTTCATTTGAGAAAGCCGGTGATGTTCCAACTTCAAAAGATGCAATTGTTTACATCAGTAAAAGAATTGCACCTGGAATGCTTGAAGAATTCCAAATTAAGAGAGCTGAAACACTACTTGATTGGGGACTATTACCTCACTTGGGCAAGCATCCTGAAAATAGAAAAGAAAAAGCACAATTCCTAGGGGAAGCAGCATGTAAATTATTAGAATTAAAACTTGGTTGGATTAGGCCTGACGACAAAGACCACTATGGAAATAAAGTCATCAAATTTGCAGGACAAATGTTAGCAGATCTGTTTAGAACTGCATTTAGAAATCTTGTAAGAGATATGAAATACCAATTAGAAAGATCTGGACAAAAGCGTGGAATTAATGCTGTTGCTGCTGCAATTAGACCTGGAATTATTACTGATAAACTCAATAATGCAATTGCCACAGGAAACTGGGGAAGGGGTAGAGTCGGTGTAACTCAACTACTTGATAGAACAAACTATCTCTCAACTATTAGTCATCTTAGAAGAATTCAATCTCCACTTAGCAGAACTCAACCAAACTTTGAGGCAAGAGATTTACATGCAACTCACTTTGGAAGAATTTGTCCAAGTGAAACTCCTGAAGGCTCAAACTGTGGTTTGGTGAAAAATCTTGCATTATCTGGAATCATCTCCGTTAATGTGCCCTCTGAAGAAATTGTTGAAAAACTATATGATCTTGGAACAGTTCACTTTTTTGATGCTAAAGAAGATTTGAAAAAAGACGGAACAAGAATTTTTGTTGATGGAAGACTAATTGGTTATTTTAAAGATGGTGAACAACTTGCAGAATCTTTAAGAGAACTTAGAAGAAACTCAAAAATCCATCCTCACGTTGGAGTCTCTTTCCATAAATCAGAAATTGAAGGCTCAACTAGACGACTTTATGTTAATTGTAATGCTGGCCGTGTTTTACGACCATTGATAATTATCAAAGACAACAAAGCTTTGTTGACCTCAGAATTATTAGATAAGATTTCTAAAAAATTACTTTCATGGACTGATCTTTTGAGAATGGGAGTTTTAGAATTAATTGATGCAAATGAAGAAGAAAATTGTTATGTTACACTAGATGAAAAAGATACAAAGAAACATACTCATCTTGAAGTTTTCCCACCAGCAATTCTTGGTGCAGGGGCTTCAATCATTCCATATCCTGAACATAATCAATCTCCAAGAAATACATACGAGTCTGCTATGGCAAAACAAAGTCTTGGTTTCTCAACACCTATGATGAATACTAGTACCTATGTAAGACAGCACTTTATGCTATATCCTCAGGTTCCAATTGTTAATACTAAAGCAATGAAATTATTGGGATTAGAAGATAGGCCTGCTGGTCAGAATTGTATTGTAGCAGTATTACCATTTGATGGTTACAATATTGAAGACGCAATTGTTCTTAGCAAGTCTTCGGTTGATAGGGGATTAGGTAGAACATTCTTCTATAGAATCTATGATGCAGAAGCTAAACAATATCCAGGTGGAATGCGTGATAATTTTGAAATTCCAAATGCAGAAGATAACATTAGAGGTTACAAAGGTGAACGTGCATACCGATTACTTGAAGAAGATGGAGTAGTAGCATCAGAGGCTCCAGTTAAGGGTGGAGATATTTTGATTGGCAAAACTAGTCCACCAAGATTTATGGAAGAATATAGAGAGTTTGAATCAACTGGTCCTTACAGAAGAGATACATCCATTGGTGTAAGACCTTCTGAAACTGGAGTTGTAGATACCGTTGTGATGACTCAATCTAATGAAGGAGGAAAAATGTACAAGATTAGAGCCAGAGATATGAGAATTCCTGAAATTGGTGACAAATTTGCATCAAGACATGGACAGAAAGGAGTTCTTGGAATTTTAGCTAAAGCAGAAGATTTACCATATACTGCAAATGGAATGTCTCCTGATGTTTTGATTAATCCGCATGCTTTCCCTTCTAGAATGACTGTTGGAATGATGATGGAATCAATTTGCGGAAAAGCAGCAGCTCTACGTGGTAAAAGATTTGATGGTTCTGCATTTGTTGGAGAAAAAATGGATGAAGTTAAAGAAGTAATGGATGCACATGGTTTTGAATATTCAGGTAAAGAAATAATGTATGATGGAAGAACTGGTAAATCTTTCCCAGTACATGTCTTCATTGGAGTTGTGTACTACCAAAAACTACACCACATGGTTGCAGATAAAATACATGCAAGAGCACGTGGACAAGTCCAGATGTTAACAAAACAACCCACGGAAGGAAGAGCAAGAGGTGGTGGACTTAGATTTGGTGAAATGGAAAGAGACTGCTTAATTGCATATGGTGCTTCAATGATACTCAAAGATAGATTGCTTGATGAATCTGATAAGTCAGATATTTTTGTATGTGAAAGATGTGGTCTTGTTGCATACCATGATGTTAAACAAAGACGTTATGTATGCAGAGTTTGTGGTGATAAAGCCAAAGTTTCATCAGTGTCAGTTGCATATGCATTCAAACTATTATTACAAGAAATGCAAAGTCTTAATGTCGCACCACGATTGTTAATCAAGGAGAAAATCTGATGTCTGTTCAAGCAATTAAAGCAATAGATGGAATTCGTTTTTCTGTATGGTCTCCAACTGAGATTAGAAAATATTCTGTTGCTGAAATTACTGCTCCTGAAACTTATGATGAAGATGGAATGCCAGTTCAAGGGGGTCTTATGGATGGAAGACTTGGAACACTTGAACCCGGACAAAAATGCTTAACCTGTGGAAATACTGCAGCAAGATGTCCAGGACATTTTGGACATATTGAGCTAGCAGAGCCAATATTACACATTGCATTTATTGATAATATTTACAAATTATTGCAATCTACCTGTCGTTCTTGTGCAAGACTAAAAGTTCCTCAAGAAGATTTAGATGCATTTAAAAAAATTAAAGATAAACATGCTGCTTACACTGTAATTTCTCAAAAACGTATTCCAGAACAAATTATTGAAAAAGCTAAAAAAGCAAAAGAATGTCCACACTGTGGAAAAACACAGTATGAATTAATTTTTACAAAACCTACTATCTTCGTTGAGAAAACAGAAATTGGTGAACATAGATTACTCCCAATTACAATTAGAGAAAGATTCTCACAAATATTAGATGAAGATTTAGAATTACTATCATATGATCCAATTACTGCAAGACCTGAATGGTTTATTCTACAAGCATTACCAGTACCGCCTGTAACTGTTAGACCATCAATTATTCTTGAGACTGGAATTCGTTCAGAAGATGATCTGACACACAAAATGGTTGATATCATCAGAGTTAATCAGCGTCTCAAAGAAAGTAAGGAAGCTGGAACTCCACCACTAATTGTTCAAGATTTGGTTGACTTGTTGCAATACCATTCAACAACATATTTTGATAATGAAGTTTCTGGAATTCCACAAGCCCATCATCGTTCTGGTCGTCCTCTCAAAACATTAACTCAGAGATTAAAAGGAAAAGAAGGCCGATTTAGAGGATCATTGTCTGGAAAGAGAGTTGACTTTTCTAGTCGTACTGTAATTTCTCCTGATCCAAACTTGGATTTATCTGAAGTTGGTGTTCCTGAACAAGTTGCAATGAAATTAACAATTCCTGAAATTGTTACTGAATGGAATATTGAAAGAATGAGAAAACTCGTAATTAATGGACCTGAAAAATTCCCAGGTGTTAATTATATTGTGAGACCTGATGGTGTAAAAATAAGATTAGATTTCGTAGAAGACCGTTCTACAATTGCAGAAACTCTTGAGAATGGATATTTGATTGAGAGACATCTTGCAGATGGTGATATTGTAATGTTTAACAGACAACCTTCACTTCACCAAATGTCAATTATGGCACACTATGTTCGTGTCCTTCCAGGTAAGACCTTTAGATTACATCCTTCAGTTTGTCCACCATACAACGCTGACTTTGATGGTGATGAAATGAATCTTCATGTTCCACAAAGTGAGGAAGCTAGAGCCGAAGCAATTCTTCTCATGAGAGTTCAAGATCAATTAATCTCTCCAAGATATGGTGGTCCAATTATTGGTGCTTTAAGAGACTTTGTTACAGGTGCATATCTTCTCACAAAAGATAATACTACACTTTCTGTCCAAGAATTTTCAAACTATGCAATGCTTGGTGGTTATACTGGCCCACTTCCAAAACCTGCAACAAAGACAAAAGATGGTCCTGCATATACTGGCAAACAATTATTCTCATTATTCCTTCCTAAAGACTTCAACTATGTTCTTACATCAAAATGGTCAAAGGGTACAAAAGGAACTCCTAAAGATGTTGTAATTAAAAATGGTGAGTTAATCAGTGGTGTAATTGATAAAACATCCATTGGTGCAGAGGAACCTGAAAGTGTGTTGCATAGAATTACTAAAGACTATGGTAATGCCGTAGGCAAAAACTTCCTTAATTCTATTCTAATTATGGTAAAACAGTTCATTACACATTATGGTTTTAGTTATGGATTTGGTGATCTTGAAGTTCCTGAAAAAGAGAGACAACAGATTCTAACTGATATTCAAGGTACTTATGATGTTGTAGCTGATCTTACTGATCAATTCAAGAAAGGAACACTCAAACTTACAAGAGGTATGAAAGCTGAAGAAGCATTAGAGGCATACATTGTTAATGAATTAGGAAAAGCAAGAGACAAAGCTGGTTCTACTGCAAATGATTCTCTAGATGATTCAAATGCTGGAAAAATTATGGCTACTACTGGTGCAAGAGGTTCTTCACTTAACGTTGGTCAGATGGCAGGCGCATTAGGTCAACAATCCAGAAGAGGAAATAGATTACATGATGGTTACAATAATCGTGCATTACCACATTATCAAGAGCATGATAACAATCCAGACGCTCACGGATTTGTAAAATCAAATTACCGGGAAGGACTCTCAGCACTAGAATTCTTTTTCCACGCAATGGGTGGTAGAGAAGGATTAGTCGATACAGCAGTTAGAACACAACAAAGTGGTTACATGCAACGTAGATTGATCAATGCCTTGGAGCACATTAGATTAGAATATGATGGAACAGTAAGAGATCCACATGGGCATATTGTTCAATTCCTTTATGGTGAAGACGGTATTGATGTTGCAAAAAGTGATCATGGTGAAGCATTCAATGCAAGTAGATTAGCCGAATCTCAAACTATCATTGACTCAGGTAAGAAAGCCACCAAAGATGAAATTGACACTCTTGCAAAGAAATACACTAAAACTTTCAACCCAAGATTAACCACTCTTGTTATTGATGCATTACATGCATCTAATCTCAGTAAAGAAGGAGTTGAGGCAGTATGCAAAAAAGGATTATCATTATACAATAATGCACAAGTAGAACCAGGACAAGCTGTAGGAATTATCACTGCACAGTCTATTGGTGAACCTGGTACTCAGATGACATTGAGAACATTCCACTTTGCAGGAATTAAAGAGCGAAACGTAACACTAGGTCTTCCAAGATTAATTGAATTAGTTGACGCTAGAAAGAAACCCGTAACTCCAACTATGGATATCTATCTTGATGAGGATTCCAAGAAAAATCGAGAAAAAGCTATTGAAGTTGCACGTAATGTCTTGCAAACAAAGGTTAGTGCATTAATTTCTTCAAGTGAAACTGATTATTCTACTGAAATTAAATTAATTCTAAGTGAGAATCGATTAAGAGAAAGAGGATGCTCAATTTCAGAAGTTGAAGCAGCACTTAGTTCTAATAAAAAATTCAAACTTGAAACTACTGGTGAATTAATTACTTTGAAACTAGTTGATGAATCTGATACTGCAACAGTTATTGCAATTAGAAATAAAGTTCTTAACACAACTGTAAAAGGCGTGCCAGATATCGAACGTGTCACACTAGTTCAAAAAGATGATGAATGGGTAATTCAGACAACTGGTTCTAATATTGCCAAAGTATTAGAAGTCAAAGGCATTGACAAAAGAAATGTACGCACAAATAATGTCTTTGAAATTGCAGGTACATTAGGTATTGAGGCTGCAAGAAATGCATTGATCAACGAATTAAATCACACTCTAGAAGATCAAGGATTAGAAGTCGATAATAGATACATTATGTTAGTATCTGATTTGATGTGTTCCCGAGGATATATGCAACAAATTGGAAGACACGGAATTGCTGGTACAAAAGACAGTGTTCTAGCACGAGCTGCATTTGAAATTACAGTACCTACAATTGCACATGCTGCACTTGGAGGTGAAATAGAACAACTAAAAGGAATTACTGAAAATGTAATTGTCGGAAGTAACATTCCAATCGGAAGTGGAACTGTTGATCTTTACATGCAAGTCAGTAAGAAAAAATGAGGAATAATAGAAATTACTAGATGATAATTATGGCAGATGAAATTTCAACATTAATGGCTAAAAGTAAAAACAAAGTTGTTTTACTTCGATTACGTAATTCAAAAACCATCCAAGGTGTTCTTCAAGACTTTGACATTCATATGAATTTGACATTAGATGATGCTGAAGATGTTACTGAGGAAAAACCAGAAAAACTTGGAACAGTTTTGTTACGTGGTGATAATATTTTAGCAATCTCTTTGCCTGAAGAATAATCCTAATTTCACTAAACATTAAATTCTATATTTGTGCATTTGTAGTATGTTCTTTTTTTTGTTATTGTTGAATTTGATATTTTTGCCAGCATATGCTGAAACCATTCCTGATTATGATAATCCTTATGCTCCAATTATCACTGATAAACCAATTTACACTTGGACTGATAAAGTAAAAATGAGTATTATAGCTCCTAGTTGGAATAGTGATAAATTTCTCATAAATTCAATTGGCGGTGATCAAGATCACCCGATTAAAATTTCTACTAGAGAACATTCCTTAGATCGATATCGATTTACCGAAACTGATGTTAATTCAGGAGTATTTACTGCAGAAATTACACTAACTGGATTTTCTCATGATGCAGACGGTGATGGGGAAATAGACACAACACCTAGAACATTTGGAAGTGGTCCTACAAGTGGTTTTTTAGAAGTTGATAGAGATTCCGGAATAACCATTTCGTTTGAATTTGCAGATGGAATGATCTTGACAAAATCTGTTCCGGTTAGTTGGAATTTAGGGGTGATTCAATTTGCAAAAGAGATTTTTTTTACAAATGATGCTATTGTGGTGATAGTAAATGATCCTGATATGAATCTCAATCCTGAAGCACTGGATCAAATACCGATTAAAGTCTCTTCTGATTCAGATGTTGCAGGAATTGATATTACGGCAATTGAAACATCTGAAAGCTCTGGAACTTTTATGGGTACATTCTTTCCGTCTCAAACTTCGCCATCTAGCGGAAATAGATTGTATTCTGTAAATGGTGATAATATTATTGCAAAATACAATGATCATACATTGCCAAAACCCTATTCAATCAATGATGATTTAGAACTAGTTACTTTGACAAAAATTGATTCATCTATATCGCCAATTGACCGATTAGAAAATTCACCTGTTTTTCTTTCTGATAGTTTAGGTAATCATCTACAATCCATCTCTGAAAGCAATCAAGTCCAAATTGTTGGCAGTGTAACAAATGAGCAAAATTTTATGCAAAAATTTGTTTACATTTTTCAAGTGAAGAATTCTGATAATTATGTGGAATCTATTTCCTGGATTCAGGGAGAAATTTCACCAAATCAGATTTTAGATCTTTCTCAATCTTGGACCCCGCTAAAATCTGGCAAATATCAAATTGAAACCTTTGTTTGGACATCATTAAAAGATCCTACCGCCTTATCTCCTCCTAATTTCAAATTAATCTCAGTTGAATGATTAGTATAATTTCTACGTGATTATTAAATACAAAAATACGATTTCACAAATGTGTTAGGATATTTAATTGGAATTTTATTAGTGTTAACTGCATTATTTCCTCTTCTTACAAGTGATGTTTTTGCAGATTCCTTTATTGTAGACTTTGATAAAGAATTGTATCATACAGGCGATTCCCTTACTGTTTCTGGAGAAATTATTGATTATGGTATGCCTGTAATTGCTATGAGCATTTATGATCCTGATGGTAAAATACTCTCAGCTAATAATCTAGAAATTGATTCTGAAAAAACCTTCTCAAAAATTATCTCATTGGATTCTCCATTTTATGAACAAGCAGGAGATTATAAAATAAAATTTGATTATGGCCAAATATCCCAAAACCATTTCTTTTCTATTGATGGTGATTTTCTAGACTCTGAAATTTTTAATGATGAATTCATAGAGCCTGAAATAATTCTACTTTATACTGAGAAAACTGCATACACTGGAAATGATGTTATTACAATTACTGGACTAGTTTCTACATTAGATTCGCCTACAGTGTTGATTGGCATCTATGATCCTTTTGGAATGCCTGCTGGATTTTATTTTGGTACAGTTTCTTCTAACTTGGAATTTTCTACAAGTTTTCTTGTAAAATCTGGGGTAAATTTTAGAATTGATGGAACCTACTCAATTAAAGCATACTATGGGGAATCAGAAGCAACTTCATTTTTTGATTACTATGAAAATTTGGAACAACATGTTGATAATTCTATAGAAGAAGAAATCATAGAAGAAGAAATCATAGAAGAAGAAATCATAGAAGAAGAAATCATAGAAGAAGAAATCATAGAAGAAGAAATCATAGAAGAAGAAATAGATGAAATAATTCATGAATCCCCTACTGTTTCTGATAATGAAACTAAAATAATTCAAAAACCTTCAACTAATAATCCAAATCCATCTGTTGTCCAAGTAGAAGTTGAGATAGATGCCGAAATCGAAAATAAATCTCAAAAAAATGACTCTGCAATAATTAATGATGATTCTAAAAACATCTCATCTGAGAATGAAAAACAAGAACATGACAACTTAACTATTGAAGATATTGAATTGGGTAAAATGTTGAATGAAATTAATCTAAAATGTGATTCAAGTAAATTGATTGACACCATTACCTATTATGATGGAATGGGACCTGCACTATATCGACTATGTCAATTTGATAGCTCGCTAAAGTTTTTTGATGAATCTTTACAAAAAAACCCAAATGATGTTGAAATCCTTGTAAACAAAGGTTCTACATTAGCAAAATTGGGGTATTATTCTGAGGCATTAGTATACTATGATCACGCTCTCAAACTAGACCCTGAATTTCTTCCTGCAAAAAATAACAAGGCAAATGCTCTTTCAAATTTGGGCAAAATTAATGATGCCGTAATATTATACACTGAAGTTCTTGAACAAAACCCAAATTATTTTTCTGCAAGAAAAAATTTGGAGTTAACATTATATGAAAATTCCAACATGCAAAACTCTTTCCAACCTGTTAAAATAGAATATGTTCCAGAAAAAATTTCATATGAGGATTCTAAACCAAATGAAAAATCGGATTTAATTAATATTGAAAAAGAAAAAACAATTAGTTTTATTGAAGAAATGGGCTATGTATTTTCATCTTTAGGTTCACTGTTTGGATTTTTAAACTGATTTTTCAATAAACCTATAAAGCCCTGTTAAGACGATCGACATAAGGAAATAGAATGAGTAAGATACTTGAAAAATCATTAAAGGATGCCTTAAAAGAGGATAAGTTAACAATGGGCACTAAACAAGTTTTGAACTCTGTAAAAAATTCCAAGCTAATTGTATTGTCTCAATCAGTAAAAAAAGAAATGTTTGAGAAAATTGAATCAGATGCAAAAAAAGAAAAAATTCCATTGGTAAACTTTCAGGGAACTTCAGTCGCATTAGGAAGATTATGTGGCTTGCAATTTAGAATATCAACAATTTCATTCACATCAATAACCGATGCAAACATCAAATCAATTTTAAAAGATACTGAAGCTGAGGAAAAAAATGAATAGATACATCACTGATGAAAGTTTAAATGAGACTTTTTTTGTTCGGAGTTAAAAAGGAATTTTTATGACACAATCAATTAAACTTACTACTGATCAAATGCGTTTGATATCTCTTTTCCAAAATGTTACAGGTGCTACTGCACGCGATTGTGTTGAAGATGAGAAACAAGATAGAGTAATTTTTGTGGTTAATACTGGTAAAATGGGATTAGCAATTGGTAAGGGTGGAACTCATATCAAATCATTACAAAATATTGTTAAAAGAAATGTGGAATTAGTTGAATATGATGAAGATCCAGCAAAATTTCTCACTAATTTACTAAATTCAAAACTTGTTGATGAAGTAAAAATAAATAAACGAGCCGATGGGTCAAAACAGGCAATAGTAATGGTAGATCCAAGAAAGAAAGGTATTGTAGTTGGAAGGGAAGGTAGAAATGCTGAGAAGGCAAGAATGTTAGCTAAACGATATTTTGATATTACGAGTGTATTAATTAACAGTCCTGAACGTGCCACATTGGAGATGTAATAATTGACAAAAAAATCACCACTTGGATTATTTGCAGGTAGAGTTCTTACAATTAAAAAGAAAAAACAGAGATGGGCCATTTCTACATACAAGAGAAGAAAACTTGGTATTGATAAAAAAGCAGATCCTCTTGGTGGTGCTCCACAAGCAAGAGGGATTGTTTTAGAAAAAGTAGGAATTGCAGCTAAACAGCCAAACTCCGCTGTAAGAAAATGTGTTAGAGTTCAATTAATTAAAAATGGAAAAACTGTAACTGCATTTTTGCCACGAGACGGTGCAATGAATTTCATTGATGAACACGATGAAGTTCACATTCAGGGAATGGGTGCAACACAAGGTGGTGCAATGGGAGATATTCCTGGTGTTAGATTTAAAGTATTCAAAGTAAATGGTACATCACTGCATGAGTTAGTTATAGGAAAGAAAGAAAAACCAAGGAGATAGAAATGGCTGAAACTAAAAACTTACTATTATTTAGAAAATGGGATTTGTCTAACATCGAAGTTAAAGATCCTGGATTGAAAACTGCTATTTCATTAAGAAAACAAATTTTACCTTATACTTATGGTCGTTCTGCACTAAAACGATTTAACAAGGCTGATGTGAATATTGTAGAGCGATTAATTAACAAAACAATGCATTTTGGTAAAAAATATGCAAAAAATACTGGTAGAATGACAGGTAAGAAAACTAAACTTCTCAATACTGTAAAAACTGCTTTTGAAATAATTGCCTTAAAGACTGGTCAAAATCCAGTAGAAGTCTTAGTTAGAGCAGTTGAATACTCTGCACCAAATGAAGATACTACAAGAATTGTTTATGGTGGTACTGTATATCACGTATCAGTTGATGTTGCTCCAATTCGAAGAGTTGATCTAGCATTGAAATTTATCTCTGATGCAATTAAAGAATCAACATTCTCCAATCCAAAACCCATTGAAGAACATATGGCAGAGCAACTTATTCTTGCAGCCTCCAATGATCCTAATGCTCCTTCTGTAAAGAAAAAGAACGAATTAGAAAGAATAGCACAAGCTTCTAGATAGAAATTTTACCAGTAGCCCGAGGCAGATTCGAACTGCCGTCTCCGCCTATCCACTCATGAGATCCAGAGGGCAGAATCCTTGACCACTAGACTATCGGGCTACTTGAAGAAATTTTATTGTTTTAGAATATATTCATTTGTTGTAATCATTTCAATCTAACTTCATGAATTGCAGTTGCATAATCACAATTTGCTCTTAATCTCATGTATGGTATTAATCTGAAATGAATTGAATAGATTTCTCCTTCTTTAAGTAAAATTCCTTTTTGCATTAGAGAAACTAATCCTCTTGATGGAATTGTAATTGTTACATTTTTTTCCTTGCAAATTTGATTACGTTTCTCTTGAAATTGTTTTAGTGTAAATGCTACATCATTTATTTCTAAAATTAGTGGCCAGACTATTTCACTCCAAACAAATCTTCTATTTTGAGTGGCTGATGCATATTTTCCTTTATCACTCAACATTAATAACATCTGAAAATGATGTTATAACTTAATAGTTGTCTCAAAAAGAAATTGAAGAATCACTAGACTTATTGGAAAAAGATTGGAAGGTGGACCCAACTTTACGAGAATTTATGCTAGGAAAAATTACTGACGTATCTGATTATCCAATCAAAGTTAAAGATGTAGTATTTCATATCCCATATCTGAATTCTCAAAAAAAATATATTTTATGGAAATGTTTTTGGCCTGATTGTCATAATTGCTGCGATAGACAAGGAAGACTTCCTTTAACATCTGATGATCTAATTACAATAGGAAAAGGTTTGAAATATCAAAAACCTTCGGATTTTATAAAAAATGAGACATTAACTGTTACATATGAAGAACCTGGTCCCTCAGGCCAAATGACTACAATGACTACAATTAATCTGAAAAGAAAAAATGATGAGACTGAAAGTGATGATGGAACCCACATCTCTTGTAGGTTTTTAGATGATAAGGGTGGCTGTAGTATGCATCCTGATAGGCCTGGAGTATGCTATCTGTATCCCTTTTCTAGCTGGTTGGAAAATGAAAAAGGAACAGCTCGGGTTCATGCAACCTATCAATTTACAGGTGACTGTCCTGGATTCTACCTTGAAGATAATTTGGAATCAATGAAAGAAGAGTTGAAAAACTATTCAAAAATAATCTATGATTACAATATGGCTTCTAATCGAACTAATAGAGAAGGATTTGGTTCAGTAAGTTTTACTTAGGCTTTTGCAACCTTCATTAAATCTGCAATTTTAATATCCATTCCAAATCTATCTTCATTCTTTTTCATGTAACGGAAAATTGCGATGAAATCAGGTAATGCTTTGAAGAAATTAAAGTCCTTGTGAATTTTTGCTCTGACAAAATTAAACACCTTTGCATAAACTTTGTAATGTTTTTCAATAGCCTTTTCATATGCTTTAAAGTCATGCATATTCTCCAAGAAAATTTCAACACATTGCATTGATGGAATAATTCCTTCACCTAAAAGAGCATAAACTGTTCCAATAGATTCTCCTACACCTACAACTTTTCCAGAATAATATGGCTTACATCTATCAGGTGTAGCTAATCTAATTGGACGCCCTTTGGTGGCAATCACTTTTCCACCGTGTTTTTTTAAGAATTCGTCAGTAGCTTTGATATGATTCTTGTTGTAATCCCCTGCTCCAATATGTGCCCATTTCTCACCCAGAGGAAAATACCAGAAATATCCTGACATTCCAGGAAATGGTTCAATGTAAAAGTCGTCATATGGAACTCCATTCTCATATTCTACTTTGTATTCATAAGTTGGCAAGAAAAAATCTTCTTTTAATTTTGGAAGATACACTCTATGAAATCCAGTACAATCAACTATCATGTCATATTCTTTTTCTAACTCTTCGAGTTTTGGTGCAGAACCATAAATTACATTACAATCTTTGATAAAGTCTTGAATTAGTCCTAATTTGTTATATGTACATAGTCCTTTCAAACCAATATCGAATTTTACATCATTGTTCATTTTTACATGCATATTTTTTCCATCATGTATTAGAAAATCATCAAAATTCCTTCCAGTCTTTTTACAAAATTCATCTAATACTGGTTTTATTGTTCCCCATGCACAAATTGAATCATGTCTTTCCTGAGGCATTCTTTCATATCCTACAACCTCGTGTTCTGAATTTTTTAATCTAGCCATGAGATATGAACCTGCAACACCCATTCCCATTACTGCAATCTTCAAGATACTCTGATATCTGTCTGGCCTAATAAATACACTATCTGAAATTCTTCTAATATCTATCTTCTAAAGACTTTAACCATATGATCCTATTCAATCTGAGTAATTTATTTTTATTAAATTAAATTTGGTAATACTCTCAATGAAATATGGATACAATTGATGCAATAAAACAGAGACGTAGTGTCAAAAGTTTTGATAAAAATCATAAGATGACTAAAGATGAAATTAACCAAATTCTTGAATTGGCCATATTATCTCCAACATCTTATAATATTCAAAATTGGAGATTTGTAATAATTACTAAACAGACTCTCAAAGATAAATTATCTGAATTATCTCATGGACAGCAACAAGTATCTGAAGCATCTCTGATAATTATTTTGTGTGCTGATTTGAATTCTTGGAATAAAAATCCTGAAAGATACTGGGCTAATATTCCTGAGGAGCCAAGAAATTCTCTTGTTGCATCACTGAAAAACTCTTACAAAGATAAACCTGAACAACAGCGTGATGAAGCAATGCGCTCATGTGGTATGGCAGCTCAAACTATAATGCTTACAGCCAAATCTATGGGATATGATTCATGTCCTATGAAAGGATTTGATTATGATGCCGTGGGTAAAATGATTAATTTGCCCTCTGATCATTTAATTTCTATGATGGTTGTAGTTGGCAAAAAATCAAAAGAACCATCTCAACGTGGTGGCCAAATTCCTTTATCTGAACTTGTTTTTGAAAATAAATTCTGAATTTTTAATTGTAATAATAAAATGTTAAGATTCCTTTATTATTGGTGATTCTTTATGCTCTCTATGGGTATAGATGAGGCAATCCAGAAATTAGATACCTCAAATCAGGGATTACAAGTAATTCTTGAGAATCTTAATGAACAATTATCCGATATACGTTCAGATCCAAGACTCGAAGGTTTGGTTGATGATTTAGAAAATCTATTTTATGCCTACCTTAAAACATGGATGAAAAGTAATAATGAGATCCTGGATATTCTGAAAAAAGAACAAAAAAATTCTGAGAAAAAATAATAATTAAATTAACAACAAAATAATTTCTAAAATATAATTACTCAATCAGAATTGCGGGTTTGAATGGTCTTGCATGTTTAGCTTTTCCTTTAGGATCATAAATGTCTGAATCTGATTCAGAATATACCTGAATCTCTACGCCAAATTCTTTTTTTCCAATACTTGCTAATTCTTTTGAAAGGAATTCTTTTTCATTGAATTCTGGAGATTCTATTTTTGTTTGTTTTATCTCCTCGGACTCTGAAAGCAAATCTTTGATTACTTTTTGGATATAATCTGGCATTTTTTTGACCTCAGTTGTTTTTGGATCTGCAATTAATTCTTTCATTACAACTCCCATGTTGTTTTGACCTCCTACCATGATTTCAAGAATTTTACGATACACTGTTTTTTTGAATTGGTCTGAATTCACATAGATTACTATCTTCTGTGGGGTAATTTTTGTTACTTTGAGAATATTAGCAATATCATTAATTGTTGATTTTAGCAACTCTTCAGATTGAATTGCCGCTGCATCTACTCTGTTTTTAGAATATTCAGGCCATTGTGACTTTGATACAAGTTCTGAATTTCCTAATCTTTCCCACATCTCCTCAGATATGTGTGGTGCAAATGGTGATAACATTGCAATTCTATCTGAATTTATTTTGTATAATATTCCTGAAACATCATTTCTTTCTTTAGCTTGAACTCTCTTGTTATACCAACTCAAATCTGATTCAAATGTAAATAGAATATCGTGTAACCCTTCACGTAATCTCATCTTTTCAACTGATTCAGTAACTTGAGATATCAAATTCTGAGTCTTGGATAAAATCCATTTATCTTCAGATTGTAATTCTGACATGGGCTCATTTTTGAGTCTTGAGCACTCTTCAAGAAGTGATTCTAACTTGTTTTGAATTCCAGATACTGACTCCATGTTAAAATCGGCATCTTGAAGTAATTCTGCTGATGAAATGATTGCTAGTCTTATTGGATCTGCACCATGTTCTCTTATAGCAGTACGTAAAGGAATGATATTTCCCATACTCTTTGACATTTTAGTGCCATCCATCATGACACTGCCATTAACTACAATTTCTTTAGGCCACAACTGCTTTTCAAATATTGCAACATGATTTAAAATAAAAAATGACAAATGGTTCTGCACCAAATCTCTTCCTGAATGTCTTGAATCTACTGGATAAAAATAAGTGAATTCTTTTTTCATTGAATTAATTATATCTTCAGAAAGTTTAGAAGAATCAACAGCTAGTTTCAGATCTCCTTTGTCTAATAAAATATAATCAAAGAATTCTTTAGTTAGATTTTCAGGTTTCACTGTTCCGTCATTTACGAATCGAGAAATAGTATAGTATGCCATATAGATTACACTGTCTGATAAACTCTCAACTATCCAATCTCTGTCCCATGGTAGTTTAGTTCCAAGTCCTTGCTGTCTTGCACAAGCTCGCTCATGCAACCAATCAATTACCTCTTTGAATTCTGTTTTAATGTTACTTGGAAGAATATTCATATCATTAAGACAAGTTCTGGCTAATTCTTTCCATTCTTCATCCCCATAATTGAGAAACCATTGATTGTTCAATATTTTCACAACACATTCTGCCCCACAACGACAATGTACTGGTGCATTCTCAAGTATTGGGAATTTTTCTAGATGATCATTATCTTTTAGCCAGACTCTAATCTTATCTCGTCCAAACTGTACTTTTTCATTATTGAATTGATTACATTTTTCATTTAATTTACCATCTGTAAATTCTTTGAGATACAACTCTTTTGTGGCTTCTTCTAATTTTTGGTCTGATTGATCTGATACTCCTAATTTTTCACAAATATCTTTTGCAGGAATTATTCCGTATCCTTCAGTGGATATGATTGGAATGGGCTCAATTTTTGAGGCTAATTCATGACCTTTTGCCTTCAAATCCATCAAAGCCTGATAATCCTTTGGTGCATGAGCTGGTACTGACATTACAAGCCCTGTTCCCATACTTGGCTCTACAAAATCAGCTGGTAAAATGGGAATTTCTCGTCCATCGTGATTAATAGCATATTTTCCAATAATTTCACTTCCCAATATTTCTCCATCAATTTTTACTTGTTTTTCAAAAAATGAAATCTTTTCTGCACCCTCTTCTGAAATTATCCATTTCTCATTATCTACTGTAACTTTTTTGTATGCAGTATTTGGATTGACCCACAAATTTGTAATTCCAAAAATTGTTTCAGGTCGTAGTGTTGTAATTGGAAATACAAACTCTCCAAATTTGAATTTAATTAAGAAATTTTTGTCATCAATCTTTGGCTCAACATCACCCATTGTATCGTGTTGTGATACGGGATTTTGATCATCAGGACACCATCCAACTGGATGACTTCCTTGAATAATTCTTCCTTTCTCTTTAAGTGATGTAATTTGCCACTCTATGAATTTCTGATAACCTGGAACTATGGTTGTAAATTCTCTACGCCAATCAATGGAGTAGCCCATCTCAATCATTCCAGACTTTATCTCTTCACGGAAATAATCTGCTATCTTTATTGGTTCTACAAATGTTTTAATGTCTTCTTCTGGGACATGGTAAATATTTCGCAATCCGTCGAGAATTTCTTTTTCTCCAGCTTGAATTCTTCTTGCCATTCCAAGTACGGGAGTTCCTGTATAATGAAATCCCATTGGAAATAGAACATTATAACCTCGCATTCTATAAAATCTTGCATGCACATCAGCTAGTGTGTAAGTTCGTCCATGTCCAATATGTTGAGGCGAATTGGGATACGGATATGCAACTGTAATGAATTTTTTTGGTTTTTCATTTGGATTTATTTCAAACTCTTTTGACTCTATCCATTTATTTCGCCATTTGTTCTCTATCTCATTCCAATTAACTGTCATAATATTATCCTAAAATCATTGATTTTGCTTTGATTATTGCCTGCTCCATTTTAGATGTGTCTTTTCCACCGCCCTGGGCAAATTTTGCATCACCCCCGCCTGAACCTCCCAGAATTGAGGATATTTCCTTAGCAATCACGCCTGCATTTACCCCTGATTGCTCTCCGGCATACACAATTATTCTTGCAGTTGGACCTGATTCAAAAATTCCACAAAACGCAGCGGTGTTATCTTTGGCCACTAACTTTTTACCAAAATTTTGATGAAAATACTCATCATAATCTTTACTTGCAGTAAAGCAGAGTTTGTTTTTTACTGTAATACCATCAAGTTCTCCTGTTTGACCGTCAAAAATCTTTTCTAACAAAATGGGAATCTGTTCTCTTGCTTTTTGTTTATTTTCCTCTCTTTTTTTCTCTAACTCTGCTTTTTGTGCCTCTTCTTGAGCTTTCTGTTTTGATTCGATCTCTTGTTGTTTGACATACTCAAAGGCATGGGAACCGGAAACAAATTCTAATCTAACTACACCGTCCTGAATTCTTTTGGTCTTTGTAATTTTGATTAATTCAATGTCTCCTGTTTTTTTTACATGTGTACCACCACACGCTTCAATGTCTTTATCTTCAATTGATACGATTCTTACTGACTTTACTGGGACTACTCCTCCTTGATAAATCCTAAATCCGTATTTCTGCTCTGCAGTTCCCCTATCAAAATATTCGATATTTACATCTAGATTATCTTTTACCATGTCATTTGCAGCATCTTCGATTTCCTTTACCTGTTCATCAGTTAATGAAGAGTGGTGTGTAATGTCTAATCTGGCATGATCATCTTCTTTGAATGCTGAATGTTGCCAAATCCATGAACCTAAAATTTTTCGTGATGAGGCATTTAGAATATGAGTACTAGTATGATTCTTTGTAATGTTTGCACGTCTAGTTGCATCTACTTTACATGATACTGTCTCTCCTTCTTTTGGAGTACCTCCTTCTAGCTTGTGAATTATGATGTTTGCATGCTTGTCTACATTGATTACTTTGAATCCTGCAATAGTTCCATAGTCTGGTTCTTGTCCTCCTCCTCTAGCATAAAATGAGGTTCTATCTAATACCACTTGATTATCGAAAACTTTGATAACTTTGGCATCAAATTCCATTGGATCGTCTTTGTAAAATAGAGTATCTGTTTCAGGTAATTCTTCTAATGGTAATTCTTCAATTGCTTTTTTCTTTTCTGATTGATGCAAATCTGATAGTTTTGAATAAAATGATGATGGGATCTCCTCAATTGCATCTACTTCTTTAAGATATTCTGGTGTAATTCCATCTGATTCGTAAAGTGTGATTAATTCATCCACACTTGGAACTCCTTTTTCGCGAATCTTTTCTGCCTTTTTCTTCATGTGAACTTTTGATTCTTCATATCTTTGTGATTCGATTTTTAGTATTTTTTTAACATCTTCTCTTTTTTCATCAAGCTCAGGATACGTATCTTTTAGATAATCAATATGCGAATCAATTAGCTGATCAATGTCTAGCTTTAGATTTTGCTTACTAATTGCTGCATTGATTCTGCGTAACATCATTCTTAGATTGTATCCTCCACCAACATTGCTTGGAAGAGCACCGTCTGTTATTGCAAAAATTAGAGTTCTGAGATGGTCTGCAATTAAATAAACACCTTCAAGTGGAGCTATCATTTTTATTAATTGCTCATCGGATAATCCTGCTTTTTTTATTGCGTGTCGTCTAACATCATTCAGATCTTCAAAATTATCCAGAGCCTTTGCAATTTCTGTAAAGTATTTTCGTAAAGTTTCTGAATCAGAATCTATTCCAATCTTTTCAAATAATATCTGATTTATTGGACCAAAGCAGCAGTCATATGCTGTAGGCGTTCCCATAGTAATCCATGCAAATCTCTCAAGACCTGCACCCATGTCAATTACTCTTTGATCAAGTGTTGTATGCTTTCCTAACTCTCCTTGAAATTCCGTAAAAACTGCATTTCCTAATTCTAATCCTCTGACAAAATATTCTAGAGATGGACCAAAAGAACCACCTCCTGCCCACACATCTTCTACAAATACCACTTCTTCTTTTTTTATACCAAATTGATCAGTTAGTAATCTGTAATCCAAATCAACACATTCGTCTTTCCAGTATCCGTTTCCATCGGGAATGCTATGTTGACCAATCATACAAAAGCTTGAAAAATGTCTTCCTGTAACTCCAACATTTTCCAAATCTTTGAATCTTAAACAAGTTTGAGGAACAACTAAAGGATTTGCAGGAAATTCAAAAACTACTTTGGAACCCATTATTCTCTGAAAATCAACAACAGATGCAATTGTAAAGTAAAGATCATCACGCCATCTACAAACCACAGGATATCTGCTAACTGAAGTATGGTTATTTTTCACAAAAAATTCTTCAACTTGTTTCCATGCTTGGGTATAATCAAATCTCTTTGTAGTTGGTGGTTCTCCGATGAAAGAATAAGTATCATCAGCATCATCTGGACATAAACTACGTTTAGAATCTAATGTCCAAAAATATCTTCCACATTTCAAGCAAGATTTTCTCTCAAATCCTTGCTCTTCGAATAATTTTACCTTGTAATATCTGTCAGAATCAGATGAAAATTCTTTTAGAATCTCTTTTTTATCCAACGATGAAGGCTCCTCTAATCCGATATTAAGAATTGTCGATTAATAATACATTAAATAGAATACATTATTCACACTACTCATGTTTGGGAAGAAACCTACTCTAAAGGAAGGAACTCATATCTTCTCTGTAAAAAAGAATGGTGATTTTTATGACTTTATTTTTGGTGTAGTTACTGGAATTGATGGAAGGAAAGTTGGAGTAAATGGTGTGATAGTAAATCCAGTTGGTCTTAAAAATAAGATAGCCCAAGGAAAAACTGGAGAACGTTCTAGGGAAATACTTGAGAATCCCACTCCTGATAATGTAGTTTTAGCCTTGGTGTATAGAGTAGAACATGAAAATTTCACTCAAGTTTTAGATCTTGATTCGGACAAATGCGATATTTTGCCACCAAAAATCTATGGTATGTTGGATGGTTGGATTCGTGAATCTCTTCCAGAATTCATCAATGCTGTGTTATCATTGCCACCTGGAGCAGAACGAGATGAAGCAAAACGTGTTTTAAAACATAGGATGGAAACTTTGGTGGATAAAAATCTGAAAAGAACCCTTTATGCTGTATGTCGAAGTCTCAAAATTTTGAACTAATGTTTTAATTTTAGGCATGAATTCTCCATAGTTTTATATTATGCCCTAAGAAATTCTCGATACAATGGAATATGTTTACGCTGCTTTACTTCTTCACAAACTAGACAAAGAAGTTAACGAAGCAAACCTCACTTCAGTTGTTAAAGCATCTGGAGCTGAAGTTAATGATGCTCAAGTTAAAGCACTAGTGGCAGCCTTGGCCGATGTAAATATCGATGAGGCAGTTAAAGCCGCACCTGTCGCAGTTGCTGCTGCAGCAGCACCAGCAGATGCAGCAGCCGGTGGTGAAGCAAAGAAAGAGGAAAAACCTAAAGAAGAAGGTAAAACCGAAGAAGCAGCCATGGAAGGATTATCTTCCCTATTTGGCTAAGCAACTTTTCTTTTTTCAATTTAATTTTGAATTTTATTTTACATAATACCGATCATTTTCATTAATCTTAATTAGTAATCATAGTGCCGTTGTATTGATTGGTTGATTTTTCTTTTCCTATAGATGGCTTCATTTCTTTTCTTGATTACTTGGGGACCATTGCCTTTGCCGTTACCGGTGCATCAAAGGCAATCTCTCACAAAGCAGACATCTTTGGAATTATTGTATTGGCATCAGTAGTAGGTGTTGCAGGTGGCATTACACGTGATGTGATATTTGGAAGATTTCCAACCGCATTCTCTGATCCAATCTATATCTCAATCACTGTCATAGTAGGTGTTGTGATGTTCTATCTCTACTCAAAAATGAAAAAACAGATGAACATATGGCTAATCTTTGATGCGGTGGGATTGGGAGTCTTTTCAATAATTGGCGCATCAATTGCATATCAAATAATTGGATTGAATTTTCTTCCAATGCTTTTTGGTGGAATGATAACTGCAATTGGTGGTGGAATTCTTCGAGATGTATTTGTTAGGGAAATTCCAATTGTATTTGTAAAAGAGGTATATGCAGTTGCTTCAATAGTTGGTATTGTAATTTTTTATGTCATTCTATCCTCGGGAGTAGACATTCAAATATCATCAATCATAGGAATTGTTTCAGCTACTGGAATTAGATTACTTGCAATAAAGTATAACTGGAATCTTCCAAAAGCTAAAGGTAGTACTGATTAGGCTGGTGTGTAATCTTTTGCTTGCCCTGCAAGAGCTTTTGCTTGAGCGTTTGCCTTTTGTAAGATTTGCTCTTTAGTCTCATCTGTCATAAACCCTGATTCTATTGATACGGAACGTGCAGATTGTGCTGCCTTGCTGAGGATCTGTGAGATATTTTCTGGTGTAACATATGCTGCTTCAATTGATAATGAAATTGCTTCCTGATGTGCTTGAACAAATTCATTTCTAATCTTCTCTACATCGATGACCATTTCATCTGCAGCATAAGTGGTCCCATCTTCTAATGCTGAATAAAGTGAAATACCTGCTTCTACTGGTTTTATGTCTAATTTGCCTAGAATTGATGCTAATTTTTCATTGATTGCTTGTCCTTTTAGTACTGGTGTACTGTCTTTTGCAATCCATATTGTACCTTGATCAATTTTAGTTGGAATTCCTGCTTCTTTGAACTCTGTAAGCATTGGTCCTGGAGCAATTCCTGTATTTTTAGCTGGAACCAAAATATCTATACTTGCAATATCTCCTCCTCTTGCAGCCATCATGATTTTGTTTTTGGCTAGAAGAACATTGAGTTTGAATGGAGACATGTTTGTGAACATGAACATACATTGTTCAGTCAATTCTTTTGCAATTTCTTTAATTCCTGGAATGTCTAAATTCTCAAATGCTTTCTGTGCAACTTTATCTTTGACACTTACAAATTCAACATCTTCTTTGAGAATTTTTCTTAATGGTAAAATTTGTGAAGAACGAACTTTCTTCATCTTGATTAGAGCAATTACCTTGTACTTTTTTGGTAACTCTTGTAATTGCTGATACATCTGAGCTTTTCTTTTAGGATAAGTAGTTCTATTTTCATGCAAATTTCTTCTTAACCTCGTGTACTTGTTTTATTGGTTTTCCCATGGTTGTTTTAACCATGATTCTTCTCATATTCTTCTCTCCGTTTGGCAGTTTTTTCTCAACAGCATTAATTACTGCATGTGCGTTTACTGCCAAATCTGTATCGCTCATTGACTCATCTCCAATTTTACATGACATTGATAGAGATGCTCTTGTTCTAACTTTAATTGATGATCTGAATCTTTGTAAAAATGAATCAATTGGTGCATTAAATGGAACTGGTGTTGGCATTTTTCCTCTAGGACCTAACAATTGACCTAAAGTTTTTCCGACCACTGGCATTACTTGAGTGTCTGCCAAAAAGAAATCATATTTGTTGATGAATTTTCTTGATTCTCTTTTGTCTGTTGCAAATTTATCTAATTCTGCAGTTCCAATTACTGCATCTGCATTTGCTTGTTTTGCTTTTTGACCCATATCTCCTGTTGCCATGACACATACTCTTGCTGGGGAATCTGTTTTTGGCAACTGAACTACTTCGTTTAGTGCAAATCCTTTCTTAACATCAATATCCTTGAAATTCATAATTAATTCAATAGATTGTTTAAACTTCCTCTGTTTTGTAGCAGACTTGGCCTCATTGATCATTTTAGCCAGCTGAGCCTCTGTAATCATTACGAAGGAATTCTAGGAAGCCTACTTAAAATCGTTTAGTGGATGGGATTTCAAAGATGAGTTTATTTTAAAAAATTACATATTTTAATTAAAAATCATGTAAATCCACAGCAAAAAAACCTCAAAACCTACATATATTAAATGACAAATTCGTTTTTCGAATACATTGCACCGTTTTGATGAACTTGATATGAAATTGCTTTATGAATTAACAAAAGATGGATCAATTTCAGTTCCAGTTTTATCTAAGAAACTTGGAATTAATGCTTCAGTTCTTTATAGTAGAATTAAGAGGTTGATGAAGAAAAAACTAATCAAAAAATTCACCATCGAGATTGATGATTCTCTTCTTGGAATAGGAGTCAAAGCCAATGTAGGAATTAATCGTGATCCAAAGTTTAAGGATGTTATTCATAAAAAATTCTTGGAAACTCCTGAGATTGTTTCAATTTCAGAGGTTACAGGTAGATTTGATATTATGATTCAAGTATATGCTCAAAATCTAGAAGCACTTCATTCAGTGGTAATTGAAAAGATAGGTAAGATTGATGGAATTCAAAATACTGAAACTTTTGTTGAATTACAAAAAACCGATAAAGATCCTGTCTACTTGATTCAATAATTATTTGAATTTTTCATCCCATTTACCTTCATTGATTTCTGCTGTAATCTCTTTAGGGGTCTTTCCTTCTACTTTGACTCCTAATGCAAGACATGTTCCAATGATGGTTTTTGCAACTGATTTAATTGATGAAGCATAAGATTTCTCAAGTTTAGTATTTGCAACTTTGAGAATTGAATCCATAGTGACATCGCCTGCCCATTCAGTACCTGAAGCACCTGAACCTTTCTGAATTCCTGCTTCTTTCATTATTAGTGCTGCAGCAGATGGGATTCCAATTTCAATTTCATATTTTTTAGTATCACTATCAACTATTACTGTAACTGGAACCTTCATTCCTTCAAAGTCTTTAGTTTTTTCGTTAATTGCATTAATGACTTCCATGATGTTGACTCCCAGAGGTCCTAATGCAGGTCCTAATGGTGGTCCAGCTGATGCTGCTCCTCCTGTTACAAGTGATGATACTTTTTGTTCTCCCATATTTTTTCAGTCCTAAATGAAAATTTAATCCTTCCTAAGCCTCACTAGACAATTTTAGATAATTGGCGTCAACTGTTACTGGTAATTGGTATGATGCATCTAACAAAACTACTGTGGCCTCTTCTTTTTCAACATCTATTCTGGTAATTGTTGCTTTCATTCCCTTAAATGGACCGCCTGTAATTTCAACTACATTATCTACTGCTAATTGTGAAACTGTTGATTTTTTGATTAGATATCCTTCAATATCTTTGAATTCTAACTCTCCTCTTAATTGACCGCGAATATGTCTGACACCCTCTACTGCCATGTATGCATCACTTGGATTAATGGCCTCAATTACGACATATCCTTTTAGATTGTCAACTAGTAAAACTGATTGAATGTTAATTTGATTTGAATTGGCTTTTGCTTCTAATAATCTCATTACTACTTTTTCTTGACCACCCGTGGTTCTAATTGCAAACAAATGTGATTTAATTTCCTCAGACAATTTTACCTACCAAATGTAATTACCGAAAAGACAAACTGAATAGTAAATCCTATAGCTCCAACACCACCAATTCCCAACAGTACTAATCTAAGATGCTGCTGATACTCATCTTTGTCTGGTTTTTTGGCCATTTTCATGGTATTAGCCATATTTTTCAAAGTTTGTCTTGGATTCATTGCTGGAAATTAATAAGGTGTCCTTATATCTCTTATCTCATGGAACTGCTGGTTGCATATCAGGATGACCCTGCTGGAAACAATATGGCAAAATTTCTTTCAAAAAATATGAAGAAAGAAGGAGATATTTTTCGTGGTCCAAACTATGATTTGCTAATTATTCCTACACCTGCAATTTCTGCAGATTGGTTAGAAGAAAAATATGATTATGGTGGTTTTGTATTTCTCTCAAAACATGCAGCTGAATCCGGTGTTTTAGCTTTGACATGTCATAGTACTGGAAATTTTTCAGAGGCAAAATTTGGTGGAAATGATAGACAAGTTGCAATTCCACACCCAAATCTTCAAAAAGCCTATCTTCAAGAATTATTCAAAAATCAATCTGAATTTTCAGAATTTCAGATCACAATAGAGGCAACTCATCATGGTCCGACTGGATTAACTAAACCCACAATATTCATTGAGATTGGAACCACTGAAAAACAATGGAATGATGTCCACCTTTGTAATTCGGTTGCATCTATAGTTCACAAAACTATGATCTCAAAAATTCCTGAGAATCCTGTAGCCCTTTGTTTTGGTGGAACACATTATCCCACAAAATTTACAAATGAATTACTTGAGGGAAAATATGCTCTAGGTACTGTAATTCCAAAACATGCATTGGATGAACTTGATGAATCATTATTTTTGCATATTCTTTCTCAAAATAGTATGGCAAAATTTGCATTACTTGATTGGGGTGGATTAGGTCCAAACAAACAAAAAGTTTTAGATTTTCTAAATTCAACAAATCTTGAGGTAATCAAACTTTGAATCTTGAACAAAAAATTTACAAAAAATTACTTGAAGTTCCTAAAGGTCAGATTACTACTTATGGCGATTTAGCAAAAGCAGTTGGTCTGAAAAATGGTCAAAGAGTTGTTGGGAAAATTATGAACAAGAACCCATACCCTGTAATTGTTCCGTGTCATAGAGTTGTAATGTCCACTGGGAAAATTGGAGGTTATGCATATGGTGAGCACATTAAAGCTAAGATGCTAAATGATGAAGGTATTAAAATTCATAATGGGAAAATTGTAGATTTGAAAAATCGAGTTTATATGTTCTAATCTTTTCGCTTTTCTTTGATTTCATCCATCAAAGTTCTAAGATGTGCTTTGTTTCTGACAGTGTTACCGCCGACTT
This sequence comes from Nitrosopumilus sp. S4, assembly GCF_054515835.1. NCBI lineage: Archaea > Thermoproteati > Nitrososphaerota > Nitrososphaeria > Nitrosopumilales > Nitrosopumilaceae > Nitrosopumilus > Nitrosopumilus sp. S4. The sequence goes on along the minus strand of NZ_CM137258.1, from coordinate 1,334,283 downwards.
TTTTATAGAGTGCCCAAAATTCAGGATTAGTCAAATCCTTTCTATCTTTTGCAATCTTCAATAATCTTCTAAGGGAACGAACTTTGGCAACATATACTTCTTTTTTACCAACTCTTGCTCCTTTTCTTCCTTGTTTTGAGCCTTGTTTTGTACCTCTCTTTCCTTTTTGATCCTTTTTAGATTGGGCTCTGCCTCTAGAAGTTCCTGTAAATGATTTTATCTTAATTGTATTTGCCGTAATTAGACTTCGAATATTTTCTCTTGTAATTGCATCAGCAATATCATCTAAATGATCAGTATCAAATCTAATTCTGTGGATACCTACACCAGTAACTCTGGCTGCTAGTCTTTTTTTAGCTTTAAGATTTACTACCAATTGCACTCACTCTAGCATTAAATATTTTGAACTTTTCTTCAACAGCTTTGGCAACGATTTCTTTTCGTTTTCTGGTTCCAACACCATGTCCAAATCTGACTCCGTCTTTTTTAGGATCTAATTTTTCTAAATCACTTAAATTGAAAACTAAATTATCTGTATATCCTGAAGGATGCAAACCTCTTGCTTCTTTTGGTCCCCCATAACCTACTTTAACAAGTCCTGGACGACCTCTACTTTTTTGCTTTCTCTGATGATTATCGATACCTTTTGGTTTTCTCCAGTTTGTTTGCAGTCTGACATATCTCCAGCTTTCTGGTCTGATGAAATCTGGATTGTGTTCTTTTACTTCCTGTCTCTTTGCAATCTTGTCTTTGTTGATCGGCATCATTGTCACTCTTGAATTTTGGAATAAATACGTTCCTAGACTAGAAAAAATTTCTGATAGGAAGAGATAATAAGGAAAATTTAGGCGGATCGAAATATCTTATGAATAGGCCTAGGATTCATAAAATTATTTTTGGAGGCGTAACCTTCTGACTCAAGTCGTAGGTACTTCTGTAACTGAGAAATTTTCAGCTCAACTCAAATCCTTTGGTATCAATCCATCCAAAGTCCATCGAAATCTTAGTGTTGAAGAAATGGTGCGTCTTGCAGTTGAAAGAAAAGAGGGTGTTGTAAATTCTACAGGCTCTCTATCTGTCAATACTGGGAAATATACTGGACGTTCACCAGATGATCGTTTTATTGTATATGATGATAAAACTCACGATACTATTGACTGGGGTAAAATTAATCATCAATTCCCTAGTGGCAAATTTGAAAAAATTTTGGAAAAGATGAAACAATTCGTTGATGACAAGGAACTCTTTGTTTTTGATGGATTTGTAGGAGCTGATCCTGATAATCAACTTGCAATCCGTGTAATCAATGATCGTGTTTGGCAAAATCTATTTGCAAGAAATTTGTTTATCCGTCCTACTGCTTCAGAACTTGAAAACCATGAACCTGAATTTACCATTCTATGCATTAATGATTTTGAAGCAGATCCTGAAGAAGATGGAACAAAATCTGATATTTTCATTTTAATAGATTTAACAAGAAAAATTGTTCTAATTGGAGGAACTGAATATGCTGGCGAGATGAAAAAGTCCATGTTTGGTGTAATGAATTTTCTTCTCCCTGACAGGGGTATCTTTCCTATGCATTGCTCTGCAAACATTGGAGAAAAAGGTGATACTGCATTATTTTTTGGATTATCCGGAACTGGGAAAACTACTCTTTCTGCAGATCCTCATAGAAAATTGATAGGTGATGATGAGCATGGTTGGTCTGATAATGGTACTTTTAATTTTGAAGGTGGATGTTATGCTAAATGTATAGATCTTAGTAAAGAAGCAGAACCTGAAATTTGGAATGCAATCAAACCAGGTGCCGTATTAGAGAATGTTGTTCTAAAGGATAATGTTCCTGATTTTGATGATAACAGTTTAACTGAAAACACACGAGTTGCATATCCATTAGATTACATTCCTGGTGCAGTAATTCCAAGTGTGGGTGGGAATCCAAAAGTGATTGTGTTCTTAACTGCTGATGCCTTAGGTGTTTTGCCTCCAGTATCTCGATTGACAAAGGAAGGTGCAATGTATCATTTCATGTCAGGATATACTAGCAAATTAGCAGGAACTGAAAGAGGAATTAAAGAACCAAAATCTGTTTTCTCTGAATGCTTTGGAGCCCCATTCATGCCTAGACCTGCTTCTGTTTATGCAAAACTCCTTGGTGATAAAATTAATCAGCATAATACTGTAGTCTACCTAATTAACACTGGATGGTCAGGGGGTCCATATGGGGTAGGAAAAAGAATAAAGATCAAGTATAGTCGTGCAATGGTTACTGCAGCCCTTAGTGGTGCACTTGACATTGTAAAATATCGTCATGATGATCTCTTTAATCTAGACATTCCTACAGAAGTTGATGGTGTCCCATCAGAAATTTTGGATCCAAAGAATACTTGGATTGACAAAGACTCCTATGATTTGTCTGCAAAGAAATTAGCTCAAATGTTTGTTGAAAACTTTACAAAATTTGAAAATGTTTCACAAGAGATTATTGATGCAGGCCCAAAAATTTCTAAATAGACTGTTTTTTAATTACTAATCCTATCATTCCCACAACAACAATTATCCCTGCAATTATTGCTACTTGCTTTTCTGGAATTTCTATTAATTCAAAGCTTTGTGATTCTGGAGATAGAGTGCTAATTTGTATGGTGTTATATGCACTAGATGTGTTTCCACCAACTCTAATCTTAGCATCTATCCAGTAAATTGAATTTTCATAAATCTTAATTGATGCTTTTTTATTTGGTGTTGTAGTTGTAGTGTGCACCATCCCATCTTTGCTATTTGTTACAGAAATTTTAGCAAAACTCCATTCATCGGGATGATATATTTCAAAGAACAAGTCTTGATTGTTTTGATTTACTGAAATTGAACCTTGAGTATAATGCAACAAAAATGGAATTCTATATTCTATACCTTCATGTGTAATCATAATTGTTCCTTCATGTTCTCCAAAATTATCCTCTAACATATTCATCCTGATATTCAAAATATTGTCATCTGATAGTTCGCCTCCAAAACCAATGAATTCGGGTCCATCAAATGTGACATCAAAACCGCCCCATGAACCATCTATTGATTTTAGATAGAATTGTTTTTCAACTAATTTATTATCTGATGATGCAATAGCAACAAAGTTTGGTGGTTCTATGATTAATTTTGCATTAAATGCATTTTCAATATCCAGTCTTCCTGCTCCTGCATCATTTACTGAAAATTCTTTCCCATAGGCATCAGATACAGGCACAACTGTAGTTAATAGGATGGATTTTAGTTCATGGTGGTGCAGCTCGGGATTCTTTTGTAACAATAAAGCTGCAGCTCCACTGACATGAGGAGCCGCATAACTTGTACCGCTTGTAAAATTGTAACCTGCATTATTCTGTGTGGTGTTAATGTAAGCTCCAGGTGCTACTAATTCTGGTTTAATGTAAAATGGTGATACTGGTCCACGTGAACTAAAATGTCCAACAAAGTCTGGATTGTAAAATAAATGAATAGTTGCATTATGACCATTATCTAGCGAATTTTTAATTTCTAGTCCTTCCTCTCTATCAATTGATACTACTGGAATTTTTGGCTCATAATCTGGCTCCATGAACTCATGAATCAATTCCCCCAAAAATATTCCTGGTTGGTTATTGTATACAATCAAAGCTTTAGCTCCAGCATTAGCTGCATTTTTTTCTTTAATTGAAAAATACAATAACTCTCCTTCCACATCACTTCCCCTCTCAACAATTAGAATTGAATCTTTGACATTCAGATCTTTTAATTCTTCAACTTTTCCATATCCTCCAAAAATAATTTTTCCAGAAATAGGATCTGATAATTGGGTAGAACCAACCATTGGAATTACTGTGTAAGGTTTACCATCTACTTCTAAAGTCGCCACCAAACTTGAAGTTAGATTGTTATATGTGGCACCAACTGTAACTGCTCCATAATTTCTTCCGGGACTCCCAATGGATTTAGAATCTGGTCCGTCGTTTCCAGCTGCAGTTACTACAAAAATTTCCTTCTCTAATGCATTATTTACTGCACGATCAATTTTTGAATTTGTTTTGTTAACTCCTAAACTGATATTGATAATATCTGCTCCATCCTCAATTGCCCTGTTGATTGCCCTAGTGATAAGCTCTGATGATACTCCTTCTCCATTTTCTGAGACTTTGTATGCCAAAATTTTTGCCTTTGGTGCAACTCCTTTGATTTGACCGTCTGCTGCAATCACTCCTGCTACTTGAGTTCCATGACCGTTGGTATCTAGAGGTGGTTGTCCTTCGTTAATGAAATTGTATCCGCCAACTACTTTGCCTTCTGGACCAAACCCTAAAAGATCTGGATGGTTATAGTCAACACCAGTATCTATTACTGCAACTTTAATTCCGGTACCGTCAATTCCTTTCATCCTTGGAATGTCAGTTCCAATAAATGGTACACTCCTCTCCAAAAATATGTGTGATTCAGTATTGTCTTGAATTATCTGAAACAATAGAATTCCTCCAAACAATATAAAAAATGCAGAAAAAACTAATGAGAATTTCACAATTTTTTTAAGAAATTTAACAAGTAAAAATGAATTGCTTTCTAAAGCAATAAATGGAATACCATTTAAAATGAAATCATGGGAAAATACACACTTCCAGAAATGCCCTATGCTTATGATGCATTAGAACCTCACATTGATGCAAGAACAATGGAGATTCATCACACCAAGCATCATCAGACATACACTGACAAATTAAATGCAGCCTTAGAAACATGTCCTGCAGAAATTCAGGAAAAAGATATTCTTGAAATCTTATCTGATATTAAATCAGTACCAGAGGACAAGAGAGGCGCAATTAATTTCAACGGTGGCGGTTATGATAACCATAGGCTATTTTGGAACAACATGAAACCTAACGGCGGTGGAGAACCTGGAGGTTCTGTTGCAGATGCAATCAAAGAATCCTTTGGAAGCTTCGCTGACTTTAAGGAGAAATTTTCATCCACTACAGCAGTAATTCAAGGCAGTGGTTGGGGATGGTTAGTATACAATCCTTCTTCTGGAAAGGTTGAGTACAAATCAATGCCAAACCAAACTAGTCCTAGAACTGAAGGATTAGTGCCATTATTGGGCTGTGATGTATGGGAACATGCATACTATCTCAACTATCAAAACAAAAGACCTGACTATATTGCCGCATGGTGGAATGTAGTTAATTGGGATGAAGTTGAGAAAAGATTCTCCAAAGCAAAATAAATCTTTATTCTTTATTTTTTATTTATTCAAGAATTTTCTATTACTTTAATCTGGAATGAATTTATAACCATCTGAGAGCTGTTTGTTGTAAATGAGTGAAGAACAAGCCGAGCAATTAATGCAACAAATGCAAATGCTTGAAACATATTTTTCTGATCTATCTCAAAGAGAGTCCACCTTCCTAAATATTCTAAGAGAAGCAGTTGCTGCAATCGAGTCTATTCAATCACTTGGTAAGAACCCTGAATCTGACACTCTAATTCCAATTGGTATGGGAACATACATCCCAACAAAAGTTTCCTCTTCAAGTAAAATAGTTTTGAATATTGGCGCTGGTGTTGCTGTGGAAAAAGATTTCCCATCTACAATTAATTATCTTGAAGCAAGAATCAAAGAAATTGAAGTAGCTTTACAAGATACTGCTGCAAAAAAACAGGATGCAGCTGCTAGATTAGAACAAGGCAAAGCCCAAATTAATCAATTAATGCAATCAATGCAACAACCTAAATCGGGATAAACCATGTTTGATAAACTTCGTAATGCATTCTCTAATGCAGCGAAAAGTCTTGGTGAAAAAGAACTACATGATAAAGATATTGAAGATATTCTATTTGAATTAGAGATTTCTCTTATGGAATCTGATGTTGCAACCGAAGTTATCGAATCAATTAAAGCAGATCTTAAAGAAAAACTAATCGGTTCTAAAGTTGATAAAAATGAAATTGAGAAATTTGTTAAAGATAGTTTAATTTCTAGCATATCCTCATTATTTGATTCAGCAGGTTCTGTTGATTTATTTGCAAAAATTAATGAAAAAAAGAATCAGAATCAACCCTTCTTAATCTTGTTTGTTGGAATCAATGGTACTGGAAAAACTACTTCATTGGCCAAAGTAGCTTACATGCTTCAACAAGCAAAATATTCTGTAGTGATTGCAGCTGCTGATACATTCAGAGCAGGCGCAATAGAACAATTACGTGAACACTCTAACCGTCTAAATTTGAAACTTGTTGCACAAAATTACAATTCGGATCCTGCAGCAGTTGCAAGAGATGCTGTTTTGTATGCAAAATCTCACAAAACTGATTGTGTTTTGATTGATACTGCTGGAAGAATGCAAACTAGCAAAAACTTGATGGAGCAAATTGAAAAAATTACCAAGGTTGTAAATCCTGATATGAAAATTTTCGTTGGGGATTCATTGGCTGGTAATGATACTGTAAATCAAGCACGAGAATTCTTTGAGCATGTGAAATTTGATGGCTCTATTTTAACAAAAAGTGATGCAGATGCACGTGGCGGTGCTGCTTTATCTATTGTCAAAGTCACTTCAACACCTGTTCTCTATGTTGGTGTAGGCCAAGAATATCCAGATTTAATTCCTTTTGATAAGGAAACATTTCTAGAAACTGTCTTTGGTTCTTTGGATAATGTGGTAATGAAATCACCAGAACCAACACCAGAACCAACACCAGAACCAACACCAGAACCAACACCAGAACCAACACCAGAACCAACACCAGAACCAACACCAGAACCAACACCAGAACCAACACCAGAACCAACACCAGAACCAACACCAGAACCAACACCAGAACCAACACCAGAACCAACACCAGAAAATTCTACAATTGATCCATTTGATGGAATTATGGATGATGACATTGCAACATATTCTGATCTATTTGATGTTCCACCACCTGAAAATGATGATGATGCAATCAAACTTGGAAATAAAATACGTGATTGGATAAAAAATGGAAGACCAAACCCTGGAGAATCTAAGAGTAAACATGATGATAGTGTTCAGACTGAAGATAAAGAAGAGATACAAAAACATGATAAAGAAGAAAAACCTAAAAAGAAAAGAGGTATGTTTGGATTTTTTAAGAAATGAAACTAAAATCAAAAAATTTACTCACATTAGCGGAATTATCTCCAAAGGAATTTTTGGGATTAATTGACAATGCAATTAAACTCAAAAAAGAATTAAAAAAAGGATTCACAAAACCTATTTTAAAAAATAAAACATTGACAATGGTTTTTCAAAAACCATCAACTCGAACACGTGTGAGTTTTGAAGTTGGAATGTATCAATTAGGAGGATATTCGTTAAATCTATCATCTAATGATATGCAACTATCTCGTGGTGAATCTATAGAAGACACTGCAAAAACTCTTTCTAGATATACTGATTGTATTATGGCTCGGGTCTATGATCATAAATTATTGGAAAAATTATCTCAACATGCAAGTGTACCTGTCATTAATGGACTGTCTGATTCATATCATCCATGTCAAATACTTGCTGACTTTATGACAATTAAAGAAAAAAAAGGAAAACTCAAAGGATTAAAAATTGCTTGGATAGGTGATGGAAATAATGTTTGCAATTCTATGATTTATGGTGCTTCTTTATCTGGAATTAGTATGTCTATTGCCACACCAAAAGGGTTTGAACCTGACAAAAATGTTCTAAAGGAAGCAAAAAAATCAACAAAAATTGAATTGACTTCAGATCCTTTTGTTGCTGTAAAAAATGCAGATGTTGTAATTACTGATACATATTCCTCGATTCATAACGATGATCCAAAAAGAATTAAAAAATTTCTTCCAAAGTTTCAAGTTAATTCAAAACTAATGAAAGCTGCAAAGAAAAATGCGATCTTTATGCATTGTCTTCCTGCTAAAAGAGACCAAGAAGTAACATCATCAGTAATTGATGGACCTCAATCAGTAATTTGGGATGAGGCAGAAAACCGTCTTCATTCTCAGAAAGCTTTGCTAGTTGCTCTAATTCACGGTTAACGTATATAAGAGAAGGTTCAAACTCGATTTCTGTAGATGGCCTATTCAACAATATTAAGAAGACTTAGAGAAGAAAAGACCAATTATAAAAAACGTGGAACCATGCTTACTGGAAAGCGAGATTTTATCACTGTCAATATTACTAATGAAAATACCCAAGTCCAAATTCTAACACCTGGAATGACTGGAGACAAAGTCATCTCATTTGCCCATTCTAGATCTTTAATTGACAAAGGATGGAAAGGTTCTAGAAAAAGTATTCCAGCTGCATACTTGACAGGTTATTTGGCAGGAAAGAAAGCAATTGGAAAAGGTGCTAAAGATGCTATCTTGTATACTGGTACTAGAAAATATACTCAAAGAATGGCTGCTGCACTCAAAGGTGTAATTGATGCAGGTGTTCAAGTTCCAGCTTCAGAAGAAACATTTCCTCCAACTGAAAGAATCAATGGCGAGCATCTTACTGTTAAAAATGATATTTCAAAAATTAAATCGACAATTGATAGTGAGGTCAAATAGAAATGAGTCAAGCTACACAAGCAAAGAGTCCTCAGAGACAATCCGGACAACGAGGTAGAGGCCCACCAGTATATGGAAGCGGTCCACCTGGAGGAGTTAAAGGTGGTAATGATCGTCCTAGAAGACCTAGAAGAGAACCAGAAGAAGAAGTTTGGGTTCCAAAAACTATCTTGGGAAAGAAAGTTGCTTCAGGAGAAATTTCCTCTTTAGAAGAAATTATTGAAGCTGGATTAAGAATTCAAGAATCTGGAATTATTAAGAAACTACTTCCTGATTTGAAGAGTGAAGTAGTAGATGTTGGAATTATTCAAAAAATGACCTCTAATGGCCAATCAACTAGATTCAAAGCTATAGTTGCTGCAGGAAATGAAAATGGATATTTGGGAATTGGTCAAGGCAAATCAAAACAAATGCGAATTGCAATTGAAAAAGCAACAAGTCAAGCATTTCTTAATGTTAATCCAATCAAATTGGGATGTGGAAGTTGGGAATGTCGATGTGATCAAAAACATTCCATTCCATTCAAAGTTCGAGGAAAAGGTGGAAGCGTTACAATAGAAATTATTCCTGCTCCTCGTGGCTTAGGTTTAGTTGCTGGCGGTAAAATTAAACGATTATTGGAATTAGCTGGTCTTAAAGATGCATGGACTACCGCTAAAGGCTCCACTCCTACAATGAATTCAACTTCAAAAGCAATTCTGGACTGTCTAAGACAGACATTTAGTCAAGGTTGATTTAAAATGGCAAATGCATATCTCGTTGTTAGAATTAAAGGTCAGGCTGATTGTCCATACTGGGCAACCCATACCATGACTTTATTAAAATTAGATAAAAAATATCGTGCAACCATTCTTCCAGCTAAAGATAACACTTTGGGAATGCTAAAAAAAGTACAACACTATGTTACATGGATTGAACTTGATTCCTCTTTGGCAAAAGAACTAATTGATAAAAAAGCAAGAAAAGGTGGATATCAAAAAATTACACCAGAAGATCTTAAAGAACTAGGATTTTCAAGTTCTGATGAATTAGGAACTGCATTAGCAGATGGAAAAGCAGTTTTATCAAAATTAAAACCTCTCAAACCTTGGTTTGCTTTAGCACCTCCAAGATTAGGATTCAAACGAAGTACCAAGAGACTCTATGGACAAAAAGGTGTACTTGGACATAACAAAGAACTTGATGCAATTGTACGGAGAATGATATAGAATGGCAACTAGATTGAGAAAAACTAGACGACTAAGAGGCGGACGACATATGGGATGGGGACAAGTAGGTCAACATCGCGCAAGTGGTCATAAAGGCGGTCTTGGAGTTACTGGTATGATGAAGCATCATTGGAGTACTACATTAAAAGATGAGCCAGATCATTATGGACATGATTCAACTAAACCACCTCACCCAAATATTACAAAAAAATGGACTAGCATCCGTGATCTTGATGACCTGTTCACAAAATTCGGAAAAGAAGAAGGGGGTAAAAAAATCGTAGACCTTGAAAGCGCAGGATACGAAAAACTCCTTGGTGGCGGAAAAATTGCAAATGCATATTCCGTCAAAGTAAAACAATTTACAGCATCTGCTGAAGAGAAACTAAAAGCTGTTGGGGGAGAAGTGTTATCCGATAATGGCTGAAGGTAGTCTCACTACATACATTCGAAAAGTTGTTTTCAAAGCAGAACCATACCTTCCTCAAGTTCCAAAACCTAAAAAGAAAATTCCTCTTCAAACTAGGCTTCTCTGGTGTGGAGTTGCATTACTCATCTACATGGTTATGGGTCAAACACCACTATTTGGTGCAACTGCCCCTCAATTTGATTTTCTAGCATTTGCTAGAGTTATTTTTGCATCTCAGCAAGGAACACTTGTTGAATTAGGGATAGGGCCGATTGTAACAGCTGGACTCTTGATGCAATTGCTTAGGGGTTCAGATATTCTGAAATTTGATTTTAAAAAGCCTGAAGAGAGAGGAATATTTCAGACTGCAACTAAACTTGTAACATATGTTGTAATTGTAGCTGAATCAATTGTATATGCAGTTGCTGTATATGGACCTGGAGTTTCAGAGCCACACTTTCTGTATGTGATGATAGGGCAGCTGATGGCAGCGTCTGTTATTATCATGTTCTTAGACGAATTAATCCAGAAAGGTTGGGGTATTGGAAGTGGAATTAGTCTGTTTATCATGGCAGGTGTTGCACAACAGATCCTGTGGAGTTTGTTTAGTCCGTTACCTGCAGGAGATGGAGGAACAATTGGAATTATTCCTTACATTGGACAATCTATTGTAGGTGGTGACTTGTCAAATGTCTTCTTCCGTTCAAATCAACTCCCGAGCATCTTTGGAATATTCTTAACAGCTGGAATTTTACTGATACTTGTATTTACACAAGGAATGAAAATTGAGATTCCTATTGTTTCTACCAAATACAGAGGCTTCTCTGCAGTTTATCCAATCAAACTAATGTATGTCTCTAACATTCCTGTCATTTTAGCATCTGCGTTGACTGCAAATGCTGTTTTCATATTCCAAATGCTTTGGGCAAACATGAACCCGCGAAACAATAATTTCTTTATGAATTTTATAGCACAGTTTGATCCTACTAGTCCTTCAACACCAATTGGTGGTCTAATCTACTACATCACTCCTCCAAGAGGACTAGATGTAGCAGCTTTGGATCCAATGCGTGCAGTAGGGTATGTTTTGTTTATGATTGGAATTGTGGTTGTATTTGGAAGATTGTGGGTAGAGCTTGGTGGATTATCTCCAAAGAGTGCTGCTCAAAATTTGCTTGATGCAGATGTACAAATCCCTGGATTTAGAAGATCAAATGCCCCAGTTGAAGCATTACTAAACAAGTACATTCCATCTGTCACTATAATTGGTTCAATGATCTTGGGTCTATTGGCAGGTGTTTCAGATGTGCTTGGTGTATTTGGTTCTGGAATTGGAATTTTGCTTATGGTTGATATCCTGATTAACTATTATACGCAACTAGTACGAGAACAAGTAGAGGTAGTAATGCCGCGATTGGGTGCTTTGCTTGGTAGAAAATAAGAAAATAGTGATGGTGGGAATTGCTGGTGTTGGAAAGACCACCCTGCTATCAAAAATTGTTGAAATTCTCAAAAATAACAATAAAAATGTCAATGTGATGAGTTATGGTACATTGATGTTTGATGTTGCCAAAGAAAACGGATTACAAGATAGGGATGAACTCCGAAAATTACCTGTATCAGAACAACAAAAGCTTCAAAAAATCGTTGCAGAAAAAATTGCTTCCCAAAATGAACAAATCGTAATAATTGATACTCATGCATTTATCAGTTCTCCTGAAGGATATTATCCTGGATTACCAGAGCATGTATTGAAAATTATCAAACCATCAAACTTTATTTCAGTTTCTGCAAAACCTGAAGAAATTTACAACAGAAGAATGAAAGATGATACTCGAAATAGAGATAAAATTACTATTGAAAATATAAAAAAAGAGTTAGATGTTCAATCTGGAATGATCTCTGCGTGTGCTGTAATCACAGGCTCTCCAGTCAAACACATTCTAAATGGCGAGGGAAAGATTGATGAAGCAGCTGCTAAACTAATAAAGGCAATAGGACTGTAAAAAATGGATTTTAACTTTATTCTACTCTTCATTGATTCAATTTTTCTTCAATTTGATTTTCTAGGTGGTGAATCTAAACATCTTGGAAGCGATGATCCAATTATTCAAGGATTAATAATCTCAATGTTTGCAGTATCTGGGTTTGGAATTATTCTAAATGTGTTTAATGCTGCAGTAAGAAAGAAGATGGTTGATCAGACCAAACTCAAAAGAATCATGAAAGAAACACGAGCTTGGCAAAAAGAAAGAATGGCTGCAATGAGATCAAAAGATCAGGCCAAAATTAACGAGTTGAGCAAAAAATCCTCCTACATGAACAAAATGTCAATGGAGATGATGCAGATGAATATGAGGCCAATGATGATTACATTTGTTCCATTAATCTTGATATTTTATCTGGTATTGCCACAATTATTCTCATACACTGTTGCACTGTCCCCTATTCCTCTAAATGTAATTCCTGGTGATTTCTTCCAACTAACATGTACTGCCGAACAAGCAGCTAACATAGAAGATGTTTGTCCTAAAGAAAATGCACTATATCTCTGGGCATGGTACTTTCTATCATCCATTGCATTTAGTGGCATTATTATGAAACTAACTAAAACATCAATGGATCTCAGTTGAAAAAATCCATTGTAATTTCTGGGCCTCCAGCAGTAGGAAAAACCACTGTTGCCAAAGGCCTAGCTGATGAATTTAACTTGCAATATCTTAGTGGTGGAGACGTTCTAAAGGAGATGGCAAAAGAGCAAGGGTTTGATTCAGATGGAGATGATTGGTGGGATACTGAAGATGGTATGAAATTCCTAAAACAGAGAGAGGAAAATTCTGAATTTGATAAAAAATTAGATGATAAACTCATTACATTATTTAATCAAGGTGGGATGGTAATTACCAGCTATACCTTGCCTTGGTTAGTTGATAATGGAATTAAGATTTGGTTGGAGGGCTCTCATGCAAGCAGTACAAAAAGAATGCAAACACGTGATAACATGAGCTCTGAGGAGGCATATGAGATTACAAAAAAACGATTTGATAGAAACAAAGCACTCTACAAGAAACTATATAATTTTGATTTTGGTGATGACACATCTGTTTTTGATTTAATAATTAATACTGATCATCTCACTGCCCAACAAGTTATAGATGTGACAAAAGAGACTGTAAGGAAACTACAATGACTCTAAAACAATTAGAAAATTTAATTGAAATTGATCAAGATATTACTGATGATGCATATGGCACTTATTATGATAAAAGAACTATAGAGCAACTACTAAACTATGGAATTATAATTTTAGATAAACCACCTGGTCCAACAAGTCATGAAGCGGTTGCATGGGCAAAACGAATTTTGAAATTACCTAAAATTGGACACAGTGGAACACTTGACCCTCAAGTATCTGGTGTTCTGCCATTGGGATTAGGTGAGGCAACAAAAGCACTTGGTGTTTTACTATTTGGACCAAAGGAATATCATGCACTGGGAAGAGTTCACTCTCTTCCATCAAAAGAAAAACTGCATGAAGTAATTGATATGTTTAGAGGTGAGATTTTCCAAAAGCCTCCACAACGTTCAGCAGTAGTTAGACAAACTAGAAGCAGAACTATCTATGAATTAGAAGTATTGGAGCAAAAAGAAAGACTGCTCTTAATGAGAGTATTATGTGAAGCTGGAACCTATATTCGAAAATTATACTATGATATTGGAGAAATTTTGGGGCCTGGTGCTACCATGATTGAGCTGAGAAGAACCAGAGTTGATCAATTCTATGAAACAGATGGATTAGTTACTCTCCATGAATTAGCTGATGCATATGCTCTGTGGGAGGAGAAAAAAGATGATACAAAACTCATGAAAATGATAAAACCAGTTGAATATGCTCTAAGTGAATTAAAATCAGTTGTAATTCGTGACTCTGCAATTGATGCAATGTGTCATGGTGCACAACTTGCAATTCCTGGAATACTAAAGATATCTCCTAATCTAAAAAAGGGTGATTTTGTTGCAGTTTATACTCAGAAAGGAGAGGCAGTGGCCCTTGCAGAAGCTACGATGACTGAAGAAGAGATACGAGATGCAACAAAGGGATATGCATTTGAAACCAGGCGAATCATAATGGCTCCTAACACATATCCAAAAAAATGGAGAAGCAAACCAACTCCTCCAAAGGATTAAAAAATCATGGTTTTATTTTAGAAGAAATTGTTAGCAAAAAGTTTAGTAGTTTTTATTGCAATTGGTGTGGTTTCCGGACTTGGATTGGGTGTTTATCTAATTGATTTGAAAAATACTAGTCAACTTGAATTCGTTGATGGTCCATCAATTTCAGTAGTTACTGAAAAGACTGATTTTAAACAAGGTGAAGAAATCCTAATTCGAATAGTTAATTCTGGAACCATTCCTTTGGTATTCTCTGATTCTTCATATGGCTTGAGAATTACTGGCCTGTCTGGAATCTTGATGTATTCTCCATTAATTTCTACAGAAGAAATTATTCCCATTTTGGAACCACGTGATGAAATAGAGTTTTCTTGGGATCAAATAAAAAATGATGGTGATTTAGCTCATGAAGGTCTGTACAAAATTTCAGCAAAAGGTGTGGATTCTAATGGCAACAAAATTGAGAAATCAACTACTGTGACAATTTGGAAGTAATTTTGAATTTTTCAAAGTACATAATATATAATCAAATTTGCTCAATTCATTTGTCGCAAGACTTGTGCCGGGGTCGCCTAGCCTGGTAGGGCGCGCGCCTGGAAATAATTAACCATAAAGCGCGTTCTCGCAAGGGAACGGGAGTTCAAATCTCCCTCCCGGCGCCATTTACTTTTTAAAATGGATTTAACTCGATTTGATTTTAATATTTGATTTTTTCCTGATCAAAATCAAAATAGGAATTGCTGGGATCAAAATAATGACCATAAAAAATACTGCAATAGATGCATAATCATTTACAAATAATTTTGTTTCAAACCATGCCTGTGGTAGAATTGTTAGAAAGTCTTCTCCAGAGAAATCTTCTATAGTTCCAATTGCTAGACTGTATTTTCCACTTTGGCTTTTCTCATCGGAGACCACAATAAAATACTGACCGTCTTCAGGAATTTCTGTTTTGATTTCTTGTCTTTCCCAGTATATTACTTGACCAAATGGTTCATAAAATTCTGTACCTGGAAATTCTCCAACATATGGATATTTTTTAACATCTTGATTCTCAATTATATCGCCTTGAAATTCATTGGTAACAAGAAACATTGTTGGTGCATACTCTTCCAACCCTTGAATTTTTGGAATTACAATGCTTGCATAAAATGAATCTCCTTGTAATGCATTAAACTTGTAATATTTTGCCTCATTTGCACCTAGATTTTCATAGACTGCCCATGATATTTTGTGATCAGGAATATTCAATGCTGTATTAAAATCTCGATGTGATTCATCATGTAAAATTAATTTGTGTGCATATGCTGAATTACTCATCATTAAAATTACAACAAAGGTAATGATGAAAATTGCTTTCATGCAACTGTTTCTAAAATTTTGTATATTAACTGGAACTGAAAATATTCAAGTTAGCACTAGTTTTAATTTTGAGCACTATTCATATATTAACAATCCATAAGATGTATATGAATCAGCAACTTGCTCAATCATGTGCTTCTTGTGGAAATGAATTTTATGAGTGGGCTTGTGATTATTGCTATGGCAAATCTGTGATGAGAAAAATTGGAGAAGAAAAAATTGCTCAAATTAGATGAAATTGACTATACCTCTAGTGTTAGTGATACAAAAATTCCCATTCGTCTTGCATTTACCAAACCAAATGGAGCACCAAATGTTCTCTCCTTATGGCATATCTACCTAGATGGTGCAATTTACTGTGCTACTCAAAAAACTGCAAAAATTGTATCATATCTTGAGAATCATCCTCTTTGTGGCTTTGAAATAGCTACGGACAAACCTCCTTACAAGGGTATTCGTGGGGAAGGGATAGCAGAAATAATTGAAAGGGATGGTCAAAAAATTCTTGATTTATTGATTGACAAGTATTTGGGAGATAAGGAATCAAAACTATCCAAATTTTTAAAAGAACATTCTAAAAATGAGGTTGCAATAAGAATTAATCCTCAAAAGATTTTCACATATGATTATTCTAAGCGAATGAAGGATATTTGATGATGACTGCAGATCATGGATGTCCTACGTGTGGTTCTAAAAATTTTGGAAATATTGAGATGAAAAAAAATTCAGATGGTGTTTCAACATGGAAAAATCAATGTTATTCATGTAAGAAATTTTGGTATTCTTCTCCGTAATTAATTAGAAAAATCAGTCAGAACAGAAACTGATTAGTTTGTTTTTCTTAACTATTCCTATATTTTACCTATCGAATCAAATTATGAGTGTGTATAATTTCTTATTGATAAAATACAATATTTTTTTTATAAAAAATGAAACGATGGGGAATCTTAACATCTGATCTTTTTGATAATTTATGGTTAATAGAACAGTTCAAAGAGCATATGAAATCCTTGAAGGAACAACTAATGATAAAATTACAAAGAGTTTTCAGATATTCATAATTACATTAATCGCAGTTAACGTTCTAGTTGTTATTATTGAAACCGAGGAGTCAGTACTTGATGAATATGGTTATTTTTTTACTCCTTTTGAGGTCTTTTCAGTTCTAGTCTTTACAGCAGAATATATCAGCCGAATAATGCTTTGCAAATTAAATCCAAAATATAACAAATCTCGATATGGGATTTTGAGATTTTTGGTATCTCCAATGATGTTAGTTGATCTTGCTGCAATCTTACCATTCTTCTTACCATTTGTGGTGGCAGATGTTAGATTCATCCGAATTATTCGACTTTTGAGATTGTTCAGATTATTCAAACTTGCAAGATACTCTGAACCTATGCAAACCCTTGGCGATGTATTCAGGGCTAAAGCTGGTGATTTGGCAGTTGCATTTTTTATTTTGTTTATTGTATTGATCTTTGCATCCAGTTTAATGTATCATGCAGAACATGAAGCCCAACCTGCTGTTTTCTCTAGTATTCCTGCATCAATGTGGTGGGGAATTGTCACCCTTACTACAATTGGATATGGTGATGTTTATCCTGTAACTGTGCCTGGAAAATTAATTGCAGCAGGGGTGGCAGTTATTGGAATTGCCGTATATGCAATACCTACGGGTATTATGGCCTCTGCATTTACAGAAGAACTTAGAAAGAAAAAGGATTCTAAAAACAGAACATGCCCCCATTGTGGAAAGGAATTTCTAGATTAAAATTAAAAAATTCAAGCCCAAGTGACTATTCTTTGTTTATCATAGTATAATCCCAAAAACATTGAAAGTGTAATTCTTGGTGTCTCTCCTTTGATTTTTGTAACTCTGTGATAATAATTTGGATTAAATATTACTAAATCTCCTGCACGTAGATTTGAAATTACGCATTTTTGTGAAGTTTTTACAATTTCTGAAGAATAATCAAAATCGATATTTCTAAACCTCTCATTTTTCTTCTCCCACTTTTTTTTGTATATTACTAAATTCCCCCCTGCTTCTGATTCTTGTAAATGAAGAATACATGATAATTGACTATCTATATCAGATATGTTGTATTCCCTACCTTCATATTTTATATTGTCTTTGTGAATTGGGATCTTCTTTCCTTTTTTGTACACTCTAATCATACATGGTGAATAGTTGTTATCAGAATCATTTGCTAATGTAACTGAATTGACATGGAATAATTTTTTTACCATTTTTTGAATTTCATCAATTGGATTTAGATTTACTAGAAGTGATTCAAATAATTTTTGATTCTTTTTTGTATCCTCAAAATATTCTCTTTTCCTTGTAATGTATTCCATTAGAAAGGAACCGACATGTTTCAATTCATCACTGTTAAAATCAACCAATGGCGAATTTTTTATTCTGTTGGTAATTGAATTGCATGAATCTTTATCATAGAAATTTCTAATTATTATTGCTGGTATTTCACCAGATGATAATAATTCCAAATACCTGGCATTTGGTTTTATATTTTCAATTTTTTTGGAGTCCACACTAATATCCGCCTACCCCAGAATGAGACACTTTTGATAACAAAATTCCCGAATTATCCCTGTCTTTAATTTCGCATTTTAGAAAGGCGTCAATCAGGCATGATTTCATTATTTCCTCAGTTCTTTCTTCCTCATTTTGAGGTAGTCCTGGAACGTCAGCCTCTATAATCTTAATTTTTTCTGTATCGGAATAGTTTTCCTTGTTTCCATCTTTTCTATGAGTAATTGAAATTTCAAATGTATTATTTGATAAAATCTGATTACCGTTTCCCCATATGATGTCTGCCATGTATTAGATTCGTCTTTTTAGCATATTAGTTGTGTTGCAAAATTTTATTTTTAGCACTAGGTATGGCTAGTGATATTTTTGGTATTTTTAAATTAGTTTGTCTGAATTTTAAATTCTGGAAATTGTTATTTTGGAAAATAACGAATTGTTAAAATGATTTATATAAAATCTAGAAAATACTACTGAGTGTTTTTAATTTTTTAATATCTGTGATCTCAATATCTCCACTCAAAGTAACAATTTTGGCTAGTTTTGGATTTGCTTTTTCTCCTAATTTCAAAACTGGTTCTCCCTTTAATCTGATTTCGAGTGTTATTTTTTCTTCTTTTAGTTTTTTTGCAAGCTCCTTTCCCTCTGATAATTGTTTGATGAAACTTGGTTTTGATGAAACTTTTATTGGAATGTCTATGATGTCGATGATTCTCAAATCTTTTGTAGCATTAAAATTAATTGCAGGAGAATCTCCACAGGATATTTTCATGCTGCCATTTTCCAGATAAGTTAAAAAATTGGCGGGAAGGTTTGTCATTTTTTCCTTCACACACCTATTTTGCAGTAATTGTCAGTTTGCCTGTCAAACCAACTGTACCTGTTGGGATAATTTTACCGTCTTTTTCGACCTTACCTTTCATCTCTAAACCATCAAAATCATAGGTTATTGAGGCGTGCTTTTCTGTAAGTTTGTCAAAAACTTCGGCTAGTAAATTTGCCCATTCTTGTTCTTCAGTCATACTCTCATCATACTTTTGCAGTATATAACATAGGGGTAAAATAAAATTCTAGTGGTAACTTTTTTGAATATTTTGATATTCATGCAAAGCTATTATGTTGTGAAAAGTATTTTGTTTTGTGTACAAAAAATCATTATTTGTTTTTAGAAGGGATTTACGATTAGATGATAATACTGGATTAATTCAAGCACTAAATAATTCTAAGTATGTTATTCCATGTTTTATCTATGATGATAATATTCTACAAAGTTCAAGAAACTCAGAATTTAGAAATAATTTTCTAAATGAATCATTAATGGAGTTAGATGAAGAATTAAAAAAGAAAAAATCTTCATTGCAAATTTTCAAGGGATCCCCTGAAAGAATAATTAAAGAACTTATTTCAATTCATAAAATTGATGCCGTATTTTTGAATACTGACTTTACAAATTATTCACTAAAAAGAGATGCAAAAATAAATCAACTTTGCAAAAATTCCAAAGTTGCTTTTCATAATATTCTTGATTTTCTCTTACACAATCCAAATGATATTAAAACTAATGAAGGAAAGCCATACACAATTTATTCTCATTTTTACAAAAAAGCAAGACAGTTTCCTGTTAGAAAGATTTTAAAAAATTCTAAAAGCAACTATTACGCAAAAAATATCTCCTCTGCGTCAATCATTTCTCCTACTAATTTAGAATCACAAATTTCTGGTGGGCGAAATTCTGCATTACATATTTTAAAAAACTTGGATAAGTTTCAAGACTATGATAAGGCAAGAAATTATCCTGCACTGGATTCTACTACAAAAATGTCAGCCCACAACAAATTTGGCACTGTATCCATTAGGGAGGTTTATCATGCAATTCTAGATGCCCTTGGGCAGGATCATACTCTAATGGGTGAGATTTACTGGAGAGAGTTCTTCAGCCATATTCTCTTTCATTTTCCTTGGGCTCAAAGAAAGTCATTTAAGACTAAATTTCAGAAAATCCCTTGGTCAAAATCAGAGGCAAACTTTGAGAAATGGTCCAAGGGAATAACGGGTTTTCCTATAATTGATGCAGGCATGAGGGAACTAAATGGCTCGGGATTTATGCATAATAGAGTTAGAATGATTGTAGCCTCATTTCTAACAAAAGATCTTCACATTGATTGGAGAAGAGGTGATCAATACTTTGCAAAAAAACTAGTTGACTATGATCCTGCTGTAAACTCTGGTAATTGGCAGTGGGCAGCATCAACTGGTTGTGATGCAGTTCCTTATTTTAGAATCTTTAATCCGTGGTTGCAGCAACAAAAATTTGATTCTGATTGTGAGTATATTAAAAGATGGATTCCTGAATTAAGTGGTGAACTACCTAAAACCATTCATAATTTATGGAAAGACTTTCCTGCAAATTTAAAATATCCAAAACCCATGATTCATCACAAGTTAGAATCTCAAAAAACAAAAGAGATATTCAAATCTCAAAAATAATTTTTAAAAATATAAAGGGAGATGTAATCTCCGCTATATTTTAGGATTCATTGAAGAAATAAAAGAGTCTATCATGCTTTTGTTTAAATCTGCAAAAGCATTAGAGTTTTCATTCCATGTCTTGATATTTTGTTTAGTTGCATCAATTGATGCAATTGATATCTTGTTTTGAACATTTATTGCTCTATTTAGTTTTTCATTTGAATCATGTATTATTTTCGATGATGCCTCTGGAAGATTTGATTTTATTCCTGCCTTTGTTGCAAATTCCTTTTGAACATCAATAGCAGATGATGCTATATTTTTCCACCCTTCAACATATTCTTGATATAGATTTGTAGTTGCTTGGTGAAATTGTGGAATTGCTTTTTCTATATTTGAATAGAAATTATCTACACTATCTTTCCATACTGAATAGATATCCTTCTGATTGCTTGTATTTTCTATTTTACTCATAATCACACCTCCTCCTATTGATTAAGTATAATCTACTTGAATTCCTCAAGTAGGTCTTGGTCTTTGAAGATCCATGACAACCCAATCATGTCTGTTGCACTAACTGAGAGAGGGTTTTTGGCCTCACTTTCAATCAGGGATTGGCTTGGTTTATCAAACTTGTATTGTATTATTTGCATGAGTTACCTTAGGTGGAGGATTATATCATAATACCAGATACTTTGTGGTATGCTATTTTGATTTTTATTTGAATCCCGTAATTGGTTCAAACCTTATAGGATTCAAATCATCTAGGTTCAAATTTTGTAAAATCTTTTGTATTATTTTCACTATAATATTGTGGAAAAAGTATCCTATTGGATCCGATCTTTATTTCTGATGGAAACTTTTTCCATTTTATCAAAAATTAACTTCATAACTTACCTAAATACATATACCATTTATTAAGAACTTGAGTAATTCATATTTTCAATAACTTGAATAGAGATCGGAAACATTTGAAAATAGGATACGGAGCGTTAGCTGTGATCATAGCTGCATTTTTCCTGATTACAGGAAGCAGTTTTGATCTTGATAACGTAACATTTGATTCTGCAAATTTGTTTGGAGTAATATCTGGTGACTCAGATACTATTGAAACAGCATTTGCAGATAATCCAAAAACACACAACATAGAGATGACTGCAGTCAAGCTTCCAAACGGTCAGCTTGCATACCAAATGATTAACCACCAAATCGATGGTAATGATATCACTGAACAGAGATATGGCTCAGCACCAACTGCCTCAATCCCAGGACCTGCAATTGTTATTGATGAAGGAGACGAAGTCTTTTTGACAGTAACTAATGGTATTGGTGATGGATGTGTAGGTGTTCACACTCATGGTGTTCATTATGCTATTGCAGATGATGGTACCTTGATTGGTACTAACGGTGTAGAAGATTCATGTGCTACCCCACAAGAATCTAAAACATATCACTGGAATGCAGCAAAAGGATCTGCTGGAACTTGGCCTTACCATGATCATACTTATGGCAGTCACCATGGAGCCGAAGATAAAGGACTATTTGGTGTTGTAATTGTAAACAGCCCAAATACTAAAGCCCTTATTGGCGGCGAAATCAAATCACTCCCTACTGAGAAAATCGATAAAGAATTTGTTCTCTACATGGTAGAGACAACCTTCTGGGGTCTAGAGATTGATAATGAAAATGGTGGATTGCAAACCCCATTGTGGATTAATCCTGAACTTCATGCACAACTAAATGATGAAGTCAGATTCCATGTTCTAGGTCTTGGAAATGCATTCCATACCTTCCACATACATGGTCACAAGTGGGTTGATCAAGGAACAACTGATGTAATTGACACTAAAACCATTGGACCACTTACACGTCACGTCTTTACAACTGTAGCAGGTGAAGGTGTAGGTACTGGTGACTGGATGTATCACTGTCATGTATTCTCACACATGCAAGCTGGTATGTTTGGAAACTTCAAGGTAACAGCAAATGGTGGAGACAGCACTCCCGGCCAATCCCCATATGATGGATTAATTAGCTTTGAAGTAGTTGATGAACCAGGTCCATGGTTTAAGAACAGAAATCCAATTGATCTTAACAATGATGGAGTAAGGGATGCAACTGAATCTCTTGCATTAGCAAAACCAGGTGATACTGTAGTATTTGATATGACTAGTACAAACACTGTTCATACAATTACAAGTCTTATCTGGCCTGTAGTTGATGCATCGGATCCTTTCCCAGGTGCCACAAATATGCCAGTTGATCAAACTGATGCATTTAGAGGCGGAGCTCAAGTCACACTTGAAGATCCTGGATTGTATGTCTTTACATGTAAGATCCATCCATACATGTTTGCAGGTGTCATTGTAGATGACCCTAACACCACTGGATTAGATCTTGGTGAAAACATCAGAATAGTCAATGGAATTACCACCCCAACTGCAAGTCCGCTTGCAGTAGGTCTACTCAAATCATTCTTCATAGTAACTGATCCAAATTACTGGCAAGATTACACTACTGGAACATGGAATGTTGCATTCCCACCAGTTGACATTAGAGCAACAGGTGGATTCGTAGTTAACTTGTCTGCTTTGGATATTGTTAATGCTCCACTAGCTGAGGCAGCCCCTCAATATGCTGGAATAGGTGAAGTATGGGTAAATACTCAATTTGAAGAGACTGATGGTAAGACAAAATATGGTACATCAACTGCAGTAGATACATCTACTTGGGAAGTCACAAAGAAAATCTCATTACCAGAAATTAACATGAATCATCCACATAACATGTGGACTGACACTGAACAAGATGTTATTTATCAAACTCAATGGTTTGATAGTAAGCTAACAGTGTTTGATAGAGCAACAGGTGCACATATTGACACTGTAGTTGTTGGTGATTCACCTTCTCATGTCATGACAAGACCTGGTACTGATGATGTACTCATTGCAATGAATGGAGATAACTCAAACACATCTGTAGTACAGGTAAATGAGATTTCTCCAGGAACTTATGGTATAACCGATGCATTAGACATTGGTGCACCACATCCTCATGGTCATTGGATGAATGCTGATGTAATGATAACTCCAAATGCATTTACTGGTTCAACATCAATTTATGACTTTGATTCAGAAACTGCAACTGTAATTGACAACAACGACTTGTTTGCTGTTGGCAATGTATTTGGTGTTCCAATTGCAACAGGTATGCATCCAGCAGGAGACAAATACTATGTCGCAAATCTACTTGATCAAACAATAACTTGTGTATCAATTGGAGCTGCAGCATGTAATGTTGACAATGACAATGATGGAATTGCAGATGCTCAAGTAGATATCAAACACATTGTAGTAGTAGGCAATATACCAAACTTGTTTACTGCTGGTGATTTGACACCTGCACCAACTGGTCCAGCTGGATTATTACCAATCCAAACACCAGTTAGCCCTGATGGAAAATATGTTGTAACTGCAACCTTGTTGCCTTCAATAACTATAATTGATACTGAAATTGATGAAATGGTTCTAAGTCTAGGCTGCGATGCCGGATGCCATGGTGTCAACTTTGGTGCAAATGTTAATGGAGGTTATAATGCATATGTTTCAAGTAAATTCTCAAATGCAATGATAGTATTTGATCCTGAATCTGCAGTTGCTGCAGATGCTGACTCTAATGGCCTTCTTGACGCAACAGAGTCTACAGGAATTGTTGGAAGAGTAATTCTTGCAACAGATAATGCTCCTGGAGCAATTATTGATGATAATATCACTGGATTTGATGGAATGGGTGGACAAGGTGTCCTTGCTATTCCAAACCCATATGATGGTTGGATTGAAGAAACAGTAGCTTCTGGCAGCTTGTCTGCAGAAGTTCAAACTTGGATTAATAGTCTAAGTGCATCACAACAAGATCCATATCCTTAAACTTCCAACTTTTTTCTTTTTTTATTTTACACATTACATTATGCGTAATTGCGTCCATTTCTATCCCCAAAAAGGTGGCTGAGTCCCCGTGGGCCCATTTTGACTAAATATTTTCTAAAATTATCCATATTATTTAGAGGATAGTTATCAAAAAGTGTTCAAAAAATAATATCATCCATTAATAATCCAAAGATGTTAATTTATCCCAAGTCAGATAGAATTATGGACCAAAAAGAAATTGATGAGATCTTAAATCATCTTGGTTCAAAAATCGAAAATGATGTACCCGGTATTGTAAAAATGCTGGTAAGAAAAAAAATCCATAAACTACATTCGCTTGAAATTGATTCATTACCAAATTCACTAAGAGAATGTACTGTTGAAGAGTTAATTGTAATTGTTAAAAAAGGTCTTGAATCAGGCAAATTAAAAATCTAAACCTATCAAAATAGCATACCACAAAGTATCTGGTATTATGATATAATCCTCCACCTAAGGTAACTCATGCAAATAATACAATACAAGTTTGATAAACCAAGCCAATCCCTGATTGAAAGTGAGGCCAAAAACCCTCTCTCAGTTAGTGCAACAGACATGATTGGGTTGTCATGGATCTTCAAAGACCAAGACCTACTTGAGGAATTCAAGTAGATTATACTTAATCAATAGGAGCGAAAATAATCTATGAAGGTTGAAGTAGTTCAATCAGAAAGTGTTTCAGAACTTGATAGTCTGATTAACAACTGTATTCAAAAAAGAAAAGTACATGACATCAAACTCTCTTCTGTTGTGTTGCCTGATGGAAAAATAATCTACACATCAGTAATCATGTTGGAAATGTAGTAATCAACACTATTTTCCAAATTTATCACCAATTCCTTAATATTTCGTAAAAAATCACTCTCCATTTGAGTGCACACATGACTACAATTACAACAAATGATGAGAAATATTCTGGATATGGGGAGTATTCAATATCTGATAAATTAGAATTAAAATTACCTAAAACTGAAATTAATATTGAAAAAAAATCTGATAATAGATTCTCATATTATAGAAAAAATTCTAAAAATCAAGAAATTAGAAAATCAATTCCAAAATCAGATGGAAACATCAAAATTGAGATGTGTCCTATTCTTCCTCTTCATCTTCCTGCAAAAAAAACAAACGATTTGATCTTTCTTCGATTAGCAGAATCAATTTTTGCAGAAAAACAATCTAACATAAACATACTAATTCAATTCCCAATCGAAATTGGAATCTACATAATCAACCAAAGTGATGGAACAAAAGATCTCTTTGATTGTTTTACCTGTGAGCCAATGCATTCAAGATTTGCTTTGTATGGTACGCCTGAAAAAGGTAATCTTTGCATGTATTCCAAAGTAAAACTCTTGGAAAAAGATGAATCCTACCCGTACATTTTTGCAAAAATGAGGGTATCTATTACCAATGAATTGGATACTGGAATTACAATAGGGAAACTTGTTTTTCCAATTACTAATTTTAACATCTATTACCTAAATGACTCCTCTGAGGTTCATATTGATGATGTATCTGGAATTGTAAAAAGTAGCCCTGGAGAAAATGTAATTGATATTGCTAGAAATGAATTTACCAACAAAGAGGGTGAATGGAAACTTGTTTCGTATTCCTCTAAAGAAAAAGTCACCTTTACAATGGATAGGGGGTTTGATTAGATGGTTTTTGAAATTCTAGAGACTCAACTTATGGAAGGAGTTACAGTTTGGAGTTTGCTAATTACTGGATTGTTAGTGGCAGTTGGAGTAATTGTTGCAAGAATAGTTCGAATGATCTTTAACAAAAAATTTGCTCCAAACCTGCCAGTTCACACGGTAAAAACACTCAACAAATTAATCTACTATGGAATAATTATCATATTTCTTTTAGCTGCTACTGCAAGTCAGGGAATTGATTTAGGTGGTCTGGTAGTTGGAGCCGGGTTTATGGGAATTGTAATTGGATTTGCAGCCCAATCTGTAGTCTCCAATATGATCTCAGGCGTCTTTTTACTAATTGAGAAACCAGTAAGACAAGGAGACAATGTTGAAATTATTGATTCAGGTGTCTCTGGAAAATTAATTGATATTAGCACATTCTCATCAAAGATTCAACAATTTGATGGAACAGTAGTTCGAATACCTAATGAAAAGATGTTTACATCTAATCTTCGATCCTTTATCCTCTCTGAGGTAAGGCGTAGTGATGTCTCAGTAGGAATTGGATATGGTGAGGATATTGATAAAGCTATCAAAGTGATTAAAACTGCAATTGAGAACAACGTTGAATTTGCATTAATGGAGCCAGCTCCTCAGTTTTGGATTTCAGAGCTTGCAGATAACAGTGTAAACATCTTAGTTAGAGTCTGGCACCCACGTGATGATTTAACTGAAGTTGTTCCCAATTTACTCAAAGTAATCAAAAATGCACTAGATGATGAAGGAATTGAAATCCCATTCCCTCAAAGAGTTGTATGGCAAGGCAAAGCCGAAAATAACGCATGACTCTGAACAAAGAAATTACATCTAGATCGATACTTATTTCGACTTGCATCTTAATGCCATAGAGAATTAATTTGCATTATTGGATTGCAAAAAAGGATTCATTCACAATTTTGCCTATTTTTTAATCTTAGATAAGAGAAAATGCATCAATTGTGGAATGGATGAGCCTATCTGACTCTATGATATTTTTTCAATAATCTCTGAAAATCTCCATGGTCCACATTGCGCATCTGACTCATCACATTCTAAATCCCCTGATTCCATTAGATGATTTACTATGTGGGCTGAAAATGGTAAAGCTCCAGTAGCGCCTGGAGAATTGTAATTTAGAATGTGAAATGACTTTTCATCATCTATCAAAATTACGTCTGGAACAAATTTTCCGTTATCATCAATTACTGAAGATCTAATGCCTGCAGTTCCTTTTTGGGTAATCTTGTCTGCATTAATTTTTGGCAAAAATCTTCGCACTCTGTCTATCATTGCAGATTTTGACATTGATGACTGTATCTCGCTAAATGCTAATTCCTGAAATTGCTTATCAAAGATTGCCTTTCTTGCACCAGACCCTAGCATCTCCAACATCTTTGGAACGAACTCTTTGATATTTTCTGCCTTGTTGTATCCATATGGGCTAAATACAGGAACAGCATTAGGTCCAATCTCACAATTTCCATCCACTCGAATAATCCAATGAGGATCCAAAAATGGATAGTCTGGATATTCGGGAACTGAATATACACTTGTTTTTGTTAAGTGATGATACTCTTGTGGTGCTCTCCAGTATTCTCCTCTAAAATGAACATCAGTCAATTTTTCTGCAACATTTAACGAATGAGCAACATCCATTGCTTCTCCTCCTGCAGCATTGATCAAAAATTTTGCATTTATTTTGTGTTCATTATTTAATGTAATTGCCCACTTGTCATTTTCTTTTTTAATTTCAGTGACTTTGTTATCAAACAGAAACTTAATTCCGTTTTCTTTACTGTCTTTCATTATTGCTTTGGTGTATTCTGAATAATCTGCAGAACCATCTCTGTGAACATTTAGAGCTGCCTCGCATTTTATTTCGGGTTCTATTTTTTTTAACTCTTCTTTGTTTACTAGTTCAATGTCATTTTCTTCTAATCCGTTCTCTTTTCCCCATTTGAGATATTTCTCTAGAACCTTGATTCCTTTGCTATCAAGTGCAACTTCTAAAACTCCGTCTTTTTTAAAAGGCAGATTTCTCAATTTTGCATATTCTTCCCACATATCATATCCATGAAAAGCAGCTTTTGCAAACATTTTCTTCTTTTCAGGATTGTATAGATATGGAGCATGGATTTTTCCCGTATTTCTTCCACTAGTATGAAATGCAACATTGTGTGCTTGCTCAATTACTGCAATCTTTTTTGATTTATTTAGAAATGATAGAAAATATGAAATGGATGTTCCAAGTATTCCTCCCCCAATTATTACAATATCAAAATTATGAGTCATTTGTTATACTTGACTTTGCTTGATATTAAATTGAATATGTGACAATCAAGATTAATATCTGATATGACTTGAATTTCTGTATGCTGCCTGATCAGTGCTCTGTAATGGAAGAAGGGAAACAATGTGTTAATCCTCCAGAGTTCATTGTTTCAATTGTTGCAGAAAAGGATGAATACATGGTAGGCGTTACATGTGAAAAACATAAACAAATAGTCTCAGGAAAAATTAGCATTCTTCAAAATGAAGGAAAAATTCATGAAGGAAAAATCAGTTTTTCACCTGTAAAAGCAGTTGGAACTGATTGCATTCATGGCGATGCTGATGATTTTGTCCAAATTGACATGAATAGATCTAAAAATTGAAATAATTTCACAATCAGTACTAGTTATTGCTTTTTGAATTATTATCTGATCTAGTCAAAATTCCTGACGTCTTGTTTATTGTCAAAAATCAGGGGGTCACAAGCGAGGTTAGAAGCCCCCTTAGTATAAAACAGAAAGAAAAATGGATTACACTTGGCGAAAATGACGGCCCTGCACACATGCATGTTGATTCAGAATTAATAAAATCTGCAAAGTTTGTTGAAGAAGAAAAACCAGAACGAACTAGCTTTAGTGTGAGATTTTTCAATGAGGCCAATGAAAGAGTTTTAGCTGCATTTTTTACAAAAATGTATGATGAGAATAAAACTATACTTTCACAAAGAAAAAATATTTACGATGATTTGAAGGAAAAATTTCCTGCTACAATTAAATTTTAAAAAAAACCTTGTCTGAAAAAGACAAGGAGAAAAAATGTTATTCTTGTAATTCTTTCTTCTTCTTTTCTTTTTCAGATTGTACTTTAGCTAATTCTAATTCTTCATTTGTATGTTTGAATTTTTTCAATCTAATTTTAGATTGTAATTTAGATATAAAAACTGCACATTTCTTTTAAGGCAAACTTATGCGTGAAAATCAATATCCAACCGAATAGATCGGTTTTTTTCCATTTATTCCTAGGTTTAGATTCTTTACGGTGATTTCGGCCATTTTTGCTCTTGTCTCTTTTGTGGAACTTCCAATGTGGGGTGCAAGAATAACATTATCTAATTTTGTTAGTGGGTGATTCTTTCCAATTGGTTCTGATTCAAACACATCTATTCCTGCCCCTGCAATTATTTTCTTCTTTAAAGCCATGACAAGATCTTTCTCACTGATTACTTTTCCTCTTGATGTGTTAATTATGAATGAAGATTTTTTCATTTTTCTAAAAATTTTCAGATTAAACATATGCTCAGTTTCAGAAGTGTGGGGAACATGAATTGAAATAATATCACTTTGAGAAATTAACTTTTCAAATGAGACATATTTTACTCCCAAAGATTTTTCTTTTGATTTGGAAATTTTATTTCTGTTATGATAAATTACATTAATTCCAAATGCTTTGGCTCTTTTTGCAAGAGTTGACCCAATTCTTCCTAGTCCTAAAATTCCCAAAGTCTTTCCTTGTAAATCAACACCTACATAATCATATGCACCATAAATTTCCCTCCATCTACCTTCTCTGATTATTCTGTCTCCTTCTGAAACTCTTCTTAGAAGATCAATTAGCAAAGCAAAAGCCAAGTCAGCAGTTGCATCTGTTAACACCTTTGGGGTATAGCCTACCCTGATCTTTTTCTTTTTTGCATAACTCCAATCAATATGATCAAAACCTACACTGTATGTACTAATCACTTTTAGGTTCTTTGCTAAATCAATAATTTCTCTGTCGATTTTGTCATAGGGAAAACAGATCAACCCATCAATATCCTTGATTTTAAAACAAAGTTTTGCTTTTGAAATGGGTATTTTGCCTGAATGAACTTCGATATGATATTTTTCTTTTAATTCATCTAATGCAAACTTGTGTAGTCTTCTAGTTAGAAAGACTCTCTTTTTCATAACTCTGAGAATTATCTCAAACCATTTATACGATTTCCTTGTTAAACTAACATGTCTTCAAATGTTAATGAGGAAGAAGAATTTGCTATTTGTGTAGAATGTGGAAACTCCATTGAAAAATGTGTATGTGTATGTCCTTATTGTGGTGAACGTGATAAATGTGAATGTGCATTATTTGATGCCGCTACGGGTGGTTAGAGTAAATATTTGTGCTAGTATGCTTTTTGGTGATGACAAACTATGAGTTCAACTGATTTTACTTGGTTAATTGGAGGTCCACAAGGTAGTGGTGTAGAGTCTGGTGCAAATGTGTTCTCAAAAGTATGTGCCGAAATGGGATATCACATATTTGGAAAAAGAGAATTTTACTCTAATATCAAAGGAGAGCACAGCTACTTTGCAGTTAGAGTTTCTGATGAGAAAATCCATTCTAATCTTAATGAAGTGACGTTAATGGCATCCTTTGATGCTGAAACAATATTTCGTCATTTTGATGAAGTTTCATCAAATGGAGGAATCATTTATGATTCAGAATTAGATAATGTTGATACAGACAGAGTCCATACATTAGATTTACCATTCAAAGAAAGATTACACAAATTCCTCGAATCCAAAAACAAACCATTTACTATTTCTGGTGTTCTTGAGATTGCAAAAGAGAAAGGCGTAAAAATTTATCCTGTTTCCTTCAAATCTATTCTTGAAAAACTCTCTGAAGAAACCAATAATCCAAAACTGCGTGGATTAGTTAGAATGTATAATGTAATTGGTGTGTCATTATCTTTGGGACTCATTAAGATGCCTCCTGATTCATTACTCAAATCAATTGATTCTATATTTGCCAAAAAACCTCTCGTTGCAGAGATAAACAAACAAGCAGCAACTTTTTCCTACAAATATGCAACTGAAAAATTTGAAAACTTTGAACATAATTTACCTGGAATTTCAAAACAACCAAACACAATTTTGGTACAAGGACATTTTGGAACATCCATTGGAAAAATGGTTTCTGGTTGTAGATTTCAATCGTACTATCCGATTACTCCTGCATCTGATGAAAGTGTCTATTTAGAATCCAATGAAATCTTGCAAGTTCAAAATGAACGACCTGGTTCTACAATAGTAATTCAAACAGAGGATGAAATTTCTGCAATTGGTATGATGATTGGTGCTGCATTAACTGGTGTGCGTTCATCAACTTCTACATCAGGTCCTGGATTTGCATTGATGACTGAGGCATTAGGTTGGGCTGGAATTAATGAAGTCCCTATTGTACTTACATTGTATCAAAGAAGTGGTCCGTCCACTGGTCTTCCAACTCGACATGGTCAAGATGATTTACTATTTTCAATATTTGCAGGACATGGAGATTTTCCTAAAATAGTATATGCATCTGGTGATATTGAAGAAAGCTTCTATGATACTGGAAGGTGCTTTAATTATGCAGATGTTTATCAAATGCCTGTAATTCACATGATGGACAAATTTCTTTCAAGTTCCGTGGTCACATGTCAAAAATTTGATCCTAACAAGGTCTCCATTGATAGGGGAAAATTACTTGATAAAATTGAAGGTGAGTATAAGAGATTTGCATTTACTGATGATGGAATTTCTCCACGCTCAAAACTTGGAATGGATAATGGTGTTTTTTGGAATACAGGTGACGAGTCTGATGAGTATGGGCATATTTCTGAAGATCCTCAAATCAGAATCAAGATGATGGATAAAAGAATGTCCAAATTAGATCTTGCTTTAGAAAAAATCCCTGATGAAGAGCAAGCCGTATCTTTTGGCATTCATGAATATACAATAATTTCATGGGGATCAACTAAGGGACCAATTATTGATGCCCAAAAAATGCTAAAAAAAGAAGGAATTGACATTGGATTTTTGCAAATTAAACTTCTTAATCCGTTCCCTGCAGAATACGTGAAATCTCTTCTAAAAGATGCAAAAACACTCATCGACATTGAAGCAAATCATTCAGGACAGTTTGGAAAAGTATTCAAGCAAAACATATCAAGAGAAATTGATTACTATATTTTGAAATACACTGGACGTGGCATGACAAGCACTGAAATTTATGATTCTATAAAGAAGATTATTGAGAACAAAGCTGAAAAGCGGGAGATTTTAACTCATGGCGCTTAAGCTTGCAGATTACAAAACAGATGTTCACAATGATTGGTGTGCAGGATGTGGTGATTTTGGAATAGTCAATGCACTACAAATGGCCCTTGCTGAGATGGGAATTGAAAGAGACAAGGCAGCAATATTTTCAGGAATTGGTTGTTCTGGAAAGACGTCTCATTTCATTAACACATATGGTGTTCATACCTTGCATGGACGAGTTCTCACTTTTGCTCAGGGTGGGAAATTGGCAAATCCTGACATGACAGTAGTTGCAGTTGGAGGTGATGGTGATGGTTTAGGGATTGGAGCTGGTCATTTTGTAGCTGCTGGAAGACGAAATGTGGATATGACTTACATAATTTTTGATAATGGTGTTTATGGATTAACAAAAGGTCAGGCCTCTCCTACTCTAAAACTAGGTGAGAAAACAAAATCACTACCCTCTCCAAATACCAATTACAATGTTAATCCAATAGGATTGGCAGTTGCAAGTGGCTTTACATTTGTTGCAAGAGGTTACTCATATGATGTAAGACACCTTAAGGATTTGATAGTCAAAGCTGTAAAGCATAAGGGTCTGTCATTTCTTGATGTGTTGCAACCATGCCCTACATACAATGATCTAAACACAAGAGATTGGTATGCTGGTGTTGATTTAGCAAAAGAATCTATGGAAAGACATTCTAGAATTTACAAGTTAGAAGATACTCATTTTGAACCAAGGGTTCACTATGGGGAGGAGGCTGAAGTTAATGAAAAAATCTCTCAGGCAATGATAAAATCCTTAGAGTGGGGAGACAAAATTCCAACTGGTATCTTTTATCAAAATGAACTCATATCTACTTATGAAATTCGTCTAAAAGATAAGATTCCAAACTATTTAGAGAATCCCCCTGCATCTCAAACCATTTCTAAAGACGGCTTACCTACAACCGATGTTTCAGAAATTCTTGATTCTTTAGAAGTTTAGTGTGCCACCTAACAAGTTATAGACTAGTTATTTGATTATTCTCCTGTTGAACATAACTGATGCAAATAGAATATTTCGAAAATCAATTATCAAAGGCTTCTTTGAGCCTGAATTGGTTAATTTAGATTTTAAAAAATCACCGGTCAAACATCCTACAATAAATTATGATGGCCTTATGCAGTCGGACTTGCTTCACATATTCTTTGATGTTGAGACTGGTTCTGATTATCCTGATGGTGATGAGTGGTTTATTGTTGATATGTTATTTCCTCATGAAGTTAAATTGCCTGATAATCTAATTGGAACTGATTACTTTACGACTCTATCAGTTGAAGACGGAAAAACTTTTTGGCATCATCGTGAGTTAATCCGTTACAAATATGGCAAGTCTAAAAAATTAGATGATGCCTTGGAGTTTTTAGAATCAAAATATCAGGAACTTCATGAATTACTAGAACCACTTCAAAAGGATCTCAAGTGATTTCTTTCCAAGTGTCTCCTCTGAAAGTATATTTCTTATTTTCAGATAAAGCAGTGTTTAATCTCCATCTTACTGATTGCGAATCAAACTTGTAAACTATCTCATTAATGTCTGATGGCAATTTTGTAGGATCCAAATGGTATGGTAATAACTCTAAAACAAAATCTATCTTCTCTATTGCATTATCAAACCACACTTTATCTTCAATATCAATTGCAAAAACAATTTTTGGATTGCCAAAAAAATTGATTTGAATTCTTAGTGCATTTCCTGCACCTCTTCTTCTCTTCATTTCTTTGAAAACTGATTTTACTTTCTCCCACCTTTTATAATCAAACCACTGAAAAAACTCTTGATTAAATGCAAGAGGAATATCCATATCTAGAGAACTAACAAAATGCTCATCATTTGCCTCAATTTCATCTTGAATTATAGTAAAATGAGAGTTGAGAAAACCATAGAGAACTTCAATTTCCCATGGAGAAATTCCATAATATCTCAATGTTGTTTTCAAATTCTCTGACAATGAATTAAAACGAACAAAAATTGTAATTAAAGCTTCAATCACTCACAAATAGGCCTAATTTGACCTTAAAATTAAAATTATATGGATAGTACAAGTAATGTTAGATATGAAGAAAGAATTTGTAGTTAGAAGTATTGATTCTGCACCTGATGGGGCTCCTTATGTAATTGTCTCGTTATCCTCATTAAAAGATCTAAAAGAAGGGAATCAAACTCAGCCATCTCCTTTTGGAAGTCCAAAAGTCATGGGATTCACAAACATGAATGACATGATGAAAGATCTCAACAAGATGCTTGGTGGCATGGGGGGAATGGGTATGCAAGCAGGTGGGGTAACTCAATTAAAGCTTGAAATGCATGAGTACAAAGAAATGGGTCTCTCAGTTGGAGACAAAGTGTTCTTGGAATTAAGTAAAGAAGAATCTCTTGGTGTTTAATCTACCAAATAGTATTGAAATACTTCCAACCATAAAATGCAGCAATTGTACCAATGACAAATAGCATTGGTTTCCATGCAAAAACTGGAATGCTTGGAGTAGCTAGCTTTACCTTGTAATTATCTACAATTGCATGAATGTTTTTCTTTATTTTACCATGCCAAATACTATAATCTACTTGGTATTTCTTTAGAATTTCTTCTACTTCGTAGACAACAGGTGTTCTTTGTGAGAATAAATGCTGTAGATAATCCCTTGATACTTCTACTTCGGCATGAATTCCTATCAATCCTTTTTTCAAATCAACCATTCGAACATGCATCTCCCATGGTTTTTTTAAT
This sequence comes from Nitrosopumilus sp. S4, assembly GCF_054515835.1. Classification (NCBI taxonomy): domain Archaea; kingdom Thermoproteati; phylum Nitrososphaerota; class Nitrososphaeria; order Nitrosopumilales; family Nitrosopumilaceae; genus Nitrosopumilus; species Nitrosopumilus sp. S4. The sequence continues at coordinate 1,298,785 of NZ_CM137258.1, read as the reverse complement.
TTTAAATTCAAACCATTGCCAATTTGTCCGGGTTGTTTGTGTTCAAATTTTACTTTGGTAAACCCTTCACTTGTAAAAATTTTCAATAATTCTTCAAAACTCTTCTTAACAACAATATGCAGCTGCTCTACTCCTTTATTATCAACATGAATTCTATGTTTTAATCCATCAAGAAATGAAACTGTTTTTGGGTATGTTGTAAGATACTCCATTATTCTGTCCACCAAAAAACCTCTATTTAAAGGCGAACCCAAAAAATATTGTTTCTATGGTGGATTTGACAATCCTCTCACATACACACACTGATCTGGTGCTATTGCCATCTCTGTGGGGTTTATTTTTCGGTCAGTAAGCTTTGAGTCTGAATTTCTAACAATTGCAATAGGTTTTGATTCTCCACCCTCTCCCATTTTGTGATTTGCAATTGTAGCCAAGTTATCCACCACTGCCTGAAATGTTACCTTTAGAGGATTTCCGTCAAGATCTTTTTTTGCCCGCATATCTAAAACTGGTTCAATACCTGCACATGCTATTGCAACCCCTGATGTACCGATTCTTGCTGGCATTAATCTACTGTCTACCAGAATAATCCCTACATGAATTAACAACTTTAAGAAAATCTTTCTGCGTAACTGCTCTGCAATGAGATATGGATTTAATGGATATAGAATTACTTTGCCTTTTTTTGCATTAGATTTGTCTATTCCAGCATTTGGAGCCATGATGTTATCTGCTGATGTTATAACAAAACCTCCTATTCCTCCAAATATTTTATCAGATTCTCTAATGATTACTTCGGCAATCTCAGGCTTTAACAGATATTTTTTAGAAATTGTATTTCCTTTTACTGATGGTTTTATTTTATGAAGATCTATTATTCTTCCTTGGGCGTTTGAGACATATTTTGTTGAAATAACTATGACATCGCCATCTTGCAACCTTTCATTATTACTTTCTAATGTCAGCATTAATTCTTCAAAAATGTCAAAACTTCCTACCTTTCTTTCTGCCAAAAGTGGTAAAACAGTTAATTGCACATTTTTTAACAAATTCCTTTCTTTTTTATTGTTGTGAAATCATATTATGATTTCTACGGATTCAATTATCTCATTATCTCCAAAATAGTTTTTACTGTTGACGCATGCTTCGCATACTAACCACTCAGGAGTGTGTTTACCGCCTCTTGCTGGTTTGTAGGTTACCTTGTATTTTGGTTCGTATCTGTCTTCACAGATATTCATAACTTGATTTTTGATTTTTGATTAATAATATTATCATAAATGTTCCAAAATTGGAAATACCTGGTGATTAGCAGAAATTCTAAATCATTATGATATAATTACTGTAGATTTTGGATCTATCATACTAATCCCTGAACAATTTTCATTTTATTCCTCTTACCACATCTGAAAGCTTTTAATCTGTATTACAAGCTTTTTTGATTATGAACATAGTAGAGAAGATTCTAGCAAAGAATTCGGGAAAATCCAAAGTCTCACCTGATGATGTAATATTTGCTAATGTCGATAAAGTAATGGTTCATGATGTTTCAGGACCTGGTGTAATCAAGGTCTTTGACAAGTTAAAGAAGCAAGGAATTTCAGTTGATAAATTATGGGATCCAACCAAAGTTTGGGTTGCTGAAGATCATTTTGTTCCTTCAGCTGAAAAGGTATCAGCTGAAAATATCGTAAAATTATCAAACTTTACAAAAAATTACGGAATTGAGAAACATTTCAAATATGGGATGGGTCAATATGGGATTTGCCATACCTTATCCCATGAAGAGGCAATGGTCAGACCTGGTGATGTTTATGTTGGTGGTGATTCTCACACAAATACCACCGGTGCACTTGGCGCCTTTGCATGTGGATTAGGACATACTGATGTTGCCTATGTTTTGTTGAATGGAAAAATATGGTTTAAGGTTCCAGAGACTTTTTACTTTAAACTAAATGGAAAACTCCCCGAACATGTAATGGCCAAAGATCTTATTTTGAAAATTATTGGAGATATTGGTACTGATGGTGGCGCATATAGAACAATGCAGTTTGGAGGGACTGGTATTGATGAAATGTCAGTTGAGAGCAGATTGACATTGTGTAATATGACTACTGAGGCAGGAGCAAAAAATGGAATTGTTGAACCAGATCAAAAAGTTGTGGATTATCTTACAAGCAGAGGAGCCACCAATTTGAATTTGATAAAGGGTGATGCTGATGCAGAGTATGCAAAAACTTTTGAATATGAAGGATCTGAAATGGAACCAATTGTTGCAAAACCATTTTCTCCAGAAAATATTTCAATAGTGAGAGAAGCTCCTTCAGTAGAATTAGACAAAGCATACATTGGTTCTTGTACAGGTGCAAAATACGAAGATTTGGAATCTGTTGCAAAGATACTCAAAGGAAGAAAAGTCAAGATTAGAACTGAAATTTTACCTGCTGCTATTTCCATTTATCAACGTGCAATGGAAAATGGATTGTTGAAAATTTTCTTAGATGCCGGTGTTACAGTTGGTCCACCAACATGTGGTGCATGTTGTGGTGCTCACATGGGTGTATTGGCAAAAGATGAAATCTGTATTAGTACTACAAATCGTAACTTTCCAGGTAGAATGGGACACGTAGAATCTCAAACTTACCTTGCATCTCCATTAGTTGCCGCAGCTTCAGCAGTTACTGGAAAAATAACTGATCCGAGGGATTTGAAATGAAGGGAAATGTCATAAAATACGCACAAGATAACATCGATACGGATGTGATTATTCCTGGTCAGTATCTCAAAGTACATGATTATGCAGAACTTGCCACTCATGCAATGGAGGGTCTTGATCCTGATTTTCACTCTAAAGTAAAAGAAGGTGATTTTATTTTATCTGGGAAAAATTTTGGATGTGGTTCTTCTCGTGAACATGCTCCAATTGCATTATCTCATTCTGGTGTAAAGGCAGTACTTGCATTATCCTTTGCAAGGATTTTTTATCGTAATGCAGTAGACGGGGCTTTCTTGTTGCCAATTGAAATAGATGAAGATGCTTATAATGGAATTTCAGAGGGTGACGAAATTGACATTGATGTTTCAAAAAATGAAATTACTAATCTCACCAAAAATCAAACATACAAAATGAAACCTTTCTCTGAGATCATTGGAAAGATAATTGCAGCTGGCGGTCTATTCAAATACAAACCAGACCAGGATTGAAATGGGAAAAACTCTTTTTGAAAAAATTTGGGATTCACACACTGTTGTTGAGAATGATAGTGGTCCATCACTGATTTATGTTGATAGACATTTAGTTCATGAAGTAACATCTCCTCAAGCTTTTGATGGATTAAGAATGAATAATCGTAAAGTTCGTAGACCTGATCTAACTATTGCGACAATGGATCATAATGTTCCTACCAATGATAGGTCACTTCCAATATTAGATCAAACATCTGCAATCCAGATTCAAACATTAGAAAAAAATTGTAATGATTTTGGAATTACATTGTTTGGAATCAATAGTCCAAACCAGGGAATAGTTCATGTTATTGGTCCGCAATTAGGAATCACTTTACCTGGTAGCACTATAGTTTGTGGTGATAGTCACACTTCAACTCATGGAGCTTTTGGTGCACTTGCATTTGGAATAGGAACAAGTGATGTAGAACATGTTTTAGCATCTCAAACAATTTGGCTTGAGAAACCTAAACCCTTTGAAATTAGGGTTGAGGGAAAAAGGAAGAATCCTCATGCTGTTACTGCAAAAGATATTGTTCTATCTATTATCAAAAATATTGGAACTGGAGGTGGTACAGGCACAGTTTTAGAGTATCGTGGTCAGGGAATCACTGATCTATCCATGGAACAAAGAATGACTATTTGTAATATGTCCATAGAGGCAGGTGCAAGAGCAGGCTTGATTGCCCCTGATGAGAAGACCTTTGAATATCTTCGAGGTCGAAAATACGCCCCAAAAAATTATGAATCACTTGTTGATTATTGGCGAGATGAACTAAAAACTGACAATGATGCAAAATTTGAAAAACAATTCATTTTGCATATTGATGATATTGCACCGCAAGTAAGTTGGGGAACAAATCCTGGAATGACATGTGATGTAACTGAATCAATTCCAACTCCTGAAGAATTCTCAAAAGGAGATGTTAATCAAAGAAAGGGTGCAGAAAAAGCACTTGACTATATGGACCTTAAAGCAGGTACTCCAATTGAAGAAATCAAAATAGATAGAGTATTCATTGGTTCATGTACTAATGCCCGATTAGAAGATCTTATTGAAGCATCCAAAGTAATTAAGGGACAAAAAATTTCTTCACATGTTAGAGCAATGGTTGTTCCAGGTTCTCAAATGGTAAAAAAACAAGCTGAAGAGATGGGTCTTGATAAAATTTTCGTTGATGCAAATTTTGAATGGCGCGAAGCCGGATGTAGCATGTGTCTTGGAATGAATCCTGATATTTTATCTCCTGGTGAGCGGTGTGCAAGTACATCAAACAGAAATTTTGAGGGGCGACAAGGAACTGGTGGTAGAACACATTTAGTTAGCCCTGTAATGGCAGCTGCTGCAGCAATTCACGGTCATTTTGTAGATGTTCGAAAATTGGATTTGAATTAAATTGGATTCTTTTAAAAAAGTAACAAGCATTGTGACGCCTCTTGATAAGGTAAATGTTGATACTGATCAAATTGTTCCAAAACAATTCTTAAAATTAGTTCAAAAATCTGGATTTGGAAAATTTTTGTTCTATAATTGGAGGTATGATGAAAATGAAAATCCAAAAACTGATTTTGTTTTAAATGATTCAAAATATCATAATTCCAAAATTCTTGTAACCGGTGATAATTTTGGTTGTGGCTCTAGTAGAGAGCATGCGGTTTGGGCTTTACTTGATTATGGTTTTTCAGTGATAATTGCGCCTTCTTTTGCAGATATTTTCCTTAGTAATTGTTTCAAAAATGGTGTTTTGCCTATTTCATTGGATGAAAAACTCGTTGAGAGACTCCAACAAGAAACTAATCCTGTTGAGATTGATCTTGAAAATCAAACCATCAAAACCACATCTGATGAAATTCATTTTGAGATTGATCCTCACATGAAAAAAATTCTTTTAGAGGGACTAGATGATATTGCACAAACTTATCAATATGAGGATAAAATAACTGAATTTGAAAAGAATTCTAAAGTCCCATCTGTTTTATGATCTTTTGTACGGTTTTTTCATTTCTTTCTAAAACCGTTGGAGATTCCGCATCCATCCATTCTCTATCTTTAATGTCATAAGCACTAATTTTTCCTTCCTTTGATAATTTCTGCAAAATATCATATGATAAATTGACCTCTCTTTGCTTTGTTTTTTTAATTCTTTTAATAATTTGAGTATCTAGCATATAGATCCCCAGACATTCTGATAATTGCAACTTCATTACTGGTTTTTCTTTGAATTCTTTAATTATTCCATCTTCTACTATTGCAAATCCTGTTTCCTCCTTTCTTCTTGTTCTTGTTGCAATACACGCTGTACTTTTTTTATCTTTGAAGACTTGCTTCATCTCTTTAAGATCAATTGCACATAGATTATCTACAAACCATAATAGGAATTCTGATTCTCCCTTGAGATTTTTTTCAACGTGGAGAAGATCTCCTCCAGTTCCACTTTGTGAATCTTGAACAAATGTAATTCCCTTTTGGTTTCCATAATAATTTTTGATTTGTCCTCCCAATCCATTAAAATCTGAAATAATGATTATCTCTTTTACAAAACTAAATGACTTTAGATATTTTATAATATAATCAATTACTGGTATTCCATTAATTGGCGACATTGCCTTTGGAAAGAATTCAGTATATGGTTTTCCTCTGGTTCCCTTGCCGCCTGCTAAAATTACAGCCTTCACAGTCTAACGGTAAGATTTTTGTTTTCTTCTTCGAGCACCAGGTCCGCCAAATTTCTTTGGTTCCTTTTGTCTGGCATCTCCACTAATCAGATATTTATCAAATTCTGAGATACGCTTTCTTAGGTCTTCTCTAGTTGATTTTGGGAATGGATGATCTTTTGGATCTTTCTTTGATTTAGTCCATCCAATTAGTGCTCTTGAAATTCCTGTTGCAACAGCACTTGCTTGCCCCATAAATCCGCCTCCTCTTACTCTAACTGAGATATCGATTTTATCTCTTAATTCTCCAGTGATTTCCAATGGTGCTAAAATTACTTCTCTTGCAGTTTCTTGTGGAATCATTTCAACTGGTACATTATTGATTCTAACTTTGCCTTGTCCTTTTGTGATATAGACATGTGCACTAGATGTTTTTCTAGTTGCAAAATAAATTTCGGTTTTTGGAGTTGTCATTCAGTCCACCCTACTACTCTGCCTAATTCTCCCATTGTTGTATAGTTTGATGGGGATCTTTTAATTTTAGCTTTTTCAAACTGAATCTTTTCAAATGATTTTAATTCTTTTGGAGAACCAATATATGTTCTAAGTCTTTGATGTGATGATTTCCCTGATGGTTTTCTATCATAAGGTAACATTCCACGAATCATTTTTGCAATGATTGTATCTGGTCTTCTTGGATGTACAGGTCCATGCTTTGGATTAATTACACTGTTAATTTCTAAAAATTCTCTGTACTCTTTAATGTGATTTCCTCTTGTTCCACTCATCATTATTTTTTCACAATTCACAACTGAAACTCTATTTCCCTTTATCAATAATTTTGCAACTTGTGATGATAGTCTTCCTGCGATGTGATTAGAACCATCTACGACAATAGGTCTGTCTGTTCTAACAACTGTTTCTTGATCAGCCAAGTAGTACTACTCCTTTTCCTGTTGGGTTTTGTTCAATTAAATCTGAATAATTAATTAGTTTTCCACCATTTTCAATGATTTTGTTAGCTGCTGAATTTGAAATTGAAAATGAACATAATGTAATTTTGTGTGGGATGATTCCCGTACCTAGTACTTTTCCTGGAAAGACCACTGTATCATTTTCCTTTGTTAGCTGAGCAATTCTCTTCAAATTGATATCTCTTCGTGCTACTGATGGCTTTAATGCATATTCTGCTAATTTTGCCCAAATTGGAGCATCATTTTTAGTTGATGCCTTTTTTAGATCTCTGGCCATGCGTATAACGACTTGATTAGTCATGTGAATAATGCGGTTTAAAACCCAAATATAATGTCTATGCTTAGATTATGCTTCTATTTTACTTATCATTTCTTTGAATTCTGATAATCTGTTACTTACCTCATCTACTCCTGAAATTATAATTTGCTCAGGGTTGAGTGCTCCTGTTGATTCTACTGTGAGAACCCTTTCATCTTCTTTGTCTGTTTCTGTAAGTACTGACACATTAGCAGAATTCCATTTTGCATGTTCTGTACCTCTTCCTAGTCTGGCATAACATTCCACTTTGATTCTTTGACCTGGTGCTAGTTGTACTATTGGAATTTTATCTGATGTTGGCTTTATTGAGTCATCTTCAGAGGATAACTCATTTGATAGGACACTTCTTGTTACATCTGAATCCCCAGAATCTAATACTAACATGACTTTGCAATTTGAGCATCCTGTTTCACTTTGACATTCACACTTTGATGGCTCATTAAATCTTACCAAGTCTGTTTTTAATGGAATTAAACCTAATCTATGTGCCAATCCTTCATCTGGCAATACTGATGAATTTTCTATAATGTCTACCGTATCAATTGCAAATACTGGAACTCCGTTTAGACAAACTCTTCTTAGCGCATTAGCATACTGTAATGGCACTCCTTTTAGCTTTACAGCTATTTTTTGATTATCTTTGCTAATTACTTCTAAGGATGACAAATCTTGAAGAAAATCTTCAAAGTCCACATAAAAATCTAGCTAGTTTTGGACTTGGTATTATTTCTCCCATTTATCATTAAATCGATTTTTACTATAATCTAGCCATTTAGCCTTAATGTTTCCTAGTAAATAATCTTGATTTGCAATATGCTTGGATGTGATACAGGCCTTTACACAAGTTATGTTTTACCACTTTGAGAATGGAAATCAAAAACCCTACTGTAAGCAGATCATGAGATTTTGTGTAATTCATGCCAAACTAATCTCAAGGGATGAAAGTAAAATTAGGATTCAGGTGCTAAATTGAGAAAAGTAGAGATTGATGTGAAGGAGAAGGATTATCTTGATTTTCTATCCATTTGTGTCGAAGAGGAACTATCTGTTGAGGAGAAACTCAAAAATATAATTCGATATCACCTGATAACTTATAGAAATCGAAGAAAGATAGAAAACAGTAAATTATTTTCACATACTAAGGATTGTGATTGATTTGAACATGGTATGTTTAGTACAGATAAATAGCAAATCCACATACATCTTTTAGAAATGGCCGATGTTACAGTGGTAAGATACTCCTATGAAGGAGAAAAATTTGAAATTATGGTAAAACCAGATCCTGCATTGGATTACAAACTTGGAAAGAAAAAAGACATTTCATCTGTTTTGATTTCCGATGAGATTTACACTGATTCAGGAAAAGGAACAAGACCTTCAAGTGAAAAATTACTAAAGGCATTCAAAACTGAAGATCAAACCCAAATTGCTGAGATCATTCTTCAGAAGGGAGAGCTAAATCTTACAACTGATCAAAGACGAAAAATGATCGAAGATAAACGAAAACAGATTGTGACATTTATTGCAAAAACCTACGTAGATCCTAGAACTCATTTACCTCATCCTCCATTAAGGGTGGAGCAAGCAATGAAAGATGCACGAGTTTCAATTGATCCGCACAAAAGTGTCGATGATCAAGTAAAAGAGATAGTTGAAAAATTACGTTCTATTATTGCTCTAAAATCTGAGAATCTGAATTTGGAAATAATAATTCCTGCACAATATGCATCTCAATCATATGCCGTTTTAAAATCAGTAGGTTCTCTGAAAAAAGAAGAATGGCAAAATAATGGTTCTCTAAAAGCAATACTTGAAATACCCGCTGCAGCAAGGCCAAACGTGATAGACAGATTAGGCTCTATAACTAAAGGCTCTGCTACAGTTGAGGTAATGAAATAATGGATAATAAAAGAAAATACGTAATCCCTGGTGATGTTGTTACTACAGGCCCTTTCAGACCTGAGCAAAATGTGATTCTTGAAGGAAACAAGATAATTTCTACAACTATTGGTATTTCTGAAATTTATGATGACTCAGTTAAGGTAATTCCATTAACTGGAAAATATATCCCTAAAATCAATGATCTTGTAATTGGTAAAGTAATTTCTCACACTTCTTTGTCTTGGGAATTAGACATCAATTCCTGCTATGTGGGATTTTTGCCAGCACAAGATGTTTTTGGACGAGATTTCTCTGCTCATGCTGATGAACTTACATCAAAACTAAAATCTGGAGATCTTGTAGCAGCAAGAATCGCAAATTTTGATAGAACAAGAGATCCACTTGTAACAATATCTGATAGAGATTTAGGTAAAATAGACTCTGGAGACTTGGTAAAAATCTCTCCAAGCAAAGTTCCACGTTTAATTGGTAAAAGAGGTACTATGATTCAAACTATTGAAATGGCAACTAATGCTGCAATTACCATTGGCCAAAATGGATGGGTAGTAGTTGCATGTGAAACGCCCGAGGGATTATTAAAGGCTAAAAAGGCAATCCAAATGGTCGATGAGAAAGCACATGTTGCAAATTTGACTGATCAAGTGAAAGAAATGTTAGAATCAAAAGGTGAATCATAATGGGCGGAAGAGACGCAACAATGATCCTATTGGACGAAAATGGTATTCGTTGTGATGGAAGAAAAGTCGATGAACCACGACGAATAATGATCAGAGCTGGTGGACTAAAGAATGCTGATGGTTCTGCCTATATTGAATTTGGTGATAATAAAATTTTAGTTGGTGTTTTTGGACCAAGAGACGTTCATCCAAAACACATGTCAAATACTGATACAGGAATTTTAAGAGTTAGATATCATATGGAACCCTTCTCTGTTGGTGAAAGAAAAAACCCTGCACCATCAAGAAGAGAAATTGAAATTTCCAAAGTAATCAAAGAAGCATTAGAGCCTGCAGTAATGTTGGATAAATTCCCAAGAACTGCAGTAGATGTATTTATTGAAGTATTGCAAGCTGATGGTGGAACAAGATGTGCAGCACTTACCGCAGCCTCTGTTGCACTAGCTGATGCTGGAATCCCAATGAGGGATATGGTAGCCGCAATAGCTGCAGGTAAAGTTGCTGATACCGTAATCCTTGATGTTAATAATGAAGAAGACCAAGCAGGTCAAGCAGATATGCCAATTGGATATATGCCAAATCTTGAAAAAATTACACTATTACAATTAGATGGTGTATTAACTCCTGAAGAATACAAGAAATGTGTTGAAGTTGGAGTTGAAGGATGTAAAATCGTTTATGATTTACAAAAGAAAGCACTACAAGACAAATACTTTGGAAACGGAGGAGACTAAAAAATGACTTCTACTTCTGTTATTGATGAACTAAAAAAAACACAAATCCTTGAATTACTAGAACAAGGAAAAAGAGTTGATGGACGAGCGCTAGATGAACCAAGAGAACTTCATGTTGAAATTAATGCAATTCCAAAAGCAAACGGCTCTGCACGAGTAAGATTGGGAGAAACTGAAGTCATCTGTGGTGTAAAAATTCAACCGGATAGACCTTTCCCAGATATGGGTGACAAAGGAATTTTCATTTGTACTGCAGAGTTATTGCCTCTTTCACATCCTACTGTTGAAACAGGTCCACCTGGACCTGATGTAATTGAATTGGCACGAGTTGTTGATAGGGGAATTAGAGAAAGTCATATGATAGATGTATCACAATTAGTAATTGAGAAAAACAAATCAGTTGTTGGGGTATTTGCAGATAATGTTGTAGTTGATTATGATGGTAATCTCTTTGATGCATGCTCTTATGCTGCTACTGCTGCTTTACTATCTTCAAAATCTCCTAAATGGAACATGGTAGATGATGTTCCAACATTGGTAGAAGGTGAGGATCAACCAGTTCCAATATCAACAATTCCAGTATCTGTTACAATGGGTAAAATTGGAAATCATATTGTAGTTGATCCAAATGGAGATGAATGGGATAGTATGGATTCTAGAGTTACAATTACTACTGATTCTGATGGAAATATTTGTGCTTTACAAAAAGGTGGAAGTGATGGATTCACACTAGATGAAATTGTCAAATGTGGTGAGATTTCTGTTCGTGTAGGTGCAAAAATAAGAGAAAAATTAAAAGAAGCATCAAAGGCAGGATAATAAAATGGCAAAAGCAAAAAAATCACTCAAAGGTTTAGGTGCAAGATATGGAATTAAACTTAGAAAACAATATACTAAAATTCACTTACAACTAAAAGAAAAAAGAACTTGTCCTGAATGTGGCTCTAAAACCTTTGGTAGAGATGCTGTAGGAATTTGGTCTTGCAAAAAATGCAGCTTTAAGGTAGCTGGAACTGCATATGACATTAAACTTTAGTGCAAAAATTACAATTGATGCTAAAGACAAAACTAAGGCTATTTTTGATTCTGTAAACACTGATAATGATTTTTACCCCGAAAACCCAGTACAGACTAAAATCAAATTAAGCGATAAAATTGAAATTTCAGTAGAATCTGAACACCTGCCCCATTTGAGAGCAAATCTTAATTCAACACTTAGGTTGATTCAAGCAAGCTATGATTCTATAGAATCGGTAAAGATATAATGAAATAAATTTTCTGAGTAAACATGTCATCACCACAAATGCCTCCATGGCTTCAAGAACAACTAATGAAGCTACAACAATCCCAACAAAACCTTCAATCAATAATGACTCAAAAACAACATTTGGAGATGGAAAAAGCTGAAACTCAAAAAGCACTTGAAGAATTAAAAAAAGTTGTAGATGGTGATAATGTTTTCAAGCAAGCAGGAACTGTTTTGATCAAATCCACAAAACAAGAACTGATTAATGAATTGGAAGAAAAATTTGAGATGGCAAAGACACGTGGTACTGTTTTAGAAAAACAAGAAATTCGTGTAAAAGAAACACTAAAGGAACAAGAAACCAAAATCACTGAAATGATGAAATCCGGAGCAAAAAGTCCTCCTACAGAAGATAATCCTAGAAAATAACCAAAAATCTAATTTCAAATAAGATATTAACAATTCTTTACATCTATTATTTGTGAAATTAGAGAATCTTAGAATAGTTGTTGATGAGCGAGAAAAAAAAAGTGGAATTCCTGAACTCTTAAAATCTGTTGGATTAAACATTGAAATGAAAACCCTTCCTATTGGAGATTACATTGTTGCCCCTGAAACAGTAGTTGAGAGAAAAAGCATTCGTGATCTTATGGCGTCTGTTTTTGATGGACGTCTTTTTGATCAATGCTCAAGATTAAAGGAACATTTTGAAAATCCAGTTGTTCTTATGGAAGGAAATGTTGATGAAATTGAGGAAATTACAGATAATCCTCTAATTTTCTATGGTGCCATTTCCACTGTAGTACTTGATTTTAAAATTCCAGTTATTCCTACACCTAGTGCAACACATACTGCAAAATTACTTGTATCGATGTGTTCTAGAAAAGACTCACCAAAGGGACCTTATCTGAAAAAAATTAAAAAATCATCAGATCTAGAACGCCAACAATTATCATCACTATGTAGCCTGCCTGGGATTGGAGAAAAATTTGCAGTTCGCATGCTTGAAAAATTTGGAACACCTCTAAAGGTTTTCACTGCAACAACTGCAGAACTAGGAAAAGTTGAAGGACTAGGTGAAGCAAGAGCAAAAAAAATCAAAAAAATGCTTGATACTACTAGTAAACATCTCAAAGAATCAAATCAAACCACATTATCTGATACATGATATGATTAATTAAATTGGTAAAAATGGTTTTTCTATGTTAGTAACAGTTGATTGGCTCAAAAAAAATATTGATGATCCTAATCTTGTGTTATTAGATACACGTCCAAAAACAATGTATCTTTATGGTCATCTTCCAAAAGCACAATCTCTATCTATTGAGAATGTGATTCAATTTGATCAATTTGGTTCTAATCTAGTTGCAGAAGATGATAAAATAATTTCATTGTTTAGTAGTTTGGGAATTAATGAAACAAAAACTGTAGTGCTAGTTGGTGATTCAATGGATCCATCCGCTGCAAGAATTGCATGGACTTTGATGTATTTTGGACATGACAAAACATTCTTACTTGATGCTAATTACTCTGATTTACAAAAATATGGTTTCGAGTTAACAAAACAGATTATCACTCCAACTCCCACTCTCTTTACAATTAAAAAAAATTCTAAACTTCGAGTTGAAGTAGATTTTTTAAAAGATAATTTGAATTCTTTTGAAATTTTAGACGCTCGAAGCCCTCAAGAATTTATGGGAGGACACCTTCCAAATGCAAAACTGATTCCATTTACCGAAGGAATTGGATATGATGGAAAACTTTTTCGTGATAAAGAGTCCCTCAATGAATTATTCACTCAAAACAATGTATCTTATGATAAAGAGATTGTTTGTTATTGCATGCATGGTCATCGTGCCTCGAGTTTATTGTTACAATTAAAAATTACTGGATTTGAAAATGTTAAACTCTTTGATGGCTCATTCGTTGAGTGGAACGGAAAGAGATTTCCCCTTGAGTAATTTTCTTTTTAGAGTAGTTCCGCACATTGGACATTCTTTTCCTTTTGAGTGATTTGTTCTGCATCCTGGACAATAATGAACCCAAACTCCTACAGCCTCAATCCCACTAGTCATTATTGGGGAAATTTTTAATCCCAAATTTCTACCAACATTTGAAATTGCAAAATCATCACTAATTATCTCCCCCCTTGTTTCAATACCTAGTGCAATTATTGAGATATCTTGTTTTGTTAACTGTTGAAAATCACCCGTATCTTTAGAAGCCTTTATTGCAGCATCTGTAGACTCTTTACTAGGCTCTCTAATTTTTAGCCTATTAGTTTCTAACAAAGTTCCTAAAGCATCCTGGTTTTTCTTTATGTGTTTAATTTCATCATACACTAGTGAAGTTGTATAACAATCACTATCTGATCCAAATGGTACGCCTGCATAAAATGCACTGGCATCTAAAATTCTAAAATCCAAGTTTGCTCATCTGTCTTAGTCCTCGTTTCTTCAATCTAACAAAGACTGCTGGTTTATTATATTTTTTAATTATTATTGGTTCTTCAAACCCAGCTGTCTTAACAACTTGTGCATCCATCACAATGTTGCAATCATGTGAAGAAATGATCTCTATCTTTTCATCTGGGACAACAATTGATTCTAATCTGTATACTGGCGCAACTGGAGTTATAATTAACACATCTAAACTCTCATGCAAAATTGGACCTCCAAGTGAAAATGAATGCCCTGTAGACCCACTAGGTGTTGCAATAATTACACCATCCATTTTCTGCTTTACAGTATCATTTTGAAATTTGATCTCAATTTCTGCTGTTTTTGTAAGATTTGCTCTACTAATGTAAATCTCATTTAATGCCGGTGGAAATTCCTTTCCTCCACAGGTTGCAGTAACTCGTGTTCTTTTATCCAAGAAAAATTTGCCCTTTTCAATTTGATTTAGGGCATTATCAATTTCTTCAAATGTTATCTCAGATAATATGCCTCTGTTTCCTCCAACATTAATAGTTAGAATGGGTGTCTCATTTTGGAGATTTCTAAATACTCGAAGTGTTGTTCCATCTCCCCCTAATGTAATGACTAGATCTAACTTTATTTTTTTCAAATCTTCTAGGGTCTCCATCTGTTTTGTACCCTCAACTTCTATCGGTGAAATTGTATAGACTGTAGATTTTTTAGCCAATAGTTTTTTGGAAACTTCTTTAGCTGCCTTCTCTGAATCCTTAGATCCTACCTTACTTACCACTGCAACTTTCTGAAGTTTCAAGCAGTTCTTCTGAATCCTATTTACATAAAAATGATATTTTTAATTAGTCCTGGAAAAACAATTAAGTATGAAAGCATATCCGTAAAAATCATGACTTACGCACATCCTGAAGTATTAGTTGATACAGAATGGGTTTCAAAAAATCCACCTGATGCAAAAAGAAAACTTGTTGAAGTCGATTATGATCCTGTAAATGGTTATCAAAAAGGTCACATTAATGGTGCCACCCTGATTTGGTGGAAACGTGACATTAATGATCCTGTAACTCGAGATATTATTGGTAAAAAACAGTTTGAAGCACTAATGGCAAAAAATGGAATCTCTACTGATTCTGAAGTAATACTTTATGGTGATTTTAACAATTGGTTTGCAGCATTTGTTTTTTGGGTTTTCAAATACTATGGACATGAAAATCTCAAAATAATGAATGGTGGAAGAAAAAAATGGGAATTAGAAAATAGGGATTATACAACTGATGAGCCCCAAGTAACTCCAACAACATATTCTGCACAACCTCCTGATGAGGGACTTCGTGCATATCTATTTGATGTTAGTAGAGCATTAGGAAAAGAAGATACAGTAATGGTTGATGTAAGATCTCCTGCAGAATTTTCTGGGCAAATTACTGCTCCTCCAGAATATCCCATGGAACACGCACAACGTGGTGGACATATTCCACATGCAAATAATATCCCATGGGCAACTGCTGTTAATGATGCTGATGGAACATTCAAAGCAGTTGAAGAACTAAGACAAAATTATGAACCAAAGGGTGTGACACCAGACAAAGATGTAATTTGTTATTGTAGAATTGGAGAAAGATCTTCTCATAGTTGGTTTGTTCTAAAATATTTACTTGGATACCCAAAGGTTCGAAACTATGATGGTTCTTGGACTGAATGGGGAAATATGATAGGAAATCCAGTGGAAAAATAAATTGCTATTAGACCTTCCTGTATTAGAGAAAGGATCTTTTTATTTTGTAAAAGACGGGGAAGATGATCTAATTTTAGAAGACAAGACAAAACGTGGTCTTGAAATTAAAGAAACATCCATTGATGAAAAAACTAACGTAATGGCAGATAAGGGAATGATTCATGATATGGATGGAATTGGACACTGGGTGGTAATTCGTTGGTATTTTCCAAAAACGTCTTTTAATCTATCTAAAGTAATGGTTCACGCAGAAGATATGGAACAAAAATATACCAAGCTACGAGAACTAACATGTCCTGACGATGATGACTGATAACCTTTTTAAATAAAATCAATTCATTAAAATCAAATGTCCTTACTTCTCAAAGATCGAGTTTGGTCAATGGAGGCTCCAACAGCTAAACGTGGCGTTTATCCATTACATGGTTTCAAACTTGGACTTTACAGATTACCAATAAAACTAGAAGATCCTGTTGAACTAAAATCTGTTCATGATGGACTCAAAAAGGCATTTGAAATGGACATGTATGCAGATAGAATTTTTGCAACATACCGCTGGAAAGAACAAAACATGGATGATCCTGATGCAAAAGGATACGAAGAAGTTGAATTATCTGTAACCGTTGAAATTGTTTCTGGTGAAGTCGTAGATATTATTTATCAAATATTTCCTATTGAAAAATTTGGAGATCCAAATTGGGTTAAGGATTATAGAAAAAAGGCAGACCATTTTGCAAAAATGGTTATTGATACTATTCTTAGAAACACAATCCTAGCCGATAAAATGATCTCTTACTTTGTAAAATCTGAGAAAATTTCAGAAGTTGCAGCTATTCAAAAGCTCGAAGAACTAACCCCTCTTGCAAAAATTGTTCTTGGCGCAAAACCAAAACCAGTTGAAGCAAATGAAGATGAGATTGAAGAAGATGACAGCGAAATTGAAATTCCAGATGGTGCAAAGCCTGGACCAATTGACGTTGAATTCAAATCAAAAATGAAACCATCAGCCGTATATGAAGCACCAGAGCACACAATCAAAACATGGGGTAGAAGAGGAACCAGTAACGCTATACTTGGTGTGTGGGGAGAATTTGTTTCTGTAGATTATGATATTTGTATTGCAGATGGAGGATGCATTGAAGCATGTCCTGTTGGTGTGTATGAATGGTTTGACACTCCTGGCAATCCTGCATCAGAGAAGAAACCATTAATGTCAAAAGAACCTGATTGTATCTTCTGTCTTGCATGTGAGGGTGTATGTCCTCCTCAGGCAATCAAGATCTTTGAACAAAAATAAATTAAAATTTTTGCAAGTATAAATAGCGATTAGTAATTCAGTGAGACTAGGGACATGGCAATCAACCCTTTCACACAATTGATCTTTGATCTATTCATTTTATCCGCTATTATTATCACAGCATATACTTGCAATTTTTACTATCTGGCATTTTTAT
Source organism: Nitrosopumilus sp. S4 (assembly GCF_054515835.1). NCBI lineage: Archaea > Thermoproteati > Nitrososphaerota > Nitrososphaeria > Nitrosopumilales > Nitrosopumilaceae > Nitrosopumilus > Nitrosopumilus sp. S4. The sequence goes on along the minus strand of NZ_CM137258.1, from coordinate 1,281,432 downwards.
CAAGAAAAAGAAAAGATGTTTTATCTCCAACTGATTGGGGAACACCATCCATAACAATTCAACTTCCAATATACAATGAAAAGTATGTTGCAAAAAGACTTGTGGATTCTGTTTGTCATTTGGATTACCCTCAAGATAAAATGAGGATTATGGTTTTAGATGATTCTGACGATGATACTGTGGAATTACTTAGAGATGTAGTTGATGATTACAAGAAAAAAGGATTTTGCATTGAGCATGTACGTAGAGGTACAAGAAATGGGTACAAAGCAGGTGCCCTAAAACATGCAATGCAAAGTACTGATACTGAACTTGTTGCTATCTTTGATGCTGATTTTATTCCCCCTTCTTGGTTTCTTAAAAGAGCAATTCCTCACTTTTCAAAACCAAATATTGGACTTGTACAATGTAGATGGGGTCACGTCAATGAAAACTATTCTGCAATCACTCAAGCACAAGCACTATCACTTGATTTTCACTTTCTCATAGAGCAAAAGGCAAAAAGTAATTCTCATTTGTTTATGAATTTTAATGGTACTGCAGGTATCTGGAAGCGTAGTTGTATTGAAGATGCCGGAGGTTGGCATACTGCAACACTTGTAGAGGATTTAGATCTTAGTTATAGAGCACAAATGAAGGGATGGAAGTGTGTCTTTCTACCTGACATTGTAGTTGATGCTGAATTACCTGTTCAGATGAATGCAGCAAAAAGACAACAGTTTCGTTGGGCTAAAGGTTCTATTCAATGTGCAATTAAACTACTAACTGATATTGCTCTAAAACGTAAAGTTGCAATAGAGGCTAAAATTCAAGCATTTATTCAATTAACTAGACACATCGTATACCCATTAATGCTAATACAATTTTTGGCATTGCCTATATTGTTAGCCGGAAACGTTAATCTTTATGTGATTAGCTTTCTTCCTGCATTAACTATTGCAACATATCTTGCAATGGGACCTGGGGCATACATAATGATTATTCAAAGTATGTATCACAAATCCTGGAAATCAAAAGCAAAGATTCTTCCTGCATTGCTAGTCTATAATGCTGGAATGTCTGTAAACAACACCGTAGCAGTATTTGATGCAGTTCTGGGAAAAAAGAATGAATTTCTTAGAACTCCAAAATATGGTGTCCTAAAGACAAAAGATGACTGGAAAGATAATGCATACAATTTACCCTTCTCACAGGTAACATTACTTGAGATTTTCTTTGGTGTTTATGGTGTTTTGGGAATTTTCATCTCAATTTTTTCAAATAATCCTATATTTGCTCCAATTATTGGTCTTCAAACCATTGGATTCTTCTATATTGCTTACATGAGTCTATCTCATACGCGATTTAAAAGAAATAAATCAAGTAATCCTGTACCAAAAACTAAGAAGGAAAAAATGGCAAATACTGTTTACAAACTTTCCATGATTGGAATTGTTGCAATAATTATTTTTGGAGGCTTTATGGCAATTAATGGATACAATACTGATATCTATCCCCTTGATAGAATTCGTGGTCATCTTGATGGAATTGTTGGTTCTTCAGATCCTACTGCAATCCGTAACCATCTTTTAGCAATTCAAACTGATTTGGCAATAGTCATGGAAAAAGTACCTGAGATAACTGATGCCAATGGTGAAGTAATTTCTAAAAACCCTGTTTGGATATTTGCTACTGAATCTACAAATTTGCTTAGAATACAAAATGATGTAAACACAATGATTGCAAGCATTGATAAAATTTCAACCGTACCAAAGGATAGTTCAGCATATCATACAGGGATGCTTGATCTTAATGATAGGGCCTTGCTGTTGAGAACCAATATTATGGATGCAACCCCATACATGTATGTCAGTGTTGCAAACATTATGTTTGGAACAATTTGGATTGCAGGAATATTAGGAATATTTGCAGCTCTTAAGAGAAAGAAAGAGCAACTTAAACTTGCAGATGAAACTGGCGTCTAAGAAATATTCAAATCTTTTCTAATCTCATCTACAGCTCTAATACCGTAGATGTCTCTAATTTGTTGAATTCTTACAGATTCTTTTAACATGTCTCTACCAATTGCATTTGTTAATATTGAATATACATCGCTAAATCTAATCTCCCACTTGTCTGCACAGTCTAATATTTTTCCAACTGCCCATTGTCTTACTTCATGTGGTAAAGGAATTTTTTCACCTGACTCTATTGAAATTCTATCAAACAAATTAACAATATCTGATGTCTGTGATGCCATATTTTCTAGATCTTTTGTATCACCATATTTTGATTCTGCATTCATTCTAATGTTTGATTGATACTCTGATAGTTTTAACAAAGCCATCATCTCTTTAGAAGAATCACTTGATGACTTGCTAGTAAAATTTTTGACTGATTGCATCTCTTCAAATAATTTCTCAGACTTTTTATGAAATTCAGCAGTTGAAGCATCTTGCCTTTTTAGAACATCTGACACAGAGGCTATTTTTTGTTCAATACTGTTTGTTTTATCAAATACATTTGCTTTGAAACTGGAGAAATCCTCCTGAACTGATTTTAGACCTTCTCCAACAAATGCTGTTGAGTCTGCTCTTTTAGCAAGTGAGCCTATCTCAGTCTCAATTTTATCTATTTTTCCTCCTAATTCCTTGATTGATTCTAAACTTAGATTATCAATGGAATTTGCTTTAGCTGATACTGTTTCAAATTGTTGTTTTAGACCATCAATAACTCCACCAAGAGAATCCATCTTTGAGGCTTTGGCAGAAATTGCATCAATAGTTACTTTGATTGCCTCAAGTTCTGCATTAAGATTTGATGTTGACATTACCCCTTCTGTAATCTTTTCAAATTCTTGTTTGAGACTTTCAATAATCTTATTTCCAGTATCTAATTGTGCTGTTTTTCCTGAGATTTCCTCGATACTATTTTTTAGCTTCTCTATTTCAGAACCAATATCTTTAAAGGATTCTGTTTTACCAGAAACTTTTCTGAGATCATCTCTTACTTCATCAATTCTTTGTGCAATTTTAATTATCATTTGAGAGTTATTCTTAATAGAATTCATACTCTCTTCAACTTGTTCTGATAATTCTTGAGATTTTGATGATTTCTGTAATTCTGAAATTCTGTTAATCTCTTCTTGTAGCTTTGTAGTTTGATCATTTATTTTGGTAACTAGATTAGTTTGATTTCTAACTTGATTAAGACCTGCATAGAGTTTTTGCGTGTCATCTTCAATAATGTTGATTTGTTTTGATTGCTTTTGAATATGTTCAAGTGTTGATGCTAAAGTATCAATCATTCCTTTCATGGATACGAGAACTTTTTGATTATCTCCAAAAATTTTTGTCATTACCTTGATTTCCTTTTGTAATGCTTTGTTGGAGTCTGATACTGATGCTACTTTTTTGAGTATGGCTGAAGGGGTAGGTTCTCTCTTTGGAGTTTTTGTAGTTTTTTTCTGTGATTTTGTAGCCATGTAAGTTAAATTATAAAATTGATGATAAAAAAGTTAGGTCTAAAATAAAAAATGTAAAGAGTTACTTGTTTACAACTTCTGGTGCATGAAGTAACTCATGAAAGGTCTTCTCAGCTAACCCGTTAGCCGTCTCGATAAACCCCTGTGTACAATATTCACATTGAATCATATAGTACGGTATGGTACCGTACTATTAATACTCGGGTAATTACATCGTTACCAGTTATGCAGTCAGATACCCCAGGTCATATCTCTACATTTTATTCAGTTGACCTAATCATCATTCTACACAGACAGTATTTTATCTTGGCATAAAGACGTTAAAGATTCTTGAATATGTTGAGCCTGTATTTTTTAATTTTATTTTTAATATCTTGATTTTTAATAATCATTTTTAAAGAAATTTGTTAATTGATAGCATGAATAACATTTCTCTTCAACTAGATTCTGGTAATATTCAAAGTTCTCTTAACAATACTGTAACTAGTTTAATTGAGCAGATCACTCCAGAACTTCCTCACACTAGTTTTGTTACTGATTTGGCATTTATCATGATTATTGGTGCAGTAGTAACTCTTGCGTTTTTTAAAATTAAACAACCTTTGATAATTGGATATCTTTTTGCAGGAATGCTTATTGGACCTCTATCTCCATTGTGGTCTTGGATCTTACCTGAAGGTGGACCTTCTAGTGATGTATTGGAAGGGGTTGGAATTTTATCTGATATCTCTGCACTGAATCTTTTTTCAGAGATTGGTGTTATCCTACTTCTTTTTGTAATAGGAATTGAATTTCCTTATGCAAAAATTCGAAATATTGGTAGAGTTGCAATAGGTGTTGGAACTATTGGATTATTTTCTACATTAGCAGTTATATTTTATACTGCAATTGCGCTTGGATTAAATTTTATGGATTCATTATTCATTGCAGCAGCATTATCCATTTCAAGTACTGCAATAATTGTTAAAATTTTAGAAGAGATGGGAAGAATAAGAAAAGAATCATCCATTCTAGTTTTGGGAATATTGATTGTTGAAGACGTAATTGCTGTAATTTTGATATCATCATTACAATCTATTGCACTAGTTGGAACTGTATCAATTGAATCCGTCGTCGTTGTTGTATTGGTGGCAACTGGTCTTATTGTTGGCACATTTACCGTTGGCACACGTGTAATTCCACCTCTTATTGATAGAGTAGCTGCTGCTGAGCATAGAGAAATTTTACTTCTTAGTGTTCTAGGAGTATGTTTTGGGTATGCCCTATTTGCTAACATAGTTGGATTGTCTGTTGCAATTGGAGCATTTTTAGCAGGTGTATTAGTTGCTGAATCAAAATCAGCTGAAGTTGCAAAACTTCTTTCTAGTCCAATTAAAGACATGTTTGTGGCAATTTTCTTTATCTCCGTAGGTGCTCTAATGGATGTTTCACATATTGGGGATTATATTGTAATAGCTATAATTTTGATTGCAGTTGCAACTGGAATGAAATTTGGAGGAAATATGATTGGAAATATTCTGTTTAGGCAAAAAAGAGTAAAATCTATTCGTTCTGCGTTTACATTAGCTGCACCTAGAGGTGAATTCTCTATTGTAATAGTAAAAGCTGGTGTGGATATTGGTGCAGTAAGTGCATTTTTGTTCCCACTGATAGGGATTATTTCTATAATTACTGCATTTATTTCTCCCTTTTTGATAAAGGCTGGAGATAAAATTATACCACTAGTGGATGATAAAAAAAATGTCTGATGAATTAAAGAGATTGCTTGAGCAAGTCCATGATGGAATCACTACTTTTGATTTTGATGGAAAAGAAATCCCATGTATTGTAATTGAAGAAAACAAATATGATGCAATGTTATCAAAAGTTGCTGGAAAATCACTTGCAATTAATACTGATTTAAATATTTTACAGGATGGATTGGGAAATGTTTTTGTTGAGATTGTATTGACATTTTCAACTGGAAATATTGTTGAAAAGTATCTAGTTAATGCAAATAAAGATCTTGAATTTTTTAAAATACTTGCAAAAACTTCAATGCTTGCCTTGTCATCTCCAAAGTCTCAATATGGCAAAGACAATGTCTTTATGATTCAACTGCCTCGCCCAGAAAAAGCAATTGATGCCTTGGAAATAATTCAAAATGCTTTGATCCCAAAAAATCAATGATAAATGGTGCAGTTACCGGGATTTGAACCCGGGTCACGAACTTGGCAAGCTCGAATATTAACCAAACTGTACTATAACTGCAACAATCCTACAGGCTGAATTTGGATATTAAACTGTTTTTAACTAATTCAAAGACGATAAGATATGGATGAAATTCTTTTTAAAAAAATTGAACAAAAAATTCATGATACCATTTCAAATAAAGATGAGATTAAACAATTGATCAAGATTCTATCTGATATTGATAATTCGAAATCGTTTGCAATGGGAATTATTGTTGGACGATTATACAACTCATTTTACTATCAAACAAAAAGAATTCTAAATCGTGAACCAACAAAAGATGAGTTTGAAGAATTTTTAGTTTTTATTAAAAACAAGAAATCTGATTTAGAAAACTTATGGTGATTCTTTATTCCAATCAATAACTTTGATTGTTGGGGTCCCTGGTAATTTTACACATGAACTTTTTAGTGCTTTTTTTGCAGCCTCTAAATGTGCATCACCATTTACGTATAATTCCATAATGCATTGTCCTTGTTTTACTCTTGCACCTAAACTAACAGCTTTTCCCCATGATCTTCTCATTCCTTCTGAAACTCTATCTGCACCAGCAGTTGCAATTTGCTTGTTTTCTCTTAGAAGGTTATGTGGATAAATTCTCAGTCTTGAATAGTATCCTGATTCCCCAGTTGTTTGCTCTAGTGTTTTGTTTGCTGCCAATCTGGCTGATTCAATTGCCATGTGTCTGATTTGCATCTTTTCATTTAGGAGTAGTTGAACACAATATTGGTAAGTTCCTCTTTTTCCACCTTGAAATTTTGCAATTTTGATCTGAGGTTTACCTTTGATGTACTCTTTTCTTGTAAACACTTGACCTGTTGCAGTTCTGTAATTGGCACCATGCATGATAACCTCAAACCAGAATGCCCATATTTTAACGGTTAGACAAGACTCATTCGTATTCTCCAATGCTTATATGGAAATCCTTTGATTTTCTCATCAATATGGAAGAAACGCCCCTAGTTGCTGGTGAATTGATTTCAGATCAAGTCTGTATATCTGATAAGAAAATGATTCATGAATTAGATCAAAAAGGATATGGTGAAATTGAAAAAAATAAAATGTATTTGAAACAATTTGAATCTCTTTACCTGCTTTATGCAAATAGGCTTAATCTCAAGAAAAACAAAAAAGAGATTGATTTTGATTCTTTTATGAGTATTTGTCAAAAAACCGATTCTGACATTTTAACAAAATTTCTGATTTATCGTGATTTGCGAAATCGTGGCTATGTTGTAAAAGACGGATTTGGATTCGGTTCTGATTTTCGTGTCTATGAAAGGGGTCACTTTGGTGAAAAGGGTGCTAAATTTCTAATCTTTGGATTAAATGAGGGACAACAAGAAAAGATTGGTTTGCTTCAAAAAAAGATTGAAGAGATTACTCAAATGGGAAAAGAACCAATTATTGCAGTAATTGAGAGACGTGGTGAAGTGATTTATTATAAGATTAACCGAATGAACTTTCCTGAAAACAAAGCTCGATTAGAAGAATCCTTTAACCTCTAATCCTGCATTATCCATTCAGATGAATATTTTAAAAGATTACTCTCTTCTGCATACATAAAGTCATAAACTTCTACATACTTTGTCTTGTTCTGCCATAATTCCTCAAAATCTTTCATCTTTCGTTCAACGCGAGATTTATCATTCCAAGAAGTAAAGACATCTACTGATTCAAAATCTCTTGTTTGTGTGGAAAATGATTCTCTTGATGTTCCTGTAAATGCCACTGCATGGTCGTGCTCATCTCTAAAGATTCCAATTCTCTCTGAGAATGAATTTGCAACTTGCTCTGAATTGGGAATTGCAATCTTTAATTCTATTTGACCATTATTTACAATGTCTTGAAGTTTTTGGATTTTGGTATTTTTGATAAATGTTCCTTCAAATGACTTTGTATATTTTTCTGAAAATAGTTTTGTAAATAGATTCAAATCCTCTGTTCTGAATCTATGTCCTGTGATCATTCTTATTTTTGCCTTACCTCCAGCAAAATTGTCAAAAGCCATTGAAATTGTGATCAGAGTCTGAATCGATAAAAAATCTACACATCTATCATACTCTATGCAATTACTCAAACAAGGAAAGAAAAACTCTGTAACAATATCGTCTATGTCAGAACGATACTCTTCCTTGAGCTCAATATCTCTTAATCCCAACAATGACCGTTAAGGATTTTCTTATTTAAAGAAACAATTTTGATTATTTGAAATGCTCTTACGTGGTTCTATTTTTTGATTTGTTTAACTATCAAAACTTTACATTTTGATTTTGTTACTACCTCTAAAGCAACACTTCCAAGCACCAATTTTTTAAAACCTGATCTGCCATGAGATCCCATAATAATCAAATCTATGTTATGACTTTCAGCAAATGAAAGAATTCCATTTGCAGTAGAAGGATTATGAACAAGTTCAACTAAAATGGACATATTTTCACCCAAATTGGAATTTTTTATTTTATTTAAATCATCTCTTGCCTTACTCTCTACTTCATCATGTACTTCCTGAGCACGTGACCATGACATCCCAGATGTATTTGTGTCGTTTCCAATTATGGTCAACAAAGTTATTTTTGAATCAAATTTTTTTGAAATTTCTAATGCCTCTCTAAATGCTAAATCTGAATAATCTGTAAAATCGTGAGGAACAAGAATATTTTTCAATACTATAATTGTTATACTTTCAAATATTAACATATGTAAAAAATCAAAGTTAATACTGTTATTGATATATTTGATTTCAGCAGATGTAGTGTTTCAAGGAAAATTGCTGAAAATGCAACTTTCCATGTAATCGATATAGAGAAGATATGGATAGAAATTTTGAGTACATGTCACCTTTTAATTTTAAATTAAGATAAACTATTGATTATCAAAACTAATAATCATCTTTTAGAATAAATAGAAAACTACCATCCTATTGTGTATGGGAAATAAGAGAATCATGGTTTGTTTGGATGGATCAAAGAATTCTCTGCGAGGATTAGATAAGGCAATTTCGTTTGCAAAACTATCAGATGCTGTAATTATTGGGGTTCATAGTGATACAAGTTTTAGTGCATTTTCTGCGGTTCGTGCCCCTATACTTCCAGAGGAAAAATGGAATGATGAAGCTGCAAAATTAATGAATGTTGCAAAGAAAAAAGTAGAACAAAATAAGATTAAATTCGAAGGGGTGGTTATTGGGGGTCATACTTCAGGTATTGATTTAACCACATTTGCCAACAACCCTGCAAACAAGATTGATCAAATTGTTATAGGTTCAAGGGGAATGGGATTCCCAAAGGAGTTGTTTTTTGGAAGTACGTCAAATTTCGTGTTACATAAGGCAAAAGCTCCTGTAACCATTGTGAAATAATTTTCATGCCCATCTATGTCCATTCCCATCGCAAGATGTGGATAAATCCCAGTCTGTCAATTCTGTAAAAAACCCATTAGGGACTTTCACTATCTAGTTAAAATCATGGTGCTCCCATCGGGATTTGAACCCGAGTCACTGCCTTGAGAGGGCAGTATGCTTAACCGGACTACACTATAGGAGCTTGTTGAAAACCAAATCAAATCTCAATTTAAAGGAAATGTTTTGACTTTGAATGAATTTGTAAAACTTTCTGAGTTGGATCCTTTAAAGAAAATTTATTCTATACCAATATGTGGATTTCAAAAAATTAATTGCAGAACAAGAATTCTCTGATTTCCCTATTGGTATTGGAGGCTGCAAAAATTCTGACATTAGTTTTGATATATGCCCTATTGATGTTTGTGTTTTTGATGGAAAAAATGAAACTGACAAAATTATCCAATACGATGGCAAACCACTTGTAATTCATCATGTATCCTTATCTGAAAAAAAATCTGAGAACCTTCTAAAATTTGATAAACTACAGATTATTCAAGATGAGTCTTGGGAATTGAGAATGCTGTTATCTAAAATTAATGAAAAACGTTCTCTGCTTTTTACAGATTTTGCAAAGAACTGTCTGATCGAATCCCAGTTTTGTTGTCAGAAAACAAAAGAAGCAATAGAATCCTCTAATGCCTTTGCACCTTGTTGGCAAAAATGCGCATCGTACTATTTGGCTGATGCCATATCTGCAATTAACCACCTGCAATCAAGACCTTCACATATGTTGGAATCTCTTAGAAAATTAGCTAAAAATAATATCAATGAACACATTTCTATTGTTACACAAACAGTTGGAATAGAAAGAGCAATTCCATCTTTGCTTGAGAGAATGCTAAAATCAACTATCGGGTTCTCTGATTTAGTTGAAAAAAATGACCATTCCAAAATTATTCAGGCAAAGCACGATTATTTTTTAAAAAATTCTATGCTGTCTGATTGCTATTTTTATTTGGGATACATCAACAAGGAAAATTTTGTTAAAGTAAAAGATGCATTGAATAGGGAGCCTGATCTTATCTATATTCTAAAGATAGCCTTTGATGTTGAGGCTGATTCTAATCTATTACTGCAGCATGCAAACCTTGTTCAAAAATCATCCAACGATATACTTGAGATAATTTCAAAAAAATAGCGTTCTTGAAATATGTACTAACCTTTTAAAACAAGTAATATTACTGATTAATCATGGTAGATCAAGCATGTGGATGCGAAGCAGAAAGCGGCGATCCAGATTACTCATGTGATTGTGCTATGCAAGGTCATTGTATATGCAGTGCAGATTGCAAATGCTCAACCGACGTTTGTAAAGAAGCTGTCGGACAATTATAATTCGATAGTTACTTTCAATCTTATTTTTTCTTTTTATGATTATTCTTCTTCTTGCTCAAAGCCCCATGATTTTACTAATTCTTTTTGGAACTTGTCAGATTGTTTTTCATCAAGTGCAAATCCACAATTTTTGTGGGTTGGTACTACTGTCATCCCATCTAGTTTGAATTCAACTTCAAAGAGGTGAACTTTAGAACATTCGCACATTTCTGGAATAACTGAGAATTTTCCTCTATATTTGCTTATTTGAATTGAAATCTGCTTGTAATTATCTTGTTTTTTTAATTTATGAATAACGTTTAACTATCCGTTTTGCTCATTTTTAATAGATTTGAAAGTAACTTTACTCTTAATTCCAATAATTACTGCATTGTTCTTTGGTTCATTATTACTTCCTTCAAGTTTTGCACAGTATGAAGGAGGAGGTGTAAATAAAGAAGGAACTTGGTATGCTGGTGAAGGTCTCAAGAAAGGAGATTACTTTGAATACAATTTGTGTCATGTAGATTACAAAGAATGTTCCAAGTTTGAATTGAATATGTGGATTAAAGGTGATAAACAAGTTGGTTCTGAATCAAAGTGGCTTGCAGAAGTTGTAGTTTATGATGGAAATAAAATAATTAAAGGTGAAATGGAGTTGGGAAAAATTGCTCCAGAGCCAACTGGAGGTAGTGAAGAACTTGGAATTTACAGAGGTGCATTCAAATCCTCTGTTGCTTGGCTATCTGCATTTGCAACAGCTGATGGAAGCTCTGGTGGCAAAGGACCTAAGGCATTTTCAGCTCAGTCTTGGGGTAAAATTGGAAACATTGGTGGCCAACAAGTAGCTCCTAGAGGACTAGAGACAATCACTGTTCCAGCTGGAACTTATGAAACTGTTGTAGTGGGTTGGAAGACTGGTGGTGCAACAAGTAAGGTATGGGTTGTAGATGATTTTCCATTTCCAATAAAAGCAAAAACATTCACTCACGTTTCTGAAGGCATTCCTCCAACAGAATACGAATTTGAATTATTAAAATATCAATATGGTGTACTGGAAAGTCCCTTTGGTAAAATCACCTCTACTCCAAAAGGTGGAAAAGCTGGATGTGATGGAAACTTTGAAAAAGAAGTTAGCATAAAGAAACCAACTAATAATTTTGATTACCAAATACATGCATTTTATGGTCCTGAAGATCCTGTCGAAGGATGTGATATGCAATGGCTAATCAAATTTATCAGTAAATATGATGATACGGAATTTTTGAACCAAGTTCAATTTGATTTCCTTGTTGTTGACAATAATTTAACTCCGCTTAGATCAATTGCACAAGAAGAAGGCAGACAGTTCCTATACTCTCCATCAGGTCAATACATTCTTGACATGACCATAAAGGAAAAACCCGGTACTGCAAACTATGTAATTTGGATTTATGGGTTAGCCCCTGAGGGAATAGTTCCTTCTACTGCAACTGATTATCTAAAAATCCCTGTTCTGATATACGGTGATAAGGATACTACATCTCAAAGTATTCCTACATGGATTAAGAATAATGCAGGATGGTGGGCAGATGGTTCTATTGATGATAACTCATTCGTTCAAGGAATTCAATTCCTGATTAAAGAGGGAATTATGAAGATTCCACCAACCTCTCAAGGCTCCTCTTCATCCAACCAAGTTCCTGCTTGGATTAAGAACACAGCAGGATGGTGGGCAGATGGCATTGTTTCTGATAATGAGTTCGTTCAAGGACTTCAATTCCTGATTAAAGAGGGAATTATGAAGATAGAAAAGCCTGTTGAAAAGAAAAAATCTAGTGGCGCTGAACCTGAATCCTGGTATTAGTTATAATTCAGTCGAGTTCTACATTCAAATTACTAAGATCAATTTATTCAAGATGAAGGTATTTTGGTAAGTCTCTTTAGATATCCTAAACGAAAATTGAAAAAACTGCTCAAAGATGGTGAATATGATGAAGCAGTAAAGTTTGGAAAAAGTCTAGAGAAAGAATTCTCTGATGATGCTGATTTTATGTTTATCATGGGAAGTATTTTCTTTATAGTTGAAGATGCAAAAAAGGCACTACCTTATTTTGAAAAAGCATCTGCATTAAATCCAAAAGATGTTGAGACATTAACTCTCAAAACTAATGTTCATTTGGCGTTGGAACAAAAAGATGATGCAATTAACTGCTGCAAAAAAATTCTAGAACTTGATCCAAAAAATTCTGAGGCTCAAGACTTGTTAGAACAATTAGAAAGTGTATGATCTTATTTCTTTTTCATCTGATAAGCATTCTCTAATAACCAATCACAAAATGCAGTTACATTGTCAGTAAATTCAGTCCAGATGTGAACTGAGTGTGGCAGTATGTCTATCTTCCATTTATCCGTAAATACTCTTACTCCTTCTTTATTCTCATACATGTAAGCATCCTCTGTTTTTACATCGCCTAACATCTCTACTGCCTTTTGTTTGATGAGTTGCCTGTCTATGGGAAATCTTGTTTTTTCATAATCTACAATCAAACTAAGATCTCTTTTTCCATACATGTCGTACTCTTCAATTCTTCCTTCTTTAGGAAAATTTACAATTAGATTAATATTGTATTTTTTTCCAACCTTTTTTCCGATCTCAACAATTCTATTGTATCCAAGTGCTGGATTTTTTTTGAGGAGAAATATGATTTGGGCAAGTTCTTTTTTTAACTCTCTTTGCAAATCCCCAATAATTTCAGAAAACAACATGTTTTTCATGGGTAATTTCCTATTATAATCATTAATTATTTCTAAAGGTTGGTTTTTTTAGAACTCTGGGAAATTCTAGTTATGGCAATGCCTATGGATTATGATGGTTTGAGAACAGATGATGCCTCAGAGAGAACAAACAATGTTGATGAATACAAAAGAACTTGCATTGATTTTATCGAAGATATTTCTCATGATTATGAGGCTTGGGTAGATTATTACAAATTGCCTGAAGATGAGGATAAAAGAAGACGAGCTGGTATTCATGCCACTATTACTAGAACAAATGAATGGATTGCCAAAGTTGCACAAACAATCAAGGCAGTTGATGTTGTAATGAATGATGGAATTCAAAAGATGGCTGAATCAACTGCAGGAAAACCTCTAGAGATTGGTGTGTTTGTAAATCACAAGTCTGGTTACACTGAAGGCAAGCCTGGTATTATTGATGTCAATGTAAAGGGGAATGGACGAGAAGGAAGAAAAATGAAACTTGGATTTCATTTTAAAGATGATAGATTTCGAATAGAGTCTACATGTGATGCATATTTAGATGAGACAGATCTTCCAACACAAGAATTTGAAATGCTCGATATTAATTTAAAACTTCATGCAGAAAAAGCAAAAACCCGAGATGTTATATCATTTACCGTAACCCTAAGTGAAATTGAAAATGATGTGGAGATTGATAGAAGGGGTGTCTCTACTATAGTTCACATTGTGTAATTATCTGACAATCTCTTCTTCTAAATAATCGATAAACTTTCCAGTGTTCTCTAGTTTAATTGAATTAATTCCTTTCAAATCATCCATTTGATTCATCTTTAGATAATCAGTAGATGTTGTATACAATACATCATCAATATAGAATGTTCTTGCATTATTCATTCCATAGTATCTCTTGTCTTCTGCAGAGTGTGTGATTGTTCCTTTGAGGCTAAAGCCATCTGAGCTATTCAAATCATATACATAGAATCCATTCCAGCGATTATATTCTGGTGCAATCATCTTTGCCCCTGAAATACTCTTTAGGCTCTTTGCATCTGAACTAATTGGAATTGACAGGGTTCCTGTTTTTCTATCAAAGAAGAATGCCTTGTGATTGTATAATGCTTCAGACTGTGTGGAACTATCTCCGATGACTACTTCGTCAGCAACTTTGGGATTTTTAACATCCTTTACATCAAACAAGGCTATTTTGATGCCTAATTGCTGAACTCTGCCTTCGCCAATCTCTTTTGTATCTCTTCCTACCCCGATAATGTATTCCTTATCATATGGGTGCAAATAGTTTGAAAATCCTGGAATTTTTAATTCTCCTAGAATTTTTGGCTTGTCAGTTGATAAATCAATTACAAAGAAGGGATCGATTTGCTGGAATGTTACTAGGTAAAGTCTATCTCCCATAAATCTGGCAGAAAATATACTCTCATCTAGTGCAATGTCTTCCAATGCTCCAACTATGTTTAACTCCTCATCTAAGACATAAACTGCATTTGCTCTGACCATTCCTTGATATTGTGTATAGTACTCAGTTGTTGTGGCAACTCTGAATCTATCTCCATCTTGATCCATTGAGAATTGGTTTAGTAGTCTTCCTGGAACGGAACCTTTAGCAACATACTCTAGTTTATCTTTGTTAATTGCAATCTTGTGAATGATTGTTTTTGAATTCTCTTCTTGAATCTTTGTATCATATTCAATTAGTGCTTCGCGTATTTTTTCAAATAATTTTTCTTTTTGTGTTTTATCCATTGTGTTGTATGACTCTTGCATTACTTCTGAAATCTTTATCCACTGTTGTGATAAGTTCAAAGAATCATCTTTTTGGATATCTGTAATTTTATTCTGGATGTTTTTTGGAAGTAGTGGAACTATAACATCAAAGAATCTGTCTTGTGAAGATTTTTCATAAAATCCAAATGGCATGTTCTGCTGATATGTCAAGTAAAAATTATCTTCAGAGACATACACTGAACCTGAATACCCCATTAGGAATGTCTCAGAACTTATTGTATCTCCAAAAATATCGATTGCTGTTAATGTGTTAAAATTTGAGAATTGCTCTACATTATCAAAGTAAAATGCCTCTGGAGTCATAATACGAATAGAATCCTCCATAATTATTGGAAGTCTAGGATATTGGTAATTGATATTGCTGTTAGTAACAAAGTATGCATAATCTCCTATCATTCGGGCATCAGTAAAGTATCCATCAATTGAATAGTCTTTGAGGATGGTTGGATTTTCTTTGTCTGATACATCTACAATTAATGCATGTGTGACTGGGCTGTAGGAGCGCTGTGGCACAAAGTCAAACTGAGGAATAATTTCCTCATCACTTTGTCCGTTATAGAAAATTACCAATCTGTCGCCATTTAGGAACATGTTCTCAATGTACTGTGATTCTATATCTAGTGCAATTTTGAGAATTAATCTTGCTGATTCTGCAGGATATGCATCAATAATTGATAATGTGTTTCTTGATACAATGTATACGTATTTTGCATCATTTTTTAGGAAATCTGGCTCATCTACATTTTCAACTTGAACATTTGTTGTTGAATAACCTGTTTCATCCATTGATTTCTCTACAGCACCTGGTGGAATTGGCGCTGGTGCTCCTGCAGATTCGGCAACTGCATTTCTTGTAGTCACCATGTCGCCATCCATTACCATGGGTCGGAAACTTCTTTGATCAAAGTATTGACCTCCAAATAATGCAGCAGCATCAAGAATGTTCTTTAGTTCTTTTTCTGAAGATATTTTTTTAATCTCATTGTTTCCTTCAAAAAATTCTGATATTGTTTTATCGACATAGATAATTTCTGGTTCTGAAGTTTCTGTAACTTGTACTTGTTGATCAAAACCAATGGAAAACATTACTCCGGCAGTAACTATTGCCGAAACGATTACTGCAATTGGAATCATTATTTTTGAATTCATTTTTTTCTCCTCGCTTTTCTAGACTGTTTTTTACTGATCTTGAATTTAGCGATTACTACTATTTGCTAGTTGGAGATAAAAGGTTTAGTGAAACTCAAATTTTACCAATCAATTTACATATACCTCAACTTACTAGACAACTCAAATGTCCAGTGAAAACCCTGAGGATGAACTGACTGAAAAAATCAAAATCCTTGCAACCGATGATGAAAAGATAAAGTCATTTGGGGAGCTTTTAACAAATGATTCTAGTCGTGAAATACTCCAATTACTATTCAATGAAGAATTATCTGCTAATCAGATTTCTCAAAAAACTGACATCTCTTTACAGCTGGTAAAGTATCATTTGCAAAAACTTCAGGACTTGGGAATTGTAAAAATTGTGAAGATTGAAAAAAATTCAAAATCTCAAGATATGAAAATTTATTCTGCAACAAAATTCAGCATTGTTATCGTTCCTCCTAAATTCTCAGAGAAGACAAAAGAGAGTAAATTACTTGTACGTTCATTTAGACATATTTACAGAGTTGCAGGTCTTGGAATTGCTACAGGACTTTCAGGATTATTTTCACTATCACTTGTTAATCAAGACAAGAAAATTGTTGTAGATGAACTACCTCTAAGAGAAATCTCAAGTCTTGATGAATCTGCAGATTTTACAATGTCTGAATCACTTGATGCAGGGACAGCAGAATCAGTTGCTGCTGCTCCTAAAATGGCTGCTGAATCAGAATCTCAGATGGAATTTAGGGCAGCCATTGAACCTCCGGATGGAAATCAAAATTTAGAAATTGTTCAAAGCCTTGCAGATGCTGATGGTGGTGCAATGTTTGGTTCTGATTTGTTGTTGCCCTTTATAGTGATCACTATTATTTTGGCTGGAATCACTATTTTTTATGCAGTAAAACTTTTCAAAAAATCTAGATTATAAAACTAGTTTTCATTTAATGTCACTTCGATTGTGACTCTTTTTTCTTTTGCCCTTTCTTCTCCAGGATATTTTAGATATGATATTTTTTTACCAAGTTCTTCATCTGTAATTTCTTTTGCAATTCCTGAAAAAACTTTATCCTTATATGTAATTTTGACTTGAGGATTTGCAATTGCATTTTTGAACCAATCTCCATCTGGTTTGTGTCTTGAAAAATAGATTTTTCCATTATAATTCACTGCCCTCAACATTACAGAATGACTCTTTCCTGTCTTTCTTCCTATTGTGGTTAGGATTGGTCTGAAAAGATCCTCTTTGATCTCCATGCGTAATTTTTTCCTGTCAAGTAATTTAACCCCATTGATAGAAATTTCTGATATTTGGTATGATAAGCAAATCTGTTCAATTGAGGATATGTCCGTAAAACTAGAAGGAATGCCTGAAAACATATCTACAGCAGACTCTTTTACTGGAAAAAAAGTAATTGATAGAGAAGGAATCGAGTATGGTAAAGTAAAACATATTCACATAAACTCTGAAACCCTTACAGTGTCTGGTGTAACCATTCACCAGGGATTCAAGAAAGACTACTTTCTCTCAGAAGACTATATTGACAAATTCGCAGATGAAACATTACTTCTTAGCCGACCTCCTGTGAGAACTGGAATTCCAGTTACTGATATTGACCGCCATAAAATCGGTAAAGTAAAACGATTACATAGAAATCCTGATACAAACGAATTGGAATCAATTGAAGTCAGTGATGGTCTGATGCATTCAAAAATATTGTCCAAATCAGAAATTTGGGGAATAGGCGAAAAGGTCATTTTAGGAATGACAAAAGAAGAATTCAAGAAACTTGAATGATCTCTTTTAATTTTCTTTTTTAATTACTCACTTTAGAACATGCTGTGCAAACTGGAATGCCGTTTTGAACAGTGATCTCTACATTTGATGAGTGACATTTTTGACATAATCCTCTCATACAATAAATTCACAGATTGCACTTTAAATTTTTTTTGAGGATCTGATTGAATACTTAGCAATTTATAATTGGCAAGTGCGATCTATGTGTTGCACTCAATAGAAACTCGATCACTTACAAAATCATTTGGTGATGTTACTGCTGTAAATGATATCTCCTTCACTGTTAATGATGGGGAAATTTTTGGATTTCTAGGTCCAAATGGAGCTGGTAAAAGTACCACTATGATGATACTTACTACTTTGCTAAAACCCACATCTGGCAATGCAGTGATATGTGGTTTTGATGTGATGGTAAATCCAAAAAAAGTTAGAGAAAATATTGGTTATGTTCAACAAGAATCAACTGTTGATGAATATCTGACAGGACGAGAAAATCTCCTACTTCAAGCAAAGCTAAACCACATCCCAAAAAAAGAGATTAAGAAAAGAATTGATGATGTTTTAGAATTAATTGAATTATCTGATAAACAAGACATGGCAGTAGTTACATATTCTGGTGGAATGAGAAAGAGGCTAGATATTGCTGGTGGACTTTTGCATAGGCCTAAGGTTTTGTTTTTAGATGAGCCTACAGTAGGTTTGGATATTCAAACTCGCAGAAAAATTTGGGAATATATCAAAAAAATTCATACTGAATTTGAAATGACTATTTTTTTGTCCACTCACTATATGGAAGAAGCTGATCAACTCTGCGACAGAATTGGAATTATTGATGGTGGTAAAATCCAGATAATTGATTCTCCTGAAAATATGAAAAATGCAATGGGTAATGAGGTAATAACGATGATTTTAGACCAGGATAATAATATTGATTCTTTTATTGCAGAACTTGAAAAAATTGAATTTGTTAAAAAAATAAATAAAGATGGTTCCAAGATTACGTTATTTGCATCAAATGGAACCGAAGTAATTCCTAATGTCTTTCAAATTTCAGCTAAACAAAATATCAAGATTACATCTATCTCTCTTACACAACCAACATTAGATGATGTGTTTGTATCATATACTGGACATGAAATCAGAGATGATGATTCTGGATTTAATAGAAAACGTGAGCATGCAAAGATGAAGAGGTTACGTGCATGAATACTTTGATGTATGATACCTATACAATTTTTTGGCGGGAGCTTAAAAGATACAAAAAATCTAGAAGCGGCGTTCTAATCAGATTAATTCAGCCAGCAATTTGGATTATAGTTATTGGAAATACTTTTTCTGGAACACAACCACTTATTCAATCAGTTGGATTTGATGGAGAATACATAGAGTTTATGGCACCTGGTGTCATTATTCTTACAGCAATCTTTACGAGTATTTTTGGCGGAGTAAATACACTCTGGGATAGAAGATATGGATTTATGAATAAAGCATTGACCTCTCCTATCTCTCGTTCTTCGATTGCATTAGGCAAGATGTCTGCAATTTCATTAATTGCAGCTCTGCAGGCTAGCTTGATTTTGGGAATTGCATTGGCAATTGGTGTCAATTTTCCAAACCCCATAATGATTGCACCAATAATGGCAATTGTGATTTTGTTCTCACTTGGATTCTCTGGAATCTCCGTGATGGTAGCTGCTACTGCAAAATCTCAAGAAACCTTTTGGGGTGTGATTAATTTTCTTGGAATGCCATTGTTTATGCTAAGCCCTGCATTGTTCCCATTGGAACTATTGCCTGATTGGCTTGCAGTGATTGCAAAACTTAATCCTGTGACCTACACTGTTCTTCTAGTTCGAGAGATGATGACAGGTGTATCTGAAGGAGGTATCTCTGTTTTTCTTAGTCTTGGAATAATCTCTGTGTTTGTGCTTGTAATGGTTGGTCTTGCTAGCTATGTCTTTACTCGTGAAGTAAACAAGCCATTTTAAGATAAAATTGACAAAAATTGTAAAAATTGCTAACTCTGGCAATGTTTCTCAAATTTTGTAATGACTAATCGTTGAAACTCTCTCTAGGTGTAATGATATTATCTGTAATTTTGTTTGCCGGTACTTTTACTCCTACATCTTTTGCATTAGGTGACTATGACCTTTTATCTGAATTTGGCTCTTTTGGAATTTCAAAACCTGGACATTTCTCCCACCCACAATTCATTGCAGTAGGCGATGATGGAAGTGTATTTGTAAGTGATCTTGGAAATAAGCGAATTCAAAAATTATCCAGTAATGGTGAATTTCTTGCTGAATGGGGACAAGGAGGAAAACTACCTGGTGAATTTTTCTATCCGACAGGAATAGCAGTTTCAGGTGATTCTGTATTTGTTGTGGATCGTGATCTTAATCGAATTCAAAAATTCACACTTGATGGTGAATTTGTATTGGAATGGGGAAAGAAAGGAGTGTATGATGGACAATTCATGTATCCAAATGGAATTGCAATTTTTAATGATATAGTATATGTTGTTGATACTGGTAATCAAAGAATTCAATCATTTAGTATTGATGGTGAATTTATCTCATCATTTGGTTCTAGTGGTCTAGGTGCTGGTCAATTTCTAAATATTGTTGGAATTGATATTGATGGTGAGGGAAATATCTACATTACAGATAAAGGAAATAGTAAGATAGAAAAATTCTCTCCATCTGGAGAATATCTAGAATCATTTTCATTTTATGCAAATAACTATATCTTTTCTCCTGAAGCAATTGCAGTTGATCCTAGCGGTGAAATGTTTATTGTAAACTCTGCAACAAATAGAATTTTACATTTATCGCAGAACTCCAGTCAGTATCTTGACATCTTTGATCAAAAGGGGCCATACCCAGATTCATTTGATGTTATTACTGATTTGACTATTGGAATTAATGGTGAGTTGTTTGTAGTTGATTCTGCTAACCATGAGATAAAATCATTTGAAACAGAATTTTACAAAAAACCTCTCTTTGAATATGTTCCAACACCAGAAATAGTTGAGGACTATTCTTATGATAAAACTAAACCACAAATCACTGCTCCTGTATCATTGACTGTTGAGGCAGAAGACTATCTAACAACTGTGAATTTAGGTGAGGTCATTGCCACTGACAATAGCGGAATAAAGGCAATAATCAACAATGCCCCTGATGGATTTTCTCCTGGAATTAGTAATGTGATTTGGGTAGCTTTTGATTATGTTGGGTACTCTTCAACTGCAGTACAAACTGTAACTGTTAATGTATGTGGATACGATCGTTCTCACTACAACATCATAATGGGTACAGACGGTGATGATATAATCATGGGTACAGACGGTGATGATTTGATATTTGGCTTGAAAGGAGATGATCTAATTTCTGGTGGTTATGGTAATGATTGCATTTTTGGCGGATACGGTGATGATGTAATCTCTGGAGATGATGGGGATGATACAATTCGAGGAAATTATGGTAATGATGTTCTCAAAGGACAGTCAGGAAATGACATTATTTTTGCAAACTCTGGAATGGACATAGTTGATGGGGGAGCAAACAATGATAGATGCTATTCTGATGACCCTACAAATGATCTTGTGCTGAACTGTGAATAATCCTTCAGTATTCCAAAAACCTACTTATCATACCTGCCATTGTAATTTTTAAAATACATTATGAACAAATGTTTTAATTTTTTGAATATGTGTAGATAAAAGTTCTCTATATAGTGATATGATGATACTTTATTTCTATGTTCTAATATGATAGAATAGTCATACAGCTTATAATCAAAAAAATAATCTGTTAAACAATGACTTGTAAAAACGCAACAAACATTGCACTTTTTAGTATTATTGCAGTATTGACAATAACTCCATATGTTTTCTCAAATGTATTGGCTGAAGAAAGTGAAGGTTACAAAATGGTTGGAGATATTTCTCCTGTTCTAACTTTTACTTTTAGAGAGGGAGTTGAAGTATACGAATTCCCCGTGTTTGAAATGGGTGAAAATTTTGCACAAAATTCAGGAACCTCTTTTTCAGTTGAAGGAACAGTTACCAAATCCCCTCTTTTACATAAAGCCATGGACGAAGCATACAAATACAGATTATCAAATGCAGCCTATGATCATCAATTCAAATACTTTGATGTAGATGCAAATTTTGTAAAAGGAGATAAATCAATACTTACACTTGATTACAATAATTGCAGAGTTGAAAACTATCAAATAGAAACCCTTGATTCTAATGACTATGAAAGTTATTTCAAAGCAGTTGGTTTTGCAATTGTTGATAAGATAGATTTTGTGTGTAGTGGAGTAAACATTACTAATGTGGAAAAAATCTCTTCTTCAAAAACTGTGCTAGATTATGGTAGTTCTGGATTTAATTTTGCCAATGATGTTAAGCCTTTGGCTACATTCAAATTTGATTCTGGAATTGAAAAAATTGAATTTCCTGTTTTTAATTTAATTTCAGGTTATCAAGAATCATCTGATAATGTAGTTGCACAGTTTCAACTTGAGGGTATTTTAGATTATTACCCATTACTGTACAACGCAATTGACAAATCAAGACAGGTATCGGGGATTTCTTCTGCCTCACATGTTGACTTTGATGTGTTGGTAGAATTTGCAAATTCTAATTCTACTCTCAGAGGTTTTAATTTTAAAGATTGTAGAATTTCTGATGCTAAAATAACTACTCAAAGTGACAAAGAAGAGGGATTTACTGGAAAAAGTGGGTTTGCTCTGGTTCATCAATTGACTTTTACCTGCTCTGGACTTGCTCCAGTAAACATGAATTATTCTAAACTTGGAGGAAATGGTCCAAGTTGGAAAGTTTCACAACTATACAATGCGTATGCAGAACCAATTAAAAATACTGACAAAGGCCTAAAGACAGTTAGTACTTTTACTTTTGCAGATGGAATTGAGGAAATAGAATTCTCTATGTTTACACAGAGTGATGTTCTAACTTCTACAGTTGATACCGGTTCTCCAGCTGTTACTAACAAACCTGTAGCTCCCACATTGGAATTACGTGGAATTGTTGGAGACTATCCAATGCTTTACAATTATGTAGATAAAATTCGTAAAGTGCAAGGTGTGGCTGGAGCTCAGTTTAAAGACTTAGCAGATATTGATGTGAAAATAATTTCTAATGAGGAAATAATTCGCAGTTTTAACTATCAAAACTGCAGACCCACAAACTACAGCATATCCACTGACACTAACAGTGAAGAAAGTTATACGAAAAACTCTTTTGCAATAGAGAGTATTTTTGACTTTGAATGTCAGGGATATCATCCAAACAATCCTGTGTATGATGCAATGTTTGATGTAAAAAAAGCAAATACTGAAAACTCAAAAGATCTTAGAAATACAGATCAATGGCGTGAAGGATTCACTGTCAGAAAATAATTTTTTTCTTTTCTTTTTTACTCTTTGAAATTTGTAAATAAACATCATTTTTAGATCGAAATAAATCAACGAATATTCTATTTTTTTAAATTATTTTGCGATCAAATAATTAGACTGTGTTTCTATATAGAGAAAATAGTTCGTGTAAGTCATACTATTACGTCTATATTATTTATGGCTGATATGGGACAATGGCTATCTTGGATTAAATCAAACGAAAAAGAACTTTTAACAATTCTTGATAATTTGGCAAAAAAAGCAGTTGAAACATCTGAAGCCGTAGTTGTCTTATTATCTGATCTTAACAACGTTGAACAGTATCAAAAAATTCATCGACTTGAAACAGAGGCAGATCAATTAACTCGTGATATTTTCTCCGAATTAAACAAGACCTTCATCACGCCGCTTGATCGTGAAGATATGCAGAGAATAGCCTCAAAAATCGATGATGTCATTGATTTCATGGATGGTATTGCTGCAAGACTATACAGTTATCAAATTACTGAAGCTCCTCCATATTGTCTAAAAATGGCTGATGAACTTGTAAATGCTACAAAAGAAGTTCAATACATGATTTCAAAATTACAGAAAATAAAAAATCCTAAAGATATGATCGAGCATTGCAGAAACACGAGTGATATTGAGCATGCAGTTGATGATTTGTATAGAGATGCAATCAAAGAATTGTTTGAATCCAATGACGCAATTACCATCATTAAACTAAAAGATATCTATGAAACAATGGAGACTGCATCAGATAGATGTGTAGATGTTGCAGATGTCATTGAAGATATTGTTTTAAAATATACCTGAGATGATTAAATGTTAGAGATAGCAATAGGAGCAATTATTGTTGCACTAATCTTTGATTTTGTAAATGGATTCAATGACTCCGCAAATTCTGTTGCAACAGTTATTGGAACACGTGTTCTAAAACCAATTCAAGCAGTAGGGTTATCTGCTGCAATGAATTTCATAGGACCATTTGTTTTTGGTGTTGCTGTGGCGACTACTATTGCAAAAGGAATAGTCAGTCCTGATGATATTACTGTCTATATGATAGTTGGTGGGCTGTCTGGTGCAATTGCATGGAGTACTCTGTGCACATATTTTGGATTACCAATTTCAAACAGCCATTCTTTAATTGGTGGTATAATGGGTGCAGGCATCGCAGGATTAGGGTTTGAAAAATTAGTTTTGGGTGGATTGACCAAAGTATTTGCAGGAATTGTTATTGCGCCAATTGGTGGAATAATTTTTGGTGTTCTATTGACAACTGTGATAATTACTGTGTTTGCTAGTAAAAAACCTGGACCTGTTAACAAAACTTTTGGAAGGTTACAAATTATTTCATCAGCTTGGTTTGCTTTAACCCACGGGGCAAATGATGGACAAAAAACCATGGGAATTATTGTGTTAATTTTATTCTCTGCTGGAATGATTCCAGATCTTGAGATGCCCTTATGGGTGATATTTGCTGCTGCAGCTGCAATGGGGCTTGGAACATTCTTTGGAGGTTACAAAGTAATCAAAACATTAGGCGTAAAAATTACAAAACTCAAACCATACCAAGGGTTTGCAGCAGAAACTGGTGGAGGTCTAATGTTGGCAATATTTGCGGTATTTGGAATTCCTGCCAGTACTACACATGCTATTACCGGAACTATAATGGGTTCAGGCGCTGCCCGTAGGAAACGTGCTGTACGATGGAAGGTAAGTCGACAAATTGTATTTTCATGGGTGATCACTATTCCAGGAGCTGCCTTGTTTGGAGTAGGCTTTACCTACCTTATTGATCTATTTGTGTGACTTTATCATACCTTGATTTTTATTTCAGCCAAATTTTTTTGATATGTTATAATGGATATTTTACAACTAATTCAAGCTAATCTTCTTACACCGATAATTCTGTTCTTCTTATTTGGAATTATTGCAGCAAGAATAAAGTCTGATTTGAAAATTCCTGAAGCAATATCAGAATTTCTACCAATCTATCTTCTTGCAGCAATTGGACTCCATGGAGGAATAGAGATGAGAAACACAGGTTTTGAAAACATGTTGCTTCCAATGCTAGTGGCAATTGGGTTGTCTCTGTTGTTTACTCTGAATCATTACCAGATACTTAGACGATTAGGAAAATTCAACATATTTGATTCGTATGCGCTCGCATCGACTTATGGTGCAGTAGGCGCAGTACATTTTTCAGTTGGTTTATCCTTTTTGAAAAATCAAGGAGTGACTTCTGAAGGGTATATTGCAGCAATACTTGCAGTGTTAGAACCACTTGCATTCATTTTGGCAATATTTATGACAAATATGGCAGTTTCAAAACAGATCAAAGTCAAGAAACAATCTTTTGGAGATGATGCTTCTGCTGAAATAGATATTGGATTAAGTCAAACTAAAGCAAAACTTTCTCAAGTATTACGTGAATCTATTACTGGAAAAGCAATTGTAATTCTTCTAGGTAGTATTGTAATTGGTTACATAATTGGTGAGGAAGGTTTTGAATCAATCAAGATTGTTTTTGATGATATGTTTACTGGAGCAATAGTGATTTTCATGATAGAAATGGGAATTATAGCAGGTCAAAGACTAGATGATATTAAAAAAGTAGGTATTTTTCTTACTTCCTTTGCCATAATCGTACCTATGTTCAATGGAATAATTGGGGTTCTGGTTTCAACTGCTCTAGGATTAAGCATAGGAGGCGCAGTCATGTTTGGATTACTAATGGCAAGTGCATCATTTATTGCAGCACCTGCAGTTTTACGGCATGCAATTCCTCAGGCAAAACCCAGTCTGTACATAACATCTGCCTTGGGCATTACTTTCCCCTTTAACATCATTGTTACATTGCCAATCCTATTTTCAATATCTACATTTGTTCACACTGGCGAAGGGACGATAGACTTATTCCAACATATTGTAGAGGTATTTCGATGAAACTATACAACGTAAAGCTACTAACAATTACTTGTGAAATATTAGCACAAAAAAATATTATTGATATTTTAAAAAAACATAACATAACTGGATATACAACATATGAGGTTGATGGAAATGGCGCTCGTGGACTAAGAGGTCAGGGATTAAAAAATGAAAAAAATGTTAAAGTGGAAGTTATCATGAGAGACGAAAAACTATCTGATATAGTCGAAGAGATTTCTCGAACGTTATTTGCAAATTTTGCAATCGTACTTTATGTTAGTGATGTAGGTGTAGTGAGAATTGAAAAGTTCTAACAGCAAGTATCATCTGAACACAAAACAGGAATTTTTTTGCTTGCCTTTGTAACATTTGAGATTAAATCTGATAATTGATTACTTGTAATGGTGTACATTGCCTTTTTACCTTCATCTCTAGATTTGACAATGCCGCATTTTTTCAATGTCTTTAGATGGTGTGACACTAGAGGTTGATCTTTTTTTAATTTCTCAACAAAATCATTCACACAGAGTTCTTTGTCTTTTTGTAATAATTCTAAAATCTCAAATCTTGTCTCGTCACATATGCATTTTAGAAGACTGACTCCATTCATATCAATTTAAATTTATATAAACTAATATTTATGTGATTATATGGTTGAGCCTAAAAAATTACTTTTTGTATGCGTAGAGAATGCAGGCAGAAGTCAAATGGCAGAAGCATTCCTTAGAAAATTTGCTCCTGGACTTCAAGTAATCAGTGCTGGAACCAAACCCAATGCTGAGCTTAACACAATTGTTGTGCAGGTAATGAGTGAGATTGGAATTGATATGATTGATCAAAAACCAAAAGAGTTGACAAATCAAATGATAAAAGAATCAATTACTGTCAACATGGGATGCATGGATAAGACATCATGCCCTGCATTATTTGTTAAAGATGTGATAGATTGGAATATTCCAGATCCTAAAGACAAAAACATTGAAGAAGTTAGAAAAATCCGAGATCAAATAAAATCTCAAGTCATTCAACTCTTAGATTCTATTCAGGATAAATAATAATGACATATTCAAATTTGCAAATTTTTACTGTAGAATTGATTGGGACATTTATTCTTGTAATTTTTGCAACGGGTTCGATAGTATATGATGCAGAAGTTTTTGATGGCCAACTGGGAATCCCGTTTGCTGCACTTGCTCCCTTTATTGCATTACTAATTGGAGTCTATTCATTTGGGAAAATATCTTTGGCTCATTTTAATCCTGCAGTAACTATTGGTTATTACATTACAGGACATATTTCAAAAATTCAGATAGTATATTATTTTGCAGCTGAAATTATTGGTGCCCTATTGGGTTCACTGTTTGTTTTATTATTTATTGGTGATAAAGCAAATCTTGGAGCAAATACTCCTAATTATGATCATTCAATATTTTTAATATTTCCTGTTGAAGTATTGGCCTCTGCGATGCTAATGGGTGTAATTTTTTATGTTGTTTATACAAAAGGATTGAAAGGATTTAGCGGTGTAGCAATTGGTGGAATTGTTGGACTTGATATTTTATTTTTGGCTTTTATTTCTGGGGCATCGATGAATCCGGCAAGAGCACTAGCCCCTGCGCTATTGTCTGGAGCATTGGGTGATTTGTGGCTATATTGGAGTGCACCATTTGTTGGTACAATAATTATGGCATTTCTCTTTCGGAGTAAATTCCAAGCCCAGAGAACCTCAAATTACGAATAATAATGACCCATATTCAGAGTTGATGTTGCCTAATTCCAAAAAATTATTCAATATTGCCAAAAATGTAATTCCTTCAGGAGTTAATAGCCCTGTAAGATATTTTGAGCCATATCCATTTTTTACAAAAAAAGCAAATGGTGCATACATTTGGGATGAGGACAATAATAGATACATTGATTTCTGCAATGGTTATGGTGCTTTACTATTAGGACATAGAAGAAAAGAGATTGTTGATTCTGTAAAAAATCAACTCAATAAAGGAACTCTCTACTGTACTCCAACTGAATCTGAAATTGAATTATCAAAACTAATCATTAGAAATTTTCCATCAATTGACAAAGTCCGACTAGTAAATACTGGTGGAGAAGCTACAATGACTGCAATTAGACTGGCACGTGGTTTTACAAAAAAGAAAAAGATCATAAAGTTTGAAGGATGCTACCACGGCGCACATGATTCTGTATTGGTGAAAGCAGGATCTGGCTCAGCTCATAATGGAATTTCCGTATCTGATGGTGGGTTAGATGAAGTCTCAAAAAATACTCTTGTTGCACAGTATAACGATATAGAAGATTTTCAAAAGATAATTCGTAAAAATAAAGACATTGCTGGAGTTATTGTAGAGCCCATATTAGCTAACATGGGATTGATTTTACCAGAAAAGAATTTTCTCTATGATTTGAGAAAAATTACAAAAGAAAATAACATCCCATTGATTTTCGATGAGGTCGTTACAGGATTCCGTGTGGCACCTGGTGGGGCACAAGAGCATTTTGGAATAAAACCTGATATTACTACAATGGCTAAAGCATTAAGCAATGGCTTTACAATTTCTGCAGTGGGTGGAAGAAAAGACATAATGGATTTACTATCTCCTGCAGGTAAAGTCTATCAGGCTAGTACCTTTGCAGGAAATCCAATCTCTGTTAGTGCTGCAATTAGTTCTATTAAGACAATTAACAAAATCAAAAATAAACTATATTCAAAACTAGAGAGATTCAATTTGTTACTTAGTACATCCCTTGATGATATGGCAACCGACATGGGAATTGCCCACCAAATCAATTTCACTGCATCTATGTTTCAGATCTTCTTTACCAATAAACCTGTGATTGATTTCAAATCCTCAAAAAATGCCGATGCAAAAAAGTTTCAAAAAATGTTCAAAACATTACTAAAGCATGGTATATTCATTGCACCGTCCCAATTTGAGGTGGTTTTTCTCTCTGATGCTCACACTGAAAATGATTTAAACAAAACACTTGATGCATATCATGCTGCATTCAAATCGGTGAAGAATTGAAGTATGTAGTAGGTGCACGTGGTAGTCAATTATCAGTTGCACAAACAAACTGGGTAATTTCAGAATTAAAAAAAGTAAATCCTGATTCTGAATTTGAAATTAAAACCATCACAACAAAGGGCGATACTGATGCACGACCACTCTTTACAATAGATCAAAAAGGAATCTTTGAAAAAGAGATTGATAAAGCAGTATCTCAAAATGAAATTGATTTTGCAGTTCACAGTCTCAAGGATGTTCCATCACAAATAGATGAGAGATTATTTTTAGCATGTATTCCAAAACGAGAAGTAGTCAATGATGTCTTTATCTCAACAGATAATTCAACACTTGATACTATAAAACCCGGATCAATTATAGGAACCAGCTCACTTAGACGCGCTGTACAAATTTCTAGAATTAGATCTGATGTTAAAGTAAAACCAATTCGTGGAAATATTGAGACAAGGATTAGAAAAATTAATGGTGAAAATTATGATGCAGTTGTTCTTGCACAGGCTGGAATATCTCGATTGGGATTGGATACAAAATATTCTCCACTATCAACTGATGATTTTTCTCCCTCTCCAGGACAAGGTGCTATTGCTATTATCGCACGAAAAAATGATTCTCAAACAGTATCCATGCTAAAATCAATTGAAGATACTAATTCTAGACTTGAGATAGAGGCAGAACGGGCTTTATCTGATTTTGTTGACTCTGGTTGCAGGTTTCCTGTTGGAGCATATGCCAAATCAAATGGAACGGAAATGACACTTGATGTGAAAGCATTCTCAGTTGATGGAAAAAAATCATTACATGTGAAAAAATCTGGTGATATAACAAATCCTCAATTTATTGGGAAAAGTGCAGGAGAAGAACTTGTTAAGCAAGGAGTAAATGATCTTGCATTAAATTGGAGAGAAAAAGTAGAGGAGTGGAATAATTTATGACTGGAAAAGTGTATCTTGTTGGAGCAGGACCTGGAGATAGTAAATTAATTACTTTGCGAGCAGTAGAATTACTCCAAAAGGCTGATGTTGTTTTGTATGATAGATTGGTAAGCAAAAAAATTATCTCAATGATTCCAAAGTCTGCAGAAAAAATCTATGTGGGTAGAGCAGTAGGTGATGATACTACTCATCAAAACTCTACAAATGATTTGATGGTAAAATATGCAAAATCTAGAAAAAATATTGTCCGACTAAAAGGTGGTGATCCAATTATCTTTGGACGTGGTGGCGAAGAAGCAGAATTTCTAAAAGAAAACAAAGTAAAATATGAAATTGTCCCTGGAATTACTTCAGGAATTGGTTCTGCAACTTATGCTGGAATTCCTCTTACTCATAGAAAATTTGCATCTTCTGTTGTCTTTGTAACAGGACATGAGGATCCTGATAAGAAGACTGAAGTTGTAAAATGGAAAAGACTAGCAAAATCAGTGGACACTATAGTGATTATGATGGGGCTATCTCGAATTGATGTTATTTGTAAGCAACTCATTTCTGGAGGTATGGATAAAAATACACCTGTAGCTGTGATTCAGAATGGTACCACTCCTAAACAGAAAATGATCAAAGGAACTGTTTCTAATATTGCAAAAATGATCAAAGAACATAAAATCACTCCTCCTACAAATATCATAATTGGTAAGGTAGTTGATTTATCTGACATTATAGGATGGAAATAGAAATGCTGGATGGAAAAACTATAGCAATTACTCGCTCACAAGATGATGCCTCAGAGTTCATAGAACTTGCAAACCAAAACCATGCAACACCAATTGCATTACCCACAATTGAGTTAGTTAGTAAGGGTGAAAAAATTGTCGATGAATTTTTAGAAGCAATTCAAAACTATGATCCTGATTACTCTATCTTTATGAGCTCAAAGGCAGTCAAACTATTATTTGATACTGCACGAAAAGTCGGAAAACTGGAGAAATTACAATTGGCAGTTGCAAACACCAATGTGATGTCAGTTGGCCCCAAGACTACTATTGCCTTAGAGCAAGAGGGCATCAAAGTAAATCATCAACCAACAACTTTTTCATCCGTAGGTGTTGGTGAAGAATTTACACAACTCAATGCAGTAGGAAAAAAAGTAATTGTTCCACGTAGTGGTGCATCAACCCCATTTCTTAAGGAATTACTTAACAAGATTGGAATTGATGTTATGGAGATTCATCTCTATGATGTTTGCTCATTTAGAGACACAACTCAATGGAATGGATTCAGGGAATTATTCTCACAAAACAAAATTGATGGTGTGATATTTACTAGTGCATCATCAGTTAGAGGATTTTTTGATATTATGTCAAAAGATTATGATGAGAATTCTTTGCTTGAGCATCTAGCAAATCTATCTGTGGTATCAATTGGACCATTTACCTCGGACGAACTAAAAAAATTCAATGTCAAAAATACTATTGCAGAGGTTCATACTGTTGCAGGCGCATTTGATGCAATAAAAAATATCTTAACTGCTTGATTTGTTCTAGATGTGTAGAATTTAGCTCAACCTATTTAGCTGTGCCTATTTTTCCTCATGTATTTATAATATAACGGGGTTATGACGTGCATGGCCACAGAAAATCTTGACATGGATTATTCAAAATATGATTTTAAAGACTCTACAGAACTCTATGTTCACCTAAGTAAGAAAGGACTCTCAAAAGAGACAGTAATTAGCATTAGCAAAATGAAAAATGAGCCTCAATGGATGCTTGATTTCAGATTAAGATCATTTGAGATCTTTATGAAAAAACCAATGCCAACTTGGGGTGGAGATCTTAGTACTATAGATTTTCAAAATATTTACTATTATGCAAAAGCATCTGATAAAGTAGAGAAGAACTGGGATGACGTTCCAGATAATGTCAAAAAAACATTTGACAAACTTGGAATTCCAGAAGCAGAAAAGAAATTCTTAGCTGGTGTCGGTGCACAATACGAATCTGAAGTTGTGTATCACAGTCTAAGAGAAGACTTGGCAAAACAAGGGGTTCTCTTTTTAGATACTGACGCTGCATTACATGAACATCCAGAAATCTTCAAGAAATATTTCGGTAAAATTATTCCTCCAGAGGATAACAAATTTGCAGCACTAAACAGCGCAGTTTGGAGTGGTGGTTCATTTATCTACATCCCACCAGGTGTCAAAGTTGACATGCCTCTACAAGCATACTTTAGAATTAATGCTGAAAACATTGGACAATTTGAAAGAACTCTAATCATTGCTGATGAAGGTTCTGAAGTTCATTACATTGAAGGATGTACAGCTCCCGTTTATTCTTCTGAGTCCTTGCACTCAGCAGTTGTTGAGCTTGTTGCACACAAAGATGCAAAATTGCGTTACACAACAATCCAGAATTGGAGTAGT
Organism: Nitrosopumilus sp. S4; assembly: GCF_054515835.1. Classification (NCBI taxonomy): domain Archaea; kingdom Thermoproteati; phylum Nitrososphaerota; class Nitrososphaeria; order Nitrosopumilales; family Nitrosopumilaceae; genus Nitrosopumilus; species Nitrosopumilus sp. S4. Next base: position 1,248,760 of record NZ_CM137258.1, on the reverse strand, counting down.
GATGTCTATAATCTCGTTACAAAACGTGCTTATGCATATGAAGGTGCAACCGTTGAATGGATTGATGGAAACATTGGAAGTAAACTTACAATGAAATATCCTGGAATCTATTTGATGGGTGAGAGAGCATATGGTGAAACACTATCTATTGCCTTTGCAGGCAAAGGTCAGCACCAAGATACAGGTGCAAAAATGGTTCATCTTGCACCAAATACCACATCCAAAATTACATCAAAGTCTGTTAGCAGACTAGATGGACGTTCAACTTACAGGGGATTACTCAATGTTGCTAAAGGTGCTACAAATGTTAAAGCCACTGTGAGATGTGATGCATTACTATTAGATGATACATCAAAAACTGATACTTATCCATACATGGAAATCAACCAAGAAGACGCAACAATTACTCACGAAGCAACAGTTGGAAAAATTGGTGATGAACAAATCTTCTATTTGATGACAAGAGGATTCACTGAGGAAGAAGCATTATCGTTAATTGTTAATGGCTTTATGGAACCATTCACCAAAGAACTCCCAATGGAATATGCAGTTGAACTAAACAGACTCATCAAACTAGAAATGGATGACTCTGTGGGATAGTCTCCCTCGCTTCATTTTGAATTACCATGTCTCAAGAAACTTTATCAAAACTTAACTCAAGTCACATTGATGAAATCTCCTCATCACACAATGAGCCTGATTGGCTAAAAGATTATAGAAAAAACTCTCTCTCAATTTATTCCAGTCTTCCAATTGAAATGTCTCCTCTATACAACAAGTATACTGATGCAAAGAAGATGGATCCTGAGAAAGTATCTTTGTCAAACTCTACTGCTGAAACAATACCAAGCTTTCTTGAAAAAAGACTATCAGAATTACAAAATGAAATCTGTATTATCCAAATTGGAACAAACATTCACAGAATTAATCTTCCCGATGATCTAAAATCAAAAGGACTTGTAATATCTTCAATATCTGATGCAATCAAAAATAATTCAGAACTTGTTAAAAAAGCACTAGAAACATCAAATTCTAAAGATGATAAATTTACAGCACTAAACAATGCAGCCTTTAACTCAGGTGTATTTATTCACATTCCGCGCAACATGATATTAGATAAAGCAATTCACTTTTTGACCTGTCTATCTGAGGATGGCCACTCTACAATATCTAGAAATGTGATTTTTGCCGATGAGAGCAGTAAAGCAATAATTGTACAAGAAATGTATTCTCCAAAGATTCAAACTCAACAAGCATATCTTGAATTACTAAACACCACTCTTGGAGCAAATGCACAACTAGATGTTACGACTCTACAGATGATGGATCAAAACGCTGTAAACTTTTCAACTCGTAGAACCGATTTGGGACAAGATGCCAAAGTTAATTGGTATTCTGGTTTGTTTGGCTCCATGCTATCTAGATACAAGATAGACTATTTTCTAAATGGTTCAGGTGCATCAACTAATGATTCAGAAGTGATATTTGGAAATAATGAACAGTCCTTTGATATTCAAACCAATGTTAATCACGAAAGTCCATCTACTGAAGCTAGAGTAGTTGAGAAATCCATATTGAGAAATAAATCAAAATCTCTTTTCAAGGGTATGATTAGAATTAAAGAACATGCTGCAAAATCAAATTCCTTTTTGTCTGGTCGTTCCATTTTACTAGATAAAGATGCAAAATCTGATGCAATTCCAGGACTGGAGATCTTTACAAATGATGTAAAGGCAACTCACTCTGCATCAGTTGCACAAATTGATGAAGAACAAATATTCTATCTTAAAACTAGGTGTCTAAGCCATGAAGAGGCAGAGAGAACAATTGTTGAGGGATTCTTAGAGCCCCTATCAAGAAAGATGTCATTTCAAGTTAGAGCATGGATTGCTTATCTAATTGAGTCTAAATGGGATAACAAAGAACTTACAATAAACACCGATGAAGAATTAGCAAAGTTTGTTGAAATTGAAGAGACAAGATATAACGAAGACTCTGAAATCGAGCAGCACTACAAGTATAGGTGATTTTTTTGTCTGAATGGATAAAGGCTTGCAAATTAGAGCAGGTAAAGGAAGGTCAGCTTTTTGGATTTACTCATGATGATAAAAAAATACTATTGGCAAATCAAAATGGAAAAATTCATGCAACAGATTTGATTTGCACACATGCTGATGCTGATTTATCTACTGGAATTCTCAGTGAAGAAGGTGTTAGATGTCCATTACATCTCTCTGTTTTCAACTTAGAGAATGGGGAACCACAAAATCTTCCTGCTGAAGTTGCACTCAAAGTATACAATGTTAAAATAGACGACAACGAAATTTACGTGGAGGTTTAAAGATATGCAAAGCCAACAATCAATTTTTGAAAATTTACGAAAAGATTTTCCTATATTGTTGAGAACTGTTAGAGATAACAAACCCCTAGTATATCTTGATAATGCATCAACTACTCAAAAACCAAATCAGGTTATTGATTCTATTACTGATTACTATCAAAACCATAATGCTAACATTCACAGAGCAGTCTATGCTTTAGCTGAAGAAGCAACAGAAGCCTATGAGGAGACTCGTGACAAAATTGCAAAATTTATCAACATAAAAGATCGTCAAGAGATTATCTTTGTTAGGGGCACAACTGAAGCAATTAATTTAGTTGCATATGCATGGGGAAGAGCTCATATCAAAGAAGGCGACATTATCGTAACTACAGAGTACGAACATCATAGCAATATTGTTCCATGGCAACTTCTCACCCAAGAAAAACATGCAAAACTAGAATACATTGGAATGGACGATGATGGAGAATTAATTCTAGATGATCTTGATAAATTACTTGCAACAGAAAAAGTAAAACTTGTAACTTTTAGTTTGATGTCTAATGTTTTGGGAACAATTACTGATGCTCAAAAGATCATTGAGAAATGCAAGGCAGCAGGAGTTTTGACACTAATTGATGGTGCACAAGCAGTTCCTCACATGAAAGTTGATATTGAAAAATTAGGCTGTGACTTTTTTGCATTTTCAGGTCATAAGATGCTAGGTCCTACAGGAATTGGTGTTTTGTGGGTTAAAAAATCTGTTTTAGAAACCATGAATCCATTTCATGGTGGTGGTGATATGATTAGAGAGGTTCACAAGTACGAGACAACATGGAATGATTTGCCATACAAATTTGAAGCAGGAACTCCAAATATTGCCGACGTTGTTGGATTAGGGGCTGCAATTGATTATCTAACAAAGATTGGAATGGATAACATAAGAGAACATGAGATTGAATTGACAAAATATGCAATTGAAAAACTCTCACAAGTAAAAGGGCTTCACATCTATGGAACCAAAGACATTTCAAAACGCGGAGGTGTGATCTCATTTAATTTTGCTGATGTCCATCCGCATGATGTTGCACAAATCATTGATGAAGAAGGAATTGCAGTCAGATCTGGTCATCATTGTGCACAAGTACTAATGGAGCGATTAAATGTTGCAGCCACATCACGGGCAAGCTTTTACATTTACAACAATCATGCAGATGTGGATGCACTGATGAATTCATTAAATACTGTTGCAAGGTTGTTTAAACTATGAGTAGCAATGCCGATATCTATCATGAGATGATAGTTGATTATTCAAGAAATCCAATTAACTATGGAAAAATTGAAGATCATGACGTAACATTTCATGATTCAAATCCATTGTGCGGAGATAGCATTGACATCGATATGAAAATTGATGATAACAAAGTTAGTGATATAAAATTTCACGGAAAAGGTTGTGCTATTTGCATGGCCTGCTCATCAGTACTTACTGAAATTACAAAAGGCAAAAGTCTTGATGAAGTTAGAAAAATTGAGAAAAATGACGTTCTAAGTGAATTAGGACTAGAACATCTCCAGGCAGTTCGAATAAAATGTGCCTTACTATCATTGAAGGTCTTAAAGTCTGCTCTTTACACATACCTTGGAGAGCATCTAAAAGATTCTCCGGATATGGATAAACTAAAAGAAGAGGCAGCCAATCTGTATTAGCATGAGTGATTTTACTCCTGCAACTCCTGTTGAACTTCAAATTAGAAAAATAATTTTCGAGAAATTTAATGATGTAGATGATAAATTTACCAATGATGAGATTTTTGAAATAATCAAAAAAAATGGTGATATTGATCCCTCTTGGATAATTGATGATACTGAATCATTCTTTACAAAAATCTGTGATTCGGGTTTGGCAAGAAACATCGCACAAAATTTTACTACGATTTGGATGAAGCTATTTGATTCTGTAGAAAAACTTCACTGCAATTCTTGCAACAATGATGTCTATCTTGGAGTATCTGAGGATAGAATATGTCCTAATCCTTCTTGCAATTCTTCTATTTAGAACGATATTTTATTGCAGCATCTTCAAGAGCTTTAATCATTGGTAATTTTTCTCCCGTAAGATACAATACCAAAGCTCCTCCTGCAGTGCTGACATGATCAATCTTGTCAGCTAATCCTTGTTGTTTTAATGCTGTAGTTAAATGACCTCCACTAACTATTGTCGTGGCCATTGAATTTGCAACTGCATTTAACAGCTCTTTTGTTCCGTACCTGAATCTTTCTTTTTCAAAAAATCCTGCTGGTCCACTAAAAAATACAGTTCCTGCTCCGGAAATTAATTTTGAATAATATTCTACAGTTTTAGGACCTAAATCGTAAATTTTATCACCTTTTCCCATCTCTCTTACGTCCATCTCTATTCTCTCCCCATCTTTGTCAATAGCAATATCTACAGGAGTTGCAAAGACATCAGGATATTCGCCAATTAATGCATGTGCTTTTGCAACTACTTCCTCTTCTCGTTTAATTCCTAAAGGTGATTTTATTCTGGCTTGCGCTCTCATGAACACATTTCCAATTAATCCCGTAAGCAAAACATGATCTGCCCTGCCGTTTTGAATTAGCTGTTTTATCGCCTCTAGCCTGTCTATTACTTTGGAGCCTCCAAGGACAATCACATGTGGTGCCTTGGCCACAGTCATTATTTCATCTAGATTTCTAACTTCTCGCTCTACAATTCTTCCTGCACATGCAGGAAGCACTTGGGCAAATCCAACAATTGATGGGTGTGATCTATGTGCACTTGGAAAAGAATCCAAAACTACAAGATCAAATAATTTGGCTAATCTGGTTACCATGATTGTTTTAGCTGCGTTTTCTGGTTTGAATTCATAATTTTCTTCAGCACATAATCTTAGATTATCTAATAGTAGAATATCTCCATCTTGTAAATTCTTAATTGCATTTTGTGCAGCTTCACCAATTGTGTCTTCGACATATTTTATTTTTTTATTCATAAGTTTTTCAAGAACTTTTGCATGTTTGTCCATCCCAGTGTAATCATTATTTCCAACCCTTCCTTGGTGAGATGCAACTACAACTTTGGCATCTTTGAGAGATTGTAATGTCTCAATTGCTTCTTCGATTCTTTTTGTACCTGAAATTTCTAACGTATCTGGATCAATTGGACAATTCATATCTACTCTCAAAAAAACAGTTTTACCTTTTAGATCAAAATCATCTAATGTGAGTACTTTCACGACTTTTCTATTATGCACTTGGTTAAATTCTTTGAGCCGATCAGAATTATTTTCCCCAACTGTGTTTCTAGATAATGAGATGCAATTCCAAAACTTATGTATTGTTAAAAATTAAAAATTACTTGAGGTTTAGTTAATTGCAAAATTGGATTTTTGATATTAGGTCACGTCCCTTTGTTTTACTTACAATTTTATTTCTAATTCTAACTGTATTTGTTTACTATGGTATAACTGAGAGTTTTGACCAAAGTGTAATAGGGTATTTTTCTCAAAATGTAGGGGATACTTCACTTGACCTCTTTATGCAGTATGTTACTGAAAGTGGTGAGGCTCTTTGGATGTTGGGATTTGGAATTTTGATGTTAATCATTCCAAAAACTAGAAGGATAGGAATTACGCTGATGATTTTGATTGTACTCTCTACACTTCTAACTGGATATATCAAATGTGGAATAGATAGAGAAAGGCCTGATTTTGAGTATGAAGGTGCGCCATTCCCAGTTCCAATTAGCAAGGATACGTTTGCTTTGTTTTGTGAGGGTGGTTATGATGCATCTTTCCCATCTGGGCATGCTGCAAGGTCTATGATATTTGCAATAATCCTAGGCTATGCCTTATCTGAGCGATTTCCACGTGGCGCATATTTGATGTTCTTGTATCCTGTTATGATATCCATTAGCAGAATCTATGTCTTACAACACTATCCAATGGATGTGATTGGTGGGGCAGTAATTGGTGTCATGCTTGCAGGTGTATTGGCAAAGAGAACAAAATTATACAAATTTTTTGAAAAATCAAAATCCTAAATCTGAAACTGCTTTACTACTAATCAAAACTATTGCATAATGATCATCATCATGGTGATATGTCCAATACCTGATATCTCTAGTTTCATTTTTTTGTTTTAATCCATATGTTACACCTGTAGTTACTGTATATCCAATTCTTTTTGCAATTTTTGATTCTTTTGGCATCAAAACTCTGAATCCTTCTTTCCTGTCTTGGAATCCTGATCTTACCATGTCTTCAACTGCGTCTGCAGCATCTTTTTCATCTTTTAGATCATATGTTTTTGAAATTGGCAAATCTTTTGGATGAAATTCCATTCTGAATCAAATCTTTGTACTAATATTTTTTAAAAAATGTTTTTTGCGATCAAAGTTAGTTAATTTTCTTAACTGGTAAGTCAAATCATGATTATATTAACAACTTAACCGAGTCATATGCTTTGATTTGATTATTGGCATCATTAGAAAAATTAGTAGTTAAACTACGCCAAAAGAAACAAGAAGCAACAAAGCTTAGAAAAAAGGCTGAACAGCAACTCAAAGAGTTCCGTTCTGCAGAAAGACGATCTTTGTCATCATTAAATACAATTGATAAAAAAATTGAATCAGCTAAAGAAGATACATCTGATATTTTAGGGGTTCTCACTCAAAAAACTGCTCAAATAGAGAGTATTGAGAGATTGGTAAATGCTGCCCAAGAACGACTGGTTAGAGAAAAAGAGGCATTTGAGCAAGTTCAGCAAGAAATAGAATTTTCAGATAATCCTGAAGAAAAGCAGAATGCTGAGGCTAGATTACGCTCAATAAATGATCGTATTGAAGAGCTTAATTCTGAGATAAAAAACCGACAAAAAACTGCTAAGAAAATATCTGATGAGGTTGGAAAATATTCTGAAATCAAATCCAAGATTACATCAAAAATTCAAAAACAATCACAATCAAAACCATCCCTACGAGAAACTATGGCTTCTAGTAGAAAAGAAGCTGCAAAACTTGTAAAGGAATTGGAAAGACGCACCAAAGCAGAAGAATCTGCAAAAAATGCATTAGACAAAGTATCTTCAAAACTTCAGGAACTCTTAGCTAAAAGAAAAGCAGCTAAAAAGAGACCAGCAAAAAAGAAAACTGCAGCTAAAAAGAGACCAGCAAAAAAGAAAACTGCAGCTAAAAAGAGACCAGCAAAAAAGAAAACTGCAGCTAAAAAGAGACCAGCAAAAAAGAAAACTGCAGCTAAAAAGAGACCAGCAAAAAAGAAAACTGCAGCTAAAAAGAGACCAGCAAAAAAGAAAACTGCAGCTAAAAAGAGACCAGCAAAAAAGAAAACTGCAGCTAAAAAGAGACCAGCAAAAAAGAAAACTGCAGCTAAAAAGAGACCAGCAAAAAAGAAAAGAAGATAACTAAACTGCCTTGATTAATTGATATTAAAGTGGGCTTAAATCCTCTAAATTGTATTGAATAAACGCGGACCAATAATTACTATTATTGGATTGATAATGGTGGTTACGTCTCTATCCATAGCAATGGCTCTTGTTCCTTCAACTATGATGGATTCTAATTCTCTACAGGCCTCTTCGCTTTTTGAAGGGATGTTCAATGAAGTTTCAAATGAGATTCAAATCATGCCTGGTGAATCTGAATATGTCTCTTACAGCACACTCTCTTCAAACGTTCCATTACTTTGGGGAATTCAAATCAATGATTACCAATCTGATGATATGCTTTCAATAAAAATTTCCAATATTTTTGGAGATGAATATGGAGCATTCGTCCAAGACGGTCCGCTTCTTTTTGATATGTTAGAGATTACTCAGTCTGATACTTTGAATTTAGAAATTAAAAATATTGGTCCAAGAAGTGTTCACGTTGTAACGATGTTTTCTGAAGATCCTGAAAACTCTGCAATGTCTAATCCTAATTCTCCTATTGCAACTATGATATTGCCTCTTGCTATTTCTGGACTTTTTCTAATTTTAGGAATTATAGTTGTAATTGTAGGAGTTATTGTAACTTTAGTAGACTGGAAAAATAATCAAAATAATAAAAGAAATTATTGAGGATTGATCTCCATCTGACCAAATTTGCCTTTGGTTAGGGACACTTCTCCTTTAAACTCATTTGTATATCCATTAGTAATGACAACTCTATCTCCAACATTTACTGCCTTGATATCGTCACCCCATAATGTGAGTTTCATTTGGTCATCTTCAGTTTCACCGTTAGAAATTATTGCATCACAGACATCAACTGTTCCTCCACTTTTGAGATTTACAGTTCTTGGGTCTCCTTTGCTCTTTACTTCGGCGTCTACATTAACCCCACTTCGCATTTTTTTTGCTTGTGAAATTGGTATGAATTCTGCCATCTATTTTTGAAACAAATCTGCACGATTATAAGCTTTGTTAAAAAATCTTCAAAATCATGGATCAATTTTTCTCTTTACTTCAATAGCAATTGAAAAATATCGGACTATTCCATTTCTTTTTGCAGAGGTATCGAAGCCCGGTCAACCGAGAGGGACTCAAGATCTTCTAAATAGGAAATCCCTTCTCTCAGGAGTTCGTGGGTTCAAATCCCACCCTCTGCATTATTTAATACCCAAAATTGATTTGATCTAATTTCACAAATTATGCAACTAGAGCTTTAACTTTAGTTATAGAATGATTTGATATTTTTTTATGAACTTCGGCTATTTCAATTTCTTTAAAGGTAAGATTGCACCTAAAACACTTCCAAATAACCTCAGTCATAATTAAATATAAGTTCAAATTGCTTATAAAGATATTGCATGATTGATCCAATTTTTTACAAATCATGATCAATGTTTTGAAAATTATGTAATTTTTATAATTTTTTAGATCATTTTGAAATTTTTTTCTGACTAGTCTATGATCCAAGGGTTTAGAAGCAAAAAAAGCAATATGATTTTAGAAATATGGTTGATATTTTTGAATTATTTGCAGAATATTCGTATTTTGGAATTTTTCTAGTTCTAATTGGTGTCAATGCATCACCAATTCTTATGCCACCTAGCTGGATAGTTCTGACATCGTTTTATCTTCTTGATCCAACACTAAATGTAGTTCTTTTAGCAGTTGTAGGAGCAACTGGAGCTACCATTGGTAGGTATTTTCTCAAACGAATTAGTGGATTATTTAGAAAGTTTGTTGGTGAAGAACAAAAATCTAATCTTGATATTATTGGTGATTATCTGAATCGTAAAAAATATGGCTATGTCATTGCATCCTTTCTCTTTGGTGCAACCCCTCTTCCAAGTAACATGCTCTTTATAGCATATGGTCTGATGCGCGCAAAGAGCATTGGGATTTACGTTGGATTCTGGTTTGGACGTGTACTATCCTATATTGTTATGATTTATTTTGGAAATGCTGTATTACGTCCATTCTTTGAAATATTTGAAGATAGGTTAATTGGAATTTTACTAATTGATGGTGTTGGAATTGGAGTGCTTGTAATGTTTGCATCAATTAATTGGACAGCATTAATTACTGAGAGAAAAATTAAATTTGTAAAACCAAAAATTTGGAGATTCTAATGAAAGTTCTTGATTCCATAAGAGAAGAAGTAAAGAAAAGAATGCAAAATGATTCTGCACATGATTTTGAACATATCATGAGAGTGTATAAAAATGCACAAAAAATTTGCAAAAAAGAAAAGGCAAATGAAAAACTAGTTCTTAGTGCTGCACTATTACATGATATTATTTCATACCCAAAATCAGATAAACGCTCAAAAAACTCTTCTATTGAGAGTGCAAAAGAGTCTCAAAAAATTCTTAAAAAATACAATTTTACTCAGAATGAAATTAGCATTATCTCAGATGCTATTCGTGATCATAGCTTTTCGCAAAACAAAACTCCAGAAACCCTAGAAGGAAAAATTCTTCAAGATGCTGACAGATTAGATGCCCTTGGTGCAATTGGTATTGCAAGGGTATTTGCTACAAGTGGCTCTCTAGGTAGGCACTTCTACAACATCGATGATCCTTTTTGTAAAAAAAGAACTCCTAATGATAAGGTATGGACTGTAGATCATTTTTTTCAGAAATTACTCAAACTAGAATTATTGATGAATACAAAATCTGGAAAAATTGAAGCAAAAAACAGAACTAGAATTCTAAAAGAGTATCTTAATCATCTAAAGCAGGAACTTTAGCCATAATCTACATATCTGTCGTATCTTTTCTCAACTTCTTTGTTTTCTCCAGATTGTATCTTTCTGTATTCCTCGTTTTTTCTAAAATCTACATATTTCTGAATATCTTCAAATTCTTTCTCTTTTGGATATGAAATAAAGACCGGTTCAGCCAATTTGAAATATTCAAGGGTTTTCTCCCTGTATTCTTCCCTAGTTGGCTTTTTGATTCCCTTCATCCTAAACCAGATTACTGCCCAACTAGAGCCTATAACATGTGGCAGTAAATCAAATGCTCTTTCTATCTCAAATCGCTCGTCGTTTCTCATGATTCCTGAAGAAATCTAGAAGCTGATTTTGCAAAATATGTGACAATCATGTCTGCACCTGCTCTCTTAATAGAGTAGAGGATCTCTTCAGTAATGTCTTTTTCATTGACATATCCTAATTGTGAAGCTGCCTTTACCAGTGCATACTCTCCTGAAACACTGTATGCAGAAACTGGAATGTTGTATTTTCTTCGAGTCTCTGCAATCAAATCCAAATAAGATAATGCAGGTTTTATCATTACAATGTCTACTCCTTCATTGATGTCTGTTTCTACTTCCATCATTGCTTCTCGTGCATTAGTATATGGAACCTGGTAAGTTTTTCTATCTCCAAATTTTGGTGCACATTCTGCAGCATCTCTAAATGGTGAATAAAAGTTTGAACGATGTTTGGCTGAGTGAGACATTATTGAAACATCTGTGAATCCTTCATCATCAAGTGCTTTTCTAATTGCTGCAACCTGACCATCCATCATTGCAGATGGTGATACAGTGTCTACTCCTGCCTTTGCTTGACTAACTGCAATTTTTGATAATGTTTCAAGACTAGTATCATTATCAATTTTGTCTCCATGAATAATACCACAATGCCCAGATGATGTGAATTGACAGAGACAAACATCTGCCATGATGACTATCTTATCTCCAAAATTTTTCCTAATCTGAGATATTGCTTTTTGAACAACTCCATTATCGTCAAATGCAGAAGAACCTGCTTCATCTTTTTGTGATGGAATGCCAAAAAGCATTATTGCCGGAATTCCTAAATCACTAATTGTTCCTACCTCATCATTAATGTCATCTAAAGGTAATCTTTCAATTTCTGACATTGATTCAACTTTGACTCTTGTTTTTAGATCTTCTTGAACAAACACAGGACAAATGAAGTCTTTCGGTGAGAGTGTGGTCTGTTGAACTAATTCTCTCATTTTATTTGATATTCTTAATCTTCGAAGTCGTCTAGTAGGAAATGACATGTTTGAATTCCTCTTTTGCTAAAATATAATCCTAGTCTGCCTTTTTCTGTTTTTTATAGTCAAATAATTTGCCTGCAAGCTCGACAATATCGGGATTTCCTTGCTCAGAAGCTTTTCTAATATTATTCATAGGGGTTGAGACAATGCTTTCAACGACTGCTTTTGTTAATTCTTCAATTATTTTGATTTTCTTTTCATCTTTTTCATCAAGCATTTGAAGTGCTTTTTGTAGTTCTTTTTCTCTAAGACTTTCTATGTTTTTGAATACATCTTTTACAAGTGGTTCTGCTTCTAATCTTTTCATTGAGGCTTCTAATACAGATACTTCCTCATTAATTATATTTTCAATGGATTTTACCTTGTTTAATCGAGCATTCATGTTCTTTTCCACCATTTCGGCAATTTGATCAAGATTCATTAGTTTGACTCCTCCTATGGTTGCAACTTTTTCGTCTACTGTTCTAGGGTTTGATAGATCCAAAATCATCATTCCCTTCTTTTTATTACTCATAGCTTTGGTTAGTCTTTCATGTGTTACAAGAAAATAGGGAGCTGTAGTTGCAACAAAGAGTACATCATAGTTGTTAAATCCTGAGAGAACTTCTTCAAATTTTACTGGCTTTCCTCCCATTGTTTCACAAAATGTAATTGATCTTCCAATAGTTCTACTTGTTACATCAAAATCATATCCTCGTCTTTGTAATGATTTTGCAACTAGTGTTGAAACTTCTCCTGTTCCAATTAACAAAACTTTTTTTGTCTTTAATTCATCAATGTTCTCCTCTGCAAGCTTTACTGCCATAGAGCCAACTGAAATTCCTCCTTTTCCTATTCCACTTGAATTTCTAATTCTTGTGCCAATTCTGATTGCTTTATCAAATAATGTGTTCAGGTGCTGGCCTGATGCTTTAATTTTTCTAGCTGATGTGATGGAGTTTTTTATCTGTCCAAGTATCTGTTCTTCCCCGATAACCATCGAATCTAATCCTGATGTTAATTTCAATAAATGATGAATTGCTTCTTGGTTTTCTACAAACTCCACATTTTCATTAAATGCTTCGGCTTCTAATCCTGTAATGGAAGCCCAAGTTTTTTTAATTTTTTCAAGATCATATTGATGAGATTTTCCAAATAATTCTATTCTGTTACATGTCTGTATAATTACACATTCATCAAGGTTTGAGTGTTTGATGAATTGCTCATATGCGTTTTCTATGTCTCTAATTGTAAATTGCTCAAGAATATGGATTGGGGAGTTACGAAAAGTTACACGTGCATTAATGATATTTTGATTCATTTCCAGTTCCTCAATATTGTAATTGCTCGCTTTTCAGCTTTTTTCAGATTTCCGTCTTTTATTAACTGATCAATATTTTTGTCTGCTAAAATAGCATGTAGGTATTCTTTTCTTTCTGATTGAGTAGGAATTTGATCTTTTGCAAGTTTTCTTGCGATCATTTGTATCTTGATTTGAGAGATGTCTTCCTTTGTGATTATTTTTTTAAACATCTCTTCAGATTTTGCTTTTAGTTTTTTTGACATTGCAGGACTTTTCCCTCCAGTAAAAATGGCAATTTGAATAATTTTCTCAAAATCTATTATTGCGGGGTTTGAAAAATCGCTCTCTTCAGGATTATCCGAACTGTAAACAATTATCTTTCTTTTTTTAGCAAAATTAATTATTTTGGAATTTAGTTTGCTGTCAGTTGTTGTAGTAATTAGAATATCTGGCTTATATTTTGAAATAAGTTTAGTGTCATGAATTTTCTTTTTTTCTAACTTTATCTTTTTTTTATTTGCAAGATTTTTGATTGCTGAGCTGACAGAATCACTAATTACTGTAATATTGCAATTTTGATTTAACAATGAATTGATTCTTTTTTGAGCCTCATTTCCGCCTCCAATAACTAGTATCTCTTTACCCCTAAGATTAAGATCAACTATCATCTATTCAATGCCCTTGAGTTTCTATTTATGTATTAGATTAATGCGTAGATTTCTAGCTACATTTTTAATTGAATGGGCAACATCATGACATGATGGCTAACATGGATGAGTTTGATAAAGAACTATTAAATGAAATCCAATGGACTTTTCCACTCGTAACAAGACCCTTTGATGCTATTGCTAAAAAATTTGATACTACTCCAGAAATTGTAAAACAACGAATGAATAATCTAAAAGAGATAGGAGTTTTGAGACAACTAAGTGCAATTTTTGATACAAGAAAACTTGGGTATACAAGTTCTCTTGTTGCAATGGAGATTGAACATGATAAACTAGAATATGTTGCTAATCAAATTAATCGTCACCCTGGCGTCAGTCATAATTATGAGCGTGATCATGAGTTTAATCTCTGGTTTACTTTGGCTGTTCCTCCAGGCTCTGATTTGAAAGTAGAATTGGAAAAATTCAATGTTCTCAAGGGAATTAAAAAAGTAAGAATGCTTCCCACATTACAACTATTCAAGATTGGTGTTAAACTGGACATGGTAGATGAAAAGAAACATGAAGTAGCGCCATCAGAGCAAAAAAAAGAAATTAAAAATACAAAATTTGTTCCAACAGAGCAAGACAAAGAGTTTATTCGCGAATTACAAAAAGATATGGAAATAATTGATGAGCCCTTTGTAAAGGCTGCAAATAATCTTGGAATTACAGAAGATGAGTTATTTGAAAAAATGAAACACTATGAGGAGATTGGTGTGATGAGAAGATTTGCTGCAATTCTACGACACAGACAAGTAGGTTTTACTGCTAATGGAATGATAGTATGGAAAGTTCCTGAAGATAGAATCTCTCAAGTAGGAGAAACATTAGGATCATTCCCACAAGTTAGTCACTGCTATGAGAGACCAACCTATGCCGATTGGCCATACAATGTGTTTTCTATGATTCACTGTAAAACCCATGAAGAGGCAAATGAGATGGCAAAAACTATCCAGAATCAAATCAATATCGATGATTATCGTATCTTGTTTAGTTCTCGTGAATTCAAAAAAACACGAGTTGAATACTTTGTAGAGAATTCCTTTACTTTGGAAGAAACAGTTCCAGCCTCTTAGATTTCATTCTCATCATGTCCAACGACATGAATTGTACAAAAATACTGATCATTCATGTTACAATAGTATTGTGAAATCTCCCCACATGTTTTACATGGTGGTTTCTCATCTTGTTCTGATAGTTTTGAGTGAAAAATTTTACTCCTACTTGTAATCTTTGACTCTTTGTAAATTCGGGTTAAATTTGAATAGTATTCTAGTTCTTCAGGATTTAGTTCCTGCTCGTTTTTTAATTTCTTGATAATTTTTTCCCATTTGTTGTATTGGCCAATTTTAGCCAGTTTCATCCTCTCTATGATTTCTAGAGTTTTTTTTGCATCAATTGGATGTTTCATTTAGAATTAATTTGCTTGTGGTGTTGCCTTTAATTCATAGGATGGCCATGTATCGTATAGTTCTTGAATCTCTTTCATGTCTGATGCTGAAATATATTCACCATTTGTCATCTCTGCATAGTTTACAATCTCTTCTTCGCTGACAACTGTTGGAAATACTGATACAAATCCTTTCTTTGACATGATGAACTTCATGGACAATTCTGTAATGCTTAATCCGTTTCTTTGTGCAATAGGTTTTAGTTGTTCAACTTTTTGCAGTGATGCTTTAATCCACTCTCCTTTTCTGACTGATCTGTGATCTTTCTCATCAATTTTTGTTTCTGCATTGACTTTACCTGTTAGAATACCTGATGCTTCTGGAACTCTGACTAAGATTCCGACATTTTTCTCTTCAGCTTTTTGCATTAATTCATTTCCAGGAGTTTGCTCTAAAATATTGTAAACTGTTTGGACTGCACTAAGATTGGGTCTGTCCATTGCTTCAAGACCCTCTTGTGTCCATCCAATTGCTGGACCTAGTGCAACTTGATATGTTCTAATTGATTCATCTTTGATAAAATCGTCAAGAACATTAAAGATTGAATCATCACGAATATGTGATAGTTTTGGATTGTGTAATCCATACATGTCAAGATGATCTGTTTGTAATCTCTCTAGACTGTTTCGTAATGCTTTTCTAGTAAATGCCTCGTCAAATTTTTGTGGAAGTTCACTATGACCGATTTGTTCTACTCCTTCAAAATCATAACCATATTTTGTTGAAATAACAACTTCGTCTCTCATGTCTTTGAAAACTTCTCCAATCAATCTCTCGCTTTTCCCCTTACCGTACATATCTCCTGTCTCAAAAAAGTTAATCCCTACATCGTATGCTTTTTTTAGCATTCGTTTTGCTTCGTCTTCTTCAATTTTCTTTCCCCACCAATCAAGTGCAATAGACCATGCGCCAAATCCTACCTCTGATACTTTAATGTCTGATTTTCCTAGTTTATTGTAATGCATTTCTTTTATTTTTTAAAATTCATCATTTATGTTTATCCAAGATTTGCGGTTTTGAATCTAATTTATGTGGGAGAATCTTAATTTATTTTGGAATTTCTAGCCCAGGCTGGATATTAATGGCACAAGATCTTTTTTCACACATACAATCATTGGAACATCATTTTTTACATATGTGGAAACCTGTGTTTCCCTCAAATCCATTATGAGATCCTGAAAATCTCTGATATTATCTACCTCAAATGCAAGCATAAAATCTTCATCATGAATTCCAAAAGAGTATGTGGTGTTGAGTATGACTTGTGGATATCTTTTGCTTACCTCAATATGCTCATCCATTATTTCTTGACGCTTTTCTTTTGGTAAAAGATACCATTCCCTTGTTTTAGTAAATGGATATACTATGACATGTTTTTTGGGTTCTGTTCCAGTTACAAAACCGTGAGATTTTTGTTCTTGAACATAAATTGATGGTCGTGTGCACGATAAATATGTCATTGAAGGATTGATGTATTTTCCAAAAACTGTTTTGTATAATTTTTCAATTACTACTTGAATCTCTACAACTGATTTTGCTGCAAACCAAAACAAAAAGTCTGTATCATCTCTTAATCCTAAGTTTGAATAAGATCTAAACATTATTCCTGAATTTTTTATTACGTTTTCAACTTCTTTTGCAGACTCTTCTTTTGCCAAATCGGCCATCCATCTCCATTTGGGGTCTACTTTGAAAAATGAGAAATTAAAATAGTATTGATCATTTGATTCGGACATGTTTTCTCCAGACTTGAAACCCTATTTAAACAAAAAACTACATTCTCAATTATAGAATCTCTATTATCTTCTCTGTAGATTTATGTCCTTTTTTTATCGTTACATGTGAAGATGAAATTTGAAAGTGTCTTGCAATTTTTTTAATTAATTCTTTATTTGCTTCTCCCTTGATTGGTTTTGATTTTATACCAATATTGATGTGGTTATCTTTAACTTCTAGAAACTCTTTAGTAAACTCAACACTTAGTGTATAAATCAATAATTTTTAGGAAATTTTTCTGTTTAAATTTATGCTGTTTGCTCTAAGACCCAGTCATATCCCTCGGCTTCTAGTTTGTCTGCAAGGGATGCATCTCCTGTTTTCAATACTTGTCCTCTGGCAAATACGTGAACAAAGTCTAGTTTGTCTAAGAATTTTAGAATTCTGGCATAGTGGGTAATTACTATTACTGTTGCATCTTTTCCAGACACTTTGCTGATTGCTTGTGCTACTGCTTGAACGGCATCAATATCTAATCCTGAATCTGGTTCATCTAAAATTGAAATCTTTGGCTTGAGAACTGCCATCTGTAAAACTTCTGCTCGTTTCTTTTCTCCTCCAGAGAATCCTTCGTTAAGATATCTTGATAGAAACTCTTCTTTTAATCCCACTTTTTCTAAATTTTCTTTTAGGTATTTTTGAAACTCTCTTACTGTGATGAATACTTCTCTGTCGTCTCCTCCAATTGCTTTACTTAGTGAATTGTATGCTGTTCTTAGAAAGTGAGAAAATCCTACCCCTGAAACTTCTGTTGGGTATTGAAAGCCTAAGAACAATCCTTTCTTTGCTCTCTCATCGGCTGATAATTCTAAAATGCTCTCTCCATCAAGCAAAATATCTCCTTTTGTAACTTCGTACTTTGGATGTGCAAGTAATGTATATGCTAAGGTGCTCTTTCCTGAACCATTTGGTCCCATAATGGCGTGTATTTCTCCAGGCCCTGTCTTTAGATTAACTCCTTTGAGAATCTCCTTACCTTCTCTAGTGACATGAAGATCTTTGATTTCTAATACTGCCATGATTCAATTTGCTTTTCTTCTATATATAATGCCGACGAAATTTAGCTGATCCTAACGGAAATTTTTGATAATAAAATGAAAAGGGGGGGGGGGGTTAAAGTTTGGCCAGAGATGGTCTCAAAGTAATTTTGAGTTTGTAGCTTGTAAGAATCTCTTTACATCTATTTCTGATAGTGACTTCTGTAACTCCTGCAATGCTTGAGACGTCTCTTTGAAGGACGTTTTGTCCAAGTAGGACTGAGGCTACATACAGATATGCTGCTGCAATTCCGTTTGGTGCCTTTCCATCTGCAATGTTACTTTCTTTCGTCTTTTCTGCAATTTCTAAGGCTAGTCTTTCGACTCTGACCTCAGTTTGAGTCATGTTTGCTATCTTTGAGATGTATTTGTCCATGGTTACAACTGGTGCAGTTAATTGTCCCATTTCCATAACCATGGTTCTATAGTATCTAGCTGCAAGTTTTGTTTTTGATTTTACGTCTTTTGCTGGACAAATTCCTCTACAAATTTCTTCTAGGGATCTTACAACTGAACATTGTTTGCATGCCATGTAAATTGTAGCTGCAGTAATACTGACTACTGACTTTCCTTTTACATCTACATATCCATCCAAGTTTCTGTAAATCATTGAAGCTGTTTCTAAGACATTCTTTGAAAGACTTAGATCATTGCATGTTTCACCCATCTTTGATAAAACATTTGCAAGACGTCTCTCTCTTGGTGAGGCAACTCTAACTCTTTGTTGCCATTTTCTTAGATTGTGCATTTGATTTGCAACTTCATGATTGATTGTTTTTCCGCTAAAGTCTTTTGTACTGATTGAAATCTCTGTTGTTATTCCCAAGTCATGTTGGGAATAGGTTGTTTGCCCTGTTGCTCTTGCTAACTTCATCTTGTCTTCGAGATTTGAGCTAATTGTTTCTGGACCACTGTCTGCAATCTGATCAGCGACTACTACGCCGCAACCAGAGCAGATTATTTCACCATTCTGCATGTCATCAACTAATGATGATTGACATTCAGGACAGCTTTGGGGTTCAAGTATGTTCATTTTTTTCTTCTCCTAAATTTTTTCTTTGAATTGTCAGGGGAATATTCTGCGGCAAATACACTTTTGCCAATGTATTTTTTGATGCTATTTGTTAACGGCGTTGCTGATGCAAATGGTCTTTTTACTGGACCTATCAGTTCCATTACTTTTGCAACTCTAGTACCTTTTTCGTCACAGAGTATTTGTCCTTCAACTAATTCTTTAGATAGTTGAATGATTACCCTGCCACTACCGGCTAGGTGCATTATTTCGCCTACCTCCTGCAATTAAAAACAATAATTATCATATTCTTATCATAGACTTCTGTCAACTTTACTTTAGCTAAGAGCTAGAATTGATTTTATTTTGATTGTTTGATTCTTCTTGCTACAAGTTTTTCTGAAATTTTGTTAAGAATATTTGTCTTAGAGGATCCTTTTGGTAAGATTACATAACCTGACCTTACAAAGGGTCTTCTTGGAAATCTGACTTTGTCATCTGATTCTTTAATTTCAAACCCTGCATCTTTTGTCGCATCCATCAATTCTTTTAATGAAGGATCAAAAACGCATTTCTCTAATCCCATTCGTCTGCCTTTTGATTTTTTTAAATTTTTATTAAAATAATCCAACCAGACTACGACATGCTCGTAATCTTTCATTTTATTCCTTTAGTAAAATTGCGTTAGCTATTCCGTTTTGTCCTGGTCTAGAAACTACTTTACACTTTCCTTCTTGTGTTTCTAGTATTGCCCCTTTTGTAATGATGCCTCTTCTTTGATAATCATTATTGGTAGCGTTTTCTAAAACTTTGATTATTTTTGTTTTTTTTACTTTAGCATCACCTGTTGCAAGATTTACAAAATCAATTGACTTTAATGCAGTTTTACTATTTTTTCCACGAACTCTTCTTGTTACAGTTACTTGAGCTGCATTTACAGCTTCATTTGGATATCTATCAGTTTCATACTTTCTTCTAATTCTTAATGGATGTCTTCTTCCTCCAGTAATTTTACTGGTTGCTAAATTCTCTACTGATTTTCTCACGAAATTATCACTGAATTACTCTAATTTATACAAAACGCAAAAAATTAGCCTTAAACCCATTACTTAGTTTAGTTCTGAAACTATTTGTGGAGTAGGAGATGTTTGTCTCATGCTGGCAGTTTTTCTTACTTTGGAAAATAGTCTCTGTTTTAGATCTTCTACATCGCCTTGAATTCCAAAATATTTTTGGAACTTGTTTGTTGTTGTGTATATTTTCATTCTTCCTACATTTTGGTGATTGATAAAATCTAACTGTCTTAATTCTTTTAGGTGTGCATATACTCCTGATCCTCTGGTTTCAACAAGTTGCTTTGATGAAATTGGTTGCATGTATGCGATGTATGATAATGTCTTTAGTGTTGCATTTGGTAAAATCGGTTTTGATGCATATCTTTTCACAGTTGCACTATACTCTGGCTTTAACTGCATTACATAAGAGCCATCTGGAAGGATTACAACTTCAAGTGCTTTGAATGCTGACTTGGTTTTTTTCATAATGCTGTTGAGTATGTCCAGAGTTTTTGTTCTTGATTCTGTGCCTGAGGCTCGTATGATATCTTCGATTCTTAATGGCCTTCCTGCTGAATACAGCGCAGCCTCAATTCTGGCTGTTGCCTCATCCAGATTATCTATTTTTGCCATTCATAATCTCCTTTTTTGAAATATAGTTAAAGAAATCCTTTGTTCATTTTTGATCAATTAGTTAACTCTTCTTTTATTGCAATAATTTTGATGTCGTCTCCTGCTTGTTCCAAATCTACTTTTTGATCCCTCGCCAAAAACAACACTGCAAAGAAGCATCTGATAGAATCAATCTCATCAAGATCTAAAATGATGTCTTGTAGCAGTCCAAATCCTTTCACTTGAATTTTTTTCATTATCAAATCCTCATATTTTCCAATGATGCTCTCAAGTGAAATAAAATAATCTTTGAAATCTGGAGCTTCAATAGGTTCGATGTCTAACTGCCTGTTTCTTCTTGACTGTGGATTTGCAATTGTTCCAATAAGATTTTGTAGTAATCCGAGTAGATCATCTAATGATACTGGATATGTTGATTCATGTCTGTATGGAAAATCAATTAATTCAATATCTACATCTGTTCTTTGATGCATTGGTTTTTTCTCCATTGCAGCTCTTTGTAATGCAAAAATACTCTCAACCTTCATTCTGTAAATTAACGATGACGAGAGAGCTGCCATTCCTGCAACTTTGAGATCTTTTTTGCCTGATTTTTCGAGAATTTTTATTAATAAATTCAAAATTTGAATAAGATCAATTTCCCAAACATCTTTTTTTGCAACTGATGTAGGACTAAATAGTATATTTACTGGTTCTTGAGAAATACTGCTTGGTGCTTCTGCTTCACTCACATAACAATTTCATTCCTATTCAATAATATCTTAGGGCTCTACTTTTTTCTCACATCCAGTCAACTCTTATATTGTTAAAGCAAAAAATCACCATAATGAAATCTGCCAGAATAACTGGTCCAAACGAGCCTCTAGCAGTATCTGAATCAGAGACCCCCAAACCACAAGGTGACCAAGTTTTAGTCAAAGTAAAATCTGTAGGTGTTTGTCATAGTGATTTACATCTGTGGGAGGGTGGATATGATTTGGGTGATGGTCAATTCATGAAAGTAACTGATAGGGGAGTAAAGTATCCCGTTACTCCTGGTCATGAAATTGTTGGAACTGTTGAGGAAATAGGTGATACAGTGTCTGGAATACAAACTGGGGATGAGGTTCTTGTTTTTCCATGGATTGGTTGTGGTGAATGCCCGGCATGTAAAGTCGGGAATGAAAATCTATGTGATACACCAAAATCAATGGGTGTTTTTCAAGATGGTGGTTATTCTGATTATGCTTTAATTCCAAATTTTAAATATTTAGCAAAACTTGATGGTGTGAATCCTGATGCTGCTACGTCATTAGCTTGTTCAGGACTTACTGCATATAATGCTGTGAAAAAAGCAAATTCTAATTCTCCTGAATTCTTACTAATTATTGGTGCAGGTGGTCTGGGATTGATGGCAATTCAAATTGCCAAGGCCATTACTAAAGCTAAAATTATCTGCATTGATAATGATGATAAAAAATTTGATACTGCAAAAAAGATGGGCGCAGACTTTGTAGTTAATACCAACGTAGTTGGATCTTTATCCTCTGGCGGTGGCAGTCCAATACAAAAAATAATTTCTATTTGTAATGGTAAAGGTCCTGATAGTGTGATTGATTTTGTAAATGCTCCTCAAACTGTTAAAGTTGCCCTTGGTGTTTTACGTAAACGAGGAAATCTTATTCTTGTGGGATTATTTGGTGGGTCATTGGAAATCTCTCTAGTTTCTATTCCACTCAAATCTATTGTGATTCAAGGTGCATATACTGGAAATTATACTGATATGGTTGAACTCCTTGATTTGGCAAGAAAGGGTGTTATTAATCCCGTAATATCAAAGCGATATTCCCTTGATCAAGCAAATAATGCCTTAGAGGATCTTAAAGCACGAAAAATTATTGGTCGTGCAGTAATTAACCCATAGTTTACTTTGCTGCTACAAAATCTTATAACATCAAATCTATTGTAATCACTCATGGATGCAAAAACTAGTTGTGAAATTGCACTTACTCATCTAAAAAATAAACAATTCATCACTGCTCATAATTTACTAATCAATCAAGCAGAATCTATGAAAAAAACTGAGTTACTAAAATCTGCTCTACTTTACATGCTCGCATCTGAATGCAAATCACGACAAGGCAAAGTATCCCAAAATGAAATTAAAGAAGCAAGTGAGTTGTTTTTGAAATATTCAAAATCAAAGAATGCATCCAATGTAAAAGGCGCATTGCTTTGTGCATCAAAATGTTTGTTGACTCTGGGAGAATTTGATAAGGCAAAAGATGCTTATCAAAAAGCCAAATCCATCATCTCTGAAAATATTCAGATTGCAAGACCTGTTGTAATTATTGATGATAGTGCTGCAATTGCAATGAAGCTCAAAAATTATGCCGAAAAATTAGGATACTCTGAAATTTTGGTATTTGAAAATGGTAAGGATGGGTTAAAGGGATGCAAAAAATTATTTTCTGAAAATAAAGAACCTGTAGTTTTACTAGATATGGGATTACCTGATCTTGATGGTGATGTCGTTGCTACAAAATTACTAAAAGATAAAGTAAATCTGCAAATTGTAGTAATCACTGCTGATGAGAAATCAACATCGCGTGTAAACAAAACTATCAGTTCTGGCGTCTCTGCATTTATTCAAAAACCATTTACCTTGGATGAAGTCAAAAAGGCAATTGATATTACTGAATCCGAATATTCTCTATTACAATAATAACAATGACATGTTGAGAATATTTACATCTCTGATATCTATTTCATTAATTCTGTAATCAATTAGTTCTTCAGAAAACTTTTCAACAATTTTTTGTGCTGTGTTTGCTTTTTCTGAATTTATCTGAATGATTGATAGCATATTCCATTCGCCCTCCATACTGGCAATCAGTACGTAATTGTCTAATTTTTTAATGAATTCTTTAATTGAATCTTTTACTGCCTCTATTGATTTTGATGGTTTTATCTTCATCAAAACAATTTGGTATGTATTGATTCCAGATACATCTGTTAAAACTGCCTTGTATCCTTTTATGATTCCGCTCTTTTCTAAACGCTCAATTCTTTTTCTAATGGTTCTATCTGAAACATCATGACCTGATTTTTTTAATTCTAGTGCAATCTCTTTTGATGGGGTTCTGGCATTGTTGTTTAGAATCTCTATAATTTTTTGATCAACCTTATCTAGATTAGACCAGGCATCCTCACTCATACTCTGTCAATATTGTAATGCCTTTTGAATTTTTGGATGGTATTATACTGACAATCAATATTTGCAAATTAACTATTCTAAGAACCATCCTGATTCTATTTTGGATTGATCCTCTTTCTCCCCAATACCTGTTGCATATCTCCAAATGACTTTGGCATCTACATTCATCATCTCCTTAATTTTCAAAAGTGATTCTGTTTCTGAAACTAAGTTCTGATCTGCATTTCCACAATCTTGACAAAACTTGCATTTGCTATCTAGAGTGATAGGATCTGATTCAATTAATGGATAAGCACTACATGCAAGTGGTCTTTGATTGTAAATCTTACAAGGAAATCCACCATGTGGTGATTTTTCTCCACTTTCTTTATCTAAAAACGGACAAGTATTCCCATTCTCCTCTACTCCCATTAATTGATATGCCAGAATTTTTGTGGGAAATTCATTTGTATTGTTGGAAATTCCGATTCTAGGTAAAATTTGGATTTTTAAATTTTTAGATAGTGCTAATTTTTCTATTCTTTCTTTTTCTTCAGGTAGTATGAGCACTCCTATCTTTCCAAACTTTTTACTGGGATAATACTCTCTTTCAATGCAGCACTGTGAGCAATCCTCTACACAATGAAATTCCACTGTTCTAATTTTGATCTAATAGATAAAATCCCTTGCGAATTTTGATAAATTGTTGATCTAAAGTTGCCAAAAACCCTACCAGTTATATGCTCATTATGATAAATCACATCATGGGAAAACGCCAAGTAAAAAATGAAAGTGCTCTAAAAGAGATTAGACTTCCAGAGGAAGGAGAGCTATTCGGTAGAGTTTTGAAAATGCTTGGAGGGGAAAATGTCATGATAAAATGTACTGATGGAATTACTAGACGTGGAAGAATCAGAGGGAAACTAAAGAGACGTGTTTGGATTCGAGATAATGATATTGTAATTATTGCACCATGGGATTTCAAGGAAGATGAAAGAGGCGATATAGTTTGGAGATTCACTCTTCCTCAAGTTGAGTGGCTAAAGGAAAATAATCACATTCCAAAAGATTTCTAGTCATTTTTTGCCTTTCACTTGATTACTATTTGATGACTTAGTTAATATAGTGAATCTGTTTTGCAAAAGCAAATGGAACAAGGTACCGTAAAATGGTTTAACCGTACTAAGGGCTTTGGTTTTATCGAAAGAGAATCTGGTGAAGATCTATTTGTTCACAAATCAGATGTTGACGGATTCATCAATGAAGGCGATAAAGTCGAGTTCGAAGTGGGCGAAGGTAAAAAAGGACCTGCAGCTCAAAAAGTCAAGAAATCAGCATAGGCATAGTTTTTTAATTTAAGACTTCATCTTTGTTTTCTTAAATCAGTCTATCTTTTTATTATTTTTAATTTAATTTTTAGAAAAGTTTGTGGTCCCAAGCGAAGGAATTGAACCTTCGACAACCCGGTTTCTGTATGCCTGATATGCTGTTTTTCGGTCAGCCATCTAAAGCCAACAACTACAGCCGGAAGCTCTACCAGGCTGAGCTAGCTTGGGACAAGAAAAACGAAGTTCTCTGCTATTAAAAAACTATCGTAGATGATTTTTTCACGATGATCGTGCGATCTCTATATGCATAAATACCCTGCCAAGTTTTTTATGATCTGTGTCTGAACTAGCACTGTCATACTTGGGTTATGTTTGTGCACCATATTTGCACACACATGAATCAGTTGAACTAAAAGAATTATGGATAAATTCTAAAAACATTGAAAAATTATATTTTGTAACTGGAACATTTTCTTCAGAAAGCAAACCCTACTTTTCTGATTCTACTAACCACTATTTGTTAGCTAAATTCAAAGATAGTGAAATTATCTCAAAAGATCTAACTAAACATAATCAAGAAAAGACTTCGTTTGTTTTCAATATCAAAGATGATCTGTTCCAAAGAGAAGTTCAAGGAGATACTAACTTTGTATCTGTATATTATTTGGAGTATGGAGAAGATGCTGAAGACTTGCAAGAAGTAGCAAATCTATTACTTAAACGAGATAAAATTGAGAAAGCAGGTCTAGGTAATATGAACACATATTGCACTACTCCTTCAAAATTTACATTCCCTTATTCCGAAAATATAGTGGTAATTGAGGTGGCAAGTGAGAAGAGTCATCAAAGCGTCAAAAAATACTGTGAGCAGACAAGACGAGATGTGAATCGAAAGGGACTTACAATGACTAATTTGATGAGTCTTTCACTACTTGATCAATTAAAATAGAAATTTTTTATCTATTTTCAAAATTTTTCTCAAATTATTGATCACTGATTTTGAGTAAAGTTAAATATTCGAGCAAAAACTGTTTTTTCATGAGCAAACCATCAGATCTTGGATCATTGAAGATAGGATCATACATTCTACTGCCACACTCTGATCAACCAAGTGGTGAGCCATGCAGAATTGTTGAGTATGATACATCAAAACCTGGAAAGCACGGTGCTGCAAAAGCAAGAATTGTAGGTGAGGGTGTTTTTGATGGACAAAAAAGACCTCTTGTAGGTCCTGTCAGCATGCAAGTTCACATTCCTCTAATTAACAAAAAAGTAGGTCAAATCATCTCAATTAATGGAGACACTGTTCAAGTAATGGATTCTGAAACATTTGAAACAATAGATGTAGTTCTAATTGATGATGAAGTAAAAGGAAAATTAGAAAACGGTCAAAATGTAGAATACTGGGTCGTTATGGACAAAACTAAAATCATGCGCGTTAAGAACTAATGCGGATGCTGATGATGAGCGGAAAAGCCGTCTGAATGTTGATGAGGATTATGAGTAATGAAGCATCCTTTTTCAACAAATCTTACAAGTTTGTTGAATTGAATATTTTTTAGATTATGAAATTAGCATCTCTGTTTTCAGGTGGAAAGGATAGCACATATTCAATTCATGTGGTACAAAAACAGGGACATGAAATTTCTTGTCTTCTCAGTGTGTCTCCAAAGTCTGATGAAAGCCATCTATTACATCATCCAAATTTAAAATGGACCAAACTTCAATCCGAATCTATGAAAATTCCCCAATTAATTTCCGAGTCTAGCTCCGATGATACTGAAAATGAATTAATTCACTTAGAGAAACTATTGCTTAGTGCAAAAGAAGAATTTGGAATAGAAGGCTTAGTTCATGGAGGAATTAAAAGTAAATTTCAAAAAGAAAAATTTGAATCCTTATGTTCAAAATTAAATTTAATAACAATAACGCCCTTGTGGAATTTAGAGCCCATCAAATACATGAATGATTTAGTTGATTCAAATTTTGAATTTATTATGACTACTGTAACATCTGATGGTCTTGATGATTCTTGGCTAGGAAAAGTAATTACAAAAAATGATTTAGAAATTTTAGAAAAACTTTCTAAAAAATACGGATTTAATTTAAATTTTGAAGGTGGAGAAGCTGAGACCTTTGTGATTAACTGTCCGATGTTTTCACATTCGATCAAAATTAATGAATTCAAAAAAACATGGGATGGATATAGAGGAAGGTTTGAAATAGTGGATGCGGGGTTAGATCTTTATGCTTGATGGACTCAAGAATAGTCTTAGTGATGCAATCAAAAAGATTGTAAAATCCTCAGGAATTGACGAGGAGCTAATCAAAGAATTGTCTAAGGATGTTCAGAGAGCACTACTTCAATCAGACGTAAATGTACGACTAGTTTTAGAGATTACCAAGCATCTTGAGGAGAGGGCAATTAATGAAACCCCTCCACCTGGACTATCTAGAAAAGATCACATTGTGAAAATTCTCTACGATGAACTCTCAAAATTACTTGGTAATGAGTCTGATTTTGATTTCAAGCCTGGAAAACAAAATAAAATTATCTTGCTTGGGATTCAGGGAAGTGGTAAAACTACCGTTGCATCAAAACTTGCAAAGTTTCTAACCCGACAAGGATACAAAGTTGGAGTTATAGGTGCTGATACCTACAGGCCTGGAGCTCTTGTTCAGCTAAAGACAATGTGTGAAAAATCGGGAGTTGAAGTTTTTGGTGAGGAAAATAACAAAGATTCTCCAAGTATTGTTAAAAATGGACTAAAATATTTTGCAGACCAACCCCTTGATGTAATTCTAATAGACACTGCAGGTCGTCATAAAGAGGAAAAAGATCTTCTTGAAGAAATGGATCGAATCAACAAAGTCGCTGATCCTGATTTGGCATTATTAGTAATTGATGGAACTATAGGACAGCAATGCTTCAATCAAGCAGAAGCATTTCACAAAACTATTCCCGTTGGTGGAGTAATTATTACAAAACTGGATAGTTCTGCAAAAGGCGGAGGGGCACTAGCTGCATCAGCAGCTACTGGTGCACAAATAATGTACATTGGTACTGGTGAAAGAATTGATGATTTAGAAAAATTTTCTCCAACAAGATTTGTTGGACGTTTACTTGGCATGGGTGATATTCAGGCTGTCTTGGATTTGGCAAAACGTCTTGAAGAAGAAGGCGATGATGTCCGAATGAAGAGAATCTCTAGTGGGAAAATGAATATGGATGATTTCTTTTACCAATTGGAAGAAGTCACCAAGGTGGGCTCACTACAAGGAATTCTGGAAAGCATGCCCGGCTTGTCAGGTATGGTAAAAGATGATCAACTAAATCAAATGGAAGGAAGGGTTTCAAAATGGAGATACATTATTCAAAGTATGACCAAAGCTGAAAAAGCGGATCCTGATTTACTGAATTCGTCTAGAATCAAAAGGATTTCAAGAGGTTCTGGATGGCCAGAAGGTGAAGTCAAAGAACTGATCAAAAATTACAAAAACTCTAAGAACATGATGAAGGCATCCAAAGGTCGTCAAATGCAAGGCACACTTAGAAGAATGGGACTAGGTTAGTCTTTTCAAAACTTTCTAACATGTCTGCACAACAAAAAATAATTCCTATTGCAAATCAAATTCTAAAAAAACATGAACTTTGTGATAATTGTCTTGGAAGATTGTTCTCAAAAAAATTACATCTATCTTCAAATAAATTACTAGGAAA
The DNA here is from genome assembly GCF_054515835.1 of Nitrosopumilus sp. S4. Classification (NCBI taxonomy): domain Archaea; kingdom Thermoproteati; phylum Nitrososphaerota; class Nitrososphaeria; order Nitrosopumilales; family Nitrosopumilaceae; genus Nitrosopumilus; species Nitrosopumilus sp. S4. The sequence goes on along the minus strand of NZ_CM137258.1, from coordinate 1,219,757 downwards.
AAAATTACAGATAAAATCCCACTCCAAGCATTCTTGTTATATTTGTAAAAATATCTTTGATGATCTTGAACATTTTTTGAGATTGATGATTGATGCGTCCTCATCATATTCATTTAAGACATTTAGCGTTGGTGCAATGGTAAAACCATCCATTGTTGATAGGGATGATTACATTCGATCTAAATTCAAGTTAAAGGGAATTGATGGAATAAAGACTGACATCACAAAAGAACTAGCCAAATCATATTCAAGAAAAACCAAAAAAACCCTTGACCCAGTGGATTCTGATGTAACATTTACTGTAAATCTTAAAGATGGCATATGCGAACTTCGAGCAAAATCGATAGTGTTTTCTGGAAGATATGTAAAACCCATCAGAGGTCTTCCTCAAAAACAAAAGTCGTGTGATAATTGTCTGGGAAAAGGTTGTAGATCATGCCATTTTCATGGTATTTCAGAATTTCAAAGCATTGAAGGAATAATCTCCAAATTCCTTTTTGAGAAAATTGGAGGAACTACTGCAAAATTTACCTGGATTGGAGGGGAGGATAAATCCAGCCTAGTTATGGGCAAGGGTAGACCATTTTTTGTAAAAGTTCAAAATCCAAATAAACGAAAAATGACATCCACATCATTCAAATCTGAATCAGTAAAAATTGATAATCTCAAAATTATTACTGATTCGCCAAAACGACCACTCAAATTCAAATCAACAATAGAAATGAATATTTTAACAAATTCTGAAATTACCTCAAAGGATCTCTTAAAATTAAAACAATTAACAAAACAACCAATAGTAGTTTATGAAAAATCAGGCAAGCGCTCGGAGAAAACTATCTTTTCAATAAAGTATAAAAAAAATCCAAAGAGTGGTTTTACATTAATTATCAATGCTGAGGGAGGACTTCCTGTTAAGAGATTTGTAACAGGTGACGATGTGACTCCAAGTATTTCTAAAATACTCAATAACCCCTGTAGCTGCCAAGAATTTGATTTTCTTGATATTGATGTAAAATGATAACAATTAACTAGCGCAAATTACAATCAAAAAGCATGCCAATAAGAAAAAAAGGTAAACACCAAAGACATGCTGATCAAAGGGAAAATACTCGTAAAAGAAAGAAAGCAAAGTCTGGAAAACCAAGATCCTGATTAAATCAACCTTTTTACATTCAAAATTATCGAGGGGATACAATGGATCCGTTAGTTCGTTTAAGAGATGCACATTCAAAGGGAATAATTCCTGATGATGTCTATGAACTTGCCGTAAAGCGATTTCCAATTACTGTTGAAGGGATTAATAGAATCGAAAAAGCTTCAGGTATTCGTTATCCTGTAGCATATGTGGAACCATCCCTAATTTTGACTTCACCTAGCTCAAACTCTTATCAATTTGGAATTTTGTTTGCAAGAACAATCCCTGTTATGTTTGAAGAAAAATTTCAAGTAGTGATTCAGATTTCTGCCCCCCTTGTAGCCTATGGTCTAAAGGGTACAATTCATGCCATTTTGGCTCATGAATTTCTTCATTTTCTAGATCTGATGAAAAAAATCTCGAAGATGGAATTACTTTCTGATGAAATTTCTGGAAACCTATTTGAGAATGTTTACAGTGATGAGACAAGATTATTTGAGCCAAGAGTTGTTTTTAAAGATAGAACACTGCTAAACCACATTACAAAAAAATTTCCTTCTGGATTTCGTGATTACAAACTCGAAGATAAGGTAATGAAATTTTGGGCAGATAGAAATCTTCCAAAGGCAAACATCTCTTTGGATGAAAACACTGTAAAATTATCTGCTGAATCCTTATCTAAAATTAAACTTGATCCTGCATTTATTGCAAAAATCAATTTACTAGAAGAAAAAAGTTCTAAAATTCGCAAAAAACGTTTGTACTAAATTTTAAATTTTATTGAATAAATTCTGTTAATCCACATTTTCCACAAGTGTGTCTGTCTTTGTGCTCTGACATGAAAACTCCTTTACCACATCTTGAGCAAATCTTTCTAATACGTGACACTTTGTCTCCATCCACTTTGAAATATTTGTAAACATTAGGACTGGAGCCTTTTTTTCCTGCCATTATTCAGATTTCTCCTCTTTTGCTTCTTCAGCTGGCTTGTCGTCTGCTTTTACTTCTGCAGGTGTTTCTTCTGCTTCAGCTTTTGCCGTCTCTTCAGCTTCTTTTGCAGCAGCATCTGCTTCAGCAAGTTTTGCTTTTGTCTTTTCTAATCTTGAAAATATTGTTGGATTGACATGTTTTTTTGCCAATCCTTCATCTTCATAAACATAAAAAGTTCCAGTTACCATTGGTTTTCCGACATGTGTCTTTAGTCTCATTGGAATTACGACTTTACCGTCAAGTTTGAATTCCTTTGTAATCATGTCCACTGCCTCAAGTTTTTTGAGTTTGCCGCCTAATCCTGCAAAGTTGCAAGTAAGCTCTCTACGTGATAGAAATGCATTTTCTACATCTGTAATTGTCTCAATTATGGACATGTATCCAAAATCTCTGGATATTTCATATAAACCTTGATTGGAATAGAGAAGAAATTTATGAAATTCCTTTAAAATAATACTATGGAACGCTATATGCTTCATCTAGAAAATACACGATATGGACCGGAGCATTCTCGTGAGGTAGTCTACAAGGCAAGAGATCTGGCATCTGACATGAATGTCTCTGTTCGTGTTGCACGAATTGCAAAAAAATTCGTAGAGTTAGATGTCTCAGTTGAAAAAGAGGAACTCGACAAGTTATTGAAAAAATTAGAACCTATTGGATCAGTTGTCGATGTCCGACATGTCTTTGAAGAGGAGATCGAAAAAGAGAAAGGAATTGCTGATGGAATATTTTATTTTAACAATGAACGATTTTGGGAAAGTCATGAAGCATTTGAGGGTGTTTGGAAGAAATGCTATGGTCGAGAAAAAGAACTGGTTCAAGGAATTATTCTAATAGCCGTTGCTTTTGCACATGCCCAAAAAGATGAACTAAGTATTGGAATTGGAATGCTTAGTAGAGCATTAGAAAAATTAGGAACTTCCCCATCTGTATATCATTCCATTGATGTTGATAGAATTAGAAAGAAAGCAGTAGAAATGCAACAATCAAATCAATTAACTACTTTTGAGATTTAATTAATTCAAGAGCTTTTGATACTACTTCTGCTCCTTGCAGCAAACCAATACTTCCTTTCTTTGCCTGCTGTTCTGTCATTCTGGTAGTGCCGTCATTTTTTATGAAATTAGCTGAAACCAGTACTGGAACAGGATCATCGCTGTGCCCTTTGTTGATACAAGGAGTAGAATGATCAGCTGAAATTACTATTGCAACCTTATCTGAATCAATATTCTCAACTAATGTCTTGAAGAATCTCTGGTCAATCTCCTCTATGTTTTTCATCTTTCCAATAGCGTCACCGTCATGTCCAAATTCATCAGGTCCTTTTAGATGAACATAGATTGAATTTTGTGTCTCCATAGCTTTAGCTGCAACTTTGGCTTTTTCTTCATAATCTGTCAATCCTCCAGCTTCAAATGCTTTCATCTCTAGTACATCTGATATGCCAAGTTCAACTGGCATATCAACAATACATGAAAAATTCATTCCATATTTTTGATTAATTGGTATGACGTTTGGATATCTATTTCCTGCATCCCTTAATAGAATACAACTTAGCAGTTTCTTGTTTTGCTCTTTTCTTTTTACATTAATTTGACTGTTCTTTAAAATCTCAATTGATTTATCTGAAAACTCATTGACAAGATTAGCAGTAATCTTAGAATCTTCTGTATCTTCTAATGGAAGACATCTCTCAATTTTTAGATAATCCCCAACAGCTTTTGCAACTCCCATTCCACCAATGTTGCTATAGGCTGGATCCGTATTTGTAATCCTTGATGATAATTTTTTTCCATTAGTTCTGATTCTAACTGTCACTCTGTGACCAATTGTTGGGGCAACAACTACTGATGTATCTGGATTTGAAAACTTGATGGTCTTTTCAATCTCTTTTGCAACTCCTTGTGCATCCTCTTTTTCAATATGTCTTCCAGCTCTTCTATCGATGATCACTTGTTGGTCATCTAATGTGGAATAATTTCCTCTAAGAGCTAAATCACCATCCTTAAAATCAATACCAATCCCAATTGCTTCGATTACTCCCCTTCCAACATAGTCTGCATGTTTGAATTTGTAACCTAGCATGTTAAAGACTGCAATATCTGATTCAGGAGCTATGCCTTTCCCAACAGAAATTACTTCTCCAATTACTCCATTACTTGCAATTTTGTCCAAAATCGGAGTTTTTGCAGCCTCCAGTGGCGTTTTTCCATTCAAATCTGGGTGTGGCAAGTCCCCTACACCATCTAATAATACGTAAATCATATGAACATCAGAATTATCCATAATCTCCCCTGTTTAACACAGATCTGAAGCTCTGCTTTAAAGCTTGCATGATCTATACGATCAAAAATTAACGACTATTTTATGCAATGTAAAATTTTTAAAAATTGCTCACTGATTAAATTAGGTTTTTCATAAATTTATTATAATTTTTTTTGAAAAATATTTTTTATTTTTTAATTGAGTAGGTCTTAGTAAACGTTTTAACAGACATTTACTTCCAATTACAATTATGGGGGATATGCGCAAGGATTATGTTTCAGAGCGTTTTATGATTGTCTCTAAAAAAGATGACAAAGTAATTGATCCAAAAAAATCTCCCTTTGCCCCTGGAAATGAATCTATGACAAACCCTTCTGTCTTATCACTTGTAGCAAAAGATGGAATGCTTCAACGTCTCCAAGACAATGAAGATGAATATGTTGAAGGATGGTCCATTCGAGTTTTTGAAAGCAAAAATCCTATAGTCTCAATTGATACTGAAAATTCTTACAGTGATAGACCATTTTACAGCGAACCTGCATATGGATATCATTACATTGTTGTTGCATCCCCAAATGAAAAAGATACTTTTGCAACTATTGATTCAGAACAGTGGTCTAATGTTCTAGTTGTTGTTCAGGACAGATTAAGATGGCTTTATACTCAGAAAGGAGTAACTTACGTTTCAATTTATGCAGATCAAGGTGATTTGGCAGGAAGCAAAAATCCACATCCTCATCTTAACATTTTGACATTCTCAACAATTCCTCCAATTATTGAGGAAGAAGCAGAAGCATCACACAAAATTCTAAATGAAAAAGGAGTTTGTCCAATGTGTCAAACCGTAAATGAGGAGATTGGTGGCCCTAGACAAATCCTGCAAACTGAGGGATTCATCGCATATTGCCCATGGTCTCCTTCATATCCTTACGAATTTTGGATATCGCCCAAAAAACACACCACAAGTTTCTCTAAAATTACTCAAAAAGAAATCAATGATTTATCATTAATTCTGCGTGCTACTCTTGGAGGACTATCAAAGACTATCAAAAACGTCTCATACAATCTTGTATTTCATTTATCTCCTGAGAAGAAAAACAGTCGCCAAATTCATTGGCACATTGAAGTTTATCCAATTACCAAATCATGGTCTGGTCTTGAACGTGGTTATGGTATTTTCTTAAATGATGTTTCTCCAGAGCAGGCAGCAGAAAAACTAGGAGCTGCATGCAGGAAAGAATTAGCTAACCTAGTTGGCATTGTTTAATCTTTTGAATGGTTTATTTATCAACTAGGAATTGTTATAACTGTGGCAATAGAAAAATGGCTTGCAATAACTGCAGTTGGACTTTATGCAATGTTTGCTGGCGAGATGATTTCGATTTATAATTTTATGATTAATGTTCCAGAAGATTTTGAATATGCCCAAATGTTCTCAGCTGATCCTAAGTTAATCCAGTTTGTATCAATTGGTGTAGCTCCTGCATCCATTTTAGCTGCAGTTTCATTTATCATGACAAGACAATATGGTTCAAAATCTATAGGTGGCTTTATTGTAATTGGCGGTATAATCATGTTATCTGGACTATCTGTATGTTATATGATGCTTGATCAAATAGAAGAAAAATATCTTACTGATGCAGTAAAAATTGTTCCTCCACTCTTTATGATTTTATCTGCTCCTGTAATTGGAACTGGAATATATCTGATGAAAAATATCAAGAAGCGTCCAAAGAAAGAATTCTTTTAGATGTGATCGTATCTTAACTCATTTCCTACTGTCTTAAAACCTAATTTTTCATAAAATGGCTTTACATCATCTGTACAATCTAAAATGGTCTTGTAACATCCTGATTCTTTTGCAATGTAGAGAAGAAAATTCATAATTTTTGCGCCTATTTTCTGTCCTTGGAAGTTTTTATCCACTACAACATCTTCAATGTGGCCCACTAGCCCGCCCTCGTGGATAAATTTTTGTTCAATTAGTAGAGTTGTTGCACCAATTATTTTCCCATCAAGCTCTGCAACGGCAATGATGTGGTTTGGATTTGAATTAATTTTTTCAAATATATCTTCAGCTTTTTTATTATCAATACTGCTTGTTTGCCTTAGGGAATCTAGAGTTTTTAGAAATCCATTTTGGAGGTCTTGCCTTTGTAATTTTCTAATAATTGGCTCACTCATCTTAATTTTCAGATCTTGCCTAGTTTTTGAATATAGTCTTGATATGTTTTCTTGTATGCTGATTTATTGCCAATATCAATAAATCCATTTTTTGTAATGAAACTGTTTACAAATTTTTTTCTACTCATGACTTTTTTAATCACATCATCCATTCCATATGGCTTGTTTTTTGGGATAAAACTTAGAACTTTGGGATCCATGACATAACAGCCCATATTCACATTAGCTTTTATCTCTGGTTTTTCATTCCAACTGGTAACTTTCCCACTCTTTGATGTCTCAATGACTCCATATGGGAGATTTGTTTTGTACTCATTAAGACTCATTGTAACAAATGCCTTTTTCTTGTTGTGCTGCTTTATCATATTTCTTAGACTAAAATTGAAAATTGAATCTCCATACATGCACACAAAAGTATCATCGATGAACTCTTCTGCTGTCTTTAACTGACCAGCTGTTGCAAGTGGTTTATTTGAAATTGCATATTCAATATCCACCCCAAATCTTTTACCCTCCTCAAAATAGTCTTCTATTGTCTTTCTAAGATAACTGACACACAATACAATTGATTTTACGCCATTTTTCTTTGTCCAATCTACTAGATGTTCTAAGATTGGTTTTTCTCCTAGTGGCAGCATTGGCTTTGGAAGAAATGTCGTATAGGGTTGTAGTCTTGTCCCTAAGCCTCCAGCAAGAATTACGGCTTTCACAAATGCTATTTGAATAATGACTATTTATGTTCAAGGATGTTTTTTGACTATATCAAATAATTTTTAATATTTTTTTTAATACGTCATTTGGTGTTTTCCCAAAAACCAAAATCATAGGCTCCTTCCCAAAATCTCCTTTATGATAAATCACATCCGGAGTTTTTTTTGAATTCTTAATCGCATTTTTAATTCCCCATTGTATGGTGGAGCCTTTGAATTTTACATTCTTGGGCTCATCCAATCTATCATAACTTGACATTACTAGTTTTGATTTTTTAATTCTTGAAATGGTGCTTGCTTGAAATTTAATATTTACAGCTGATTTGATCTCAGAGAATTTTTTATTCATTATTAGTAATGCAGTTGCTACGTGTTTAGAACCTCCGTATTCTAAATTTCCTGCTACTATTGCTTTTTTTCCTGCTTTGACTATTCTTCCAGAAATCCCTAGAATATCTTTAGTGGATTTTGGTTTTTTCTTTGCAAATACAAAATTTGTCTGACACTCTGGAATATTTTTGTAGATATTTTTTATCTCTACAAATTTGTTAATTGACTCTGATAATTCTGAAATATGTTCGTCTTCTAGGAACTCTGTAATTGAAATACCATGTCCAAAATTCTTTGCATTTTTAATTGAGTTGAAAGTAAATTGTTTTGCAAATTTTACTGATTCTTTGATGTTTTTCTTTTTGGCAAGTGAGTAGATCATTGCTGCTGAATAATTGCACCCACTTCCATGATTTAGACTATTGATTTTATTTCCAGAAATTACATATTTGGTATTTTTTTCTAGAACAAAATCTGAAATTTTGTTGTTTTTATTCTCTATTCCTGTAATGACAACATTTTTTGCCCCCATTCTCTGAATCTTTAGTGCAATCTTATTTGGGGGATTTTTTGAACCCATTTTAGAATTTGATAAAACTTCGGCCTCAAATTTATTAGGTGTGATAACTGTTGCAAGTGGAAGAATTAATTTTTTAAAATCTTTAATTGCTGCTTTTTCAATTAATTCTCCACCAGTTGTTGACTTTATTACGGGATCAACTACGATGGGAATTTTTAATTTCTTTAATCTATCATGAATAATTTTTATGATTTTAGAATTATACAGCATTCCAATTTTTACCCCATCAATTTTAAAATCCGAAAAAACTGCATCTAATTGATTTTTTAGTATTTTATCTGAAACTGGTTCAACCATACCAAATGATGATGTGTTTTGTCCCGTAATTGCAGTTATTACGGTTAATCCATGAGCCTTTAGTGTTGAAAATACTCTGACATCACTTTGTATTCCTGCCCCTGAAGATGGATCAGATCCTCCAATTGATAATAAATTCATTGTATTTTCTTGTTATTTGTCCTAATCTATATTTCCTTTAACACACAAATTTCTTTTTAGATTTTTAATAGCTGTTTTATACTTCATTTACCTGCATGGAACAAATGACAAAACTCCCTGTTGTTGATGACACAATTCCTGAAGAGTTGCGGTGTACAACTTGCTTACTGCCAATGCAATATCAAACAAAAAAAGATGGAAAATTTCTTTGGCAATGTTTCAAGTGTGGTAAAAAATTCCTAGTATCTGAAAATAATAATGATGCAGTTGAAGAAAGTTGGAGTCCTCCAAGGTAATTCTATGTCTGATATTGAATCGCTAAAATCTGAGAATCAAAGACTCCGTAGTTACATATTATTAGTTTTGGCAGAACATGAATTAGTACAACGTGTTTCTGAAATTTGAGAAAACTTTGCAAATTCCCCTGAATCTGAGCGTATTATTGGGCCTATTTTGAGTAGAATTGATAAAATAAAATCAGAAAAACAAATTTTAGAAAATGATTTGAAAATAAAATAGATGGTTATGATGATGCTTGATTTACACAATCAAACGAACAAAACTCATCTTTCATACTGTAAAATTCTCTACCACAATGTCTGCATTCCTTACTTGTTCTCATATGAATATAATACCAATTATTACATATAAGATCGATCATTTTTCTTAATATAGTGTTAAGAGGATGTGAGATTCCTTTACTCCTATGTACTTCTCAGATTGTTTAAATCAGGGAAATCACTCATAATACATTATGGCAACTCAAATGACTGCAGCACGACGTGGGGTTGCCACTGAGCAAATGAAGCAAGTTGCAAAAGATGAAGATGTTTCACTTGATTGGCTGATTCCAAAAATTGCACGTGGTTCAATTATTATTCCAAACAATAACGAAAGACCGCAAAAAATTCACAACGTTGGAATTGGTAAAGGGTTAAAGACCAAAGTCAATGTTAACATTGGAACCTCTACTTTGAATGTAAACTTGGATGAAGAAATTGAAAAAGCCAAAGTTGCAATAAAATATCATGCTGATACTATTATGGATTTAAGTGATGGGGGAGATGTAAAAAAAATCAGACAAACTCTCTTGGAAGCTGCACCGATAACTTTTGGAACAGTTCCAATTTATGAGGCATACAACTATGGCGTTGAATTTCATAAAAATCCACTAAATCTTACAGAAGATGATTATCTAAATGCATTTGAAAATAATGCAAAAGACGGCGTTGATTACACCACAATTCATTGCGGTATTACAAAAGATATTGCAAAAAGAATTCTAAAAGTTCAAAGATATGGTGGTGTTGTTAGCAAAGGCGGTACTATTACTGCAGCTTGGATGCTAAAGCATGATAAAGAAAATCCCTATCTTACTCACTATGATTATCTAATTGAAATTGCAAAAAAATATGATGTGACATTTAGCCTCGGTGATGCACTAAGACCAGGCTCAATTTTGGATTCTCATGATGAGCTACAAGTTCAGGAGATGATCAACATCTCTCAATTAACTAAACGTGCTCATGAGCAAGACATTCAAGTTATGGTTGAAGGTCCAGGACATGTTCCATTAAATGAAGTTGCAGCAAATGTTAGACTAGCAAAATCTTTGATTGGTGATGTGCCATATTATGTACTTGGTCCACTAGTTACGGATATTGCATCAGGCCATGATCATATTGCAAGTGCAATTGGTGCTGCAGTTTCTGCAAGTGAAGGAGTTGATTTACTGTGCTATCTTACTCCTTCTGAACATTTGGCATTACCAAATGCCGAAGAAGTAAAAGCTGGATTAATTGCATATAGAATTGCAGCTCATGCTGGAGATCTTGTTAAAATACGTGATAAGGTGATCAAATGGGATATGGAGATGACCGAGGCAAGACGTACTCTTGATTGGGAAAAACAACTTGCATTATCAATTGATCCTGAAGAGGCAGCTAGAATTCATAGCAGAACAGGACAACATCCTGGAAATAATGTTCCGTGTACGATGTGTGGTGGTGCATGTGTCTATATGATGTTGCCACAGCAAAAAAAATATGAAAAAGAAAACAAAAACTTACAACAAGTTGAGTAGTACTTTTTCTAGACTAGGAACTGTCTCAAAATTATCCAACTCTTCTAAATTGATCCACTTGAATTCTGAATTCTCCCAGTTTAATTTTATTGTAGGATTATTTGCTTCAAACAAAAATGGAAATATTTCCCATTCATGATTTTCATACTGTGGTGAATTCACACGCATCTCCTCGGCAGATTTGATTAATGTGATTTTATCTTCAGTGATTCCAACTTCTTCAAAAATTTCTATCTTTGCCCTTGTTAATGGCTCTTCATTTTTCTCAATAATTCCACTAATGCCTGCCCATAGACCTTTCATGGATTTTACCTTTTCACTTCTCTTTAGAAGTAGGAGTTTATCGTTATCTCTGATAAACGACGTGACAATCTTCGTTGAGCGCATATCTGTTATTTTTCAACGACTTTTACCATTTTTGTTAATTTTTTATATGATTCATTAATGTCCGTGTGCTTGGATAGCCTCTCTTGACAATCTTTGATGTAATTAATTACTTCTTCAGTCTTTGATTCTTGTACTGCCGTCAGTAGCCTTCCAATGTCTTTCCAAAGCTCTTCTGCAACTCTGCGAATTTCTGGATTGGCAATGATTGTCTCAATGAGTTCTGGGGACTCAGTCATGATGCTTTCAGCTAATGTTTTTTGAACTCTGAATGTAGTTCCTGACATCTTTTCTGTTAGGAGCATCTTTTCATCTTTTGAAATGATATTTGCAAATACTAAATTCATTAAATGAGTTAATCCTAAAATCACTGCAATCTTTTTGTCATGTTCTACTGCATCAATTGTGACAAAGTTTGCACCTTCAAATAATGATTTGGTAACTGTTAGTTCTTTTTTTGCATCTTTGATTGGAACTGAAATAATATTTTGGCCTTTGATAGTTTTTACACCTGGTCCAAACATTGGATGAATACAAATTGGATTGATCTTGGCAGGCATCTTTGATAATGATGAAACTACTTTTGATTTCTCTGATGATATCTCGATGAGGTATGTCCCTCTTTTCATCTCTTTTGCAATTAGTCTAATAATTTCTGGTGTTCTTCTTGTAGGTGTGCATAATACTACATAGTCTGCTTTGAGAATAGCTCCTACTAGGGAATCTGATTCAATAATGTCTTTTCCCCCTATCTTTGATTCTGAATCATAACCTGTAACTTCAAATCCTTTTGATGCAAAATATTTTGAAAACCATTGTCCCATTTGACCGCCGGCACCAATCACTGTTACTTTTTTCATCTATTCTCACTCATTATGTTACCAAGTATATTCATTCCGTCAATTAGTGTTTTTTCTTCTTGACATGCTGAGATTCTAATGAAATTTTTGTAATCTCCAAAACCCTCTCCCGGTGCAACTGCTAATCCTTTCTCCAAAGTATCATTTGCAAATTTTACCCCATCAAATCCTTCTTGATTGATTCTGGCAAAGAGATACATTGCACCATCTGGGGAAACAAAGTCTAATCCCAAGTCTTTTGCTTTTTGTTCCAATACATTTAGTCTATTCTGTACTGTATTAGTATTGTTGGATGTGTCTGATTCCAATGCTTTCATGGCGATATATTGGATAGGTTCTGATACATTTGTGAGGCACAAAGCCTCCAATTTTGACATTTTTTCAATAATTTTTTCATCTGCTACGGCATATCCTATTCTAAATCCTGTCATGGCATGAGATTTTGAAAATGACTGAGTTACGATACTTTTGTCATAATTGTAACTTAGAATACTCTTCCATTCTTTTTTGGCATATTGTGAATAGATCTCATCACTTAACACAAAGAGACCATTTTCTCTTGCAATATCTATTATATCATCTTGAAGTTTTTCTGGTAAAATTTTTCCTGTTGGATTGTTTGGATAGTTTAGTACTATCATCTTTGTATTTGGATTTATGATATTCTTGATTTGCTCAACTGATGGTTCCCATTTATTCTCAAGTGTTGTATTGATTGTTCTGACTTTAATTCCTGCATGAAGTGCACAATCTTTGTATGCCGGCCATGCAGGCTCAATTACAATCATTTCATCACCCGGATTGAGAATAGTAGTAATTGCTGTAAATATTGAAAATCTAGCTCCGGGGCTAACTATGATATTATCTTGTGTTACTTTGGCATTGAATTTTTTAGTTACATGATTTGCAAGTGCCTCTCTGAAGATTGGCATTCCTTTAGGTTGACCATACTTTACAAATCCTTTTTCGAAGACTTCTTCTAATGCTTTTTTTACAATTTGAGGTGGCATAAAGTCTGGTTCTCCTACTTCCATATGGATTATTTTTTTCCCTTGCTGTTCAAGTGATTTAGCTTTTAAGAAAATTGATAAATGTGATTGCTTGTTACCTGTTTGAACTTTTATTGATTCGTTTAAAAGAAAATTTAAAAATTTAGTTGCAATTGACTCATCAAATTCTAAATCTTTGCAAAGTTTGATTACTTTTTCACGTAAATTATTTTCTCTCTTCTCATCGGTAACTCCCTTGCCGATACTTTTTTTCAACTCTCCAATTTTTTCAGCAATATTCGTTCTTGTTTTTAGCAATTCTATCATTTCTAGAGTGACTTCGTCCATCCTATTGCGGAGTTCATCAATATCTGCCATTTTCTTACAAAACTGGCTTAATTATGCCTGAAATTAGTGCATGATCTGCTATGGTTAATGCTACAAGTGAGTCTACAACTGGTGGTGCTCTAGGCACTACACATGGATCATGTCTTCCTTTCACTTGAAGTATGGCCTCTTTCTTTGTTTTAATATCTACAGTACTTTGTTTTTGTGCAATTGATGATGCGGGTTTGAATGCAATTCTCATAGTAATTGGCATTCCGTTTGAAATTCCTCCAAGAATGCCTCCTGAATTATTTGTCTTTGTAGTTATTTTTCCTTTCTTGATTGTATAAAGATCATTGTTCTCTGAGCCAAATAATTCTGAACCTGCAAACCCTGAACCAAACTCTATTCCTTTGACAGATGGAATTGAAAATATTGCTTTACTCAAATCTGATTCTAGTGAGCTAAATATTGGTTCTCCTAATCCTACTGGCACTTTGGTTGTAGTTGATTCGATAATTCCACCAAGGGAATCTCCTTTTTTTCTGGCATTCAAAATTGCTTCTCTCATCTTCTTTGCAGTTTTATCTTCAGGACATCTTACTTCATTTTTATAAATTGATTTAACCATTTTTTCATTAAATTCTTTTTCCATCTTTATTTTTCCAATTTGTGTAGTATAGGAATTTGTCTCAACCCCTAGTGTAATTTTTAGTAATTTTCTTGCAATTGCACCCCCCATAACATGAGTTGCAGTTAATCTTCCTGAAAATCTTCCGCCTCCCCTATGATCATTATAGTGATTGTACTTTATCATTGCAGTGTAATCTGAATGACCAGGTCTAAGTTTAGTTTTCAAACTATCATAATCTTTTGATTTTTGATCACTATTCCAAATTACCATTGTTATTGGAGCTCCTGTTGTGTATCCTCTAAATACTCCAGAAATAATCTCTACAACATCGCCTTCTTTTCTCTGCGTTGAAATTAAATTCTGACCTGGTTTTCTCAAGTCTAACATTTTTTGAATATCTTTTTCATCAATTTCTAAACCTGCTGGACACCCATCTAAAACAGCACCAATTGATTTTCCGTGACTTTCACCAAAACTTGTTAAAACAAGACGCTGGCCTATTGAACTTCCGGGCAACATTCTAACAAAGTAAAATGATGCTTATAATTCCTCATTCTGTATTTTTTTCAATTTTCAAACTGAAAAATTACCTGTATTGCCTATTCATGAGCAAATATAATTTATAAAAAATATGATATTTTATTGAAATAATTATAATATAATCTTAAATATCATGATAACGTATATAATATATGCGAAAACGTGCGAATTCTAACAAATAGTTTGCGCGGCTCTGCGAAAAAGACATGTTATCTACGCAAAAGCGTTGTGGGTGAGGAGAATGCTTTTCACTCTATACAGGGTCGCGCCTTTTATCACTTAAAATTCATTTTTTTGAAAATATTTTTACTGTATCTGTATTTTTGCCCCGAGTCGATTCATTTCTGAAATAAAATCTGGATAAGATACGCTCACTGATTCTGGGTCTGATACACTACAATTACCTACAAACATCCCTGCAATGCAGAATGCCATGAAAAGTCTGTGATCATTTTCTGAATTTAATTTTGCCCCAACAAGTTTTTCTGATGGTTCTAAAACTAAACCATCTTCATTTTCTTGAATCTTTATTCCTATTTTTACTAATTCTCTGGCAATTATTGCAATTCTATCTGTTTCTTTTAGTCTTGCGTGTTTTACATTTACAATCTCAATTGGTGTTGATGATTTTAATGCAAGAATTGAAAGTGGAGGTAGAAGATCTGGAGAGTTACTCAAATCAAATTTACCGCCTCTTAATTTTTCAGGTAATTCTATCTTAATTTCTTCATCATCCATCTTTACAATTACTCCTAACTGTTCTAAAATATCAATAAACAACTCATCGCCTTGTGGCAAGTTTCCAATACTTCCTTTAATTGTCACATCTTTTCCATTAAGAACTGCAGCTGACAATAGTAATGCTAGACTTGAGAAATCTATTGGTACAACAAAAGTAGTGCTTTTGTAAATTTGGGGAGAGATATTGTATCGTTTGTAGGGGATTAATGTTTGAACAGTAACTCCAAACTTTCTCATTGTTGCAATTGTGGCATCAAGATATGGCTTTGAAACTAAATTCTCTTCAATTGATAGATTGATTCCTTTCTCAGTTAATGGAGCACAAATTAATAATGATGATATGAATTGACTCGAAAAATTTCCGGGAATGGAAACATCTCCTCCTATTATTTTTCCTTTAATTGTAATTGGTGGATTACCATTAGTTGAAGTGCATTGTGCTCCTATGCTAGATAATGCATCTAAGAGAGGCTGCATTGGTCTTTTTTGCAAACTTGCATCTCCTGTTAATGTTATTTCATGTGAAAACAAACTTGCAATTCCTGAGGCTATTCTGATAGTAGTTCCTGAGTTTTCTGTGTTGATTTCGGGTACTTTTGTTCCTAAATTAATTGGATTTTTAACAATTATTGATGAATTATTGGTTTCTATCTCTGCTCCAAATTTCTTACATGTTTCAATTGTTGCTTTGGTATCTGCTGATAGTAATACATTCTCCACCTTACTGTTATTTCCGGCTAGTGATGCAAGAAATATTGCTCTATGCGTGTAACTCTTGTTGGCTGGACAAATAATTTCTCCTGTAATGCTTGATTTTTCTATATTACAACTCATGTACTTCAGCCTTTTTGTTACTAATTTTTGAAACTATTACACTTCCTTCAAGTGCAGAAAATATTTTTTTAATATCTGATTCGTTCTCTTTTTTTGTTACAGCTGCAATTGCTGGTCCGTTACCTGAAACTGATGCAGCAAGTGCACCTTTCTCAATTAAGCTTGTGATTATTTTTGGATCTGAATTTAATATTGATGCGGCAGCTAATCCGTTGACTGTCATTGCTTCCCAATAATTCCCCTTTCTTGCAAGCTCCCATGCTTTCTCAAAGACAGCAGATAATGAACTTAAATCTTTGAGATTCCCTCTTTTTCTGTTTTTTGGAATAAATATCACTGCAATTAAATTTGAAGGACCGTTTTCAAAATGAACTCTAGTTTTTTTTGCATTATCTGTGACATTGAATCCTCCATAGTAACATGAGCATGCATCATCATATGCCCCAGTAATGCTCACTTTAGATTCAATTGATGCATCAACTCCTGCAATGAGTATTTGTTGGTCCGTCAACTTTGGTTTGAAGATTTTTGCACATGCCAATGCAACTGCAGATGATATAGCACTGGAACTTTTGAGTCCATACCCTGTTGGAATTTCTGAATCCAGTGTTACTGTAATCTTATTTTGTTCAAGATCTTTTTTAGAGAGAATTTTTTCTATTGTTTTTGTAATTAGACGAGAACTAAGACTTTTGCTCTCTGATTGAATTACTATTCCTTTACCTGGGGTTGCCTCAACTTCTGCTTCTACTTTTAGTGCTATGCCCAGCGTTGCACCTTTTTTGTTTGCAATCGCGTTAACTAATGATATCGCTCCATGGACTGTAGCCTTTGCTTTTGCCATCAAACTCCTCCTAACAGTGCTTTTTTCATGGCATTATAAGGTGCTTCTATGCCGTGCCAAATCTCAAAGGCCCTAACAGCTTGGCCCAAAAGCATTTCATAACCATAAATTACAGTCGCCCCTGCCTCTTTTGCTTTTTTGATAAAATCTGTATTCATTGGCATGTACACAATATCATACACGATTGTTTTTTCTTTAATTCCCTGTAGTGAAATTGGTGATGATTCATTTTTGAGACCAACTGATGTTGCATTTACAATAAAATCATAATCTTTTACAGAATTTCCTACCTCTTCAATTTTAATTGGATTGGAATCCAATCCAATCTTTTTTGCAAACGCTGATAGCTTTTCTGCGTTTTCAAGTGTTCTGTTTGCAATAGTGATACTTTGTGCTTTCTCTTTTGCAAAACCTGCTACAATTGCTCTGGCAGCTCCGCCTGCACCAAGGAGGAGAACTTTTTTGTTTGCAATTGTGACGTTTCTTTTCTTTAGTGGATCCAAAAATCCATCCATATCTGTATTGTATCCTTTTAGAACTCCATCTGTATTTTTTACAGTGTTTACTGCTCCGATCAAACTGCAGGACTCATCAATCTTGTCTAGATATTTCATCATCTCCACTTTATGTGGAATAGTGATGTTGAAACCATCGATCTTTATTTTTTTTAATCCTTCTATTCCTTCTGCAAGTTCACCTACGGGAATTCTATATGCAATGTAAGAGCTGTCCAAATTTAATTCTCTAAATGCTGCACTGTGAATGTTTGGAGATAATGAATGATCAATAGGATCTCCAATCACTGCAAATGATTTTCCCATCTTAATTTTTAGAATAATTTGATTGATTTAAACTCTCAACTTTTAGTTTGATTATTGTTTTAGATTTGTAATTTTTTTAATTTCATCTACGCTAAATTGCCCTGGTGCTACTGGCTTTCCAAGTGAGACATATGTGTAGGGGCTTCCTAAATATAGGCATAAAATTCTTGATATTCTGCCAAAATCCCCCATCGCAAATGAAATCAAAGTATTACTGCCTTTTTTGCTGTATAATTCTAGCATTCTAGTAGAATCATTTGGAGTTTTGGCTGTGCTCACAATTTTTACAAATGATGAGAATTTACTCATCTGATTCATTCTCTTTTTTAGGTTTGCAGAATTTGGTGTCTTTTTAAAATCATGCCAAGAAACAAGTAATTTTGTTTTAGTTGATTTTAGATATTTTGCCAAAGTTGGATTTTTTTGTAATGTGTTAAACTCTACATCCAGTAAGAATGGATTGTATTCTGCAATTAATTTCAGAATTGCAATTCGCTCCGTTTCATTTCCTGAAAATTTCCCTCCTTCATTTTTTGGTCGTAAGGTACAGACAGATCTTTTAAGATCTTTTTTTATCAACTTAATTGCTTCAGGAATTTTTTCAGGATTTAGAAAATCAAATCTTATTTCGGCATAATCTGATTTTTTTAAAGCAATTTTTAATGTCTGTACTACTTTTTTTGGTGTTTTTTCTGCAATTGAAACACATGTTTTGTATTTCATTTTATTTTTCTAATATGTATTCGTCTGAGACTTCCATTCCAAAATGTCTTCCAGTTGCAGGCTTGGAGTGAACCATTACAGTATCGCCTTTTTTTAGATGTGTTACTGATACTAGTTGTCCATTTGGTTTTACAAAACGTATTGTTTCTGCATCTTGTGCAATAATACCGCCAATCTCTCCTCCTGCTGATGCCTTAATCATTAGCATTGGTCTGCGTTCTATCTTTGATCTTCCTACCGTAGCTCTTCTTGCTTTTCCTTTGGAGTTTAGAATCAATACTTCTGAACCTGTCTCCACTTCTGATAGGTAGTTTGTTGTTCCATCTGGTGAGAGAGTATAGCAATGCACTGCTCCTGCATTTACTCTAAATGGTCTTGGTGATGTAAACGATGAGCCAACTGATTCATTATGAACTAAAAACAAAAAGTTTGATCTACTGCCAATTAACATTCCTTCTCCTTTGTGAAGCATTGATGCTGTATCAACACAAACTCTTTCTCCATCACCGACTTCTTTGATTTCAATAATTTTAGCTGGCATCATCTCAAAACTTCTAGTACCTAGGTATACCATTGCCTCTCTTACCTCGTTGATTGATGATGTGCTGAAAATTACTCCATCAACTCCTACCTCTAAAATTGAAAACATCTTTCTTACTTCTTCAGGGGTTCTTGCAATTGCAAAAATTTTGGTATGGATTTTGTGAAGTTTTGCAATGATATTTTCAAGTGGAATTATTTTCCAATCCTTTACTTCCACTATTACAAAGTCCAATCCTTTCTTTGCAATAGTTAGGATGTTTTCAATATCTGCATTGGATAATACTTGAAATTTCTTTCCAACTTTTTTGCCCTTTGGGTTTGTGGCTCCTTCCTTCTCTAATACAACATAATTTGCTGAACTTGAAGGGTATACAGTTTGCATTTTTGTCTTTTTCTTACCTAATTTTTTTGGGTCAAGATATATGGTTTTGATTCCTTCTGCCTCTAACTGTGGTATGAATTTAGATAATTGTGCTTGTGACACTTTGGGTGATATTATTAATTCTCTGGTTTTACTCAATTTTTTTCAGTGCTTCCTTTGCTGTACCTTTTCTGAAAATTATTTCAGCTAATGCATCTACCATTTTTTCAGGTGATTTGTGAGCAAAGATGTTTCTGCCATATGTTACTCCTTTAGCACCTGCTGTCATGGCATCTTCTGTCATTTGAAGAATATCTAAATCTGTTTTTGCTTTAGGCCCACCAGCAATTACAATTGGAACTGGTGTACTCTTTACAATCTTTGCAAATGAATCGATATCCCCTGTGTAGAGTGTTTTAACAATATCTGCACCGCATTCAGCGCCAATTCTTGCAACATGACCAACAATTTCTGGATCATGTGGATTTTTGATGTTCTCTCCTCTAGGATACATCATTGCTAAGAGTGGCATTCCCCATTTATGACATTGATCTGCTGTCATTCCAAGTTGTTCTAACATCTCTGGTTCTTCTTTTCCACCAATGTTGATGTGCAATGAAACTCCATCTGCCCCCATAGCTACAGCTTCTTTGACTGTACCAGTAAGCATTTTTCGGTTAGGTGATAATGATAATGATGTGCTACTTGAAAAATGAACTAAAACTCCAATCTTTGTTGGTTTGGGTAATGTTTTGAGAATTCCTTTGTTAATAATAATACTAGTTAATCCGTGACTTTCACATTTGTAAATAATGTCTGCAGGATTTTCAAGACCTTCAATTGGCCCATTTGAAATTCCATGATCCATTGGAATGCATAACATTCTTCCTTTTCTGAGAATTCGATTAAGTCTAATTTGATTGCCAGATACCATGAGATGATCTGATTTTTGTGCCCTACTTAAAAATAACGTGAATCTTTGAACACAAACTAATGCGTTATTGAGCCCAAATCAATCATTTAGATTGACTCTCTTTTATGCGTAATTGCTATCAAGGATTAAATAGAAATTATAAAAGATGAATAGCAATTGAGTCAGACAACTGAACAAATTCAAAAAAGTGACATTAAAGATATTTTAGAAAATTCCCTTAATGGCCAGCGTCCAAGTCCTGAAGACTGTATGAGACTATTAGAATCAGATGATGTTCATTTAATGGGACTTGTTTCAGGCCATCTTGCTAGAAAACAATTTGGCAAAAAAGCATCTTTTGTAAATAATATTATTTTGAATTATACCAATGTCTGTATTACTGATTGTAAGTTTTGTGCATTTTATAGATCTCCAGGATCTGAAGATGCTTATACTTTAACACTTGATCAAATTGAATCTAGAGTAAAAACATCTTGGGATATGTTTAAGATCCGTCAAGTTTTGATTCAAGGTGGACATAATCCAAATTTGAAAATTGAATATTATGAGGATGCTTTCAGAATGATTCGAGAAAAATTCCCAAAGGTTGGAGTTCATGGATTATCTACATCTGAAATTGATATGATCGCAAGAGTTGAGAAATCATCTACAAAAGAAATTTTGTCAAGATTAAAGGATGCAGGTTTACAATCTATTCCAGGAGCTGGAGCTGAAATCTTAGTTGATTCTGTTAAAGATATAATCAGTCCAAAGAAAATCTCTAGTGCTGACTGGATACGAATTATGGATGAAGCTCATTCACTTGGAATTCCTGGCTCTGCTACAATGATGTATGGTCATGTAGAAAACAAACAAGATATAGTTGATCATTTTTTCAAAATTGTAAAACTACAAGAGAAAACCAAAGGATTCATGGCATTTATTCCTTGGAATTTTGAGCCAAACAATACATTGATGCATGAAGAAGGAATTGTTGAATATGGAACTGGTGGAATTCAACTCTTAAAGATGATTGCAATTTCTAGACTTGTTTTAGATGGATTAATTCCACACATACAATCTTCATGGCTAACAAATGGTGTGGGTATGGCACAACTCGCTTTGCAATACGGCGCTGATGATTTTGGTGGTACTCTTATTGGTGAAGAAGTTGTATCTTGTACTGGTGCACGCTCAACTGAGTTAACTGATAAAATAATCATTGATGCAATACATCAAATTGGTTACCAAGTTGAAGAGAGAGATAATTTCTATAATCCTGTTAGTTTATCATAAATAATAATCAGACCATTTAGCGTCAACTAGATCTTTTGTTTTCTCATCCACTTTTACTTGTTGTTGAATTTCTCTTTCATATCCTTCCTCTTTTGTTTTCTGAGTTGCATCAATTCCCATCTTAGATCCTAGATTTACTAGCGGTGATGCAGGATCCAATGTGTCAGTTGGTGTATTGTTAATAATTACCGTATCTCTTGCAGAATCTGCTCTTGTAGTAATGGCCCATAACACATCATTGAAGTCATGAACGTTGATGTCCTCATCTACTACTACCAAAGTCTTGGTTAGAGAAAGTTGTCCCATTCCCCATAAACCCATCATTACTTTTTTTGCTTGACCTGGGTATCTCTTTTTTATTGAAACAATTGCAAATCCTTGGAACCATCCAGCAGGTGGCATACTAAAGTCAATTACTTCTGGATGGAACATTCGAATCAATGGTAAAAATGATCTTTCGATAACTTTTCCAATATATGCATCCTCTAAAATCGGCTTTCCAACAACTGTTGTAACATATATTGGATCTTTTCTTCTCATAATTCCTGTTAGTGTAAATGTTGGATATGGCTCGACTGGCGTATAGTATCCAGTATGATCTCCAAATGGACCTTCATCTCTAATGTCTGCAGGATCTACATATCCTTCTAAAACAATCTCTGCATTTGCTGGAACATCCAAATCAATTGTTTTGCATTTGACAGTTTTGATTCCTTCTTTCCTTGTAATTCCTGCAAACAAGTATTTGTCTAACCCTTCTGGAACTGGAGCAATTGATGAAAATATTGTTGCAGGTTCTCCACCAATAATTATTGCAGCTGGAATTTTCTCTCCTCTGTCTTTGGAAATATCTCCATGATGAGCTCCTCTCTTGTGTTTTTGCCAATGCATTAGTGCATGAGTTTTATCTACTATTTGCATTCTATACACACCAAGATTTCTAACTCCTGTCTCTGGATGTTTTGTTGCAACCAACCCAAGTGTAATGAAACGTCCAGCATCATTTGGCCAAGACTTTAGAATTGGCAATTCATCAAATGATGCATCAGTTGATGTTACTTCTGTAACTGGCCCACTTGATTCTGATTTAGGAAATGATGCTGTCATCTTTGATAGCTCAGGTAATTTTTTTATTTTATTGAGAAAGCCTGATGGAATATCCATCTTTGTCATATCTACAATTCTTTGACCAATTTCAGTAAAATCCGTCATTTCAAGTCCAATCTCTAATCTTCTCATTGAACCAAATGCATTTCCTAAAACTGGCATTTCATATCCTTTTACATTTTCAAAAAGTATTGCAGAACCATTTGCATACATCTCCCTTCTTAAAATTTCTGCAATTTCTAAATCTGAATCAACTTCTATTTTTACACGTTTTAGTTCTCCCTCTTCTTCTAATTTTTTAACAAAATCATGAATATCTTCTATAGGCACGTACCTCCTGAAGTTAAATCTAGTATAAGCTTAACTGGATTTGTGTAATAACTGATTATCTTAAAACTCTCTTGACAAATGCATTTTAATTCTCATTAATACGATAATCTGTATTGGCCGATGATAAATGTGCAGTATGTAAAGGAAATGGAACTATCGAATTATTGGGTTCAGAGTGTCCTTTTTGCAATGGCACTGGTGAGCCAAACAAACCAGCTAAAGCATATCTTGATTCTCATATTTGTCAATGTATCTTCCTTGACAGAAAAAGATGTCCATTATGTGGAAAGAGATGTCATCATGATACGCCAAACAAACCAAAAATCTTACTTAGTCCTGAATAATCTACATTGGTGGAAGTTCTGTCTTTTTGTCATGTCCGCCTGATCCAAATTTACAGTAAAAACACAACTCTGATTCCATGTACTTTAGTTGCTCAACTTGAATAGCTCCAAGCTTTAGTGCAATCTTTGTTAGAATTTTGTACTTTAGAGGCATTGCTGGAATTACCTCGTCCATGTAGACTCTATAATGATCGGGACAAAACTTTAGTGTCACCTTTGATGGCTCTTTTCCTTTCTCGTTTACTTGTTTTGTAAAATTGATCTGCTCTCTGATGTACTCGTGTTTTGGACATGGGCAATCTTTGCCTCCTGGATGCTTGTATGCTGGAGTATTCTTCCAATCAAATTCGGGGTATTCCTTCTCAAAGTCATCCATGACACCATTAGGTCTTTAGTGCATATAAAACTTGATCAAGTTTAGTTGTGGTATTCAACCCAAATGTACATAAACCCCAGATTGCTCATGCAAAACAATGGTAGCTGCTAAAAAGCAAACTAAACAAGATCTTGAAAAAAAGATTGCCGAATTAGAAGCAAAATTAAATCAACTTTCTACTCAGCTAGAGTCTAAACCAAAAGAAGCTCCTACACCAAAGGAAGCACCAAAACCAGCTGAAGTAAAACCAGCAGAAACTAAACCTGCTGAACCAAAACCAGCACCAAAACCAGCTGAAAGACCTGCTGCAACAACAAAACCAAAAGGCACTTTGCCAAAAGGATTTGATACAAAACCAGCAGAAGATCCTAAACCAAAGGAAGCACCAAAACCCGCAGATAGCAAATCACAGCCTCCAGCAACATTCCAAGCAGCATTAGAGGAAGCATACCAAAACGCTCCAATGACTGATTTCCATCAGTACAGAGCAAAGGTAACAGGCTATTCTCCAGCTCCTAACAGATATTTTGTTAGAGGTTATGCTCCAGTCGGAAAAGTTCCAACAACAAATTGGAATGATCAAAAAGTAAAGGTAACTGGTTATACACAACCATCAAACCAATACTTTGCAACAAGACCAAGACTTGCATATCATCCAGCTGACAAAAGATTTGGAAGTTTTAGTGGAATCAACATGAGTGTTGAGGGACTAGCTTTAGAAACTAAACAAGCTCCAACACCAGAACCACCAAAACCTAAAAGAGGCACTCTTCCAAAAGGTTTCTAATTCAACTATATCTTTTATTTTCTATTTTTAAAAGTAATATTCTTGTTTGTTCATATCCATTTTGTAGATGCCTCCAAAAATAAAATGCCCAAATTGCCAACAAAATGAATGGCTTGAAAATTCTGAATTGAATTATTTGCCACAAGTTCATAAAATGAAAGATGGAAAATATGTGGCTGATACTGATAATGGGATTCATGTAAAATTATGGAGATGTAATAATTGCATGTATGTCATGCAATTTTGGGAACCTGACTGAGAGTTAACCTCATTCATATCTGATTGATTTTTAAAAATTATGAATTTTTTTCAATTTATTCTCATTTTTTTATTATTTTATTGGAAAAAAATAGGGACTGATCAAAATGTAAATAAACAATGCATTATTTACTCTAAGAAATGGCAGCAAAGCGAAAAGCAAGTACGAAAAAAGATCTTGAAGAAAAAATAGCCGAACTTGAGGCAAAACTAACTAAATTATCAACACAACTTGAAGCAAAGCCAGCTCCAAAACCAGCAGAAACAAAACCTGCTGAACCAAAGCCAGCTCCAAAACCAGCAGAAACAAAACCTGCTGAACCAAAGCCAGCTCCAAAACCAGCAGAAACAAAACCTGCTGAACCAAAGCCAGCTCCTAAACCCGCAGAAACTGCCCCACCAGCTCCAGTAAGTTTTCAGGATGCATTAGAGGAAGCATACCAAAACGCTCCAATGACTGATTTCCATCAGTACAGAGCAAAGGTAACAGGCTATTCTCCAGCTCCTAACAGATATTTTGTTAGAGGTTATGCTCCAGTCGGAAAAGTTCCAACAACAAATTGGAATGATCAAAAAGTAAAGGTAACTGGTTATACACAACCATCAAACCAATACTTTGCAACAAGACCAAGACTTGCATATCATCCAGCTGACAAAAGATTTGGAAGTTTTAGTGGAATCAACATGAGTGTTGAGGGACTAGCTTTAGAAACTAAACAAGCTCCAACACCAGAACCACCAAAACCTGCAAAGGGGACACTTCCAAAGGGTATGGGACAAACACAAACACAACAAGCACCTCCTCCACAACAATCCACTTCTAGTGGAAGTGAAGGAAAATCAAGAAAGGAACAGCTTGAAGAATATGAAAAAGATTACTTGCAAAGAATAGAACAAGAAAGAATAGAACAAGAAAATGCTTATCAAAAAGCAGCTGAAGCTGAAGCAAAAGCTAGCGCAACTCAAACACGTGGTACTTTGCCAAAAGGTTTTGAACCAAAACCAGAACCCGAAGCACCAAAGACTTCTAGAGGCACTCTTCCAAAAGGTTTCTAGTTCTACAAATTCTTCTTTTTACTTTATTTTAATTTAAATTTAGAAAATCATTTAGTACTTCTTTTGAATGTCCTGCAGGTTTTACTTTGGGATAAATTTTGAAAATTTTTCCTTTCTCATTTACAAGAAATGTACTTCTGTTTACTCCCATGTATTCTCTGCCCATGAATTTCTTCAATCCCCAAACCCCAAATGCCTTTGAAATTTTCTTATCTACATCTGATAAAAGTGGAAATTTTATGCCCATCTTATCACAGAACTTTTTGTGGGAATCTACATCATCAGGACTAACTCCTATGATTTCGATTCCTTCTTTTTGAAATTTTTTATAATCTTTAGAAAATTCATCAGCTTCTGTGGTACATCCAGGTGTGAAGTCTTTTGGATAAAAATAGATCACATGTTTTTTACCCTTAAAATCAGTAGACTTTACTTTGTTACCATTAGCATCATTTACTTCAAATTTTGGAACTGGATCGCCTTCAGAAATCATATGTTCTCAACTGCATTACTCTATAATTAATTACTTTTTGATGTCCAGAGCATACGTACTCCGAATCTTTTATATGGAAATTCTCGTGGGATTAGCTAATGGTTAATCCAAGAGCATACCTTGCAGAAGCAATTGCAACTTATGGTTTGGTATTTTTCGGTCCACTTTCAGTAATTTTGGCAATTGCCTCATTTGGTGAAGAACTAACAACACAATCTGTCTTGTTTATCTCATTAGGACACGGAGGTGCAATTGCTTTGATGGTTTATGCATTTGGACATATCTCTGGTGCTCACATTAACCCTGCAGTTACCATTCCGATGATGATTACAAGAAAGATTGGAATTGCAGATGGTATTGGATATATTATTTCACAATTAATTGGTGCAGTTGCAGCTGCTGCAACACTCAAGGTAATATTGCCAGAACTTGGAGCCAAAGTAAACTTTGGAACTCAAGGCGGCCCAAGTGAATTGATCAATAACAGCATCACTTCTGGATTTGCAGTTGAAGCCGTTCTTACCTTCTTCTTAGTTACTGTGATCTTTATGACTGCAGTTCACAAAAAGGCATCTCCTGGATGGCATGGATTTACAATTGGTGGAATGGTTTTCCTAATTCACTTAATTGCTGTACCTCTAACTGGTGCATCTGTAAATCCTGCAAGAACATTTGGTCCTGCACTAATCTCTGGATTTTGGGAATTCCACTGGTTATACTGGGCAGCACCAATTGTAGGTGGAATTATTGCAGGATTGATTATGAACTATGTTTTTGTCAAACCTGCCGAAAAAGAAGCATAATCCCAACATTTTTAAAAATTTAATTTCATTTTGCTCACATGAGTTCAAATGATATTTCAGATATGCTTCATAATGAGTCTCAAAAACTAGAAAATCTAATTGATCATGCCGAAAGTAAACCAGAACTTACCATTCATGAAATAATTGAGACATACTATCAAGTCATGAATGTATCTTCTATGGCTACAATGCTAAAACAAACAAATGAAAATCCTTCATTAACTGAACAAATTACCTCGATTGAAAAAAAAATTTCTGAAAAATTTAATTCTAACATACATCCCAAAATTACGAAGCAACTTTCTGATTCTGTTAAAAGTATTACAGAAAACTTACGATCAAAAAGTCCTCAAAATAAGACAAAAGAAGACATTGAAAGCGAAGCAAAACAATATGAGAATCTTAGAGAAATTATGAGCACAAAAGAATTTGTTAAACAATACGAAGATGGGCTCTAATGATTGAGTCTCTTGCAAAAAATCTAGTCAATCTAAAAAAAGAATTTGTAAATGTCTATGATGGACAAAGTCAGATTCAAGAATTAATCCCTGTATCAAAAACTGAACTATTTCCAATACCAGAAGGAGACTTGGAATTGTTACATCAGTTTGCAACAAAAAATCCAATCTATTACAATTCATATGAAAAAATTATTGGGAATACTTTGTGCATGGTTTACGAGGGTGACATTAACAAATTTTGGCTAAACAGTATACAACATGGTTCAAGTCATGCTCCATTTTCTCCTACTTGGATAATGTCTGCATATATCTTGAGTTTGATTGCAAAAGAGAATAGATATCAAGAAATTATTGATATTGGTTCAGGTGATGGGAGGATTGCTTTTTGTGCAAAAATTCTGGATTTGGAATCCTACAGCGTTGAGATTGACGAAATGTTAGTGGACGTTCAAAAAATTCTTTGTACTACCCTCGATTTTAACCCTAGTTGTGCTGATGCAACACAATTTGATTATGCCTCATTGAATCTGTTAAATCCTATTTTTTTCATTGGAGGTCTGGCACAGATGGGCGGAATTGAATTGGCTAGTGGTATTTTAGAGAAAATTAATTCCAAGCAATTTACAAATCTTGGGTGGGTTTTTGCTGGAACATATTCTCAAAAATACAAAGTTGATCCCAAAAATGAAGCTGGATGGGGCACATTAATTGAGAAGAATAATTTAAAATCCATCAACACAATTTCTCTGCCAACTGCATGGACATTTCATGAAACTGATGAAACACCATACATTTTTGCTGAATCTGTATAATCGCAATCCAAATTAAGCGTGATTGGCCCAAAAATTTTGGACTCGTTGCATAGCTTGGATAGTGCGAACGCTTGCGGAGCGTTAGGTCGCCGGTTCGAATCCGGTCGGGTCCGTTATTCTATCTCATAGTGATATACGAGAAATACAAAATTGCTGAAGCAATAATTGAAACAATCGAAATAATCCCTAGTTCTTTTTTTGAAAATACATCTGCTCTAAAACTCATATCATTTCTTCAATTTATCCCAATTGTCCATCTTTTAAATGATTAAAGATTGAAATTATCTTTTTTCACTTGTATGCGTGATTGTTATGTATGATGATGCTTGGGATGATATGTCCTCTCTTATTCAAACTAAATTAAAAAAACTTCAAGCCTCCAAAAATTTTCATCTTTGCAGGTTTCTTGAAGGATTACTTCTATTTTCATTTTCTGATATTTATCAATTCGGAAATTTGTTTAGAATTTATAAGAACAAAAAAGACAGAATTAGTGCAAAAAAACTCAAACCCTTCTGAAATTATTCCTTCTGAATGGATGTTGATAAACCAATTTTTATATGAATTAAAACAAATTGATTCTCAATGCGTATCTGTTTACTATCCCTATGGAAAAGGAATTGAAACAATATCTTTACTTCAAGAAACAAAGAGAAATGAATTACTTGAAAAGATTGAATCAAAAATTGAAAAACGAATATCTGAACTCAAAGAAAAACCCCCATCAGCAGGAAAATTCACAAAAACTCTTTGTATTTTTGGATGGATAAAAAATGGCAAAGTAATCATCAAAGAAATTGGAACTTCAAAAAAATTACCATATGTCTACATGGCAAGTAAGAAACCTTTCGTTAAACCTTTTCGTGACATTCTGAAAATCAATCATGATGTTTTGCTGATTACACTGGATCAAAAAACTGCAAGAATACAAAAATTTCATGGGAATCAGATTATCCAAGAATCTAAACTACGAATCGATCTGCAGGGAAGACACCGAAAAGGAGGACAAAGTCAAGGGAGGTTCTTAAGAGCAAGACAGACAAAAATTCATGTTTTCTTTAAAAAAGTTGCAAACAAAGTAAGAATGATGGATTCAAATTCTGAGTTGATATTGTTAGGTGGCTCTGGGCATGCAAAAACTGAATTCTATAGTGAACTTGATTCGGAATTAATAAAAAAATGTAGGTTTGTAGAAAACTTGTCTTTTTCAACTCATCAAAAAGATATTGAAAAGAAGATAATTCATCATTTGTATCAACACCGGAAAAAATTTGTTGAAGATATTGTTGCAAAATATGAAAAACTTGTCAAAGAAGGATTGACTGCTAAAAGAAATGATGTAATTTACAAGGCATTGAAAATGGGTGCAGTAGACACGCTGATTGTTTCAACTGATTATCACTCTGATCCTAAATTCAAAAATATAATTAAAATGCTGGAGATTGCAAAAAATACTTCATCTAAAATTGAATTTGCAGCGTCTCAAAAAATTATCAAAAAACTGGAAATTGATGATTCAGTTTTAGCTATTCTTCGATATAAGATAAAATAAAAATAACTTGAAATTTTGGGAACTTTTTGTGGTTATCTGCTGGACCATTTAACTCCTTTTCATTTTGGAGAATTTACCGACATTATTTTTTATTACTTTCTTTACTATAAGATATGCATTGTAATAGTTCTTGTAAAAAATACATCGCCAAGAGTAATAGTGTGGAAGGTGGCAGATATGAGCAGGGTCAAAAACGATGTCCACAATGTGAAGTGTTTTTGAAATGGGAAGGGCTGTGGTGCCCTTGCTGTGGTAGATTATTAAGAACAAAGCCTCGGGCTAAAAAATCAAAAAATAAAATAGTATTGAGTCGTGTGAGATAATTTTCTTATTTTCTAGATTTTTGTTTTTTCTTTGGAACTGTGGTTTTTCCATGTTCTGCAATCACATTGACAATATCTGACTTTGTGATTATCCCCACTAATTTTTTTCCACTAACCACCGGAAGCCCACTAATACCGTGTCTTATCATAATTATTGCAGCAGTATACACGACATCATTTGGAGATGCAAAAAATGGTTGTTTTGACATAATGTCTTTAGCTAAAAATGTGAGCAGGTAACTCAGGTTGTTAACATTGAATTCGTTTAGCTGTGGATTCCAAACAACTTCGGTTCTTTCCTCAGGATCTGTAAATTCCTTATACAAATCAAAAGTCTTTGCAGGAATAAAATCACGATAAGTAATCATTCCTACAGGTGTTTTACCTTTAGTAACAACTACTCGCCTGATTTTGTTATTTAGAAGAATACTTTGCACTTCAAATATTGAATCACTGGGAGATACTGTGATTACTTTTTTTGTCATGATTTTTGATATTGGCAATGATGCAGTACTTTGAACAAGAAAAGTCGATACAAGATCTGTTTTTGTTACAACCCCTACCAAATGGCCCCTTGAATTCTTTACAATTACCGAGCTAATTCCGTTACTTTTCATCAATTTTGCACAATCATAAATTGATGCCTCTGACTGTACGGTTACAAGGTTCTTTGACATTATATCTCCAACAAGAATTTTTGCAATTGGTCTTCCACTAAAAACTGAAATGCTTTTTGAAATGTCCTTTTCTGTAATAATTCCGATTGGTTTTTTATTAAATTCAATAATTAATCGGCCTATTCTGTGCCTGATCAAAATATCTCTTGCATCTAGGATATTGGTATTTGGGGGAATTGAGATAGGGTGTTTGATAATTGATTTTAACTCAACTGGAATATTTACAAGAATTTCTGATTTCCTAGACTTCATTGGAAAATTTTGGTTTTTTTGTTATATCAACATCTTACAAAATATCAATCTTGAGAATATTATTGCTCCTTAAATTCAAAAACCCTTTTTTCATGCATGTTTTGACAAAAATCCCTATTTTTCATGTATTAATGTCAAAATACCTTCGGTAAAAGATCTTAAATCCCATTTAGTGATTATAACATCATGAAGCCTCAATCATGCAGAAATTGTGGTCAGGAATTATGGCAAAATCAGCGTATATGCCCCAAATGTGGAAAGGATAGTGGATATGATGACACTGATTAACTGATGCCAAGTGGGCATGAAAAAGTATAAAATTATTTTCTTGTTTCTTAAGAATTTTTTATTTTGATATTACTAAAATTGATTTTAATCAATACGCTTAATTTTACAATAGTTGTAGGAGATTTGTGATACATCCTGAATTAATGAAATTACTGGAGGCTAATGATGTATTGGAAATACTACATGATTCAGTCCAATACCAACTACAGAAAATTAATAATGTTCAAAAAACTAATGATGGGAAAGATTGGTATCAGGATCTACCTTTGATTGTAAAGCAAAAATTTGATAATTATAAAGTTGATTATGAAACGCTTTCTAGAATTTTAAAATTAGATCATGATCAAATCAAAAGTGAGATGAGTAAGGGTTACTATTATTGGCGACTCCTTAGATCCGCATGCAATACATACAGAAATGATTTGATAGAATATGATCAACAATTAAATCAAGAATTTAATTTACAAGAAACAGAAGCAATCTCTGATAATTCTGTACTAAATGAATGCATTGTTGTTTTAAATCAGCATGAAATTGAAAAATAAAATTATTTTAAAAATGCCATAGCTTTTACAATATCTGATTTGCTAATTATTCCAATGATGTTTCCATTACCCGATAGTACTCCAGCTCCGTTGATGTTTTTCTCTAGTAGTACTGTTCCTGCCTTTGCCAAATCTTCATCATAATCTACTGAAACAATGTTTTTACTCATTATATCACTAGCCTTTACACTCCCTCCAAATCCTGATTCAGAAATGAACCCTTTTCTAGGAAATATTACTGAAATTACTGGATCTGTGTTATCTAAAACATCCTCAAATTTTCCTTGTTTTAATGCTAATTCAAACAAATCTCTGAAAGTCACTATTCCTACTGGAATCTCTTCATGATCACGCAGTATTACTCTGGAAATCTTCTCATCAATCATTTTTGTAACTACTTTGTATAATGGAGTATCAGCATATTGCCAGGCATAATATGGTGACATGTATTCTCCTACTATTTTCTCACCGCCATGCGTTTTGGTAAAATATCTCACAAGGTCTGTCTTTGTGAGAATACCTACCACCTCATTGTCAGATTTTACAACTAGAGAACCAATTACTTTTTTTAGCATTATTTCTGCACATTCATCAAGACTGGCATTTTCATCAACTGAAATAATTTTTTTAACAATTTTTGATAATGGTATTTCATCTAGTTTTTGTTCTGTTTTTTCTGTTAATAGAAAAAATCCCAAATCTTTCTCAGATACTATTCCTGTAACTTTATCATTTTCAGTAACAAGTATTCTGCTCTTTTTTTCATCAATGATTTTTTTTAAGACATCAGCTAGACTTGAATCATGTTTAATTGTTCTAGGATTATTTTTGTAATCTTTGGCGTATTTCACAATTTTACAACTTCATTGTATAATAAATAAGACCAGATAATTACCATTAATGAAAATCAATACTTCAGATAATATCACTTGTGAAAATAACTTTCTCACTTAATATTGAAGAGATATTGAATTTTTTCATGGATTTAAATCGAATTTTAGTACCTATTGATGGTTCAAAAAAATCATTTGAGGCATTGGATAGGGCAATTACTCTTGCAGGATTCACTCATGGACAAGTAACTGCAATTCATGTGATTCCACATGTTTTGGAAGGTGGCACGAGAACCAAAGCTTTTGATAAACAACTTCAAGATGAAGGGAAAATCTTATTGCAAAAAGCATCTAAACGAGCAGGAAATAAGAATGTAAAATTTACCAGCAAGCTTCTGAGAGGCTCTCCAAGTCATGTTACATTACATACTGCAAAATCTGGAAAATTTGATCATATTGTGATGAGTAGCACTGGCGCTGGTTCTGCATCAAATGATATGATTGGAAGTGTTTCAAATTACATTTTACACAAATCAAAAATTCCAGTTTACCTGATAAGATAATTAGCACTAGTAAGAAAACTTACCCCTAGATTATATATCAAAAAAGCGTAATATCTGTGAGGAGAAATGCAACAAACAACTCAAAAACAAACACCACGGCTAAAATTTATAGCAATTTTGGCTGCTGCAACTTCAGTAATACTAGTACTTACACTGACTCCTTGGAATATAGTTCCAACTCTAGTAACTGAGGATGTGACAGTAATTGCTGTAACTAATGACGGCTGTGTTGCAGAATCTATTTTGGGACTCTCTGTTGTCGTTCCTGATTGTGGAGCAAGTGTTGGAGATGAAATATCTGCATCATTTTATGTTCCTGCAATGGAAGTCAACGGATACTATGATAGAATTCAGGATAAACTGGCAACAGTAAATCCCTAATCTATTTTTTTAAGATCCTTTAAATTTTGATTTACTCATTGATATTTAATGCAAAATAATTTTTATTTGCTCTCGTTGATTGCTTTACTATCTCTAGGATTTGCATCATTTTCAATGATTGATGCAGAACAAGGTTCTGGAAAACCTGCTTGGAATGTAATGTCTGATAAAGTATGTGGAGATAAACTGTGCTCTGAGACAGTACCTACAATGTCTGAAGATCCAACTATTGCTTATTTTCCACCCCCATTAAAACAAATTTCCCAAGGTACTGATCCAAATAACATCACATGTACAGAAGGCAAAGAACTAGTTTTGAAAAAATCAAATGGATTCCCAGCTTGCATTAATCATACAAGTGTTGAAAAATTAATTTCACGTGGATGGGCAATTCACATTCTTCCAGATTACACAAATAATGATAATAATTCTAAAATTTTTACAAAAGGAAACTATGATACTGCTTCAGAAATAGTGGTTTACTTTGATAACACTAGTGGATATTTGGCAAAACCTACAACTGATGGTGACTATCCTGGCATTGTGATGATTCATGAATGGTGGGGGTTAAATGATAATATCAAAGAGATGGCTGATAATCTTGCATCTCATGGATATGTTGTGTTAGCCGTTGACCTCTATGATGGTAAAGTTGGTACAACATCTGAACAAGCCAGAATGTTGGTAGGCAGTTATAATTTGGATGATGGACTTGATAATATGAATTCTGCAGTCTCATTTTTGACTAATAATTATTTCACTGATAAGATTGGTTCAATTGGTTGGTGTTTTGGGGGAGGACAATCTCTCAATCTTGCTTTGGGTAATGAAAACATGGATGCAACTGTGATTTATTATGGAAGTCTGATCACTGATTCTGAAAAATTATCTTCAATTAACTGGCCAGTACTTGGAATTTTTGCAGAACTTGATCAAGGAATTACGGTTGAAACCGTAAATAACTTTGAAAAAACACTTGATGATTTACAAATTCAAAATGAAATTCAAATTTATCCTGGAGTAAATCATGCCTTTGCAAATCCCTCAGGTGACCGATATGCCCCTGAAGAATCAAAGGATGCATGGTCTAAAACTATCTCATTTCTTGATTCTACCTTGAAGTAAAAAAGAATAATTTTTACTTTTATGGTAAGTTCTTAAATAATACTTTCACAAAAATTAGTGATGAGTCGTGAAGATTTCAATTCATCAGGTATTCTTGTAGAAGATATTATGGCCAAGGCCTTAATCACTGTAAATACTTCTACTACTTTATTGCAAATTGCAAAAATGATGGAACAGGGTGGGATTGGAGCAATAATTATCAAAAAAGATGATAACCCGATTGGAATAGTAACTGATAGAGATTTTGCAACAAAGGTTGCTGCAAACAAACTATCATTAGATACTCCCGTTGAAAAAATAATGTCCTCTCCACTAATTACCATTAACCATGATGAGCCAATTTCAGCAGCAGCTGATAGAATGACTGATAAAAAAATTAGAAAACTTGCAGTAACCAATAATGGAAAAATTGTAGGAATTATCACCTCTACTGATCTTGTAACGCAATTAGCAAAAAGCTAAAACGTTTTTGTTTTTCTGAGAAAAAGTGTCACTGCTGCCATATAGCATGCAGTAGCAATCACTTCAGAAACTAGTGATGCAATATATGGCTCTATTCCGATCTCTAAAAAATAATACAAAGATGGCCATCTGATTCCAAGATAAATTATTTCTCCTACGCCAAATGATGAAACT
The DNA here is from genome assembly GCF_054515835.1 of Nitrosopumilus sp. S4. Lineage (NCBI taxonomy): Archaea > Thermoproteati > Nitrososphaerota > Nitrososphaeria > Nitrosopumilales > Nitrosopumilaceae > Nitrosopumilus > Nitrosopumilus sp. S4. The sequence continues at coordinate 1,184,227 of NZ_CM137258.1, read as the reverse complement.
AACGCAATCAATTCCCTTTTGATAAGTTCACCTTTCATGGACTTGTATCGTGACTTGTTATCGTAATAGAATAAACATGAAAAAATTCCAAAGTAAATTACATACCCTATGATTATTGTAAATGTTGTATTGAGATAATTTTCTTGATCTGATAGTAGTTGGGCTGCCACTGCTGAAAGTGATGCTGATATTACAAAGCATATGAGAAAATTTCTGTTAATCTGAAGTAATTGCTGGTTTAGTTTCATATTTTGTCTTTGGTAACTAATATTTTGTATTGCTTGATAAACCAAACTATGAAGAACAGATGCGATTGGGCTAAAGAAGAACCAAACGTCTCTTATCATGATAATGAATGGGGGAGACCTGTTCATGACGATCAAAAATTATTTGAATTTTTAATCTTAGAGGGTGCACAAGCTGGGCTTTCTTGGACTACGATTCTGAAGCGAAGAGATGGCTATCGTAAGGCTTTTTCGAATTTTAAGCCTGAACTAGTTTCAAAATTTACTCAAAAAGATGTAAAAAAACTGTTGAATGACCCATCTATTATTAGAAATACACTCAAAATTAATTCAGCAATAAATAATGCCAGACAGTTTTTACAAATTCAAAAAGAATTTGGCTCTTTTGATTCTTACTTGTGGGGATTTGTAAATCATAAACCTATTAAAAATAATTTCAAAAAAATATCTGAACTTCCTGCATCCACTGAAATCTCAACTAAATTAAGTAATGATCTAAAACAACGGGGATTTACATTTGTTGGACCGACCATATGTTATGCCCTCATGCAGGCAGTTGGTTTGGTAAATGATCATATGTCTTATTGTTATTTGTTCAAAAAATGATTAGCTTGACTGGAATTTTTTCAGTGTGTCACTATACAAGTTCATAGGAACAATTTTCACTGTGCTTATTGCTGAAATCCCGACATCTATGCAAAGCTTCTCAATATCATGTGCATTAACTGCATCTATGATGATGGTCCATTCATGTTCTAATACGGACATGTAAAATTCTTTTATTTTGACATTTTCATATTTTTGACTTTCCGATTCTAATTTTTCCCCTAACTTCATGAATATTTTTCTACTGTTTTCATTGTTAATTGGACATGATTCAGGACTGTGAATTGCAGATACTCCAAAAAGCATAAAGGAATTATTTCCCACTGATATTTAAATCTGAATTTATTTTCAAACAGATGTTTTTCCAAATTTAGGTTATAAGCAAGATTTTTGAATATCCAAATTGTAATGAATAAAAAAATTTCAAGGTTCTCAAAAACTGCAGGACCTGGAATATTATTTGCAAGTACTGCAATTGGTGTGTCTCATCTAATCCAATCTACCAGAGCTGGTGCTGACTATGGTTTGTTAATACTTGGATTTGTAATTCTAGTTACATTGTTAAAATATCCTTTCTTTGAATATGGTTCTCGTTATGCAAACTCTACACAAACAAGTATAATTGACGGATACAAAAAACTTGGAAGACCTGCTTTATGGTTGTATTTTCTCTTAACTATCTCCTCGATGTTTTTTGTAACTGGTGCAGTAGGGTTTGTTACGGCTGGATTTTTTGAGAATCTTTTTGGAATTAATATTCTTGGTGATTGGACAGTTGTTATTCTGTTTGCCATGTGTGTTACAATTTTAGCAATTGGAAGATACAGTGCTTTGGATAGTTTGATTAAGATCATTGCTATTGTACTATTGATTTCAACAGTCTCTGCATTCTTGCTAACATTATGGAATGGACCCGTGGAATCAGTAGATCATTTTGAGCCTAAAGAATTGTTTGATATGGCTGGGATTTTTTTCCTACTGGCATTGATGGGATGGATGCCAACTGCACTTGATCTTTCTAGTTGGAACAGCTTGTGGACTTTGGAAAGAATTAGACAGACAAACTACAAACCAAAATTACAAGAGACGTTATTTGAATTCAGATTAGCATATCTTGTCACTGGAATTCTTGCAATTATGTTTGTAATCTTGGGAACCTTCATTTTCTTTGGATCTGGAGTTGAACTTCCAAACAATAATTCCCAATTTGCACACCATGTTGTAACGCTATATACTCATACTATTGGCAATTGGAGCTATATCCTAATTGCAGCTTCTGCATTTACCGTGATGTTTGGTACAATTATTGCTGTTTTTGATGGATACTCTAGATCCATGCAAAGGACAGTAGAATTAATTTTCTCTAAAAATGAATTTACAAAATACCCAAAATTCCGAAAATTCTATACTGTTTTTCTATTTATTTTGGCTATAGGTGCACTTTTAGTGATTTTCCAATTCCAAAGCAATTTCAAAGAATTAGTTGATTTTGCAACTGTTTTGTCCTTTGTTATAGCTCCTATTATTGCGATTTTTAATTTTAGACTAGTCACAGGTAAATTTCTTACAAAAGAACATCATCCGTCAGTACTACTAAAAATTCTAAGCTATATTGGAATTGTTTTTCTGAGTGGATTTGCTGTTTTCTTTTTAATAACTAAATTTATTCTATGAATGATTTGCTGCGTTTAAACTACTAGTTTTCGCAAGTTTTTTTAATAGAAAAGAACCAGTAACAATGAAAGCAATGAAACTCTCACCAAAAATAAAAAAGGCACTCAATGATCAAATCCTTCTAGAAGCTTCTGCATCGAATAGTTATCTTGCAATGGCTACATGGTGTGAAGTAACGGGATATCAAGGCGCTGCAAACTATTTTTACGCACAATCTGATGAAGAAAGAACTCATATGCTCAAAATAGTTCATTTTCTAAATGATCTTGGAGCCACTGCAACAATTCCTGCAATCAAAGCACCAGTCAGTTCTTACAAGTCACTAGAAAATTTAATCAAGACTGCATTAAAAAATGAACAAGCAGTTACACAAGCAATTCACAAAATTGTTGAGATGACTCAAAAAGAAAAAGATCATTCAACATATGCATTTCTAGAATGGTTTGTAAACGAGCAAGTACAAGAAGAAACAAAATTTGAAACCATATTACAAAAGTTTGATCTTCTTGGTAGAGACAAACTTGGAATCAATGAAATTGACAAGTATCTTGCATCAGAAGCTACAACACCGGATCAACCTGCAGCATAGATCTCTAAAATAATTAATACTCCCTCATTTTCTATTTTTTCATGACTGTTACAGTAACACGAAAACCCGGAGGTGTGACACAACTATTCAATACTGAAACCGGTAGAGTTACTTACAAATGCAAAGCAGATTCTGCCTATATGCTAATTGAGGCCTTTGGTGGAATTGTAAAGTTTAACAAAAAAGGTGCAATGGCCACAGTAACTGGCCACATCACATCACTTGATTCCTGTGATGTTCTCAAAAAAGGGCATCCAGAGTATAAAGACGCGTTATCTTCAATAATATCTTCACATAAAGAATTTGTAAAACAGGTCTCTGAATCTTACCAAAATGAAATTAATGATCTTGAAAATAAATTGTCTGGACTTTAACTCTGAAATTTTTCACATTTACATCCTTTAACAATACATTTGTCTTTTCCATTCAAGTGAATGGAGTTATCATGATAGCAACCGACTTTTTTATTATTGCATTTCATTTTTTAAGAAATTCTTTTTTATTCTACTCTCTGGGCATATCGTGAACTTTGCCAATATGGAGAGCCAACTCTACAACATCTTCTCCGAAATCTTGTCCACAAAACTTACAATGAAATGTATATTGATTTGACACGATCAACTAATAATATCATATAATATTAAAAACTACTGATCTATGCTTTTATTCAACCATAAATCATACAGTGCTCGCACTCACATACTTCTTGCTGTTTTGCTTTCTTCAAACATTTTTTGTGTTGACCAGCTTGACATTGTACACAAATCTCATCTAGATTATCAACACTTGTATATTTTTTAGATTGATCAAATCCAAACCCTCCATCTTTTGGTCCTACCATGTATTTAGATTATTGATGTAGTATTTTTACTTCTCTAATTGATTGATGATCTGATTGAATCTAATAATTCGTTTTTGTGTGTCTCTATGATTCCTCTAATTTCAAAAGTATCAACATATCCTCCAGCTGATGCACGAGTTGCTTTCAGCAGATAATGTAATGAACCTTCTTCAATTTTTCCAACATAATATCCGTAAAGAAAGTCTAATTCATTATCACACTTCCAAATTTTTTTAATGTTTGGAAAAGTTTGTTTTATTTCTGTTGGAATTTCTTGTATTCTTCGTTTAATGTATTGGTCTAGTGATTTTCTAATTGAAGAATTTTGAAGCATTACGATAATTATTCAAAACTTGCTTTTTAGTTCTTATCTTTTTTGTCCTTTTTTTCATCATCTGGATTATCCCACATGTGCATGGTCCCTCGAATCATAAAAGAGCCAACAATAATTGCAACTAATCCCCCAACAATAAACACAAAAAATTTACCAATATCTTTGATACTTGCCACTATTACTAGATCTATTGTCAGTCTAATTATAATTGTCTGGGAAAATTCAATTAGATTCAATAGTAAGATTGGATTTTTCTCATCAAATGTCTAAAATTAAACAGATACTAGCATGGATTGCAATAATTGGTGGCGGAATCGGATTCTTCTTTTTCTCTCAATTTATGGCAGAAGTCATGAGATAATTCTAAAAAGTAAATACATTGTAGTAATTTGTAGTAACATTAGATATGATCTCTGAAGAAATTAAAGAATTTTTGGGTCAACAGCGACTTGGATATGTTGCTACAGTAACTCCTGATGGCAAACCAAACCTGTCTCCAAAGGGAACGATCATTGGTTGGAACAATACCAGCTTGACTTTTGCAGACATTAGATCTCCTGACACCATTGCCAATTTAAAAAATAATTCTAATGTTGAGATTAATGTAATTGATCCTCTATTACGCAAGGGATATCTCTTCCAAGGTGAGGCTAGAATCATTACTGACGCTAATCTTTATGCTGAAATTCTTGCGCATTATAGAAGCATAGGAGTGAAAAGCCCAATTAATTCAATTGTGATGGTAAGTGTTTCTAATGTATCTGAGGTTACTTCCCCCCTATATGACCTAGGTATATCTGAGCAAGAAATAAAATCAAAGTGGAAAAAACATTTTGCTAATCTATAATGTTGATTTCTTTAGTTTTTCAAGTTCTTGTTTAGTTATTTCGTGTTCTTCTCTTTCTCTTTCTAATAATCCTTGTATAGTTTCTAATTCTTTTTGTGTCATGTTGAGTTTTGATTTTAAAGAACCTACTACTGCACTTGCAGCTTCAATAATGCCTGCTGAACTCTTTTGATTTGAATCGTGTCCTTGAATGAATTCTTTTTCTTTAGGTGTTAGTACACTTGTATCTTCGAATTGATCTTTTTTATCCAACTCTTCTTTAGCATTGTATAATCTAGCATTTGCCTCGTCTAATTCTTTTTGTGATTCTGCTTGTTGTTTTCTTATACTGCTAAGTGTTGCTTGTTCATTCGATATCTCTTCTTTTAATTCCTCATGTTTTTTTGTAATCTCCTCTAACTCTTCTTTCATTTTTGAAAGGTTTTCTTCTGTCTTGTTAAATTCACTAATTGTTTTTGAATCATTAATTTTTTGAGAGTTTTTAATTTTCTCTAGAAGTCCTCTGTGTTCTCGTTGAATTACGTCTAACTCCATCTTCTTTTGATTTAATTCTTTTTTAACTAACATCAAATTACTAACTGTGGTAGAATATTCTTCTTTTACAGTCTGAATTTTTTGTGTTACGTTTGTAATTTCTTCTTGTTTTTCTCTAAATTCTTTTTGTAAACTCTCTACTTCTGATTCTAATTGTTCTTTGAGAATGTATTCTTCACTCTTTTCAGAAATTTTTTCCTCTTCAACTTTCTTTTTACCAAAAAATCCCATATCTCTAAGCGTTATTCTCCAAAAGATGAACCTTTCTTATTATTGCTTTACCCGATTCCTAAAAAATTTCAGGTAGAATCCAATTGAGCCAATTATTAGTCCTCCAACCAAGGAAGTTGTGCCTAATTCAGGCATGGTTGGATAGATATTTGGAGCAAGAAATAGCAATAGTGCTCCAAAAATTATTAATGCAAATCCCCCACTGTTTCTTGTTTTATTGTGCTCTCCGTGAACCATACTTACACATACTCTGATAGTGTTTTTGATACTTGCTTTCTTCCAATGTCTGATATGAAAGGACCAATTTTTGGTCCTCTTGATGTTCCAAGAATTATTTGGTATAATACTTTAAAGAAATCTTTTGGTTGTACATCATTTGATTTTGCTATTTGATAAATTGTATTTTGAATGTCTTCAGGTTCCTCTTCAGCTCCCAATACCTCTACTAAAATTTTTAGTGCTTTTTTAGTTGTGTCATCAATTTCTACCTGAATTTTTTCTTGCTGATCAAACTCATCTGAAAAATTACCTGCAATTTTGATGATATTTTCAATTTCTGGTTCTGGATTTTTAATTACTCCGTAATCTAACAGCTTTTTCATTACTCTTTCTTCTCTATTTTCTTTGAAGATTTTTGCTAATTCAATTAAGAGTCTGTAATTAACATGAGTGCTAGATTGTTTTGGTGGATTTAGTAAATTTACATATTCATAAAGTCCTCTCATCTTGGTTAGTTTTGCAGGATTGTCTACTTTGATTTTTCCAAAGTAAATATCTTCCAACTCATTGTATTCGTTCATCAATGATGGTATGTCATCTAATCCGAGTTCTCTTGCACCTGTAATTCTCTTGTAAAGTAATAACAGAATTGATTTTGGGCTTCCAAACTCTAACCATCTTTGTGCAGTTAATACATTTCCTAATGACTTTGAAATCTTTTTTCCTCCTTTATCTAAAAACATCTCGTATTTTACATGGTGAGGATGTGGAAAATCTAAAATCTCATCGGCCACCCAATCATTCACTTTTACTGAATCCATTATGTCTTTTCCATATGCTTCAAATCTGATATCAAATGCTGACCACCTTGCCGCAAATTCTACTTTCCAGGCTAGCTTTCCAAGATCTTTTGCAATGTCTGCTTCTCCTTCATGATTGCATCCCTTGACAATCTTTCCACCAATTTCTGCATCATGGCATAGATACTTTACTTTCTTCTCATCTGCAATGTATTCTGTAGCCTCAGCAGTATACAATCGATTACAATTTGCACAAACTGGAAAATATGGTAGATATTTCTGATATTTCTCCTGTCCAACCAGTTCTGATATTTTTTCGCCTATCTTTGAACTATTTTGCAGGATTGTGTGAATCTGTTCTTTTAGTAATCCCTGCTTGTACGTGTCTTTTGCTCTTCTAAATTCATATTTTATTCCAACACTGTCTAGTCCATCAAGAAGAATACTGCTCATATGCATTCCATATGAGTCATGACAACCGAAAGGATCAGGTATCAGTGATACTGGTTTTGCCAGATGTTCTTCAAGTGAATCTGGAAACCCTGCTGGAATCTTTCTTAATCCATCAAGATCATCTGAATAAGCAATTAATTCAGATTTGTATCCAAAATTCTCTAATGCCAATTTAACACCATAAGCTCTCACTGCATCTCCCAAACTTCCAATATGTGGAACTCCTGATGCCCCAAGTCCACTTTCAACTCTTAAAATATCTAAATTTCTTCCAAGAGCTTTCTCTCTTTCAAGTAACTCTGAAGCTAATTTATCAATCCAAGTACCTTTACCGATAACTTCTTGCTCTGACATTTTTTCACTATCTCAACTGTTTGGACATGTATGGCCCATATAACGAATACCCAAGCTTTTGATAATACTCTCTAGTTCCTATTGCACTAATTACTAGGAGTTTCTTTGAATCAAATTCTTCTCTTGCAATTTTTTCTGCTTCTCTCATCAAATTCTTTCCTAGTCCTGAATGCTGAATTTCATTATCTTCTTTCTCACCTAGTTTCAATGATTTTCCATAAACATGGATTTCTCTTACAATGCATGAATCATTTCCTACTTCGTCTCTGTGTGCATCAGCACTTGGTTTTCTTAATCTTAAAAATCCATAAATTGATTCATTTTTATCTTCATATGACAGAAATACCTCTTTACCGCCTGAAGATTCATAATTGATTCTATTCATTTTGATATCCATACTTTCTGATTTTTTTTGAGATAATCCTGCCTCTCTGCATCTAATACATTTACATGATAATCCTTGTTTTGCTAAATTTTGGTGCACGATTTGTCTTAGATTTCCAGATTTTGGGCCAGCTAAGATCTCACTTGGGGATATCTCTCTCTGTATTCTCATAATTCTTACCCATTTTGGAATGTTCTTTTTTACCTCAGTTAGAACTTTGATCATATCTTCATCTGAGTATGGTTGGTATTTTCCTTGTTTGTATTCCTCATAGAGTGGTGTGTTCTCTATTACAAGAGATGGGTAAATCTTTAACATGTCTGGACGTAAAGCCGAATCTGAAAACAATTTTTTAAAATCTGCAATATCTCCTTCAGGTGTCATTGTTGGTAAACCTGGCATCATATGAGCAACTATTTTGTAACCCGCGTCTTTTGAAATTTGGAAAGATTCTATGACATCATTATAATCGTGACCTCTATTGACAATCTGGTATACTCTTTCTTGTAGAGATTGAACCCCAATCTCAATTCTTGTGATTCCATAGTTTAACATTAAATCAACATGTTCTTTTTTACAATAGTCTGGTTTTGTTTCAATTGTAAACCCGACATTTCTAATTGATGCATGTTCATTGTTTGATTTTGCTTCCTCTAGATTTTTTGATTCTGTTCCATTTAGTGCATCATAACATGATTTGATGAAATTTTCCTGATAATCTTTTGGCATAAATAGAAAAGTTCCTCCAACAATTACAATCTCCATTTTTGATGGATCATGGCCAAATGCTATCAGCTTATCAATTTTTGATGTGATTTGTAATTTTGGATCATATTCATTTTCAATTGCATTTAATGTGGATGGCTCTTTTCCTGTGTAGCTATTAGGCGAATTTGATTCAATACCTCCAGGACAATAGGTGCATCTACCATGTGGGCAAGCATATGGTTTAGGCATTAATGCTACAACAGATACTCCTGATGCTGTTTTTGTAGGTTTTTTTAACAATACTTTTCTTAATTTCTTAAAATCTGACTCATTTGCCATGGATAAAATTTCATAGTTTCTAGGAATTCTATCTAGAGAATATTTTAAGCAAATTTTTTTTATTTCTTCTTTGACTTGGCTCTTGTTAGGTTCAGAAATTGTTAGAAGATTCTGTGTAATTTCACTACATGCTTTAGAAAAATTTGAACTCATTTTATGCATGTTTATTCAAGTTCTTATTGACATAAATTCGTTAAATAATTTGGTTTTCTCTTATTTTACTTTCATCTTCTGATTTTTCTTTTTGGAGCTGGTTTTCTCTTGACTGTCTTTTTCTTGGCTGCAGTCTTTCTAGCTGGTTTTCTCTTGACTGTCTTTTTCTTGGCTGCAGTCTTTCTAGCTGGTTTTCTCTTGACTGTCTTTTTCTTGGCTGCAGTCTTTCTAGCTGGTTTTCTCTTGACTGTCTTTTTCTTGGCTGCAGTCTTTCTAGCTGGTTTTCTCTTGACTATCTTTTTCTTAATTTGTTTGAGGTTTTTTAATTTAGCAATTTCTTCTTGAATTGACTTGATTTCTTCACGAATATGATTTTTAGAATCTATCTTTGAGTAAACAAAATTAACAATTTTCATATAATCTACTCCTGTATGTGTTCTGATTAAAAATAATTCATTAGAGTTTAATGGAATGCTAATCAGTGCTGCTTTTTCAAATTCTGTAATGGCTGACCTTTCTTTTCCTATTTTATATGCCAAATTTGTATAAAGTTCTCTTTTCTGTATTGCGTAATGCATTGACATTTTTGATTCATCTTTAGTTAGTATTTGCTCAACGTTGTTTTTTGGTCCACCTGCAACCAATTCCCCTTTGATGTTTACCACTCCTGCAAATTTTACTTGAGGGTAAAGATTGAGAACTTGTTTTGATAATTCACTATAGTCTGTCAATTCATTTCTCCAGTTAATTTAATCTCTAAGAACATGATTCATCATTTGAAATTTTCTATATAATTTAACACTATTTGCTGATTTATTCTGGTTTTTGCTCAATACTCTGTTCCGTAGAACCCGTGCCCTTTTTTTGCTCTTTTCTATATTCCATTTTCAACCAAATTGGAGTGATGATAGTTGTTACTGCAACCATGATGACAATTGTGGAATACACTTCTGATGTTAGAATTCCTGCACCCACACCCACTCCTGCAACTATCAATCCTACTTCTCCTCTTGATATCATTCCAATTCCTACTCTCATTCCCTGAGCTCTGTTTTTCAAAAACAACATTGCTGGCAATCCACAACCCAACAATTTTGTTACAACTGCTACAGCGATTACCACTGAACTAATAAACAAAATATTCAAATCAACTGCTCTGAGATCTACTTGCGCTCCAATTATTGCAAAGAATAACGGTGCAAAGATTAACCCAATCTTTCCTATGTAATTTTCAACTTTTTCAAATACCTTGGTGGTTGATAATGCCATTCCGACTGCAAATGCTCCCACAATTGGCGACAATCCTATGGATCCTGCAAGTGCTGCTGCGCCAAAAAACGACGCTGTTGCAATTCCCTCCACACTGCCTTTGGCCTTCCATAATCTTGGGGTAATGATTCTTGGAATCACTACTACTGCAACAATTAACATTACTGCAAAGAATCCTAGTACTTGTAAAATTGTAATTACTACTTCTGTAATATCGATATTGTCTACTCCTCCTTCAGCACCTGCAATAGATGATACGACTGATAACACTGCAATGGCCAAAATATCGTCAACCACTGCAGCTCCTATGATTAATCTGGCTTCGGGAGTTTTTATTTTACCAAATTCGCTTAAGACTTGAATTGAAATAGCAATACTTGTTGCTGTAAGTGCCGTAGCGATTAACATTGATTGTAATGCATCAAAACCAAACATCTGAAAAACTGCTAGACCTGCAAAAAATGGAACGACTACTCCTAGTGTTCCTACCGTAAATGATGCTTTACCTCCTTTTAGAAATTCCTTGGGTGTCATCTCAAGTCCTGCCATAAACAATATGACAATAGCTCCCATTTCTCCTAGAATTTTTATTTCATCGTTAATCTGTAACAATTGTTTTCCATCTATTACGAAAAGTCCTCCTAATGCAAATGGGCCAACTATCATTCCTGCCAAAAGCTCTCCAAGAACAATTGGAAGTTTTAATCTAAGGAAAAGCTCTGCCATTAGTTTGGCTGCAAATAGCAGTATTCCTACGCCGATGATTGTTTGAATAAAATGTGCCTCTGCTGCCATCTCTATAATTGCTTTAGAAATGTGTCATATAAGGTGATACTGTCTGAAAAATTATTTTTTGCTTTATTATGCAATTTTTTTAGAATTTACAAACACTCCCTTCTTTGAAATAATTTCTCCTATTTCTTGACTTGAGATCTTATATTTTTTAAAAATTGATCTGATTATTGTAGAATTTTCTTTTGGTGCAATTACACAAAACCCTACGCCCATGTTGAAAGTCTTGTACATTTCCTCTGGTTTTACCCCCTGTTCCTCCACTAATCCCATTATTGGTGGTATTTTTGGCAGTGAGTCTATCTGATAACCTGTCTTTTTTAGGCGTAATAATTTGATAAACGCTCCTCCTGTAATGTGAGCCAATCCATTGACTTTGGTTTTTTGAATTATATCTAAAACTGGTTTTGTGTATATCTCAGTTGGTTTTAGTAAGGCCTCCCCTATCTTCCCCACTCCTTTGACTTTATCATTTATTGAATATTTTTTTAGTAATGCTTTTCTTGCAAGTGAATAGCCATTTGAATGAATTCCACTACTGCTTGCTCCTATGATCACATCTCCTGGTTTTATTTTGTTTCCAAGAACCATCTCTTTTTTTTCTACTAGTCCCACTACCATTCCTGCTAAATCAAATGCAAATCCTTTCCCTTCAATAACGTCTGGCATTATTGCAGTTTCTCCTCCAACTATTGGCATTGCCGATTTTTTTGCTCCTGTAACTAACCCTTCAACTATTTTTTTGAATATTTGTTGATCATTTTTGTTTGCTGCAATATAATCTACAAATGAAATTGGTGTTGCACCTATGCATATTATGTCATTTACATTCATTGCAACACAATCAATTCCTATTGTATTGTATTTTTTCATCATGTTCGCAATGACTACTTTGGTTCCTACTCCATCTGTATGCGTTGCCAAAAGCTTTCCTCCTGGAATTTCTACAATTCCTGCATAATGACCAAACCCGTGTGCTATCTTTGCTTTTTTCTGTAATTTGTGGGTTGATGAAATTAGTTTTCCGATTGCTAATTGACTCTGTTTTATTTTAGAAATATCTACACCTGCTTTCTTGTAAGTCAGAGTCATAGTTTGTTGCGCATCTGCTTTGAATAAAAGAATTTGCCTGCTATCTAGATCACATATACATTCCAGCTATCTCTTCTCTATGCTTTACATATTTTTGAGATAATTCACTGAATTCTGAGTTTATTCTATCTCTGTCTTCTTGAAGTTCTTTTGTATCTATGTTCATTTCATAAAACCTGTTTAGTGCCTCAATTAACGTAGCAGCAGCCGCAGAATCTGGTGCTGTGTTGTTTGCTTTTACTAGTAGAGTTACTCCTTGAATCTCCCTCATGAGGCATTCATTTAGTATGCCTCCTGGTATTCCCGTTATGAATCCCTGTGGAATCATGTTGATGTCTTTATCGGCCATTGTTCTAACTAGATCTTCTTCAGCTGCACAATATGCTTTTTTATCGTGTTCCTCACTTGCAACTCCATCTAAAATCACAATCTCTTTTGATCCTTTCACTGCTGCCCAATCTAAAATTGATGATACCAGAGAATAAAGTCCCTCCATTCTCAATGTTATCTCACAAATTATTGCACAAACGGTGCCTTTCTGATTTGCATAGAATCTGAATGGATGACGCAGTCTTCCCTTCATGAACACTGTTGATGGTGGAAGGTATTTTGATCTCATTAATCCAATTTCAACCATTTCTAATTTTTCTATGATGTGATTAATTGCAACTGGTCCTACTAATCCCGCACCTACAAACCCTGCAAATATTATTGGGCTTTTTAGTTCTACCTTCTTAATCTCATATACTTCTGCTTCTGGAAATTCACTTTGCACTGTTTACGTCGATTTCTTCTATCTAATTACTTTGCTGAGCGAGTATTTTGCACTCTTTTGGTTAGGTTGTTTTCAGTAATTTTTTCTGCTATGGTATTTTAATTACCTGCCTTGCTTTTCTTTCACTAGTTATCTTTTTGCATAAATAAACTCAGCATTACTCGCCCCTTGTCTGTAATTGTATAAATCACATTTGCTCCTACTGGCTCTTTTTTTATGAAGTTGTAATCTACACATAGATGTAGATAATTCAAAAATGATTTTTTCATTCTGATCTTTGATTTTGAATATAGATCTGAGAATGTCATTGGATTTCCTCTGAGTTGATATAGTAATTTCAAGAGCGATAGTGTACTGTAATCCTTTGTCCTTGCTTTTACTGCATCGAGAATTTGTTCATCTCTTTTTATGATAAAATCCCCAAATTGGTCTGCCACTTCTAGTGGTACATATGTTAATCTTGCTCGCATTATACCGTATAGTACGGTACATTACCTTATTAGTCTTTAACTTGAGCTTTGTTGATCTTCCTAGCTGATTTTTTTACACCTAAATTATGTATCTAGTATGAATTGAGCGATCAAATAATGGTGATTTTTGATTTAATATTTGATAACAAACAATTCTGATAAATAGCCCTCTAATGTGAAATTTTTCATGAAAAAAATTGAGGCTGTAATTAAACGAAAAAATTTTCCATCAATTAAGACAGTCTTGAGTACTGTTGGAACTTACATTATTGATAAACGAAATTTAGATGATAACCAAATTTATGATGAATCAAAAGGATCTCGAATTGGTTCTAGTGGATTACAGTCAATACCATTGGCAAAAATTGAGATGGTTGTATCCGATAAAGATGCAAGAAAAGTAGTTGAGATGATTTCCAAAAATTCTGGGTTGTCATCTAATCATGGAGGAAAAATCTTTGTTTCTGAAATGGAAGAAGTCGTGGATATGGATACTCTTGATGGAAACCAAGACCTTGAAATTGCTGAATTACCAAAAACTAAATCTCGTACATTGCCTAAACGTAGTAGGTTTGTCCCATTACAAAAATTTACTTTACATAAACTACAAGTAATCTATGAGGAAAATAAAGAAAAACTTAGAGATGATTATAGAATAAAATCATTTAGCGACTTTACAAATTATTGCATTATGAAATCTCTTCCTACATTAGAAAAACAATTGAAAAACCCTACGATGCTTTACGAAAATAATTTTGGTGATTTTTAACAATCACATTACTGGTAAAAATAAATACAATCCAATTAACGTCATACCTACTACGGCAAGTGATAATTTTGCTATGAAAATTTTTGATACTTTCATACTGCTAGGCCAACAAGTAAGGGTATGACAATGATTCCGATTATTGCTGCAACTTTAACATAGTCTCTAGAGTTAAGTGGTTTCATCTCTGCTCTTTGAAACAATTTGCTTTTGCGCAAAAAATCCATATTCATCTAGATTGTCACTTCGCCTTCATCATCTGTGACGATGTCTACTGCTCTTAGAATTTGTGATATGAAGATCTTGCCCATTCTGGAATTCTTTTTAATGATGCTGACCACTTCATCTTCTTTGGAATCTGGAATGATTACTTCGAGCTTGTATTTGTCACTGAATTGGGGAACAAAAATTTCACTTCCTTTTGAGGCATGAATTTCAGGACCGGGATTCTTTCCTCTACCTCTGACTTTGGAGACTGTTAGTCCTCCGACATTGATCTCTTTGAGACCCTCACTAATGTTCATGACATCATTATTTCCTAAAATTACTTCTACTTTGAGCATTTAGTAATAGATATGATAATTACACAAATATAATTTCTGATTTTGATGTCCAAATGATAATCAATTGAGCATCAATTTTAGACATTGTTATTAATTTTAAGATAATTTTTTCATTATGGTTTTGGACTCTGGGGATACAGCGTGGATGCTTGTTGCTGGAAGTCTTGTTCTACTAATGATCCCTGCATTGGGTCTTTTTGAATCTGGTTTACTTAGAAAAAAGAATGCTGCCTCAATTTTCATGCAGATCTTCTTTGGTTTGGCATTGTTAAGTGTGATGTGGTTTGTGTTTGGATTTAGTTTGTCATTTGGTCCTTCATCTCAAGGATTAGTTGGAAATATGGATTGGGTATTTTTGAAAGGTGTTCCGTCTGATGCGCCATTAGAACAATATGCTCCAACAATTCCAGGCGTACTCTTTGTTAAATTCCAATTAATGTTTGCTGCAATCACTCCTCTATTACTTACAGGAACTATTGCAGAGAGAATGAAATTTAGTTCATTTATCATATTTATTGCTGCATGGTCAATGCTGATCTATTATCCATTAGTTCATTGGGTTTGGGGTGGTGGTTGGTTAGCTCAACTTGGCGTGGTTGATTTTGCAGGTGGTATAGTAATTCACACTAGTGTGGGTATGGCAGCCTTAGCTGCTGCACTGGTACTTGGAAAGAGAAGACACTATGGTCCTGCTATAATGATTCCACATAGCATTCCACTTGCAGTTCTTGGCTCGTCATTGCTATGGCTTGGGTGGTTTGGTTTCAATGCAGGCAGTGCATTGTCTGCTTCAGGTGGAGTTGCTGGAAACACTGTAATTGTAACTCATATGGCATCTTCAGTTTCTGCTTTAATTTGGGCTGGACTTTCTTGGGTTCGAACAGGAAAACCTTCTGTTGTGGCAACAATTAATGGTGCAATTGCAGGATTGGCAGGAATTACCCCAGCTTCTGGATTTGTTAGTGCTGAGCATGCATTTGTAATTGGAATTGCAATCGGTGTGATATCTTACTCTGGTGTGGTACTGTTTAAAGAAAAATTAAAAATTGATGATGCACTTGATGTTAGCTCCGTTCACGGTGTTGCAGGAATAGTTGGTGCATTGGCAATTGGAATCTTTGCAAGTACTGCAATAAATCCTGGTGGTGTGGATGGATTGCTATTTGGAAATCCAGATCAATTATGGATTCAAGCTGTTGGAGTAGGCGTTGCAGCTGCCATGGGATTTGGTGGAACTTGGGTGATATTACAAGTGCTTAAACATCTAATCGGAATTAGAGTTTCACCTGAAGTAGAAGATATCGGATTAGATATTAGCGAGCATGCAGAATCTGCGTATTCAGAGGAAGAAGAATTCATGCTTGATATGGATACATATACTGACAATTTGAAAGAGAAAGATGAAATATTTAGAAAGAAAAAAACATCTGGGACAAAAAATTGACAATCAATTATGACGAGTTAACTAAACAAGTCCTTGATTTAGATACTAATGTAAGATTTGCAGGAATTGCAAATATCAAAGGAGAGATAGTAGCAGGTGGGCCAAAAGAAAATGTTGAGCAAATGCTATCTGGAGATCAAGTGAGCATGTCGATTCACTATGCAATCCAAAAAAGAGAACTTTATACAAATTTGGCATATAAAATAGGTAAAGAAAGATCATCAATTACTGAATATGAAAAAGTAACCATGATTACTATTCCAATAAATTCAAACGAGTTGTTTTTGATAAGTACTGAACCACGTTCTGATTATTTTAAAATCATTGATTACGTGCACTCAAAATTGAATATTGAGACTAAAACTGAATAGATAGATTTTTACAAATTTACTTGATATTTGTACCTAAATCTGCTCTTTATCCTTAATTGGAATTGCTAAAATTGTGAATTTTTAGTAAATCATCTCATTTAAACAATCATTATGTGAAATTATATTGTGGAAATTGTTCTTAATGCAATTCTGACAATTGTTGGATTAGTAATGTTGTGTTTTGGTGGTAATTGGTTAGTCAGTGGTGGTGTTGCAATTGCCAAAAAATTCCGAATTAGTAATTTGGTAATTGGGATGACTATTGTGGCTTACGGGACATCTACTCCTGAACTTGCAGCCAGTGTTGCAGCAGCAGGTGAACACAGTGCAATAATTTTAGGAAATATTATTGGAAGTAATATTGCTAATGTTGGGATGGTTATTGGTGTTGCAGCAATGATTGTACCTGTTGTGGTGAACAAATCTCTTTTACGAAAAGAAATTCCAATAATGTTAGCTGTCTCATTTTTACTTGTTTTGATTTCAATTGATGGTGAACTTTCTCAATATGATGGTATTTTACTATTGGCAGTATTGGGAATTTTTTCATATTATACAATTAAGGATGCACTAAAACATAGAGATGAAAAGGATGAAAATTCAGTTGAAGGAAAAAATAATGTATATCTCAAATCAATTGGACTGATTGGACTTGGTATTGCTTTGTTGTATGTTGGTGCAATTCTAACAGTTGACAATGCTGTCATTTTAGCAAAAGAATTTGGATTATCTGAAAAAATTATAGGATTAACTGTAATTGCTATTGGAACTTCTCTTCCAGAGTTAATCACTTCTTTGATAGCCATCAGAAAAGGTCACTCTGACATTGGAATTGGAAATATCATTGGAAGTAATATTTACAATATTTTGATGATTATGGGAGTTGGTGCTGCTCTTGGTGGGGTGATTATTAGTTCTGATGTCTATCTGGATTATGCAGTAATGATAATTTTTAGTGCATCATTACTTATTGCTATTAAGACTGGAATTGTCAATAGGGTTATGGGAGTTGGTCTTGCTATGGGGTATGTTGCCTATCTTGTCATCACTTTTTTCAAATAATTTGTGCCTAAATTTTGTATTAAATTGAATTTACTTCAATACTTTGAACTCTAATTGATGGAGTGATTGATGGAAGAGATGCCCATTGTATCACCCTGGTTTGATTATTTCCAATTCCAGAAATATTTTTTAACATTCTTGGAAGATTGTGAATTATTCTAACTGATTTTCCAGCACTTTTGATTTCTCCATTTTCAATTACTCGTATTCCGCTTCTTGCAGTGCAAGAAAAATCACCTTTAATTGGATTTACAGCATATGTATACCACAATCTTCCAACTACCAATCCATGTTTAGTATCTTTGATTAATTCATTTTGAGAAAAATCTCCCTTGGATACTGTAAGATTATGTGGTGCAGATATTGTAATTGGATCTGAACTTCTTCCCATAGGTGATCCTAACCTACATGCATTTCCTGTTGATTTCCTCCCTTCTTTGTAACTATCAAACAAATTAGAAAAAGTATTTTTAAAAACTCCCTTTTCAATGAAATTATTCTTTTCGGTCATCACACCTTCATCATCAGTACTCTTTGTTCCAACTCCCTCTGGAATATGAGGATCATCGCTTAGTGTTAATTCGTTAATTGCTATTTGATCATCATAATTATTTGAAAAACAACTTTTCTTTTCTGAAAATGTTTTTAAGTTAAAATTTGTTGCAACAACAAATGCTAACAGTTCACCTACAGAGTACGGTTCAAAAATAATATCGTATTTACCAGTATCTATTTTTTTAGGATTGATTGATTCAATGCACATAGATTTTGCTTCTTCGCCTATTTTTTCAGCAAAAAAATTTGCTAAGGTTCTACAACAATCATGTCCAATCCCTGATACTGGAGTTGTGCCTAATTCTGATTCAGCATTAATTATTCCTGAGATATATGTTGCTTTATCTTTAAAATTTAACTCATTAGAATTTTCTAATTCAAAATCTTCATAAACGATATTGAGTGATCCTGTAATAGTTTTAATTTTACTATTGCAGGCAGAATTTATCATATTTTGTGCTATGTCCGTAGCTGTTTTACCTGAAATATCTTCAAGTTTTTTATCATAGATGCCGTTGATTTTTTTTGTAGTTGTTTTGTGAGGTAACCCATTCCAAAAACCTCTTGGTTTTAAACTTGAAATTGTGAAAATTGCTTCATCGATTGATTTCTCAATTTCTTCTTGATTTGTCGTTTGAACAGATATTATTTTTTTATTTTGAATTAACCTTATTCCATAATTTTCATCAAAATTCTGTTTGATTTCTGCAATTTCAGAATCTGTAATTCTAACAGTGGTGATCTTTTTTTTAATCACAACTATTTCTGCTTCATCAATCCCTATTTTTTTAGAATGATTTAATGCCTTTTCTAAGGCAGACAATTACTCTCTCCTAGGATTTGTATATTTGAATTTGTTAATTTTGATTAATTCAATATATGATCCAAATTGTGATGTGTCTGTAACTTTATCTAATTCTTCTTCAAATTCATTTTCATTATCGAATTTTTTTAGAATTTCATATTGGGTATTTCTTTCAGCAGGAATTCTTCCGATTTCTTTAACCATTCTTCTAATCTCTTTTGGTTTTAGTAGTTGTCCATGTTCTGATCCAGCCGATGTAGAAATACTTTCGTTGATTAATGTACCGCCAAAGTCATTTGCTCCCCACATTAGTAATAACTGAGACATTTTTTGACCTTCTTTTACCCACGACATTTGTATGTTGTTGATAAAATTGTTTAACATTATTCTAGCAATGGCATGTGTTAACAATACATCATTACCGCTACCTCCTTTTCTAATTCCTTCATGTAACTGATGCTTATACATTGGAGCTTCAGTGTGAATGAAATTTAATGGTACAAATTCTGTAAAGCCTTTTGTTTCTTTTTGAATGTCTCTTAATTTTTCAATATGTTTGACTCTTTCTTCTAGAGTTTCTAAATGCCCAAACATCATTGTGGATGTGGTGTTTATTCCTAAATTATGAGCGGCTTTGATAACTTTCTCCCATTCTTTAACAGTGATTCTTCCTGGAGATATTTTGTCTCTTAATTTTTGATCAAGTATTTCAGCTGATGTACCTGGAAGTGTATTTACTCCTGCCTCTTTCATTCTTTTTAGAAATTCCTCAATTGATACTCCCGATCTTTTTGAACCGTATAGGATTTCTTCAGGCGAAAATCCATGAATATGGATATCTGGTATCTCTTTTTTTATCTCTTTGCAGATATTTTCATACAAACCTCCTTCCATATCTGGAGGCAAGCCAGCTTGAATGCAAACTTCTGTTGCTCCTAATTGATGTGCTTCCTTTGCTCTTCTTACAATTTCCTCTGTTGGAAGAAAATATCCTTCCTCTTCTCTAAAATCTCTGCTAAATGCACAAAAACCACATTGTTTTATGCAGACATTTGTAAAATTGATATTTCTATTAACTACATATGATACAATATCTCCTACTCTTCTCTTTCGTAATTCATTAGCTACAAATCCAACTAAATGAAAATCCACACCTTGTGTTTTGTAAAGTTCTAGTCCTTCCTCTGCCGATATCTCCTTTTCTGATAGCGCATTGTTTAGAATCTCTGCCACTATTGGGTCAGCATTTTTAAAAAGTGAGTCCATGTTTGTCATTTCCAATAATCCTCTCTTACCAACCCATCCTCATCTTCAATCAACGACATCTTATCTCTTAACTCTTTGCTAATAAGAGAAAAGAATTCTGGATATACTGGAAATCTACATTTTAGTTCAAATCCTGATTTCTTTGAATTTTTTTCTACCTTGTTGATTTCTGGCCATGCAAATTCTGGATTTACAAAATCTGGTGTTAAAGGAGATATCCCTCCCCAATCGTTTATTCCTACTGAAAGAAAACTTTGATAAGATTTTGGTGATAGGTTTGGGGGAATTTGTATATTCATTTTGGGCATTATAATTCTGGTTAATGCAACCACGGTTTTGAAATATTTTTCATCAGTTGATGGTGTGTTGCTCATGATTGTATCTGGTTTTGGTTGAAAATTTTGCAAAATTATTTCTTGAATATTCTCATATTTCTGATGTAGTTCTTTTATTGCAATTATTGAATCAATAATTTCTTCAATAGTTTCACCAATTCCTACAAGAATCCCAGTTGTCATTGGAATGCCTAGTCTACCAGAATTCTCCAAAACTTTCAATCTTTCTTTTGGTTTTTTACTTGATGCCAAATAATGTGGCATTCCTTTTTTTGTCAATCTGTCACTGACATTTTCAAGCATTATTCCCATTGAAACATTTGTTTTTTTCAATTCTTTCATTTCCTCAAAAGTTAGATTCCCTGCATTTGTATGTGGAAATAATCCTGCTTCTAATGCCTGCTCTGAAGAATGAATCAGATATTCACTTGTTGATTTGAATCCATTTTCTCTTAACCACTCACGTGCTTCTTGATATCTTTGCTCTGGTTTTTCTCCAGTAACAAAGAGTGCCTCAACACAATTGTATTTTTTTGCTAATTGTAAGAGCTCAGAAATTTGGTGTTTTGACATTAATGATAATTTTTCTTCTCCAGGTTCAGACTTGTATGTGCAATATGAACAAGTATCTTTACACAGATTTACAATATTGAAAAAAGCTTTTTTTGAGAATGTCACTGTGTTTTTTTTATATTTTGTTCTAAGTTTTTGTGCAGCAAAAAATAATTCCTCAGATTCGATTTTAGATTTTTCATAAATACTTAGAATATCTTGACGATTTATTGTCTTATTCTCTAATACGTTGTTTAAACTCTCAGAGTTTAAGACAAGATTATTCAACAGAAAGAATTCTTGTCTAGCTGTATTTATGCTTGTATTGGATTAATTCCCATTTGGTCTTTCTTGAAGTGTTATTGTGACATTAGTTGTTCTTCCATCTCTGAGTATTTCTAAAACCATTTCATCGCCTACTGATTTTGCTCTTTGAAGATGTATTAAAATATCATCAATTTTTCTTACTTCAATCCCATCTACTGATAAAATAATATCTCCACCAACTGGAAAATTAATTCCATCAACTTCAATTGTTTTATCTGAACCAATCAACCCTGCTTTTTCTGCAGGACTGTCTTTTACAACCGTAATTACCAAAAATCCCACTGCCTCAGTTAATTCTAAAACATTTGCTAAATCTGGATCAATATCGCGGCCTGCAATTCCAATCCAAGGATGTTTGTATTCTCCTTTTTCAATTAATGTTGGAACTATTTTTGCAACTGTCTGTGATGGAATGGCAAATCCTACACCTGTAAATTCTCCAGTTGTGGATTGAATTGCTGTGTTAATTCCTACAACACCTCCTCTCATGTTGATTAGTGGGCCTCCTGAATTCCCTGGATTTATAGCTGCATCTGTTTGAATTACATCTGGTATTGAATACCCTGCACCCGATGGGAGTAATCTTCCTAATTGACTTACTATGCCTGATGTCATTGAACCTGATAGCCCAAATGGGTTTCCAATTGCGGCAATTTGTTCTCCGACTTTGAGATTTGATGAATCTCCAAGAGATAAAGGATGTAATAATACTAAATCTGAATTTACTTTGATAACTGCAATGTCTGTAAATTTATCCACTCCGATTATTTCTGCATTATAAGAGCGACCATCAAGAAAAGTCACAATAACTTTTTTTGCATTATCCACTACGTGGGCATTTGTGATAATGTGTCCTTTTTTATCAAAAACAAAACCCGAACCCACTCCTCCTCTTTCGGATTCTTCTCCTCTTTGAACATTAACTCTTACGACTCCTGGTTCTGATTTTTCAAAAATTTCAACTAGAGATAATTTTTTTGAAAAAACATCTGTGGACTCTCCTATTGCATTTGGAATATGATTTTCATCTACTATGATTTCTGGATCAATTGATTCTGGTACTGTTGTAAAAACTACTAGAAAAATTCCAATTACTACAGCTGCTCCAATTCCCCCACCTACAAACAAACCTGACTTGTCCATGAGATTTTTTATTCTCTGTTTTCTATCTAAAAGGATTACTATACACTTAAGGAACTTTGAGTATGATCTTTCATAGAGTAACTCCTTCCTCTCCAAGATACTGAAGATGAACTCTTTGCCTGAAGTAAACCACTCAAAAATCCTAACACTACAACTAAACTACCAAGTGGTGCAAAAAATGCATATTTTAATTTCAACTTTAGACCCACTTTAATTTCCATAATTGCTCCTGTGTAAATCAATAATGATGCTATGGTAGATGATATGCATAATGCTTTTGATGATAATGATTCTACTGGTGATAACACTGAAATTGTAAATATTGGGAATGGAATAAATAACAAAAATACTATTGCAATAAAAATCCCAATTGCTATTTTTCCACTTTGAAGATATAATGGAATCATTAATCTTTTCAAGGCATTCCATAGTGTTTCTTTGTCTCTAGCCCAAACTGCTTGGATTAGATGCTCTCCTCTGACTAGTTTTATTTTGTATCCTAACTCTTTTACTTTTTTTCCTAGTGCTCCATCTTCTATAATTTCATGTTTTACGCCTTCATGCATGCCGACTTGTTCATATGCAGTTCTTTTAATTATGAAAAAACTTCCAAAAAAATAACCTGTTTTTTTTGCTGGATTATTGACATTTAATGCTGAGAATCTAGAATGAAGAAATGTTGATATCATTGGCAGTGTTACATTTGTCCAAAAATCAAATGTGAGCATTTTTGGAATTGCAGATAATGCATCCAAACTAGATGATGTTAAATGTGAAACTGCAAGACTCATTGTATTTTTTGCATGTGTGGTGTCTGCATCTGTAAATAACAAAAGTTCTCCTGTTGATTTTTTATAACCTTCCATGCATGCCCAATTCTTCCCCATCCATCCCTCAGGTTTGGGTCTTGCAATAACTGGAATTATTTTTGGATACTTTTTTGCATATTCTGAAATTATTTTACCTGTGTTATCATCTGATGAGTCATCTATTACAATAATTTCATAGTTTTGGTATTCTTGATTAATTAATGAATCCAAACACTTTCCAATAAATTCCTCTTCGTTTCTTGCTGGCAAAATTACAGAAACTTTTGGTGATGATTCTGAAATATTTTCAAATCTGTCTAAATATGGTGTAAGAGTAAATGAATTTGCCATTGATTTTATTAGAAAAACCCATGCCCCACAAATTCCTATTAGTATTCCAGTTAGTGAGTAATTGAAAAAATCTAGAATTATTTCCATAAATTCTATCTCTCAATTTCTAATTTGATACTCTGCATTGCCTGCTCTGTACCGCTTTTGATATGCTTTTTAATCATTCCAGTAAACATGCCCATCATACCTGTTAATTTTATATCCCAAAACGTTTTGAGAATTGTTTTATTCTCAGCGGGTCTTAATGATATTATTTTTACCCCGTCAATTATTCCCTTGGTAAATTTTGCCTCTATTCTCTCTTTAGGATACAACTTCACTTCTTGAAGACATTTTTGATCTCTGAAAGCAATTGTGACTTCTCTAATAACCTTGCTTTCTTCTTTTGATATGTTTTTGATCTCTTTTGTGCCCTTCCAAAATTTTGGTTCATTGTCAATATCAGATACGATATCCCAAACCTTGTCAATTGTCGAATTAATTTCAAGTTCTACCTCAATTGTAGCCATGCTCTATACTGAACATTCCGCATTAAATATATTAGAATCCTCTTACATGACAAATAGACTGTGATGGGCAACATGCCTAAAATCCAGAACAGTAACTCCAGTTCTAATGGCATTTGCCATTCTTCCGTCACAGTCAACTTAAACTTGAAAAAAATGAAACCCTCAAAATATATGCCAAAAATTGGAACGCTAGATGGATCTAGCTTTTGGAAAAATGCATATGCGCATCAACGTGGACAATTATTGAAAAAAGTTAATGTTCCCGAAGATCAAATTGTTATTCTGGTTAACAAAAAATACATGGAATTACCAGCTGCTCTTCGATATGAGATAGAAACTAGTGGAATTGACAAAAAGGAATTACTGTGATTTCGAAATTCATTTTAACCGGATAAATTATGATTTGTTATGACCAATATCACATATGATGATTTTGCAAAATTAGACATTAGAGTTGCAAAGATTATTTCAACAGCGCCTATTGAGGGAAAATCCAGAATAATAAAAGGTAGGATAGATTTAGGCCAAGATGATCAACGTGATGTGATTATTGGCGGTGCTCAATATTATGATCCTGGAGATATTGTTGGTAAAACTGTAATTGTCATTGCAAATCTTGAACCAAAAAAAATGGCAGGAGTTGAATCTAATGCAATGTTACTTGCAGCTGACGTTGATGATAAACCGTATTGGTTAACAGTAAATGAAGAAGTTCCATTGGGAAGTCCTATAAAATAGATATTTTGAAAGGGAGTCCAAGTTATCTCCCCCTCATCCCAATTTTTAATGTAGGTTCTTTGGGAACCATATTTTCTGAATCGGATGCTTTATGTTACAAAATTTGTATAAAAATTTGATTGTCTTTATAAGTAAAAATTAAAGAAATTAATGAAAATAAGTTTGATCTATGACTAGTCATAAATCATAAGATCTTTTTCTTCTAGTAATGCATGCAAGTTGTTAACCGACCTGTATACATCTGGCTCTTGCTTTGCACCCGTACAGACAAGTTTTCCTGAGGAAAATAACAATATGACTGTTTTAGGGTCTAACATTCTATGGATAAGTCCTGGAAATTGTTCTGGTTCATACATGCTTCTTGGAAGAGTTCTTGCTGCTTGTTCTAAATGGATTTTTCCACCCAAGTTAATTGAAGCAACAATATTTTGAATTGTAACTGTTGCATCTTTTTTTACTTTGATTCCTCCTTTACGAAGTTTTTGTACAACAGTCTTAACGGCTTTTCTTGCCATCTCTTCTGATTTAGAACCTGTACATACCATTTTACCTGAAGTGAAAATCAATGTTGCAGTTTTTGGAACCTTTAATCTAAATACCAATCCTGGAAATTGATCTGGATGGTATTCTACATCTGGAAATGTTCTAGTGATTTCATTCAAGTCCATTTTTTGCCCAACATCTGCTGAGGCTACAACGTTTTCCACACTTACGATAGGTTTTGTTTGTGGCATATTCAGATTTTTTTGTATTTTAACTATAATAAAAGGACTCGCCAAATTTTTGTGCTTCTGTGCGTGATATTTGCAAATTTTTAAGTAAAATTGGCTACAGATAATACGAATGATTTAATTTAGATCCGACGATCGCAGAGTCTAGTGAATTTTACAAATTTTGATTTTAATCAATTATTCTCAATGGGTGATGATACTAATCCATTAATGATGCTTATTTGGATTATCCCGATCATTCTCTTTGTATTCTATGGTCAGAGAATTCAACTATACGTTACTTCTGGAGAAATAAAAAAAGGCATTGGTAAACTTGATGAGTATAGAAACGAATCTAAAAAAGAGTTAATTGATTACATTAACAAAAATCTAAATCCAAAAGAAGAACCTAGCAAAAAAATTGATAGATTTTTGGATTACTTTACTATAATGCCTGTAGATATGGATCCTAATGGAATTGTGGATAAAATCCAACACATGGTTAGACTACGAGAAGATTATACTAGGAATCACATCAAATCTCTTTCTCCTGAAATTTCTGAATTAGAATTAAACAAAGTACAAACTTTACTTGAAATTGCCTCATCACTACAGATGATTTACAAAATAATTAATCACATGTTCTTGACTGCAAAAAAGCAAAATAACTATCCCTTGATATTACCACTACAAATGATTCTTCCATTTATCATGGAACAAGCAGGGGCGATGAAAGATGCAATTCCTGCATTTAAAGCAGGCCAACCAGTTGGAGATGGTATTGGACCTATGATTGTAGGAAAGATGATGCTTGATTGTGATAAAGAGACAGTTGCATTTCAAACTGTTCTTGCAAAAACAGAATATAAAGAACGAAATCTATTTCTGTTAAAAGCTGAAGGACCTGGTTCTACTGTTGGACGACCTGCAGATGCATTAAAGGAAATCATCTCTAAAAATAAAATTAATACAATAATAATGATTGACGCTGCATTGAAGATGGAGGGAGAAGACTCGGCAACAATTGCACAAGGTTTTGGTGCAGCAATTGGTGGGATTGGAACAGAAAAATTCCATATTGAAGAAATTGCAACCACTAACAACATCCCATTATTTTCTATAGTCATTAAACAATCAGTAAAAGAGGCAATCACTTTGATGACTAAAGAAATTTCAGATCAAGCAGATAATGTTATGTCACAAGTTTATGAGATGATTGATGAAAATACAAATTCTGGTGATTCAGTATTGATTATAGGTGTTGGAAATACTTCTGGGGTGCCTCAATAATGTTTTCAAAGAAAAAAACCACTGTTGCTTATTCTGTTGAAAAATGTCAACAATGCAGTATGCTACGAAAAAGAAAATTCACTGAAGGAGATGTTTTATTTCAAACATCCTCAAAATGTTCATCATGCAATGGGTCAACTAGAATTGAAAAAATATTTGCTGAGACTCTAGAACAATAATTTTTTTATTTTGTTCTGAATTTTATATTGCACTTTGGACAAAACCATGATGCACTTTCACCATGTTCTTTAAACATAAAACCTGCACATTTTGGACAAGGGCTTATCTCATCACTCATTTTTACTCTAGTTAAATTGCCTTTGTAGTAATTGTTACTCCACTCTCATTTGGAATGAATGTGTGCTCTGCTTGGGCAACTCTTTGTTCATTTACTTCAATTAATACTGGATATGCCTGAACAGCTTTTTTCTTTATTAGAATTTCCAATAACTCTCTTGCTTTTTTCTCATCCCATTCTTTTGTTAACCATCTTAATGCAAATGGCAACATGTTAAAATTATTCCATATAAAATCCAGTAATTTATCTGCCTCATCATTTTTTGTTTTCTTTCTTGAGTTTAATGCAAAAATATTTTTTATTTGTCCATTTCTAACAAATCCTCCTCCCTGTTCTGTTGTAACAAAAGGCTCACAAGCATATGCTGAATTTGATGAGAGAGTGAAACCTCCAATTGACCAAATATTTGGAATTGATTTTCCTGCATGTATTGTGTATTGTTCTAATGAATGCCCACTAAGATTTGCAATTGGTTTGTATCCCATTTGTTTTATTGTAGTTTCAATAGTTCTTCCAACATCGCTAGCTTTTACCCCTTCTTTTATCATAGCCATTGCATTTCTTAATGCTTCTTCTGCAGCTTGTACCAAGCCGTCATATTGTGTATCATAACAAACAGTAACAGCTGTATCTGCAATGTATCCGTTAATTTGTGCACCTAGATCAATTTTTACTAAATCTGTATCTTTTATTGTAATTGGGTCGTTTGGTTCTGCAGTATAATGTGCTGCAATTTCATTAATACTTGCATTTACTGGAAATGCACATTTGGCTCCTCTTTTTTTAATTTCATTTTCTACTTCTTCACAAATATCATAAACTGATTTTCCAATCCAGTCTTTGACTCTGACGTTCTCTCTGACCTCTGCTGCAATTTTTCCTGCTTTGATATAGTCTTCAGATTGCACGTTTTTGATCCTTTGACTGCCTTTAAAATGATTATCTGTGAAGCTTAAATTGGGCGAGTTTCTGGGCTTACTGGGATTGTGGTCTAGCTTGGTATGATTCTGCGTTTGGGACGCAGAGATCGAGTGTTCAAATCACTCCAATCCCACCACTAATTATTTTATAAATAAAATCAATCTAAACTAATTGCCGAGCAATGAAGATGAGTTAGAGAATTGACTTTGATATGAAGTAAACTAATGGCACTGAGCTCCGGCATCTTTTTATCAATTCTTAGATTTCTTGATTTTATTGAAATTTGAAAAACGAGATATTGTATTGATTGTTGGATTGTTTCTTTTTATGATTGGGTTGATGCCATTTATGGCTCCCATTTATGCTGCCATTATTGTTACTCTGATGTATTTTGGTATCAAATTCTATGTAGGCAAGAGAAAGCAATCTATAACTCGTGAAATTGGTGAAGGTATCTGTCTGGAATGTGGTGCTAAAATTATTGAAAAGAAATGCCCCAACTGTGACTATGTTAAGGAATAATTCCTACGTATGCCTTAATACTGAAAAAATAGATATTTTTTCATGGTTTTAAGATATATCACTTTAACAACTAGCTCAACTTTTCCTCAATTTCATTCTAAAATGAGGCCTTTGGTCAATCAAATTAGGAAAATCCTATGAAAAGTGCCCTGTTGATTCTATTTTCAGTAGTCTTACTTGCTGGAGTGCTAATTCCCGTATATGCTCAAACAAGTCCTGATCATGTTGTGATAAATGAAGTTGAGATTAATCCTCCTGGAAATGATGCAACATCTGTTTCCGAGTGGGTAGAACTTTACAATCCTACAAACTCTGATGTGGATTTGAGCGGTTGGAAGATTGCATCTACTACCGTTTTGAAAAAAACTATGACTATTCCATCTGGAACAATAATTAAGCCAGGACAATTTTTAACATATTCATATCAAAGTTTGTGGTTCACTGATTCAAATGAATCTGTAGAACTTCGAGATGCAAGTGGCACTGTAGTTGATAAAACCCCTATACTATCTGACATCTTTAATGATTTAAAATCCTGGCAGAGAATCTATGATGGATATGATTTAGATAGTTCTGATGATTGGAAATTTACAACGTCTACTGCAGGTTCTTCTAATGGTAAACTTGTAGTAAATCAAGCCACAAACGAAGTAACAGTAACTGTTTCATCTGATAAACCCTCATATCTTTTTGGTGAAACTGCTGTCATAAAGGGAACTGTTTCTAAAGAAGTCTTTATTGTGAAACCCACATTTCAACCTGAACCAATTTTAGTTAAAATCTCTGGTCCTAATTATGATAAAACTGTGAGTTTGTATCCTGATCTTAATAGAAATTATAAAACAACAATTAGCCTGCATCAAGTTCTTGGAATTAATGAAGGTGTTTATAATGTCTCAGTAAGCTATGCTGGTGCAGAAGCAAAAACAAATTTTTCAGTTGGACATAAAATCATTGAACAGACTTTGAAGACTGATGCAGAACTCAGTATTTTTTCCGATAAATCCCAATACCTGCCAGGTCAACTAGTATCAATAACTGGTTTCACATCAAAAGTAATTCCATTTGAGGGAATGAAATTAACTGTAAAAGATTCTGAAGGCAATCTGGTGTCTGAAGGAAACCTATATCCTACTAAAGACAAATTTGCAACAAGTGTTTATCTAACTACTGTTAAACCTGTATATGGAACTTACCAAATTATTGCTGAATACTCTGGCAAATCGGCGGTTTCCACTTTTGATGTTGTTAAGGATATCAAAGAAGATGTCCCAATTTCATTGTGGACCGATAAAAAAGCATATGGTCTTGGGGAGCAAGTAAATATTTCAGGTAGAATAAACCACGTTTGGATTAGTACCTTAGATTTGGAAATAGTTCAGACTAAACAAACCACAATAACATCTGGAAGTGATTCGGGATTCAAAATTTTAGATAGTGCTCGAATAATGGGTGATGGCTCTTTTACATACACGTTCACTATTCCTGATAATAAGATTCGATTAGGTGATTACAAAATCAGTGTATCTAAATCAATTGGTTCAGCTACTACCATAATTCATGCCGTAACAAATCCTGGTGAATTTATTGCAACAAATGAATCTCTAACTGTTAATTCTGATAAAGAAGTTTATTCTTTTGGTGATAGCATAAAACTGAATGGATTCATTCGAGATCCTACTGCTAATTCAAGTTATGTTGCAGGTACTCCTGTAAAAATTTCAATTTCACATGAAGATGGATCTCCTCTTGAAATAATAGCATTAGCTCCTGGTGCAAAAACTAGAACAAACAATGGAGTTGTTGTAGCCTATGATTTCACTGCAATTCCTTCAGTTTCGGGTAGTTATTCGCTGGATATTACCGTCTCAAAAAATATTTTTACTGTTGGTAACTATGTTGTAAAATCTCAATATGCTGGACATACTGCAACCAAAACCTTCTCTATTATAGATCCTCTTTCTTTCAAAGATGGTCCTCAAATATCTCTAGACAAAGAGGTTTATGGTTTATCTCAAACAGTCACACTTTCTGGAGTTTTTCCTCCAACTGGAGATAATTCTGTTAAAATCACCTTGACTAAACCTGATGGTACTAAGGTATTATCTGGTGCAACAATAAACGCTCAAAAATTTGTATGGACATGGAATACTCCAATTGTAGACAAAGTTCAAAGCATAAAAGATGAAAGTTCTAAAAATACAATAAAAACAAATTATGGTGTCTATAAAATCAAAGTAGCTACCAATAGTTACAGCAAAGATCTTTTCTTCAAAGTTTCAGCAGATCCTGCAAATGATTCGTTATCTAATACTCCTCTGTTTGTAACTACTGAAAAATCACTTTACAAAGCAGGTGAAAAACTCAAAGTTCTTGGAAATGTGATAAAGCGTGTACAAGGCGATGAAGGATTAGTGGTTCCTGATAGAGTTACTATTAAAATCATTGATGGTGTTTTTCCTTTCAAACAAATTCTAGAATCTGCAGTTTACCCTAGTCAAGGTGGAGACTTTAGTAGTTTCTTTGATTTACCAATTACTGTATTTACTGAAGGGACATATTCTGTAAAGGCTGTTTACAATAATGCAAAAGCTGAATCTACATTTAGTGTAGCTAACGACTTTTCCTTTGGAAGTGATGCATCATTGACTCTCTTGTTGGAGAAAGACAAGTCAGAATACTATCCAGGTGATACTGTAGTTATTAATGGCAAACCTAACAAATTGATCTATCTTGAAAAATATGATGTAAGTGTGATTAAAAAATCTGCAACAGAGATTACGTGTGGGACATTTTATTGTGGTAAACATACAGGTCCGATAACTACAATTCGTCCAAGCCCATCTGGTTCATTTACCTATGAATACACAATACCTAACAAAGAATCCTCTCTTGGTTCCTATGAGGTTACAGTTGATGCTGACTTTGAAACAAAATCCCTCAAATTCAATGTAGTAGAAAAACCACTTGCACCAAAATTAGATACTGTTATTGAAAAAGAAAACCGAATATCTGAAAAAATGATATCTGTTGTTACTGCCACAAAAACTGTTGATAGTCAAATTTTGTCCCCTAGAGTCCTTTCAGGTTCTCTACTAACTCCAGCTATTGGAGATGAATCAAGTGTTAATCTACAAATAATGTCTTCAGATGGGACATGTATTATTGGGCAATTAGAGGAATGTCTAGTAAAAGAATCAACTCGAAAACAAGGCCAAATTTATGATGTTGTAGAAATTGACGGAATAAATTACAACGTCAGATACAGTGGCTCAGATGTCCGACTAGAAAAATTCACAATATTGCCTGAATCTTCA
The DNA here is from genome assembly GCF_054515835.1 of Nitrosopumilus sp. S4. Classification (NCBI taxonomy): domain Archaea; kingdom Thermoproteati; phylum Nitrososphaerota; class Nitrososphaeria; order Nitrosopumilales; family Nitrosopumilaceae; genus Nitrosopumilus; species Nitrosopumilus sp. S4. The sequence goes on along the minus strand of NZ_CM137258.1, from coordinate 1,151,863 downwards.
GATGGGTTCTTGCCTGATACTAATTGGAATATTGAGATTCTCAAAGATGATCAAATATCTAGATTTTACTACAAGATTACATACAAATCTGTAGAGTAAATACAAAATACCCTTTCATTATAACAATTAAAATGAAATTACAGGTTTTGATGTTTTATCAGGATGATCCAAAAAAATGTACAGCAGCTAAGATGGTCAAATTTGGATTAGCTCAAAGTATCAAAAAAATTGCTAACAAGGGAATGGTATTGGATCCTTTTTCAGAAAAATTTCTTTTACCTAAGGATAAGACTGTAATTAATTCTATAGTTGGAATTGATTGTTCATGGAATTTAGCTGATAAGGCTTTCTCTAAAAATTTCAATGGAATTAAAAGAAAACTTCCTCCACTATTTGCTGGAAATCCATTAAATTATTCAAAACTTAGTAAACTAACAACCGTTGAAGCACTTTCCGCTTCATTATTTATTTTGGGTTTTCAGGGTCAAGCTATGGAGTTGCTTGATAAATTCAAATGGGGACATACATTCTATGAACTAAATCAAAATCTCTTAAATGACTACTCGAAATTAGAATCAGAGGAACAAATAGAACAAATTCTAAAAGATTATCGTTTGATGTAATTTCTTTTTTTAAGAATAATAACAACTGCAAAAATTATAATTGGAATTATTAGAAATTCTAACCCTACTTTATCTTCTTCAAATTTCACACTATCTAATTCACTTGATGGTAATTCTTGACTGCTTTTAGTTACAAAAAAACTTGATTCAAAAAAATCAGGCTGCAAAATTGAATTTGAAATTGCAAATATTTTGATATTGTTTGCCCCAAGTCCTAATTTTTCAGAGTCTTCTGAAATAATTGTAATCAAAGTATTATTATCATCTATTTTGATGTTTTTTGATAAAATCCTGTTTCCTTCATTGTTAGTTAAGAAGAATAGAATTGAATCTGTATTTTCTGTTTGTATTTTTATTTCAAATTCTTTTCCCTGTTGAATTGAATTTTTAATATCTACATTATTTATGGTTGGAAATTCAACATTTTCAAATTCTGACCACTTTCCAATTTTAAATGGATATGATTCATCTACAAATGATTTCACAGTGATAGTTCTAGATTCGGGTGCATATGATTCTAAATAAAACGGTCCATTGCTAATTACTGCATGATTTTTACTTTCAATCCAATTAATTGATGATACATATCTTTGATTGAAACTTTCATTAGGTTGATTTCTGTCAATTAAGGAAATTGGAATAAAATCAGATTCTCTAAAACTACTTAGATATTCTTTGATCATTTTTGCATCATTTGGAATAATCAGAGATAACCAGCTGATATTTTTGCTTGTTGCCCCTGATCTTGAAAAAGATGCTTTTCCATCCAATACTGCCTGTTCCATTGCAGCAGTAATCTCCCATGGCATAGTATTCCATAAAATTGCCCAATCTGCAATTTCACCATCATCAAAATGCCAATAATCTACATATACTTCAATTGAATCTCGATCTACTTGTTTTACTCCTTTTATTGATTGAATACTTTGAGCAGCTCTTGGTGTAAATTCTGTATCAAAAGTTTTATCATTATCATCTGTTTTTGTTCCCCACTCTATCATAAAATAAAGAGAATGAAAAATATCATTCATATCCATTGGCTGACCATTATGCCAATTACTAAATTCAAAATCAAATGTAACCTTACTTGTCGCAACTACATCAGATCCTACCACCTCCCATTTCTGTAAATATGGATTCCAAAGAATCGCTTCTTGTGGAATCTGTATTTTGTTGTCTGGTCCTGCTGATTCTACCTTCCATGAAGCTCTAACGGGAAATGTCTCTCCCGTAAATGGATGCTTGAAGGCCCCTGGATCTGAAATTATTCCCCAAATTTGTCTACTATAACTATCTGTTAACCCCATAATGGGATTCCATGCTCCTTGGTAAATTTGCTTAACCCCGATTACTAGTTCATTATTTTCTCCTTTGGAATTAATTGGAGTAAACCTACTTGGTACTCCTGCCCCAAAATCATTTACCACCCCACTGATCTTCTCATTTGTTACATACTGATCAATTTTACTAGCTAGAAAAATTCTTACAGATTCATTGACTCCTTCAACGACTGCATCTTGAATTAGTTTTGATCTTTCTTCATAGGATTCAAAACTTCCTGTGTATATTTTCTGAGTTAAATCATCTATCTTTTCGTTTTTGTAATTCCAATATGAGGGATCATTGAATCCTGGCATGTTTGAAAACCATGGTGAATACATTTGTCCTAATCCCACAGAATCATATTTTACAAATGCTGAACGATTCCACCCCTCAGTGTATAAACTCCATTTCAAATCAGATGGGTTTGAACCATAAACAACCACAAATGCTTTATTCAAATCCCCAAAATCTTTTTTGACAATAAATCCCATTTTCTGCAATTCTACTGCCAAAATTTCTCCAATTGATTTTCTTACAGGATCATCGCTTCTAATGAATATTGTAATTTTAATTGGCTTTGCATCCATCTCCCATTTCCCCTCCTTCTTTACTGCTCCTTGATTCATCATCTCTTCAGAAATGATTTGCTCGGCAAGTGTTGGATTGTATTTGAAATTAAATCCTTCAAGCTGCTCAATTACTGTTAGATACTCTGGGTCTGTGGGACTATAGTATGAAATAATTGGGGCTCCATACCCTCCCATTAACTCATTTACAATTAATTTTCTATCCACTAAATAATTTAGTGCAAATCTAACTTCTTTTATTGAAAATGGGTTAAACTCTTCAGATTCAGCTGGATTTACAAGGATACTATAAGAGCCACCTGTAGAATCAAAAACTCTCAATCCTTCTCTGTCTTGAACATTCTCCAACCTGTCCGATGAAATTCTGAAATAGTATAGATCCAGATTTCCATTTCTTATTTCTTCTAAAGCTGTATTCTCATCAAGATACTGGATGAATTTCACCGATTCAAAAAATGTATTTTTTTCTGCAAATGATTCACTATACATCAAAGATACAATTGAAAGAGCTAGCATGAAAACTAGCAATTTTTTCATACTCATAATTTTAGATGGTTGTAATAAAACCTATATCATAATACCCTGATGTTATTAATTCTTAAAACCTATAATGACACAATGATTCAAGAAATTCATATGAAAATTCATCCAGGCATGATTGGTGGACTACAAGGAATTATCCAAGGTGGAGTATCAGTTGAGGATTTTTCTGCTGTCACTAAATTGTCTACATCTGAATCTGAGATAATTTTAGATGAATTAATTAAAAATAATATTGGTACAAAACAAGAAAATTTTTATTATTTTGAAGATGGTGATAAATTAAAAATTGCAATCTCTTTAATTGAGAAAGGATTTCCTATAGATGAAATCTCTATTGCATTAGATTGGAGAGACTTTGAGGGATTAACTGCAGAGATTCTTACTTCAAAAAATTTTGCTGTAATGAAAAATATGATGTTAGCAAAGCCTAGAATGGAGATAGATGTTGTAGGTATTCGTTTAGGGATTGCAATGCTAATTGACTGTAAACACTGGAAACGATATAGTAGATCTTCTCTAACTAGTGCTGTAAATAAACAGATTGAGAGAACAAAACAATATGTTGCAAAAACCCCTGGGGCCATTTCTGTGCCTGTAATTGTAACATTATATCAGGATAAAATTGATTTTATTGACAATGTTCCCATTGTACCTATCTTTCAATTTTCTTCTTTTGTAGATGAATTTTATGGCAATATTGAACAGATGAAAACTATAGAAACAGACTAGTGCTGAAAAAAATCACTCCGCCAATAACGAATCCCTTTGTAATTTTTAGTGAATTGTCTAATGCTTTGGAATAATCTTCATAGATTCCTGTTCCCATCACTTTTACTTTGGTTTCATTTTCAAGTATCTCAAATTTTGCTGAAGAAATATCTGATTCAGATTTTTTGGCTATCTCCAAAAACCAAGATGATAACTTGTCTGCACTAGTGATTAAACCTAATTGATAATACCCATTCCTGTTTCTAGCCTTAACTGGAGCAAAATGTGTATCTGATGTACATATCTCAAGTAACTGATAATCTCTTTTTGAAAAATTGTCTATTATTTTCTCTCTTACCCCATTTTCCATGTTGTTGGCATCGGCCCATCCTAGAAAATATTTCTTATCATTGATTTTCAAACAAACAATTCCTAGTCCGCCCATTCCAAGATCTTCTGTCCATACATCCATATCATCAGAATTTGCATATCCGAATTCTATTGGGTGACTCTCTTTTGTTATTAGAGTATCTAAACATGATTTTGCTGCCTTTAGCATATCTTCACCGTCTTCTTTTGAAATTTCTTCACCCATTGCATTATGGCAATCAACAATCATTGTTCTAGCATAATTTCGATTTTTTGCATATTGCTCAATCTCTGTTTTCATGTAACTTGGAATATCCTCCATACCATGTGGTGATAATGATAAAAACAATAATGGATTGTTTCCAAATAATAACCCGATAACTCTTGCTTTGTTAATTTGAACTGTTACTGGTTCTGTACAGTGAACTCCTTCTTCTTTTACCTCACTATTCTCTAAATTTTTTAGATAATTTTCCACCTCATTTCTTGATGGTAAATTTAATGCATGATCTGAAATGCTATGCATTACCATTGCTGAAGATGATAGGTTTTTGTAAATGAGATATGGGATGTTACTCCCACCTACGGGATGATATGGTCCTGGATGGATTTCAGGCAAAACCATTCTGAATTCTTTCTGTCCATTCGATGATGATAATCTAATTTGTGATGTCGATACTTTAGTTTCATTCGAGCGCTGCTCCATAATCTCTTCAGCCTCTCTGAAATCATTTCCTTGTGATGCAAGATATGCTTGAATTGTTTTATGTGTGCTCTCCATCCCTGGTCTTCCTGCTCTGTCTGTAAGATATGACCAAACACTTGCAATAATCATAAATGATACTCCATAGCCTAATGATAATGGATCAGTTAGCATTGGAATCCACAAATCTTGAGGGATTAAAACCAAAAACATTGCTAATGGCTGAACAAAACAAATTGCCCATGCTTTTCTAAGACTTACTCCAAGTGTTGTAGTGTATATCCCTATTCTAAAACTTGCAAATAGAAACATTCCAAATGTAACAAAAAACAACGAAGTTTCTTTTGATAATACAATACTTGCAAGTAATCCCATAAGAAGTGTAACAATCCAAAGCATTATTCCAAATAGTGACGAATGAAGAGACTTTGAGTACTCTTTCTTTTTTGAAAATCTTGTATCTAGTAATTGTGTAATTGCAAGCACCCCAATAATTATTGGAAGTCTGTACCATACATCTTCAGAGAAAATATCATTTAGATATCCAAAATATGTTGCAAGAAAAATCACAGCTGAAATTGATAGTGATCCGACTAGGGAAAAATAATGCGATGCTGGATTGATTAGAGTAAGGGAGAACCTGTTGTGTATGTTTGAAACATCATCTGAGGCTTTTTCCATTATTTTCTCACGTAGCTAGGAATATGTCAATTGCCCAAGATACAGCAATTAAACCAATAGGAATTGAAATGACAATTCTAGGATCCATCTTGAATCCCTTTGTCTCATCTTCAAAAAATCTCATGAGACCTCCACTTGATGCTGGAAGTGGAGCTGATTTCTTTTTACTACTCATTATAACTCGACATCGAGGATTTTAACATAAAAACTTTATTCATCAAGAGAAAACAATAAAATCCAAATTTTCATGCCTAAAGTGATGCATTTTTAACGATCAAATGGAATTTTAATTTAAGTTTTAATTTTTTCTAGAGCCTCTAAAATTGAATTAATTGATTTTAGAATTTCTTGTTGTTTCTCATGGTTTTTTTCATTTTCTAGTTCTTTGGAGAGTACCTCTAACTTATCATCCAAAGTCTGTTTCAATGATGATTTGAATGATTTTGGTGCTTTTTCAGTTGGGATGTCTTTTTTCTCAGGTTTTCTGCCACAATTAATACACAAAGCAAATCCGTCTTTCAATACTCTAACTCCTGCACAATATGGACAAGGTGCACTAAGCAAAGTGGCACCATTTAGTAACATTTCAGCTGCTTTTTTAGTTAGATCTTCTGTCATGGTTAATTCATTAATTTTCTATTTAAAAAATCCAATTATTCTAAATATTTTATAATTCAAACAAGGCTTAATAGTGCGTATAATAGAATTTACTTCGAACGAATGGCAGTAATTTGTAATACTTGTGGTCTCCCAGAAGATTTATGCGCATGTGGTGAACTGGCCAAAGATAGTACCAAAATTATTATTCGATTAGAAACTCGCCGTTTTAAGAAAAAGGGCACTATGATTGAAGGACTGGATCCAAAATTAAACAATTTGGAGACTGTTGCAAAAGAACTCAAAAACAAATATGCTTGTGGGGGTACTGCAAAAGAAGGCTACATCTTTTTACAAGGAGATCATAGAGATACCATTAAAGATACATTGATTCATTTGGGTTTTCCTGAAGAAAGTATTGAATTGCATTAGACAAATTGCCAAGCTCAAATAAACTTCTCCAAGCTTTTGGAATTCCATATACTGCTTTACTATCTGTGATTTTTGGATTACTGTTAGTTTCATTCCCTATTGGTATCTTTGTTGTTTTTGAAAGCGACATTGGCGCTGATATCAATTATGAATTTCCTGTAACTCATTTAGATTTATTTGAAAATACTTCCATTTACCAAGCTCCCATTGATCTTAGTATTGGCGATGTGTTTGTTGTACTGTGGTCATTTTATGCAATAATTTTCACTATAGCTATGCTTGGTCCAAAACAGGGATTTTTCAAATCAATCTCTCCATTGATTTCTTTTGGAAAATATGATCCTAAATCTAACTATATGATTGGTGTTACAAAATGGATTTCAATTTTAATTCTTATTTCAGCTTTGATAACTTTCACACAAGAAATATTTGGAATAGTTACAGTTCCTCCGCTTGGAGAAAACGATCTTACCCAATTTTTTTATGTAACATTGGCTCCATTAATTGAGGAAGTAGGATTTCGTTTAATATTATTGGGAATTCCATTGTTTGCACTTTATTCAAGAAAATCATCTGTAAAATACTTCATCAAATGTCTGTGGACTCCAAATTCTTTGGATATGTTTGATTCAAAGAAAGCAATTTTTCTAATAGTATTTGTTGGAATACTCTTTGGTTTTTCTCATATTGCATTTGGAGATTCTTGGAGTGAAGGTAAATTTGCACAAGCTACAGCAGGGGGAATTATTCTAGGTTGGGTTTATCTGAAATATGGTTTTGTTGCATCTCTTTTAATTCATTGGGCAACAAATTATTTTGTATTCTCGTATGGAAATTTTCTATCACAAATTAATTACATATCTCTTGAAGACGCTTTTTCACATTCTCTAATGTCTACATTGGAAATTTTGTTTTTAGTTGCAGGATTATTATCAATTTCTGTTTTATTTTTGACTAGATATTATTCAAAAAAAGAATCTACATTAAAGATTTAGGGCAACCTTTAACCCTTTGTATCTATTTCTAATTGTTACCTCAGTTACACCTGCGGCTTCTGCTACGTCTCTTTGAGTTTTATTTTCTCCATTTGTAACACACGCTACATAAAGTGCAGCAGCTGCTAACCCCATTGGATCTTTTCCAGCTGAAATTTTATTTTCTTCTGCAGTTTGTAAAATCTGACTTGCTTTACGTTTAGTTTTCTCTGAAAGCCCTGCTTTACTTGCAATCCTTGAGATACACTTGATTGGGTCAACAACTGGCATCTTCAAATTTAATTCTCTTAATAACAATCTATAGCATCTTGCAATATCTTTTCGTTTGATGTTGCTTGCTTGTCCTATATCTTTTAGAGTTCTTGGTGTTTCAGTGTCGCGACATGCAGCATAAAGTGCAGATGCTATTAATGCTGAAATGGAACGTCCTCTTACTAGTCCTTTCTCTAATGCTTTTCTGTAAATGTATGCAGCTTTTTCAATAACTGCATCACCTACTGCAAGCTTGTCTTTTAATCTATCAAGCTCACTGAATGCTTGTCTAAAGTTTCTATCCACTGGTTCATGAACTTGACTTCTACTATCCCAAGTTCTTAATCTTTCAATGGTACTTTTCATTGAAGCAGTTAGTGGCTTTCCTGTTGCATCTCTGTTTTGAGGATTGATTACGGTTGCTAATCCCATATCATGCATTGCAAGAGATGTTGGAACTCCTGCTCTGCTTTTATTTTCACCCTCATTAGAAAATGATCTCCATTCAGGACCTGATTCTTCTACCTTATCTGTAATAACAAATCCACATTTGCCACAAAAATTCTCTCCAGTATTTGCATCTGTTACTAGAGTACCTTGTCCACATCTTGGACATTTGTCCTTTGGATTTACTGTTTTAACCATTTTAATATCTCCCAAAACCTTTTATGATGATATTTAACATTTTCTGATTCATCATTAATAAGTCTGTTGTTGATCGAAACTACTTTTTTAGAGATAATTCATTTTTGACAAATTTCAGACGTATTTTCTGCTTATATGATGGTATGATGTTAAGTGGTTATGGCTAATCAAACCATAATTCGTGGTGGGATTAGTTTGATTTTCTTTGCGGGAATATTGATGATTTTAAATGATGTATCTCAGATTATTTCAGATTATATTCACATCTCTCTTGACTTATTTTACAACTTATTATGGGTCGCTGTTTTTTCTGGTGTTGCATTAATCCTTGTTGGTGCTAGGTCTAGAGAAAAATACTGATAACTTCTGTCACCTCTTTCTGAATCAGTTGATCATAAAGAAATTAAATCAAAAATATTATTTGTTTGAATAATATCTATTTTCACTCTAAGATTTTCTTGATTTTCTCAGCAATGTGTGGCTTTTCATTTTGTTCTAAAAGAAATTTCAAATCTTCTGTGTTATCTACATCCCACATAATTCTCTTGACAAAAACCATTGCCACATTTAATGTGTGCTCTTTTGCTGTATTCATATGAATTTTGTAACTATCTTCATCATAATGTGTTTTCATCAAATCTATTGGCATTCTGACAAGTGCATTTGTTCCATCAAACCTTCTTGATGGTACAATTATCGCAAAATTTGGATGAGTCTTGTATTGAAGCATAAAATCAATATCTTGTGTTTTGATATATGGTATGTCTTGAGGAAATACAATTGATGCATCAAATCCATTTTCTAAAAGGTATTTGTCTGCTAATGCAACTGCCCCATTTACACTCTCTTCATTCTCATCAATTATTACGGTAGCTTTGAATTTCTCTGCAATTTGAATCGCCTTCTCCTCTTTTGTTACTAGGATAATTTTATCAATTTGTGGTGATATTGATATTGTTTGCAAAATCTCTTCTAGCATTACTTTGCATAATCCTTCTATTTTTTGTGGAGATAAATCTAAACGTGTTTTTGCTTTAGAGAAAGTCTTTACAGGAATAATAACGGCTATTTTCAAATTATACGTGAACTTGTTTTAGTATAAAATTGGCTAATGCATCTTCAGCAATTTTGTTTTTCATGGTAATCTTTGTCTCAAATACTTTCATATCTAAACTCTGAATTTTCTTAATCAATAATCTGTCTTTGGTATCTACAATGATGTTAGAGCATACGTCTGAATACATCTTTGCCAAGCCATATGCGTTTGATTCTATTCCTGCAGCTTGCATGTATTTTGCCGCCGGGCCGCTAATTGCATTATCTCCAATCAATGGACTAACTGCAACAACTTTTTTCTTTATTTTTGATAATTCTTTTCTTATTCCTTTGATTTGTAGCATAGGTCCAATTGATGTTAATGGATTTCCAGGAGCCAAAATTATCATGTCTGCATCATGTATTGCATTAACTGCTTCTGGGTTTGGACGAGCTTTGTCTGCACCAATATACTGAATTCCTTCCACAGGATCTTTTCCTCTATGTTTTACCCAGTATTCTTGTAAATGTAATTCTCCTTTATCTGTGATGATTCTTGTTTCAATACTGTTATCTGTAACTGGAATAACATTTGCTCTTACAGCAAATTTATCACACATCCATTTTGTGATGTCGCTTAGATTTTTTCCATTCTTTAGCATATTGGTTCTAATCAAATGTGTTGCAGCATCTCTGTCTCCTACTCTAAACCATGTTTCTTCTCCAAACACTTCCATTTGACGTAAAAAATTGAATGTGTCTTTTTTAATTCCCCATCCTCTTTCTTGGTCAAGTAAATCTGCCAGTCCGTAAACTATGGTATCAATATCTGGACATACATAGAGTCCGTAGAGCCAATAATTATCACCCACATTGCTAATTACATTGACTTTGGATTCTTGAGAAACCAAACCTCGAACCAGCTTGACTGATCCTGTTCCACCTGCTAAGACTGTTATCATACCATTTTCCCCTAAAACTGCAAAGTCTACATTTGATACTACATATTACTTTTTCAAAAAATACCGATCCAGTTTATTGGGATAAGTTTATTACCTTAATTTCATGGATTTTACTCGTGTCTAGGGCTGTAATTCTCACCGTCTTACTTGCTGGCCTCATTGTTATGGGTACTAGTGCTCCTGCATGGGCTGCTCAATTAGATGCTAGAATTAATCCAAATAATGATTCATCTCCATTTAAGATGAGTTATCTCAAAACTGTGTTTTTAGAATATCCAAATGGTGGTGAACTATTTGATGTATTGCGTGACAAAGAATGGGTAGTATCTGGAACTGCTGATTCCTCAGATCCTGGTGTGGTTCAACTCATCAAAAAACTCAATGAGGGCATTAAAGCCGATGGTAGCCAAGCAAGAATTTCTGATATGACTGTGACTTATAATTTTCATCTTAATGCTAGAAACATAAACACATCAATTGATTATCGAGTAATATTAGAAGGTGAATTAACTGATTATGTAATTACTAAAGATTCTCAGAGAACTCTTGTTGATTTAGGATGGAGAGGACTTTCTGCAGATGGTGAAGTTGTCGTTGATGGAATTGATATTAACTTACCACTAAACATCTTAAGAGAGAAAGAACCAGCAGCTTTTGCAATTATTGATACACCTGAGGCTGAAAATGTGTTAAAGAAACCTCTAATCAACGCAGATTTTATTTTAGAACAACCAATTACAAACTGGCACTTTTTGTTTGACCCAACCGGAATCAATGTTGATGCTGGAACTTTTGGATTAGACCAAGAGATTGCAGGATTTGTAGTTTCTAGTTGGACTATGGGTGAGAGTAGTTTAAGAGAAGGAAGACAAGTAGAACGTGTCTTTGAAGCTGAGATTAATGCAGATCAAAAGTATGTTGTTAGAAGTGTACAGTCTGCAGATCAAGGTAACTTGTATACCATTGGATTTGGTGCTTTAGATAAATTAGATGGAGTTGAAATTGCTGGGGTTACACCAAAACCACCAGAGGGTTATGCAACAACATCTACTGGTGACTTTCCAATTATGATAGTTTATGGAATGGCAGGAGTTGCAGCCATTGCAGGAATTGCATTTTTCTTTGTAAGTAGCAGATCACTCAAAAATGAAAAAGTTGGACAACAGGGAATTGATCCAAGTAGATTGGTTGGTTATCAGACTAGTGCCTCATCTGGTGGTTATCAGACTAACAGGGGAGAAGCCCAACTAAAAGATGATGCTAATTATCAGCAAACTAGAAGTGTTTATGAAAATACTGTTCCTCAGGAAACCGTCACACCCCCTCCAACCACTGCAAATCGAGAAGAAGCAGCATGTGGATGTGCAGCCTCTGCTGAAATGGGTTCTGAATGTGACTGTGCAATGCAAGGTTCTTGTCTATGTGATGCAACTTGTCAGTGTACTGCAGACTTGTGCAAAGAACAAGCTCATTCGATGAGTTAGACATTTAAAAAATATTAAAAAATTATGTGTGCTGGGAGTAACCCTCCTTCTGTTTTCACGATATTACGCTTTGCAGCCTACCTGAACTTAGTACAGGATCTTTGAGTTCTGTTTGGCTTTACTCCATGTGGGTCGGCCTTTTTCATTCCTTCAATGGAAACCTCAGGTTTTCACCATCATAGTACGCCATATTGGATTCATTTCTGCTCCGTTGCCAATCATCTCTGATTATACATCTCCGTATCACATTTCCTGTATGGAGGGAGGAGTTTCCTCTGCCGTAGCAGCGTGTCGTGCTCCAGCTCACATAATTCTACTAGATCTTTATTGAATTTGAATATTACTTTGGCTTTGTGCCTATGATAAAGAGAGTTCCAAACTCTCTCTTCCATTTCTTTTTACTTTGTGAATCTTTGATGTGTTTTGTTTTAACAATAAATCCTGCATTTGTAAAAAACTCTTTCCATTCTTTTTCTGAATGCAAATGCATCTGAATCTTCATTATGCCTTTCCATCTTGCAGTTGCTTTGTTGTCTGAATAAAAGTCTGTACCACAATAAAATATTCCTCCTGGCGATAACAGATTATAGATTTTTTTCAATGATTTTTCTATAGAATCAACATAGTATAATGACTCCATTGAAAAGATATAATTGAATTTCCCTGAATACTTCCATGAATCAATGTCTGTATGAAAATACTTTTCCTTGTTACTAGTGATTTTCTTTTTTGCTTGGATGATCATCTTTTTACTTTTATCAATTCCAATTGCTTTTTTGCAATTTGTCTCTTCTGAAATCTTTCTTACTATCCAACCATTACCACAACCAAAATCTAAGAAAGTAAATGGTTTCTCAAACGAAATTTTATCTAAAAATTTGGAGACATTTTTTCCATGCTCAATTTCCATTAATTCTGCTCTTCCATTTTGTGCCCATTCATCAAATGTTTTTCTGACTCCATCAATTTTTTGTTGTTTTTTGTTTTGCAATTTAATAATCTCACTGATCTTTTGTATGAACGACTTCTACGTTCTGCTTATATCTATTTTTGATTTACTCCAATTGAATAGAATTGCCAGATGAATCATGTCGAAAATGTGGTGGAAAAATAAGAGAGAATACAAAATGTTCTCATTGTATGCAACCTAATAGCATGATTTGTTTGTCTTGTGCACATAGCACAACAGAGCAATTCCATTTCCTTTGCAAGTATAAATCGACCAACCAAACCAACGCTGTGCCAAAAGTCAAGTCTGGCAACTATCGTATGGTAGTTGCCATGGCTTGATTTTAATAAAAAAGGAGTAGTTTTAGGATCTTAGCTGCCTAAATTTTATTAAAGATGAACCGAGGCTTTGATCTCTATGGGGAAAATTCTGCTTGTTTTTAGCCTGATCGTGCTCCTCTTTATGCCTGTTTATGCTTCTGCTCAAAGTTCTGACAGAATTACAATTCTTGATAATTTTGGCACCTATGATAATGGTGAACCTTTATTCATTTTCGGAAAAGTCGCCAAAGTCTCAGATGATGCATTTCTGATAATGCAGATAATAAATCCCCAAGGAGACATGTGTCAAATTCAGCAACTTATTCCATTACCTGATGGAGATTTTATTACTGACATAATTCCCCTAAAGGGCCGAATCTGTGGAATTCCTGGAAACTATGAGGTAAAATTATTCTATGGTGATAATTCTAAAACTACCACTTTTCAAGTCTCTAACAACTCATTCACTGAACTTTCTGAAGGCCAAAAAATCATTCTAGCAAAACAATTACTAGAAAAACAATCCACAATTATTAATGATGTATTTGATTTGTCAAATCCTATAACAAACTCAACCGCAAATACTTTGCATGATTTAGAAAAAGAATATGTTGCTTTTTGGGATGAATTTTTCACAGATGAATTAATCTTTGAAATTAGTCCTATAATTAGACCCGCGGCCTCATCTTCGTTGGATGCAGTTGAGAAATTATTAGAACAGAGTGAAATATCATTTGATGTTGCAAAATCAATTGATAGAACTATCTTTACTGCAATATTTTATTATGAAATTGGTGATAAATCTAAAGCAATTGATTTACTAACTGACGCATTTGTTGATATCAGAAATGTAAATCCAGAAAAAATTACTCAAAGAACTGCAACATTTGATGAATTAGAAGACACACTTCTCAATTTAATGACAAAATCTGACACTGTAATGAGTAAACAAGTAAAGACTGAGGTTGGTTTTATCTTTGCAAGGGGAACTGCCCCTGTTTATGCCGATGAGATTTCACAACTTATTGATTTGCTTTCAAAGTCTAGATATCTAGATGTGATATCCAGAAAGCAAAGTGATCTTTATAGATTCATTCAAAACGATTGGGAATCTCTAAAGAATTCTATGATGGGCAAAGAATCCATTGAGAAGTTATTAGAGTCTCATTCTTTTGTATCTGAACTACATTCAGCATCACTGTTATTGCGAGAACTGGATACTGTTGAACGCTTTATTTCATCCAATTCCACTGATAATAGCGAATTAGCTAACATAATCATGCCTGACTGGCAGGACTTGGAAAATAATTTGGCATTGGCAACATCAGTTAATGATATTCTGGATGCAGAATCTGAAATCAATGTAATGTCTCAAGTAATTGATATTTCTGATAGAATAAACAAAAGCGTAGAGATTTCACAATCCACTGGTGTAAACTCTAGTCTTGTCTCTGATTGGAAGGAGTTGCTTGACAGAATAAAGAATGCTGATTCTATAGATGAGATTTTGGTTATTGTTTCTGAATTTGATAAATCAATGACAGAATTGAGAGAAAAACGTAATCCACTGATCGTTTTAGAGTATCAATATCAAGCAATGAAGGAAAAAGCTGAACTTCAAGCAGATTATCAAAACTTGTATTTGATTGATAATGCCCTTCAAATTCTTGACACTGCAAAACAAATGGAATCTGGAAATCCCTCAATTACTAGAATAGATAGAATTGAAGTTTTACTAACATGGGTTAGTGAGAAAGCCCCCGAAATAAAATCTGATCTTGACTCGTATGATAAGGATGCATTCAAAATACGTGCTAGCGATATTTTGCAAAGAGCAAAATCAATTGAGAACCTGGTAGAACTAAGTATTACAAAAAATAGATTCCTGCCAAATTATCTAGAATTTACAGAAACATTTAACGAAAAAATTGACAAAGTTAGAGATCTTGTAATCCAAAATGAATTAGAAGATGCTGATGATCTTGTTAGACAACTATTTGATGAATGGACTCAGGTTTCTGATGCATATGCAAAGGATCCATATGGCTCTGATGTAGGATATACTCCTGATGAAATAAAACGAATTGAATTCCGCAAGAAACTAGATGGATTCTCAAATATGGTCTCCACATTTTATAACGCTGAATTTTCCGAACATGTTGATGAGTATAATCGATTAATTGATGAGGCCTATCGATTAATTGAGATTGCAAATTTTGTTGATGCTGAGGCCAAAATTACACAAATCGGCAAATTTTTGAGTGAATATCTGGTGTTACGTAATCCTAGCATCATATATGATATATCGTTTGCACCTGAGAAAAATATCTGGGTGATAACTGGGGCAACTGAAAAATCTCTCTTTGATAGAAGAGAGAATCTTTATGTCACTGTTTACAACATGGATGGTTCAAAACATAGTAGTTTGGAATTTACTGATACTAGACAAGGTGACTTTTTCACACAGTGGATTGCGCCAACAGATCCTGGATTATATGTTGTAATGTTGCAGTACAAAAACTCAAAGGCCACACAAATTGTTCATATTGAAGAAAAATTTGACTTCAAATATGACAAAGATAATTTGAATATGGTAGATTTAGCTCGTGAATTTGAGGAGCTTGAATCCTTTGCAAAAAGATTTGGTGGTGAAAACCTAGATGAAAATCCTAGATTTGCAGATGTGATAAATGACATTGAGTCAGGATTTGCAAATAGAAATGCTGAAAATGTTGATGAAAAACTTGATGATCTAAAACATCTAATTGACAGATATCTTCCAATACGCTCTCGTGTTGGAGTAATTGAAGCAACCTATGATGATGATAAATTGTTGTTATCTGGAGCAGTTCAAAAGACCATTGCGTTTAGAGAGGATCTCTTTGTTGATGTTTATAATCAAAAAGGCGAACATGTAGAGGAAATTGCACTAAAGGATAATTCTTCGGGATTATTCAACGAAGTTTTACCTCGTTCATTTGATTCAGGCATGTATGTTGTACAATTGCAATACCATGATGTTATAGTAACTGACTTTTTTATTGTAAACTAGTTTTTTAAAACCTGGTTTCGTTTAACTGCACTACTTTCCTTTAACTAGATTGAACAACTGTCTCACTGCAAGCTTGGGATGATGCGTTGCCAGTTTTAACATATTCGATAACCCAAAATCTGCTTTTATAAAATCAAGAAATTCTTCTGGCTTTAGTTCTTTGATTATATCTAATTCCTTATCCCATTCTTTGTCTGATAACCCAATCCATCTGTTTTGAACTTTGCCTGCAGAATTTATTTTTGATTCAATGGCTTTTCTCCAATAATCTTCGTATGGATAAAGCGATTTTTCATCTGTGTTGTTGTTTTTTATTGCCTCTGATGCAACTTTACCTGCAATTCTTCCAAATCTGATTGCATATCTAATTCCTTCTAATACTAGTGGATTTGCTTGTCCTGCAGAATCCCCCACCAACATCAAATTGTTAAAAACTGTCTTTCTTGACAGCCCGTCATTTGGTATTAATCCATAATGAAACTCTATTGGTGTTATCTCTCCTAGTTTTTTTATTGGACCTAATTTTTTCTCTATGATTTTTTTTAATCTCTGTGTAGGATCTACATTTGATTCTGGTTTTCCAACACCAACCCCCACTCTTACAATGTTATTACCTAGTGGAAATATCCATGCATAACCTGCAGGAGAATACTCTTGTCCTACCATTAGCCACCATGTATCTGCATCAACACTTTCCACTTTGGCTTCGTATTCAGCACCTGCCCCGAATCTTTTCCACTGTGTTGCAAAACCCATTGATTTGCAAACAGTAGAAGGAAATCCACTTGCATCAATTACCACTTTGGAGTGAAAATTTACTTTTCCTTCCGGTGATACCCCGCTAACTCCTACAATGTCGCCGTGTTCATTTTTTATTACATCATTGATGTTTGTCTTTAGAAAAATTTCCACTCCTTCTTTTTTAGATTGCTCCGCTAACCATCTGTACGTTTTTCTAACATCTAAAACTGCAGCTCTTGGGATATAATCATTTATTGTAACTTCGTTATTAGGTGAGCAAAAGGAAAAATTCCTTATTGGATTATAGCAATCATCTGGAATGCCAAACTCCTTTATGCTCTGAATCCATGTAACTCCACTGGTTCTTACAGTCTCTGCAATTGAATTTTCCTTTTCTAATAATGCAACTTTGACTCCATTTTTTGCTGCAGCATATGCTGCTGATGACCCTGCGGGGCCACCGCCTACTACTACTAAATCATAATTATATTCAGAATTCATTTTAATTAAAATGAGAATTGTCTAGGATATAATTTTGAGGAAACCGATTAATTATTTTTTTAACACTGGATTGCCTGTAGAGTCGTTCTCTCTTTCTGAATCAAAGGTTTCCATATGTGCTGGATCTCGATGCATAAAACTATGTGTCTCTCCTTCTTTTTTCCTACAAAACTTTGAATGAATAGTTTCCTCTATCTTTAGGGTGACTTCATTCTCATGAAATAGACGCTTTCCGCAGTCTGGACATATAATTTCAGGCATAATTCGGGTTTGTATCAAATCTATTTAGATGTTTCAAACTAGAGGCATGTGATTTTCAAATAAACCAAACCCAAACTTTAGATGTTGAATAATCCATTATTTTTTATGGATGAATCTGAAATCTCATCTTTTTTGATCTGGTCTGGAATAACGGCAATCATAATGGTAGTGTCTGGAATAACCTATTGTGCATATTTGAGGAAAAAGAATCATGAGATCTCTTCATCTTGAAAAAAAGGGACTACGCGGTTTAGCAATTGCTGAGAGTTTTAAAGAAAATTCAAAAAAATCAATCTTTTCAGGCGTGGTAATGCGAAGAGATTTTTTAATTGATGGCTTTGTTTTTGGAAGTTCTACATTAGAAGGTGATGATGCAACAGATACAATTTTGAAAATGTATTATGATCTCAATAGACCTGACATTAGCTATGTTTTGATATCTGGATTAATTGTATCAATGTATAATATAATTAACATAAAAAAATTAGCAGATACTCTACAACTTCCAATAATTGGAATCTCCTTTAATGACTCAGATGGATTAGAGGATGCGATTAAACATCACTTTCCAAACTCTTATGAATCAAAAATAATTGCTTACAGAAAACTAGGAAATCGTGAAACAATTCTTTTAGATAATTCTCATGTATTGTATGTTCGAAAAGAAGGTTGCACTTTAAATGAAGTAAAACATCTTTTAAACAATTTAATCTTGCATGGTTCTGTACCTGAACCAATTCGTGTATCTCAATTACTTGCAAAAACTTTACTTCAGAAAGGATTATCCTTCTGAAGCTGTTTTACCACCATCTACATTTAGTATGGTGCCTGTTACCCAATTGGCCTCATCTGAAGCCAAGTAAAGTGCAGCATTTGCTACATCAATAGGTTCTCCTACTCTTGCAAGTGGTAATCTCTCTTCTAAGACTTTTCTTGCTTGAGGATCATCTAGATATGGTTTGATCATTCCCGAATTAATAATTCCTGGATTAACACAATTGCATCTGATGTTTTTTCTTGCATATTCAACTGCAATTGATTTTGTAAACATTGAGATTGCAGCCTTTGTTGCTGAATATACTGCCAGATGAACTCTTGGAATTGCTCTTTCACTTGATATTGAACCGATATTTACGATGGAACCATTTTTGACATCAGACATTTTTGTAAGTACTGCTTTTGTCATGTGAAAAACTCCGAATAGATTGATATCGATTAGTTTCTTAATCTCTGAATCTGACATATCATGAAAATGGACAGGATCATTGATTGCCCCTGCATTATTTACTAGGATGTCTATTTTTCCATATGTATCCATGATTTGATTTACTGTTTGTGATACTTGTGATTCATTTGTAAGATCACATGATATTGAGACTGTGGAATCCTCACTTCCTATCTCTTTTCTGGTCTTCTCTAGGACTTCTAAATTTCTTGCAATGAGAACAACCTTTGCACCTTCTTCTACAAATCTCTTAGCAATTCCTTTTCCGATGTCACTTGATGCACCTGTGACAATAGCAACTTTGTCATTTAATCGCATATTTTGATATAATTATCATAGCTTATAGAATTTTTGTTGAATTTCATTCGTAAAATTAATTTTAATTTGTTTTATTGATCTTTTTGAGATATTCAATAATCCCTGTATAATCAATTTCTCCAAACCCTTCTTTTACGGCATTCTCATAAACCCCTTCGGCACTTTTCAACATTGGTAATTCAATCCCCAAGGATTTTGCAGTGTTGGCCATAGTTGTGATATCTTTTTTTAGATTTGATAGTGTGAATGTGGTCTCATATCTTCCCTCAATCATCTTGTAAGCCTTTTTCTCACTCATGCCTGTTTTAAAATAAGTAGAGTTTAGAATTTCAAGGAAAATTTTTGGATCCACATCTGCCTTTTTCACCAAGGTGATTCCCTCTGCTAATGACAAAGCTAGCATTGTGATCTGAAGATTCATTGCAAGCTTTACTGTATTTGCAACTCCCTCTTCTCCTAGAAAGAATACTTTGTTTGCAATCTTTTCAAATAGATTTCTAAATGTTTCAAATGACTCTTTATTTCCAGAGGCCATCATTACCAAGTTTCCTGAAATTGCAACGTTAGGTCCGCCCATCACAGGAATGTCTAATTTAGAAATTCCGTGTTTTTTAAAATTATTTGAAATGTCTTTAGATTCGTTTGGAGAAATTGTACTCATATCTGCAACAATTATTTTTTGATTTTTCGCTTCAATAATACCGTCTTTTTCAAAAGATACTCTTTTTACTGCATCTGCATCTTTGACAATTGTAATTACAAGGTCTGAATTTTCAGCAACCTCTTTAGGTGTTGTTACAACCTTTGCACCTTTTCTCTCTGCTTGTAGAGTTTTTTCTTTTGTTCTATTGTAAACTGTCAATTCAAAACCTTCATCAAGTAAATGTAATGCAACAGCATTTCCAAGCATTCCAAGTCCAATTATTCCAACTTTCATTTCCATTATTCCTCTGAATTTGATTTTATATTAATGGCGTTCCTCATCTTGAATTTCCCATTGACTACTTCCAAATCTTGGAGCAGCAAATTCTATTTGTCCTATTGTTTTTTCTCCTCTCTTTACTTTTGCAAAATCAAATTTTTTCATTCTAAAGACTTTTTCTTTTGGTTTGTAACCTCCTTCTATTACTTTGATTTTGAAACGTTTACTTGCTTTGATAATCATCTTTCTTGCCATTTGAACATCTCCCATCCATGAAAACATTTCAAAATCTCCAAAATTTTTTGTTGAAATGGAATATCCGTACAGTCTGGCTTCTAATTTTGTGCCTGCTTTTTTTGATTGCTCATTTAGCCATTCTATTACTTCTTGACCGTACCCTTTCTCAACTCCAAATGTTTCAGAATCACGCATATTCTAAATTCATCATTTTAACAATAATAATCATTTTCAATTAATGTTAAACTAAAATAATGATTTTACTCTCAAAACCTTATGCTGACCATAGATTGCAAAGATGTCAAATCTATTCAAAATGAATTACTAGTCTATGTAGCTGATCAAGTTGCGGCAATTCCAACTCTGAAACATCACCAATTCACTTTATCTGAATTTGATGATGATCAAATAGTTGATAACACAACAGTGATTTCTGCGATCAAAGAATTTCTTGATTCTATTGGGGAGATTCATAATTTCGCGGTAATCTCTAACAATGATATGATCACCATAAAATCTATCTCTGGTAAAACAATTGAAAGAGAATCTTCCCCTCAAGATGAGATGTTTTCATGCACCCACTGTGGGTTTGTTACACGATACCAAGTAGAACTTACTACACATATGCGAATTCATTATCTTTGAATATTATCTTGATTTTAAAAAATGGATTTTAGACAGGATCTTTATAAGCACAGATGATACAAGTTATCTGTGGAAAAATACTCTAAACATAAAATAACAAAAGTCTATTGTGAAAAATGTAATATTGTCCTAGAATCAAGATCAAAATTTGAAAAGCATCTTCAAAGCCATTCATCTAGTGTAACATGTGAGGCATGTCCTATTGATACTGCCATTTCTAAATTTACAAGTCTGTTTAAAAGAAAATCTTCAAGGAATTTGGAATAAGTTTTTTTAACTGCTTCTTCAAGTTCGAGTATTGAAGAAATTACCTATAGTAGTCGGTGTAATTGTAATTGCAATTATTGTGGGCGTGGCTGCGTCATTATCTGCCTCCCCTGAAACTGTTAATTTGGATATGAGTAGGAGCCATGGAACAATTTCTACTGCAATGGGGTCTCCAATTCTAGGTGATCCATCAGCTCCGATAACTATTGTTGAATTTGGAGATTACCAGTGCCATCAATGCTATAATTGGTTTCACAATACAAAACCTGCTATAACTCGTGATTATATTGATACTGGAAAAGCAAATCTTGTTTTTGTTGACATGGCTTTCTTAGGTCGTGATTCTCCAAAAGCAGCTCAAGCAACATATTGTGCTGAAGAGCAAGGAATGTATTGGGAATATCATGACATGCTTTACAATTTACAAGAAGATAAAATAGATAATGGTTGGGCAAACTCTGAAAGACTCAAAGCAATTGCACTTAGCTTAGGCCTTGATGGCGAATTGTTTGATGGCTGTCTTGACTCTGGAAAATACTCTAAACGTGTTCAATACAACACTCAACAAGCAAGAGAACATGGCGTCAAAGGAACCCCTGGATTCTTTATTGTTGGTCCTAATGGACAGCAACAGATAGGCGGTGCACAACCATTCTCTGTGTTTAAGCAAGTATTGGATCAAATGATCTAAATGAATGAAGTAAAACTAGTATTTTCTAACGTCAACTATCTTGTTTTGGCAATAACCATTTTTGCAATTATGGTAACTGGACTGCTAATCATTTCAGAATACATCTTCTTGGAGCCTTATTTGGTTGGTCACGTTCCATCAGGAACTGAATTGGGATTTCTCTTAATTGTAATTCTTTCAGCTCTCTCTTCCTTGGTTGTTCCAATGAATATTTTTAGAATCAACATGTTGAAAAGATCTAAACGTAAAATGAGTGGGGGGATATTCGGATCCTTTATTGGTGCAGCTGCTGGTGCATGCAGTTGTGGCCCCATTGGATTTGCAGTAATATCGACTTTTGGCTCTGTAGGCGCTACAGCTACTGCGTTTCTAACAAATTATGAAATCCCCATTCGTATTGTTGCAATTGGTATCTTAGCAATTACCTATTTTACCACAATTAAATCCCTCAAGATTGAATGCAAATTAAATTCCAATGCCTAGGCAGAGAATCTTACTTTTTTGGGAATAAATTACAAAAATTTTGCTAAACTTTTCAGATCTTTACAAAAAATGATCTCTTTCAAAATTTTATTAATGAGAATTTGTAACTACAAGTGATTAAATGGCCAAAATAAGAGTAAGAAATGCAAGAGGTACGGGATATGTCTATGTTGACAGTGAGGATGGAAAATGGCAAGGAGAAGAATTCAAAAAAGATCAAGCTGCCCGAAAGGAAGCATCCAAAGACAAGTATATCACAGTAGGTCGTGGTACAAGCAAAATAAAATTTGGTGATATTCAAAGCACACCAACAAAATCCACAAAAGGTTTGTGGGTTAGTTCTGGACGAGGTACTGGAAAAAGAAAATTAAGTAAATAGATGTTGAGTTACCTCATCAAAATTTTTTAAAACAAATTAAATGACGATATTAATTATAGAAAAAATAAAAGAGGTCTGCTCACTTGAAAGAACGAACCTTTCTTACTACTTTGTTATGATCTAATGATGCAGTAGTAGTGACATACAAAATATGATTTTTTCCTGCTGGAATCACTATGCGTTTTACCTTGTCATATTCTGCAACTACGTATTTGCATGGTCCAAGAGATTTTAGAAGCTTCTTTCTTAAGCTCCAATCTTTTGCAGCAGCCTTCAATGATGCCAAACTTTGTTTTTTTGACACCAAAAGATTGACTTTCTTTGAACGTGCTGAAAATACCAATTTGCCTTTTAGATCGCACACACTGACAACTCTGACAGATGGGCTTACCTTCAAAACTTTTTCAACAGCTTCTTGAATTTCCATAATTAAAAGAAAAACAATCTAGGTGATAAGATTTTCTAAAGATCTTAAATATAATGTCATATTTTTCTCATTTTCATTTATTTTAAAAATTTCAAAATTTTTACAAAATAATTCAATTGATGGATTGACACTAGATTTTGATTCAATTATTTTTCTTAAAGAAAAAATGATGCCTGATTGACTATTTGTATAAATTATACACTAAAAGGGCAAACTTTTACAACCTTGGAATGTATCTTGTACCCTTTTGAAATGTTTTTGTGACCTACATTTACGTCCCAATAAGGCCAAGTAGAAGAGATCCTGATGATGAAGATCATGAAAACTCTGAAGACTAGACCTGATTTTGTATGATGTTTGCAAGTGATATATTTTAAAATTATAAGGTCGACCTATTTATTTACCATAATTCTGGTTAAATTAAATGCAAAACTGGAATTTGATATTTGGAATTTTGATAATATCTAGTCCAATTTTATTTTCAATGATTGCGTTTCCTGATTCTATTGCATGGAGTTGGAATGAAGGTCGAGGAGGGTATTTCTTTGCACTAGTTTTTATAATTGCTGAATTAGTTGGTCTAAAAATCGTTATTTCAAAAAAACGACTCTTATCAGTAATGCCAATGGCAATTGCAACAATTGGTTATCTTATTTCACTAGAGTATGGTTTGCGAGAATACATTATTGCATCTGCAGAATCTTTTGATGTACAATTAATTTTTTCATGGACTTGGATGTGGGACTTTGTAGTTATGGCTATTTTTACAGTGGCTGCCTTGAGTATATTTTTTGGAAAACGTTGGATTCGAATTGCACCTGCAGGTCCTATCTTTCTAACTGGTACTGCAATAATTTTATCCCTTGATGCATTTTTCCCATATGATACTTTAGGACCTCTTCAATATATTGTTCCATATTTTGTTCAAGCAAATGTTGGATTAATTACAATGCTAGAACTTGGAACTGCAGTAGCAAGAGATAACGTGATGTTTTTAAGAGGTGATCATGGCTCAATTGCACTTCAGGTTTTCTGGCCATCTGCTGGTGTTCATAGCATCATCATCTTCTCTTTAGTAATTGGGGCATTTATGCTGAAAATGAATATTCCTAGAAAAAGAAAAATCATTTATTTTATTTTGGGAATTATTGGAACAATTACTGTTAATTTAATCCGAATTTTTTCATTATCATGGTATGCTCTCAAAGTAACAACGGATCCTGTAGCGTGGGAGGAATATCATAAAATTGCAGGTGAGATTATGTTTTTGCCGTGGTTATTTGCCTTTATTTTGGTGGTAATTTTGATTGAATCAAGAAGACTCAAGAAGATTGAATCTCAAAAACCTGCCTAGAAAAAACTCGTAATATCTCTTTGACCTTGAATTTCTGAGAGTTCTGCAACTTTTACTCCTAACCTTCTAACTGTAATTGTTTGATTTTCCAACGCTTCTTTTAGCAATTGTACTGCATTTTTTTGCAATTCCTCAAAATGGGATGTGGGATTTCTTAGCATTCTTGATTTTGATTTGTTAGATAAATCCGATTGAACAAAATGAACTCCTACTGATTTGAAAGCTTTATTATTTTTAATTACAGCATCATGCACTTCCTTACATAACTCTATTAAATTCTCTAAAAGAAACTCATAGTCTTTGGAATCTTTTTTTAATGTGGTGATCTTGCTAAATTGAATACTTGACTCTCTCTCTTTTACTGGCTCGTTGTCTATTCCTCTGATTGCATTGTAAATGTAAGTGCCACTCTTTCTGCCAAATTCCTTGTGCAATGTAAAAACATCTAATTTTTTTAAATCCTCAATAGTCTCTAATTTCATTTCTGAAAATATCTGTTCTGTTTTCTTACCAATTCCAGGAATAGTCCTAATTGGCAATGTATCTAAAAAGACTTCAATCTTATCTGGAGGTACAACTGTAAGACCGTCAGGTTTTTTGTAATCGGAAGCAATTTTTGAAATTAATTTATTTGGAGAAATTCCAATAGAACAACTAAGTTTTACTTTGTCTCTGATTGTGTTTTTAATTTGTTGTGCCAAGTGCATGGCTTTATCAAAGTCACCATTACTTCTTTTTGTAACATCCAAGTATGCTTCATCTTTTCCAACATATTCAAAAATGTCTGCAAACTCTTTCATAATCTGCATTGCTTTATCTGAAATCTCAATATAGTAATCAAAATCTACAGGCAAAAAGACAGCATCACTTCTTTCCTCTAGTCTTTTTTTGGCAAAAGCAATTGGTATTCCTGATTTGACACCGAACTTTCTTGCAGTGTAATTTGCAGTAGCAATTGCTCCGCTGTCTCCCCCTCTATCTGAATACACACAAACACATACTGGTTTTGATTTTAACTCGGGATTTCTGATTTCTTCACACTGTGCAAAAAAATAATCAAAATCTATGTGGAAGACCACTCTTGATTCCAATATTAATCAAAATGTTTTTGATTATTACTATATTATGTGTTCATCTGCATTATTTTATTCCAAGAAATGTTCAAACCTCTACGGAATTGAATCTAAGATTATAACTCTTAAACAATAACCGTCCTTATGCCGAAAATCACTGTATACATTGCAACAAGTTTAGATGGATTTGTTGCAAAAGAGGATGGAAATATTGATTGGCTTCCAGAATCTTCTGAATCAAGTTATGATGCATTTTACAAATCTATTGACACTGTCATAATGGGTAAAACTACATATGATCAAGTGTTAACATTTGGAGAATATCCTTACAAGGATAAAAAATCATTTGTTTTTAGTAAAACCCAACAACACGATGATGAAAATGCAGAGTTTGTATCTGATGTTGAGAAATTTGTAAAAGATAACTTTCCTGGAGCAGGTAAAAACATTTGGCTAGTTGGCGGTGCAAAAATTATTGCATCCTTTTTGAAACAAGGAGTAGTTGATGAAGTAATCATAACTAAAATCCCTGTCATTTTGGGCAATGGAATTCCTTTATTTCAGAATATTGAAGACGAAACAAAACTTGAACTGATTAAAACTGAAAAATTTGGCCAGCTTGTTGATTTACACTACAAAGTTTTGAAATAATCCCAAAAATGATTCAGGCCTTTTTGGGCAATAAACTAAAATAATAATTCTATTTCGTTTATGATTCGTTCTCTCTTAACTGATTATAGTCTTGCATAACTTTTGGTAATTTATCATCAGGGTTTGAAACTATATTGTATTTTTTACAATATTCTATATAATTTGGCCAATTTTTTTTTGCTGTCTCCCTAAAATCCTCTCCAACCATTTCATTATACCAATCTACTATCACAAGACCATAAGCAAAAAACCTCTTTAGATAAGTTGCAATATGTGATGGGATTTTCCTGTTTAATTCTAAATAGGCAATTTCATCAACCGTATTCAAATAATCATTTGCATATCTTTGACAATCTTCAGTTGTTTTAAGAATAGTATTTTTATTTAATCTGTTAAGTAAATCTTCGTGAAAACTTCGTAGTAATTGTGAATGTGTAGCTCTTGTATTTTCTTTGATATTTCTCCAAGTAATTATCAAAGTAATTGCAAAAATGGTAGCTGTGATGGAACTTATTATTACTGGTATTGTCGAAAGATCAACTGCCATTCTACATTTTTTAGAATTTGGTATATCTAAACTTGTATCTCTCTATCTACAATTCCTAATCTTCTTCTGATGATAACCAGTTGTCAAATAGATGAGTCTGAGTAATCTTTCTCATTGTGATAATTGTGTCTAATAATAGTGGAATAGTAGCAATAAAACCGGCAGTAGAAATAATAATTTTTAGATCTTTGTCTTCCAAACTAACAAAACTGATGAAAATTGCTACTAACACCAATATCAGACCAACGAATAAAATATTTCTAATCACTCTGTGAATTGGTTTTTCTACTTGTTTTTTCCCTTCCTTTGGATAATTAACAGTAATCGCATTTGAGATCTTTGTAATGACTGACTCTGTTTTTCCAACAAGTGAGAAAACAGGATAAATCAAAATTATCATAGTTATGATGCCTAGAAAAATTGAGGGATCCATAAAAAATGGAACATTAGGATCTTCAAGTAAAGATATGATGACAGGAGAAAAATAATTCATCGCAATTAAAATCGAGATAATAATAATAAAGTGCACAAAAAAGATGGGCCCGTATTTCTTCAAATTAGCACGGCTTGTTTTTTTTGTCGAGTTTGGTTTTTGATCCAGTGAAGAACCCATCCTGATAAACCGTCCTGCCAGAAAAATTACATCGAGCAATTTTATTGGAATTATTGCTCTCTTGTCTGCTATTGTGGGAATTGCTCTTAAAAGTAAAGGCATGACAAGCATTGTACTGAGTGCCACCATGATTGTTACAGGATATATTGATTCATCTATGCTTCCACTATCCACACCAAGCTTTGCTATGATAAATGAAAACTCTCCTATTGGAATCATCATGACACCAATAGTTGATGAACTGATCAATGTGTTTCCAGATAAGGATGCGGCGAACATATTTCCTACAAACTTTCCCACTATTGCAACTATGACTATTGGAATTGCAATCCAAATTGCATTTGGAATTAATGTGATGTCGACTAACATGCCAATTGATACAAAAAATATTATTATGAAAAAGTCCTTCAGAGGTAATATTTTCTGTGTAACTGAATGTGAAAATTTAGAAGATGCGATAATCATTCCCATCAAAAATGCACCTACAGCACTACTTAGACCAAGAAAGTGTGCCAAAACAGATAATCCAAATGCAAGAGCTAAAGCCGTAACAAACTGTGCTTCCTCCATTCGAATTTTACTTACATGCTCTAAGAGTTTGGGTATTATCTTTATCCCAATAGCAAATGTTAGAATAAAAAATAATATACTTTGAATAATTATCCATGCAAAATCAGTCAACTCAAAACCAGATCCTTTAGATGCATTTCCCAAAAGAGTTAGAAGTAAAACTGCTGCAAGATCTTCAATAATTAGAATTGTAACTACTGTATTCCATTCTTTTGTGTTGACTAGATTAAGATCTCTTAAGAATCTAAGAGAAATAGCAGTACTGGTAATTGCTAAAATACTACCTAAAAATAAAGCCTCTAGATGTGTCCAACTTAATGCTATTCCTAAAATGTAACCTGCTGAAAAAACTATACCCAGCTGAACAGTGCCAATAATCACTCCATTTAATCCAACATTCTTTAGTTTCTGGATGCTGAACTCTAGTCCTACAACAAATAGTAAAATTATGATGCCAAACTCCGCCAAAAGATTAATGAGTTCAGTATCAGTTACTACTCCCAGCCCAAATGGGCCTGCAACAATACCAATCAAAATAAACCCGATTATGGTTGGGAATTTAATTTTGTGCATTAACCAAGCACAAATCATTCCACCCCCAAACAACACTGTAAGTAAGCTAAGAAATTCAGTTACGCCGGCTGAAACCACAATAGTGATTTAATTTTAGAATAATTAAACAGTTCAAAGATTGGATTTAAAATATTTCAAAAATCCCCAAATCTCAAATTCTAATTTTCATACCTACCTGTATCTATTTCTATCCTCAAAAAGGTATCTAGTACCCTTAGTTGAACCTAAATTATTATCAAAAAATACCGTAGAACAATTTGGATGATCCCTCTAAATATTGAGCAGTTTTACTATTCTCGTGGATTATCCGATTTCAGTCGACGATAAGGGGATAAATTTGAAGCCTGAAAAAATGGAAAAAGAAAAACTCTATCATTGTATTTTTAAAGAAAAAGCAATGTTAATTTTCAAAGATTCTCAGGATGTCTTGAATTGTTACGAAATTGAGGAAAAAGAACTGGTAGATAAAATTCGAATTTGCAATAATGAAGTCGATCTTGAAAAATTATTTGATGACTATCTCAAATCTCAGAACCTCAAAAATTAAATAAAAGCGAAAGAAAATTTTGTTATAACAGGAATTAAAAATTGAGCGACTCTAAAAAATCAAAAGATGCAGAAGATATTTTATCCGAATTTGATTCTAGAACTAAATCCGAGTCGCCTCCAGAATCTGAACCAGAACCACAATTAGATGCACCTGAACCAGAACCACAATTAGATGCACCTGAACCAGAACCACAATTAGATGCACCTGAACCAGAACCACAATTAGATGCACCTGAACCAGAACCACAATTAGATGCACCTGAAATCGAAAACTCTGAAGAATCTACAAAATCTAAATATGATAAAGCAAAATATTTCTCTGATTCACCACATTCCACTGAAGAACGTGATGTAATCTTTGTTGGTACCAAACCTATAATGACATATGTCTCAGCAACATTAACTCAATTATCTACACGACCAACTGTTACGATAAAAGCACGTGGAAAAAGAATTACCCAAGCTGTAGATGTTTCACAAATGATTGTTAAAAGAATGGATTCTGTTGGATATGTAATTAGTGATGTAAGAATTTCATCAGATTCTCTCACATCTCAAGATGGAAAACAAAGAAATGTCTCTACAATGGAAATTGACATTTCAAAAAACTAAATTAAGATATTTTGTTTTCCTTGCAATTGGAATATTTTTAGTCGGTGTTTCTGTGGGTTTTAGTGGATATACATGCGGCATTGAACATATGATGATTATCAATGAAATTTCATTGTATGAAAAATCATTAGATCCAAATTTTTGTGAAGCGATTGTTGAAAAAATTGATTTGTTTAATGATTCTTGTGAGCCTGAGATTGAAATTTTAGATTGTGGATGAAGAAAAAACATCCTGTAAGTATGTAATTCCAAAATAAATTAACATCGCACTAAGCCCTATCATTAAGATTTTGTAATTTTTATTTGAAATAATTTTTCTACTTTTTGATGCTAAATATGATACGGCTCCTAGCCAAACAAAATCCATCCAAATATGTATGATAAATAAAATAAAAATTCCCGCAAATGCCCAAATAAGCATTGAATCTGATATTAATTTGAATCCGATTGTTAGCCACCACATTATAAAAAATGGATTCAATGCACTAAGTGCAATTCCAACAATAAGTGGGTCTTTTTTTGATTCTGAAAAAAATGATTTATCTTTTTTAAATACTGTTTTAATTTGAAGAAACGCAAATACAAAAAGTGCTATTGCCCCAAAAATTGAAATCAAATCTCTGAAATTATTGCCGATTGAAAAATTTTCTAAAGAAAATACTCCAATTCCTAACAATACTACTAATGGTAGCTCTACAACTGTATGTCCGATTGCCATTTTTAGTCCTGTTTTGGTTCCTCCACGTAATCCGTATGACACATTTGCTGCAAACAGTGGACCTGGAGCCATTACTCCAGAAGCTGAAATTACTATAACCGTTAATGCAAATTGAAATATTTGCTCCATGACTGATTATTCATTTTGATTATGAAATAAACTTGATTGAAATAATTTACATGTACATTGAATCTTTAAGATTTCCTGCTTCGGCTTGAGTTGCTCTCATAATAAGCTCAGCTTTTTCTGCTTCACTTTGTAATGCCGATATATTGCATGATGCCCCTGGAATTAATTTAGACATTGCACTACAAAGATCTGCACTTGATTTAAAATCAGGCCCGCTTCCACTGGTGTGAAAAATAATCACAATAACATCTTGTCCTGTCATGATTCCCTCATTTAATAAAATACCTGGAATTCCTGGAATTGTCCCATGCTCTAATACCTTCAACCCTGCGTCTTTGATTTTTTTTCTTGCAGAGTCAGTGTTTCCGACTCCTATCATTTCTCCATTCCCGTCTTCTGATTTTATTGCAACACTGCTAATGATTAATCCTATTTTGTGTTTAGTTGCCCACTTTAACATTGTTTTAGCTGCAATTCTGTGAAATGATTGATCTAGTGTTAGATATGACAGAAACACACCAACCTTCAAATCATTATTGACAAAAATCCTTGTAGGATAACTTGGTGTTCCATTTTTAACAATGCTGATTGGTGGGAAAAAATCCGAATCAATCACTGCAGCTAACTCAAATTTTGATGTGTGAATCATTGATTCAGAAGCAATTGCACTACTAAACCCCACTGATGGAAATCCGTCAATTAGGTAACCTCCTTGTAAATTCACTGGTTTAGTTTCTCTTATTCTTATTTTGGGTAGCAATAAATTATTTTTACATCTGCTGCATAATAGCTTTTATCTAATTTCTAATCTGTTTTTAATTTTGATAGCAACCCTGCATAGATAAATGGCAAAATTGTAGTGACTTCTGCATGAAGTGTTGCTTGTTTAGCTTTCTGTGTGACTTTTCCCCATGATATTGCTTCTCTTACTAGGGCACCACTCAAACTTCCATCAAACTCTTGTGCTGTAGTTATGTAAAATGCATAATCCAATCCTTCTCTGTACTGATTCCACCATAATGTGTGGTGTTTTGAAATTCCACCTCCAATCATAAAAGCTCCTGATTTTTCTGCTTTGAAAATTAAACCTGATAGTAAATTAGCATCACCAGTCATGTTTAGTTTAAAATCACTGTGTTTTTGTGAGAATAACCAAATTTGACTTCCTACAGCACCATCCATTATTCCTGGAACTATTACATTGACATTGTTTTTGTATGCCCAATGCAGGAATGAATCTTCACCTAGATGTTTTCCAACCATCTTACATATTTCTGCAGTTGTCATTTCTTTGACTCCTTTTTGGTATTCTTCTTCTAAAAATGCCTGCATCTTTTCTTCAATTAATGGACCATAACTATCCATAGGAACTAGAACATTTCCTAATCTGTGAATGTTTTGATCAGCTAATTCCATATCATCCATTGTAAAGGATCCTTCTTTATAATTTGAAAAATGTCTTGCAATGTCATGGTCTAGTGCACCACATGTAGTAATTGCAACATCAAACCATTTGTTTTTAATCATATTTTTTATAATTCCACGTAATCCTGTAGATACCACTGCACCCACAAATGATACGAATCTAAGGCATTCTTTATCAGAAATCATTTCTGATAAAATTTCCAAGCCATCTGATAGATTGACTGATTCAAACCCACCTGATTGAGACAACTCATCAAAAATTTTTTCAATTGATGTGTTTGCATTTATCTCTATATCCTTTACAGGTCGGCCTGGTTCTACCATGAATTTTTAACGCAGCTTTCATGTATAAAATTCTGCCTTAATTTCAAGAATTTTTTTACGTACTAAGAAAACTTTAAACCCGCCTAATAACACCAAATTTCGAATGGTAGACCAAATTAAAGTTGGGTTGGTAGGAATTGGAAATTGTTTTTCTGGTTTGATACAGGGAATTGAATACTATAGACAAAATCCTTCTCAACAAGTTATTGGAATTATTCATGAAAAATTAGCTGGATATGGAATACACGATATTGATTTTGTTTGTGGATTTGATGTTGGTGAAAATAAAGTGGGCAAACCATTGATGGAAGCCATCTACGAATATCCAAACATGGTTGATTGGGTTCCTAAAGAAACAATGCCAAAAACAGATGCCAAAGTCTATGAAAGTCCTGTTTTAGATGGAGTTGGACTGTGGGTTGAAAACAGAGTCAAACCAATTCAAAGTAATAAAACTACTGAACAGATTGCTGAAGAAGTTAAAAAAATTCTAAAAGAAACTGGTACTGAAATTCTTGTATCCTACTTACCTGTAGGCTCTGATAAAGTAACTGAGTTTTGGGCTCAAATTTGTCTTGATACTAATACTGCATTTGTAAATTGCATTCCTTCCTTTATTGCATCTGATGAAAAATGGGCAAAGAAATTTGAAGAAAAAAATATTCCATGTATTGGTGATGATATTAAAGGACAAGTCGGAGCTACCATTGTTCATAGAACTTTAGCAAAATTGTGTAATGACAGAGGAACAAAAATTGAGAAAACTTACCAAATTAATGTAGGTGGAAATACTGACTTTCTCAATATGAAAGAACAAGATAGATTGGTTTCAAAGAAAATTTCTAAAACGGAAAGTGTTCAAAGTCAGCTTGATGAAAGACTTGACGATGATCAAATCTATGTTGGACCATCTGATTTTATTCCATTCTTAGGAAATACTAAACTGATGTTCATGAGAATTGAAGGTCGTCAATGGGCAAACATTCCATATAACATGGAAGTCCGTTTAGAGGTTGATGATAAAGCAAACTCTGCTGGTATTGTAATTGATGCAGTACGATTAGCAAAAATTGCACTTGATAGAGGCGTTGGTGGTCCAATAAAACCAGCTAGCGCATACTTGATGAAACATCCAATAGAGCAAACATCTGATGTTGCTGCAAAAATTGCTTGCGAGAAATTTGTTGCTGGCGAATAATTACTGAAACTTTTTTGCGTCACTAAATCTAGATTCTCTACTCTTCTCGTATTTGTCTAAATTGAATTCTTTAGAAATACCACCCTCGCCTTGAATTTTAGACATTTTTGTTGTTACTACTTTGTTGTTTTCTGTCAAATCAATTATGACGCTATTGCCGCCAAATCTATGATTTTTCACATTTGCTGCTAGGATTGGAATTCTGTTCTCAAGTGCTCTAACTTGGACATACATTTCCCATGGACCGATACCTCTTTTCACAATCCTGCTAGGTGAGAAAAGAACCTGGGCTCCCTTTTTTACTAGTGTATTTGCAACATTTGGAAAAACCATATCGTAACAAATTACTACTCCAAATTTACAGGCAGTATTGAATATTTTAGCCTCGTTTCCAGGCTTGACAGAATTTCGCTCATAGTCAAATGGATGTATTTTCTCTTGCTTGCCAATAATTTCACCCTCGGGCCCAATAATTGGTGATACAATAGACTTGGTATTTTTTTTAGACTCGTAAAATGCCCCAGGAATAATAGTCATGGAATAGTCCTTTGCAATTTTTTTAAAAACTGAAAATTCCTCTTCCCATGAAGTGATCTCATTTTGTTTTAACCATTGTTCTGGTAGGCACACAATATCTGTCTCTTTTCGCCCTAAATTTTTCAATACTTTGGAAATTCTCAAAATTCCTTCATTGTTAGTTTTACAAGATGAGGTTTGAACAATTCCTAACTTTACCATGAATTCATAACACCTGAATGGTAATTATAGGTAGGCACATTTTACGATCATTTTTTATCAATAATTTTAACATTGACCGCTACGAAAAATTTGATACTGAAACAAGAAAAATTATGCAATTCTGTCAACTAAACTTGTTAACCATCGATTATCCTACGTAATTAGAAAACAATCCTATTGGTTCATGTTAAAAAAGTAGAGATCTTCGGATTCAAGTCATTTGGCTTTAAGAACACTACAGTTCAGTTTGAACCTGGTCTTGTATCGATCTCTGGTCCTAATGGTTCTGGAAAAAGTAACATTTTGGATGCCATTATTTTTGCAATGGGTGAGAATAAACCCAAAGTCATGAGAGTTGACAAACTTAGATCATTAATTCATGATATTGAAGGAAATAGACGTGGACCTAAGATGGCAAGATCCAGTGTTCACTTTGATAATTCAGATAGAAAAATTCCAGTTGATTCAGACAATGTGGAAATCACAAGAGAGATGGATGAAAACGGAGAAAATAATTATTATCTTAACAAAAAGAAAACTAACCGAAGTCATATTTTAGATCTACTTGATATGGCAAATGCTGGACTAGGACAACTCAATGCTGTTCAACAGGGTACAGTTACAAGAATTTCTGAATTTACTTCTGAAGAAAAAAGAAAGACCATTGAAGATTTAATTGGATTATCTTATTTTGATGAAAAAAAGACAGAAGCTGTAAAACAACTAGATGAAGCAGATAGAAGATTAGAAATTGCACTTGCAAAAATGGGTGAAATCAAAAAACGAATTGATGAGCTAGAGGAAGAAAGAAACCAAAAATTAAGACATGATATCTTGGAGCGTGAGCTAAATAGGTACAAAGCAATCTCTGCTGCCAATAAAATGAGGATAATTTCTGGTCAAAAATCCATAAAAGAAGATAATTTGAAGACCATTACGACTGAAATCACCCAATTCGATACAGAACGTGATGCTATCAGAACAGAAATAGCTACCCTAGAATCTGAAAAATCCAAACTAATGGCAGAAGCAAATGATTACACTCAAGCAAAAGCATCCCTTGATGCAGAAATTAGTTCTGCAATGGAAAAATACGAAATCGACAATTCAGCAATTTCAGCTTCCAAGAAACGAATCGAGCAAATTGATTTGAGAATTCCTGAAATAAAATCTGAATTAGAAGATGTTAGTGCGGCAAGAACAGACATTGAAACACAAATTCAAAAAATTAAGGACTCTATTGAAGAAACCAATCAAAAGAAAAATAAAATCAATTCTGATTTAGAAATTGTTGATGCGCAAAGAAATAAGATTTTAACTGAACAATCCGAAGCCGCTGCAAAAAAATCCGAAGTTGATAATAAAATCAAAATACTTGTTGCACAGTTAAATGAAGCAAAATTAAAACTCTCTAAAGTTCAACATGAAAAAGATGAGTCTGCAATTAAAATAAAAACTAACACTACAAAATTTAATGAATTAGAACAAGATATTGAAAAACTAACTGGCTACAAAAATCAATTAGAAACTATGATGAAAAATCATAATGCATCAATTACTGAAATAAAATCTAGAATTTTAAAACTACAAGAAAGAAAATCCAAAATTAACAATGATATGGATGAGTTAGGATTGATATTGGAAAAATCTAGTACTGCTGCAACTCAGTATGAATCAAAAATAAATACTGTGAAAGGATTCATGCATGAAGATTATACTGTTGCTAAATTAAAAGAGGATGCAGAAAAACTTGGCATCGAAGGATTAGTTTATGAAATGATATCTTGGGATAAGCAATACGAGCGTTCTGTTCTTGCAGTAAGTTCTGATTGGATTAAAGCAATTGTTGTAAAAGATTTTGCAACATTGCTTACTATAGCTGAAGTCGCAAGAAGCAAAAAACTTCCCAAACTAAAGATTATCCCGCTAGATGCCATTCCAAAGTTTAAACTAACATTGCCAAAAGAAAAATGCGTTCTTGGAATCCTGGCAGATTATGTGGAATGCAATCCTACGTATTCTGCACTAAAGACGTTCCTATTTGGGAATATTGTGCTTACTGAGACGCGTGAATCTGCATATAATATATCGAATTTAGGCTACAAATCAGTCACCCTTGATGGTGAATTTTTCGAAGCCAAAGGCGGTACTGTCGTCATTGATATTAATTCAAAGATTTCAAAACTTACAAAATTAATTTCGATGAGCAGTGATATTGATGGTCTATTCCAATCAATTAACCTAATAAAAAAATACATTCAAAAGAAAAAACACACGTTAAAAAAACTTGAAGACTCTATCCAATCATATGCCGATAGATTATCAATTTCTGAAAATTCACTTACATCAACAAATGAAAACTATTCTAATTTGAAATCAAGAATAACTTCTGCAATAAGTATGAAAGAACAACTTACAAAAAGAATCTCTTCATTAACTGAAAGAAACTCTTCTATAGAATCTGAAATATCTACAAATGAATCTCACATAGAATCACTTAATCAGAGAATTTCTATAGTTGAAGAAAACTATGCTGGCGGAGAACAAGAACGCATTGCAAGTGAGTTATCTAGAATTAATAATAAGAAAGCAGAAGTTGAAAAGCTCTACACTACTATAATGAATGAGTACAGAGACAAATCATCACAATTAACTACATTACAAACACAAGATAATAGGGAAAAATCTCAGTCAAATAGACTCCGTGATGAAGAAAACTCCCTAACTCTTGAACGTCAAGAATTAGAAACCAAGATAGGCGAATTAGAAATTCAAAAGGAATCAAAAACTGAAATTCTTGTAAAACTAAGAGAACAAGAACAAGAACTGATCTCCACTTCTGGCTCTTCGATTGGACAACTCAAAGAATTTGATGATAAACTCAAAGTTTTAACTGAAAAGGACAGAGAACTTACTAAACAAATCAATATACTAGAGCGTCAATCTGACTCTCTTAATCGTGATTTGCATGATTTGATTGAAAATGAATCCAAACTACAACAAATTCTTTCCACTTTTGGATTTACAAAAGACATGGAGACATTTGATGTTGACTCTATCGTACAAGGATTAACTACTGAATTGAACTCACTTAACGCATTAAATGCAAAAGCACCTGAGACTTACCTTGAGGTTTCATACGGATACCGTTCTATGTCCACTAGAAAGAACTCTCTTGAAGAAGAACGAAACTCAATTGTTAAATTCATTGAAGATATCGAAAAAGACAAGCGTCAGACATTCTTAGATGCATTTGATAAAGTCGACAAAGAAATTAGATTAATCTTCAACAAAATGACTGGTGGCAATGCATGGTTAGAACTACAAAACGAAGATGATATATTTAATTCTGGAATTTCTTATCTGATTCAATTCCCAAACAAACCAAAAAGAGAATCTACCTCAATTAGTGGTGGTGAAAAAACATTAGCTGCTATCGTGTTTGTTCTCGCATTGCAAAAACTAAAACCATCTCCATTCTATCTCTTTGATGAAGTTGATGCGCATCTTGACGCACCCAACTCTGAGAGATTGGCAAATATTTTAGAAGAACGTTCTAAAGAAAGTCAATTCATTATGGTATCTCTAAAAGACTCAGTAGTACAACGTGCAAAACTCATCTATGGGGTATTTCCAAAAAATGGAGTTTCAAATGTTGTTACATACAAAGATAAACGAATGCCTTCTGTTCGAACTAGCTAATCTAATTCTGCATAACATGCACAAAAATGACCATCGGCAATTTTTTCTAAATTTGGCTCCACATTGCATTTGTCCATAAGATAAGGACATCTTGATCTAAATCTGCATCCTTGATACACATCAATATCGATTGACTCATTAATTCTGATTTTCTTTTCTTTGTGAAGATTAGATGGGTCAGGCTCTGAAATTGCATCAATTAATGCCTGTGTGTATGGATGCCTTGGTTTCAATAACACGCTATTGATCGGACCTATCTCTACAATCTTCCCAAGATACAAAATGGCAATTCTTTGCCCAAAATATCTTGCAGTTGCCAAATCATGCGTGATGTAGATAAATGATATCTGGTATTTTTTCTGTAAATCATGCATTAATTCAAGCATCTCTGCCCTTATTGACATGTCAAGCATCGAGACAGGTTCATCGGCAATGATTATTTTGGGTTTGACTGATAGAGCCCTTGCTAAAACCACTCTCTGTCTTTGCCCTCCTGATAGCATATGTGGGTATTTTTTGATTATATCGTCAACTGGTTCTAATTTTACTTCCTGCAACACCGCTCTTACTCTTTGTAATCTCTCATCCTTGTTTCCTAAATTGTGAATTTCAAGAGGTTCTGCAACAATGTCCCCGATTTTCATTCTAGGATTGATAGAGTCATAGGGATCTTGATGTATCATTTGACAGTTCATTCTAATTTTTTTAAGATTTTTTTCATCATCGTCTATCTCTTGATTCTCAAAAATTATTTTACCTGAATCTGGTTGAATTGATTTTAAAATTAATTTTGCAATAGTTGATTTTCCTGAACCTGATTCTCCAGCCAAAACAAATACCTCTCCTTTATTTAGTGAAAATGTTATGTCGTCTGCTGCTTTGACAGTAGTCGTTTTTGAACCAAAAATTCCTTTTTTGCTAAAATATTTTTTTAAATGCTCTACTTTGAGTAATTCACTCATCAATAATTAATGAATAACGAACTATATCAAGAAATATGATCTATGCGTAAAATTTAGGATAAAGCATTTATGTAAAAGGATGACGGATTTAATACTTGACTGATACTATTCAAAAAAATCTCAATTATAAAAAATATGTAATCGATTCTAGATTACAATATTTTAAACCTCATTCAACAAACATTGAAAAGACTTTTGCTGAGGACATTTCTTCAAGTTTGGATGGTGATTCTAAGTTTATTAATCCAAAATACTTTTACGATAAAAAAGGCTCTGAATTATTTGAAAAAATATGTACATTGCCTGAATATTACCCTACGCGTACAGAAATTTCCATACTCAAAAATTTGCAAGATGAATTACCTGACTTTCTTGATCATAATTTCCGCTTAGTTGAATTAGGTAGTGGCTCTTCAACTAAAACTCGTTTACTGCTAGATATTTTTACTAATTTTCAGAAAAAAATTGAATATTTCCCTATTGACATTTCTGAAATACTTACAGAAAGCTCTGAATTACTATTGCACGATTATGAAAATTTGCACATCACCGGCATTATTGATACGTACGAGGGCGGTCTAGAGTTTCTTAAAACATATGATGACAAGAAAAATCTAATTATTTTCTTAGGTTCAAGCTTTGGAAATTTTACACCAAAAGATGGTTACAAATTTTTACAGAAAATCAATTCTACGATGAAGTCTGGTGATCTATTTTTGATTGGATTGGATTTAGTAAAAGACAAAGA
Organism: Nitrosopumilus sp. S4; assembly: GCF_054515835.1. Lineage (NCBI taxonomy): Archaea > Thermoproteati > Nitrososphaerota > Nitrososphaeria > Nitrosopumilales > Nitrosopumilaceae > Nitrosopumilus > Nitrosopumilus sp. S4. The sequence goes on along the minus strand of NZ_CM137258.1, from coordinate 1,112,020 downwards.
TCTTTTAGAATCTGCTTATGATGACTCACAAGGTATCACGGCTGAATTCAATCTTAATGTCTTATCACGAATCAATGATGAACTTGATGCAGATTTTGATTTGAATAAATTTGCCCATCATGCAATTTACAACGACAAAGATCAAAGAATAGAGATGTATCTTGAGTCTTTAGTTAATCAATCCGTAATCATATCAAAATCTAATCTATCCTTGAATTTACAAAAGAACGAACTAATCCATACTGAATACTCACACAAATATCGCATATCTCAAATTCATGATTTTCTAACTAAAACGGGATTTGAAATAAAACATACTTGGTTAGATGAAAATGATCACTTTTCAATAACTCTGGTCTCAAAAAATTAAATATCTTCTACACATCTAAACCCTGAAAATAACCATCTTTCATCTAATCTGAAAAAATTCCTGTAACTTGCTCTAATTGACATTTGAGGTGTTGCAAATGACCCTCCTCTCAGAACTTTTTGATTTGTAAACCATTTGTCATTGTATTCATCAAAACCAGACTTGAATCCTGGATACCCCATAAATTCTGATGATGTCCATTCCCAAACATCTCCGATCATTTGATAGCATCCTGCAGGACTTGTTCCATTTGGATATGTGCCAATCTCTGTGCACCCCCAATTGTATGACTCTAGTAAGTTGCATCTCTCTTTTGTTGGAAGATCATTTCCCCAAGGGTAGATTGTTTTTTCTTGTTTTTCCTCATTCCAGCAAGCAGCTTTTTCCCATTCAACCTCTGTTGGTAGTCTTTTGCCGGCCCATTTACAAAAAGCATCTGCTTCGTAATAACTAACATGACAAACTGGTTCTTTTGGATTTATTTTTCTTATTCCTAAGAAATCCCTAATGTGCCACTGACCATCGATTTTCTCCCAATACATTGGAGCTTTCCATTTCTCGCTCTTGACTTTCTCCCAGCCATCTGATAACCAATACTTGTAAGTCTCGTATCCTCCATCATCGATAAATTTTAGATATTCTTCATTCGTAATTGGAAAAATATCTATTTTAAAATCATTCAGATAGACTTTATGCTCTGGCAATTCTATGTCATAGCAAAAGTCTTCTCCATTGTAACCCATTTTGTATAGACCGCCTTTGATAGTAACTGATTTCTTTTCAAGATGATTTGGTTTGGGAATTGAATTTTTAGTTACAGGTTTGTATTGCTCTGCAAGAAGATGTTGCAGATCATATACTAAAAGTTCTTGATGTTGGCATTCATGATGAAAACCCATTATGATTAGTCTAATTGCTTCTTGACTAAGCATCTGAGAATCTATGAATCGTTCTACTCTTTGGTTGATTGTGTTAAAGTATTGGAATATCTGATCTACTGTTGGTCTTGAAACGACTCCTCGTAATCCTTTGTCATGAGGCTTTCCAAATTGTTGGTAATACGAATTAAGATATTCTGAAAATTCTTTTGAATAAAATTCATAATTTTTATCTAATTTGCTCATTATTGCTTCATAAATCCAACTTACGTGGCCAATATGCCACTTTGGAGGACTCATAAACGATGCAGTCTGAACAACAAAATCATCTTTTTCCAAAGTTTTTACTAGTTCCAATGTTCTACTTCTTGTTTCTCTGAATTGCTCTAACAGTGGTTTCTTTTCTTCTAATTCAGGATTTGTTGTCAATGTAGACAATCATGTTTTTCCACTTTTATATCTGACCCTAATTCCAATCTTGAAAATCTATAAATTGTTTTTATCCTCTGTTAATGGCGATTAATTATGTCTCTTGATTCATTGAATAAAAAATGTGAATTACTGCTAAAGGAACCTGAAATTCGTTTTGCAGGATTTTTAGATATGATGGGAAATTTGGTTGTAGGTGAGTTTAGAGAAGGAGTTGAACCACTCAAAAATGAAATGGATCGTAAAAAAATGTTCATTGAAGCTGTATTGAGAATTAGAACAAGACAAGAATTTGATGAAAACCTTGGACCTGTGGCTTATGCTGCTGCAAGAAGAACAAATATTGTAACTATGACTTTTTTAATTGATGACAAGGTTCTCTTTATCTCAGCAGATCCTGATGTTGATATAGATAAAACTGCAAACAAAATTATCGGTATTTGTTCCTGAAGAAAATTAACTAGTAGCCTCTAGCAAAAATTGGTATTGACATACTTTGTTGCTGACAATAAATGCATTTTTTATCTGAATTTTCACTATCGAATGGAATTAATCTGATATCTGCTCCTGTCTCTTCTTTGATTTTTTCTTCACATTCTAATTTACCACACCAAGGGGAATTGATGAATCCGCCTTTTTCTATTTTTGATTTAAACTCAGAATAATCTGAAATCTCTATGGTGTTTTGTTTTGCTTGTACTTTGGCATTTTTTAGCATTTCATCTTGAATTTCATCTAGAATTGATGGAATCTTTTCAATCTCAGAAAAACTCAGGCTTGATTTTTCTCGGTTATGGCGTTTTGCTATTACAATGCTTTGTTTTTCAATATCTTTAGGACCAATCTCAATACGTAATGGAACTCCTTTTAATTCCCAATCGTTGAATTTGAAACCTGGGGATAACTCTTCTCTTTCATCAACATGAATTCTGATTTCTTTTAATTCTAAACCTGATTTGATCTCTTGTACTTTTTCTAAAACTTTCTTTTTTCCATCATCATTTTTGTAAATTGGCACAATTACTACTTGTGTTGGCGCAACTTTTGGTGGTAAAACTAGACCCTTGTCATCTCCATGGACCATGATCATTGCTCCAATTAATCTCCATGAAACTCCCCAAGACGTCTGCCATGCAAAATGCTCTACATTGTCTTTGTCTGCAAACTTTACTTCAAATGGTTTTGAAAAGTTCTGTCCTAGAAAATGAGATGTTCCCATTTGTAGAGCCTTACCGTCTGGCATGATTGACTCCATTGTAGTTGTGTATACTGCACCTACAAATTTCTCTTTTTCACTTTTTTTACCTGTAATTACTGGAATGGCAAGCTCTTCTTCAACTGTGTTTTTGTATATGTCTAGAATTTTTATTACTTCTTTTTCTGCTTCCTCTTGAGTTGTATGGACTGTATGTCCTTCTTGCCACAAAAATTCTGATGTTCTAAGAAATGGTTTTGTAGCTTTGATTTCTGCTCTAAGTGCTGTATTCCAAAAATTAATTTTTAATGGTAAATCTCTCCAACTCTGAATCCATTTTGAATACAATGTATATGCTAATGTCTCAGATGTTGGTCGTAGTGCTAATCTGTCCCCTACTTCGTTTGTACCTGAATGAGTTACCCAAAAGACTTCTGGATTAAAACCTGCAAAATGTTTCTGTTCTTTACCTAATAGTGACTCTGGAATTAAAATTGGAAGAAAACCATTTCTAATGCCATTTTTGCTAAATTTTGAATCAAATGTACTTCGTAATGATTCCCATATGGAATACCCGTCAGGTCTTAGAGCAATTAATCCCTTAACAGGTGCATAATCTGCAAGTTTTGCCTTTAGCACAACCTGGGTATACCATTCACTAAAATCCTCATTTTTTGAAACTGTAATGCCTACCTCTTCTTTACTCAAACTAAATTTCAAAAACTAATTTAACTAATGAGCCTTTCGTGACTAATTTTGTTTTAAAATTATTTTAATGGATCCCCTTTACAGAGAACTTTTCCCATTACCCTACTTTGAAAATTTGGACAAACAAAACATTGGATAAAATGAATATCTTCTTTCAAAACTGGACATTCTACAAATTCCTGTTTCATTTTTTTGAGCATTTTTGGACTAACACCTTTTAACTTCAATTTACCTTTTTCATCCATCATTCCTGATGCTTTTAGTTCGTCTTTTACATCGTCTGGGAGTTTTTGCCTTCCCTCTCTTTCTTTAATCTCTACTTCATATTTGTGTTCCAATTCTGCCATAAGTTATACAATAACACTCGGTGATTTATTACTAGCGTTTTTTGGATCTCAAATCGGTTTAAACTTTAATATAATTAGCAATTTTTTTGCAAATTAGATTTCAATTGCTAATAATTTTTGATGTTGAGGGGGTTTTATATGATGAAGAATACCTCCCCATTCTTGCTGAGAAACTCAAAAAAGAAGATGAGATTTGGGAAATAACAAAACAAGGTATTCAAGGAAAAATTAACTGGGAAGAAGGATTGAGAACTAGAGTCGCAGCTCTGAAGGGTTTAGATGAGAAAGTTTGTCAAGATGTAGCTGATTCTCTACCTATAATGACTGGTGCAAAAGAAGCATGTCGTGTTCTAAAAGCAGCTGGATGGAAACTCATGGCTGTTTCTGGTGGCTTTACTTTGATGATGGATAGATTAAAACAAGAATTGGGCCTGGATCATGTATATTCAAACGAATTAATTTTCAAAGATGGAAAATTGGATGGAGTTAAAATTAATGTTGATTCTGATAAATCAAAATCTGCAAAAATCAAAATCGCTGAGTGGGGCGAAGAAAAAGAAGACATTGTTTGTGTTGTAGATGGCGCAAATGATGTAAAACTATTTGATATTTGTGGACTAGGCATTGCGTATAGAGCACAAGACATTGTAAAAGATTTGGCAACTACAACCCTTGAGGAAAAAGATCTGTCAAAGATATTAGATATTATCAATAGACACTACAAATTAGAGTTAGAAACTCCAGCTGCAACATAAACAATTTTTTACTCCCACACTTGAGATAAGTAGTTTGCAAATTACCCCAATTCATTTTGATAAAGAAATTGATACCTCTGATGATTTATCGGAGATTATTCTTAATCATTCAGAAATTAGTGATGGCGATATTTTGGTCATTGCACAAAAAATTGTCTCAAAACAGGAAGGGCGTATTGTAAATTTGGATAGTGTATCTCCTTCTTTGTTGGCAAGTGGAATTGGTTCTCAATATCAAAAAGATCCTAGAATAATTGAGTTGATTTTATCTGAAACAAAACGTATTGTTCGAATGAAAAGTGGGATTATTATTGTAAGAACAAATAATGATTTTATTTGCGCCAACGCTGGTATTGATGAAAGTAATGTAAAGAATGGTTTTGCTACATTACTTCCTCTTAATTCAGATGAATCTGCACATCGTATAAGAAAGAAAATTTATGAAAAAACTCAAAAAAATGTAGGAGTGATAATCTCTGATACATTTGGACGCCCATTCCGTATGGGACAGACTAACTGTGCAATAGGAACTTCTGGATTATTGCCAATCCTTGATTATGCTGGAATGAATGATTCCTTTGGAAAAACTATGCGTGTTTCTGCAATTGCTGTTGCTGATGAAATTTCTTCTGCAGCAGAATTGGTAATGGGTAAAGTTTCAAAATGCCCAGTTGCTATTGTTCGTGGTTACTCTTTTAGTGAATCTGATAATTCTTCTAGAGATTTGATACGATCAGAAAATGAAGATCTTTTTAGATAATTTTTCATTTTTCAATAGGATTATAATCTAAAGACAAAAATTTCATGTGAAAATGCCAATTAAAGCTGAATTACACTGTCATAACTCTTTTTCAAATTTCCATGTGGGTGATGATGAACCTCCATATGATTGCAATATTTCAATAAGAGATCAACTTGAAAGATCATATAATTTAGGATTAGATGCAATTTTTGTTACAAATCATAACACACTTGATGGATACCGTCAGTTATTAGAATACAAAAATGATCACCATAAATTCAAAAACATTGATGTTTATCCTGCAGAAGAAATCACAACAAATACTGGCGCACATGTGCTAGCTTATGGAATCCATGAAGCTATTTCCCCTGGACTCTCACTTGATGAAATAATAGATGATGTAAGACAACAGGGCGGTGTTTCATCTGCCCCACATCCGTTTAGCCTCCTTGACGCTCTAAGAAATGATGCAAAAAAATGCGACATGGTTGAAGTTTTCAATAGCAATAATGTTGATATTCTCTCAAATGCTAAAGCCACAGAATTTGCATTGGATAATAACATGATTCAAGTGGCTGGAAGTGACTCTCATGTTTTGTCTACTTTAGGTAGGTGTGTAAATGTAATTGATTCTGAAAATGATCTAGATGATATTTTACATTCCATGAAGCGAGGAAAAATTGAAATTTCTCAGACTGGATATGCTTTACAGAATGAAACTCTTGATCATCTCAAATACAAAATAAATAATTCTAAAGAATATCTTGTAGACTATATTTCTGAGCATTATCCAAATGCTAAATGGCTTTTGACATTGATGTTGAGAATATATGATTCTAATCAAAACAGTCATGTCTGGTCTTTGTTTTATAAAATTGCAATTTATTTGATGAAACGAATTTCTCAAAAAATAAATTTCCAAAACCAAGATCCTAGTTTTATGAAAGACAGAAATTTAGCTACAATGTTTAAAATGGCTTTGTAATTACAAATAGGAAAGATGAGTCCCCTGAACCTACTCTTTAACAGACATTAGTAATTTTCAAATCATAAGTTAGTTTGTTTTTCTAAAACCAACTCGCATTTATTTTAGCAAAGATATTGTTTTTCTACTTTGCGTATTCGAAAATTAAAAAACAACTTGATGGCAGCTTCTTTGTATTTTGACAAAATTCATGTTTTCCCCTGAATTTAAAAAAGGACTTAGTTTTACTACTTTTACTCTAATTTTAGTATTATTTTTTGGTCTAATCAACATTGAACATTCTGCATTAGGGATACCTGAACCATTATTCAAAATCACAGAACAAGTCAAAATTTTCTTTGATGTATTATTTTGGATAATTGTTGGTTTACTGATACTTGAATTACTTGTTGCATACCTTGAAATAAGAAATACTAAATCTTTCATAAGAAAATATTGGCTTGAAATAATCTTACTTGTGTTTATGCCAGTATTTGTTGGATTCAAAGTACTAAAGATATCATTTAAAATTCTAAAACAGATCAAGGTATCAAAAACTGGATTTAAAATATTTCAAAAACTATCAAAAAAATCAAAAATCAAGTGAAATTTTCATTAGGATAATTATTTCAAACGCTTGTAAATCTCTTTAAACTCGAGAGAAATATTGTATGAAATATTCAGAATATGTGTTAGCTGATTCATAGATGTCATGCCATTACCTATCTGTCTTAGAATTGTCAGTGCTTTTTGCGGAGATGTTGTAGATGGTGATTTTTGACCTGACCATGTCTTAAAAGAGTCTTGTACGTCTAGACAAAAATTCAACACAAACTCTTTCCATTCTGTGTTTTGGTTCAACTTTTCTTTTCCTAGAAATGCTTCTGCAATGACACGAAATTCGTTTTGCCTGTCAGCATATAGTAGTTTAAGAGATTCCTGAATTTTTTCATCAGTGTATTTCGGATCTTTTAGCATATACAAACCTCTGAGTTCCATGATCCAACACCTCCAAATTTACAATTAAATCCCTCTGAAATTCTCATGTTTGAAAATACCTTCCTCATTTTGTCTAAAAATAAAAAATTATTGCTAGCCTAATAATCCACTAGCAACAAGATAGGCACCTGCACCCATTCCTATTACTACACCTATTCCGATGCAGATAAGATCGAATTTTACAACCTTTTTGAAAGGGGCATGAACCATTTTATCCCAGGTTGATTTTTGTTGTGATTCCATGATTGTAATCACTCATAGTTGGAGATAGACAGTGGTAAGCTCTTTAGCTTACTGTATCTTATCATCAAGAGAGTAGTATCTATCTCATGCGAGAACAACAATTCCCTAGACAAGAAAACAATTGTGAGTTTTTTTCACAATGTTCTCGCTTTATTCTGTTGGTGATGGTACGATGAATTTAGCGATTAAACAAAAAGTGAAACTTGCTATACCACGTCACAAAAAGGCATTTTATGGATTCTATATCTTTGCAGCTGTTTCTATAGTGATATTATCATTAGTGTTATAGGAAAATAAAGCCAAAATTTGCCTATAGGAAGTAGGATAAGCTAATTTGTTCTAGAAATTCTTTCACAAGTAAAATAGCTTTTAATATGACAAAACGGCCTTCTTGAATTAGATATCATGTCTGAATCAGCTGAAAAAAAATTAGATGCAACAGGATTGTTTTGTCCTGAGCCTGTGTTTAGAACAAAAATTGAAATTGAACGAATGCAAGTTGGTGAAACACTTACTGTGTCTGCAGATGATCCAGCTGCTGAAGATGATATTTCAAGATGGGTTACAAGAAATGGTCATGAGTTACTTGATATGTCAAAAAGTGGTAAAGTGATCACATTCAAAATTAAAAAGGTGAGATAGTCTACATTATGACTACTGTTACTGATACTGATGTTTTAAATCGCGTTGGAAATACTCCTTTGGTAAAATTAGATTCTTTATCACACAATTCTACTGACTACTTTGCAAAATTGGAAGGACACAATCCATTTGGTTCTGTTAAAGATAGAGCCGCATATTGGATGATTAAAGATGGTGAAGAAAGAGGAATTTTAACCAAAGGTAAAAGCATCATAATTGAACCAACATCTGGAAACACAGGAATTGCATTAACTGGAATTGCCAATGTACTAGGATACAAAGTTGAGATAGTAATCCCTGAAAAAGCAAGTAATGAAACTAAAGATATCATTAGAAATCTTGGTGCAAAAGTTTTTGAAACAAGTGATGACTTATGTCCCAAAGTTGGTGCAGGAACTGATCAGAGCATAGCATTGGCTACATCAATTGCATCATCAAGACCTGACACATATTATTCTCCAAACCAGTATGCAAATGAGGCAAACTTCAAAGGCCATTATGTTGGAACTGGTCCTGAGATATGGAAGCAAACAGAAGGTAAAGTAACTCACTTTTTTACTGGGGTTGGTACTGGAGGAACCATAACTGGAATTGGGACTTTTCTAAAAGAAAAAAATCCAAATATCAAAATAATTGGATGTCAACCACAACAAAACCACCTCATTCAAGGTTGGAGGAATTTTGAAGAATCTGCAAAACCAGATCTATTTCTAAAAAGAGAATCTGTTGTTGATGATTGGATCTCTGTAGATAATTCCGAAGCATTTTCAGTTGTTAAGGAAGTTTTTGATAAAGACAGATTATTGATTAGTCCTTCTTCTGCAGCAGTATATGCATGCATGAAAAAGTATCCAATAGATGGGGATGCATGTGTGGTGGGAATTTTTGCCGATGATGGAAGGAAATTCAAAAGTGTCTATGCTACACAAAATATCATGTCTGAAGACGAATTTGAAAATGCTCTAAAAGAAGCAAAATACATGTCTGAGTTGGCCTATTAATTCTCAATTAATTTTTTAAGATTTTTTTCATAAAATTCTCTAAAAAATGTATTCATGTCCATTTCATGATGAAGACATTTGTTACTCCGTTCTTGGATTTGATTTCTCATTTCTTTGCTCCATTGACTCTGTTGTTTGTCTTTGGAATTTATCACAGATGGGGTTTCCTTGACTTTTTCCATTATTTCTATTAATGATAATCCCAATTGTCGAAATTTACTTGTACGTAACAAGAAAACCTGTGATTCTTCTTTATTTACTAAATTCATTAGAGCATATACTTGATTATAGTACTCCATTCCTTTTTCATTATATTTTTTAAAATCTTGAATTCTTTTCTCCCAGTATTCTTTGGATGTTTTCTCTTCTACCCTGTAACTGAATTGAATTTCCCCTAGTTCCATTCCCAATTTGGCAAGTTTTTCACTATATTTTCTAGCCTCTTTTTTTAACTCATTAGGATCTTGGCTCACAATTTCTAATTTCTTATCTAACAATAAAGAGTTTAGATTTGTGATTTCTCCCAAAAATCTAATGATTTTTCTCCAAGTTCATTAATGCATTTCTCACATAGTGAATCCCATTCATCTATTCCAATATTTTTAAAATAATCTAATGACCACTTGTAAGTAGGATTTTTTCTGTATTGGAATTGTTGGATTGTATAGATTTCTTTTTCTTTAAAATTTCTCAGACATTTTTTGCATTGTGCATTATTCATTCTTTCTTGTCTGAACTTTCAGTAAGATACTTGTCTAGATCAATTGCTGCCATACATCCATACCCTGCTGCAGTAATTGCCTGTCTGTAATTTCTATCATGAACGTCTCCTGCTGCAAAAACACCTTCTACATTTGTATGGGTTTTATTTTTTAGAACAATGTATCCTTCATCATCTAAGTCAATTTGACTTTTGAATAATTTTGTGTTTGGTTCATGACCAATGGCTACAAACAATCCTCCTACATCAAGAGTTGATTCTTCATTGGTTTTTAGATTCTTTAAAACTGCCTTTTGCATTTTTTGATCTCCTTTGATATCTACTACTGCTGAATCCCAGTGAAATTTTATTTTTTCATTATTGAATGCTCTTTCTTGCATCACTTTACTTGCTCTTAATTCATTTCTTCTATGGACTAGATGAACTGTGGTTGCAAACTTTGTAAGAAATGTTGCTTCTTCAATTGCAGAATCTCCTCCGCCAACTACAACTAACTCTTGATTTCTAAAAAATGGACCATCACATGTGGCACAATAAGAAACTCCTTTTCCTGCAAATGTTTTCTCACCTTCTAAACCAATTTTTCGAGGATTTGCACCAGTTGCAATAATTATTGCACGCCCTTCATACTCTTCTGAAGCTGTTAACACTTTGAATGGCTTGTGTCTAAAATCAACATCTACTGCCTCATCATCAACAATTGTTGTTCCCATTCTTTGGCATTGCTTTCGCATCTCAATCATTAAATCTGGACCCATAATCCCTTGCTCAAATCCGGGATAATTTTCAACTTCAGTTGTGTTTACTAATTGACCTCCTGGTAGTATTCCTGATAAAATCAAAGTGTCATATCCTGCTCTTGAACAATAAATTCCTGCAGTGTACCCTGCCGGTCCTGCACCAATAATCACAACATCGAATTTTGTTTTCTTTTTATCTGGCATTTTTGGGTTATCATCATTAGTTTCAAGAACTGTTGCTCCACTGTCTGCTGCCATCATGATGATAAATCTTTTAAACTCAATAATTTAAGTGAATATCTTTTTAATCACTTGTCTTTCATTCTCAAAAGTATCTGATCACAGACTCTTCGCATTTGTGAATCTGATCCTAGACTAGAAATTCTTACAATATCTGTTGTAGTAATTATTCCTATTATTTCTCCATCCTCTAATACTGGAAGCTTATGAATAGTTTTTTCTTTCATCATTTCAGATGCTTCCCAAATAGTTTCTTCTTGTTCAATTGTTATTAATGGAGATGACATTACCTCGGAAATTTCAGTAAATAATGGCCTTCCTTCAGCAGCCACTTTAGTTACAAAATCTCTTTCTGTAACAATTCCTACTGGTTTTGAGTCCTCAGTGACAATTACACATCCTACATTGGACTTGTGCATCTTTTCTGCTGCTTCTTGAATTGATGTTGATTTGTCTACAGTAATTACATTTTTACTCATAACTTGATTAACAAACGTGCTATCCATGAATACTGTCTGGAATTCAATTATTTGAGATAAATTCTAAATTATCACTGGTGAAAATCAATTAAGATAATCATTGTATACTTTAAAGTCAAAAACTGATTAATCAACACATGGCAATTAAAACTAAAAAAATTCTGGTCCCTCTAGATGGTTCAAAAAATTGTCTAAGGGGATTGGATATGGCTATTCATATTGCAAGGCAATCTCAAGGTGTAATTGTAGGATTATCAGTAAAATCAATGCCTGGGATCTATGCTCTTCATCCGCTTGGTTTTCTTGATTTTAACTCCATGAAGGAAATCAAAAAAATAATCGAGCAGGCAAAAGTGAAGGCTGCAAAAAAAGGAATTAAACTTACAGGAAAAGTAGTAGCTGGAGATCCTGGATATGATATCGCTAGATTTGCAAATAATTCTAAGAACGGGATAGATATGATAGTTATTGGCGCTAGAGGGCGAGGAGCTGCAAAAGAGTTTTTCCTGGGGAGTGTATCAAACTATGTTATACACAAATCTAAAAAACCAGTATTGGTTGTAAAATGAATAATTCCTCAAAAAATTCTTTTAAAAAAATATTAGTTCCTCTTGATGGCTCAAAATATTCTATAAAGGCATTAGAGCATGCATGTAATATTGTAAATTCCTTTGATTGCAAACTAGTTTTGATTTATGTTGTAGAAAAGTCATTACCCATTAATTTGCTGGATAGAAAAGAATACCTTGAAATTCTAAGAAAATTTGGAAAAAAAACACTTGATCATGCAAATGAAATTGTATTGAAAAAAGGAATATCTGCTAAATCTGTCTTAAAAGAAGGAAATATCTCAAATGAAATTGACAAAGTTGCAAAAAATGAAAAATGTGATTTGATTGTAGTTGGAAATAAAGGATTGGGCTCTGTAAGTAGATTCTTCTTAGGAAGTGTTTCAAATAAACTTGCACAATCATCATCAGTTTCTGTTCTGATTGTAAAGTAATTTTATTCAGCTAATGATCTTACAATGTCTGATTTTGTGATTATTCCTACAAGTTTTGAATTTTTCACAACTGGCAACCCACTGATATTATTTTTGAGCATTAATGTTACTGCCTTTCTTACATCATCGTCTGTCTCTACGGTAATTGGATTAGATGACATAATGTCTGTGGCATGAAATGGAAACAGGTAACTCATTTGATTAGCATGAGATTCTTCTAATCCTTTTTTGAATTTGTAATTTTGTACTTCTTTAGGATCTGCTGAATCTGCTATCCATTGAGGAATTTTTGCAGGCACAAAATCTCTAAAAGTTATGATTCCGACAGGTTTTTGATTTCTTTTGATAATTACCCTTGATATTCCATATTTTAGCAGTAAATTCTCAACTAATAGGACTGGATCACTGGGTTCTGCTGTGATTAATTTTGTTTGCATTAATTTTGAGACTTTGTTTGTCTGAACCTTTTTTGTAATGAAAATTCTCACAAGGTCTGTCTCAGTTACGATGCCTTCAAGTGTTTTATCCTTGTTCAAAATTATTACAAGGCTAATCCTATGTTTTTTCATCATTTTTGCGCATTCTTGTACCGTATTGTCTCTAGATAGTGAGTACAGTCTTTTTTGAACAAAGTTTTTTGCTTTTACAGATTTAATGGGGGCTGTTCCTAATTCATAAATTTTTTTTGCAATGTCTTTTTCTGTAATGACTCCAATTGGTATCTTTTTTTCTACAATGACTACCCGTTTGACTTTATTTTTTAACAAAATCTCACGTGTTTTTAAAAGTGATGTATTGGGACCGACTGTAATTGGGAATGTGATCAATTCTGATATTTTTGAATCCTTAAAATCCACAAAAATTCTATATTATTGTCTGATAAATATATCCTTAGTAATCTCATTGTTGAAAATCATGTTTGGTAATTGTTGTGTTGCTTTTTAATTCAAATTTTTTATAATTACATTATGGTTGAGAAAATCCCTTTGTATGTTATTGGTTTGAAAAATGATGAGCCTTATGGTGAATATTTGATGTCAAAAATCGGTTCAGTATTAGAAAAAGCCCAAAAAAAAATTCCAAATATCATAGAGGCTAAAGTCTCAGCAGAGTCGCAAAATACAGAAGGAACAAGAACCAATTATGATGTAACTGTTAACATTAACACCTCAAAACATCATCTGATTTTTACAGAGTCTGGATGGGATATTTTTAAAATCACTGATGAATTATGTCGAAAAATTGAACGTGAACTTTTTCAAGATGATAATAAACGTCAAAGAGATAGCATTCGTAAAAAAGGGGAGTTCTAAAATTGTTTCAAAATATTCTGGTGCCTTTTAATTTATCAACTCAATCCACACGTGCTTTCAAAGTAGCCTTGGATGTTGCAAAAAAATATGGTTCTAAAGTTACTACTCTAACTTGTCTTGAGGGTGATTCTTGGCATCACAAATATTATGATTCTCGAGCAGATGCTGAACTTATAAAAAAACAATCCCAGGCTACCAAAAAACACATTGAGCAACTAGAATCTCTTGCTAGTAAATACAACATTTCAATGAAATCCCACATTATAAAATCTGAATCAGTTGTAAATGATATTATTATTTTTGCAAAATCTAGAAAGCATGACCTTATAGTGATAGGCTCTCATGGAAGAACAGGTTTTGATAAAGTGCTGTTGGGAAGTGTTGCAAACGGTGTTTCTCAAAAATCTAAATGTCCTGTTCTTATTGTAAAATAAGTAAAATGTGGTCTTCTTGATTTCAATTGTGGGTAGCGGTCAGGTTGGATCATCTATTGCATTTTTGTGCATGTCAAATGAAATTGATGATGTGTTGCTGATTAATAGAACCGAAGAAAAAGCAATTGGTGAGGCATTAGATATATCAAATTCAATCCCTTCCAGTTCAAAATTCTCTATTCGTGGTACTTGTGATTATTCAAAATTGATAGGTTCTGATATTGTAGTTGTTACCGCTAGTGTTGACATCTATCAAAAAGATAGAACAGAAAACATTAGATCTCAGGTAAGTATGATCAAAGAAATTGCAAAAAATGTTAAAGAGTTTTGCCCTTCTGCAATTGTTCTTATTGTTTCCAATCCCTTGGATGTTTTAACATATTATTTTCAAGTCGAATCTGGTTTTTCCCGATTCCGTGTTATTGGTATTGCATCAAGTCTTGATTCAAGTCGGTTTAGATATTTAATTTCAGAAAAATTCTCCATTCCTCAATCCTTAATTAGCAATGCCTTGGTTCTTGGTGAACATGGTGATACAATGGTGCCCATTTTTTCTAGAGCTAAAGTTGATGGCTGTAATTTGCTAGAGCAAATAGATGACTCTGAAAGATCAATTATTGCTGATAATGTGAGAAATTATTGGAAACTATTGAGAAATTACAAGTGTAGATCTCAATTTGGAATAGCCAAAAACACCTATGATGTCCTATCTGCAATAACTCGAAAAAATGAATTAGAAATCCCTGCATCCGTCGTCTTAGAAGGAGAGTATGGGGTAAATAATGTTGCAATGGGAATTCCAGTAAAAATTAATCATACCGGAGTTGTTGAAATCGAAAAGATTTCACTTGATGATTCTGAATCTGACCTGCTAACACTTTCTGCTAAAAAAATTCAGAGTGATATTGAATCAGTTAAAATCTAGTTTTGAAATTTTTTAAGAATATCTTGATGTTTTGCACAAAGCTGTTTGTTCTCTATCTGTGAGTGCAGAAGGTCTTTTTGCCAATGCGCATTAAATAGCCTACAGTCATTTTGATTACAAAATGCTTCTCCAGTTTCATGATAGAAAATTGCTTGCAATAAATATCCCTCTACAATTTCCGATAAGCGTAAATCATGATATTCCAAAAATTCTCCTGCGTACTTTTTCTTTATTTCATCAACTTTATCTTTTGAAAAATTAGTCATTAATTCTAAATAGTATTTTTTTGGTTTTGCCGGAGCTTCAATTATTCCTGTAGTTGAAATTATGGATGGATTTGATCCGATTAATGCTCTTGCATGATATCTAAAATCACTCTCATCGAAGGTACATGTTAGTTTGTTTGTTAAAATAATGTGCAAAGTATTAAAATTGATTTCTTCTATGGGGATTTGTTCTAAAACAATTTTTTGTAATTCGTATCCGTCATACAATGTCATCTCTTCTAAATTTGACATATCTTTATTTTGAATTTCAACAAGTATGTCCTTTCTCTCTGGAGTGTGTGGTAGAAATGGTTTTTTTAAATCAAAAATTCTTGTACCTGCTATTTTTTCATATGTCTTTTCATTCAAACCATCAAAGAAATTTTTTCTAATTTCAATGGTTATGGGAAAAGTCTCTTTGAGGAATTTTTTGAGTGATTCTAGTTTGATTTCTGGAACTGTAGGCTCTTCATATAATATGATTTTTGAAATTTGCACAGTAAAATTATGATATTATTGCTTATCTTTCTAACTCTTTGATTTTAGCTGCTGCAATTTCAGCTGCTCTTTTTCCAGAGTACAACATTGAACCAAATGTTGGTCCCATTCTTGCAAGTCCATGTGTTTCTGTAACTGACATTCCTGCTGCAATTAATCCTGGGTAGATTTCTCCAGTTTTGTGAACTACGTGCTCTTCGCCATCATTTACAAACATTGGCTCCATTCCTTTCCATTTTGCCAATCCTCTATCTACTAGTCTTTTAACTGCAACAGAATCGTGACCTGAAGCATCAATGATAATTTTTGCTTCAAATGCAACTGGATCAACACATGTAATGTTTCGTGGTAATGCTGAAACTGGCATCCAATTAACAACAATTCCTGCTACTCTGTTATTTTTTAAAACCAAATCATCAAATTTTGTAAGTTGTAAAAATTTTACTCCTGCATCACATGCTGCTGCAATTAATTTTGAAACTGCATGTGGTCCTGGTGTCAAGTACAATCCTTCTGCTACTTTTTTGTAAGGAACTCCCAACTCATCCCAAATTTTTTGAGCTGGCTCTCTTACAGTAACTGGATTCATCATATATCCGCCTAACCAATAACCTCCACCGAGGTAGTTGTTTTGCTCAATAACTAAAACTTTGTAACCCATGTTTGAAAGCTCTCTGCTGGCTGTCAAACCTGCTGGTCCAGCACCGATAATTATAACATCTGATTCTGCCCTATCAATTAAGACATCGTGAAACTCGTTTGCAATTGCTCTTGTGATTTCTACTTCGCGTACATCGGTAAATATTTTAGATGATTGTTCGGCAACTGTTGCTTCTTGCATGCCGATAATGTTTTTCTGAATAATTAATACTTTCCCACAAATTTTTTAAAAAATTAGCTGATGCTAATTATTTGATGATATTCCTTACTAATATGTAGGAAAATTTAGTTCATTCCTGAAATTATTTCTCCTAAAACATCCCAATATCATAAATTTATAACCAAACAAAACCAAATTACAACGTATCAACAGTGTCTGAATTAAAACAATCCTCTCCTGAATCTGTAAAACCTAAAATTAATTGGGCAAGAATAGAAGAGGCCGATAATTTTGCCAAAACAGTAAAACTCTTCCGTCAAGGCTGGTATGATGCAGACAGTTTTAGACGTTTTAGACTCCAAAATGGAGCATATGGAACCAGAATGACTGGTGACTATGCTATGGTTAGAATTAAACTCCCAGCTGGAGAAATTTATCCTCAACAACTCGAAAAAATATCTCAACTAAGTGAGCAATACTCTATTGGCAGTGCTCATTTCTCAACAAGAGAAAACATCCAACTTCATTGGGTAATTCTTGAAGATGTTTCAGAAATTATGCGCGGTCTTGCTGATGTTGGATTGACATCACGTGAAGCATGTGGCAATTCTGTTCGAAATGTAATGTGCAGTCCTTTATCTGGCGTTTGTTCTGATGAAGAATTTGATGCAACACCATATGCATTAGCTACTGCAAAATTCTTTTTGAGAAATCCAATGGCTCAAAATCTTCCAAGAAAATTCAAATTCAATTTTACATGTTGTGAAAAACATGGAATGGTAAGGATGGTTGATGTTGGATTAATCCCTCAAACAAGAGAACTTGATGGTTCTACTCAAAGAGGATTCAAAGTATTTCTTGGCGGTGGATTGGGAAACAGATCTTTTGTTGGTCATCAATTAGAAGAATTTACTCCAGAGGAAGACTTGCTCTATACTTCTATTGCAGTAATGAGAATATTTGATAGATTAGGTGATAGAAAGAATCTTGCACGAAACAGAATGCGTTATCTTGTAAATGATATGGGCTGGGAAAAATTCCAAAACCTAGTTCTTAAAGAGCGAGCAATTGTCCGTGCAACACAATCTATTGTTACACAACTAGATCTTGATACAACCCAAGATGAAATTAAACGACCAATCAGGATCACTGATGAGAGTGGAAGTTCATTGCCTGATGGATATGCACGATGGCTCAAAACAACTACTGTAAAACAAAAACAATCAGACTATCGTACAGTCTTTATCACTTTAGAAGCTGGCGATATAACCTCAAATCAATTACATGTGTTAGCAGATATCGTCAAGAACTTTTCCTCAGAAGGTAAAGCACGCGCAGGATTTGTCCAAAATCTAGCATTACGTTATGTTCATGAAGATGATTTGCCAAGTTTGTACTCTAAACTCCTAGAGGTAGGATTGGCAAAGTCAGGCTCATTGACAATGACTGCACCAATTGGATGCTCTGGAACCACATCTTGTAATCTTGCATTGACAAACTCTCATAGATTAGCCAAAGAAATTCAACGAAAATTCCTTGAACTAAAACTAGATGAAGATGAGGATTTGACAGATTCTTCTATTAAGATTAGTGGTTGCCCCAATTCCTGTGGACAACATGGTATTGCAACTATAGGATTCTTTGGAGGTGGAGCTCGTGTTGGTAAAGACATGTATCCGAATTACCAAATGTCTTTGGGTGGACGTTCTGATGGTGATACAATGTTGGGACTAACCTGCTTGAGAGTTCCTGCAAAAAGAGTAATTCCTGTAATTCTAAAAATAATAGAAATCTTCAAACAAAACAAAAAACCTGATGATACCCTAAAGTCATGGATTCATCGTGTTGTAAACAACAGTGAGGATTCAGAAATTAAATCAATTAATGATATCAAAAAAGTTTTGGAAACTATGGTAGTTCCTCCAACAAAAGAAGAAGATCCAGATTTCTATCTTGATTATGGCAGCGATACTAGTTATCATACCAAAACTGGTAAGGGTGAATGTGCTGCTTGACAAAGTCTGGTAAAATAACAACTGATGTGGAGACTCTACGATCAGAAGTTCGAGACAAAAGTGTCAGAGTAATTGATGTTAGACGAGAAGATGATTACAAGCAAGATCACATTCCGACTGCAGTTAACTTGCCATTGGCAACTTTGTTATCTGATGATAGTCCCGAAAGAGTTTTGAAACTTGTAAATTCAATGGGAATTGATAATGAAACTCCTGTTGTAGTTTATGATGATACATTTGGTGCTCTTGCATCTAGGGTTGCTTGGACACTAGAATACATTGGACACTCAGATGTGACTTTACTTGAAACAACTTATGGTAACTGGAAATCACTAGGTCTAGAATCTGATTCTCAAATTCCTGAAATTCAAAATAAGGAACACTCTCTTAATTTGCAACCTGAAATATTGGCAACCTCTGATTATTTGGAGAGTGCAAAATCAAGAGATGATGTAATCTTGATTGACAATAGAGAGAGATTGAACTATCTTGAGCAGCATATTCCTGGAGCAATTAGTTTGCCCTATAGAACTCTGGCATCAAATGATAAAATTTTACGCTCCAAAGAGGATATGAAACGTCTCCTTGATAATAGGGGAGTCACTGGAAACTCTGAAATCATTACCTACTGTGGAAGTGTGGGTACTCTTTCTGGCTTGGCATACTATGCACTAAAATCAGCTGATTTACCAAATACAAAATTATACGTACGCTCCTTTAAGGAGTGGAAAAACCTCAACAAGCCTACTGAAAAACAACCTGATGCAAACTATTGGGATTTATCTGCAGAATAATTAAGAAATCTCGTTTCTAAGTTTCTTTGTAATTGTTACTTCGACATTATCAAACAATACCAACATCTTATCTTTATTTTCAATAAGATAATCTTGGCCTCTGTCTTTTAGTCTAATCTTCCATAATCTTATTTCTCTATGCTCATCAAAGAAGTTCTCAATCATTTGTTCTCCTGATTTGCTAGGATCAATGAATTCATCAAAAATTTCAATTGTTTTATCTACATCTTCTTCTTCAATTGCTTCTCTAACAGATTGAATGGCTTGACTCAATTCTTTCAAGTTCTTTACTGGTTTTGGTAATCTCTTCTTTGTAATTCCAAACAATCCCTTCTTTTCTGTTCCCATTTTTTCTGCAATGTTTGGTGCAAGATCATAAATTGGAATTTTACTTAAACCATCACGCTTTTCATTTTGAATAATCAATCCTTTCTCTAGTAATTTTCTTAATGCGGTTTCTGCATCTGCTTTATCAAGAAATGTTGTCCATACAATTGCACCTAAAGTATGGTATCCTTGTCTTATTGATTCTAAAACAACCACTTCTTGAATTCTCTTGAATCCTTCTTCGATTCGAACATTTGCAAAGTCTTTGTCTCTGATTGACTTTCTTGCATTTTTTACATCAATCTCTATAGAACGTCTAAGTGCCTCAAGTGATTCTGGAACTTGATTAAGCAAAGAAAGAAAACATGCTTTGTTATACCATGCCATTCCATAAGTTGGATCTGACTCTATTGCTTTTTCTACTGAATCTAATGCTTTTGAATAATTTTTTTGTTCATAATGGACTAATCCTTTAAGATTCCAAGCTTCTGGATTTGTAACGTCTATGTCTAAAATTCTATCATAAATTTTTAGAGCCTCTCCATGATCATCAATATGGAATCTGGCATATCCTAATTTCATCAAAGTCTCAACATTATTTGGATCAATTCTTAATGCTTGCTCAAAGACAATAATTGCATCTTCTAATTTTTCATCTGCCATCAAATTGATGCCTTTTTTAAATAATTTTTTACGATTATAATCAGAATCAACAATACTTGTCTCTTCAAACTCCTCATCTTTTGGGGCTGATTCTTTTGGTTCCTTTGATTTTCTACTGAAAGGCTTCTTCACTAGCTCAAAATGCAATTTTATCTAGATAAATACTATCCCCAACGAGCCTACTGGTTCCCTTGCGTGAATTACTGATAGTATTGTGCGATCTAAATACAGAAATACTTGGAATATACACAAACGTTTGTGTCATCTCAGTCACGATTAGAAATTCAAGGACAGGCACCATTCAAACAATCAGGTGTTTATGAAGTTCAAATTGCAATTACTGATAGTAAACCATCTGATGAATCTGTTAGAACTAAACAATTTCAATCATTATGGCGAGGAAACTTCCATCTTAGAGTAAAAGATGGAGTTTTTACTGAAACAATTGGTTCTCCTGAAAATCCACTTCCATCATCAATTGAATCATTAGATAAAATTTGGATTGTCGTAACTGATCTTTTCTCTTCATTACATTCTGTTTTTGATGTTTCATTGGGAAGACCAAAAAGAACTACAAAACCTGAATCTGATACTGAAACAGATTCTGAAACTATTTCTGAAACACCAACAAAGCGTTCAACTAGATCTCGTTCTAGTTCTGATGATTATCAAGGTTCATCTGGATTACAAGGAAACAAAGGTCCTGATGGTCCACGTGGTCCTCCTGGTGATAAGGGTCCTATGGGTCCACCAGGTCCACAAGGTCCACCCGGAGGTAAAGGTCCTGATGGTCCACCAGGACCAACTGGTGACAAAGGACCAACTGGTGACAAAGGACCAACTGGTGACAAAGGACTTTCAGGAGAAAGAGGGCTTACTGGAGAAAAAGGAATTACTGGTGATAAAGGTGACAAAGGTGACAAAGGACCACAAGGTCCACCTGGCGATAAAGGTGACAAAGGTTCTACTGGCCCAATTGGAGATAAGGGACCTACTGGATTAAAAGGTCCAATAGGTCCACCCGGAGAAAAAGGTCCAACAGGAAGTTCTGGTGACAAAGGTTCTACTGGACTTAGAGGTCCACCCGGAGAAAAAGGTGACAAAGGTGCACAAGGACCAACTGGCGATAAAGGATTAACCGGACCAACAGGTCCACCCGGAGAAAAAGGTCCAACAGGTCTTAGTGGTGTACAAGGTGAAAAAGGAATTCAGGGTCCACCAGGTCCCGTTGGAGAAAAAGGTCCAATAGGTCCACCCGGAGAAAAAGGTCCAATAGGTCCACCAGGTCCACATGGTGATAAAGGATTAACAGGACCAACAGGTCCATTAGGTGACAAAGGTCCAATAGGTCCACCAGGTCCCGTTGGAGAAAAAGGAAGTAAAGGTCCTGAAGGTCCCGTTGGAGAAAAAGGTCCACAAGGTCCACAAGGTCCAGCTGGGTCTAAGGGATTAACCGGAGTTCCAGGTCCACAAGGTGAAAAAGGAGAAAAAGGTCCAACTGGTCCAATTGGAGAAAAAGGTCAGACTGGTTCCACAGGTCCACCCGGTGACAAAGGTCCACAAGGTCCACAAGGTCCACAAGGTGAACGCGGTACAACTGGTCCTGCAGGAGAAAAAGGTCCACAAGGTCCACAAGGAATTCAAGGTCCACAAGGAGAAAGAGGACCAACTGGTCCAATTGGTTCTGTTGGTGAACAAGGTCCACCAGGAGGACAAGGTCCCGTAGGTCCACCAGGTCCTAGAGGTCCACCCGGTCCACCAGGAGAAAAAGGTCCATCTGGAGGAATGTCTTCAGAACAAAAAGCAATCTTCAAAGATTTGTTAGAGATCTTAACAAACAAAAATATCATAACAACTGAAGAACAAATTAAATTGATGAGTTATCTCTACTAGTTTTTAATTTAAAATTTTTAAAAATAATTTTTAGTTTTCACTGATTGTATATTTGAAAAAGAGAAAACATTCGCCGTCTAGATGACGATTGTTAATTTGTTGACGATCTTATCGTCTTTTCTTTGCTGCCTTTCTCTTAGGAGCTGCTTTCTTTGCTGCAGTTTTTCTCTTAGGAGCGGCTTTGCGTTTTGCTGCCTTTCTCTTAGGAGCTGCTTTCTTTGCTGCAGTTTTTCTCTTAGGAGCGGCTTTGCGTTTTGCTGCCTTTCTCTTAGGAGCTGCTTTCTTTGCTGCAGTTTTTCTCTTAGGAGCGGCTTTGCGTTTTGCTGCCTTTCTCTTAGGAGCTGCTTTCTTTGCTGATTTTCGTTTAGTTGCAGCTTTTCTTTTTGTAGCCATTACTCCAACGACATTTTCATAGTTTTTCAGTGGTTAGGCTAAAGAAAATTACACAAATTGATAACAATTAGTGAAGTAAAATATTTTGTAAAATATTTTTTCTGATCGATTATTTTTTAATAAACACTTTCTGCAGATGGTCTTTTCCCTTGCAACCAACTTGATTTGCCACAAATAGTACATCTGTATTTTCGTCTACGCTTGTATGTTGCCATATTTGGCAGAAAAACTAATTCTTGTTTTGTTTTTGTGATGCAAAACTTGCACCATCTCTGTTCTGTTTCATGTTCCATGATTTTCTTTACTAGACACCACGTCTCTTTATTATTGTCAAAACATCCTCATCAAGCAAAACATGATTCAATCCTACTCTCTGACCGCCAAACTTTACACTTTTGCCCCAGACTAGACCATATCGAAACTCTCTTTTCATTCTACGATGTAATTTGTTACAAATATCCTCAACAGTATCTCCTTCCCTTGCAATTAATGGTTCTTTGAAATCTGTCTCTCCTCCTTTTGGTCTCATGTAGATTCTGATGAACTTTAATTTCTCATAGATCTTTTCTTTTAGTAATTCAATATTGATATCAGAGTTTGCAGAGACCTCTACTACATCTGATTTTATTTTTTTCTTTAACTCTGTTAGGAATTTCTCATCGACTAAATCGATTTTATTTAAAACTGTAAGTGCTTTTGAATAACTGATATTTCCTGCAATGTGATCTGCAAGTTGCTCTGATGTAATGTCTTCTCTAATCACAACTCTGGCACTGACCAATCCATACAGATGCAAAATATCCTTGAGGTGTTTTTCAGTAATTTTTGTTAATTTTACTTGTTGTGCAACTGCAATTCCTCCCATTGAGGCTTTTTCTATTGTAATGTTTGGTGGTAATTGGTTTAGCCTAATGCCAATGTTTCCCAATTCATTTACTAGAACATCTTCATGATATGGCTGAAATACATCTAAAATTAAAAGAACCAAATCTGCAGTTCTTGCAACTGACAAAATCCTTTTTCCTAAACCCTTTCCTGTGGATGCGCCTTTGATAATTCCTGGCAAATCTAGGACTTGAATTTTGGCTCCTCTGTATTCCATCATCCCCGGAACTACGGTTAATGTGGTAAATTGAAAAGCACCAACTGTGGAATTTGCCCCTGTCATTTTGTTTAGAAGGGTAGATTTTCCTACACTTGGCAATCCAATAAAAACAACAGTTGCATCTCCGCTCCTTCTGACATCAAACCCATCTTGTTTTGCACCTGATTTTTTAGCAATCTCTGATTCTTGTTCTCTTTTTAATTTTGCAATCTTTGCTTTGAGTAACCCTATGTGATGCTCAGTAGCTTTGTTGATTTGCGTTTTTGCCATTTCATCTTGAATGGCCTTGATTTTTTCTGGAATTCCCACTAGACTTCAACTCTTGATGTATTTCTTTCAAATAAAATCGTACTATTTCTCTTTATTTTGTTGTTTGATATGGGTGGAAATATTGAGCACATGATCATCTTATCGTTTTTTAACAGTATCTTGTAGATAATTCATGTGAAAAAATTATTTATTTTGCCAGTTATTGGATTTTTTCTAGTTGTTTATTTTTTGATGACTATTGTTGTGTTGCCTGAAATTTTTCTATCAAATGAAATGCTAGTTCCTCAACCTTACTTTGAGGTAAAATTATCTGATTCTCAAATTAGTTTAGGTGATTCGTTTCGTTTAGAGATTGAATCTGAAAATAGGGGCCAATATGGCGATATCCATATTGTTTCAGTTGCATTTCCTGATCTAACAGAAATTGGTGATGTTGTGGATATTGTACGATATGATTTCACTCAATCTCCTGATTACATTGTAGTTGGTGAAGAAATTGGTGCAAACTATAGTGGAGGATTAGAATCTGTTACTGCAAAATACCCTTCAATTGAGGCAAAGAGTAGACCTATTCATTCTGGCGATCTGTATTTTATTGACATTGAAGTTACTCCAGAACAATCTGGCGTTTTTAGAATTTATGTAAAATCTGTAGACATTCCACACGCCAGTGATCTGTCTCATTATCCAGAGTCTGGATTACTAGATCATCAAAATGAATATGTTCAAGTGTATGAGGTAAATGTTAATCCTTGATATTCTGTGAGTGATAATTGAAATCATGACTATTTCCCAATCTGAACAATCAAAGAAATTCGTTAAAGTACAATCTGAAAAAATTTTTTTGATTGGGAGTATTCTGACCAGTTTTGGAATTTTACTTGTTACTGTTGGTGGTAGTTGGGATATAACTAATCATTTACTCAGCAAACCTGAGACATTTTTCTCACCTCCTCACGCACTCATGTATTGTGGTGTGGCCATTTCTCTAATTGGTACTGTCGTGTCATTTATTGGATGGAAAAACTTGCAAAAATTCTCTGATTCTTATTTTCTTCCATTAAAGATCAAACTAATTGGAATTTTGTTATTGGTAGGGGCTGGCCCTTTTGATTTTATTTGGCATTCTAATTTTGGATTGGATGGATTGCTTAGTCCTCCGCACCTTACTTTGATCATGGGTATGTTTCTTTGTAGCATTGGTGGAATGATTGGAATTGCACGCCATTTGAAAATCAATAATTACAAAAACTCTTTGCCATCATTTCTAATTCTACTTGGAGTGATTCCTGTATGGCTTTCTTGTTCTGGAATTATCTCTTCTCTTTCTTTGCCTTTCTCCAACACTGATTACTTTCAACTAAATCCTGAACCTCACTTTGCATTTGTTGTGGCAACTCTGGCATATCCGATGTTAATCTCAATGTCGATGTTTCTAGTATATCGATTATCAAATGAGAAATTTGGAATGATGAGTATTCTTGGAGGGTTGTTTTTGCTAATTTACAGCACTACTGCAATAGTTCCTAATTTTGCAATATTTGATTCAGTTCAATTCTACTCTCTTAACCTAATTCCGTTTGTAATCTCTGATGTTGTCTTATTATTTTACAAATCAAGAAAATCGATGATTTTTGTAGGGGGCTTGCTTGGCTCTGTTTTTTACATGGTTTACTATCCTTATGTAATGTATACTTTCAATGAAGTCCTACTTGGCAGACTGGTATCTCCAAGTTTGATCTATTTTGTTTATTTTGAATTAATTGGTGATGTGATGATGATTGCTATCATTCCCTCAGTAATTATGGGTGTTTTGGCTGTTTTTCTATCCAAGAGATTCTCTAGAGTAATATTGATGAATAATTGATTTTTTTTCGTAGCAAATATTATCCTGAATAAAAAGCAAAAATCATGAAAAAGAAAACTTTTGCAGTCGATATTGATGGAACAATAACTGAAAATGGCGGCGGAAGAATTCACCTTGAGGCTTTGGAGGCTTTGAGGAGACTAACTAACATGGGACACAATGTAATATTTGTCACAGGTCGTTCTTCTGTTGAAGGCTTTTTACTTTCTGTATTTGGCGGAACTACAAAAATTGCAGTTGGTGAAAATGGCGGGTGCATTACACTTGATACAAATGATCATATTTTGTTAGGTGATATCAAGGAATGTCAAAATGCTCTCAAAATTATTCAAAACAATATTTCTGATGTAAAAGAAAAACCCGTTTTTCCTAGAATGACTGAGGTTGTATTGCAGAGGACCTTTGATTTGGATCTTGCAAGAAAAGTTCTTAGTGAAAACAATATCGATGTTGAACTTTCAGATAGTCAATACGCTTACCATATCAACTCATCAGGAATTGACAAAGGAAGAGGGTTTTCTGAAATTATGAAAAAACTTTCTATTTTACGAGATGATGTTATTGCAATAGGTGATAGTGCCACAGATGTTCCATTGTTTAAGATGGCAAAAACTAGCATTGCATTGGGTAATGCATCTGATCAAGTAAAATCTGAGGCTACAATGGTCACTGGTGCAAAAGCAGGCGATGGAGTTATTGAAGCACTAGATAAATTAGCACCCAAATTCTCTGAGATGTAAGATGACATTCAAATCTATAATTGATGAAATTGAAAATAACATCAAGAAGATTCTCTTAGAACTTGATATTTCTGATGTCCAATTTACAGTAGAGCCTGCAAAACCTGGATTTGGTGATGTAAGCTCAAATGTGTCATTTCTCTTATCAAAACAACTCAAAAAAAGCCCTAGAGACATTGCTCAAATGCTATTTGAAAAATACCAAAAATGCACCTCCACTCTTGTCTTAAAATCTGAAGCTCACCCATCTGGATATCTTAATTTTTCAGCTGATTGGGATAATCTAAGCCAACTGATTCTATCTGAATCAAACCTGCCTGAATTTGGTGATGTTGATATTGGAAAAAATTCCACAATCGTTGTAGAGCACACTAGTGTTAATCCTAACAAAGCACTTCACATAGGACACATTAGAAATATCATAATTGGAGATATTTTGTCTCGAATTTTAGAAAAGGCAAACTACAAAGTAAATATCTTAAACTACATTGATGACTCTGGTTTGCAAGTAGCCGACATTATTGTCGGGTTTAATCATTTTGGATTTTCACAAGAGCCACCCAATGGTAAGAAATTTGATCATTATTGCGGTGATGATGTTTATGTCAAGACCACCGAAAAATATGAACAAGATCCTTCCCTTGAAGAGATTCGAAAAAATGTTCTAAAGGAGCTTGAAGATGGAACCTCTGATACTGCAAAATTTGCTGACAAAATTACGCGAAGAGTTTTGGCAGGACAACTTGAGACTTGCTGGAACCTGTCAGTATTTTATGATTGTTTGAATTTTGAATCTCAAATAATTCGCTCTGGATTGTGGAGTAAAATCTTTGAGAAACTCAAAGAGATGAATCTTATTGAATTTGAAAAAGAAGGAAAAAATGCTGGTTGTTGGGTAATACGTGGTGAGGGCAAAGAAGAAGATAAGGTAATAGTTCGAAGTAATGGCACTGCCACATACATTGCAAAAGATATTCCATATGCTGCATGGAAATTGGGACTCTTAGATGATCCGTTCAACTATGAAAAATATGACAAAGATCAACCATCAAGGGAATTGTGGCAAACTACACTAAATCATGATAATCCTGTCTCTAAGAATTACACTGGTGAGAAGGTAGTAACTGTAATTGATTCACGTCAGGAGAGATTACAAAAAATCATCACTAATCTAATGGGCAAATTCAAATCTGTTTCTGATGCATATGTTCATCTTGGGTATGAATCAGTCACGCTAAGTTCTGAGACTGCCAAAATCCTTGGATTGGATACTGAGGGAAAACAGACACAAATGTCTGGCAGAAAAGGGCTCTATGTTAATGCTGATTCAGTTTATGATATTTTGAAGCAAAAAACAATCGATGAGACAAAAAAGAGACATCCTGAAATGGATGATTCAGAAATTTCAGAGATTGCTCACAATGTCTCAGTTGGTACACTTCGTTATGAGATGATAAAACAAGACCTTGATAAAATCATCACATTTGATTTGACAAAATCTCTTAGTTTGGAAGGTGATACTGCACCATACATCCAGTACACTCATGCAAGGGCATCTCGAATAATTGAAAGGTCAGGACGTATTCCTTCAATTGATGTTGATTTTTCATTACTAAAAGATCCATCTGAAATTGAGCTAATCAAGACCATTGGACTTTTTGATATTCAAGTCAGAGATGCCGCAAATAACTTCTCCCCCAAAGTCATCGCAAGATATTGTCATGATCTAGCAGTTTCATTCAATTCCTTTTATGAGAAAGTCAAAGTATTGGAATTGGGCGATGAACACCTTGAGAACTCTAGACTTTGCCTTGTTTCCTCATTTAAGATTACTATTGAAAAAGTATTGGGTCTGTTGGGAATTGTTGCGCCAAATAGAATGTAATATTTTGAAAATAAAATAAAAAGAAAATATCAGTCACACTATAATTTCTGTGTGAATGATGTTGTCCATAATTGGACGATATTTTTATTCAATTCAGCAAATGCATCGATGTTAGTACTTAATGCTTTGATGTTTTGTACGCTAGTATCAATTGCTGTTTTTGCTAATTGATTGTTGACAGTGCTTGCTTGAACAATTTGCTTGTTAATGTCTACCATTGCAGTTCTTGCAGCTTCTGGGATATCTGATGTGATACCTGCTTTCTTTGCAAATTCTTGCTGCACAGAGACTGAAGCATTGATTGTTTTCTCAACTGTCTTCATACATTCATCTTGCAATTGTGTAACTTCTTGGAAATACTGTGGAGTAATTTTTGAAATGTTCTCAAAGTATTTTTGCACATTTTGCTTGTACATTGAATATACATTGTTTGTTTGAGTTTGTGAGCTCATGTCCTCATAAAGCCCTCCCACTATATATAGTATTGGTAATGATTACCAATTAAAACCTATGAGTGACAATATATGACATAAGTATAAATGCCTGTTCAAAATTGCAAACTCAGAATGAATCTCGAAAAATCAGCACATTGGAAGACTGAAAAATCTCAAAAGAAACTAGAGAAAATTGGTGTTACCGTTGGGCTTGCCTTGTTTGCTGCAAGCTGCTGTTCGTACTTTATCATTGATGTATTTGGCTAATAATAGGGAAAACCCGAAAATAACATCCATTTTAGAGAGAAATAGTTAGCCGAATATCTGCCAAAGCCTATATCCGACCAACATATGTTGGCGTGCAAACCAATTATTGATGTAAAATAGTATAACTCCAATAAACCTTGCTTTTGATGAGTGAGAAATATCTGTCTAATACACCGGTATATATCACAGAGAAACAATATAGAGTATGTTAAAACAAATTATTGAAAAACTGAAATTTGGTACTTGTAAAACCAAAAACACTAGTAAAGAAACTTCACCTGCAGAATCTGAGAAAAAGAAATCAGAGGATATAGAAAAATAAATGACCTATCATTGTAAACACTGCAATTATACTTGGGATTCCTCTCAAGGAGATATACAAAAATTACTTCTCCATGAAAAAACTCATCAAACGAAGGCATCTGGCTAAATGTTAACTTGTAACAAATGCTACAATGGGCATCATGATCAATGTATGGGAAAAGCCGGAATGTATGATTGCGGCTGTACATGTTTTAAAAAATGAAATACCAGTGCACAAAATGTGACTTTCATTGGATTGGAACAGCATATACTTTTGATGAGGTACGTAAACATGAAGCAACACATAAGAAAAAGAAAGTGGCAAAAAGGACTTCTCAAAAATAATTGATTGGAATGGATTTATTTTATGATTAAGACAAAATGTG
The DNA here is from genome assembly GCF_054515835.1 of Nitrosopumilus sp. S4. Taxonomy (NCBI): domain Archaea; kingdom Thermoproteati; phylum Nitrososphaerota; class Nitrososphaeria; order Nitrosopumilales; family Nitrosopumilaceae; genus Nitrosopumilus; species Nitrosopumilus sp. S4. The sequence goes on along the minus strand of NZ_CM137258.1, from coordinate 1,081,966 downwards.
ATAGATGTGGGTCTCTTTTAGGGACTGAAAGTAGGAAAACTAAACAGCGATTTTGTGGTAACTGTAAAAAGAAATTCCAATTGTATAGAGACAAATGAATTTTTGATTAAATCTCAATTTTAATTCTTAGCTTATTTTCAATACTTTCGATTACTTTTGAAATTACTAAAGGTCCATAGGAGAAGAATCCTCTGTATTGACCATCTCCAAGATCTTCGGCAACCAAACCAAACGGTCCATCAGGGCCACGAGTTACTACAATCCACATATCTGAGATGTTTGTTCCATCACAACTAACTACCTCTGTTCCTTCTGGAGGTTGTGGTGCCAACGATGGGTTGTTGAAATTAGCAATTACCCATGATTTTGGAACTTTACATAAAATTTCAGTGTAACGTTCTTGAACATACTTGTACCTCTCAGCAGTCTCAAATGTTGCCAACAAAGGAGCATTGTATTTTACAGCATAATTTTCTAGCAAAATACTAAGGCGATAAAGCTCTTTTCTTCCCGTTTTAAAATTAACATATCCTGCATTGATGTATTCAGTTAATTTCCATAAAATATTATGATCAGTAATGTCTGTGATTTTTGTTTCTCTTAACGCTGGAAATTGATTCCATATGTCGTCTATGAAACTGTCGTATTGCTGATTCATAAAATAATGCGATCTTTTTGATATATAAGATAGTGATAAAAATATAGTCTAGTGGTAATTTTTTTGTTTATTTGAAAATTATTGTATTGAAAATTTTGTACCTAGTGTTTTACCCATAATTTGTAATGCATATCTGCAAACATTTGGATTTAATGTGAAAAATCCTCTGAATTTTCCATCTTCATATTCTTCGGCAATTAGACCAAATGGCCCATATGGGCCCCTGGTAATTACACTCCAAATATTGCTAATTTCTGAACCTTTACAATTAATCACATTAATTTTTTCAGGAGTATCTATCTTAGTTTTATCATAATCTGCAACAACCCATATTTTTGGAATCTGCTCAATTAATTTCTGATATCTTCTTTCTACAAATTTGTATCTGGCAATTTTTTCAAAAGTTGCAAGCAGTGGCTGACCATTTTCTTGAGCATGTTTTTCAATTAATTTACTAATATGGTAAAGTTGTTTTCTTTCTGCATGGAAATTATGATATCCTGCCTCGATGAATTTATCCATACTCCACATTTGGAGTTTTGAAGGATCATCATCATGCCATTCTGCAAGCTGTGGAAATTCTTCCCAAACTTTACCAACAAAACCTGCATATGGAATAACCATAAGTAATTAAAATTCAAAATCAGATATAAGTTAATCTTTACTACCACTACTGTTTTTTACAAATTGTTTTTATTGAGTCAAGTAATAGTAAATCTATGGGACGATATGAAAAAGTTCTCAACATGCTCATGGATTATGATGAGTCTATAAGACTAGCAGCAATTAGCAATACCTCTGGAGAAATCTTGTGGCATTCTAAAAGAAATGATGCAAAGCTTCAAGTCCCATTATCTGAAACAAAGAAAGCCCTTAAACGCGAATCAGAAGATTGGATTGATAGATGTAAAGTTGCAGATAGATCTGCATTAGGACATGCTCTTTATCATATAACTTCCTTTGAAAAAACTAAACGAGTTACACTTCCAATTGATGCATTTCATCTTTTGTTTATGAGTATTGATAACACTCCTATGAAAAATACAAAAAAGAAAAGCTATGGAAAACTAGTCGAAATGGGAAAAATTTTATCCATTGTTGATTTTGTTAATACTTTTGAATAGAAATTCTCATTTTTACAATTGGCATTTGATTTAATTTTGGACACTAGAATAATTATTTGGAATATTTATTAACACAAATTCGTTATACTACTTGTGGATAAATACGAAAAACTTCTCAATATGTTGATGGATTTTAATGATACGATTAGATATGCTGCTGTCTCTGATAGTGATGGTAAAATTTTGTGGAATAGTCAAAGAAAAGGACTAAAAAATATTGTTCCTATAGAAGAAACAAAACAAACACTGATGAGAGCATTGCATGCTTGGAAAGAAAATAAAAACATGAAAAATTATATTGGTTCAGGACTATATTCAATCTCATCTTATGAAAAAATAAAAAGAATTTCAGTTCCTCTGGATAATGGCAAATTACTATTTTGTACAGTAAGTAATGAACCACTAAAAAATTCTACTGACAGAAAAAAAAGTTATGGGCATCTTGCAGAAATGGGAAAAATTTTATCCATTGTTGATTTTATAAAATCCCAAAAATAGTCGAAAATTCTCAATTATCCGTACATGGACTTGTCTGTAGTTTCAGCTCCTGAATTGATAGCTGATGCAAATCCGCTGAAATTTGAGCGCAATATTTTCTGAACATGGCTTGATACTCTAGAGACATTATCCCAGGTATTGTGAAATGTCACTCTATCTAGAACTTGTTCATCAACATGAGAGAATATTGCCAATCCCACAACATCGTCTTTTTCTTTTATCCATTGATGCCCAACTCCTACAATTGTACATATCTCACTAATCTCCATTACAGCTTTTGAAAATGATGGGTTTTTGATTACAAGTAACTTTGAATCATTTGGTGGAAATCTCATATTTACATTCAGATGAATTCTGTCTGGTCTGTTGGCATTTTTGCTTACAATAACGTTTGTTCCTAAATGGAATTGCCATTCAATTAGATTGCTTTTTTCTCTAATCTTCTCTGTTTGATCTTCGTATTTGACATTTGTAATTTTTATAAATTCTTCAACTAGTTTTTTCATCTCTTCTGATGTTTTTGTCATGAGTAAAATAATCCAATGTTCAATATATGCCTGTTAGTAAAAAAAGAAGTTAATGGCTGTGTCCACAACCGCAGGAATCATGACCGCCATGTCCTTCTGATTCCTTTCCTGCACATCTGGAACATTTGTCTGAACCCATTGGGGAAAAGAAACTAATTCCACATGATACACATTTCATATTTGACATGCTATATGTGAAAAATGGTTATATTTATTGAATACGCATAAAGTTTCTAAAATTATTCTGAAGGTCTTGCCTTGCCAATATCTCCTGTCTCATCGTTTTTCTTAAAGACACGATATTCTCCAATGATTCCATTGCATTTCTCACAAGTGTATTGCCCTCTCTCTACTAGGATCAAATTGTCTGCAACCTCTTCGTTTGTATTTTCTTCCAGATGGATTTTTGGTGGATTATCAAATTCAGTTTCACATACATTGCAATAATGCTTGAACATTTTCTTAGTCTCTAGTTTTCCAATAGGTGCTAAGAATAATTTCCCAACTCCTAGATCAGCTTTCTTTGCCTGCTCTTCAGTCAAATCAGCTATGACATATCCTCCAGATCCTTGAACTTTGAATTCTGCCATCTTCACATTCATGTATTTTTTGGGATTAAAATACTATCTGGATGCAAGTTGTATTATTTGATTTTTGAAACGAAAATTAAGAAATATTCTCCTTGATTCTTATGTAGGCAAATATCCCATATTGTATGTCAGAAGATAGAAAAATGTATCCTATGAAATGCTCCGATTGTGGTGCAGCATCAGAGGTACCTTTTGAACCAAAACCAGACAGACCCGTATATTGCAAAGAATGTCTACCAAAACATAGAACTCGAAGCTTTTAAGCTAGTTTTGTTTAATTAATTTTGAACTCAATTATCTCTCAAGAATTCTAAAAATCTCTTTTCTTTTTCATTTTCCTAATTTTACGACTACATTGGGTTACTCAGTTTAAATTATACGTAATACCTAATGCAATATGTTAAACAATACAAGAGATACAATTTTCATTGGTAAGAAACCATTGATGACTTATGTCACTTCTGCTATTATTCAATTAGCAACACTTCCACTAGTTACTGTCAAAGCTAGAGGATTGACAATTGCACATGCTGTTGATGTGGTCCAGATAGTTCTCCAAAAAACCAACCCTGCATTTGTTGTAGGTGAAGTAAAAATTGGATCAGAATCATTAGAATCCCAAGACGGTAGAACTCGAAATGTTTCCACAATAGAAATCTCTATTAAAAGGAAGACTGCATGAGGGCAATTATATGGTAACTGTTAATGCAAAATCCAGTTGTCTGCGTTGTGGAAAAAATTCATTATTAACTGATGAAGTAACAGGTGAGCAATTTTGTTCAAAATGTGGTTATGTAATTAATGAAAAATCTCAAGAGTCTGGACCTGAATGGAGATCATTTCAAAAAGATGGTGGTTCAGATCCTGCAAGAACAGGAGCTCCATCGTCTCTAACAATCCATGATATGGGATTATCCACTGTTATCAATCCATTAAACAAAGACGCATCTGGAAAACCACTTTCTACTTCGATGAAGAGTACCATTGAGAGATTACGAACATGGGATAGCCGAAGTCAAGTTCATGAACCAATTGATAGAAATCTCAGACAAGCACTCAGTGAACTAAATAGACTCAAAGATAAAATTGCAATATCTGCAAATGTCTTAGAAAAAGCTGCTTACATTTACAGAAAAGCTTTGGAGAAAAAATTAGTTAGAGGACGTTCAATTTCTGCCATGATAGCTGCATCACTTTATGCTGCATGCAGAGATACTGAAACGCCAAGAACTCTAAAAGACGTTGCAGATGCAGCAAATGTAAAGAGAAAAGACATTGCACGTTGCTACAGATTACTTCATCACGAATTAGAATTAAAGATGCCTGTAGTTGATTCAATTCAATGTATCGCAAGAATTTCAAGCAAACTGGAAATTACTGAAAAAACAAAACGTTACGCAGTTAAGGTTCTCAAAGAGGCTCAAGAACGTAAAGAGTCTGCAGGAAAAGATCCTATGGGTTTAGCAGCATCTGCATTGTATTTGTCATGTGTTCACAACGGTGTGTCTGTTACTCAAAGAGACATTGCAGAAGCAGCTGGCGTTACTGAGGTTACAATCAGAAATCGCTACAAAGGACTAAAGGCAGAGCATACCCCAAAGGACGAATAAGAACAGTAGATTCTTATCTTAAAATTTTTGGTGCAAAATATGGATAAAATTAAGCAGAATTCTCCTGTATTGTTTTACTTTAACAGCTCAAAAAAATGGTTGGTAAAAATCTCAAAAAAAGAATCTCTTCATACTCACATCGGTGTTCTCAAACATGCTGATGCAATTGGAAAAGAATACGGTTCAAGATTAACCACTAACAAAGACAAGTATGTCTATCTTCTAAAGCCTACAACGTATGATTATGTCATGAAAATTCAACATGGCACCCAGATTGTATACCCTAAGGATCTTGGATACATTGTTGCAAGAGCTGGAATTGAGAGCGGTCAAAAGATTTTAGAGATTGGTACAGGGAGTGGCTCTTTGACCTCCTTTGTTGCAAGTATTGTAAAACCAAGGGGGCATGTACATACATTTGATGTTGATGAAAATTTTATGAAAATTGCTGAAAAAAATATCAAAAAGGCTGGTGTCTCAAAGTACGTAACACAGACAAACTTGGATCTTAAAACAGCCAAAAAAATGCCTTTGGAGAATATGGATGCAGCACTAATTGATTTAGGTGATCCTTGGACTGTAATTCCTCAAGTTCGTAAAATGCTCAAAGGAAGTGGGGCTGTTTTTGCTATCTGTCCAACCATGAATCAATTGGAAAAATTAACAATGTCTCTAGTTGAAAATGAATTTACTGACATAGAATCAACTGAGCACATTCTACGTACAATTGATGCTAGGGAAGGAAAAACTCGACATTCTTTTCAGGGAATTGGACACACCACTTACTTGTGTTATGCTAGAAAGGCGTTTTTTGAAAGAGGCTCAAAAAAGGTTGCTAAAAAATCAGAATCTAAAAAATCTACGGCTAGCAAAACCAATAAAAAAACAATCAAAAAATCATCATAATTAGTCTGGAAAACTTCAAAACAAGATTTATTCCTGTATTTTTTAGAGTATATTGATGAGAAAAAATCTTACTGCTCCCATTGTTAGAAAATTTATCCCTTCAAGAAAATTAAAATCTAGAAAAGGAGATAATGGAACAGTTCTAGTTGTTGGCGGAAGCTACATCTATCATGGTGCTCCTATACTATCTTCCATTGCTGCATTACGATCTGGTAGTGATTTAGTTTATACTTGTGTTCCAAAGATTAACGTAACTCCTACAAGAGCCATCTCTCCGAATCTTATCGTCATTCCATTAGTTGATCAAAAATTAACAAAGGGAGCAGTAAACAAACTTCTCGGTGTCATTCCTCATAATTTAGATTCAGCCACAATTGGCATGGGTCTTGCAATACAAGAAAAAAATTCATTATTACTTCTTGTAAAGTCTCTTTTAGATAGAGATGTAAGGTTGTCCCTTGATGCTAGTGCATTAATTCCTGAAGTTTTACCATTGCTTGCAAACAAAAATGTAGTAGTTACTCCACATGCTGGTGAATTTAAGAGATTATTTGGTCAAGCACCATCTAACTCAAAAAATGAACGAATCAAATTAGTAGAAAAATTTGCAAATGAATTTGGAATTACTGTTTTACTAAAAGGACCAACTGATGTTATATCTGATGGCTCTATGACTTATCTCTATGAAAAGAAGATACCTGCAATGACAGTTGGAGGAACTGGTGATGTCTTATCTGGATTGGTTGCTGGAATTCTTTCACGAAATAGAAATCCATTGGAATCCGCATCTGCGGCTACCTTCATTAATGGATTGGCAGGAAAGGCAGTTCAAAAGAAAGTTGGTCTTCACATGACATCTGTGGATTTGCTAGAGTTTATTCCAGCAGTCATGAAGCCTTTTGATAAACTTGTGTGACTAGAATGAACGCACTAAAGCACGTAGATTCTCATATGGGTGAATTAATCTCCGATCTTCAGACCCTGATTAGACAACCAAGTGTTTCTGCAAAAAATGAAGGAATTGAAGAATGTGCAACTCTGGTACAAAAAATTCTAAAAAAATCTGGAATCCAATCTGAAATTCTCCGACTAAAAAAAGGAGTTGCACCAATAGTTTATGGTGAAATAAAATCAAAACAAAATCCTACAAAGACTCTGATGTTTTACAATCACTATGATGTTCAACCTGCTGAACCCTTTGATTTATGGGATGATCCTCCGTTTAGTGGAGCAAGGAAAGGAAACAAGATTTTTGGGCGTGGTGCAACTGATGATAAAGGTGAATTAATTACTCGAATCAAAGCAGTTGAGGCTTGTCTTAAAACAACTGGTGATGTTCCTTGCAACATTAAATTTGTAATTGAGGGAGAGGAAGAAACTGGCAGTGCTCACATTGAGGATTATTTGAAAAAATACAAAAAGAAATTTTCATGTGATGGTGTCATATGGGAATTTGGTTATGTTGATGCAAAAAATAGGCCCATCATTGGACTTGGAATGAAAGGACTGTTGTTTGTTGAATTATCTGTCAAAGAATCAAAAATTGATGCGCATTCTAGCTTAGCTGTATTGATCAAAAATCCAGCTTGGAGGTTAATTGAAGCTGTAAATACTCTGCGAGATTCAAATGGGAAAATTCTCATCAAAGACTGGTATAAAGAAGTCACACCTTTTTCAAAAAAAGATTTAGAAATTATTAGTGAAGAACCATTTGATGAATCTGTTTTTAAAAAAGAATTTGGAATTTCATCATTTGTTGGAGGCAAGAAAGGATTAGATGCCAAAAAAGCACTAGTTGGCGGAGCTACTTGTAATATTGCCGGATTTGTTTCTGGTTATACTGGAGATGGAGCTAAAACTGTTCTACCTGGTAGTGCATTAGTTAAGATTGATTTTAGATTGGTCCCTAAAATGGATCCTAAAAAACAGATAATGAGATTAAAAAAACATCTCAAGGATAATGGATTTGATGATGTAGATATCAAAATATTTCATGGTGAGGCAGCTGCTAGAACTGATTCGTCTGAACCCTTTGTTAATCAAGTAAAGATGGCAGCCGATAAGACCTTTGGAAAATCAATTCTAAATGTCTCCAATGCTGGAACAGGTCCTATGTATCCATTTGTAGATATTCTAAAAGCCCCATGCATATCAATTGGCAGCACATACATGTTTTCAAGAATTCATTCGCCAAATGAGTTTGCTAGGGTTGACTTGTTAAAGAAAACTACAAAGTGTATTTGTTTGATTATGGAAAACTTTGGAAAATCCTAGTGAAGACATCTGGGAATTTTTTTAATGATTTGTGCAAGAGATATTCTTCCTGGACCCACAATCATAATTACAAGAACTGATGCAAGTAGAATCAAATCAATCTCAAATCCTTTATCCCCTGTGAGACTTTGAGCACCTTTTACGTGGAATATTGCACCTAACATAATAATGGAGAGTAACGCTGCTGATAATCTACTCAGTACACCTGCAATTAATAATATTCCTGGAACTAGTTCTGCTAATGCTATTGGTATTTGCATCTCTGCTGGAATTCCTAGACTTCCCAAAAAGTTTGCAAATCCTGGATTAAACTTTCCAATTCCATGAACAATAAAGATTACGCCAATGGCAGATCTTAAACCCATAAAGACAACATCATTTAGGATCTTTGGTTTAATTTCAGCCAGTGTCATGCGCTTACATGCAATTCTCAGTATAATTATTTTGCCCATAAATTACGCGTGAAATGTAGAAAGCCCTTTATTATGCTGCAAAATTATTTGAGTTATGTCAATGTACATGCCAGGAGCAACTGCTGTTGGAATTACTTTTGATGGTGGAGTAGTTTTTGCTAGCGAGAAGAGGATCGCATTTGGTAACTTTCTTGTAAGCAAATCTACAAAGAAAACATTTCCAATCACTCCTAAAGTTGGAGCAACTTGCGCTGGTCTTGTAGCTGATATGCAGATTCTTACATTGCAAATTGCAGCACTTGCTAAAATTAGAAAAATGGAACTAAAGCGAGATGTTCCTCCAAACACTGTTGCTAAAATGATGTCAAATATGATGTATGAGAGAAGATACTTCCCATTGTTGACTCAGGTCATAGTTGGTGGAGTCGTTGATAAACCAATAATGTATACATTGGATCCTTTGGGTTCTGTTCTTCCAGATGAATATGCGGCAGTAGGTACTGGTGCTGAAATGGCATTAGGTGTTTTAGATCCACAATTCAAACCAAACATGAGCAAAGACGAAGCAGTTGATTTGGCAAAACGTGCAGTTCGTTCTGCAGCACTAAGGGATTCTGCTAGTGGTGATGGCTTGGATATTCTAGTTATTACCAATGAAGGAACTGAAGAATTTACAGAAGAAATCAAATAATAATATCTAATCGTATATTGTTTTACCTGTTTCCCAAAATTTATCAGAAATATAATGCAAGTTTTTAATCACTTCTCCTTTCTCCATAGTTTCTAACTCTGAACTAGAAACTAGTGCTTTTCCAACTGCCAAAAATTTATGCTGTGATTCTTCTACAATGCATACTAGTTTCTCTTTTTCAAAATCTGTGAATGTTTTAATTCCTGGTCTCATAACATTTGCGCCTTTGCACATGAATTTCACTGCGCCCATGTCTACTGTGACATTTGGAAATCTTTCAAGCATTTTAGTCTCTGATAAAAATGGCAGATAGTCATCATTTACTTTTAGTATCTTCATTCCGTTTCCAGTAATGATTTGTGCTTCATCTGATATCTGATGGACTTTTAGATTCTTTATTTTTGGAAATTCCATTTCCCATCTTTCTGAAATTGTTTTCAAGAGTGCTGATGTCTCGCTCTTTGAAATTAAATTAGATTTCAAGTCCGTGCTATCTCTTGTCTTATTTCAAGCAAATCCCTTAGTATGGAACTGGCAGTTTCCATGCCTCCTGCCCCTTTTCCGATAATGGTTTGTGTTCCTGAATGCTCAGATGTAAATGCAATTGCATTAAGTGTACCATTAACACAAAGTGGATCATCTCTTGAAACTTCCTTGGGAGATACAATGAGATCCTTGTCACATGAAGCAATTAGTTTTACTGCGCAATTATTTTTTTCAGCCTTTTTGATATCATCTTTTGTAATATTTCTAATTCCAGTGCAATTGATATCTGGCATTGTAACTTTCATTCCCATAATCCAGTTTGCAAGAATTACAAGCTTTGCAGCTGCATCTAATCCGTCTAAATCCAAGGACTCATCAGCTTCGACATATCCTTTATTTTTTGCATCTTTTAGGGCCTCATCAAATGACATTCCTGTTGACATGTTTGATAGGATGTAATTTGTAGTGCCATTGAGAATTCCTGCAAATGATGTTATTCTTTCGCCCCTGAGACTTTTTTTAGCATAGTCTAGAATTGGAGTTCCACCACCTACGGTTCCGCTAAATTTGAACATGACCTGATTGTATGTGGCAAGCTCCAAAAGCGAAGGAAATGCTAATGCCAGCGGCCCCTTGTTGACAGAAATTACGTGCATTCCTTTCTTCATTGCAGTAGTGATGTGGGTCATTCCAGGCTCTGCATCTTTATAGTTGCTTGCCGTGGTTTCAATTAGGACATCAGCTTCAACATTCTTTAGCATCTCAATTCCTGACATTGAATTTTTTGAATTTGAATAATTTTTTACTGTCCCAGATTTTTTCTTCACTTCTACTAGTTTGTTAAAGTCTAATCCTGATTGATCTACTGCACTTCCTTTACTATCAAACACTCCTACAACTCTTGGTTTTAGTCCGTATTTTGCATACAAATCCTCTGCTCTGGAATCAAATAATTTCACTAAACTTTGGCCTACTACACCAAATCCACATAATATTATTCTCAAATCTTTTCAATCCTTTTTGGTGTGTTGTTTTGGTTCATTTTATTTCTCTTTTGATTTTCTTATCATTTATTGTGTTTTATTAATAATTTTTGAATAATATTTCACAAAACATAATGTTTGATTTTTGTGACTATAATTGCTCATCAGTATCTTTTTCATGTTTTAATGAAAGTGAATTGATGCAATATCTCTGATTTGTAGGCTGTGGGCCATCATCAAACACATGTCCTAGATGTGCTCCACATTTGTTACAATTGACTTCTGTTCTTACCATTCCATATGATGTATCAGAAATGTACTCTATCTTCTCATCTGAGATTGGTTTCCAAAAACTTGGCCACCCTGAGCCTGAATCAAATTTTGCATCCGATGAGAACAACTCTTCCCCACAACAAACGCATTTGAAGGCACCATCGAGTTTTGTGTTGTTATATTTTCCTGAAAATGGAGGTTCTGTTCCATGATTAATACAAATCTCGTATTGCTCAGGAGAAAGCTTTTCTTTCCATTCTTCTGGTGATTTTTTTATTTTTTCAGTCATGGTATACTTTGTATCTTTTGATATTAGAATATTATTCTATTTTTTCATCTTTTTTCTTTTCTCTTCAGTTCTTTTTTCAGCTTCAAATCTTTCTAAATCATATTCTTTCATGTCTACAAATTTCATAATCTTACTTAATGTGGGATGAACCTTGTTAATTTGATTAAACATTTGTTGTGCAACTCGTCTATAGTCTACATGTCCTTGAGGGACTGTTCTTAATTCAATTAAATGACATGCCTCCCTTAGATTAAACTTTATAAAATAAGGATAGTTGTATGCAAAATTTACCACATACTGTGATTGCTCTGGGAATTTTGTCCTTATTTTTTCAAATGTCTGTCTTGTCTTATCCATACACTCTTTGAAATCTTTCTCTATTCCTAAAATTTTAATTTCATTTGGAATGTTGTACCCGTGATCTGTAGTTAGCAATTGTCTTTCCAATGTTAATGCCCTGTGTCTGTGAAAGTCTCTGAACATTCCAAAATTATTGCATAAATCAAATGTATAGTAGACACTCTCAAAAGCCCTTGATGGTCTGTGTCGTCTATTTGATCTAATCTTTGCAAATTCATTGATGATGTTGGTTTTTTCCTTGCTTGATATTTTTTTGACTTGATTGAAAATATTCTGATATGATGTGCTTGGGGATTGTTCATAAATTACACTTGTAATGATTTTATCAATTGCCGATTTTTCTGATTCATAATCGACTAGCTTTGTAAACGATCCTTTTGTTGGATTTGTTTTGATATGTTTTGTTGCAATTACTTTTGATTTCTTTTTTACATCGTTTAGATATTTTTGAAATGCTTTTCCATATTTGTCGTCTGCCCTTCTGACAAATGACTTGATTGTTGTATCTAGTTCTTTTTTGATTTTTGAGGCTAAATCTTGCTCTTCTTTTAGTTCTGATGAGCCTAATACCGTTAGAAGATATTCAAATGCTCTTCCATTTCCAGTAATTCCCACATTGGTTAAAGTTGATGCTGGAAGTAATCCTCTTAGAATATCTAATGCTTTAGCTTTAGTTGAACCCTTGTAAATCATATTTGCAGATTTAATGTCTCCCTCAAGTTTTAATTTAGAAAATGATTTTTCTTTTCCATCTGATGAGTCTTTGAATGTGTATTTTTCAATTGGATATTTTTCTCTCACATAATTTATCATTGGCTCTATGTTGTCTGAATAAACATCAAATGAAAAATTACAAGTCTCTTCATACATGTCTGCAAATCGTGATTTAGAAATTTCTGGATCTCTGTAAAACCTGTATCTTCCTTTCTCTTTTTTACTCCATGCAACATAACGTGATGATTTTTCTAAATAAGATAAACCAATTCTTCTGTCTTCAATTTTTTTTACGGCAATATTTGATAACCCTTCAATTGCAATCTGTGCTTCTCCTAACTCTGCAACAGAATCATCTCCGTACTCTAGGAGAACTCTATTGTAAAATTCCTCACCTCTGTTTTTGTTTTTTAGAAATTCGTCAAGAAAAATCCGTCTCATGCTTTTGTCTGTTCGACTGTATCTTGACATGAGTGCACCGCGATCAACTTGTCGTGGAGTGATTATTGCAAAGACATTACCATCAGTGTTTGAAAAATGATCTGATAGGATCTTTTTTTCTTTAATTGAAAACTCTGACAATAACAGTTTGAAGGTTCTCAATTATTAATAGTCTATTTCTTTTTTCCAATTTGAATTAGATCGGGACCTTTGTCCTTGTCTTTGTTTTTTCCTTTGGCTTGCCATCTTAGCAACACTTCTTTGAATGCAGCTGCATCTGCCTCGTTTTCTGTATACATCAATGATGTGACCCAAAATCCTTTTTTTGCAGTTCTACCGCCAACAGAATTCATCCAAAAGTCATCTGGCAAATTCTCCATTAATTTACTGTCTGGCTCTTTTGTAACCTCAATCCAGCGATTTCCTACAAAATTCAAAATTTGTTCAAGTTCTTCTCTTTGTATCATATGCCTACTATTATGCCTCTGAATTTTAAAATTACTAAAAATCTCCTCCTGAAAACTTTGTGAATTTAATCTTACTAAAACCAAAAACATTACTTACACTTTGTCGGTTATACAAATCCCTGAATTACCACACATGACAAACGACGATATCGAAATTATCGGTAAAAACGTCAAAGACATGTACGGAACATTCATGGGAAAGGTCATTGGAACAATAACTGACATCGACGGAAGTATACAATCTGTCGGAATTGATTGCGGTTCTCAGGGATTACAGCAAATCCAATATGAGCAACTTGTAGTTCAAGGTGATGTTGTTATTTTTATTCCAAAATGGAGACTAGACTCTCAAAGACTCATTAGAGAAAAACAACTAACTCTACGTCGTCTAAAGGCATTGATTGATATTGTTTCAGAAAATGATGACATGAAAGCAGATGCAGAAATCATTCATGAAAAATACAAGTCGAAACTTGTATCATTAGATGAAACAGAAAAACAAATCAAAGCCAAACTTGAGGCAAGATTGACAGAGCTAGATGAACAAATGAAGTCTGCAAAAATGTTATTGTTTGATGCAAAAGTACAATTCAAGAGCAACGAAATCTCTGAATCAACATTTGAGACTGTCAAGGCATGCACAACTGAGGTAATTGAGCATGTTACACACGAGACATCTGAAATCTCAAATGTAAAGAGTAGAATCGCTGATCTTGCATTAGAAGTGCAAAACATAACAGCTCCTGCACAACCAAACATCCAAGAATCTGCCGTTTCATATCTGGAGACTTCTGAACAACAACAAGTAGTTCAGACAATACTTCCAGAAGCACCAACAGAACCTGTAGTTACATCTTCAGAACCAATTGAAGCTGAGGCAAAACCTGCCCCAAAGACTCCAACTGAAGCTGAAGTATCAATCGCATTCCCAGAACCACCCCAACAGGTGACAGCACAGACTTCAAATGATGATAACGACAATGATTGGCTAGCTAGAATGGAAGCACAATAATTTTTTTAATTTATTTTTTAACATTTAGAAAGATCTTAGCTCATACACTTTTTGATGTCTGAGAAATATGAGATTGGATTAGGCAATCACAACTCAGATGTTAGAAAAAGCGCAAATTCTGATTTTGTATCATTTTGGGGAGAACAGGCAAAACATCTCTCCTGGTTTTCCCCATGGGATTCTATTTTGGATTGGAATCCTCCATTTGCCAGATGGTTCTCAGGAGGCACGATTAATGCCTCGTATAATGCCCTTGATGTACATCAGAAAGACAGGGCTTCAAAGCCTGCCATATTGTGGGAGGGCGAAGATGGGGAATCTCGAATAATTACATATCAGCAAATGTTTATCCAAGTTCAAAAATTCTCAAATGTTCTAAAGTCACTTGGAGTCAAAAAAGGAGATAGAGTCACCATCTATCTTCCTATGGTTCCAGAACTGGTAATTGCAATGTTAGCTTGTGCTAGAATTGGTGCAATACATACAGTGGTCTTTTCAGGATTTAGTGCATCATCGATAAAGGATAGAATTGAGGATTCTCACTCCAAAGTAATCATTACTGCTGATGGCGGATACAGAAGGGGGAAAATCGTAAAACTCAAAGAAGTAATTGATGAGGCAACAAAGGACTTTGATTTTGTTGAACATGTTGTGGTTCTTGAGCGAACAAAAAATCAAATCACAATGAATTCCAAAGACAAACTTTGGAATAAATTAATGGATTCAGCATCTGAAGTTTGCGATGCTGAAAAATTAGAGAGTACTCACCCTCTTTACATTTTGTATACCTCTGGTACTACTGGAAAACCAAAAGGAGTATTGCATGGAACAGGTGGATATCTTACTCATCTGCATTCTACATTCAAGTGGGCTTTTGACATTAAGGATTCAGATGTGTTTTTCTGTACTGCTGATATTGGATGGGTGACAGGACATAGTTATGTAGTCTATGCTCCTTTACTTCATGGCGCAACAGAGATAATGTATGAAGGTGCACCTGACTTTCCTGACCCATCAAGAATGTGGGACATTTTGCAAAAATACAAAGCTACAATTTTTTACACAACACCGACTGCACTTAGAATGTTTATGAAGTTTGGAGATGACATTCCAAACTCTTTTGATCTATCGTCACTAAGATTGCTTGGAACAGTTGGTGAGCCAATTAATCCCGAAGTTTGGAGATGGTATTTCAAAACTATTGGAAAAGAAAAATGTCCTATTATTGATACGTGGTGGCAAACTGAAACTGGTGGAATGCTTATCTCTCCACTTCCTGGCTTGGAGACCATTCCACTAAAGCCTGGTTCAGGAACTCTTCCTATCCCAGGCGTAGATATTGCAGTAGTTGATGAAAATGGAGATGACGTTCCGGCAAATACAAAGGGGTATCTTGTAATTAGAAACCCTTGGCCTGGAATGCTTTTGACGCTTTGGGGTGATGATGAGAAATACCAAAAAGTATACTGGTCAAAATATGAAAATTGTTACTATCCAGGTGACTATGCACTAAAAGATGAGGATGGATATCTTTGGTTACTTGGACGAGCTGATGATGTACTAAAAGTTGCAGGACACAGAATTGGAACCGCAGAGCTAGAAAGCTGCATTGTGTCTCACAGTGATGTGGCAGAAGCTGCAGTATGTGGAATTCCTGACGATGTAAAAGGTGAAGTGATTATTGCTTTTGCAGTTCTAAAAGAGGGAATATCAAAATCATCAGGGCTTGAAAAAGAATTATCTGAAAAGATACGTAATGACATTGGTGCAATTGCAACTCCTAAGCAAATCTATTTTGTTTCACGTCTTCCAAAGACACGCAGTGGAAAAATTATGCGAAGATTGCTAAAAGCAATTGCAAACAATGAAAAAATTGGTGATGTCAGTACACTAGAAGATGGTGCTGCAGTACATGAGATTCAAAATGCATTTGATGAGATTACAAAATCAATTGAAGAATCCTAGTCTATCTCTTTTTTAATTCCTTCAAGTCCACTGCAAGTAGCATCTCAAACATTTTCTTTAATCCGTCATACTCTGACTTTGAATCCTTATCCAAATCATCGTATTCTTTTTCTTTGATTTCATCTAATCTACTATTTGCATCATGAAAAAATTTTTCATATTCTGAAATCTTGTCCTCAGTCATATCAGACAAGTTAAAGATTACAGTATTGCTTCCAATCAAATTATTGTTTTCATCATAAAGACTAGTTGCCTGCAGTAATCCTGGAAAAGTGGTCCCGTCTTGTCTTTTGAAGGTGATTTTCCTGTCTGTTACTTTACCTGTGTCAAACCATGTCTTGAGAGAATCATTCATCTCTGCCCATGACTCCTTTGGTACGTGCTCAAATATCGGCTTGCCTAAAATCTCTGATTTTGCATACCCTAAATTTGTAGCATATGTGGAATTGCAATCAAGAATAATCCCGATTGAGTTAATTCGCCTCCACATTATTGGGGCGTCTTTGAGCGTCTTTCTTGCTTCGGTTTGAGGCATTTTATAAAATTGGAATGACTAGTAATTAAACTCAAATAATTTTAGAACCACTGGTCTAAATTCTGACTCTTCTTCTCTAATGCTTTTTTTAGTCGATTAAGAGTTGATGCAACTCTGTCTTCAGAGAAACTTCGCTCCTTGACCAAATAATTTGTAATTGCATCATAGTCGATTTTATCAAAAACAATTTCATCTACATCTGCAACTTCTGGATTCAAAAAGATCTGTCTAATTTGCTCATAGTCAATCTCCTTTAATTGCTCTTGAATTTGTGGAATGTCTTCTAATCTTGAATGCTGTTTTATCATCTTGAGTGCTGTCTTTGGACCAATCCTCTCAAAGCCATTTGGATTAAAGTCTGTTCCAATTAAAATTCCAACATCAATTAATTCTTCTCGGGTTAATTCCAACTCATCTAAGGTTTTTTGTGTTTCAATAATTTCTGGCAAAATATCGATGTATGTGTTTCTGTTAGGAATCTTTCTTCTTCCACTGTTTGTAAAATTTCTCACCAGTCTTTTTGCACCACACAATATAGAATCAAAATCCTGACTTGCAGATGCATATGCTTGTCCTGTATTGGTAAGATGCGCAGCTGTTGCTTCTCCTTCTGATGGTGCCTCGATGAATGGTATTCCAAAATATGATAACAACTCTTTTGATTCTTTTACCATTCCGTCTTTCATACTAGTTGTTTGCTGTGCATATTTTCTTGCATCCTCCATGTTGCCTTCAGCAATTGCTTTTTCATATTTGACAGTAGCATCCCGCTTGATCTGTTTTCTTCGCTCAATCTCAGCAGTCTTCAGAGATGGAGGCTTGCCATCAAAAACATAGACTGGCTTTATGCCCAATGATAGAAAATTGACATTTCTGTATAGTAACCCACTCAAGTGGCTAGTGATTCTTCCTTCTGAATCTGATAACTGTAATCCGTCTGGGCCCCTAATGCTTGCTAGAAATTGGTATATGGCATTGTATGCATCAATTGCAATTACCTTATTTGAGAATGCCTCAAGTGTAGTCTTTTCTCTTACTACCAAATCTTTTAGGTTTAATCCCATTGAGATTCATTGAATTTTTGTTCTATTTTGTGTTTATCCTTTTGAGTAGATCTATTGTTTTACAAAATTGAATTTAATATGTGAGGAATAATTTCAAAAATACTGCCAAAGCTGAATATCTCTTCTCAATTGGAGGAGAAAATTTTTGATTTAAAGACAGACCATGACGGGATGATTACAAAGATTGTTTCATATTTTCCACTATCTGAGAACGAAAAGAAACAAGTACTTTCATCTTTGGGCGATGATTCTTTTGATAATTTCTCATCAATTTTCTCAGATACTGTTTCTGATGAAGAATGGAATAAAACCAAAGATCAGATCATAAAAAAATTCAATGACGAACTATTTGATATTGATAAAGTCTAGTAAACTATTTTCTGATTTGCTTTATTATGGAGAAAATCCCAGAGTTTGTGCCGGGATAGCCAAGTGGTAAGGCGGCCGTCTCGAAAACGGCTACGCGCAAGCGTGCAGGGGTTCGAATCCCTTTCCCGGCGTGAACATACATGCTTGTGTTTTTTGTTTTTTAATTTGAATAAAAATAGCATGCCACATCCAATTAGAAATTAAAATATTCTTTTTTGTCTATACCTTACTTGTGAGTGCTGCTATCTTGAGTACATCTATTCAAAAATCACACCTGCCATCTGCTCTAGTTAGAAGAGAAATTCCACCCTCTCTTCTAGCTAGAAGGCATCATACAAGTCCTGATTTGATGGGGCTTTCATGCTTGGTGTTTGATGACTTGATAGCAGATTATGCTTAATCAAATAGGAGGAGGTGAGTTCGTAATGATTTACGATATTTTAGAAGACATTGAAAAGTACGTTCCAAATAATATTGAGAAAACAAAGTCAAAGATACTTTTACCAGCATATGGAATTGTCAAATCAATTGATTTTGTAATAATTGCATCAATCATTACTTTACTGGTTGCCATCATGTTTTTGCCTAATGTGTATGGCTACCCACAAGATGAAATTAACAAAAATGGCATCAGAGATGTTAAAGTATACGATTTGAGTCAAAATACAAGCAATGTGACATTTGACTATTGCAAAAACAAGTACAGCCGTGATTCTGTCGGCGTTCTAGTGACTTCTGATCTTGATAGTATTCCAGTTCCAGTAAGTAGTGCTGGTTTCAAGTATAATGATTGTACCAGATATGGAACAAAGATTCTTGCTGATTCTAATGATGTGACACTAAATCTATTTCACAACAATGAGATTGACTTGCTGATTTCATCATTTAGTGCAAAGATTCATGAATTGCAAAATAAACTAGTGCAAACTGAGCAGAAGATAATCACAAACTATAATCAAAACAAATCTTATGATGAGTTAACCAAAAAATCAGAACTCTTACAAAAACAGATAAAATCAGCACAATCAGGAATTAAGACCTTGATTTCAATGAAGAATGGCTAATGCCATTCTGTATTTTTTATATCTTGAAAAGATTTGGTACATATGAATAACTCCATTCTTATGACTATCTGAATCTGTCTTTACTCATATGCTGAATCTCAAATTTATTTACAAGTATGATGACTAGTATTTTATGAATAAAATACTCTATGTGGTTTTTGTCGCATTGAGTTTTGTTTCTTTAAATTTTCTAATGGTTGATGCCCAAGAATGGACTGATAGTAATATCCATGATCCTGGAGTTGCCAGCAAAGCAATTCCTGATTGGATTGATAATAGTTTTAGATGGTATGCTGATGGCTTAATTTCTCAGCAAGAACTTTTGACTTCTTTTAATTGGATGCTAGATAATAATTTCATGCATCTATCTGACAAAGCAGCAAAAGAAGTAAACGATTTACGAACTGAAAATGTAAAACTTCGAGAACAACTCTCTGGTTTAGGACACGAAATGGGTCGTAGTCTTGGAACTCCTGATAGTAAAACCAATCACGATGAAATTATGGTACTACTTAGACCTGCTCCCGGTGTTTACACATTACACGATGAAATTATGGTACTATTTAGACCTGCACCTGGTTATGAAATATCTTTTGATGATGAAGTTGTAATTTTTCTAAAATCTGAGTCAAAGAAAGGTTATGATTACTATCGAGGTGCTGCAAATACTGGAAATGAACATGGTGAATTCTGGTTTGAAGGTTTGAAACCTGGAACTTATGATGGTGAATTTTGGTTTGAAGAACTTATTCCAGGCCATTCTCAAAATAACCAACAACAAGACTGTTCAATACAATGCCTAGTTTATGATCCTGTTTGTGGTGTTGATGGAATTACATATGGATGTGGATTTGAGGATGCAGCATGCCATGGAGTTGATGTTGATTATGCTGGTGAATGCAAAATTGACTCACAAGCTTGTCCAAAAAACTACTCTCCTGTCTGCGGAGTTGATGGTAATACTTACAGCAATGCCTGCTATGCAAAAGCAGAAAATGTAGATGTTGATTATGCTGGTGAATGCAAAATTGACTCACAAGCTTGTCCAAAAAACTACTCTCCTGTCTGTGGAGTTGATGGTAATACTTACAGCAATACCTGCTATGCAAAAGCAGCAAATGTGGATGTAGATTATGGTGGAGAGTGCAAAAACACATGTGAATCAAATGATCAATGTGATAATGAACTTGTTTGCAGAGATGGAATGTGTCAACCTGCCTGCTCAATACAATGCCTAGTTTATGATCCTGTATGTGGCATTGATGGAATTACCTATGGATGTGGATTTGAGGATGCAGCATGTCATGGGGTGGATGTAGATTATGCTGGTGAATGCAGAGATACATCAACACGTGCTGGTCAATGACTAGTCTTTTTGCTCATCTTTGATGTTTTGTTTTAATTCTTCGTAAGATTCAACATATTCTTTTTTCATGAGGTTTTCGGGCTTTGTCTTGTTATTTTTGTTAATCTGCTGTACTTGCTTATTTTGTTTTTTGGTCATGTTATAGTTTACACATAACTCACTAATATTGAAAACAAATTGGGTATGGCATGCCTCAAAATTCAAGTTTTTGGAGCATAAATGGATTTTCTAAAAATATTTAAAATCACATCTCAATCAATGCAATCATGACTAATGAAACTAGTTCAAAAATTGAAAAATCTGGAATCTCAAATGCTGAATTAATTTCACATTTCAGGGAAAAATGCAAGATTTGCGGACATCACAGAATCATGCATGATGATACTGGAAAATGTGAAGGAGTAATGAACAAACCATGCACTAGTGGTTGTGATTCATTTGAACCGGAATAAAAAATTCAAAAAATTCTTCAATCTTTATTAGATGATCTTTCCCATATGATTTATGGCTTCAGAAAAAGAAGAAAAGATTTACCCCTTAGGTTATGAACCCAAAGTTACTCCTGAAAAAACTGATCCCAACGTTCGAAATCAATTACTTGACTTTATCTTAAAGTCTGGACCAACTGAAGTTGTAGACACAGACCTGTTTGCAGTAATGGCAAAGAGACGTTCTACTAGAAAGTTCTTAGATAAACCTGTGGAGACTACAAAGGTCGATAAAATAATTGCAGCAGCTGATACTGCACCTACTGCAGGAAATTATCAAGGGTTTGAAATTTTTTATGTTAAAAGTCCTGAGAAGAAAAAACTTCTAGTTGAGGCTTGCAATAATCAACCATATGTTAATGCACCTGTTGTCTTGGTTTTTTGTAAAAATCCCTCTAGGGTCAAATTTGATTTTCCTGATTATGTTTTAAAAAAATTTGCAATACAAGATGCAACTCTTGCTGCTGGTTATTCTCAATTAGCAGCACAAGCATTAGGGTTGAGCTCAATTTGGATTGGAATGTTTGATGAGAAAAAGGTAATGGATGTTTTAGGGACCGACCTTATACCATCATCTGTATTATGCATTGGATATCCAAAGCAAACCAAATTCCCAAAACCAAGAAGAAATCTCAAAGACTTGGTACATGTTTCTTGGTAAGCTTTACCTAAAATTATTGATCTTTAAATAATAAAGAATCTCTGCTTATTTTATGACTGATGCTTATATAATGTTAAACTGTGAACTAGGAGCTGAAGCAGAAATTATTGAGAAACTAAAAGATCTTGAACAAGTCAAAGATGTCTTTGAAACTATTGGGACTCATGACATGTTGGTAAAATTGCAGGCAGAAAATTTCGAGAAGATTAGAGAGATTGTTTCTTGGAATATCCAAAAACTAGACAAGGTACGATCAACTTCAACCCTAATAAAAAAAGATAATTAAGATTAGAGACTAATTATTCTAATGCCAGATGAGCAAAATGAGATTGAGAAACTCATTGATAATATGATTACAAGTGGAGATGAACTTGTTGCCAATCTCAAAACTGTCTTACCTAATTCCTTAGCTGAATCGATGGTAATGTTCCATGAATCAAATGTTACAAATCTTAAGAAAATAAAGGAATTTCTGAATAAATAATTACAAAGAATTCATTCCTATCAATGATACTATATCTTTTTTAATCATTATCTGCAATTTGGTCTATGACTAGATCCAGGACCATTACTTTTACGGTAAATAAAAAGACAGGTGATGCCTTTGATGCAATACTAAATGTCCCACCAAAGATGATGCCTGATGCAAAAATTAACGAAGATGGATGGTGGTTTTTTACTGGACCTCATGGTAAATCTCAACTAAAATTCAATGAAGACAAATCTCGTGGTATTTTAGATCATCAATATATTGACGAAGAATCTTCCTGGGATGTTCCTATGAGAGTTGTTTCAAGTGGGGATTCCTCTGAAGTTACACTTACTTTGACAAAACCTGATAATTTGACTGATGAGCAATTTGATCAAAGAATGAGTGAACTAAGTGAGTTGATGAATAACATGAAAAAAATCATTGAAAATGATTTTTAATTTTTTGCTCTAAAACTATTAGAAATAAAACTGCCACAATTTTTTAAATTAATGTTTAATTTGCTTAAGTGGATAGAAAAAGACTGTGATACTTTTTCATGTCTTGATAGCATAAACAATGCAACAAACCCTTCAAAAAACATCATACTTCCTTCAATCACACTGATTTCAAAAATTCCTGTAACAAGTAGTGTGACTGAAATGATAATCACAAGTAATATTGCTGAATAATAAATAGCATATCTTTCTTTTTTTGGGTCATGCAATGATGAAAGGATTTTCATCTTAATGACTCCAAATCTGACATTCTTTTTTCATCTCGTTTATTTGCAGTGTATAGTATCAGAATCAAGCAAGCGCTAATTACGGCAATACTAATCCCAATCAAATGAATGCTATAATCACGCGTTTCAGGAAATATTACTGCTAAAAAGTGGAATTGAACACCAACTACAAAGATGATAACCCATGGAACCTTGTCTAATACTGTTTTTAATGACACCTCTCTATCTGATGCCTTTTTCTAGATAATGTTATGACTGTCTAAATAATTTCAGACATACTGAGTATGGCTATACTACAAATCAATCCTTAGGCTTAAATGTAAATTTTGTAATAATATACTAGAAAAAAAATGCCATATGAAGAAGTATATTTTCAAAGATTAGAAGAAGAGTTCTCTGAGGAAGAAAAACAAAACACTCAGAATGCCTCTTTAAAAAATCAAAGGACTAGGTAATAGATTATTTTCTACCTTCTCCTTTATTGTTAATTAAAAAATCACAATGACTCTAATCTTTTTCAGACTTGTCTGATTTTTCATTTTGAGATCCTCCGGGACCTACCATATCTTCAGGCCTTACCTTGTTATCCCAATCTCCTTTGGCACCTTTGATTAGTGAAATTATTCCAGAACCAATAAATCCGATAACTAGAGCAAAAAATAATGTTTGATCCATTATCTTAAATGAACAATTAATCTCAGCTGGTGGCCTGTCATCAAAATATTCATAGCATGTTCCAAACGCCTCTGATTCCAAAGTAGCTGCTTGATAATGGTGTCCCTGGGTTCCAAGAATGATAAATCCCACAAAAATTAATGCAATCCCAATAATGGTAAATCGCATATCGCTCATATTTTGAATCTCAATTTATCATATTTACACTTTAATCCAAACTTTCTATAGTGTTATTTTTCTAATGATGCTTTTAGATTCCCAAGTGATGCCACGTAAAATGAACCCAAATACTCAACAAATTCTGTAAACTGCTTTTTTGTCATTTTCTTGCTATTAAGATATGATTGCCAAGTAAGTTCAATGAGATTTTTTGATTTTACTTTCATTGAGATGGTAGCAACATATGCCCTCAGTGGCAGTCCTTCAGTTGCAATGTATGTGAAATATTCCCCATCTTTCCATGAAACCACATGCTCTTCAATCTTATTTCCATCTGCAAAAGTAATCAGTCTAACTGCACCAATACCCTTTCTCTTCTTTGAGAGATAGACTGTCTTTTTTACATCAATTAGCCATGTTGGCAATCCAATTAGGTTGCTGACTTTTCTCCATACTTTCTCTTTTGATGCTTTGATTTTGATTGTTTTTTTAACTACACCTGTATGAAATGATTTCTTTACTATTTTTCCCATTCATTTCCCTCTCTTTGGTGGGATTTTAAATTTTATTCTGTACAACCATTTTTAATCCCCCAAAAATAATATTATCAAATGGTCTTTGGATGGGGTAAAAAGAAGAAAGAAGAACAACCAGCTGAGGAATTCATTCAAAATAAAGAGATAAAATTATCTGATGTGCGCAAAGTAGTCACTGATCTTCTTGAGCTGAGAACCTCACAAGCTGTTTCTGAAGTTAAACATTTGAGAAATACTACTGCCCCGCTAGTTGATGAATTAATTAAAATTGGAAATCACTTGGAAAAGGATAGCCTTAATGTTGATGATATAGATAAACATCTTGCAATTATTGTAGTTCGTGGAAAAAAACAGGTTATTGATATTATAAAAAAAGGCGTAACGCCATTACCTAAAGTTTCATCAATTGATGATGCTGCAAAATTAAATGAATCATTAAATCACATTCTAAAAAAAATTGGTGATGTACTTGGAAGACAAACTAGAGTTATTCACATATTTGCAAAAAAATATGCGACCCAACTAAAGGAAAATCTTGAAGTAATGAATACCAACCATGCAGAAATTCGTAAAATACTTCAAAACCTTGAAACTTCTAAAAAGTCATCTGAGTATATTCTCAGCACTGTAGATGAGATTGCATCTCTTAAAGAAATGAAAATTGAGACAGCTCAAAAAATCTCTGATACAAATGACAACATAGAATCCTTACAAGAAAAATCTATCTCTCTACTGGATTCAATCGAGGAGATAAAATCATCTAAAGGCTATCAAAACTATATTAAATTAAAAAAGACCTTAGATGATTTTCAATCACAAAAATCACAAATAAAAAATGATATTGACGCTCAATTCACTAAAATTTCTAGACCATTAAGCAGATACGAGTATGCATCATCGCTAGAAAAAGATCAAAAAATAATCCTAACAAAACTTGTCAATAACCCAATTGATGTTTTAAATTCCGATAACAAAGATTCTGTAATTGTTATCCTTGAAAACATACGAAAAGCAATAACATCTGGTTCCATCTCTGTTAAAGATGTAGATAAGACTATGTCTAATCTTACTGAAACTGAGATGGCATTAGATGACTTTGTCAATAGAGTCTCAGACTATCAAGAAAAATATGACAAAATACTAAAGGACATGAAATCTCTAAAGCCTTCAAAATTGGATTCATTGGAATCGGAATTAACTAAAACATCCTCTTTCCGAGAGGACTATCTTCAAAAGTCCAAAACATTACAAAGTGAAATTGATGAAATTGATTCAAAGATTCCAAAACTTTTCAAAGAAATAGAATCAAAACTCAGAGCGTATTCGAATACAAAATATACCTTATTATCGTCTTGAGATTAATTTAGTATGTAGATAGGGTGGTTCTGTGATTTTTAAAACAAAAAAATTTGAACGTAAAGTATTGATGCAAAAAGATGTCCTTGATAGTATTCTCTCTTATTGCCAAATGAAGCATCCAAATGAAGGAATCTTGATTCTTAAAGGCAAATCAAAAAATGGTGAAATTAAGATTGATGGACTTGTAATTCCTCCCTTTAATTATTCAGGTCCTACATTTGCTGGTTTTCCACAATCATTTTTGCCATTTGATTTGAGCTACGTTGGAAGTGTTCACTCGCATCCTAGCGGCTCAGCTGAGCCATCTGTAACTGATCTTCACAATTTTTTTGGCCTGGTATCCATAATTGTAAAGTCACCTTATGATGAAAACTCTATTTTTGCATGGGATAGTAATGGAAACGCAGTTTCATTGTCAATTCAATAAATTAATTATTTCTAGGGTAAAAATGAAAAAAGCTGACAAAACTTTATAACCTTTTTTGGGGCTACTTTCATTGAATTGTTTAGTTACAAGTCATATCTGATATTCTTGTTTGCCTCGCTTGCCATTAGTATTGGCTTGCAAATGGTTCTTCCATTCCCATATGGATTGGGCGCAGCCCTGGCAATCTTCATTGCATTCCCGCTATTGCTACGAAGACGATACATGAGTCGTATGAGAGGATATGGTGGAGAATCCGGAACTGGCGGTGGTGGATTCTTTGGAATGGGTTCATCAGGTGGCTCTTCAGGAGTAAAGTATGTCTGTCTTGTTTGCAATAACAAACACAAAGGCGGTTCTTGTCCTCGCTGTGGCTCAAAGATGCAAAGAGCCGACTTTTAGTTGATGTAAAATGGCATTAGAAGAACTAAGAAAGAAAGTACTTTATCAAAATTCAATTGAGATCTGGATTGGGATTAGCAAGGAGAAAAACATAGACTGGGTAGATACTGAAAATTATAAAAAATTCATTGCATTTCTTTTAAAAAATGAATTAAACATGAAAAAAATGAATATTTGCTTTGATGAATCTGACAAAGCATCTGAAGGCGGTCACAGCAAAAAAGTATTTGCAAACAAATTGGCTGCAATCAATGACGAATACTCGTCATGCTATTCAATAAAATTAAACGACAAAGCAATAGAACTCATTCGCAAATTTGAACTCTAGATTTATCGCTTTAATTTTGGATTAACAATTGCATCCAGAGCATTTCCAATAAAAACAAAAGCCAATCCCGTAATTGCAATCATCACTCCGGGTGGCATTATCCACCACCATAATCCTCTTGAGGCCGCACCAAATGTATTTGCATCATGAAGAATTTGACCCCATGTTGGAAATGATGGATCTCCTAATCCTAGAAAACTAAGACCTGCCTCTGTTGTGATTGCAGCCGGTACTGATATTGCAATACTTGCAAATGCATATGGGAGTAATTGTGGCAAAATATGTTTGAATATGATTTTTGATTTACTCTGTCCCATCATTGTAGCTGCATCCACATAACCACGAGTTTTGATTTGAAGTGACATACTTCTTGCAACTTTTGCAATGCCGACCCATCCAAAAATCATCAAAAATCCTACCATTACAAAAATACTGTTACTAATTGTTACTGAGAGAATTATGAGAAATGGCAATGCCGGAAGTGCGTATATTACATCATTGAATCTCATCATGACCTCATCAGTCTTTTTACCCTTGTAGCCTGCGTAGACTCCGTAGAGCAATCCTGCAATCACTGAGGCAATTGATACTACTAATCCGATGAATAATGCAAGCGGGGTTCCCCAAAGAAGCCCAACTGCCAAATCTCGTCTTAACTCATCTGTTCCCATAACTCCAAATGCCTTTCCTCCGATGATGAGCTTTGATTCTGTAATCTGGTTGTCTTGGTGCACTCCATAGAGATTAATCAAAAAAATGTAATCTCCTTTCAGTGGGGCATTTGATATAGTCTGAGAAAAAATAATGTCTTCCACAGATAATCTGGATAAATCATGATTGAAATATTCAGATTGCAATGAAAGCCTCTTCTTTATTGCCTCATCAGTAGAAAAAATCCTTTCACTGTGAATAGTTTTTGAATCTGAATATGGAAGTGAAAGGGATGAAATGTCTAACTTTATCCCGTCTGGTCTAATCACTGATATTTGGAGCAGTGGTGATCCAGAATATTCTGCAGAATACTGGTAAATGAAATCATTTGGAAAGTCATCATAGATGTAATTGAATCCAAATTGATGTGATTCAAGATAAATTTCCCCCTCTGATATTCTTTGAACAATTGGGTCCTCGATAATTTTGTGCTCTGGAATTTTTTCTGCTAAAAACAAATTAACCCAAATTGGTATTGCAACCTTTGGATAAGAAATCCAATTTCCTGGATTGTTCCACTCTTGAAATGTTTCAATTGGAATCAGAACCATTGCAAGAATTGAAATTGCAATTAATATTCCTAGAATTAAGATTCCTGCAATCCCTAAAGTACTCTTGAAAAATTCTCTCTTGATTTCTTCAGGTGTAATTCCACTCATTGACCTGTCCTCACTCTAGGATCAAAGTAGCCATAAAGCAAGTCTGCAATGAAGATACTTACCAGGAAAAATACTGTGAGAATGTATGTGGCCCCAATAATTACTGGCAAATCCATTACAGTTATTGCCTCAAAATAGAGCCTACCCATACCTGGCCAATCAAAAACTGCTTCTGTGATGATTGCACCGCCAAGTGAACCTGATAGACTCAACGCTAAAATTGTTACAATTGGAGGTGCGGCATTTTTTAGAGCATGTGTGTATATGATCCTTTTTTGATTGATACCAATAGTTTTTTTTGCAATGATGAAATCCTCTTGCATGATTCCTACCATGAAATTTCTTACAAGATAAGCCCATGAGCCAAAACCAATCATTACAATTGTAATTAATGGCAATGCCATATGGTACAGTAACGCTACAAAATATCCAGGATCCGATGATGGAATGTCCGGCGTTGCTCTTGCTGGAAATATTTGGTATGTAAAAGAGAAGAGAAAAATCATCAACATTCCAATCCACCACACAGGAAAACTTGAACTAATAATTGCAAAACTAGACGTTATTCTATCGACAACAGATCCAACTTTGCTACTTGAGAATGCCCCAAGAAAAATTCCTATTATTGAAATTATGATGGTTGCAGTTGTAAAAAGTAGAATTGTTCTTGGAAGTTTCTCAAATATTATGTCTTTGACATTTGATGATCCAGAATCGCTTGTAAGAAATGTTGCATGTCCAAAATCTAAGAGTAGTATTTTGTACATTGTAACTCCGACTCTTTGAGGCGAATACCACGGCTCATCTAACCCGAGCACCTCAATTCTTTGATCAATTTGACTCTGGATGAACTCTTCGAATTCATCTACTGATGAGAAACTCTCTGCAATGGCTGGGTTTTCAGTTACCTCTGCTCTTACCTGAAAAACAATTCCTTGTTTCAATATGGTATCCATATTTGATCCAACTAGGAGGATGGTGATCAGTAGCGTTATCATTAAAACTCCAAACATAGTTGCCATTCTGGTGGCAACATATCTCTTCAGGCCCAATAGAATCAAGTAAGAAAATTAGTTTATAATTTTTTGATATGGTTTGTGCTCAAAAATCACTGATTTTTGGAAATTCTATTTCCCACAGTTTAATTACAGCAGGCGTTCACTCAAGTCAGAAATATGTCATACGATAGAGAACGAGAAATGTTTACTGCAACCTGTGGTGACTGTGGAAATGAATGTCAAATACCATTCAAACCAAAAGACGACAGACCTGTATATTGCAGAGAATGTTTCCAAAATCACAAACCGGCCCCACGTAGTGGCGGCTCTAGATTTGGTGGAAGATCTGGCGGAAGATCAAACTATGGAGACAATAGACGTTCCAGATTTGGATCACGAGATGATAGACCAAGAGAGATGTTTGATGCAACCTGTGGTGACTGTGGAAATGAATGTCAAATACCATTCAAACCAAGAGAAGATAGACCTGTATATTGCAGAGAATGCTTCCAAAATCACAGACAAAGTTAGAACTTGTTTTGAGTAAATTCAAAACTTTTTCATTTTATTAAATTAGTTTAGAAAAAACTGAATTTTTTATTTAAACAAAGATGACGAGAGTGAAACGAATTCCAGGCTCTACTGTTGGCAGAAAAGCAAATCTCTCGTCACATAGTTAAGGTGATAATATAATTTAAGTATTTTATGAATATGTGAGGAATTTTATTAAAATTAAACTGTTTTAACAAAGTTTGGTTTTAAAAATACATGAGCAAAAAACCTGCTTTTGATCCAGACAAGCTCGTTCTGACAAAACCTGAAATTTTGGAATTCTGTGACAGGGTATTGAAAAAATGGAACAAAAACCCTACTAAAAATACAAATAACATTCTTGCAATGAATGCCGTCAAAACTAGTATCATATGGACTGATGATGATTCTCTAAAAGCAATTTGGGGTGAAATACTTTCATGGACATTTGAATTACTTTATGAGAATGCAATGGCCCAAGAGGGAGAAGAATGGGCAAATATTAGAAAAAAATTAAAGAATAAAAATTGATTTACATTTGATGAAATAATGAGTGCAAATACAATAAGAAAGGCAAAAAAGCTTGTAGAAAGTGGCGGGGTTGTAAAGATTGAAGATGATTTGTTTCAGATAAAATCCTCTTCGGATCCTACAAAATCCTACTTTGTGACTTCAGATACATGCGAATGCCCTGGATTCAAAAACTTTTACAAATTTCATCATGGAAAAGGCCTAAAGGCAAATTGTTCTCATTTAGAAGCTATTCGAATATTCAAAAAAGAAAATCCTTGAGATTACTTTATCATTTTTGAGTTAATCTTTCCAACCAATGCTTTGTCTTTTGTAACAATTATTGGACGCAATATCAGTCCTGGATGTTTTACCATTAGCTGAATAATTTGACTATCTGTTTTCTTGCTATTCTCCAAGTCTAACTCTTTGTACATTTTGTCTCTTTTTCTGATCATCTCAGAGGGTTTCTTTCCTGTCATTTTGATAATTTTTGTTAGTTCTGCTACCGTAAATGGATCTTTGAAGAAATCACGCTTTTCAACATCTGCATTCATTCGTTCCAATTCCGTAATGGATTTCTTGCATGTGATGCAACTTGTTTTGTGGTATGCAATTATTTTTGAATTTTTTTCTTGCTTGTTTTTACTCAATATGATTTATCTGACGTAGTTGTATATACATCAAATTTTGGCACTAGGAATTACTGATTAATTTTTGACTTTGAAACAAGAAAGATTAATCCTGCGTATCTCTATATTGGTGGCAATGAGATAAGTGATATCTTGGTCGATTCAAAAATTCCTGGGAGTGCAGAATTAGAAGATAAGATTTCTTATTTGTTAAAAAGAGAAGGACTGACTGATTCGCATTATTCTGAATTATTGTCTTTTAGTTTGAAGAAATTCAACAAACAAAATTTAGATGATCAATACTATGGATTTCATAATGTAAATCACGAGTTGATCGTCACCTATAACACACTTTTAGCATCTCGAGGAGAGGAATTTGAGTCAACTATCTTAACAGATGATTTTAAACATCTTTTTGCAGCTGCATTATTTCATGACTATGAGCCTGATAAAAAACAAGACAAGCCCCATGAAATTTTAGCCTCTAATTTTGTTACTACTGATGATTCTTTGCTAAAGATATTTGAAAAGTGTGGAATTGATTCTAATTTGGTTGCCATTTTAATTTTAAAAACCACATACCCATGGGAATCACAAAAAAATGAAATCATGAAAATAATCTCAAAATATTTTTCAGAATCTGTTTATGCAAATGATTCAACTAAACAAGAACACTATCTCTACTTGGGTTGGTTCTTATCCGTCACAGACAGAATCGGAGCATATGCCTATGGTGAATTTTTAGATTCACTTGCATTGGCAAAGAAGAATGCTCACTCTATGGGATGGAATCCAGAATATTTAGTAAAGCATGCAGTTGAATACTTTGAACAGTTGATGTTCGTTGAGAAAGATATGACAGACAAAGTTCTTCGTTCATTTCCAAAAGAAATGCGTGAGATATTTGTAAACAACGTGTTGTCTTTTTCCAAGCTTCGAGAAAAAGAGATTCAAGTGCGAGCTAGTGTTGTTTATGATAAAATTCCACTAGTGCCATATCATGAAAAAGAAAAGAATTTTGATTCTGAATCAAAGAAAAGATTGTTTGAGATATATGATGAAATTCCAGACACACTACAATTTAACAAAAACGCATTCTTTGAATCCATTGAAGATTCTAAAACAATTTTGGTTACATTGCGATTTGGTTCTGAAACTGGCAAGATTATTGGATTTGCAAAGGGTGGTCCACTTGAAAACTATTCTCTGATAAGAAATATTTCTGATGAAAATTATGGGAAACAAAATACCATATTTTTGGAGCCGTTGGCCCTTGAGATGGGATATTGGGGTCATGGCGGGGGACCAAATATGAGAAAACTCTTCAATGAAATTGCAAAGAACCAGGGGTACACCTATCTGACTAGCCTGCAATTGCGTGATGTCATCCAAAACAGAATAGACAGACATGAAAATATTGAATTTGTGCAAAAATTGAATCCTGAGAGGCTGGATTACTACCGTGTTACCCTGTAATAGGTACAAAATTAATGATTTTTCGGAATTTGCTCAAAATTTTACTAAATAAGCCAGTTCATATAGTGAATAAATTAACCAATATTGGTCTTATTTTTGGTCTTAGAAACAATCAATGCCGACTCAGTATGTCGCAGATGCGGAAAAAAAGGGATGCTCACAGATAATGACACTGGAGAGCGATTTTGTGGTCAATGCGGATATGTAATTACTGAAACCCTTCAAGATTCAGGACCTGAATGGAGATCATTTTCTAAAGAAGGAGGAGCTGATCCTACAAGAACAGGGGCTCCAACATCTCTTGCAATGCATGATAGAGGACTTGCTACAATAATTAATCCAATTAATCGCGATTCATCTGGTAAACCTCTAACATCCACAATGAAAAGTACCATTGAGAGATTAAGAACATGGGATAGCAGAAGTAAAGTAAATGCATCTGCTGATAAAAATTTGCGTCAAGCCCTCAATGAATTGGCAAGACTCAAAGACAAACTATCATTATCTGATTCTGTTATTGAAAAAGCAGCTTACATTTACAGAAAAGCATTAGAGAAAGGCCTTGTTAAGGGACGCTCAATTTCTGCATTGATTGCATCTGCACTTTATGCAGCTTGCAGAGATACTGAAACACCTAGAACACTAAAAGATGTTGCAGAAGCAGGTAACATAAAGAAAAAAGATATTGCAAGATGTTACAGATTATTACATAAAGAATTAGAATTAAAGATGCCAGTAGTTGATCCTACACAATGTGTTTCAAGAATTGCAAGTAAACTTGGAATCTCTGAGAAGACAAAGCGTTATGGAATTAAAGTTCTAAAAGAAGCACAGGAACATAAAGAATCAGCAGGAAAGGATCCAATGGGATTAGCTGCTGCTGCACTGTATCTATCATGTGTAAAAAATTGTGAAGACCGAACTCAACGCGACATTGCTGAAGCTGCAAATGTCACTGAAGTCACTATTAGAAATAGATACAAAGGTCTTAGACTAGATCAGGATATGGAATTATAGGTAGAAAATAATAAAAGATGACTCAAACTAAACCATTAATTTCAATTGTTAACGTTGTTGCCTCTGCTACAATAGACCAAAAACTGGACCTTGTAGATATAACAAAAAAATTCCCTGATGTTGAATACAATCCAGAACAATTTCCAGGAGCTGTCTTTAGACTTCGAAGTCCCAAGACTGCGACATTGCTTTTTAGCACTGGAAAGATGGTCTGCACAGGCGCAAAATCTCATGAATTAGCAGAATCTGCAGTAAACAAAGTAGTAGGGATTCTCAGAAAAGGCAAGGTCAAAATAAAAAACGAACCTGTCGTTACAATCCAAAACATAGTCTCTTCAATTAATTTGGGAGGCAGAGTCAATTTAGAGCAAGCAGCCCGAACTTTGCCTAGAAGTATGTATGAGCCAGAGCAATTCCCGGGACTAATTCACAGAATGCTTGATCCTAAAACTGTGATTCTAATTTTTGCATCAGGAAAACTTGTTTGTGTTGGTGCAAAACTTGAAAAAGAAATCCATCGCTCTGTTCATCAAATTCATAGTCTGCTTGAAGAAAAGAACCTGATGGTTTATGACTAATTCTGCAATTACTCTCATTTAAAATAATTATTGTAATGTTAATTTAGAATCTTTAATACGTTCATTGGGACTCTTTATTGTAATGATTCACAAAATTCGTTATTTTGAAACAAAGCAATTATCGCAAGGCGTTTATTTGCAAGATGTTGTAAATGATTTTCTTGCTGAAAAGGGTGATAACATTATAGCAGTTCATCCTGTAATGGATAATACGATTATAGTTCATTACACCGAATAATTTTTTATTTTTTCTATTCTGATGAGAATTGAAATAGTTAATTTCTGAATCATTGTTTTTGAAAATTATGCCATATTGATAAACAATCATTGTATTATACTGGTAAACATCATTGAATGTATGGCAAATTATTTGGGTGATAAGAACAAAAAACAAGTTCATGATTTACTTAATGAAACTGATGACTGTTTGATGGATGAGATAATGATGGTTCATAAGAGATATTTTATTCCAGATACTTTTTCTCAGGCAAATTCTGAAGGATATCAAAACTGTATCTACTGTATTGTGGATTCAAAAGAATAATCCTTCTTCTTGATTTTGTTTATTCCTCTTTGTTAATTGGTGGAATATAGCAAAAAATAGAAAATGCTGCTATGCACAGCAGATGGATTTTTTAAAATCTTCAGAATTTCTTTCAAAACTGCATTCTTTACACACTTGCCAACTTCGTTTTTTTAGGATTGAAAATGCTGATTCGTAGCAAATTGAATACATTTTTCCGCCACAAGTTGGACATGGTAATGGAATATCTATTTTCATCAATTACATTGATGTAATTTTGAATATAAGGCCCGCGTAGAAATTATCAATCGTTCATTGGTTTTGTGGATTTGAATTTGTTTGATTTCCATCAGCAATTTCTTCTGCTTTTTCATTTAGTTTTTCCTGATTGAATTCTTCAAGAACTTCTTTTGGAATGCTAATCAGACTCAGATATACTGCTCTTGCCTCTTCATATGTTCCACCGTTTTCAAGAATATGATCCCTGACACTTTGTGCTTGCTCAAAATTATTTTTTGTAAAGTTTAACTGGCTTGCTATTAATTCACGTATCTCTGGATTAACACCATTGATGTAATCCTCATATTGGTATCCTGAATATACTCCAGGACGTGGATTGAACTCCTTAATTGCTTGATCACGAAGTGAATTTGAAATTTGGCGTTGTTGCTCGATGTAAACTTGGTCTGCAATTGGTTTTCTTGCCTCCT
The DNA here is from genome assembly GCF_054515835.1 of Nitrosopumilus sp. S4. NCBI lineage: Archaea > Thermoproteati > Nitrososphaerota > Nitrososphaeria > Nitrosopumilales > Nitrosopumilaceae > Nitrosopumilus > Nitrosopumilus sp. S4. Next base: position 1,046,696 of record NZ_CM137258.1, on the reverse strand, counting down.
TTTGTTCTAAAATTAATTCATCCAGTAAACCATGATAATATTTGAATAATGTTTGACCGATTGGGTCTTTTGCAAAGTCATTTGCATCTGCACTCAGATACCTTACTGCTTGCTCCGTGTTTAATTTCTCTTGGAGTGCTGATATTTGTGAAATCTCTCCTTTAACTTGAATCTGTGTGCTTGTCAATCCCGTCATTCCATACCATGATGCTACTACGTTGACAGTGTATACTCCTGGTGTTCTCTGAAAGTCTTTGAACTCTGCTCTGAAAACCCCCCATGGGTCAGTAAATGTTTTAGTGGTGTCCGAACCTGTTCTGATAAGAACTTCTGCTCCTTGAATTCCTTTGTAAGAATGATCAACTACTTTGCCTGTAATCACTAATGATTCCCCTGAGTGGATGGTTGTTTTTTCTACGTTCATATCAATTACAAGCTCCCATAACTTTGCCTCAGAATTTGGAATAAATGATGAGAGAAGCATTACTGAGAATAAACCTATGATTATTGCCTTATTTTTGAGCACGACATGTATGCTAATTTTTGCAGTTAAGACAAGGGATGAATAAAATTTCGCCATTTTTCAATTTATTTTGAGCAATTTTTCTCCAAACTTTGAATAAAGTCATTCCCAGCTCATTCTTAAACCCCTAAAATTACCTTATCTTGAATTATGGATTTGGAAAAATTCCGAAATGATGTAAATAAGATGTGTGAAAATCTATCCAAAAATCTTCAACCAAAAGACGTCTCGAAATTAAACTATGTTCGCAACCAGCTAATTGAAATGTATCAAAAAAACTTGGTAAAAATCAACCACTCGATATTGGAATTGATTTGTGCATCCAATTTAATCTCCAGAGGATATGTTGTCGATGTTGAAAAAGATGTCTCTGAAATTCTTGTTTGTGATATATTTGCAAAAAAGGGTGGAGGAAACACAATAATTGAAATTGAAACTGGCTTTACTCCGCCAGAGCATGCAATGGATACTCTTGATTATTATGCTGCAAGAATAATGAGCAAGATTGCTAGATACAGTCAGCACTGCTCAAAGTTTTCGTTGGCAACTCCTGCTGTGGGAATATTGCCAATATCGAAGATCTTTTTGTTGCCCCCCAATGCAAGAAAGAAAGAAGACGTTGATAGAATCAAGAAATTATGTGATCGTTACTACAAGAACCCTCCAATAGAATACGATGATATACTAAATGCCCATCTTCATTCAATTTATCTGATAAATATAGACAAAGGATTTGCAAAAGAGTTAGATCCACAGGGTTATGTTGATTTGACAGATAATTTGCTTGGCAGAAGCGAAATAAACTATTGATTTGCCCCAAATTTAGAAAAAATTCAAATTCATCTACTGTTTATGTGAGATAAGATGATTTGTGCAGCTTGTGAGGGAAGAAAACATTACGAATGCATTGATTGCATGAATAATCATAAGGCACATCTTTGTTCATGTGATTGCCATGATGAAAATACAAAACCACATCCAATTGGAAAATCCCACTGATTACTAATTTTTGAACTTCCTTTCAATCTCTTGTGCCATGGCCTCAAGTTGGCTGGTATCTCCTAATTTTCTGTATGTCAGTTTTTCAAGAGTTTTGATAATGCTAATTGCTGCTCTATATTGTGGGATTTCGGGCTCATTTAGCTCCCCGTACATTCCTATTCCCTGAATGGAGTTCTTTTTTGCAAATCCCAATATCAGACCATTAAAGCCTGTTATGATTGATTTTTGTGGAGTGGTCTCAACATCTAATCCTTCCATCTGTTTGGTCAATTCCTTAGACGTTGTTGTGATGAATGTTTTTGGATTCTTGTCAAAAAATCTGTTTGTATGAAAACCACCTAGTGTGTAAATGAATTTTGCAGAATACTTTTTTGCAACATTGATTACATCCTGACATAATTCATTTAACTCACTAGTACTTTGGGGCTGGCCTTTTCCGCCACCAAAGACAATCAAGTCCTCTGTGAATTTGTATTCCCAACTTTCATTTGGAAGATCAATGTATCCTCCTCTGTCAACAACATATGTTGGAAATGGTGTGCTTGCAACTCTAAATGTTCTAGTCTTCAGAGAATCATTGATAAAATTTACAACAATGCTTCCGACATTTCCCATGTCTTGCATTGCAGCAATAATGATTGGTTTTTCCACATTTGGTTCTTCTTTTTGGTTAAAATCCACGTTTTCCTTGATATCTTATGAATTTTAAACATATATTGTGATTTGAGTATTTTTGATATCTAGAAAATTATAGAGTATCACTGTTCCTTCTTAGCATTTTATTTTTACAAATCTTGATTTTTTTAAAATTGTTTTAGAACTAAATCATTCTCTTAATGAGATCACAGTTGAAAAATAATTTATCAAAAAAGAATGAAATTGATCCCATGTTAAAATTTATTTTTTATTTTTTCTAAAAAATTCAAATTTCAAAGTCATATTTGGACCTGAACTCCAGTTTCTGTCATTGATTTTCCTTAAATTGAGCCTAGGTGCGAGATTGATATTTTTCCCTAAAGTTAACCTCTCCATCATATTTTAACTCTTGCAGATTTTTCTTTGATTATTTAATGATCGTCAAAAACATGAAGATTCATAAGGCAAAAAAACATTCTCTCGACAAATTATGGAAACATCCATGGAAAATATTGGAACTTTGGAATATGTTTTAGACAAATATTCCAAAATCTGGAGTTGGAAGATTACTGGTGAGCGTGCCGTAAGTATGATTTCCAGGCTGGTTCCTGAGGCATGGTATGGCGAAACTGCCAATGAGGTTATTGTTCCTGACAGCACTGAGAGTGTAAAGCAAATAAAACTAATTCTTGACCGCTATCCCCTTGAGATTCTATCAAAATCTGCATGGCAGAGAAAAATTATCAAAACATTTGCTCCAAAACCCACTTTGCCTCCAATCAAACACAAATTAAAAAAAGCAAAGGCCGGTGATCAATTTCGTGGCAAACTTCTAAACTTCCAAAAAGAAGGGTTGGATTTTTTGCTCAAATCCTCCGGAAATGCTTTACTTGCAGACGAGATGGGTTTGGGAAAAACTGTACAAACATTATCTTATGTGGCAACTGAAAAACAAACATTTCCTCTTCTTGTAGTTGCACCTCTTGTAACCCTGAATAACTGGGAAAGAGAGATTCAAAAATTTCTAAAGAAAAAAAGCAAGAATGGCAGAGTACTAGACTCTGAATCACCAAGTGTTACATTGATTAGAACCGGAAAATCAAAAGAACTTCCAAAGACTGACATTTACGTAATTAATTATGAATTACTTTACAAAAGACAAAACGATATTGCAAAACTTGGAATCAAAACCATTGTTTGTGATGAGGTACATAACCTGAGATCAAAGACTACTCAAAAGTACAAGTCTGTCAAAAAACTAGCTGCACTTCCATCTGTGTTATATAGAATTGGACTTTCTGGAACTCCAATCTACAATCGTGGTTCAGAAATTTGGCCTATTATTGATATTCTCAAACCCGGATTGCTTGGAAGCTTTAAGGAATTTTGTGAATACTTTTGCTATGTCAATGAAAAAGGCAAAGCAATTGTCTTGGAAAACAAACGTGATTCTCTAAGAAATGAATTACAAAAGCATGTGATGCTTCGAAGGAAAAAATCTGATGTACTAAAAGAGCTAAAAGATAAAGTTCGATACAAAGAGGTCATCGCATCTGATACTGATTACTATCTTGAAGAACTTGATAAAATCTGGAAGAAACTAGAAGAGGAACAAAAGGTAGCAGAGACTGAATTCTCAAAATCTGCATCATACCATAGGGCAATTCAGAGCGAACGACAGATTGCCGGAATTGCAAAACTGCCTCATGTGATTAATTTTGTAAAAAACATCATGGAAATTGAAGAAAGCGTTGTCGTATTTTGTCACCACAAAGTAATCCATAAACTACTCCATGAGAGTCTTCAGGAGTTCTCACCTGTCTCAATTATTGGTGGACAAACTGATACTTTCAGACAGGACCAGATTGACAAATTCCAAAAAGGCGAATCAAAACTTATGATTGCCGGGCTTCGTGCAGGAAATGTTGGTATCAATTTGACTCGTGCAAAGTATGTCATATTTGCAGAACTTGATTGGAGTCCTGCAATTCACCGACAAGCAGAAGACAGGTTGCACAGAATAGGACAGAAAAATACTGTCTTTGCATACTATTTGATTGGAAATGGAACCCTAGATGATCATGTTGCAAACATTCTAGTTGATAAGAGCTATGAGATTGATGCCATCATGGATGAGACTGCTGATAACTATGAAAACAAGAACAAGGCAGAGTTAATTCTTGCTCAAATTCAAGACAAAATTCGCTCAAAGTAATTAAATTTCTAGCTTTTCTTTTAACTTGTATAGTTTTTCTACCATGTTATCCTTTTTTGAGATCTCTAGATTGGAATCTTGAATCTCTTTGATTAGTTCGTCAATCAAACTAATTATCTCGATGCCTCCTTTGGATTCCTCGAAATTTATCTTATCAAAACCCAGAGTCTCTGTCTTGTCTATCTCCTCAATTCCTTCTGGTAGTATCTCAAAAATTTTTACCAGTTTTTCTTCTTGTCTTTGCGGTGACATTAGGATAAATTGATTCTTTCTTAATTTTTCAAGATCTTCTGTAATCTGCTCTTCTTTTATGTTCAGGATGTCAGTGATCTCAGCAATGCTGCATGATTTTATTTGAAGCAGTCTTAGGATTTTGGCCCAAATTGGAATGTTATTGCTCCAAAGAATCTCATTTGCTAGCTGAGTCATGGTAAAAGAGCCATCATCATTGAGTGAAATCATTTTTCTGTCTTTCAGTGATGCTAATGCATCAAGGATTCTTCCCACTCCTAGTCTCTTTAAATTGGAATTTTCTAGATTTTTTTCATTAAATGTTCCATTCTCTTTTTTTGCCAAGTGCAAAATTTCTAAATCAATTGTTCCTAACTTTCTCATGTTGTATGCTTGCCGCCTAGATTAATCATTCTTTGCACCTTTTGATTTCTTCGTGAATTTTCTCCAAGGAATCTCTTGTTTCTTTTAGGTTGGACATGTTTGAGGTAACCCATTTTTGGTATTCTTCTACTGAACTAAGGTTAGATTCTGGGTTTGTCAATTGCTTTGCTAAAAACCATGTTTCTCTGTATGCAAATATTATTTTTCCAATCAGTAATCCATTGTTGTTATGAAAAACTTTCAGTATTTCTTCAATCTCTATCTTCTTGTCTTTGTTTTCATCTATGATTTTTTTAAAATATGTGTCTTTTAGATGATGGAATCGCTCAAAAACCTGGTTGCTTGTATTTCTCATTTTACGAATCCTTTCCTCATAATTTTCTAAAAACTTGACTGCCCACTCCTTTGCAATTTTATTATTTGATAAATTGATTTTTTGTGTTTTGGCAATCTCATTGATTGTTTGATTGATAATATCCAAATGCCACATTACAAACTCGTTTAATTCATCGACATTGTCAATCTTTTTGCATATCCATGAAAACAGTGAGACTGTCTGCTGATTATTTGGAAAGACTATGCTAATACTGGGATGAATCATATTTTTTTCCAGATGTTTTTTCAATAAAAACTTGATTCAGAAATTGCTTCAAAAATATATGTGGAGACAAATTATTTGACTTATGGTTCATTACGAACTTCCAAGATTACCCTATGGTTATGATGAACTTGAACCCTTTATCGATAAAGAGACGATGCAAATCCATCACAAAAAGCACCACCAGTCATATGTTGATGGCTTGAACAAATCACTTGAGTCAATTGGCGGGGATGCTCATCCAAAGTACATCTCAGCAATACTCTCAGATCTGAGCAGTGTTCCAGAATCAGCTAGAAGTGCAATCAATTTTTTTGGCGGTGGTTTTGAAAATCATAGATTGTTTTGGGAGACGATGAATCCAAAAAATGATGGAATCCCTGGTGGGAAATTAGAGGATGCAATAGATGTGTATTTTGATAGCTTTGATAATTTTAAAAAAATATTTTCAGAGACTGCTGTCTCTATTCAGGGGAGTGGATGGTGCTGGCTTGTCTTTAACCCGACATACAACAAAATTGAAATCATGACAACATCGAATCAAACTAGTCCTTGGACAGTTCAAAAAACTCCATTGTTGGGATTGGATGTTTGGGAGCATGCATACTACTTACAATATCAAAACCGAAGACCTGACTATGTTAAAAATTGGTGGAATGTTGTAAATTGGGATTATGTTGGTAATCGTTTTTCTGAGCTTGCCTGAAGTTGTCTGATTTGGATAAATTCTTTTAAGTTAAAATTCGTTTTTGCACTCATGAACAAGAATCTAAGATACATTGCAATTCTTGCAATTCTTCCCTTGTTTACAGCAGGATTGACAACTGATTATTTTGCAGATGCCAACGCTCTCAAAAGCAAAGGTACTAGCACCAATCAATATGGTTCAAGTACTGGCGTCTGCGGAGTCCAGTTGTGTTCTGAAATCCCCGGTGGAAAAGCCGCATGGATGGAACAACAAAAATCAACTCCTGTAGCACCAGTTGCTCAAGAAAAACCAAAAATGGAAAAAGAAGCCATGATGGAGAAAGACGCCATGATGGAGAAACACCATATGGAAGAAGAGACTGATGCTGACTTGGGTTCTGTACTTAGATTATCAAGAGCAAACGTTCCAGCAACCATACCAATGCATCATGGTTACTATAACGGTGAGGATGTTTATTTTATCATCACTGATTCTAGTGACAAAACACATGCAGATATCATAACAAAGAATCAAGGATGGCAAGTAGAACTTGCACCTTTGTTGAAGAATACTCCAAAAGCTGCACTTTCTAAAACATTCATGTTCACCAACGGCGTTGAAGGCGGTGGTGTACATGGATTCCAAAGTGAAGTCTTCACTAGTACTCCTGCACAAGCAGAAAAGTATAGTGCATTGACTGCACATGTGCATGTTACATGGAAAGAAGGTACAACTCCAAGAGTACTTGATTCTGAAGAGCAGATTATGGATGCAGCTGAAGCAGAAGTAACATTGACCCCAGTTGATGTTGTAATTAACATGCCACAAATTGTTTGGCCACAAGGACAAATGATGGTCAAAGAAGACAAAACTTTGACTGATACTACTCCTTATGGTGGTGGACAAGTTCTTGATATCGATACAGAAGAGATGACAGTAACTTTCATTGCTCATCGTGGATGGGGGCCAGATGGTAGAACTATCTATTACATTGTAACAGATGCTACTCCTAGCGGTCCTGCAGATATGATGGGTGTTGTTAGTTCACCAACATCTGCAAAACTAATTGCAAACTCAGCAGCTGTAGATTTGTTTCAGTTCAAAAATGGTCTAAAGAGTACTGGTCCGTTAGGATTCCAACCGGGAATAGCAGCAGGTGCACCTGGTGATGCCAACTATTCTCCAATGTGGAGAATCTTTATGGTTGGATGGGATAATCCTGAGGAAGCCCAATTACTTGAAACCATTGATGACATTAATGCATACAAAGAAGCAGGATTGCTAGATATCGGAATTGCTCGTCCAATGGACAAAGATCACATTGTGAACTGTCCCTTCATTGATCCATTCCAATAAGTTCAACATTTTTTATTTTTTTATTCTTTACATCTGTTAATTTTGTTGTGTTTTATTTTACAAATTTTCAGAAAATCGACTTACTACTTTATCTCTGATAATGAGTATAATATTTTATGAGTATCACAGGAATGTACATGCTAAACACTGGAGGATATATTCCAGAAAAAATCACACAAGCACTTGACATGCTATACGTGGATAGAAAAAACGAGTTTCGTGAACTATCTCAGGTGTTGCTAAATGAGAAAGCCCTCAAGGCAATGCCTAACTGGAAAGAATTTGTCATGAACTTTTGTCTTGATGTGGAGGAGGCCTTTAAGGCATGGTCTGGACAGAGTCGCCTTTTGCCTAGTTCCCCGCAAAAGGCACTAACTATCTTAAGACAATTAGGACATGACAAGACATCGATGAACCAGCTTGCACATCTGCTAAATATGTCTTACAACTTGTCAGTTGAATTCAAAGAGATCTACAGGCGACTAAGATAACCTCTCTTTTTCTTTTCACTTTGAATTTTTGTGACTCTCCATAAAATGCCAACTAGTAATACTTAACACTGAATGCGCTTCTCAGTAACTATGATTGATGTAAAAGATTTGAAAGTATGCACTGATTGCGGAACCGTGTATAATGATAAATTCTCTAGAGGATTGTGTCCAAATTGTCATACCAACAACTATGAGCAAGTATCTGCTGATAGCGGTGTAGGAAATTTAGAGCGATAAAATACAATCAAAACACTAAACAATTTGGAATCTAATCTTTTTTGCATTCGCATTTTTGTTGTTTTTCAAATCTAGGAAACTTTAGCTTGTAGCATATTCCACAATACAGTTGATTTGACACACATACTACGGCCTGTCCTAGTATATCATCTTTTAACTGACGAGATTGTTTTTTCTAAAAGGTTGAACTTGTTATGATACAATAACGCATCCTTGCTCATCAAGTAAATTCCCACAAGTTTGGCATTCCCACTTTTCATTATTATCGGATTGTGTATTTTTTACAGCATTGCAAACCCTGCATCGAATAGTCATTACTTTGTTTTTCTCCTTGGTATTTTTACTTTGATGACATTGGCAACATGTGTCTTTTCATGATCACGAACTTTGTCAAAAGTGTATGATGTTCCTTCCCATTTGAAATTGCACTCTTTACAACTGTATTTCATTTCACTGAATTTTCATTTTTCTTTTGGTGTTCTTTGAATGAATTTACATCATCTACTTTTGCAGTTTTACAAGAACCGAATTTGAGTTTTTTAATTATTTTTTCGAACATACTATTGATGTTATTCTTGCTGATATATACCGGAGTAATTTTCTAACTCATGCCTGATTTTCTATATTTATTTTAATTAACTATAGACTATAATGCGCGGGTATATATTACTGATAAGATACTATATAGTATGACAAATGAAACAAACCCAACAATAGTCGTCGCAAATGATGACAAAAAAGAAGAACCAAAGAAAGAAGAGCCAAAGAAAGAAGCTCCAAAATCAGACAAATAGAATAACACACTATTACACCCTTTTCATGGGATAAAATAATTTTAAAAATTAAAAAATAAAAACATAATTACAAACTTAGATCATTATTATTGCAATTTTGATGATTACTTTTCAGTTCACCAATAATGTTTCTTAGCTATGTTGTGGTGAAGAAACACGTGGAGAATTTTTTTAAGATGAGGATTAATTTTGAAATTCATTAAATGGATTCCTTTTTCCAGACGTTGCATGCAGGGCATCTGTTTACTTCATTTTCATTGATTTGCTTCAAAAATACGTTGCCGCATTTCTCACAAGACCTTAGATTGTTCATTTCAAGCATGATTCTATTACACGTTACTCACTTAAGAACTAGCGTAATTGGTAGATGTGGGTTAATTAAGATGAAGTAACTACTAGTATTATGAATACTGCCCCTTCATGGAGACAAAAAACCTGCACTGACTGCAAGAGAGTCAGATGTCAGAATGGATGCAATTGCGATTGTCATTGGGAACCATGATAGTATGATGAACTTTTCACAAAACTTGATTTACAATTATTTGATAATAGAAAAAAACAGTAGGAATATTTTTGGATAATATTTCAAACCTTTTCTTGCAACTATCTGCAAGCATTGATTTGCCTATAATTGCAATTGTAGTCAGCTCCATAACTGCATCAATGTTTGTCTCAATGGTGATTATTACATGGAAGAGCATTCATGAAAATACAAAGGCCTCATATGCCCAACTGCTAAGGGGATTCCATGAGGACTTGACTACCCGTCTTAACAAAAATTCTGTTCTCAGAACTACTGAGGACTGTAAACGATATGCCTATGATTATCTGAATACCCTCGATGAGATTGCGTTTTTAGACATTAATGGCAAAATTCCGAAGGGAATCGGGAAATATCTTTGTAGGTTTTTTGCATATGGTCTGAGTATTATAGAGTGGCATGATGATATGATAGGAGAGAATTTTTTGGAATCTGCAAAAAATAACTGGCCAAACTATTTTCTATATTGTAAAAAATACGACATATCTAAAAATCCTGGAGATAGGCTTCCTCAAATTATGCTCGAGTATAACAAACTAAGTGATCGGGAATCCCACTGATTTGGGATAATTTCTTCTACTTTACATGCTGCAAATACTTCAAAGATCCAACAATCTCATCAATTATTGGCTCTATCTTTGTAGTGGATTTAGCAGAAACTAATACCAAATAATTGCTCACTGGAATCGTAATTATCTTTATGTTCTTTCTTTTTGATATTATGTATTCTAACTGCCCTAAAACGGCATCAAGATCCTTTTTCATAAATAATTCTAATGCGTGCCCCATACAGATCTTGTATTGTTCGATTTCTGCAATTGGAATGATTCCCTTTTTGTAATTACCTGCAATAAGATTGCCCATGTTGTTTATGACTCCAACAAATCTGATTTCTGGAATACTCAGAATATGCTTGCTTGTAGATTCCCAATGAGCTGTATTTTCAAATGTTACTTTTGACATCATATTGTTTGGTAGTTGTTTGTATTAAGGTTATAATGGATTGATTTGGAAAATTTTGAAACTGATTTGACACAATTCATTGGTATTTGTATCTGTAAACATGATAATTTTTCTCCTGATCATTTGAATAATGCTTCAAAGGATGTTCTAATTCATCTGTCATGTCCAAGAAAAACTCTTGCATGTATGGGTCTAGTTTATTGTATATGTCTTGACCAACTATGATCTGGTTTGGTTTTGCCAAATTTTGTATCTTTGATGCCACATTCATTGCAGGTCCAAGCAAATCTACATAAGCCTTTTGTTCATCCGCGCCATATCTGACCACTGTGTTATTGCCAAAATCAATTCCAATCTTTATGCTAATCTCAGAGAGCGCCATTTTTTCAATTAGGATTGGATTTATTCCTTGTTTTACTACCTTTATCATAGATTCTGCACAGGCTACTGTATTGTATGCAGCAGGTATTTTGTCTGCCTCATTTTCTACAAAATATCCAATCACTGCATCTCCGACAAATTTTAGAACAAATCCGTGAAACTGTTCAATCACGTACGACATTTCTTGAGAAAATGAACTAATTAGCGTCGATAGCTTGTCAGGCGGCAATGTCATACTCATTTTAGTAGAGCCTACAATGTCCACATACAGCACTGCCATGTTTATTTGTCCAAATACATTTTTTCTCAGAAATTTTTCAGACGAATCAATTACTCTAGTATATTGATATCCTTCTTCCAGTGCATTGTTAATTCTGTTTTGCACGTTTCTTATCAGCGTGTCCGAATCCATTGTTTTGTCCGGATTTTTGCTCAAAAGCATGTCAATTATGTTGGGTGTTTTTTCTTTGTCTGAATTGAAACTCATTGATTTGTATTGTATTACTAGTATATACACCATAATTTCCATTTGTTTTTTCATGCTTGTCATTTGACAATTTTGATAAATCGACTCAAAGAACAATAGTCTCTATTATTATGCCATGCATAGATTGGAACAATACTGTGTTGTTGAATGTTTAGTTTGGTGTACTGTTAATTAGTACAATATTTTCTGACTAATTTGAAAATAGATATACTAAAGAGTACTAAACTAAATTCAGATAGTGTGAACAAAGAAAAAATTATGAAGAATTTTATAAAATGTACCTTTTGTGGCAAGTCTGATAATGTTGAATACTTGGGCGGACTTGATTGGTTTTGTAATAAGAGATGTCATTACAATTTTAGGCATCAAAAGATTAATGGGTAATAATCATTATTTGACGGCAGATTTTTTAGATGCCATTTAGGTTGCAAAAGATTCTTTCAAGATCTTGTTTTTTGTACCTGAGACTCTTGATGGTTGAACCCTCTTGAAGAGTTAGCGCAAATTTTTTCAGCATTGATTTGTTTTCTTGGATAATCTCAGACGTTTTTAGAATATCGTTTAGTGAATTTGACTGGTGAACAAGTTTTCTTGAATCTGGTTTACCATCTGTACTTTTTACCAAGGAAATCTGACTTTCTAACTCAGTATTAATTTCATTTAATAGTTCTGTAATTTGATTTGATGTTTCCGCCATACATTACTAGGCTGCTTCTGGTTAATTAAGATGCAACAATTCGGTATGGTATGCTTTTTCACTTAATTGTGATTTTGATAATTCTATTTTTGCCGTATCAATAATTGCTAGAATGTGATTATTTGCCTACTTCTTGTGCACAAATAGATGAACATGTTGAATCATTTCGTAGACTCTCATATTCTATACCGCAATGAATGCATCTTCTAAAAGACATATTTACATTACATCCTCATACTATAAAAGACAATAGATTCTGTATATTGATTTTTTATTGTGGTTGTACGATTATGACAATGGGAAAAATAGATTTTTAGAAAAATAATTATCTTTGAAAAATATTGAATATTTTTAATCTGATGTTAAAATTGACATACGTGTACACAAAACTAACAAGTATGTCAGCGTAGGTTAATACTCTATAAAATAAGATCATGTATTGTCTATATCATCTAAATTACATACTACGAAAATGAATTTTACATATGGCTTTCTTATTGCAATTGTTTCTGTATTAGTCATGTCTAGTTTCAGTCAAAATACTTTTGCTCAGGAAGTCGTAATCCCTTCCCCTTTTAGTCTTGGTGCAAACCATGCAGGCTCTATGATAAAAATGGAAACCGTTTCATATGATGGTTCTACCTGGATATTTATTACATCTACAGAACCTGTGGAGAGAGAACACATGACGATCAATGTTAGATTCACTGATAAAAATGGTCTAGAGATTTATGATGTAAACTATGATATTTTGGTGACTCAAAACGATCAAGTGGTTTTAGATAAAACAATGATTAATCAAAAAATCGCAATTGGTGATCATCTTACACAGGCATTACCTAGCAATGAGAATGTAAACATCAAGATTACACTGCAAGGAACTGGAGTAAACATTCCTTTGACTGGCCCTCATGGAGAATCCCTTGAGGTTAATGTGGTTCCAGAATTTGGGACTATAGCAATGATGATTTTGGTTGTATCGATTGTAAGTATAGTTGCAATTAGTGCCAAAAGCAAGCTTTCTCTTAAACTGTAGAATTCTCATGCCTGTTATTTGAGACTAGGTTATAAGCAGTGAATTTGTTAAATAATTGGTTTCAATATTGGGGAAGATTGTCAATCCGAAAGTTATACAAATTCTAAAAACAAAATCTCTTGCAGCTTCTTTTGATCCAAGCATGAAAACTCTTATGCGTATAGTAAAATTTATGATGGAAAACCCCTCTAGTGGTAAAACACAGTTAGCCCTTGATACCAAACTAAACTATGCAAGACTTGCAAAACACATTGTTTGGATGGAGAAAAAGGGTCTAGTTGAATCTACAATTGAGGAAAATAAGATCAACATTACTCTAACAAAAACTGGTCGAGATTTTGCAAAATTGATTTCAAAAATTATTTGATATTCTATTGTTATAACTGACATATTTGTCCACATTGTTGACAAATGTATTATCTTCAATTACAATTATGTGCGGGTCACTTAATACCTAATTTTTTAAAATAATGTCATGACAAGTACAGAACAAAAAAAATCGTCTAACAAAATTTTGATTATGGTCATAGCAGTTATAGCTGTTGCAGCCGGAGGTATTGGCATATATGCAATGTCTGACCAAAATGTAGTTACTGAACAAGATGCAAAGGATCTGGTATCTGAGATCAAAACAGATGTTGAAAATATTGATCCTGGTTATGGTCAAGTGACTAAACAAGAGGGAGCTTATTCTCCATAATATTTTATTTTTATCTAAATTAACTCACACTAAAATTAAATTAAAAATAGACTTGCTCTGCAATAGATTTTTTTGGGATTTGTCCCTATGACACTAAGGAAATTGTTTATCTAAGTTTGGCCATAATCCGTTTGAAAATTTAATTGATGTAAAAAATTTGAAATCTGATAATTTTACGTAGCTGAGTAGTTAATTCAGTCCTTCTTTACAGATATGCAAACTCACACCACTACGTATTATTATTGGCGCAATTTTGCTTAAAGAGTTTTCTAAGTTACAGGTTAATTAGGTTGAACTGACTATTGACTGTATGAATACAATGCAATCATATGGTCAAAAAATTTGTTCAGATTGCAAGAGTGCATTGCCAAAGATGATGCAACTGTGATTGTCATTGGGATCCATAAAAGGTAATTTTGGAATATTGTGTAGTTGTTCGAGAAACTTGCTCTCATGAGGCCAAAGTTAGAATGGTAGGCCTCAAAAACATGTATGAATGTACAAATTGTCATAAATTCATCCCAATTGTTGAATTAAAAGAGATTGATCACACTGCTCCTCAATATTTGGAAAACAGTTGGGAAGATGACTGGAACTAGAAATCTATGCTAAAATATCAATCAGCCTAATACGTATGTGTTTTAGTTTTTATTGATTTTAACAGTTCTTTTCTCATTCTATAGAATGAGAACATAACTTAACTTTGTAATTACGGGAAAGACAAAGTTTACTGTAAGAAATTCAATTATGTGTTGACAGTTCCGTTGTATTTTGTATGTGTGATAGCTGGAACTAATTTTATTGGGGTTTAATAGACAAAAACTGTTATATGTAATATGTTACAGAAATGTCAATTAAATAATTATGATAAACACAATTTGATTACAGATACATTTAATGGCGAAATTTTTTGTTCTGATTGTGGTACTGTCATTGAAGAAAAACTAGATAATCATAATGGAATGTCTCTTCACAGTCTAGATGATTTTATGAGTAAGAGTCAAGTTGGTCCCAAACAATCCCTTACAATGTATGACAAAGGAATGTCATCAATCATTGGGAAAGATAAAGACTCTACAGGAAAGCCATTAAGCTCATTTAACAAATCAAAATTTAATCGACTTAGGCTATTGGATAATAGAAGTAAAACAAAAAAATCATCACAAAGAACACTTGTAAAATCTTTGACTTTTCTAAACGGGCTAAAAGAAAAACTAGGTGTTTCTGAGAATACATTGGAAATCGCATGCTCATTGTTTAGAAAAGCACAAAAACATCAATTGATCAAAGGCAGAAGTTCCAATCAGTTGATGGCTGCCTCTTTGTATATCTCATGTAGACAAACTATGACTCCTAGAAGTCTTGATGAAATTTCTGAGAAAGGTAACATTACAAAAAAGTATCTACAAAAATCCGTAAGAGTATTAATTGATGAATTTAATCTGAATCTGCCTCAATACAATATATCGTCATTTCTGACTAAATTATCCAATGATCTGGGTATTTCAGAGAAAACTAAACGTTATGCTTTGAAGATATTGTATGATATTGAAAAATGTGGCTCTGCTGCTGGAAAGAATCCAATTGGACAAGCTGCTGCATCATTATATCTAGCATCCATGCTGATGGGGGGAAATGTTTCTCAGAATGAATTCTCTGAAATTTCAGGAGTATCTACTGTAACATTACGTAATAGAAAAAATACCATACAAAAAATATTAAAATTATAAATTTGCTAGCGAGTCTCATAAATTGAATTAAAACTAAAGTCTCAATTTTAACTATATTTGTAGTTCTTTTAATGCCATTCTTGCAGCGACTCTAGCTGTTCTTGAAGCTATTGTAGCTTTGTGTGTTTCTTTTTCAGCAACTTTGGCCGCACGAATTGCTGCTTCTATCTGAATATTGTATGTCTTTTGATGCTTACTTACGAGTTGTGGATTTGTCATTTTCTTTGATGTAATCAATGCCGCACTAGCTGATTTTTGTGAAGCGATTGCAGCATATTTTGCATTTCTAGTATGGGTTATGGTTTTTGCTATTTCTTTTTTTACTGCTGCTAATCTGGATTTTGCTCTAGACTCTGCTAATTTGGCTCCCTTCATTGCTTTATCTGTATTTGAAATTACGCCTTGCATAATCTTTCTTAATTCTTTAATGTGATCAGGATTGTTATTTGATCTTTTTAATAGAATTTTTTTAGAAGAGTTTCTAACCATTTTTGCATTGTGAATTGCTCTTGCCGCATTTTCAATATGGGAATCTATGTTCATATGTTGTTTCAAACCTTGACAATGGAATTTATGCTTATGGGTTAAGTGTACCGTGTTAGTTATCCTTTATGATTTGTCATTTTACTCAATTATTGTATTGTTTGATGGAAATCTTGAGCAAAAATAGTAAAATTAAACAAATAGTGATATGCTCATATCTAATTGGATTTTTCAAGATCAAGGAGATGATCAAGGAATTTAGTATTGGTAATTGTGGAATATTTTTTCCGTGCAATTTTTACACTTTTTAAAAATTTCACAAAAGTTTTCACTTTGACGCTGATAGTTTTATAATCACTTCTTGACATGCCTTAAATCTGCATCTAGCATATTTAGAAAACGCTGATAATTCTGTATGTTTATTGACATAAACATAAGTTTCTCTTATTAGCGTGTTTTGATAACTATCTGCTTGATGAAGAAAAAGATTTCAGAATTAGAAAAAATAATTGAAGACAAGAAAATGAATTTGAACTTAAAGATCATTAAAGTATGCAAAGCTGACAAAACACATATGATTAAAATTATTGAGAATTCTAACTAATTGATTACACCTGTGTCGATAACTGTGATGTCGAATTTATCTGGTGATGATTCTTTGTTAGAATTTCCTTAATGCAAAATACGATATAATTATTCACAATATGATGTCGGGTGTTTCCAATTTTGTTAATTCATCTATTGACAATTATGTCCATGTTAATTTCAATTATGTACATTAAACCAACATTCATGTCAGCGTGAGTTAATAGCGAAATTTTCATAAAATATGCAATGACAAGAACAAAACAAATTCTAATACTTCCTGTATTAGCAGTATTGATTTCTATGGTAGCTTTTTCTGCTCAAGATGCAGCAGCATTAGTTACTACAATTAATAGTGAAATATCTTGTAAAGCTCCAGCAGTAGGTGGAACGTGGAACTCTGTTACTTCGACATGTACAGTAGCAACTTTGGTAATTGGCCCAACTGACAAACTAATCATTGGATCTGGTGTCAACTTTGACATTGGAACCGTAACTAGCAGTGGCGTTATCGTAAATGATGGAACAATCCACATCGCAAGTGGCGGTGTAATTACAACATCTGGTGAATTTACCAATAATGGTATTGTTGATAGCGCTAAGGGTACAATAACAAATAGCGGCCCATTTAGTAATTTTGGTGCGATAACCTCATCTGGAACTATAACAAATGGTCCAACAGGTGTTATCCAAAATAATGGTCATTTGATTAGTACTGGTGTAATTACAACATCTGGTGCTATCAAAGTAGGTCCAGACGGTGTACTGATTAGTAGCGGCACATTTACCAACTCATTGAACTTGGTTAACAGTGGCACCATCATGACATCTGGCACGTTTACCAACAGTGGTCCAGTTATGAACTTCGATACAATCCTAAATGAAGGGTTGTTTTCTAATAGTAATACAATCACCAATTGGGGAAACATACACAATTTGTGTAACGGATCAATTACAAATTCAGGAACAATAGCTATCCACAAAGTAATCGAACTTTGTATAGTATAGACACTCTATCTTTTTTTATTCTTAACTGCTCTACTTTCACCCAATAAATTAGATGAATCTATGTAAGTTCAACGAAAATTATCTTAAAGTGGAATTGTAATTTTGGCTGAAATCTCTACTTGTTCAGATATTAATGGAAACGTAATTCTAGGACCATCTAAAAACTAATGCTGTCTTCTCATTACTGTAAGCTTGTCCTCAAATGATTTTTGATGGTTTTTCTTCTAGAAACGATGTAATGCCAGATAATACTTTTTATCGCCTATGATGTAGACGTTTTTCATGGATTTCATGCTAGAAGAAGAATTAATCGATCTGATGACTTTTTGTCTACAAAACCCTAACTCTTCAGAGATTGCTGAAAAGCACAAGAGAATTTCAGAAATTGGAAAAGAATTGTATGATGATGGTGGAATTGATGCGCTAGAGAATTTTTTCTTTGTTTTAAAAAATAGAATTACAGAAGAAATAGAAAAAGATCCATCCCCAATGCGTTCACTATGGAATGGTCTCACTGATGAATGGCAGTACTAAAATTCTCTTGTGAAAATTTTATCCTCTACCGATTCTGAATATGGCTGTGCTGCATTTTGGGCATGTGCCTTTGATTGCAGGTTTGCCATTTTTCATGGTGTATGGTTTTGCGCCACCGATTTCTCGTTTGTCTCGGCACTTAACACAATATCCTATTGTCATGCTTGCAATAGGCTCAAACTTCTATTAGCGAGAACTTGTTGAACTTTTTTCACTAAGAGGCAAACCTCAGATCTTAATAGGAATGATTTCAAGCAGTTTTTTCTGTTTTGAACATATTTTGTACAAATTTGGGAATAAATTCTTCGTATTTGTTAAATAATTGACAAAATTGTACTTTTAAAATTTTGTAAAAAACTAACTAACTCTGATGACGAATGTAGAATAATCTGACAATGCACTAAAACCCAATTCATCAATTTTGTTTTTGAAATCATTCCAAACATAAATCTCTACATTAAATTCTCCTTCTTCAGTTGGTAACCATGATATTGATGGATTAAATTTTTGATTTGGAGTTAATTGTAGTCCTGCTATCCAACTAAGAGCAACAACAAAACCTTCTTGATCTTTAATCTGAACTGCGTATAAAAAATCTTGAACCTTATCTTGATTATTTTGTATGGTGGCAGAAATTTGAATATGTTGATTTACATTTACATCATTTCCCATTTTAACCCCAACACCATTTTCTAATCTTGGATCTGTAATTGTAACTCTTTCTAATTCTGTTAATGCAAATGCTGGGGTGAAACTAATTGTCACTACTAGTAATGCAATTACTAATCCGACGCCCTTACTTACCACGATATTTTGGACAAATTTTTTGTTAATAAAGCGTTTCTGAATTGATTTTTTTGATTTGGAATCAAAATGAGACAATTATTTGACTAAATTCATAACCACTGTACTGGTTTTTGATATCTTCTTTCCTGGATTCAGTATGTTGTATGGATCAAAGAAATCTTTGAGTTCCTTGAATATTTTGTAGTTTTTATCGCCATACTGGTTGCGCACAAATTCTGAGCGTGCCAACCCGTCTCCATGCTCAGCAGTAATTGTCCCTCCAATTTTGATAATTTCTTGGAAATACTCTATTGCAATTTTTTTGATTAACTTGGGATTTTTTCTATCTGACATTAATCGGACATGAATATTGCCATTGCCGGCATGTCCATATGCAATGGATTTTGTTTTGTATTTTGCATTGATCTTATCTAGAATTGAAAACAATCTTGGGAGTTTCTCCAGTGGAACTGCTGCATCTTCGATGATGTGGGGGATTCTTTTTTCTTTTTTGATCGCCTTTAAGCTGTAATGCAGTGAAGAGTCTCTGTATCTCCACCATTTTTGAATGTCTGATGTTTTTTGCAACTTTTGAATTATTCTTCCTGTAGTTATTGATTTGATTAATTTTAGATTTGAGGTGATATTATCATCGTATTCTACAAAAAGCAAGCACTTTGTTTTTTTGCTAAAATTATAATTGATTTGTCTCAGAGTTGTTTTATCTACAAATTCTATTGCTGATGGATGTGTTTTGTTGATATCAATGCAGTTCTCAGCTGCTGTTTTAATTGAGTCATATTCGATGATTAGCAAAATTCTTTTTTTGGGATTTTGTTTTATTTTAAGTGTCGCAGATAGTACTATTCCTAGTGTTCCTTCAGAGCCAATAATTATTTTGTGAGCATCACTTGTGTTTTTTATTTTGTCTAATCTGTACCCTGAAGAGTTTTTTGAAACATTTGGAAACTTTTCTAGCTGTGCACAAGATGAATGTTTTAAAATTTTTTTAGAAACTGTTTTGTTTTTTGGCAGTGTTATTATTTTTCCAACACCGTTTACAAATTTTATCTCTGAGACATTGTCAATTACACTTCCATACTTTAGACTTCTACTTCCACTAGAATTATTTCCAATCATTCCACCGACAGTACAAAATGAACCAATTGATGGATTTGGAGGAAAAAACATTTTGCTGCGATTCAAAATTATATCCAACTTTCCTTTAATCACGCCTGGGCCAACCTTGATGTAATTTTTTAAAATTTTAACTGAATCTAATTTTTTCAAATCAAGAATTATACCATTATTCAATGCGCTTCCCACAAGCCCAGTTCCTGCACCTCTTACAGTAACTGAAGTCTTGAATTTCTTTGCAATCTTGACTGTGTTTACAACATCGTTTTCATTATCTGCCACGACAATAATTTTTGGAATTAATTGGTAAGAGCTGGCATCCACAGAGTAGTAGTTCCTAAATTCATCACCAAATAGGACTTGCCCTCTAATTGATGATTGCAATTCTTGAAGAATGTTATTTTTCATTTGTTGAATCTAAATTTTGATTCTATAGTAATCCCAACGTTCAGGATCAAACAAGTTTACAAATTCTGCCTGCTCTTTGTCAATTCTTGCTCTGATGACATCTCTAAGTGCAAAGCTTGTCAGGTACTTGTATTTCATAGAATGAGACTGCATGATAAACAAGTGGCGCATTTCACTTCCTCCCTTTAATCCCCAGTAGCCCATCTTTAGTGCAAGTGGTTCAAGAAACACTGTGTTGTTAAGACCATAATTTTCATCTCTTATCTCTTCGCGCAGCTTGTAGTTCTCTAGTGGTCCACCTTTTGAGAAACCTACTATTTCTCCATGGCAGTCATTTAATCGAAGTGTGTTGAGAATTACCTCTGGATTTTTGACTGACTTCTCAAAATTTTCTTTTCCAAACTGCAATGGTGTTGGAAGCTCTTGAAATATTTCATACAGGTTTTTAATAAAATTTGGATTTGATCGTGTAGTCATGTTCTCAATTGTTGGTACTAGTTTGAGATTGTCATATGCATAGTTTGCCTGAATTGTAATCTCTTGTTGTCTGATTCTCATAAACGACAAAACAGTGTCAAAAAAGTTCTTTCTCATCTCTTTTGGAAGCACTTTGAGAACCTCTCTTGCCATGTCAGTTTCCTTGTTGAGCAGTTCTTCAAAATATGCAACTGCACTTCTGACAATTAGTGATGGCATCCATGCAAGTGCATGTGCATTCATCTTTGCCATGCTCATGGCTTTTGAAAAGTCACCTAATGCATAACCGCTAATTCTATCGACTACTGATAGATACCATCCCATATCCATGATGTGTTGTTGTTTTTGTTTGCTGTTCCTTGTCAAATCTGATTTCTCAAAGCATTGTTTGATTTGTGCAAGTGCGTTTCTTTTTAGCTCACCACTCCATGGATATGTTGTTCTCAAAATTAGAACCTTGATAATTTCCAAATCTACATTTGCACTTTTTAGTAAATCTTGGAGCTTTCTATCCATTGAGATAAATCTCAAGACACTTTCTTCGTGAGGTTTGTCTACATTTTTTTGAGGATCAAAGTCATGAAACAAAGCTGAGATGAATAGATACTTTACATCTTCAGGGGATAACAGAATCTTTTCTTGTTTTGCAGCTAGCAGTGATACGTATGTTACTTCTAGCTCATGATTGATGTTGTGATATCCATAGTAGTCTGTTCCGAGGCCTTGGCTCTCAAAAAGGTCGATGGTATAGTCTAGCATCTCGACATAACAATCGTCATCTAACCCGTTTTCTACCATCAGACTGAGAATTTCATTTCTCATCGAAACAGTGTTTGCAAACTGTTGCAATACTAAAATGGTAAAATTATTGTTTTTAAAGATGATCCGTCTTTTCTGGTTTTTTATGATATCTTAGAAAGATTCAATAGAATTATGAAATGGGTATCACTTGAATGTCAGTTAACCCCGATTTGCTTGAAAAACTAATGAAATCAAACGAGACTTCTCCTCTGAAATTCACACTATCTCTTAATGACAAGAAATACCCCATTACTGGCGTATCTATTACGAATTCTCCTATCCCTGTAAATGAGCCTACCACACGTGGCGGTGTCTACTTTTCAGAGAAATTTGCCTACAAGATGAAGGGGGTAATTGAGGATCTCTCAGTGGTACCGTTATTGACCAAAAAGATGCTAGGACCAAACACAGAGTTTGCAGATCTAAAAATTGAAACCAGCATTGATTCGGTGAATCTTGAAATCATTACAAATCTTACAAACAGTGTGCAGACTCCAACATCAATTGAGCTGAGTATGATTATTGTAAAGATAGAATCAGTCTAGCTTACTTTGAAGTATTTATCGTATCTTTCTCTGCTCTCTTTGTCTGATAGTATCTCGTAAGCTTTGTTAATTTTTGCCATCTCTTCTTCTGAATCTGCTTTTGTTTTATCTGGATGAGTCTTTTTTGCCAATTCTCTGAATTTACTTTTAATCTCATCTGGTGTTGCATCTGGAGTGACACCTAGAATCTCATAATAGTTTGGCAGCTCATCATTAAGAGCTGCTTCTCTGAATTTTTTATCCTCTGGCGTGTTCTTTCTCTTTCCCAACTCCTCATAGTCATCTCCCCAGTCAGAGTGATATTTCTCAAATGTCTTGTCTTTTTTTGATTCAAGATCATCTTTGTCATATGTTGTCTTTCTTCTCAGTATGATGTCTCTAGCTAGAAACAAAAACACTGCAAGTATTGCAATGATGAATCCTGAGAAGAGCATAATCTTTTCTTCATCAGTTACTTCCAACTCCATATCCAAAGTCTTTTGTGCATTGGCAGTTTGTGCAGTTGCAAAAATAATCATTACAAATATGAAGAGACTGGCCTTTTTCATGATTCTCACTTATGTTAATCTGAAATCTTCTTTTGTAGTATTTAGTACTACATGTGTAATTGTGTTCTCCACATTTGGAATTGCAGCCAAACTTTTTACAAAACTACTCAACTCGTTTCTCTCCTTGAACTTTGCAATAACTATGGTGTCAGTTGAGCCCGTAATATCGTAAACTCCGCAGACATTTTCAAACTTTGAGATTTCATCTTCAATTCCTAGAATCTTGTCGTTTTTTGCCATGACCTCAATTATTGCAGTTAATGAATATCCTAGTTTTTCATGATCAATAATTGCAGTATACCCTTTGATGATCTTTTCTTTTTCTAGCTTTTTGATTCTAGATAGGACGGTAACTGTTGACATTCCTAGTTTTAGTGCCATCTGTCTTGCAGACAGCCTTGCATCAACCATTAGATTTTTGAGAATCTTTTCGTCTGTCTTGTCCAGTGTCATACAATACCATATTGAAAAATTTATTTAAATTTTGATGGTTTGGCTGAATGTTTGTTTAGTTTTGAAGAGTATTTTTAGTGTGATTTCAGATTTAATAGAAATGATTGTCATTGTATGTTGTGAATGAGATAAAGGAACTAGTTGCAAAAGGTCAGAAATCCTTGGAAGATGGGGAGTTTGATGCCGCACTTGGCTTCTTTGAGCAGGCGCTACTGTTGAATCAGAATGATCCGGATTTGTGGAATCACAAGGGAGTTGCATTGAGAAGTCTTGGTAGATATGAGGAATCAATGGAGTGCTTTAACAAATCTTTGGAGATAGATCCTAGAGATAAACATGCATCATAATTGGAATACTAAATTTCCGCATCCTATTTTGAGGAATATTTGAAAAAATCTCCTTTTGTATTTCCTCTTCGCTTAAACACTCTGGATGAATCACTCTCTCTGAGAAGAGAATTTCTTTTAGAATCTGAGTTATCTCTTCTTGTGGTATTTCTTTTTGCTCATATTGGATTGAAATTTTTCTCTCTGCAATCTTTGAGACAAGACCTGTTATCTTGTAGTCCATATCAAAGATCATCTTTTCAATCCGGAGTTTCTCGTCAGTTTTTACACTATCTAGAATCTCAAGCAACCTTCTTCTCTGAATCTCTTGCCGCTCAATCTGCTTGAGAATTACTCCTCCAAGATCTTGACCTTTGAACTGTGATGCTATCTGCATCTGCCAGTATTTGATGTCCTCATTGATTGTATTCCGATTGACATCAAGTTGATTTGCAATGCTGAGTGCAGAAAATCCCTTCTCAAAATGAAGTTCGTACACCTGTTTTCTGCGCTTCTCTTGCTCTTGTTTTGGGTATGGTCCACCCCTTTTTGATTTTGTTTGTAACGCCATGCATATTGATAAGACTATTTTCCTTAAGAGAACTAATTTTTCTGCGACATTTGGCGTATTTTTTAATAGTTCTTTTATACTAGATTGACAATTTTTGAAAAAACTGCATAGTTCTGCATAGTTATGATATTCTACATCTAATGTCTGAAAAGGAATTCTTACAATTACACGTCTTTACTTAGTGTCTTTAATGCAAAATTACCACATTTTGGACATCGATGTTTCTTCAACAATTCCCCATGAGTCTGCATGGACTTTTTAGAATACATGATGTTGTGTCCACAATCAACACATACACCAGGTATGTCACCTTTTGGAATCATATTATTCTAAATCTTAATTGACCTTAAGAATATTGATATTAAATCTAATCTTTGAAAATCCCAAAATAAAATAATCAAACTATACAAAGATATCCTTTCCAGGAACCAGCTTGTATCGATTTGGAATGTCATGAATCTCAAGTGATTCCAAATATTTCAACTCCTTTGAAATCTCTTCAGAATCCCCAAATGAAATCATAATCCTATCGTTGTGTCTTATCTCATATGAGGAAATCTCGGAATAATATTTTCCATTAATCAAAAATGAAATAGACTTTTTTGAATCAGCGCAAAGCAAATCACTTGCAAGATATCTCGAACCAATACACTCTGGAGTAATCTCCAGTCCAACTGATGAGAACAGCATGTCTAATGGAACGCCAGTTGCATGCTTGTGAATCAGATATGGATTGTTATTCTCAAAGTGAATGTACTTGCTTTGCAGCTGAAAATCAGGCAGTCCAAAGTTTAACTGCACTCCATCAACAAAGACTGCAATTGCAGCATGTGCATGATCACTGCCAAACTCTCCTACCCCATACTGACTGACCATCTTTTGCTCAGCAGTCAGTGGCAAGGTATTATCTAGAATCTCCGAATCAATCTGACTTTGATTCATAAAATAGTACGAAAAGAATCCTGCTGAAACCAGTACAAAGGCAACTATAGCAATCCCTAAGGTTCTGCTTTTTGGTTTGACTGGAACATCATAGTATCCAAAATTACTATCCTCTACTCTTCCAGGCAAATTGCTATCTGTATTATCAGAAGGAAGGGTTTTCTCAGACAATAACACACATACTCATTGCATCGTATAAATTTCCAGTGTCAAGACCTAATCATATAATTTGTAATATTTGATCGCAGATACTAGATCAGATTTAATTAATTAGATTTCACTACAACGCTAATGAACAAACAACTAGCAATCCTGTCCTTTTGCTCCATTGCCGCAGTTATGATTCTAGCTGGCTCTGCTCCTGAAGCAGATGCTGCTGCATTCATGAAACTTGGCGACATCAAAGGAGAGGCAACTGACCGTGAACACAAAGACTGGATTATCATAGAGTCAATGAGTTCACCAATTTTTAGAAGTGTCGATGAAAAAGCAAAGGACGCACAAAGATCTAGAGGTGATACAACTCTTGGAGATATTGTGGTAGTCCGAGAACTAGACAAGGCAACTCCAAAAATTGCTGAATCCTGTGCAAACGGAAAATTCTTTGACGAAGTAGAGATTCACTTTACTCGCTCAGTTGGAGAAACAAGAGAAGAACCATACTTGACTTACAAACTCAAGGATGTAATTGTGACTAGCTATTCTTTTCATGGAAATGCAGCAGGTGATCCATTACCAACTGAAGAGATAACACTTGGTTATACCGAAGTGGAATGGACATACATCACAGTTGATCCAAAAGGTGAAAGACAAGAAATAGTAGGCAGTTATTCTCCAGATAAAAAGAGATAACCACCATTCTTTTTTATTTTTAAAAATTAGGCCTCATCAGTTCTGCAGTCCTCACAGGGACAATGCCAATGACACTGAAGGTTCTGGCGCTGTTTTAGCTCCTTTTTCTTTCGTGCCATGAATGGAATCTGTGATATGCCAACTTAAGGATATTGGAAAATAAAAAAAGGAAAAAATAGAATCTCTAAAATTCTATTACAGAGCCTGCTGAAATAGTGAATTTCTGGCTTTGCTGCTCTCCGTGAACGTCATACCATGAGACGTTCAGGTTTACCTTGTTTCGCAGAGCAGACTCTACTGTAATGCTGCTTGCATGTCTTAGTCTATCTTGAATTGGTCTTTCAGGAATTGTCTCTATTGATTTATCCATATGGTATGATTAGTAGTAGTGATTTAGCCCCCGGAGTGAATATTAATTTTTGATCGCAGGATCATTTTTGACAAAGCCCAAACCACACAAAGAGCATTGAATCAATTTTGATCACATGTCTACTCTAAACTTTTCATATCTTCATTAATGGTATTTTTACTCCAAAACTCATTCATGAAATTTTGCTCAACTTGTGACACTAAACTGACTCAGAACTTTGAAGACCTTGGCGGACCTGGGATTTGTCCCAAATGCAATCCAGAGCTGGTTACTCCAAAAAGGCCAACGTATGGCATGAACTATACTGGAAGAACAAAGCCTTGCTCCAAAGGATGCGGAGCTGAAATCTACTGGGACGACCAGTTCAAATCAGACAGTGGAAAGTTTATCCCAATTGATTCGCGAACTGATGAGCCACACCAGTGCAACGGACCTGAAGAGTCTGGAACATACTATCCAGACGAGATAAAGAAATTTGCAAAGAAAAAAGAGACTGTACAAAACAAGATTCCAATCCCTGAGGAAATTCTATTTGATATCTCTAAGATTCCAAAGTCGCTAGCTGAAGATGATTATATCATTCGCGAGATTATTCAGGGCCACAAAGAAGAATCGCTTGCAATAGTCCACTATGAGAATATGGTCTCAGGCGAGCCTGAAAAGATTCCAACTGAGACCCTAAGTGATGTGTTATCTGAGAATATTCTAAAGGGAATCAAAAAGTATGGCTTTACTGGATTGCTTGCGTTTCAGGAAGAGTCGATTCGCTCAATCCTTTCAGGAAAGAATTCTATAATCTCAGCTCCGACTGGTTCTGGAAAGACCGAAGCTTTCAGCATTCCAATTCTCCAAAAAATCTCAGAGGAGACAATACCTGGTGTCTTTGCATTACTAGTCTATCCACTTAATGCACTAATTGATGATCAGGTATCTAAAATCTCAAATCTAATTGATGCATGTGGATTGCAAAACAAAGTTGGAGTCTACTCAATTCACGGGGGACAAAGCTCAGAATACAAAGACATGATAATTGATGATGCTGCAAAAAAATCCCTAATCATTGCAACAAACTTTGATTTTATCAATTATCATTTGATTTTGCAAGACAAGAAATGGAATGAGCTATTCAAAAACGCAAAGATAATTGTAATGGATGAAGCACATTCTTACACAAGCTTTCATGGCTCTAACGTGTATCATGTACTGAGTAGAATGAAGCGATACATGGGAGAAGTTCAGTATGTCGGATCATCTGCAACACTTGACAACTCTAGAGAGTTTTTCTCAAACATGTTTGATTTGCCCCAAGAGTCATTCTCTTACATCAAAAGTGACACGGGAAGAAAAAAGAACATGCACATGTTATTTGTAATGCCGCGAAAGTTTGGACAGAGAACTACAATGGAGATGCTAGCATCAATTTGTTACAAGAATCATTCAACACAGCTAATCTTTAGCAACTCACACAATGACTCGGAATTTCTTGCATCAAATGTAGAGTCTGCAAATGAGGGGATACGAATTCAGATTCACAGGGGTGGCCTTGATCAAAATAACAGAAAGCTCTACGAAGCACAGATGAAGGCAGGTGAACTTGATGCACTATCTTGCACCCCGACACTTGAGCTTGGAATCGATATTGGGCATGTGGATGTGGTGATTTCAGCCTTCAAAAACGAGTATGACTCTTTTGTGCAGAGGATTGGCAGGGCAGGTCGCATGGGCCAGAAATCATATGCCATCTGTGTCTTTGATCCTGATGATGCAGCATGCCACTATTTTGCACGCCACATTGACCAGTATTTGTCACAAGACCACGTCATTCCAATTAACAAGAAAAATTCTATCATATCAGAGAAACACACTGAATCAGTAGAGATTGAAGCAGAATCTGCCCAGACCTCTGAGAAATCCCAGTTCTTTGACTTTGCAAACAGCATAAATCTTAGAGGAGCATCTGGCGAGATTGCAATTTATCTGAATTCAAAAAAAATTGGAACACGTGGCGTTCCAGTTGGATATTACCAGCTACATCAGAATGCAATCTATCATTTTAACAAGCAAAACTATGAGGTAATCTCTTTGAGAAAATCTCAAAACGGCGCAAGAGCATATCTGAGAAAGTCATATGAGAATCAAAAAAGAACAATACCTATAGTTAGAACTTCAATCCTGCAAACATCAGAGAGAAACGCAATACACAGAGAAATTATTTCAGGTTCTAGAAAACTATCTATTCGTTATGGGATAATTGAGCTTAGCAGAACCATCACTGGTTATCTGAAAGGAAACTATAATGATTCGACAGACACATTCCAGACATTTAATGGAAACAATGTATCGTCATGGAGGAATTTTAACTGGAAGTCAAAGCACTCCTCTGTAAGTATCGTAATTCCTTCAGAGTTTTTAGTCAAATCATCTTCAGATTCAAAAAGTCAGATATCAATTGATCCTAGAATTCACACCCTCTCTCACGTACTGATTAATGCTGCAAAAATTATTACAAAATCTGAATCAAGTGACATTGATGTATACTATGAGAATGGCATCATCTATCTGTATGACAATTCCTCAGATGGTTTCAATGGATGCAGCAAGATAATCTATGAAGAGTTTGAAAAGATTCTCAAGACCTGTCACTCTCTGCTATCTGATTGTGACTGTCCAACTGATCCTCAACAGAAAAAGCTAGTCTTACAAGGGGAAAGATGGGGAGGCTGCCCAAAATGCACGTTTACAAATAATTACTGCCAGACAAAAAACAAGGACCTGTCAAAAAAAGATGCTCTGGATTTTTTCACACTTTTTTTAACACAAACATAATTCACTGAGAACCTATCTGTTTTACTCGCTACTGAATTTACCCAATAAGATTTTGAACATATTTTATAATTTTTACAATTCTATGTCCGAAACACATCTTTTTCGCCATCCTTAAATTTATGATCAAGTATTTCGTTTTTAATTGATGTTATCTGATTCCTACTGTTATATCATGCAATGTTTTTAGAGAACTGCCCACTGATCCTTTAGACGTATCTCCAGATCCGATATCTTCAGACACATTCCAACAACACCTTCCACCAGTTCCTCTTGATACTTTACCAGAACAACTTCCACCTGAATTTCTAACAATGAAAGTTCAAGATTATATGGTGGCATTCTCAGGTCAGACAAAATCGTACTGTGTAGGAATTGTTGACATGGTTGATTCCACAAAAATTTCATCAAAATTATCCATTGCAAAGACTTCGAAATATTACGAAATTTTTCTTAATACAATGGCACGTGTGTTAAATCGATTTGGTGGAATGATAATAAAAAATATTGGTGATTCTCTTTTGTTTTATTTTCCAGAGTCTTCAAAAGGACGAAAGTATGGATTTATGACATGTCTTGAAGGTTGTCTTGCTATGATTGACTCTCATGATTTTGTTTGTATGTGTGCAACACGTGAAAATCTTCCACCAATTAATTATAGAATAAGCTGTGATTATGGACAAATTATGATGATGAGTAATAATGGTTCCAATTCCCCTGATATGGTGGGACCTCCCTTGAATATTTGTTCAAAAATTAACCATTTTGCATTTAGTAATGAATTAGTCATTGGTGGAGATCTATATGAAATGGTAAAAAAATTATCAGACTATGCTTTTTCATTAGCAGGTAGTTATGATACGGAATTAAAATTCAGTTATCCTGTATACAAGACGACAAGGCGATGATTTGAATGGATTTAGATTTTATTCTGGTTGAAAGAATGCCAAAGTCAGGATATGATTGGTAGTAGTTTTTGAGTTTGCTAATATGTTTTATTATCTGAATCGGATGGTGAATCATTTTGTTATATTGGAATGGAGATAATTCCTTTCTGAATTAAAAATTCCAGTCCTGCAACAAACGTCTCATTATCAATAGCGCCTTCTGCCCACCATCCTGCATTGTTTTTAATCCATTGTGGAATTGGTTGTATTCCTGTTGTATCTTTTTGAGTTTCAGGAATTATGATTATTTTATTTTCAATCAAGTACTCTATCCCCTGAATGAATGTGGCATCATCTATTTGCCCATATGACCACCATGCAGCAGTGTTGCGAATCCAATCAGGAATTATTGGTATGCTTTTTGGATTTTCTAATTCTATAATTTCAGATTCAGGAGATTTTTTTTGAAAATAAAATCCATTCGGATACATATCAATGACATTTTTTACATCTCCAGTAGTTATTTTGCCCTTGTAGCTAATCAATTCAAAAGTTGGATGCATCAGTGATGTATTGATATTCACATGACCCAACCCAAGTGCATGTCCAAACTCATGGCGAAATATAGAACCAAACTCTTCAGTGGTAGCAAGATCAATTGGACTTCTACAAATTCCATAATAGATGTACTGTGAGTCTCGATTAATCTCACAAGAATATGGTGTAAAATAATACATGTTGATTACTCCCACCGAATCGATTCTCTGAAAAGTTCCCAGTGTTAGTTTACTGTCCTCGCCCTCAGGCTTGTCTTTGAATTTTATGATAATGTTGCAATTGATATCGTCTTGATAGTCTACAATGTCAATATCCCATTTCCAGTTATCTGCTCTTGGGAGTGGAGATTGTTGCTTTAGCATGTTTACCCATTCAGTAATGCCTGCCTTGATCTCTTTGATGTAGAGTTCTTTTTTTACCTGCGATAGACTCGAGTCTTTTGGAAATGGCTCTAGGCATACCTGGGGCGCAGAAGCTGCATATGCTGTAGTGGAGAGCACTGCAACACCGAGCAGTCCAGCAATAACTATACTGAGAATCATTACAGATTTCATTATGATCAAAAATGCTTGGTTCGTATAGTTATGTTTTGATCCATTGTATGGTTGATTGTTCATTAACTATTGGTGAATCTATATTATTAACGAAATATTATCAGTCACATTGGTTGAGAGATTAGATAAGATGCTTGCCCAAGCTTTTGAATGTGTTGAAGATGGGAATTATGATAAAGCACTCAAGCTATATGATAATGTCCTAAAAGAAGATCCAAAAAATGTCTCAGCACTAATTGACAAGGGTGCAACACTGCAAAACATGGGACGAGTAAAACTTGCTATTCGCTCATATGACAAGGCCCTGTCTGTCAAACCCAATCATCTAGATGCACTGCTTAACAAGGGTGCAGCATTGCACTCTGATGAAAAATACCAAGAGGCAATTGAATGCTATGATGCAGCATTGAAAATTGATAAAAAATGTGCAATGGCGCTTGCTTACAAGGGATTGTCCCTAGGTGAGATGGGAGAATTGCAAAAGGCAATCACTCATTTCAAAAAAGCACTATCAATTGACAAGCACTATGACTTGGCACATATCTCAAAAGAGATTGCCCAGGAATTGCTAAAATCAATTAACAAGAAAAAATCTAAAATACAGTAACGTCGCCAGGTGCAGGCTCTCTTTTGTTCTGTTTCTCATTTTCTTTGAAATAATCACTGTGTGCCAAATTCTGGTGCTCTCGCAGTTTCTCTATGTTTTCAAATCCTTCATGACACAGGTAACATTTTGGCTTGTTCTCATCAACTAGAGGTAGGACCATATCTGAAATTACCGCACGGATACTTATCTCTTGAGAATAGAAGGAATATATCATGATGGGCGATGCATAGTTCATGCTAGAACAACTAGTACGCGAATCCCAGGCCCTAGATCGTGCATTAGCAGGAGAAGAACTATCCTATAACGATGGCATGGAATTGATGGATTATGATAATTTGCATTTACTTGCAGCAGTGGCAGACAATGCTAGAAAAAAACTAGTTGGCGATACTGTGACATTTGCAGCATCATACTACATGAACTACACAAACGTATGTGCTGCTAGCTGCCAGATGTGTGCATTTTACAGAAAAGATGGTGCAGAGGATGCATACACGCTAACTCCACAAGAGATTGAGGGACGGGTTGCAATTGCAAAACAGATGGGTGCAACCGAAGTTCATATCGTTGGAGGATTCCATCCAAAGCTTCCACTGGAATACTATGAGGACATGATGAGGACGATAAAGAAGAGTCATCCACAACTAAACATCAAAGCACTTACTGCAGCTGAGATTTACTATTTATCAAAACTAACAAAAAATTCTACTAAAGAGATCTTGTCTCGTCTCAAAGACGCAGGACTTGATTCGATGCCAGGTGGTGGTGCAGAACTATTCCATCCGGATATTCGTGACAAGATTGTCCGAGGAAAATGCACAGGCCAGCAGTGGCTTGATGTAATTGAAGAAGCACATACTATGGGAATTCAAAGCAATGTTACAATGCTTTATGGCCATATAGAAAAGCCAGAGCACATCATTGATCATCTCATAAAGATTCGAGACCTTCAAAAGAAGACAAATGGTTTTCTGACTTTGATTCCATTAAAGTTCAGTCTTGATAACACAGAGCTAGAGCAAGAGCATCTGGTAAACAATGAGTGCTCATCAGTTTATGATTTGAGAATCATTGCACTATCAAGATTGATGCTTGCAAATGTACTCAATAACATCTCAGTTTACTGGGTTGCATATGGCAAGAAACTAGCTCAGGTTGCACTATCTAATGGCGGCAGTGACTTGGTTGGAACTGCTTTCTCCGAAGAGATTTACCGAGCTGCAGGAAAACCAACTGCATCATCAGTAGAAGAATTGGCAACAATGGTAAAAGAGGTAGGCCGAGTGCCAGCTCAGAGAAATACTCACTTTAAAGTATTAAGAAAATTCTAACTCAGATGTTTCTTTATTGAATCAAGCTTCTCTTCCATTCTGACATGTTTGTCTTGTCTTGAATCGATTTTAATTATCACCTCAACTCTTGCAATACCCAGATTATGAACTGCCTCCATCATCTTTTTTGCAGCAGAGTTTATCGTGTCAATGTTATCTGATTCTAGGATGGTACCCATTGGGTTTATCTCGTATCTGAGATTCTCCATTTCTTGAATTGACTCGATTGCTTTTGCAATGTAGAAACTTGCGCTAGTTGTTTTTGTGGCCATTGGGTAGATGCTGATTTCAGCTTGAATCAATAAAAATTACAAGGCAATTTTGGATTAAAATGTTTTAATTATTCGGCAGGCTTTTTCTCTTCTTTTGTAACACTTTTGCCCTTTTTGCGTCTTGCACCAAAACTAATCAATACGAGCAAGAATCCAACTCCGATTAAAATTCCAGATAATGTGTTATAGTCTTGTATCTCTTGCTGGGCAATCATCAAATCAATTACCTCTTCTTCAGTCATTCCAGATTGTCCTGCAGGCATGTTTGAGCTAACACTTACTGTAAGAACAATTCCTACAATGATCATTGCAAGCCCTCCGCCTAGAATTCTTTTATCGACTAGAACCATTTCACTAGTTGTTATTTTTTATCATATATTAGGTATTTTCTAAAATCCTTCTGGTGGTTTTTGCACAAAGACATTGCAAACTAGTGCATCTGTCTTTGAATCCCTATACTGGACATTACATGAAACAAATTTTCCTTTTAGTGCCCGCTCCAAGTCTTCTTTTGTAGTCTCGCCATACTGTGGTTGCTCCGGATCATCTACTTTGCCAATGATTATCTTTTCTGTTTTACCATAATCGTCTTGGTTGTCTTTTCTTGTATGACTGACTAGTAATTCAAATGCATTATTTGTTAGAATTGCAATTACTGGACCGCCGATACCGTCTCCCATAATCTCTAAATTTTTTTCGTTCTATAATTACTTGGTGGCAATGCTTAGCTCAAATTCTGGAACTAGGTTTTTTTCTTTTGCCATCTGGAATAGTTTTCTAATTGACTCTTCTCCAGGATCTCCCATGTTTACAGTTACATTATTTACATACATTTTGACAAATTTCTCAATCAAATTCCTTGGCTTTCCTCTGGAGTACTGCATTGCATACTCTATTGCATCCTCAAAGTTCTCCAAACCAAACTCAATTGAGGCCTGAAGATACTTGTCAAATTTGCCGATAGTATCCATGCCCAAATCTGTTCTCATGACATTGATTCCAAGCGGTACTGGCAGACCATTAGTTGTCTTGTTCCACCATTCTCCAACATCTAGGATTTTGACATTTCCTTCTTGCTCATAGGATAGCTGGGTCTCATGAATTACTAAACCCACATCGACTTTGCCTGATTTTACAGCTTCTGGGATGTCGCTAAAATTCATCTCTACATAATCGAACTTTCCAATCATTAATTGTAATAGCAAAAATGCAGATGTCATCTTTCCTGGAATTGCAATCTTGCATTTTTTTATCTCATCTATGCTCATCATCTTTTTTGCAGTAACTATTGGACCATAACCAATTCCAAAACTTCCGCCACTTCTAAGAATTGTATATCCTGGAATGTATGCACATGCATGAACTGATACTGCAGTGACATCAAGTTGCGGATCTGTTGCCTTGCGATTTAGTTTCTCAATGTCCTCAATTACATGATTTACCTTAAAGTCCGGTGATGGAACTTTGCCTGTAAACATTCCATAAAACATGAATGCGTCATCTGAATCAGGAGTATGACCTACAGAAATTTCCATATTTTTGCCTAAAATGGTCGTAATAAAAATCAAAACCTATCTGAATAGTTTTTCTAATATATGTCTGAAATAATTTATTGTTATGAATTCAATTGAGGCATATGAAAAAGATATTTTCCTGCAATTAGATTTTCTCAAAAAATTTCAAAAACAAAAACCACTTCCAACAAATCTTCAAAAAAATATTCTCTTTACTGGAAGTGGAGATTCACTTGTATCTGCAATGTTAGCCGAATCATTTTCTGACGGAATGATAAAGGCAATGGATCCTCTGGATCTTTTCAAAAATAAACACCTGGTAAAATCAAAGCATGTCTACTTTGTATCAATTTCTGGAAATACCATTACCAATATCAAAGTGGCAAAGGTTGCAAAAAAATCCACTGCAATAACTGCCCAGCCTAAAAGCAGGCTTGCAAAAGCCTCAGATAAAGTAATTCAACTTGCATCTCCTAATAGCGGAATATTTACTGCTGGCAGCATCTCATTTTTAGATAGTGCCCTTACATGTATCTCGCTTGTAAGAAAAATAAAAATTCCTAAAATCAATACAATATTTTCGCAGGCAAAGTCTGATGCTGCAAAACTAAAAATCTCAAAGCTACTATTCATCCTTGGAAACTATGAGACATTCCCACTTGCAATGTACTGTGCTGCAAAGTTTTACGAGATTCTAGGATATGATGCACACTATTGCAGAATTGAGCAGTTCTCTCATATGGAGTTATTTTCTGCAAACAAAGGTAACACTGTAATTATCTTTGAGGAAAAAAACCCTCACTCTGAGCAACTCACATCTAGTCTGAAAAAAATTGGAATGAATGTGATTCATCCCGAGATTCCAAAAGAGAAGATCTCCCAAACTCTTTACTGTATCTTCTTTTCTCAATTTCTAACACTCTTTGAGGCCAAAAGGAAAAAGAAGAGGGACTGTCATTTTGTTACGTCAAAAAAGATTCGCAATGTTAGCAACCAAATGATCTACTAGAATTGCAAGGCTAAGGTTTAATAGCTGAATACTTGGGTTTGCGAATATGGTAAAATTCAAGTCAACTGGTGAGGTTCTTAAAATTATCAAGAACAAAGAACAGATTAGAAACTTTGGTGTTATTGCTCATGTTGACCATGGAAAAACTACTATGAGTGACAGCCTTTTGGCAAACTCTGGAATCATTGCACCATCAGCAGCTGGAAAAGCATTGGCAATGGATTTTGATAAAGAAGAGCAGCAAAGAGGAATTACAATTTACCAAGCAAACGTAACATTACACTTTACACAAAAAGGCAAAGAATACGTCATTAACATGATCGATACTCCAGGTCACGTAGATTTCAGTGGAAGGGTTATTCGTTCACTGAGGGCAATTGATGGCGCAGTAGTAGTTTGTGATGCAGTTGAGGGAATCATGACTCAAACTGAGACTGTAACTAGAATGGCCTTAGAAGAGAGAGTAAAACCAGTATTGTTTATCAACAAAGTAGACAGACTCATCAAAGAACTCAGATTAACTCCTGAGAAGATGCAACAGCAACTTGCAGAAGTTGTATCAAACTTTAACCAACTAGTTGACACATACGCCGAACCTGAATACAAAGAAAAGTGGAAAGTATCAATTCAGGATGCAAGTGTGACATTTGGTTCTGCCAAAGACAAATGGGCAATTAACATAGATGTCATGAAAGACAAAGGAATCACATTCAAAGATGTTATTGATGCATATACCAATGAAAAAGTAGATGACTTGGTAGCAAAGGCACCATTAGCAGAAGCTGTTTTGGGAATGGTAGTCAAACATCATCCGGCACCACATGAAGCAGTAAAGTACAGAATTCCACAAATCTGGAAAGGCGATTTAGAATCTGATGTTGGAAAGGCATTACTAGCTTGTAGTGATGATGGGCCAACAATTATGATGATAGTTAACATGGTTTTAGATCCTGCAGCTGGTCCTGTTGCAATTGGAAGATTATTCTCTGGAACCATTAAAGACGGTCAAACCATTAACATTATTGATTCAAAAAGAGAGGGAAGAGTTCAATCAGTTAATTTCTTTATGGGAAACCAGAGAGAACAAGTTGCAGAACTTGGTGCTGGTAACATTCCTGCATTGTTGGGACTCACAGAAGCTCGAGCAGGAAACACATTGTCTTCTGTTAAAGGAATTCCAATGTTTGAAGGAGTCAAGTATGTTTCTGAACCTGTCGTTCAAATTGCAATAGAACCAAAACATCCTAAAGATTTGCCTAAACTAGTAGAAATTCTCAAACAGTTAACCATTGAGGATCCAAACCTTATTGTAAAAATTGACGAGGAAAGTGGAGAAACCATTGTTGCTGGAATGGGTGTGTTGCACTTGGATGTTGCAACTCATAGAATCCAAGATGCAAAATGTGAAATTGTCACTTCAGAACCATTAATCAATTACAGAGAAACTGTCAAAGGTGGTTGTGAGCCAATCATGGCAAAATCACCAAACAGACACAACAAGATTTTCATGAAGGTCGAACCTTTAGAGCCAAAAATTGCCAACATGCTAAGAACTGGTGAGATCAGTGACATGAAAGACAAGAAGGTAGTAGCCGATTTACTCAAAGAGGCTGGCTGGGATACTGATACAATTAAGAGAGTTATGAAATTTGATTCACGAGGAAATGTTTTGATTAATGGAACAAAGGGTGTTCAATTTGTCCAAGAATCAACTGATTCTATTAATTCTGGATTTGAAGAAGTGATGAAAGAAGGACCTCTATGTAAAGAGCAGATGAGGGATTGCAAGTTTATCTTTACTCACTTTGTTCCACACGAGGATACTGCTCACAGAGGCCTATCCCAATTGGGTCCTGCAGCTCGTAGAGCATGTATGGGAGCATTACTCACTGCTGGAACTGCAGTTTTAGAGCCAACACTTGCAATTGAGGTTCGTGTCCCAACTGATTTAGTTGGAAACGTTGCAACAGTTCTTTCTGGTAAACGTGGTAAGGTACTTGACATGCAGCAAAAAGGTGCATCAAGTATTATTATTGGCGAAATTCCAGCTTCTGAGACATTTACTTTGTCTGAGGAGATGAGGGGACAAACAGCAGGACGTGCAACATGGAATACATCCTTTAAGGCATGGACTGAAGTTCCAAAATCAATGTTGGCTGCTGCAGTAGCTGATATTAGAAAGAGAAAGGGATTAGCTCCAGAACCACCAAGTGTTTCAGAATTTATTGATAAAGAATAAAAATAGAATATCTTTCAATTGGTCAAATTATGCGATTGAAAAGTTGTCACTAATTAACAGAGTAATTCGAACATCGTCAAACCAAACTGACATTTCTGTATGGTTTGGTACTGGTTTTACTTGCTTCTCCCAAATCACTTCACCGTCAGAATTAGTTTTAACATCAAAAGGTTCAACGTTTGGGTATTTCCCGCCCCATGAAGTAAATGGAGTATATCCATTTGATACAAATACCGTGTAGGTTTTATCGGGTTCAAGTCCGCTCATCTCACCATGTAATATTACAAGGTTGTTAGCCAAACTAACTTTTAATTTTGATTTCTGATCAGAGTTTGGTATGTCTTTTGATCCTGCTGGAGGTACAGGCATCACTGCACCAGAAAGATACCATTTTACTTCTTTTGTACATGGAATCTCTGACATATGTTCACCATCATTTTTACAGGATATTGATTGTATCTCTATTATCAATTCTGAATCTGATTTATCTATTGATTCTGTATGAATAATTGAATTTTCTGACTTGTCTATCCCTTCAAATTTAATCTCAGTATTTGGAGACAAACTAATTACAGTAGCAAAAATTACAATTACTGGAATCACAATTAATAAACCAAGAATTAAAGACCTCATGAAAGAATGGTAAAAAATACACCCTTAAAATTTTTGACAGATTTCATTTAAACTATTTTTCAATTCTTCCACATTGTTAATTTCTTTATCTTTGATTTTTAGTTTACAATCCTTACTTAGAATTTTTCTTTGGAACCATTCACTTGCTTTATCCAAGCTTGCCTCGCTCAATATTTTTTTTGAACCAAAGAGAACATAATTGTACTCTGAGTATTCTGATTCTTTATTTGGATTAAAAAATTGGTTTTTACCATGAAGTAGGGTTAATCCTTTGATGATCATCGTATTCTGATTTACCACTCTTGTGTTTTTTAGGCCTGGAACTTCAAGAAGTAGTGGTGCCTTGAGTGTTTCACCTAATCCAAATACATCGATTTCAAAATCTCTAATTTGTCCTTTAACTGAAATAACTATTGGAATTGCAAAATTGTCTTTTTCTGACCTTTTATTTCCCTCTTTGAACTTGTTGAGAAACGATATGGTACTGAATTTTAACTCAAGCATTACTTCTTGCATGGTGTCTCGATATTCTTTTCCTATATCTTCTACCATCAATTCCCTTCTAACATCCCCATTATCTTATTTTCTGAAATTGTATTAAAAATAATGGAATAATTCATCCTATTGAATTTCCAATTTGGCACTAATAATGGGGATTATTTTTCAAATAAAAGATCGATTTAATTCAATTTATTATGACAACTGCATTTGCAAACAGTGCTTTGACATTTACTACATCTATCTAACATGCAGTAAAAATTTAATTTTGAAATATCGGGGATTTTGCGATAATCACTTTGGCTCCAATCTCTTTCTAACTTTTCATAAATGCTATCCTCAAAACTCATACTGATTTAGATTGTAATTATTGATATTTAGTCTCTAATTGAAAATCTTACTAGTGCCAATCTTATGGATAAAATTATTCTACTTCTTAACACAATCTTTGATACCATAACCTGTGATTTTCTCCATGATAGTTTAAAAGGGAAGGAAATTCTAATGGTTGTTAGTAAATGCAAAATAATGATAAAGAACCTGTTGAAATTTCTGGCGCAAAGAAAAAACAAAGCAAAATCGTTAGTGATGTCACCAAAAATTATGATCAAACTTTAGAAATTGGTAAACAACTTGGTAAAGAATCTCTAGATAAAATAACTGAAGTCACTTCATCTGGAACAAATTACATAAAGTCAAGACCTTACTGGAAATCAATTAAAGACAACTCTTCAAAAATATTGGAAAAAGGCCTGAATTCAAGAACCTCCTTAAAGAAGAAGAGCCCTAAATTTTACAAAAAAATAAGCAATGGTTTTTTTAATTTCTTTGAACTATTTGTGGGCAGGATTAAACTTGGAACTCAATATGGTGCTTCCAGTCTTGATATTTTAGAACGATTGGCAAAATTAAAAGAGCTTGGAATTTTAACTGATGAAGAATTCCTAAAGCAAAAGAAAAAGATCTTAGATAGGATATAAGAAAACTTGTCAAAAAATCTTACCATTACAATTTTGGCACTGATAATCTCTATTTTGGTGGGAGTAGTTATTGTCTCCAATTACGACTTGTTCACTCAAGAGTGGTCAATTGGATTGGTAATTGTAATTGCAGGACTGGCAGGGATGGGGCTGCTGATTTATTTTAAAGTTATTAGAAAATAGCAAATAGTATAATCCTTTTATTGAAAACATATCTTCAATAGGATATGGAGATAAAGTCTGAAAAATCAATTAAAGAATATCTGAC
This sequence comes from Nitrosopumilus sp. S4, assembly GCF_054515835.1. Lineage (NCBI taxonomy): Archaea > Thermoproteati > Nitrososphaerota > Nitrososphaeria > Nitrosopumilales > Nitrosopumilaceae > Nitrosopumilus > Nitrosopumilus sp. S4. The sequence continues at coordinate 1,006,007 of NZ_CM137258.1, read as the reverse complement.
AAAATTACCTGATGATACGATAATCAAATATTATCTTGATGTTGAATATAGCCCATTTCCAGTACTACTCATTGAAGAATACACTAGACGATTCAAAAGAAAGACCAAAAGTCAGCTAATCAAAGATCTAAAATTCCAAGCACATCTTGCTAGAAAGAAGACTAGGGAGATAGGCAATATGGCTAGAAGAAAAAAATTCATCGATGATGTAACAAAAGAAAAAACTGATGAAATGATTCATCAGGCAAAGAAAAAGGGCTATGTTATTAGTGAAAAATTATCTAGACAAAGTACAGCAATTGGTTCTAAATTAAAAAAGAAGACAAAATCTGGAATAAAAAGCAGCATAAAGGCTAGTCAAAAACTAAAAACTCCTACAAAAGCAAAACTGGGATTGCTTGAAAAACTTAGTGAATTGCACAAGAGTGGAATAATCACCAAAAAAGAATTCGAAGAAAAAAAGAAAAAGATACTCTCTACAATATAAAATTCCTGGGAATTTGATGATTACTCACCAAACCCCATGAAATGTGTTAGGTAATTTCACTGACAAAATTTGTATTTAATCCCGATGGATGATTTCTACGTAAATGTATGGTGGGAACTTTAATTTCTAGAGCCTAATAATCGTCAAAGTACTTATTTCTTAGAACTGCTATTATACATTGAATTCATTTGGTGAAAAACTATTGGGAAAAAAAATTCAAAAAAGAACTTGTTGAAGAAGAAGAAAGACTAAAGCAAGAGGTTGCCCAGGCAGTTAGAAAAAAATTAGATGAAATTAAGGATTCTGAATCTCAATCATAGATGTAAAGGCCGTCATTTCCCAATTCTAATGGGTGAACTTTTTCACTATGCTCAATTCCTCGAAGTTTTATAATTTTGATTGTTCGCTTCATTGCATTATCTACAATTTTGTTATCTAATTGGATAATTCCTGATGTGACAAACCACTCTGATGGAATTTGGTTACTTTCAGAAAACTCTGAAATTAAAAGTGATGTTCCATCAATATTCTCCAACGACTGAATCATTCCTTGCAGTCCCTGTCTCATGTAAAATTTATCTGAATACTGCATTCCCAGTATGGAAATCGAGTCAATCACTATTCTTTTTGCTTTGATTTTTTTAACGCTGTTTAAGATAAATGTAGTCAGGTGTTCAAATGGTATCTGTTCGCCGCGATAAAGTGAATCATCTTTTCCGATTATCTCGTCCTTGATTTTAAATGGTCTCAAGTCAATCATCAATATTTTTTCTTTTGAAATTAAATCTTCAACATCCCATCCAAATGACTTGCAGTCTTTCTTAATCTCATCAATGCTTTGTGACATTGAGATGTACACTCCTGGCTCGTCGTATTCTTTTGCACCTGCATAAATAAATTGAAGCCCAAAAGTTGTCTTTCCACTTCCGGGTGGACCAGAAACTACGACGGAGCTATTCTTCTTTAGTCCTGCTGATAATGCTGAATCAAATCCTGGAATTCCAACTTTGACAATTGATGATTTTTTTGCTTTTTTGGGAAAAATCTTTGATTTGAAAATCACTAGATACAAACCAGTTCCCACAACTGCCACTGATGAGGAAAAGATTTCTCCACCTAGCAAATATGTAGAGCCAACCAGTGATGCTAGAAGGCCTCCAGAATATGCCATCTGTGCATTAGTTGTCTTTGATTCAATTCTAACTGCCTGCTTTATGATTTTAGGTGCAATTTCTATCTCAGGTGCAATCTGTGATTTTTCTATAGTTTTGACTATTGGTTTTGGACTGACACGTTTTGGTTCAAATACAACTTTTTGAGAGACTTCTGATTTGACAATTGGGATTTTCTCAAAGCATCTGTCGTGAAACCAAAAATTATTTTTCCTAATTGATTTCTCATCGAGTTGAATGTTCAAATCACATTGATAGCACTTTATCAAGTCTTCAGAAGAAATATTCTCTTCGATTTTCTTTGGTTGAGTAGGAATTTCCTCTGGCCGGCATGATTTTACCATTCGTTCGACATAAAGCTGATCAGATTTTGGTAGTTCGGCATTTTTCTTTAATTTTTCAATGACATATATCGTTCTTCCATAGTCTCCAAAGTCCCTTTTTAGACTCTCACTTAACTTTGAGATGATCTCTTCTTTCTCCAATTGATTTTTTCTTGGTTATTTTCAAGTAATTGTTTACGTATAAGCAAAATTCTCTTATGAGTCAAATTATTGCACGATCAAAATAGACAATTTCATGGAAAAATGATCTATTAATCTTCACCAAAGAATTTACTGATGTTAATTTCCTTTTGGAAATAATATGTAAACTATGAAATTTCATATTGAATATTACTAAATTTCTAATAATTTCCTTGGTTTTTGCGATACTTCTAGTTGGATTTACTCCCTTATCTTATTCATCAGAGGAATCCGAAGCAAGAGAAGATATCCAAGCAGGATGCCGTGATGGAAATACTCTAGTTTTCAGATATGCCTACAAGGATTATGTATGTGTAAGTCCTGATACTGCAAAGAGATGGGCTGAGTTAGGTTTAGCTGAAATTTATCAAGAATTCACTCCTGAAAAACAAGAAAAAAAACCCGTACCACTAAAACCTCAATTTAATGAACAGCCTGCTACACCTCCACCAAAGAAGACTACAAGTTCTGCAAGTGATGATTCTGAATGCCGTGATGGATATTCCCTAGTATTTCGATTTGTTCACGGTGATACATTTTGTACTAGTCCCTCAACTGCTGCATCCTGGGAAAGATTAGGACTAGCGGAAATTTTAGTAAAAGCAAATGAACCTAAACAAATTGAATCTACCTCAAAAGTTTTACCAGAAAAAGAAATGATAAAAGAAGATGATGAAACAGAAAATGAAATTGATGAAATAGAAAATGAAATTAAAGAAAAAATAATCCCCACACAAAAATCTCCAATAAATCAATCTTTAATTCCTGTCTTACCTGATTATCCTTCCCAACCAACAATTCATCCTGAAATTGAAGCATCTAACAGTTTTTGGAATCCTCCTGAGATTCATCAGGTTAATGATCGAATTTGGGTTGCTGTAGGATTTGATTCTGCAAATAGTATAATGATTGAAGGGGAAAAAGGAATCCTCATAGTTGATACTTTAAGCTCATATGAAGCAGCCAAGAATGTTCTAAGTGAATTTAGAAAAATTACTGATAAACCAGTAAAAACAATTATTCTTACACATGGGCATTTAGATCATGTACAAGGCACAAAAGCATTTTTGGAATCAGGTGACGGTAATGTGGAAATCATTGCACATGAAACTATGCTTGATCTTTATCTGAATGAAAATGGTATTCTTGGACCAATTAATGAAAAACGAAGTGCATATGCCACAGGGTTATTCTTACCTGATTCTGGAAGTGATAAAGCGAATTTAGGGGTTTTTCCACCAATGATTCCTGGGACTAACGGCTTTGTATCTCCAACACATACATTTTCAAAAACTTTTTCCCTTGATATTTCAGGAGTGAAAATGGAATTAATTCATGCGGGAGGTGAATCTCCTGATCAAATTTTTGTTTGGTTGCCTGAAGATGACACTTTACTAACCGGTGATAATCTTTATGATGTTTTTCCAAACATCTATTCCATTAAAGGCACGCCATATAGGGATCCGTTAGATTACATCGCTGCTTATGATCAGGCTTTATTACTAGAACCTGAATATTTAGTCCCCTCTCACTCTAAACCTATTCTGGGAAGTTACAATGTGAATTTAGTTTTGATTACTACAAGAGATGCTATTCAATTCATCCATGATCAAACTATTCGAGGAATTAATGATGGCTATTCTGTAGATGAATTATCTAGAATGATTGTTTTGCCTGAATGGCTTGAGAATAGGCCTTGGCTTACACAAGTAAGAAGTGAAATACCATGGCATGTCAAACAAATCTATTATGGAACTGTTGGTTGGTATGAAGGGGATCCGGCATCTCTTATTACAATTTCATCAATGGATAGAGCTGAAAAAATTACTAATGCCTTTGGTGGCATAGAGGACACTATTGAAGAAATCTATGATTCCATAGAAAATGAAGAGTACTATTGGGCAGCTGAATTATCTTCACATGTATTAGAAATTGATCCAGAAAATACTGAAGCAAAATCTCTAAAGGCATATGCATTACGAGTAATTGGACAACAGATGATTTCTGCAGATGGTAGAAACTGGGCATTGACAAGTGCATTAGAACTTGAGGGAAAAATTGATGTCACTTCTGCTTTATCAGAAAATTCTAGTTATGATGCTTTATCTAATATTCCGTTAAATAATTTGTTACAAATATTGCCAACTAGGGTTAATCCTGCTGAAATTGATGATGATGTTTATGTGATTCATGCAATTCATTCTGATGATGAACAAGAGTTTACATTGTATTTTAGAAATGGAGTGTTGTTGATCTTTGATGAACTAATCTCTGATGCTGATAATTCATTGACTCTTAGTTCTGATATGCATAGAAAATTAGTTTCTGGAAATCTGGATTTATCTGATGGGATTAAATCTGGACAAATTTCTATTACCGGCAATCCTGATGAATTAAAACGATGGATGTCCTCAATAGGGCCTATATCATTTAGTTCTACTGGATTGAGGGATTAAATGTCTCATTATTATGATGAATAATCTTTTATAGATGACCCACCTAATATAGGTCGACCTAGTAATAATGAGTCAATTTGAGCCTCGTAAAAACCAGCATGAGCGTGAAAGAATTCTTTTGCAGAGTATAGAGGATAATCCTAATTTGCATCATAATTCTCTCGTAAAAAAAATAGTTCCGGAATTTATGGCCAAAACAACTTTTGAGAAAACAAGAGATTCTCTGCTTGAAAAAGAGATAATTTTTGTAGAGAAAAAGGGTAACAGAAATTTTTACCGTCCAACTGAAAATTATGAATTAAAGTCTCAGCAGCACATAGAACGTAATACCAATAACACATTTCATGATTTGAAGATGAAAATTAAAAACATCGATACTGATTTTCCACATAAGGATATTGATGAGAAAATATCATTTGCTTCTTCATTGTTGCGTGATTTAGTTCTGACTGATAATGGATTTACTATTTTAGATTCAGCCAAAAATCCTAATAGAACACTATATCGCGATGAACACCTCACTATTCAACAATTGATATCGCAGATTTTTGAAGCAATTCGAAAGGATAAAGATTCCAAGATCTTATTTCCAGCAATTTTAAGTTATGTGGGGATAATCATGCCAAAATTGGCATCAGATTAAGAGTAAATTATCTAGTTATTTATTCGGGCTAATATTGTCACTAATCATGGGATTGCTCTATACCAAATTTTATATGGATTTTGATAATGATGAATGGAAACAAATTTCAAATGATCCTATAGTGTTTCAAACACTAAAAGAAAATGTTTCAATAGATATTGAAGATATCTCCCATAAATCATACAAACTAATTTTCAAAGAGGGTGGAAAAATTAACATGTTTAGGGTTACTGGAAAATTTCGACTTACTTGGAATGATGATGATATACTAAAGTAAACAAAATAATACTGGAAAAATTATTTTTAAATCATGTCAATAGAGTCACAAATAAAAGACATTCTTGATGATTTTGGTAGTTCGTCACCTGAACAAATCTTTGCGGTTTTAACTGAAATCATTCCTAAATTTAGGAGTAATTTGACCTCAGAGTATCTGTTAGAAAAAATTAAAAAAATCCAATCAATTGATGATGATGCTGAAAAAAAGAAACAATGCAAAACACTACTACCTTATTTTGATTGGTATGTTCAGGGATTGTAATACTAGTCTGAATATTGTTTGATTTTGATTAATGCATTTTTAATTAAATCTAGTTGATTCTGTGATTTGCTCATGTCTCCTACTAGTTTTACAAAATACTCGTGTCCTGTATCTTGCGCCTTGTGAATATCTGCATCATAACAAGACAGAGCTTTTTCTAAAAATGGAATTTCATCTTCTAATTGACGTACTGATTCTATACTGTGCAAACTCTCTTGAATTTTTTTAATTACTTCATTAATTTTTGGAATAGTTTTCATCGCTTGAGAATTTAACACTGATGCAAACATTGCAGCCGAATCTTTTAGCTCTGGACTATTTCCAAGTGTTTTTAATCTATTTTTATAGTGGTTTAATGATTTTAGAATAATTTCATATCCTCCTTCATCCTTAAGAAAAATTGCCCCCAACCAAACTCTATTGCTCATTTCTAACACTAGTTTGTGCTATTATTATAATTTAAATTCTAAACTTACCACTAGTATAATTTCTTCTTGTTGCTAATATATTAGAAAAACAAATAGGAATTAATGAAATTAAAAAATGAATTTGGAATGAAGAGTTTACTTGCAAGTTGTCCTAATTGTAGTATCGCATCACTTTATTGTGGAATGATACCAACTGAGATCAAATCTCTTGCTAACAAAGAGGTGTTATTTTGCAAGAGTTGCAAGTTTGTTATTCCTGTGGATGAATACAAAAATTTACTATTGTCTGTTTAAACATCAAAGTTTTCTTTTACTGCAGGCTCGTTTCGATTAATTAGATATATCAGAATTCCGGCCAAAGTGACCCCCATCCCACTAAATCCAATAAATGTTCCCATGTTTTTAATAAATCGTAAAAGATGGTCTTTTTGTCCTAGTTCTATGGAGTAATACAAAATTAAGCCTGTGACAAACATTACAACACCTACTGAAATAATTATCGTGCCCATTTTCATGATTGGGGTTTTTCTTTCTAATTAATAAACAGAAAGAACAGCATTGTATGAAATATTGAACACAGTAAACCCTTTTAATTATATTATTTCAATAATCTATATGAAAGCCTTTTTTGGATTTTTACTACTTGGATTTTTGTTAACCGTTACTATTCTACCTGATGCCTTTGCTGAAAATACTTACTCCGTTAAAATCCCTACAGGTGCTGCAAGTCCTGACGCTCCATATTTTTGGCAAAGTGAAAAAGATGGTGCAACTAATGGCGTAGTTGAAATTCTTATTGGCGACACCATAAAATGGGAAAATGCCGACACTGCTGCTCACACTGTTACTTCTGGAAGTGCATCTGATGGTCCAAATGATATTTTTGATAGTGGATTATTTCCACCAGGTCAATCCTTTTCATACACATTTGAAGAAACTGGAAATTATCCGTATTTTTGTATAGTTCATCCATGGATGGAAGGTAACATAATTGTCACTGAAGGATATTCTATAATTCCTGATGTAGGTAAACAAGTTGGTAATGGTGAAACATTATTTGATGTGGAATACAAATTTAATCGATTACTGAGTATCTCATCAATTGATGTAGAACAGAAATCTCTAATTTTTAATGTGGTTGGTAATCCAAAATCTGATAATCATAATTTGGAAATTAAATTAGATTCTCAATTAATTGATGGACCATTTGTTGTATGGTTGGATGGTGATAAGATTTCTGATTTTAGTTCAGAGAAGGATGGTGATTTCAACATTTTATCAATCCCATTATCTGCTGATTCCAAAATATTGACAATTATTGGAACTACTATAGTTCCAGAATTTGGACCCTTGGTGATGATGATTTTGAGCATATCTGTTATTGCAATGATTACCTTGAGTAAGAAATTTGGAATGAGGGTTTGATTTTATTACTGTCTACTATTTTGAACCCAAATAACACTTGTAAATTCTAAAATTTTATCTAATAATGGAATTTGAGCCTATTTTATTAATATTAATATTTGATTTTTTAGATCTGAATCACCTAAAATTCATGACTGTGTAAATTTTTTTTAAAAAGTTATTTTTACTATGTTCATAGAGAATCATCAAAAGATAGATGATTTAATTGACACAAATGACATTAACTGAGACCATTGAAAAAGTATCTTCATTAATTGATTCTGGAAATGGAGATGCTGGACGATTGTATCACATTCTTGAATTTCTAAAAAATAACAAGCCGTTATATCATTCAGATCAAACGTATCTTGAAAAAAAACTAAATTCATCATTTTCATTACACGATGAAATTCATGAGGAGCATCCATATCTTCCTAAAATAAAGAGTTTGATTGATTCTGGAGTAGGGGATCCTGGAAGATTACAACATATCTATGATATGCTTGAAAGTAACAAACCCCTGTATCACTCAGATCAAGTTTACTTGGAATCAAAATTAAATCCCAGTACAACTCAAAATATTACTTACATAGAAAGAGACATTCCAAAAGAATCCAACTCTAAAAAAACATCTACTCTGCAAATTAATCCTAAATCTGTCACTAGGGGTAGTATGCCTAAAGGATGGATGGAAAATACTTCTGATGATTTGGGGCAAATTTCTACTCTAATTAAAGATGAAGAAGACAAACTTGAAAAACAAAAAATGGTTTCAGATGAAATACTAATTCAACGCACAAAGTTATCTGAATTGACATCTCACCGAAAAGAATATGAAAAAAAAGTTTTACAAGAAAAAACATCACTTGAATCTGAGATAAAAAATGAACGATTAAGAATTGAAACTCAAACTAGGTTATCTGATGAAATTATTGCACAAAAAGAAGAATTAGAAAAAATAAAAAAAGAAAGAAATGATATAATCAAAAAAATTGATTCTGAAAAATCAAAAGTATCTAAAGAATTATTCTTGCAAAAAAAGCAATTGGTACAAGCTCAACTTGAACAAGAAAAAATAGAGAAACAGGTTCAAAATGAACAAATTTTATTGGCAGAAATGGCTCGTGAACAAAAAGATAGGCTTGTTGAGCAGGCAAAAATAGCCCATGAGATCAAATTAAGACAGGCTGAACTTGAAAAAACAAAGCAAGATTATGATGAAATAGTCTCCCAAGTAAACCAAGAAAAAGCAAAATTTACTGAATCTGAAAAACTCAAGAGATTAATAAAATCCCAAGAACGTGATTTAATCAAAGCAAAGGAAGAACGATTGAATCTCATTAACGCTATAGCAAGTGAAAAGGAAGCAATTGCAAAAAAAACACTAGAAGAAAAAGAAAGACTTCGCTCTCAATTAAATCTGAAAAAACAACTAAAGAAGGAAGAAAAAATTTTTGAATCCCTTAAAAAGAAACGTGAAAAAATTGAAAAACAAATAAAAGCTAAAAATAAAAAGTTGAAAGAAGAACAATTAAAAATTAAAAAACAAATTCAACTCAAAGATAAAAAATTAAAAACATTAAAGAAACCATCTGCCGTTAAATCAAAACCTATTGAGAAAAAATCTATTCCTAAAATAACACCTAAAAATTCTACAAAAAACACTGAAAAAGTCACTAAAAAAAGAAAATAATTGTCACCTTATTTTTATTGTAATCTCTTCTCCATTTCCTATTGGCGATGTAATGGTTCTAAGATTGGGATTTTTTCTTAGATATTTTGAGAATTCCTTCATTTCCTCCCTGTATTTTTCTGGGTATAACATGTTATCTGTAATGATGACTCCGTTTGTGGACACTAATGGTAATATTAAATCAAAATACTCTTTTACGTTTTCTTTATCTGCATCAATTAGAACACAATCAAAAAATTCAGTATGTTCATTACCTAAACTGAGTTTTGTTAATATTTCAAGTGCCTCACCTTGCATTATTGATATAGTGTCTGATATGCCTGCTTTTTGAAAATTTATTTGAGCCATTTTGATTTTATTTGGATTCCTTTCAATTGTTATAATTTTACCTGATTGTTCTGATATTGCCTCTGCACACCAAATAGTAGAATACCCTACTGACATTCCAATTTCAAGCATATTTTTTGCATTTTTTAGCCTTAAAATCATATTAATCAACTCGCCAGTTTCTTTTGTTATTGCAAGCATTCGATCTTCAGGTAGTACGACTACCTCTCTTGATTTCTCTTTTCTTGATTGCTCTGTCAATTCATCGAGAACCTGGATTATGGAATTTTTCATTATATGTGATTAATTTCAAATAATTTAACCCTGTCTGGGCTCTTTATGTGAATTAAAAATTTTTTTAATAGATTATATTTAGTAATTTTGAATTTTATACTAGATATGTCTGTGAAGCAGAAAGTAGATCTATTAGAAACTGTCCAACATATTCTCAATTTAGATCCTAAAATGAGGTTTGCAGCAATTATTGACTCTAAAGGAAATATACGAGAAGCAATTATGAAGACAGGAAAAACTAATCTTAAAACTCAAAAAGAAGAGGAGCATTTCTGTAAACAAGTTGCACAACGACGTGCAATGCGTAAAGAATTTGATAAATCTCTTGGCAAAGTTAGATATGTTCATGTCGAGCGTGAAAAAGTTTCTCAAATGGTGATTTACACTAAAAGAAATATCGTGTATTTTACTATGGAGCCTGAGATGCCAATAAATACAAAAATCCGATTGGTGACAAAAATCAAGAAAATCACTTCTAACCTATAGAAAATATTTAGATAATCTCCTAATTTTCTATTAACATGACATTTCACAAATATCTTGGTGATTCAAAAATGTTTGAATACGACAAGCATTATAGGGAATGTCAACAACTAAACATACCCTTCATCAAAGCAAAAATTGATCCTAGACATGGAAATTATTTTGTTCAAATCGATTTAATGACTTGTGATTATGATTTATCTGAAAAAGAAATGAATTTGATTAAAAAACTTGTAGATGTAGAAGTCCTATATCTGAAAAATAAATCAGATGCTGATATTCAAGGATATCATATTGATAAGGAAATGGCTTGGTTTGATGGGATTTCATCAGAAAATGTACATGAATTTTGTGAAAAATTATATGATATTACACTAGAAAATCATCCTTGAAATCTGATTAAGTTTTTCAAAATTTTATCGATTACTAATAGTTCCTGTTTTCGCTCTTTTATTGTAGTTTCATTCCATTTTTTTGCAAACTCTGATTGCTGATCTAATTTTTCTAATCCTTCGATATACTTTACAAGATGAATTTTGTATTCTTGAAGTAAATCCAGATGTTTGTTGTGATTTTTTTCACCCTGTGTGACCATTCCAGTCCTCCTCTTTCATGTCTGGAAACATATCTTTGATTCTTTTCTTATCTTTTTCCATAGCTTCAATTCGACTCTTAAGATGACTTTTTACAGTTGAATTTGATTCCGAATTAATTTCATCTTGAATTTCTTGTATAACTTTGCATAATGATCTATAGTAGGTAATGTGGTTTTTTCGTGATTCCTCAGACCTATCTTCTTTTTTCTCATCCATTACAATTCTTTGAATTTTTGAAAATAAGTACTTGTTCCTAAATTCTTGATTTACACTAATATTGAAACATGGAGTTAAAAAAATATGAAAATTTTAGTTGATGAAAATTTAGATGGAATGGATGAAAGACTTAAAGAAAAAGGGTATGAGGCTTACAGCGTAAGAAAATTACAACTAGAAGGAAAGAAGTTAGGTTCTGATTATTCAATTATTAATTATGCTCGTGAGAATAACATGATAATAGTTACTAAAGACACTGAATTTCGTAAGGCAAGTCAAGAAAATAATTTCCCTTTGATTCTTTTAGATGATGAGGAAATGCTTAAAGTGATTGTAGAAAAATTACAGAAATTCTAATTCAGGTTCTTTATATCGTACTGAGAAATTCTTAAATTTCCTAGGACTTCGTTTAAAAAATCATCCTCGGGTTGATGTGCAACAATATTCATAATTGTTTGCCAACAATCATTGATTTTTCGATTTATTTGAGAATACATTTTATCTTTTTTAAACGTGGGATAAAATGATAATAATCTCATTATGCCGTCAGTTGCTTGAACTATGTGAATTAAGTGGATTAGCCCTCTTAATCTTTCGTGAAACGAATATTTATTTTCCTTATTTAGAATTTCAAAATTTATTATTTCTTCATAAATCATTTCAATCTCATTATGTAAATTTTTAAGTTGATTGTTAACGGATTCATAAAGATTAATCAGTTCATATTCAATATGTGATCTGCTGTGGACTTTTTTTTCTATTTGGCCCGATTCAACTAGTGAGCTAATTTCTCTGTATACCATTTTTTCATTTCCAACTTTTTTGATTACTCTCTTAGCAAGCTCTGTACCACGAATTTTTCCATTTTCGTTGAGTATCCTGATTATCTCCGTTTTTATAATTTCTGTATTTTTATCCATTGTTTCTCCAAGATACTATTTTTGATATTTTTCTAACACTGCTTTTTCGCCCAACTCATTAATTTCCCTTGCTAATTTTTCTAAGAATCCAATTCCATTTCTGATTGGTTCTTTTTCTAAATTTTTATATTCTAATTTTTGCTTTAGAACTAGTTTTTCATTATTGATAAAACTCAGTAAACTAACATTTGGTCCCATGTTAAGTTTGATGAAAAAATCAACGTATTCATCAGCTGATTTTATTCCCATAAAGTACTACAAGATTACTGATATTTGTTTGAAACACCCAAATCTAGGTTTATTTACAATTTTGATCTACATTTGTTATGGATAGCTGTGATAGAAGGGTTCGTGCATACAAAAATGGAAAAACTTTTGATCAGTGTAGGGATATTGCTGAATCAATGAATCCTGATTTTAAAAGACAGATTGATGAAAATGGCAAAGTCTTATGGACTGAAATTTTAGAACAAGTAGATCATGATGAATTAATTTACAAATTAACTCTGAAATTCTTACGTCGTGATGGATATGATATTGGCAATCACAAAATTCCAGAAGTTAAAAAATTCACTTAGTTGGATCTATCTTACAACTTCCATCTGCATTTTGTAATTTTTTTGCCATGATGTATGGTGTTACTAGTAAAACTGGTATGGATATTGCAATGAATAGTGTTTGTAATTGAGTTAGTGCAATTGATAATGCTATTCCACTTGCAGTTCCGATAAAAATTGATAGAAAAGTCCCCGCACATGTAGGACATGCAATGAACAATCCTGTGGCAGCTCCAATAGTACTTACACCTCTGCCCTTTTTTGAAATTGTATATGCATTTACTGCAATTGCCATATTCAGAGCAACCAAATATGACACAATTACTTGTAAGACTAAATTAATTGGAATTATCTGCAATCCTACATGCTCTGTCAAATAGATTATGATTTTTGGCATATATCCAGGGCCATCACAACATGGTGCTACAAAACCTGAAGGAATTTCTGCGCCATAATGAATAGCAAAATTTACTTCTGGTTGATACACTAACGTTCCTGATACTAGGGCAAAGAAAATTCCATACAAAATAAATGTTAAAACAAAAATTTTTCGTGCTCTTGGATTCCAAGTAGTTAGGGCTATTGTAGTGGATATGTCGTTTTTCTTTCTTTCAACTTTCTCCATTTGGTATCTGTGCAGCCCAAATGCAATAGCTCCAAACGATACCATTAGTGTGATGTAAAATCCATAGGCTATTCTTTGAATTGAATCCATTGCACTAGGCGTAAAAACTTCCGGATCTTGATATCGTCCATATAATAAAAATAAAATTGCTATTGAGGCAAACCCTACAACAATCAATTTCTTTCCTTTGTGAGAACTTTTAGTCATATTCTTCATATGTGGATTTTTTTGTTGAAATTAAATTCTATCTAACTTAATTTAGGAATAAAGATGTAAATGATTGCAATTATTTCTAATCTGCCAAATATCATTAAAAATCCTAGAACAATCTTGGTTGCAGGATCCGTATCAAAATCAATAACTCCTGCTGAAAGTCCTCCCGTGGTAATAACTCCTACAGACTCAAAGAATGCCTCTTGATATGAAATATTTTCTGAAGCTGCTAAATGTAATCCCGTTATTCCAGCTATGGTTGGAAATAATGCGATAATAATTAATGTGGCAATAATGTCTTTTTTTGCTAGACTGGACATTTCGATCCTTTTAGCTTTACTAAATAAATTTCTACAATCTTTCAAATGGAATAATCTGAATATTTTCAAACCCCCCGCAGTTGAAAATCCACAACCACCAATGAACATTAGTATGATCAAAATTGTATGTGCTGCACCGCTTAGTCCAGCTAAGCTTTCTTTTTGTAATCCTGCAGTTGTACTAGCAGAGACTGAATAAAATGCACTTTGTAATGGGTCTAATCCGCTAACTCCTATGAATAAAACTGTGGCACTTCCTAAAATCGCAAAATAAACAAGAACTTCTTTACCAAGTTTTGGTGCAAGGAATTTTTTTCTTACAAATGCATAATGGAATGTAAATGGTAAAGCTCCTAAAATCATTGCACCCATTAAAATTAAGTCCTCTTGCCAAAGCAAATCGTCTAGAATTTCTGAATGGGGTACGAATCCTCCAGTTGCAAGAGTGCTCATTGCTAATGCAAAATTATCAATGATGTTTCTTTCCCCAAAGAAGTATAGTAAAACTGCTACAATGATGATGTATACTGCAAAAATGATAGTAATTGTAGAAAAGAGCTCCTTCATGTGGAGGGTTCTGCCAGAAATAAATCCACGCATGGATTGCAATTTTGATTCTGGATAAAATGCAGTAATCACTAGGTAAATGAAACTCATTCCTCCTACAAGTTGGGTGTAACTCCGGTAGAATGTAAAACTCTGAGATAAATCCTCTGGATTAGAATATAATGATATTCCCCCCGTCGTAAATCCTGCTGCACTTGAAAAAAATGCATTTCCAAAGACTTCTATGCTTGATTCATTACTAGGTTGAACATACAGATACGGGACAGTCCCAAATAATGATAGCAGAAATAGACTTGAAAAAACTAAGATTGATGCTTGTTGGAGATTAAGACTTGATTTTTCACCATATGAGTTTAGGAAAAAACCTGTCACAAGTAAAAGAACGGTTGTAAGATAAATTCCAGTTGCAGTGGTTGTATCTTCTAGAATAGTTGCCACAATTGCTGGTACCAAAAGCAATACTCCTGCAAATTGTAATACAAATCCTAGATTCCCTAGAACTGCTTTTACTGGTGGACTCAATAAACGAGGTGCAATAGCAGTTGCATCTCTAATTGCATTAGCTATTGCAGTTTGAAATATCATTCCAATAACTTCATTTTTCTTTGATAATACTGGGAGTTTTCTAATATGTCCATCTCTCATTTTATGTAAGGCATCCTGAAGAGTTGCCTTTTCGTTAATTGTAATGAGTGGTTCACTCATAATGTCTTTTAGTGTTGTAGTTTCTGCGTAAACTGTCACATCACTAACCTTGCTAAGAATATCTTCATCAGTAACAATTCCTACTGGCATTCTATTTTCATCAGTTACAATAATATCGTCTGTTTCATAATGTCGTAGCATTCTAGCAGCTTCTCTTGTTAGTGTTTTCTGACTTAGAATAAGGACATCTTTATCCATGTATTCGGTCACATATTTGCTCAGAACATATGATACTGCACGTTCTGGATTTGTTGACATAAAGCTACCCATAGTTGGGGATTTTAAATAATTTGGGGTTACGCATTAGTCTTGATCGTTAAAAAATTCTTTACCTGAGTAAAGCAATCTACTGATCTCAGAATTTTTGCTATCTTTATAAGGATTGAATAGAAATTATGCGTATTACGATGGAGATTAATCAAGCACAAGAACCAGATTATGAATCAGTAAAAATAGATTATGTAGGATTTGTAGACCCTTATGCTGTTGAAGGAATGGTAATTCTCAAGGCAGATAGCGGAAAAGAATTTCACATGAGGGCATTCTCTGGTGAGGTAGCAAGACATATCTCGAGTTTTTCAGAAACAGAAAGTGAGCCAGTTCCATCCATTTACAAAATGATAGAAGAAATTTGTGAGGAAAACGAGCTTGTCTTAGTTAAAGTCAAGATTTATGAAAGTGGAGAGGTTCTAAGGGCAAATCTGTATTTTACTGGAAAAAAAGACCTTGTTTTACGAAACTATCGGGCTTCAGATGCTATGGCATTGGGTGCCTTTTACAATATCCCTATTCTAGTTAGAAAGAATCTGCTCAAAGAAAGCATGGAAGCATAGGTTTCCTTAATTCTTTAGATTAGTTTTTGTGGTAGTAATTATTTGAATAATTATGAGCGAACAAGAACAAATTATGGATAATCTACTAAATGTTGATTTAGAAATTATTGACGCCATTAGAGAACTTCATCAAAAACATTGGGATTCTGATTCTCTAAAACAACAAGTTGGTGATTTGCTAAAAATTCGTGATGAGATGGTAGAGCAACTAATTACATACAATGATGATTCACATCAATGTGGTTGTGGCCATGAACATGAATGATCATTCCGGATTCTCAAAAAATTTATCTGGAAACATCTCCTCTATTTTGTCTAATTCTCTTTGATATTTTTTAATTTTAAATTGGGTTGCTTCAAAATCTGATTTTTTACATTCAGTATTCTTTAATTCTTTGATTTTTTTTGTTAGTGTTTTGTGCATTATTGAATATTCGGGAAATTTTTTAGGCAAGTTATTCATTAGCTAGATTAAATATACATGATGCTAATACATGATATGAAAGTTCTGTTTTTTTCAATATTTTTAATTTTATCTGGAACTAGTACTGTTTTTGCAGAAGACATTACTGCCAATGTTGTTTCTGAAGAAAAAATACACATAGTTGATGAGCAAATAATGATTGCTGCTGATATAACAAATAGTCAGAATATCCCGCAAATTTTTGCATATATTACTCAAGTAACTAATGAGGATGGTGTTGTAATCTCTCTTTCATGGTTGACAGGTTCACTATCTCCAAAACAATCATTTTCACCTGCACAGTCTTGGATCCCAACTGAATCTGGTATTTATCACATACAAGTTTTCGTTTGGGAGAGCATTGATAATCCTGAAGCATTATCTCCTCCTTTATCGATGACAGTCAATGTTCATGACAGAACATCCTAATTTTTTAAAAACATGCTTCATAATTCGGCAAACTCATCAACAATCAGTTATAGCTTATTTTGATTAATCATCAGCATTTTTGTTTACTTCTTTCATAGTATATTATTCTTGTATCTAGTAAATGCCAACCTTTTTGATGAGTTTTGATTTTATAATCTCATGGTAAATTTTGAAAAACTCTATCACAAAATTGCTTTACAGGTAATCAAAAGATGTCATGGGGCAATCAAAATCACCAAACATGGAAAAATCCTTGAGGTTTATGATCCAAAACGACATATTTGGAGTAAGGGTCTTGCCGGTCTCATAATTAAAGAAGAATGCAAAAATGCTAATCTGAGGGAATGGGAATTTGCAAATGTTAGGACTTACATAATCAAAGAATTATTGAACAAATCTGATTCTTAATATTCTACTTTTCTAATAATGTGGGGTTCTTTCAGCATAATGGTGTCATCTTTTCTTGATGATAATTCTACTTGTCTTAGATTGTTGGTGGTGATGACAATTAATGCCTCACACCGTGAACATAAAATTGTTTTTCCACATGATCTTTCTTCTCTGATTAATTCTTTCTCTAGCTTGTCATCTTTTTCACATGTGGGGCATAATTTTGGCTCTTTTGAAATGCTGATAATCTCCTTAATGAAAATAGTTCTACCCACAGAATTACTATAAAATTAGCACAAAAAAGAGTTTGTATCGCTAATTGGCATCCAGCAGTTTTCTCTCAAACATCAAACCGTTTTAATTATTTGAGAGAGAACGTTGAGTATTCAATATATTTCTCAATCTAGCCAATTAACATTATGATTGATTTTTTGTGAAAATATATTTTTGTTGATCTTAGATGCACTTTTTGATTATATCATTTACAGCTCTTGAGTAGCTGTATGCAGAGTTTTGTTTTTGCATTTTTTTTGCTTGGATCACTCTTATTTTTTTATCAAGTTCATCTTCGATCATTATTGTAACACGTCGAGTCATGTTATGTTTTTCTTAAATTCTGTATTTATGGGATACATAGTTTTTTTTCTAGTGCCAAATATTTTTTAAAATTTGTAAACAAATAATTACATAATCTTTGATATTTTATTGAAATTATTCATACTAAATGTTAAATAGTAAAATTGCATATAGTAAATGATGTCGTTAGTTGTAAAATCTGGCGATTAGACTGCGCTGCCCCGCAGAACAACAAAGGCAATCAAACGTTTAACGTTTGACCACGAGAGGGAATCTCTCAAAGTTCTGCAATAAGGGGGTTTGCGCCTTTTTAATTTCTTAATTTTGTGAGATGATTATTGATAATGAATTTCTAGAAATTTATGTTACAATTTCGTCAAGACGATCTTCTTCTTGCGCTCTTTTAATTTCCATGGCAATCCTTCGTCCTACGCCAAAAGTTTTTCCATATTGATATTTTGTATATGGACTTGTGGTTGCAACAATTGGGTTTCCCGGAACGCGTAATGATACATCATAAACAATTAGCTCCAAATCTTTTGTGATTACGCTTTGTAGTGAGAATGGGCCAATGATTCCAGGGGCATATTCTTTCTTAACTGCAGCCACAAATTTGTCCCCCATTTTGATAACCTTCTCAAGAAGTGATTCTCTAATGCTTGCTGGTGTGTGCCCAACCTCGATATTTTGTAAATCCACATCGATATCTAATTGCTGCTTGGCTGGAAGTGCATTATAGTCGTGAATATTGGTTTGTAACCTTCTCTCAATTCCAATAAAATCTACATGATCAGAAATTGGTGTGTGAAAGAAATTAAAATTCATATAAGTTCCAATTGCTAATTCTTCAATACTTGACTTTTCAAGATCCTTTCTTGCAATAATGCCTTGCTTGATTTTAGCTTCGGATTTTTCTTTAAAATCTTTGTAAGATGATACTGTGAAGAAGGCTCTCTCAAGAGGTCGATTTTTCTCTTGAACTTTAACAATACATGGTTTGTTGATTTGTTTTGGATCTTTGAACAATTTTGGATATTTTATTTTGGCTTTTTCAAGTAGGTAGTATTGTCCTTTTTTAGCTGTTCTTTCTTCAGCTTGGAATAATTTTCTATTGCCAAAGATTGGAACTTTAAATGAATTCTCAATGGTTTTGTATCCTAGATAAACAGTAAGTGATCTATGTGGAACAATTATTGTATTTGTATCACGTATTTTTTTTTGGTTTTGAGCCGAGGCCATATCTTTGAATTTATCTAAAATTATTATCTCATCTGCAATTCTGTTGAATCTTTGATATGGTCCTTCTCTGCCTTTTTGACAAAAAACCATTGTTTGAAAATCCTCATCTTTTGCTCCATCCATTACTTCTAGTGCTGAATGACTTCCTAAAACCCCAATTTTTACATCTGTATAGTCATTTACTATTTTCTTAATCTCAGAACTTTTAATCACATTATGCCTAGATTAGAGGATCTAATATAGCTAATTTTCCATTTGTTCAGATCGTACATAATCACAAGATTTTTCATGAAAGAGATGTGATATTTGTTGTGCTATACCATTTTGAACTTCAGATGGCAGGAGTGATTTTACTTACTGCCATGGCTATTGGAGGCATTTCATTGTGGCTAAAGAGAAGAAAAGAGCAAAATGATTTGATGAATTTGGATAGTGAATATTCCAAAAATCTCTAGTGCTAAGCATGTATGGTTATCTAATAGATAAAATACTGTGAACTGGTTAAGTAATTATGAAATTAGTTATTGGAATCACAGGCAGTACTGGTGTTATTTATGGAATTAGAATGTTGGAGGTATTAAAAAAATTAAATGTTGAAACACACTTGATTATGTCTGAATGGGCTACAAAATGTATTGCTATGGAGACAGAGTATTCACTTGATTATGTAAAGTCACTTGCAACCACAATTTCAGATGAAAAAAATATGGCCTCAAGCGTATCAAGCGGAACCCACAGAATTGATGGGATGATAGTAGCACCATGTAGTATGAAGACACTGTCTTCTATTGCAAATGGATATGATGATACATTAATTGCTAGAGCTGCCGGTGTGACAATAAAAGAATCTAGAAAATTAATTCTAATGGTTAGGGAGACTCCAATGTCTGCAATCCATCTTGAAAATATGCTAAAACTATCTAGATTGGGAATTGTGATTTTGCCCCCTGTAACAGAATTTTATACAAAACCAAAAACAATCGATGATATTGTAAATCATGGGGTTGGAAAGTGTTTAGACCAATTTGATATAGAGCATAACTTATACCCTCGATGGGGTACTTTCTAAATCAAGTTTGCCTAAATTTTCCTTAGAAAAAATAATTCATGCTAATAGGGATAAAGTATTTGAAATCTTTTCAAATTATGAAAAATATCAAGAAAGATTCTCGCAACATTATCCATCAATACGAGTTAGGTCTGTGCGAAATAATGTGGCAGTTGTAGAGGAGCACGTGAATTTTGATGACAAAGAATTTGTAATTATGGCAAAACATGTTTCTGAGGAACCTGTATTACATGAGATTTTTGTAATTGGTGGTGATGCTAAAGGAAGTTACTTTAAACAACAATTTGTAAAATTGGACGAGAATACCAAAGTTATCGTTGACGTGGACATAAAAATAAAAGGAAAACAAAAGATAATGACATTGTTTGGGAAAAATGATTTTAAAGAAAATTATTCTAAAATACTAGATGATTTTGTAAAAATCGCTGAAAACTAGTCTGATTTTAATTCTTTATCTTTGAAATCTTTGAGTTCTTTTTCGCCTTCAATTTTACCCTTTTCAAACTCACCTTTTGCTTTACCAAAGGTTTTAGCAAGTTCTGGGATCTTTTTTGCACCAAAAATGAAAACTACTGCAATGATAATGATGAAGATCCATTCCTGTCCTGCAATGAAATTGGCCAAGCCCATTCCTAACATTATATATCTAATTGATTAAATTTGGATTTAAGTGTTCAACTTTTTGCGTTCTTTACGCTCAATGATAATCATGCCTGCCGAATAGAGTGCAATCATAGGTCCTGCTATAAACCACATAGTAACCCCACTTCCATCAGGAGTAATTACCGCTCCAAAAATAACAATGGCAACAATCGCATATCTAATATTCTTTCTCCAAAAATCCGAATCCACCATTCCAGAAACTGAAATGGCATACATTACAAGTGGAAGCTGAAATGAAAAACCAAATGCTAGCAAAAACTGTAAAACAAATGTTACAAAATCAATTACATTCAAAAATGTAACTAGCCCTGCTGATTCTCCATATCTATACAAAAAATCCAAAATGTATGGAATGACAAAATTATATGAAAATAAACATCCAGCAATAAATAGTCCCAAAGCTGGAATTGTAATGCTTCTGCTAACATTGATCTCATTTTCTTTTAATGCCGGTTTGATGAAGCCTACAAATTCTTTTATTATTATTGGCATTCCAACCACGATTCCAACCAATGCTGCAATGTATACTTGAGCAAAGAATGCCTGTCCTGGTGCGGTTTGAATTAATTGCACGTCTTGTGGAACTAAATTATTTTTCATGTGGTTGGTAATTTGAGCTGCTATGTTGTTTAGTGGCTCTAGAGTCGGATAATAAAGAGTTACAGAATTTAGTTCAATTGGTTCAAGATGTAGTGAAAGTATTAACACTGTAATAATTCCCACTACTAAAACAATTCGTAGGATTCTTTTTCTTAATTCTTCAAGATGTTGATTGAATCCTTCCAATTCTGACATTGGGTATCTTTATGCTTTAAACTATATCAATCAAGTGGGAATAGGCAATAATTTTGCTTCAGGAAGACCTGCTTCTTTTAGCTGTTCTGCAGTAATGCCTTCAAATTCCAAAGAAATGATGGCCTTGGTGTTGAATTTTTCTTCCATAGCCTTTGCTAAATCTGAAATGTCTTTTGCAGAATAGATTTCTTTAGAATCTTTGAGAAATATCCTATCTCCTTTCTCCATCTCCTTGCCGTTGAATTTCCCTTGGAGAAAACTGGTAATCGAAGGAAGTTCCTTTCTATCTATATTGTTATGAAAATAACAGATTCCTTTTACTGATTGATAATCATAAGCAGTACCGTGCCTATACATGAAAACGCCAATGAATTGGGCAGCATCATCTGGTTCTCTCACACATTTAATTTCCCAATTAAGCAAGTTTTTCTCATCGTATGAATATCCTGCCAATTCTTCAGATGTGATCTTCCAATATCTCATTCTACCTTTTGCCATTATCTATTATCTAAAATAATCATCTATAAATTCCAATATCAATCAAATGGCTTAATTCCTAACCTGTTTTTATAGGAAATCAGATAATTTACAATATGAGTAATAGAATCACTGTTGTTTTGACTCCTTTGAATGTTGAAAAACTTCGTACAATTCAAGCAAAGATGATCAAATCATCTGAAAAATCAGTTAGTTTCTCGCATGTACTAAATTTAGTTGTGAGTGAAGGACTGAAGAAATTTAAATCATAAGAAAAAAATAATTCCCTGGATGGTCTTTATTCCTACACATGAATGCTGATCAAAATAATCCTCTGGCACCAATTGAAATTAATGATTATCCCAAACTTTTTGATTATGTAGTCACTGCAAATGGTTTGGTTTATTTTCAAACTTTGAAAAGAAATTACCTTTTAGGCAAATCAATGTCTTTAGATGAATATAACAAACTTCGATTACTGTATGTGTATTATGCAACTGGAAATAAAAATCCTAAAGAAGTCCAGATATGGCAAGATATTTGCTTAACACTTGAAGAGAAAGGAATCTTTGAGAAAAACATGTATGAATCAAAAGAAGATTTGAAAGAAAAATTACTAATCACTAAAAATCCTCATTATCAATCGGGTCTTTACAAGATCCATATTGATTACATCAAAAATAAAACCAAATCAAAGTAACTGATTCTGGGCAGGGGGATATCAATTACAATACATGTCCACAGAATCAGATACCTGGCATTTATTGCAAAATAAGTATAAAAACACAAAATTATTCGGAAGTAAAACCATCTTGCTAAATTAATTCTAATATACTTTGTACCCATTTTTGTTTGTAATTTGACGAATAGATGCTACCAAGTCTTAGAAGAATATGACCCAAAGAAACACAATGTCAAACTAAGACCATCTGTTTTGAAATGTATTACACTATTGAAAAAGGGTGATACCTTTGAACCAAAAAACCTGATAGTTGAAAATGCTGATTATCTAGCATCAAAGAACGCCAAGAGTAAACTAGTTGCATCAAAGCACGTTGTAGATAATACCCTCAAAATTGCTAAGGAATTGGGTATCATCAAAGAACCTGAATCTATTGGATTGTCATTTGAGGATTTTTGCCAACTAGACACAGTACAATACTTTAGCGAACAGTTGAAAGGCACAAAAACCAAATACCTCAAATCAGTAAGTTATGATAGTTCTACTAAGAGAAATTACCTATACAGGACATGGGAATTTAATAATTGGCTACATGGCAAAACCTTTGAGTTTAAACAAACAAAGCATCTAACTGAAACTCAATTTGAAATAGTTACTGAAAAAATCACCATTGAGGGATTAGAGCATTTCTTAGAATTATTCAAAAGGTCGTTTAACTCTGATTCTGATTTTATCAGGGTAATCAAGCGATTCCTCAATGATGAGATGAATAGAAAGTGTAGTGTTGGATATATGAAGATGAAACGAAATGCCATTCTATCCTACTTTGAGAAAAATGAATGTGAGTTGAAATTCAAGTATGATCCAAGAATCAACCATCAAGATTTTAGTGAAGAAAGTAGTAATGCCACCTTATCCCTAACTGATTTGTATGCTATGATTACATCAGGTGGAATTACAACAAAAGAGAAAGCAGTAATTTTATGCAAATTTCATAGAGGTTTGGATAATTCTACATTTTGTGACCGATTCAACTTTCAAGCATGGGATCAATTAGTAGAATATTTCGGTACAGAAAATTATGATAATTGGGATATTTCTAAATGTCCTGTACCAATCAGATTAACCAGAATTAAGACAAACTATACCCATGTTGGTTATCTTGATGTTGATGCAATTCAAGCACTTCAAAAATGGTTCAAAGTAAGATTTTCTAAAACAGGTGAAAATATGAAATCAAACCAACCAATATTCATTGGTAGATTCAATCAACCAATCAGGGTTCAATGGCTTACTAGCCTAATTCCTAGACTTGCTGAAAATGCAGGGATTCAGAAGAAAATCAACAATTCTAATCTAACTGTAAAGAATGAGAAAACATCACATGAGTTGAGGGATTTGTTGAAATCCACATTGATAGTAAATGGCGTTGCATCATACGTTTGTGAATTGGCAATAGGTCACAAAGTGGGTGATAGTTATGAGAAGCAAGATAAACTATATCCTGACAAATCTAGAGCAGAATTTATGAAGGCATCTGAACATATCAACATCTTTTCAAATTATACCAACTATCTCAAAGAGGGTAATGAACTCAAAGAGAAAGAAAAACAGGTAAAAGAATTAGAAGCAAAACTATCAAAGTTTGTAGATTTGGAATCTAGATTTGATGAGAAAATGAGATTGATTGAAAGTAGGATTGATTCAAAGATGATAGATATTAGAACCGTTGAGGAACACGCCAAAGAAGATGAATTGGAAATCAGAAGAATTGAAAAAGAAAAAGGAATTATCTATAATATGACTACTGATCAAGCAAGATTCAAACATGATGAATTAGTTGGAAAATTGGAAAAGAATAAAAAATGAATAGAGAATCAGTTGGATTCCTCTAAACCAGATATTCCCATTTGAAGATAGTATTTTCTGAAATTATCTCCATTTGCATCATAGAGATTTAATGTTCTTCTATCATCAATCCAAATACCATATCCTTTAGGTGGTGAACCATCAAGAACTAGATAAGTAGAATCACCATACCCCTCTTTTTGTTTCATAATGATCAAATCTCTATTTCCTGAACCACCATGAGTTTTTGCATATTTTTTCAGTAGTTTTTCTTTGACTTGTTCTACTGTCATTGAATCTACACATTGCAATTTCAATACCATTGTAATCATAGAATATTGGTTATTGTAGATATAAACTTCATGCAAAACAACATAAGTATACTATGAAATCCTGATCCATATCTATTGAAGAATATTGATTTAGGTAGTTCTAGCCTTTGATTTTGAAGTGTTTTTCAAATTGGACATTTCCATTTTTACAAATTTCAAACTGACACCATCAAAAGCCTACTGACACCATCAAATTGATTTTAATGGTGTCAAAATCTAGGCAGGGCTTAGGCGTGTGACACCGTTGACACCGTTGACACCGTTGTTTTCGCAAAACTTTCAAACTGTTGATTTTTCATTCAGATTTCAAGTTACTCAAAATTGATGGTGTCAATGGTGTCATGGTGTCAATTAAATACTCTAGGCATAATTTACTGACACCATCAAATTTCGTTTAATGGTGTCAATGGTGTCAAAATATTTTGAAAATGTCCGATATGATTCATCAAATAATACGGTAAAATGACATAGTTAGGTAGTTCCAACTAAGCAAAATTACTGATCCAACATTATAGTTAGCATGATCCATATATTGAAGAAAAATGAAGTAATATTCTATGAGTTTTGATGAAGATACTAGTTTTCAATCTGATGCAGGTTCAGATAATAACGGTGGTCAATGTGTAAGACAAAAACGATTATTTGAAAAATTAACTAATACTGATAAAGATGATTGGACAACCGTTTCAATTATTGGTAGATTGAAAGATGCACAAGGTAGAGAGTATTATCAATTCAGTTTAGAGGGATTAGAAGATTATGAAGAAATAGAACCATTCTTTGATTTATTGGAAAAAGAAGAACCTGATAGATTAGGTCGAATTAAACAAGAACATGAGGATAACAAAAAAGAAAACACTACATCAAAAGCCCGAGATAGTTGTCAATATTGTGGACATGGAATGATATATGAATACAGAATTAAAAACGATAAGAAAAAACTGATAATGACCATTGGCAGTCATTGTATTGAGGGATTCGATAACGTTGATCCTGCATTAGAACATCTACGAAAAAGAGATGAGAAAACATTGAGAGATGCAATGAGAAAATTTATTCCAGAAGTATCTAATCAAATTTGGACAGATAGAAGATTTGCCTTAAGAATTTACAAAAGAGATGGTGTTGAAAAAATGTTACCTAAGCAAAAGCATAGGGATTACTACAATCTACTAAAGGAATTAGATGTTGATAATTGTTCAGTTCAAGAACTCAAAGAAACATTTAAGAAAATTGACAATCTTGAATTTATCCGATACCCTGAATTTATTGAGGATATAGTTCACCCACAACTAGCAAAAAAGAAACATGGTGGTCTAGATGAATTTTTTTGGCGTTAGTTAGAACTACCTAAGAAAATACCTCTATTTTGTGCCTATTTATCACTATTTTGATATATGCTTAAGTTTAGAATATTTGTAGCAAATTAGTGAAACCTGTAATAATTATTTTAATGGCATTTGTTTTGTTAATTCCTACTACTGTTTTTGCACAAACGTATTCATATGAACCAAGTGATGAATGTCCTGATCCAGAATTTCCATATCTTTGGGAAAATGGGAAATGTCATAAAACATCAGAATATGATTATAATTGTAATGTAGGTTTTGAAGAATATTGGAATGATGAATGTTATTTAGATAATGGGTGTCCTGTAGATTATCCAAATCTTTGGGAAGATGGATTGTGTTATGATTTGCCAGAACCTAAACCTGCAATAATGGGATTTTATGAAAATGAACGATATGAATTTTCTTTTGAAATACCTACAAATTGGCGTTATCAAGAGGGCATAACAACCGAAGATGGTAGAACCTATGAACTGTTGGCATTTCCAGAAGAATTTAGTTTAGAAAATGTAGATGATGATGCAAATATGATGGATTTGCAGATGGCATTATCGGGATTACCATTTCAATTTGAATCACCATTAATCGCTGTAAATTTTGAAAATATACCAACATCTAAAGTTTCTACATTATCCGAAAAAAATCTCAAAGAATATGTTTTAGATAAAATAATGATTGAACAACCAAGTGCCAAGATAATGGATTCATGGGTAAAATCTAATTCATGGGGTTGGGAAGTTTATGTGATTTATAATTATGATTTGGATATGGGAATTGACAAGGGTATTCCTTACATGGGGGAAGAATCTACATATTTTTTCAAAGATAGAGAATCTTATGTAGTTGAATATGGAGCTCCTCCAATTCATTTTGACGAATATAGACACGTATATGATCATGTTCTTGAAACTCTCATTATCAAATCAGTTGCAGTTCCAGAGTTTGGAAGTATTGCAATATTGATTCTAATCACATCTGTTGTGAGCATAATTGTAGTTTCTAGAAAATTTACGCCTAGAATTTAGGGAAACAATCAATCTTTGATATTATCGTAAATCAGAAATCACTCGATTTACTTGTTCAATCTGATTGTAGAAAAATACCAATTCATCAAGATTTGTGAGATTTTGCCATTTACCTACCAAATCATCATACTGAATTTCTGTTTTGATATCTCTATCCATGTACGTTATCTTCATCTTTTTATTTACTGTAAATGAAGAATGTGCTATCGCATTTCTTATGTGTTCATCATATCCATCAAAAAGAATTTCACTATCTTTTATTCCATCAAAATATTCAATAATTCCATTTTGACCTGTTAATTTCATCTTTCTAATTTCTTCCATGTCCACATTTTGACCTTTTGATAGTTTATCCCAAATTACAACATCTTTTAGATTTCTACCATAAACCCCATCAATATTAGCTAAATAGAGATAACTTACTGCTACTGCATAGTCAAAATTGGTGTCTCTACCTTTTTCAAGCATTGTTTGTAGACTATCATTTACTTTTCTTGCATCTAATCTTTTTTTGATCAACTTACCCCATTTTATATTTAGATGTAAATTGTTTAATCCTGAAACATTATTTTTCATTGTATTGATGATTCTTTTCTTGTAAAATTTACTTAGTAATGTTCTATGTTTAATCCATGCATTATTGTTTTGATGATTGTATTCAAGAATGAATGTGGTTTGTAAAACCTTGAATGTAGAGTTTAATATTGGAAAATTATTTGTTGTTTTTAATATATTATCAATAGTATCGATTTCCTTGACACATAATGGATAGTCATATTTATCAAACAATTCTCTAACTTGAGCAAGATGTTTCAAACCCTGAATTTTTGTAAGTTTTGGTGCTTGTTTTGCCAAATCTATTCCTATCCTTATCAATTTCTTAGGTAGTTTTAAGCAAATTTAGTAATTTCATGCCTAAAACTAATAGAAAAAATCAATCTTTGATACAATCTGATTCAAAAAGCAGGGGGAAACTATGATATGTTATAGTAATTATTCCTAAAATCAAGACCCCCATCAGTTTTGAGGAATTTGGATTTTTTAAAATCCAATATGCTTAAGTTAACATGGAAATTATGAAAAATATGGGCTTTAAGAAAATATTTGGTAAAGTTGCTGAAAAAATTGAAGATAAGGCTCAAGATATCAAGGTGAAGCGAGAAGAACGTAAACGTATAGAAGCAGAGGAAAAAGCACAGATCGAATCACAGATTAAGGAATTTGAAAATATTTTAGATAAATTTGAAATTAAACATCTTCAATCATATTGTGCAGATATTTTAGGAATGGAACCACGTGAATTTGAAAAAGATAATGATGGCAATAAACGAGAAATAAAACCCAACAGAAAAACATTTGAATATTTCATAATCGAGCAATTCAAAGATGGGAATACCAAATTAAATCAATTAAAAGATTTTGCACTTAAAAGAAAGTTAGTAGTTCCTAGTTTTTTTGGAATGGGTTCTGATGAATCGGGAGATGAAAGAGAATTTCAAAATATTATAAATGAAATTGAACACAGTTTTGAACCTGAAAGAATTTTAGATGAAAAAGAGTTACAATCTCAATTAACAATATTTTTGAAAGCAAAATATCCAAATAGAAAAATTGAGAGAGAGGTAATTACACAAAATAAAGATAAACTCGATATCGTCATAGATGGCAAATTTGTCTTTGAGTTAAAAGTTCCCAAGAGTAGAACAGATCTTCGTAACTTAAGCGCACAATTAGAAGAATATTCTGAGCAATATCCTAATGTATGTGCAATAATTGCAGATACGTCTAAGATTGCAGAAGATGTTGAATCAGGTCTTACTCAAAACATCAAACAATATGCAGATAAATACAAAGTAAAATTAGACATTCAATCATTAGTATTCGAGATTGTTACTCGAAAATAGATTTTGTTTGTAATATGTTAAATTCATAAGTTCTTCATTTTTGGAAAGGATGTGTTTGATACAAGTATGACCATAGAGCAATTAGTTCAAATTGCGACTATTTTTGGTGTTATAATTGCATTAAGCACATTAGCATGGCAAATCAAAGGGCAAAGAACCCAACTCAAAGAGGATAAAAAAGCAAGATCGATAGAAATCGCTAGTAATTACATTCAGCGAATTTTCTCTGAACCTTATGCCATAATCATTCACACTATCTCTTATTCAGAATTGAAAAATAAGCCAATTACAATAATTGGAAATGGTAAAACAGATGTATCAAGTTTAGTAATCAATGAATTTGAATTAGTAAAATTTTTAGTTGAAATGGAAATGCTATCATTATTTATTAATGAAAACAATATTGAAACAAAATATGCCTACGAAGTATTTAGCTCAGTAATTTTCAAAATTTTTAATAACAATGCCATAAAGGATTACATGAAACAAAACACAGATGCACAATCAGATAATCATGATCAGTTAAAAAATGCTTATAGAAAACTTTTAGAATATAGGAATAAAAAATTAAAATTAGATAAATGATTAGATTTTTGGATTCTCAAAAATATCTGCATTAATAATTTCCCAAGTTTGATTAACTGATACAAGTTTCTTGGTAATTGCAATCATAGTATTCTTATCTTTTTTCTTTGTACATTTCTTACAGTTGTAAATTCTAATCCGATAATCATTTGGTGCTTTGTTGTTTGATATTATGTAATCTAAAACAGATTTACATTCAGGACAATAAGGCATTTCAGTAACCTATTTTCTTTCTTGCAGTGTCTCGTTTGTGGTAAACTGTAGCGTATGGTAATTCAGTAAATTCTTCAAATGTTTGAATTAATGCAGATTTCACATGATCAGATAATTTACATTTCTCACAGTATCTACGCAATCCCCCTAAAGATGAAGTTGTAGGGAATCTATAATCCCCCCTCATTACTTGATAAGATAATCTATGATAATCATCTTTCTTAGCATTTTTCATCAAATATGCGTTGAACTTCATTTTTAGAAATATCCTTTGACTATATCAAAAATT
This sequence comes from Nitrosopumilus sp. S4, assembly GCF_054515835.1. NCBI lineage: Archaea > Thermoproteati > Nitrososphaerota > Nitrososphaeria > Nitrosopumilales > Nitrosopumilaceae > Nitrosopumilus > Nitrosopumilus sp. S4. The sequence continues at coordinate 975,675 of NZ_CM137258.1, read as the reverse complement.
AATTGCCACGATACACCAATGACTACGCCAAACCCGAATATCATAAATTTCATCATGGAAAACCACCCTTTAGAGCATAAATTACGCCTAAAATCGATACAATTATCGTAGTATCAAGAATTAGAATTTGTTTCTGATGTTTCATATCTGATTACCACTCAATAGAAACAAGAAAGATAGTGTTGCGATAACACCGACAATAAATCCAATAATTAATTTCATAAGAAAAACATCTAATCAAGAATAAATAAAGACCCTATGCCTAAACAAATAAAATTAAAATCAAAAAGACATTTGATAAATTAATTCTTTTATTCTTTGAAAACTGTTTTTGATTATGTAAAATGAAAATTAAAGTAGTTTTAACAAAACGAAATTAGTTAAATCAAAATGAAATTATTTTCATTGTAAAATTAATTACAACTTTATTGTTAGAACTACCTTATTCGTACCTAAAACAAGTGTTGTTTTCTTTTGTTGTAATACAACTTAGAACCACCTACTACTTTATTGTTAGAACTACTTTATTCAATACGATTATCGTTAGGAATTTGTTTTTAGTGTGCCTTAAATAATCCTCATGTACAAGATTGAACATGAATACAACATCATTCAAAATTAATGTAACTGCCAATGATTGCATTGATTTCAAAAATTCTTCATTGGTGAACATTGCTACCAATGAAAACAAAATTAATTTCATTGGTGGTATGAATGATTAGACCTAGTGTTTCTGAAAATACAATACATGAAATTTCTAAAAGAATTTTTGTACCCTCTGAACTAATATCATTTGAAAAATTACTAATCCTTTTCATAGAACGATTTGATCAATTAAAAAATGAGGTATCACAGAAGTGACCTCACTTACACTCGCTAAAGTAATAGCAACGGTTCAAACCAATCAGGTAGGGTTAATCGGTCTTGCCCTGCCTGATTTTTTATTAATTCAAAATAAAAAAGAAAGAATGGAATTGTTAGGATTCCAAACTTCAACCAAAACGACCAATCTTCCACAAAAGGTGTTTCTATGTCATTAAAGATAATACAACGATATAAGCACCTCACGCTACGAAAAGCATCACATAATGATACTAGAATTGATGTAATATGCCCATACTGTGACCGTTCTAAGACCTATCATTCTATTCAGAGTTTGTACATTCATTTCTGTAAAGTTCACAAAGATGAAGATAATCCTGACATTCCAAAAAAGAAGTTCTGCAGAGCATTGAATGAATTTTCAATGATTGTAGATTTGGGCGTGATACTAAGATGAGCAAATGGATTGAGGGTAAATGGTTTGATGGTAGAACCATAAAAGCAGAACGTCATATATGGCAAATCAATATTCATCAGAAATTCTTTATTGATGTTTGTTTGATTATTGTTGATAGATTCAAAGATAATTTGTGTAAAATTTGTTTGGAAAATCATGTTTCACAAAGTGGTTTGATCAACTGTTTAAAATCACATAGAAAAAAAACCGTAAACTACTATCTTGACTTCTTGCTACATGAGGATATGTTCTAATGCCTTTAGACGTTTGTGATCAATGTTCTCAAAAGAGAGAACTTCATTTTGTTACCTGTGTAATCCCTACAGTATTTGGTGAAATGGAATATGAGGGTACTATTTGTGATGGTTGTAAATCTAGTTTAGACTATGTTCAGTATTGCCATATTGAACTCTATGAAGAATTAATGAAAAAACTATCAAACAGAATGAAGATTGTTTCTAACAAACTAAAGAGGAATTTAAGATAAGATGGATTGATGTTAAATGACACATACCGATTCTGCGATAACTGATATTTTCAAAGAGTTTTTCAATTCTTTTAAGATTGATGAGAAATACAAGTATATTATTTTGATAGAGGGAATCCCCGTTAGTAATTCCCCTATCGAGATTGATTATGATGATTTTGATGATGAAATTAAAGAATTAATCACAATCTACAGAAAAGAAAGAATCCATAAAACCCTGTACCGAGCAATCGCAGAAGTTCTACAGGTTAGTATTGGTTCTAGTGTGGATTCTATGATGAATGAAAACATAATCAAATTCAAAATAGCAAATTATGACAGATATTCAGGTGTATTTGAAAAACCACAAGAATTAGTTGAACCACCTAAAGTAGTTCTAAACAAAGATGATGATGATAAAATACCTGCAACTGTTAAGGTGTTCAATGTAGGAAATTCAATCATTGAGAATCAAATCAAATCAGAAAATGATACTAGTCAAATTATCATTCAAGTAAAACTAAATGATAAACCCCATTGGATTGATGTGTTTTCCCCTACCTTTGATCAAATGATTAGAGTGAAAACCCAAAATGTCTATGATGAAATTTATTCTGAAAGTACATACAAATCAGGAATTACAAACTTACACGCTTATGCTTTATTGAATGGTACAGTTACAAAACCTGTTTTTAGTAGAAGTGCATTTCTTGACAATACTCTATACTATGATTTACAAGATGATAATGGTACAATCTACAAAATATCTACAGATGAAATAACCAAATCTGAAATAGATGATAATACACCAATCTTTCTAAAATCACCTAGTGCAAAAACAAAACAAAGTATTCAACAAGAACCTAACTTTGATAATCCTACTGCATTAGATGAATTTGTCAAACTATGTAGGATTCAAGAATCAGATAAAGTAGTCTTTACATCTCACTTAGTAGCATTTTTCCTAAAGGGTTTTCCAATTCCTATTAAAATTTTACATGGTGAACAGGGTTCAGCAAAAACAACGGTATCAGGTGCTATCAAATCATTAGTTGATCCAGAGGGTGAAAACGCATTGTCATTACCTGATAATGTAGATGATTTAGCAATCATGTTATCTAAAAGAGATTTATCTAATTTTGATAATATTGATGTTTTGATAAAAATATTATCTCAATTTCTTTGCAAAGCAGTTACAGGTACACAATATATCAAACGTGGACTTTACACAAATGATTCAGAATTTTGTCTAATTCTAATGTCAAAAATCATTCTAAATGGTATTGACCCTAGTATCAATCAACCTGATTTGCTAGAACGTTCAATCTTCTATGAATTGCCAAAAATTGACAAAACTGCAAGAATGACAGATAAGAAATTCCATGAGAAATTAGAAGCATTACGACCATCTGTTCTAGGTGTTATCTTTGAAACTATCCAAAAGGCAATGAAAATAGTTGATGCAGTAGAAGACGAATTAGATGGTGTATCATTGCCTAGAATGGCTACATTTGCAATTTGGGGTGAGGCAATATCCAGAGTATTAGGTAATTCAGATAATGCTTTCTTGAACAGATATTGGGAAAAGATTGACGATACCAATCTAAGTCTGAATGAAGAATATCCTTTGATTCCATTATTAGTTGCAATGATGAAAAGAAACTCAAAGATTGATGATACTACCAAAGAAATCATACCCTTAGCAAAAACTGCAAGTCTGAATGAATTGTTTGGTATATTGGATTTAGGGTCAGATAAAAAAGATAAAGGATTACCAGAAGATGTCAAGATGTTAGGAAAACAACTCAAACAACTAACACCACCCATGAGAGCAATGGGTTATGAAATTAGTGTTGTCAAATATAATAAAAGAGATGGTGATTACACCAGAGGTTCTAGAATTGTAACCATCACACCAATATCTGAAAAAGGATTAGATTCATTTGCCTGATGATAAAGTATTGACATTTTTTGAATGGATAATGCAGTTTGTAGATAAAGAGATTGCTTATGGTGATTTGGCAAGAGATATGAAAGATGATAGTGATTTACCTGAAACAAATAAGAGAGATGAATATGAATGGTATTTCTCAACGATTAAGAATTGTTGTAATGATGCGTTCTTTACATTTCATTCTGCATTTGATGAATATGAAAAATATCTAAAGTCATTAGATGAAACAACTTAGTGTGATGTTTCACGCACACGACATACATGACGGTTTTGTTATGGCTATAGATTACTCTAACTTAGTAGCAGAATTGGAAAAAAATAATCCTCATTTCATTCATCAATTCATCATACAACATCTATAGGGAAATCAAATGAAAAAATGAATGATTAATGAATTTAGGCATGGATTATTCATCAAAATTCATCAAAAAATGCCCTTATTCACGCAATATTGAACCTAGATTATGCAGTTTGTTTCTTTTTCCAAGTTCCGTAAAAATTTGAAAGATAGACAGTTGTTTTGGTTGAAAAGCCCATATCGGGTATAATCCCCTCACTTTCTTGCAATGTTAGTTCATCTTTGATCAATTCCCAACTCTTTTGCTCTTTTTCTCGCCAAACTTGGATTTTTTTACAAATATCATCTTTAATCTGTTTTTTTGCTTGAACTGATTTCTTTTGTTCAGATTTTGTCAATGTCTTACTTTCTGTAGGTTTTTTGTTTTCTACAGTTTTCCAATGAATACCTGTATCATTGATGAAATCTTCTGTAGATTGTTTATGATGAAATTTTGGCATACCGATTGTTTCTCGTCTAAACTCATTATTCACATAGGTAACATATCCCACATTATCAGGTAGATTATCGGGTGCAGGTCTTCTATCATCTAGGTATTTCTTTAGTTTTGGGTATCTACTTTCATAGAATTTCAGTTGTCCAATATTCTCTATTTGTTTTGATATTCCAAATCTTTTAGCAAAACCTAATCTATCTTTTTGAACTTTATCAAACAACCAACGCCAATCTTCACCTAGAATGTTCTTTGATGCTCTTTTGATAATTACTAAATTTGCCTGATGTCTTACACCATCATACAAATCTTGGGGGTTTTGATAATCGCCCAAAAACCATGTTTTGAAGTGTCTTGCTTCTGGTATGAAATCAAAGATTGCTTTCTTTGATAGACCTGCTTTTGCTTCACCTGATAGTTTAGAACTAGGTGCAACACTTCTCAGTTCATTAATTACGATTGCAACTTTATGATGGGATTTCTGTTTCTTAGTCCAATACTTTCTTTCTTTACCGACATCTGATTCTTTTAGAGGGGTAAAATGTCCTGATTTATTCATCAAGAATTGAATCATTTTGATTATTGCAGTTAGTGTTTCAAATTTATCAACTTGACCCTCAAAGATTGCAGGGTTCATTACAACGATTCTGGATTCTTTTCTAGCATCAAGAACTATCTTAGTAAATTCATTCTTGAAAATTTCAGTTCTGTTTGCTGATGAGGGTGTGGTAAATTGTGCAACTTTGATTAGTGCTTTAGGTCTAAGATATTCAGGTTTTGCTAGTTTTCCCTCTAAGAGTAATCTTTTCTGTTCTGTAGTGATTTCTGAATTATACTGCTTGTATTCGTCAAAATCTTTCCATAATACACCATTGAATCTATCAAGTGATTCTTGATTTACCTCGATATAATCTGGAACTAGCCAAACTATAGGATATGCTTTAGAACACTTACAATGAAGTTCATTTCCCTTTAAGAAACTAATTCCTTTTTCCGTTGCTTCTACAAATTTTCTACCATCTTTTTCAATAAATCTAATAAATTTAGAATCTTCTAAGATTCCCTGATATTTCTCAAATTCTGGTATCTTGCCTATTTGGATTGGGGGTTTTGCAAATTTACCAAAATAATAATTCATTACATCTTTCATCTTGCTAAAATGATCACCACAATTCTTGTTAATTGCCCAATAGAGATTTTCAAAACTTCTAGCACCCCAAAGATGAAGAATCAATATGCCCTCATTGTAGAGTTTTTCTGCAGTAGCATCTACTGCAACACCTTTTCCTGAATTTCTCATGCCCTGATACAAAATTACCTGTGGCTCTTCTGGATCAAGCCATTTACTAGATGAGAGTTTCTTTACGACATTAGATTTTGATTTAGCAGAAAAAGTTTCGGTAGTGGACATATCTTAATTTGGTAAAATATCCAAACCCATCAATTTCTTTTTCATTACTTCATCTGAATGATAATAGAATGTGATTTCTTGTTCACATACAATACAGGTTTTCTTTATGTCGTTTGGTGGTTGAGGTAGTGCTTCGTTACCTGCAAACAAATGTCCTTGATGCCAACACATACTTTTGATTGGCACATCATCACTATCTTCTATTGATGGTTCTTGTAAATAATGTGAAGAACCAATCAAAAAGAATTTCAATTTGGATTTCATAAAATGGAATTATAACTAAGAATAGATATAGACCTCATGCGTACAAAATATGATATTTCTTTAGGTAGTTTTTAGGTATGAAAAAGGGTACAATGTATTTCTAATACATTGTCAATTAATAGTTAGTCGGAAGATAGATTAACCTCATTTTTAATTTGCAAATTACTAATGGCTGCATTTGAAGTTGATGTTGTGATTGAAAACAAACCTGGCATCAGTGATCCTGAAGGTCAGACAATACTAAATGATCTTGTTCTTAAAGGAACTCACAAAACAGTTTCCAAAATTAAGACTGCAAAGATGCTCAAATTCACTATAAAAGAAAAAGATAAAAAAACTGCACAATCAAAAATTCAAGAAATTTGTGATGATCTCAGAATTTACAATCCTATGGTAAGCAAAGTGACTTTTAGTTGTCGTGAAATTTAATATCTATTAAACTAAATTTTCTAGTTTCCTTTCAATCCTACAGATTCTTTTAATTCCACACTATGGTTGGTCCCTTTAGTATCATCCGTTGAACTTTCACCCGATACATCTAACTCTTCATTTAATTCAGTCTCCGTTATTTCAGATTCTGCACTAAATTGTTTTTCAATTATTCCCCAACCTTTTAGTTGTAGTTTCTCTGCAGTGGTAGATGTAACACAAGCTGCATCGCCTGACATTCTAATCATTAAGGTAAAACCTCCCTTGCAAATCACATCTTCTGCAGAAACTCCCTTTGACATTTGTTTTCTTGGTGAGTCTATTCCTTCTGAAAATACAACTGCTGGTAAAAGCCCGATAGAAAGAATTAATGGAATCAATGCAAAAATTAGTGCTCGCATGTTTTTGTGTGAAATTTACCTAAATAAAACAATGTCTGTTATGATTTTTTTAAGATTAAAGATCGCAAAGCATTCCTAACAAATAATCTCGCACTCGATTCAGATTAAATATTGCTGAATGTAATTGCTGGTGTGAAGGTTGGAGTTGTAGTTTTTCCTGGTAGTAACTGCGATCGTGATATGTATCATGTACTAACTGATGTATTTCATCTTGATGCTCAATATTTTTGGCATGAAAAAGGCCTTCCAAAAAATATTGATGCGGTAATTTTGCCTGGTGGCTTCTCTTATGGAGATAGATTACGTGCAGGCGTAATTGCAGCTCATAGTCCTGTGATTAAGGATGTTCAAAAGATGGCTGAAAAAGGAATTCCGATTTTAGGTGTATGTAACGGCTTTCAAATCCTAGTTGAAGCCGGATTACTTCCGGGCGTTTTACTCAAAAATGAATCTCTGAATTTTATGTGTGAGTGGACAAATCTGATAGTAGAAAATAATAAGACTCCATTTACAAACCAGTTTAAACCTCATGAGAAAATCCCTATCCCCATTGCAAATGGTGAAGGTAGATACTATGTGGATGAGAATACTCTAAAAGAAATCAAAAAGAAAAACCAGATTGTATTTAGATATGAAGAAGTTGTTAATGGTTCAACTGATAAAATTGCAGGTGTATGCAATGAAGATGGAAACGTTGTTGGTATGATGCCACACCCAGAACGTGCTACCGAATCTGAAATTAATCCAATTGATAACAAACCTTCTTCTAGAATTTTTGAATCATTAATGGTAAAAATGGGTGTTAAAAATTGAGTTTAGAACCTCAAGAACTTGAAGAACTAAAATCAAAGATTGGAAGAAGTCCTACATCTACTGAACTACAAATTGTAGCTGCAGAATGGTCAGAACACTGCTCTTACAAATCATCAAAAAAACATCTCAAAATGTTACCAATGAAAGGACCATTGGTAATTGTTGAAAAAGGATATGATTCAGGAGTCTTAGATGTTGGTGGTGGATATGTTGTCACTGCTCACATTGAAAGTCATAATCATCCATCTGCAGTTGAGCCCTATGGTGGTGCTGCAACTGGAGTTGGTGGTGTAATCAGAGATATTTTATCTGCTGGAACTAGGCCTATTGCTATTTTTGACGGATTACGATTTGGAGATATTGAAAAAGATCAACAGGCAAGGTGGTTATTCAAAAATGCAGTAACCGGAATTGCAGACTATGGTAATTGTTTAGGCATTCCGACCATTGGTGGGGAAGTGGAATTTGATGATTGTTATGAAAATTACGCTCTAGTTGATGTAGCAGCAATTGGATTTGGAAAAAAAGAAAATCTGATAAAAAATCATTCAAAGAAAGGGGACTTGGTAGTCTTGTTAGGTGGTTCAACTGGAAGAGATGGAATTGGTGGTTCTCAGTTTGCTTCTGATTCATTAGAATCTGAAGACCGTTCTGCTGTTCAAATCCCAGATCCATTTATTGAAAAATTAATCATTGAAGCAATTCTTGAGGCAAGAAACCAGAAACTGATTCATGCAATGAAAGACCTTGGTGGGGGTGGCTTGTCTTGTGCAATCTCTGAGACTGCTGATACACTTGAAATTGGAATTGAGATGGATGTTGGAAAAGTTCACACCAGAGAGTCTGATATGCATCCTGATGAAATTATGGTCTCTGAATCCCAAGAGCGAATGTTGATTGTTACCAGTAAAACGAAATTAAAAAAACTAGAAGAAATTTGTAAAAAATTCCATATTGGTTGTTCTGTTATTGGACATGTGACCTCTGATAAGAAAATGCATGTCAAAAAAGGCAAGAAGACATATGCAAATCTTCCAACTGATGTTGTTGCAAATGCAACCTTACTTGATTTGCCTTCAAAAAAACCTGCTTATCTTGATTCAATTGAAAATGAAAAGAAACTCAAACCAATATCTGACTATTCTAAAATGATGATGAAGTTTTTAGCATCACCTAATATTGCTAGTAAAATCTGGATTTATTCTCAGTATGATCATGAAGTTGGAATTAGAACTGTTGTTAAACCTGGAAGAGATGCATCTGTGTTGCGATTAGATAATGGTAAATTTTTATCTGCAAAAATTGATGGCAACCCTAAGCACTGTTTTATCAATCCGCGAGAGGGTGCAATTGGTTGTTTTGAAGAGGCATGCAGAAATGTTGTATGTACTGGAGCAAAACCAATTGGAATGCTTGATCATCTTCAATTTGGAAACCCAAAAGATCCTGAAATATTTTGGACATTTTTAGAATCCCTAAAAGGCTTGACTGATTTTGCAAAGTTTTTCAAGATTCCATGCGTTGGTGGTAAAGTCAGTCTATACAACGAAACCACAAAAGGACCAATAAAACCAACTCCTGTAATTGGTGTTTTAGGATTAATTGAGAAAAAACCCTTAATCTCTCAAAAAATCTCAGATGGGGATTGTCTTGTAATGGTAGGTGCCACCAAAGATGAGATGGGCGGTTCAGAATATTTTGAATATATTCACAAATTTATTGGCGGAAAATGTCCTGTTGTAAATTTTGATGAATCAAAGAAGAACATGAATTCTGTATTAGAAATTATTGAGAGGCAACTTGTAAAATCTGCCCATGATTGCTCAAAGGGTGGATTGGCAGTAGCTGTATCTGAGTTGTGTATGACTAATAATATTGGTTGCAAAACTTTGCTTGAAAAAATTCCAGGAGAAAAATTAGATGCTGACAGAATTTTGTTTTCTGAGACTCATTCAAGATATCTGTTAGTAGTAGAAAAGAAAAATCTAAAAGAATTAGAAAAAATCCTCCAAAAACACAAGACTGTTTTTGCAAATATTGGTAAATTTGAAGGTGAGAAAATTGAATTCACACATGGAGCAAAGTCGATCATAGATCTAAGAGTTGATAAAGCGCAAAAAACTTGGTTAAATTCGTTAAGGGATTTGGTTCTTCATGGTTAAGGAAAATTGCGGTGTAGTTGGAATTTTTAGTCTTAGTGGGACCAATGTTGTTCCAATGGCAATTGATGCACTAAGAGCACTCCAACATAGAGGACAAGAGGCTTGGGGTATTGCTATTCCAAACAAAACTCCTCTAAAACGCTTAGGTCTTGTATCCTCAGCATCATCTGATTTCAAATCTATATCTGAGGAGTATGCATCTCCTGCAGTTATTGGCCATGTGAGATATTCTACTATGGGTAGAAGTTCTCTTGAGAATGCACAGCCTCTCAAAGTAAAAGATCTTTGCATTGCTCATAATGGAACAATTGCAAATGTTCAGGAATTATCAAATTTAGTTGGTGGTTGCTCATTTACCCCTCAAAATGCAAGTGATACATTGGTTGCCGCTCAAAGACTTGTTTCATTAATTTCTGAAAATGGACAGATGGGAAAAGCACTATCGATTTTAAAAAATGAGATGGTGGGCTCTTACTGTTTTACATTTATCTCTGATGACAATTCTGTTTATGCAGCACGTGATCCAAAAGGATTCCGTCCAATGGTGTTAGGTCACAAAGAATCTGATAACACATACATTGTTGCATCTGAATCATCTGCAGTTTCTGCAGTTGGTGCTAAATTACAGCGAAATGTTAATCCTGGGGAATTAATCAAACTAAGCCAAAAAGGATTGGAGACTGAAATGTTCTCCGATGATACAAAACGTGCACACTGCTCATTTGAATTTACTTACTTTGCTCACCCTTCAAGTAACATGGAGGGAACGAACATCTATGTTGCACGAAAAAATATTGGGAGATTTTTAGCAAAGAAATTCCCAATCAAAGATGCAGACTTGGTAATACCTGTTCCTGATTCTGCTAGACCTGCAGCATTAGGATATGCACAAGAATTAGGTGTCTCCTTTGATGAAGGATTACTAAAAGACAGATATAGCAAAAAAGGCCCACTACGAAGTTTTATCGAGCCTCATCAATCAGATAGAATTGAAATTAACAGATGGATTATTCCAATTAGAGAAATTATCGATGGTAAACACGTTGTAGTAATTGATGATAGTCTTGTAAGGGGTACTAGCTCAAAGGCAATTATCAAGGCACTTCGCAGGGCTGGTGCTAGAAAAATTAGTATGGTGATTACATACCCTCCTATCAAATATCCTTGCTATGCTGGCATTGATTTTCCTTCTCAAGAAGAACTAGCGACATTCTCTAATGGAAAAGAAATGAATCAGGACGAAATCACTGAGATGGTAAGACAGAGTATTGGTGCAGACTTTTTAGGATACAATGATGCTGAAAATTTGGCTGCTGCTGTAGGTATTCCAAAAGATTCGATGTGTTTTACATGCTCTACTGGAAACTATGAATCATTAGGGATTACTCCTGAATTTAGAAGTAGAGAAGAGATGAAGGGTGAATAGATGGAAACTTCCTATGTTCTTGTAAAAAGTGAGATGGCTCATGAGATGGAGGTCATGAAAGAATTGCTTCAATTAGAACTTGTAAAAGAAGCAAAAGGTACTTTTGGTGTCTATGATATTTTTGTTAAACTTGAAGCAACTACTTATGAAGAAATTGAGAATGTAATCACAAAACATATCCGAAAAATACCTCATGTTCTTTCAACTACAACTCTTTCAGTAATTCCTGAACAAGACGGCAAATAATCCTGAATTTCTAACTAGGATTAAATCATGGGCTTTTCTTATATATACAAAACAAAACTTGTACAACATGAAAGCAATTTGGAATGATGTGGTAATTGCTGAAAGCAATGATACTGTAGTAGTTGAAGGGAATCACTACTTTCCATTTGAAGCAATAAAAAAAGAATATTTTCAAAAGACAGACATGACTTCTTTTTGTGGTTGGAAGGGAATGGCCAACTATTATTCTGTGACTGTAAATGGGAAAACCAACAAAGATTGCGCTTGGTATTATGCTGAACCAAATGATGCTGCCTCCAAAATTAAGGGAATGGTGGCATTTTGGAATGGCGTTGAAGTTAAAGAATAAGTTATTTTTTAAACAAAATCCATAGTCTACTTCCAACAAAGATTCCTACTGCAGCAATTATCAGAGCCGGCACAATAAAGAATCTTTCTTCCATGAATTGTAATACATCTTATAAAATTAATAGTTTCAAAAAAAGTTCTTAAATCTAAACAGCCCATATACTCCGTGAAACAATACAGCATTTTAATCGGAGTTGGTATCGCCGCTATTGGTATAATGGCCGTTATTTTTGGCTCTGATATTTTGAAATTGTCTATCTCGACTCAAGATTATGATATATTCGTTGATCCTATTTTGGATAAACAAAATTTGTTTGTCATGGGACGAGTAACAATACAAAATACGGGTTCACAACCTCTGACCAATGTTCATGTTAATTTTGGTTCAGGTGATACCTTGGATCTTGGAACTATCAAAGCTGGGCAAAAAATTATTGTTTCCCCTCCTCCTGAAAACCCTATGGAATTTGTAATGATATCAGCTGATAATGATATTTTTGTAAACAAAGCATATCGAGAGATGCCAAAAATGGTTGGCATGATGGGCTCTTGAACATTTTGCTAGCAGTTAAATTCCTTGATTTTCTAGTATGAATGCTTGAAGTTTCTTACAAGTGGAAAGGTAAAGGATCTTTATGATGTAGATGAGTCAACTTTACTATTCAAATTTTCAAATAGGGTATCTGCATATGATGTAAAATTCAAACAAGATATTCCAAAAAAAGGAGAAGTATTGTGCAAATTTGCAGAATTTTGGTTTAATGAATTAAAAGTCCCAAATCATTTTGTTAGACGGGAATCAGACACAGAAATTATTGTTAAAAAAATGAGGATGCTGCCAATAGAGTGCGTTGTTCGTGGCTATTTTTATGGTAGTCTTGTGAGCAGGTGGAAAAACGGTGAAGTCACTGTACCTGAAGGAACAGATACTACACTAGCTGCAAAACTGCCTGAACCCATATTTGATCCTACAACAAAGTCTGAACACGATATTCCAATTAACAAAGAAAAGGCACTTGAGATGAGTCTGGTAAATGAAGAACAATACAATTGGCTGAAGAAGACTTCTATTGAAATTTACAAAAATATGGCTCAAATTGCAGATAAGGCTGGTTTTATTTTAGCAGATCTAAAACTAGAGTTTGGGATTTTAGATGATCAAATTACCTTGGGTGACTCTATAGGACCTGATGAGTATAGGCTGTGGCCAAAGGACTCCTTTGAAGTTGGGAAAATACAAGAAGCCTATGACAAGCAGCTTTTGCGTGACTGGTTAACTGCAAATGGATATCAAAAGCAATTCGATGATGCACGTAAAAACGGAGAAGAACCAATTCCGCCTCAAATCCCTGATGAGATTATTGAAAAAATGACTCAGAGATATGTAATTGCTTATGAAAAATTAACTGGAAATACTCTTTAGTGTTTCACTTGTAAGATTATCATGGAATCTGAAGACAAAAAAGAACTTGAGACACTACTTGATATTGTGATCAATCAAATTCCTTCGTACTCTAATATGGTAAATTCTGCAAATTGGGATGTTGATATTCATGATTGCATCTTTGGAATGGTATATCATTCATTTGTTGCAAAATCCACTGATTACATGAATAACAAACTTACTGACAACAATCTGCCCCAAAACGCTGAATCTACATTTGAGATGATGAATTTAATTTCTGAGGTCTTCAATGAAAGACTGGCTGACATTAGACAAGCCATTGTTTCTGCATCTAAACTCTAATCTGTTCGTAGAACTTTTTCTCAACTCGAATTGTATATTTGATTTTTCAAAAAATACTCCCTGACAGGTATTTTGACAACATAACTTTTCAAAGCTGTCGTTTTTTGATATTTTCTAATATTTTTCAAACCATTACAAGAAACATTCAATCTATACTAAATTAGTTGTATTGCTATCAATAATTCTGATTGCATTACAATAAATCTTGTAGTGATGATGATATATTTGATATTACTACTAGAATTATTAGAGTATACAAAAATTGATGCGATTAGACAAAAAAATATGATACAAGGATCTTTTAGATCAGATGTAAAGAGGGTATTATCATGTCTACGTTGTTAGAAAAACAAATCAAAGTTAATCGTATTGTTACGACAAGTACTGAACATGCACGTGCAATTGAAGACCCTGCACGTGCAAAAATAGTTGAAATTTTATATCATCAGGCATTATCTGCTGACCAGATTTCAACTGCTCTAAAGAAGACTGGATACAAAAAAGCACTCACTACAGTTCGACATCATTTAGAAATTCTTAAAGAAACTGGACTAATTGAGATTGCAAAAATTGAGGAATCAAGAGGAGCCATAACAAAATACTATAGTACATCCACAAAGCTTTTGGATTTTCAGACTCCTGAAAACTTTGAATCTACATATTCCAAAATAATTGATAACACGTCTACAAAGATTGAAAAAATTCTCAAAGGACTGGCACCAAAAACTACCAAAACAAAAGGAAAAAAATCACCAGAGTATTCTCAATACTTGGTAATGGAAATCATGAATAGAGCAATGACTAATGTGTTAGAAAATTCTAGCAAAAAATAACGGCAAAACCTCTAAGTATTTCTTTATTGAAATCTTATCATGGTTCGTGTATTTTACAGTCAAAAAACAGAAGATCTAATCCAAAAGATGACTTTGACTAATTGGAGAACGCAAGTACAAAGTGATCTAACACAAGAACATCAGAACATGTCTGATAATTGGAAGATGTGTGCAATTGGTGAGAGAATACGCATTGAAGGTCGTGATCTTGAATCAATAAAAGATCTTTCACCTGAAGCGATCAGATTGGGATATGAGTTTTCAGTTGCAATGCAAGAAAAAGACAATGAAAAAGCATTAGAAATCATTACAATGATAGAAAAACTCCCAACTATATGGCGTGATGAGAATTGATTGATCAAAAAGTTGTAAAACTGTTTTCTGAAAAAAATTTAGTATTTGTTGCAACAATAATGAAAGATGGTTCACCACAAGTGTCTCCAGTATGGGCAAACTATGAAGATGGATATATCTTGATCAATACTGCAGAAGGCAGAGTAAAACACAAAAATATTTTACGTGATCCTCGTGTTGCAGTTTCTGTTGTATCAAAAGATAATCCACTTGATATGACAACAATTCGTGGAACAGTTGAAAAAATAATTCCTGATTATGATTACAAACATGCAGACAAACTTACACAGCAATACATGAACCGTAATCATTATCCTTTCAAACGTGATGAAGAAAAAAGAATTATTCTAAAAATAAAACCAAACAAAATCTTTGTTTTACCTGAATTAAAAATGAATGAATAAAATATTTCTAAACTCGAATTTAGAAATATTTGAAAAATAATAAAAATAAATTAAGAAAAAAGTTGGCAGGACAGCTTAACGTCGACGTTTAGCTGCCTTTCTCTTTGGAGCGGCTTTGCGTTTAGCTGCCTTTCTCTTTGGAGCTGCTTTTTTAGCTGCAGTTCTTCTCTTTGGAGCGGCTTTGCGTTTAGCTGCCTTTCTCTTTGGAGCTGCTTTTTTAGCTGCAGTTCTACGTTTTGGAGCTGCTCTTCGCTTTGCTCCGCCACTTCGGGTTGCTGCTGCTTTTCGTGCTGCTGCTTTTCTCTTTCGAGATGCAGCTGCTTTTGCTGCTTCAGCTGCTTTTTTAGCTGCATTTCTCTTTCGAGTACGTGCTGCTTTTTTAGCTGCTTCTGCGCGTTTGGCTTTGGATATTGCCATGACATTTTTCAAAAGTTATTAGTGTTATATGGTAAAAGTCACACATAACTACGTAAACTATAGTAAAATTTGACACATTTTTTTCATTTTAGAAAATTGCGATCAACAATTTGTTATGCAAACAACAGCTGTATCAACTGTTGATTGTTCTTTTTGTGGTCTGATAATTATTTTGTATTTTTTTTCATCATCAAATGGAATATCAAACTGTGTTGTTCTTTCTACTGGTTTGTTTGGCTCTAACCACTCTAACAACAAGTCTTTTGAAGAAAATTCTCCATAAACTGCTTTGTGTTTTTGTTCTTTCTCATCTACAAGATAGAATTGTCCGCCTGACAACAAAGTTTTTTCATCTCCGTTGTTTTTTGCAGTGATTCCGATCTTGACAAATGTGTTTTCTGGTGAGACTTCCTTACTTCCTTCATTTGTCCCCTCAAATGTAATGATGTACTCTACTGGACCAACAGTGACTGTTTGTCCTGCTACTGTTTCAATGAAATTGGTCTGATATTGTGTGTACATGTACATTGCAGCACCCATTGAAGCAATAATTGCACCAATTACAATAACAAGTCCAAGTCCTGCCATGAAAAATCTGATTTATTTTGGTATATAGTTGAAACGATAATTTATCCTGAAATATTGATTTTTGAGACTTTTTTTGCTAGAATTTTTCTTGAAATTATACTGTTTTCAGAGTAAAATTATTCCTAAGAGTACTTTTTCATCAAAATGCCCTACCTAATCCTGACTATTTTTATGAGATCTAAAGTATCTGTAATATTTTTTACATGCACAGGGTTATGTGGTAAAGTTTCCTAGTGTAATTAGATCAAACCTTAGGGTTTTAGTCATTGTTCTCATCCTTTGGTTTTGATCTTTTTTCTAAAATACTATGTTTGTAATATTTTCATATTACGCACAGTTACTCTTTTATTTCTCATGTTCGGGACTTGTACCAATGACTAAAACAAGAACAATTTTTGCCATTACTTTGGCGGCTGTTTTTGCTTTTTCTCTTGTAGTTGCACAAAGTGCAGATGCAGGTAAAAAAGCAGGACATTTGGTAACGGATACTGAAGTTACTGTTGCTGAGATTGATGGTGAAGAATTCCTTAAGGCAACAATTACAACTGATGGACCGATTAAAAATAATGGTCAATTAGGAGCCTATGGTTATGCGTTGATTACAGATGATGGTGTTGGAAACAATGTTTTGGCACTAACCACACACATGTGTGCATCAGACAGTCCTGTTCAAGGAAATGCAAACAATAACCGATGTCCAAACCCAGTAGGTTTATTGGATTTTGCCTTTACACAAGCAAATGATGGACCTTTATTCCATGCTCATATCCTTGATCTAAAAGCTGCAACACCTGAGTGTGCTGCTGTTGATGGGAGCTCTGGTCTTGAGGTTGATGTAGCAAGTTCTATTGCAACTAACGGTGGTGTTCCAGGAGTTTCTCCTGATTACCCAATCAAAGTTAGTGGAAAAACCATCACAGTTGGTAATGTTCCTGTAAGCGTTTTGAATGATAATACAGTTGATGCTGTTGCTTCGTTTGAAATTGTAGGACTTGCCACCGGTAACACAATTACAAATCTGTGTATTACCAATGCTTCATTTGAGTAATTTTTACTCTCTTTTTTCTTTATTTTCTGAATAAAATTTGGGGGTTTAGCTTTTACGCACGACTCTAAAAGATCATACATGTTTAGCTGGGAGAGCTTGGTGGATTGATGGTTGCATTTCATATCTAGGCACAAGTGTTACACCCCCCCTCAAAACGCATGTTTTTGAAAATTTCATAATGTGCCTAAATGTACTAAAATTCATGGGGGGTTTAACGCCTAGGCATAATTTTACAAAATTGCTCATTTTAGAAAGTTTTCTAAAATTGATGATATCCAGTTGGAAATTTGTAAAAACAAGTCAGATGAAAAAATTCTAAACGAATCAAAAGCATTGTTTGTTGATTCAAAGGATTGGTTTATTGCCGATTCATTGATCTGTAAAGCCAAGTAATGCATGTATTTCTTATTCAAAATTATGATTTTACCTACTGCATGTGCATTTGGACACACATTTTTCTAGAATAAGGGGGGTATTTTCACCCCAAACATGTCATGATTTTGGTATTTTTCTCATTTGCAGGTTATTTGACCTGTTTTTGGCTTTTTTATAGCCTATGGCATCTGTGTTTTTTGCTCTTTCAACTCTTTATGAACAGTTTTTGCAATGAAATGTACTGCCAATACTAAACCAATCACTTTGAACATGTTATTCATCTGGTTTGACCTCCTTGGTATCATAGGTATCAAGAATCTCGTCTATCATTTTGATGATGCTCAATTTTGAACCATCTCCCATTTTGTGGTAGCATTTTCTAGTCTTAGTTTGTTGACATTAATGCTGACATTTATCTCAAAGTTCTTGGTTGCATGTCTGAAAAAAATATTGACAATACTCATTTCACAAACACCATTAAAGTTGCAATTGCGGTCAAGAGAAAAACCTTGTTTTTCGAAGCCTTGAATTTGAGAATCTGACTTTCAATAAAGCCTGTTTTTGGTGAAATTATTGTTTTCATAATTGTATTATTTTGAATATTAGATTTAAGACCCGCGTAGAACTGATAAATTATCTATTTTTTAATAAGGTTTAAAAAAAGAAAATGTTCATGGATTAGTCCATGATTGGGTTACTGTATTTTGTTTTCCTGCACTAGCGCTTTGATTTGGAATTAGAGTCAAATCTATTCCCAAAACATTTCCTGCATCAATGCTGGCACTACCAAAATCTGTGTGACCATTACTCTTTTGACAGAATTCTATTCCACCAGAAATACTACACCAAGTATTAGAACCACTTGATGAAGATGACCATTGTCCATCTCTAGTAACTGTTGCAGAAACTACTCCTAATCCGGATGTCCACCATGCACATTCACCAGCTTGTGAAGGCCAATTTCCTACTGGTAATACAGTAAATCCTGTTGTGTCTGCATTAACAGAAAGTGTATTTGTTCCACTGCCTTTCAAAACAGATTTATCTGCAATACAAAAACCGTCCCCCACATTACTATTGTACCAGAGATTTACATCATTGCTGTTGGCAATTTGTTGTACATTGACACTTGCATAAGATACTGGCCAATTAGAGGCCCATGCACCAAGACTATCTCCGTTGATTTTTTGTTGGAATGTTTTTGTTTTTGCTTCAGCTTCTGTCATCATTGTACTTGAAAGCATGATTGCTCCAATTGCAATGATCGCAGTTGCTAGTAATAATTTGTGTGTTGTTTTAGTCATTAAATTAGGCACGATATTAAAATATTTAAGAATTTATGAATTACATAAATAATCATAATATTATAATAAAACCCTATTTTTTTCCAAAAGTTTATTATTTTTTAATTTTTTTAAAATGTCTTCATTAAAAATCTGGATGTTTTTTCATGCATTTCAGATACTTTATCGATTGCATCAAACATTGTTTGCTGATTGATGTTTTCTTTATTGTCAAGTACTACATACACTCCTATTTTCTGCTTTCCTTCTTCTGAGATGAACTTGTTAATTGCCTGAATAGAATAGCAATAATCATTTACTTTTTTCTCAAACCTCTCTTTTTCTGCCTCGTTGAATCCAAGATATCTTGAGATTTGATTATTCTTCATGACTACCTTTGCACCAATCACAAGAATTCCTGGTTGTGATTTTGGCTCAAACACATCCATGGGAATACCGTATTGTCCTGCATGTTTTATTAGAATTTGAAACGAGTTTTCTGAATTTTTTACATCTTCAAAGGATAATCCTTCATGAATTAACCATCTCTCAACGTTATCTCGCATTCTTGCCGCACTCATATCTTACACCTGATTTTAGTTCTATATGATTCTAAATTCGATGATTACAAGTCTGAATTTTTAATGTTTCTAAATTCGAATTTAGAAATAATGAAATCTTTTACCTGAAAAACAACTTAGATGTTAACATTAAATCCTGAATCCATACCTGGCACTGATGAAGCAATCAAAATATTGAAGATGATTCCAGCTATCATCATTACTATTCCTAGAAATAAACAGTTCCTAGCCTTTCTTGGATCATCACGACGCAAAATAAAAAATGCTATAATACCACCAATTAATCCTAAAAAAAATGGCAACAAAAACCAAGCATTACTTCTTTGTTTTTCGGGAAATGACATCTTATTTTTGAACTTATTTTGAAGCTGCTTTTTTCTGTATCTGTGTGATCTCAATTTCTACTGTTTCAAGTGGATCTTCTACTTGATTTCGCCTAATAGAGAACATCTTGGGTTTTTCAAAGTCGTCAGTACAATCAGGACATGCATAAACTAAAACTCTGTGTTCATTTGGTGCCTTGGGATTTGATAATCTTGGATAATACACCAATCTTGCACCACAATCAACACAATATCTGTTGGCCCTTCTAGTTCTGACCAATGTAAACCTCCTGCATTATACTAGATATGCGATCATCTATTAGATCTATGTTGTCTAATAGAGTAAACTAATTGCTATCAACCGATCAATTTTTCTAAATTCGAATTTAGAAATATAATTAATTTAATATCTTATGTTTTAAAAAATAATATTTCAAAACTCGAGTTTAGAAACAAATGGCGCCGCCCATCAGACTTGAACTGACGACCGTCCGATTAACAGTCGGATGCTCTACCACGCTGAGCTAGGGCGGCAACATGTTTGTACCTTGGTAAAAGTGATTTAATCCTTGCGACTATTCAAATTAGACCTAGTTTTGATTTTATGTTAGTTAAATTTTGCAAAAAACTCTTTGATTTCATTTGAGTGACTTTCAACTAATTCAATAATTTCAATGTGTTCTTCTGCAGTTGGTTCTCTTTTATGAACAATTTGAAAAGCACTTAATGCTGAGCCGACCATCTCGCCAACAAAAAATCCACACAAAAAATCCCCCACATTTTCACAATCCCACGTCTGTCCAACACGTGGCGATGCACCTGCTGTTTTGTATAATTCTAAAGTTTGTTCAATTAAATCAGTTGTTTGCTTGGAAAATTCAGGATCAAGGGTCATAAAAAACTAGAACGATTATTTCTCTAATCCTTTTTTCTTCTCAAAGACATAAACACCATCTAGGAAAACCCTGTGGTCTTTGTTTTTTACTTTGGATTTTAATTCAATATTGGCTGCAGTTTGAGTGATATCTGTTAAAACTTCACCAGTTAAAATTACATCTTCGCCTTTTGGAATTACTTTGGTGTTTCCAACAATCTTTGTGACTCTTGGTGCTCTTTCCCCTTGGAAATTCTCAATTAATATTTTCTTTCCCTCTACTTTAACAGTAATTGGAAAATGGGAAAATACTACTTTCATTTTAATTGTATATCCTTCTACTAGTCCTTCGCAAATATTTCTAATTATTGAACGTGCAGTGTGTAAAATTGAATAATCTTTTTTTCTAGTACCTATTGCCTTTAGAGTGACTTTTCCATCTGCAATCTCGATGTGTACTGGAATGTCTCTGAAATTTTTGAAGGTTTTACCTAGTGGTCCAACAAAACTTAGCATGTTTTTGTTTTGTGTTATTGTGACTCCTTCTGGAATCTCAACTACATCTTGGAATTTTTCGACTTGACTAGTAGACATAACCTATCAAAAATCCTCCTATTCCTTTTTCTGCTGCTTCATGATGTGACATAACTCCTTGATTAGTTGTAACTAAAAGCATCCCTCTATTATAAGCGGGCAAATACTGCTGCTCCCAATTGTTAAATTCATCATTTTTAACTTTGAATCTTGGTGATATTGCACCACATTTTGTAATTTTTGCCAATAATTTTATTTTGAATTTTCCGCCTCTTTTATCATCAATGTGTTCAAATTCTCCAATGTATCCATCTTTTTGCAAAGTTTTGAGAACCTCAATTCCTAATTTTGAAGTTGGAAGTATAGTACAATCTCCTTTTCTTCTTGTTTCATTATTGTATAGCGTGACAAATAGATTTGCTAAAATGTTTGTTGCTGGCATATTATCACCGATTTTTCCTAAATCCTAATGAAACAGCTACTTCTCTGAAACATCGTCTGCATAACATCAAGTCATATTTTTGTATAACTGCTGTATAATCTCCACATCTCTTACACCATCTTGAACCTCTGCCAAAATCATGCTTTTTTCTTCCTGTTGCTTCATATGATCTGTCTTTTGCCATTATACTATTACAACTCCAAATTCTTTTGTTAGATATTCTTTTGCTTCTCTACTGCTAATGATGTGAGTTTTTCCTACACTAGCTTTATGTTTACTTCTTCTTCTAATTCCAAAACCTGGTCTTGTTAATGTAACAGAAATTCCTAGTCCTAAAATACCAATTTGTGGATCATACTTTACACCTGGAATATCTATGTGCTCTTTAATTCCAAATGAAAAGTTTCCAAAATTATCAAATGATTTTCCGTTAATTGCATTACCTTTTGCTTCCAATAATCTTTTTAGTAGTTCTACTGCATCGTTTCCTCTAACTGTAACTGCAACTCCTATTGGTTCTCCTTTTCTAATTCCCCAATCTCTTTGGGTTTCTTTTGCATTTCGTGCACATGATTTTTTACCTGAAATTTGATCAAGGGCTCTTTTTGCAATTTCAATTACATCCCCTGATTTTCCTACTCCCATATTGAGTACTACTTTTTCAAGAGAGATTTTTTTCATTGGGGATTGAGTTACTTGAGACATATGATCACTTTATTTGAATTACTGGTTCCTCTTTTCCGATAGGCATAATGATGTCTGCTGGAATTTCGATTTTTCTGCCTTCTAATGCTAGGACAACTCTTTTTGGTAGGATGAATGTTCCTTCTTCTAAACTTTCAACTTTACCTATTTCTCCTGCATTAATTCCACGTGTTACCAGACCTTGACACCCTGATTCTAGTTTAATTGTATCAATAATTTTGACATCTGGAATTTGGATCAAACAAGTATCTCCGACATTTAGCTTTGTATCTGTAATTGTTGAACGTCCATCATGGAAACCAATCTGTGTTTTTCCAGAATTAATTGTAGTTTTACTAACAACTCTAACGAGTTTTTTTGATTTTTCTGTGTCTTTGATTTTAATTGGTTTTAGTAGTTTACCATCAGTTGGAACTAGACGGTAAATTTCTTTTACATTTTCTAATTCAACAACATCCATTAGTCCAATTGCATGATGAAGTGATTTTCTGACCACTCCGTCTATCTTTACTTTGCCTGAATAAATAGCAGTTTTAGCTTCTCTGAGTGAAGTTACTATTTTTAGCATATCTCTTAGAAAAACAGCTGTTGGAACTGAATAATCTTTTTTGTGTGGTCCTGGTTTGACTGTAACTACAAATCTCTTATCTTTTCTAGCGATTCCCCAAAACTGAGGAGCCATTTGTCGTTTGAGTTTTTTACTTCCTGAAATGCTTACCATTAGTTCTCATCATCCTTTTTTTCAGTTTTTTCTACTACTTTTGTTTCTTTAGGCGTCTCTTTTGGTGCTTCTTTTACTGTTTCTTTTGGTGTCACCTTTGTTGGTGTCTCCTTTGGTTGCTTTCTTGGATCTTTGCCTTCTAATTTTGAGATTCTCCATTTGTCATCAGAATTAAGTGATGTTACAACTAAGTTTGAAGTATGAATATAGACATCAAACTTGTCTCCTTTGGTTTTTTCTTTTTTAACACCTTCAATAGCTACACTACTTTTTTCAGTAGAAATTTTTGCAACTTTGCCTTCTACCCCTGTAAATTCTCCTCTTAGAATTTTAACGCTGTCTCCTTCAATAACTCGTACACTTCTTTTACCGTATTTTTTTTGCAACTCTTTTGATAATGCACTTCCAAGTTGTTTACTTCTTGTTTGGAATGTTGCTTGATAAATTTGATAATTACGCATTTTAGTTGGTTTCATTTTATTATACCACCATTGATGCCAAGTTAGCTACTCTCGGCCATTTTTCTGTAGCTTCTGCTGCAACTGGTCCTTTGATGTCTGTTCCTTTAGTTTCTCCTTCTGGGGTGATTAATACTGCTGCATTATCTTCAAAACAAACTCTTACACCATTTAATCGACGAACTGCATATTTTTGTCTAATAATTACTGCACCATATACTTGCTTTCTTAATTCTGCTGGTCCTTTCTTTACAACTACGTTACAGAAATCACCAACTGCTGCTGCTGGTAATCTTGAAACTCTAGTTTTATGTCTTGGAACATTAATAATTTCTAAAATCTTTGCTCCAGAATTATCTGCACAAACAATATTTGCTCCTACTGGAATGGATCTTGTTACATATGGTCTGAATTCTTCTACGCCTTTACCTGCTTGCTTTGCCATTTTAAGTTCTGACCTCCACAACTACATAAGATACTGATTTTGATAGTGGTCTGCATTCTGCAGTAAGTACATGATCTCCAGATTCTACATCCATACATCCAGGTACATGTGCATGAATGATACTTCTGCCTCTGGCATATCTCTTAAATTTACTAAAGTACACTGGATCATCTTTTTGCAGTGTGATTGTTTGTCTTGCTTTATTTCCTGTTACTTTCCCATCAAAGAGTTTTCCTCGAATTGATAATCCCCCATGAAATGGACAGTTTTTATCAGTACACTCTCTTTCTGGTTCTTTTACATTTAATCCAATACTTCGAGTCATGCTTTTCCTCCTATTCTGTCAAAAGATCTTTTGGTTATTTTTGAACCCTCTACGACAACCTCTTTGTCCTCTATTGAGAAACTCCAACTGCTTGTTGATTTTGCTATTGACTTTTGACCTTTTTTAGTATCTATTGTAAACATTGATTTTGTTTCATTAACAATCCTTCCATTTAATCCTACTACTTGGGGATTGGATGATTGGATAATTCTTGTATCTAATCCAATAAACTCATGTGATGTGATATTATCTGCAGTGATCATTTCTCTTTCCTCATCTCGTTTAGTCTAGTTAGCATTCTTGCAATGTCGTGGCGTATTGGTTTTAATTTTCCACTTTCTTTTCTTAATGTTCCTTTAGCTGCATCAACTCTAAGTTTTGATAATTCACTTCTACTTTCCTGAATCTTGCTTTTAAGATCTTTTTCATTTAACTGTCTAATTGTTTTCATACTGAGTCGGGTCATTTGAATAAGTTCTCCTCTTCTTCTAATGTTTCAAGATCTTTCATTTTTTCCTCTTCTAATGCAATTTGTTCAGATTCGGTTCTTGCTTTCTTTTCAGCTGCTGTCTCATCTCTCATCTTACCTGTCCCTTCATCTTTAACTTGTCTTGGTTTCATTGTTTTTTCAGTTCTCATTTCAAATTCTGGAATTAATTTTTCATTTCTTGCAATTCTAATTCTAATACCAATTAAACCCATTGCAGTTTTTACATGTGCAATATCTTCATCTACAATTACTTCTGCATGGTGTCCTGCTCTTGGTAAAATTCCTGCTGTGTGCTTTTCAAATGCGGAACGATCTCCTCTAAGTTTTCCTGAAATTGTAATTTGTACTCCCATTGCTCCATTTTCCATAATTTGTTTTAATGTCCACATTGTGGCTCTTCTAAATGCGGTTCCACGCTCAAGATGTGCTGCCATTCTATTACACATTACACTTGGAGATAACTCTGGTTTTTCAATTTCAACTACTGAAATTTGTGGGTTTTTTAATCCAAAATCTGTTGCAAGTTTGTCTGTTAATTCACGAATACCAGAACCTTTTCTTCCAATTACGATACCTGGTCTTGTAACATGTAATGAAACTCTTGTTCCTGTTGGTGTTTTTGAAATTTCTGCATGTGAAAATCCTGCTTCTTTGATTGCAATTCTTAGATAATCTTTGAGCAGCATCATGTTGTAGTTGTCTTTGATTACGTTTTTGACTGCTGACATTTCTAAATCTCCTGTGCCACCAATTCTACATGTGTAAGTACATTATTTTTGGGAGTTGCTCTACCCATTGCTCTAGGAATAAATCTTTTAACAATTACACCCTTGTGCACTGTTGCATTTACAATTTTTAATCTATCCAAATCCATTCCTTTGTATTCTGCATTTGATTCTAAATTATCTAAAACCTTGATGAATTCTTTAGCTGTTTTTTGTGGATATCGTCCAGACATCATACCAGGATCTGCTTTGTGTCCAACTTGATTCTTAAATCGTCTAAATGCAATTGCTCTCTCTTTGTTAATTACTGCCTGAAGATAGTCTCTGGCTCTTTCAATCGATAAACCCTTTATTGAAACTGCAACTTCACGTGCATGTTTGTGGGAGATGTCTTTCTCTCTTAATGAAGAACGTACATGACGTGTTGGGTCATAATTTTGGAAAGCGTAATTGAATCTACCCATAATTCTCACTTCAATGGTACGTAGAGACTGGATCTTGATGCACCAACACCTGGGGCACCGTGTGACACTCTCTTGTTTGTTATGACATATTCTCCCAAATAATGTCCAATCATTTCAGCTCTGATATTGACTGGAACAAAATCTTTTCCTGAGAAAACATTTACTGTAACTCCTACCATGTATGGCAGAACAATCAAATCTCTAAGGTGAGTTTTGATAGGATTCTTTAATTTGCCTGCTTTAGCAGCTTTAATCTCTTCAATTAATTTTCTTTTTCCATCTGTAATTCCTCTTGTAAGTGATCTTCTTTGTCTGGCATTAAACAATTGGAATAATTTCTCTAATGACATATTCTCCAATTCTTCTTTGGGGATTCCTTTATACAAAAATTCTTTAACCATTCTTATTCTCCTCTGTTAGTGTTCTTCGAGTTTTATGGTCCATATTATAGCATTCCTATCTTTGTAGCCAAATCCCTTGCTTTTTCTGTATTTTCAAACTGAACAAATGCTTTTTTGCCATAAATTGTTCTAGCAGTGTTGACATTTGTTACTTTTTCTTTGTAAAGTGTGTTGACAGCTTCTGCAATTTGTGGTTTACTTGCTGATCTTTCAACAATGAAACATATTTTATTTTCACTTTCAACCATTGCAAATGTCTTCTCTGTAATGTATGGTTTGATAATGATTTTACTAGCTTGATCTACATTCATTTTGTTTTCACCATGATCTCCAAATGTGTTGATTTTATCTTTGCAATTTCTTCTATTGCCGATTTTGAATAAACTGTTAATCTTATAGGATCAGAACCGGGTGCTAAATCTAAGACACTTAGTTCTTTGACACTTGTAGCTTCGACTCCTGGGAGTGCACCTATTGCCTGTCTAAGATTAGCTGCATCTTTAGTTACAAACAAAACACTCTTTCCAATTTTTTTACTTCTGCCTCTAAGTGATGGTTTTCCTGAACGTGGCTTTCTTACTTCCAATCTTTTTACATCTTGTGCCAGTTTTAATGATTCTAATATTTTAGAAATATCGCTTGCTTTTGCAACCTTTTCTATATCATCTGATACAATGATAGGAAATGATTCAATACCCTCAATCTTATGTCCTCTTGATTCTATGATTTCTTTTGATGCAGTTGCAGCAATTGCAGAGCATAATGCTAATTTGTTTTCTTTCTTGTTTAATTTTTTGTAAATTACTTTTCCTACAATAGGTGGATGAGCTTGTCTACCTCCTCTAGTTGATGCTACTTCTCCTCCTTGTCCTTGTCTTCCACCTCCACCGCCTCTCATTCTTGCAACACGAGATACACCTTGACCCGTTGGGGGATCATTTGAGTCAGCAACAACATCTTGTCCTGCTGATGGATGTCTTCCCTGTGGTTGGAATTTGTGTGAATTTAGATTGGTGAATGCTTTGTGAATAAGTTCTCTTCTAAATGGAGTTGTGAAAATTAGTGGAAGTTCGATTTCTCCATCTTTTGTTCCACTGGTTGTATACACTGGAGTTTTCATTAGATAACTACCTCTAGGATATTTGGTTTGATGATTTTGGTTGGAGCATTTCTGATTTGACTTCTTAATTTAATCAATCTTCTATATGTTCCAGGAACTGAACCTTTTAGAATAATGAAATCGCCTTTTACTAATCCAAAATGTTTGTACCCTCCATCAGGATTTATCTTAATTTGATCATCGTTTGTGTTTCCCATTATCATGATTCTTTTATCGTATTCAATTCTTTGATGAAATCCCATTTGTCCTGCTCTTGGTACAGTATACATTACACTTTGTGGCGAGATTGGACCAAGAGAACCGACTTCTCTAACTGTCTTTCTTGATTTGTGCTGTTTCTTTTTCACTCCCCATCGTTGAATAACACCTTGCCATCCTTTACCTTTTGTAATTGCTGCTACATCAACAGTTGCACCCGTTTCAAAAATTTGATCAATCTTAATTTCTTTTCCAAGTAATTCTTTAACATGTGTAAATTGTTTTTGTATATCTCCGCCACTAACTGAGGCCTCAAAAATATATGGTTTCTTTTGTTCTAATCCTGCAGCACTAGGAGATACTGCAACGATTGCAAAAATTTCTTTAATTTTTCCTAATTTTTTTTCTGCGTTATCTAATGCACCTTCTTTGTTTTTTAGTGTAATCTCTTTTGCGATAAATTTTGGTATGTCTTCTGCATACACATCAAATTCTGCATGCATTCCATCATGATCTTTAGAATATCCTCTAACTCCTAAAATTAGAACCGGTGGAGTAACTAAAACAGTTCCTAGACTGACTAGTTGTTTTCCTGCATTAGGTGTTTTATCTCTGTCATCAATAGTGACAATTTGTACACAACCAGCTTTGAAACCACAATGAGCTAAAATTTTAGGTTCTTCAGAATCAATTTTAGGCCATGCTCTTATTCTTGCTTCCATGCTTTTAGCACGTCCTCTAGGAGAATATGCGAGACTTCCTCTTCTTGGTTGATGATTCTTTCTAGCACCCATGAATAAAACACATCATCGATTACCCTCTATTAAACCATGTGAGATGTCGTTAACCAGTTTAAAATTACAGGTTAACCAACTATGCCTAAAATTTTATGGTTGGAACAAATCATTTACAGTATTCCAAATTGTGAATGCACCTAAGATAATTCCAACAAATCCGATCCCAATAGCTAAGAGTAAGAAATTCTTTCTTTCTTTCATGTTATGAATTCTTTTCCAGATTAATTATTGCTAGTGTTCCAAGTAATGCTTCTTCAAGTCGTACTGTTTGTGTAGCTTGATTTGGAAAAAAGTTTAGTGCTTTAGCATTTTGTACGTTTTTCATTTTTCCACTTAGAATCTCATGAACTCCTTTTTCTGGAGATCCAAAGACTACCAATGTGTCTTTATCTGATTTTGTATATTTTGATAACTGCTCTCTTGTTGCAGTTTTCCCTTTTCTTGATGTGATAATGATGTTGCCTTTCCACTCGGACAATAAAGAAAAAAGATTTGCTCTTTCTTTTACCGAATATCCCCAGTAAGATTGAATTTCATCTTTACTAATCTCTTTTACAGATAATTTAGGGTATCCTTCTTTGAATTGGATGGTGACTCTTTTACCAACTGGTGTTTTCCCAAAAAACTGAATTAGTTGATTAATTCCAGCATCAACAAATTTTTTGCCTTTAATACTAACAATAATTCCTTCTCTAATGTCTCCACGATTGATTTTTTTTGGATTGGCAGGTGTTATGTGACTTGGAATTCTTAGTGGTTGTAGAACCCCTGCAAATTTTAAATCATTCATTTTTGGAAATAATCTTCTTCTCAAAAATTGCGGTGTTTCTAAATACTTTAAAATCATTACCAACAGTGCTCCATCTGTTTTATTTTCGCCTTCTTGATACACATAGATTGTATCAATTTTGAAAATTGCACATGCTCTTGCCAGAACTGAAATCTTTCTAGTTTTATCTATTTTTAATGATTCGTCAGAAAGTGATGATTCTGGAATTGCTACGGATAATTTCAATCTAATTAAATCTCACAATCTGTTAATGATACTTAGTTTTTCTCGTGTGGATATTTTTCTTTTGCAATTTTTGCATAATTTGTAATCTGTTCATCTGAAACTAACTCATACAAGCCAGTATCTGTTTTAATGCATGCCATTCTAATGTGACTAGTACCTTCTTTATCTTCACTTGATAGATAAATTCCTGCAGTAGCTAAAACCGATGCATCTTCTAATGAAAGATCTTGATTGTAAGTTTTTTCTAAAAAGTCTGTTACTTGTTCAGAACCTGAACCAATTGCAATTGCATCATATGAAATGTATGTTCCACTTGGATCTGTGAGATATAATTGAGGAGTTTTGTTTACAACTCCTCCTAAAATCAATGCAACTCCAAATGGTCTTACACCTGCATACTGTGTATATTGTTGAGATTGATCAGCTAAATGTTTCGCAATGGTTTCAACTTCAACTGGTTCATCATAAATCATTTTGTTACTTTGTGAGAAAAATCTTGCATTATCCACTTGACTTCTTGCATCTGGAATGTATCCCGCAGCTGCAACTCCTACATGATCATCAATTTGAAATATCTTTTGGGCTGTATCTGAGATTTGTAATTTTCTTGGCTTTTCTTCTACTGCAATTATGATTCCGTCTTTACATTTTACACCTACTGCAATTGTTCCTCTTCGAACCGTTTCAATTGCATACTCTACTTGGTAAAGTCTACCATCCGGAGAAAATACTGTAATAGCTCTGTCATAACCTTGTTGCGCAGGAAGCATTTAATTCAAATGCTTTGAAAGTTTAATTTAAGTCTAGCCTATCACTTTTGGCGTGAGGTATCAAATTCAGTTTTCTGGACATGAAAATATTAGATCAAATCATACAAAAACTATAGAAATTACAAAGGAGTCTAATCTTACCCCTCAAGGTGATTGTATAGTTGGTGTAAATGCTACATCAAGTTGTGCTGATTTGCCATCAGAACTAAAAGAAAAACTAAAAAATTTTGATACTAAAGTAACACTCTCCATACGTGTTGGTGAATATGAATTTGTTATAGCTGGTAAGGGTCATCCTGGATTACTTTTATCCCATAAGGAAGACATTGTAATTAGAAGAAGTGATTTTGTTTGCCCTCGAACGTTGGCAATAAAATGTGACAAATCTTCTGATTTGCTACCGCGAGAGATGGTTTCATTGTTGCAAGATCCCAATACAAAAGGGATCTTTACAATTAGTGTCGATTAAGGATGTGACAATTTTATACTCTCTATTTCTATTTCTATTATGGGTCGTAAAACCAATTTTTTCATTTTGATCCCTTTGGCAGTATTTGCTGCAATTATCCTTGGATTTGGAATGTACAACACATTGTGTAAAAATGTGAATATTCCTTTGAGTTGTTAGACGCTAAATTCTTTTCAAATATTTCCTGTTTTGGTTAATTCTGATTTAGCAAGAATCTCTTAAAGCATGTCTCTTTAGATTTTTTATGGTAAAAACTATTGAATTACCGATATCAAAATCTCCTACGGATTTAGAGTTGAAAAAACTAAAAGAATATTTCAAAGAAATGCCTATTCAAGAAATTCTTACTGGACTCAAATTTGCAAAGAATAGGTGGTCTGCAAAGGATGCGGGAACCTTGAAGGTAGGAAGAAAAAGTATCATTCAAAAAGAAATCCACTCTGTCACAACTGAGCAAGCTCAATGGCGATTAAAAAATTGGAAGATGATGATTGCAAATTATCGTAGACGTGGATACAGTTATCCTACAATATCTAGAATTAAAAAAATTTTAATTCAAAAAAGTAAAAAGAAATCAAAATAAAAATTAATTATTTATTTTAGATAAAAACATCTGATTTTTTTTCTACAATCTGATGTTTGAGACTATCTGGAACATCTGGTATTACCGCTTTGGTTTGACCTGCAATGACACTATGTGCTTCTTCGAGAATTGCTAATGTGTCAGCATTTGTCTCGGTTCCAACATTCATAGTTTCACCCATGTTCATAGATGATCCTGACATCACATCACCTAATATCTGTGACAAGTCTTGCATTGATGCATTTGCCTCAGGCATGATTCCATTTAGTGATGGACTAAGACCTTTGATGATTGACATACATGGACTAAGTGTGACTACTACATCACCTAGTTCGGAAACTGTATCTAATCTAAGTTTAATTTGCTCCATACTGAGTTTAGCACCACTGACCATATTCTTCATTTTTCTTACTTGTGCTAATTCTCCTGCATAAGCTTGAGCGTAACCATTCTTGTTATTTCTCTGAGCATTGACTATTTTTTCAAAAATAACATCGTGTTTTTTCTTTAGTTTTTCATCTATTGAATCTAATTTTGAGATTTGAAATTGTAATTTTTTTTGTGCAAAATCAATTTTGTTTTTTAGTGGCTCATCAGGTCTTACTTTGCCCATAAATTTTTGTGATATGCTCTCTCCCTCTGTTTTATTCCAAGAATTACTAATCATATCCTATTTACCTTGATCATTGTGGAAAATTTTGTTTTAAACAGATTTGTCACTCTTACTAGTGTAACTGGAGTTACAACTAGGGGTGGTTACATTATCCAAAAGTGAATGTGAATATTTGAAATCCTTTACCTTTAATCTTAATTTCCATAATGTGTGACGAACTGGTCTCACTTGTAATGATGTTGTATAATCCAGGCTCTGATACGATTAAGTGATTATCTGAGACTATGTCTTTTCCTGAATATTTTTCAGTAAGAGGATTGCCATCAAGAAATACCTCTAATTCTGCATTATTTGCTGTAACGATGTTTACCTCTTTTGCATTATATTGTAATTTAATGGAGCCTTCATTTGAAACTAATTTCATACTGTCTGCTAAATTCAT
This sequence comes from Nitrosopumilus sp. S4, assembly GCF_054515835.1. Taxonomy (NCBI): domain Archaea; kingdom Thermoproteati; phylum Nitrososphaerota; class Nitrososphaeria; order Nitrosopumilales; family Nitrosopumilaceae; genus Nitrosopumilus; species Nitrosopumilus sp. S4. Next base: position 943,141 of record NZ_CM137258.1, on the reverse strand, counting down.
CCACTCTCCTATTGGATAGAATTTATGAAGATCAATTTTTTTAGGATTAGAATATTTTACTAGTTTTTCTGGTTGAAATCCCTCATCGCTTCCCAATTGATTTCTATTTTGAGCAAAGTAATACCCAAAATACAATTCAGGTGTTCTAAAAATCGTATGTTCAAACTCTTCAATTGTTACTAGTGGAACAGTAGATGCAGTTTGAATTCCAAGTGATGATGATCTTTCTTCTAAAAGTTTCTGAATAACTTTTTCTGTTTCTTGATATTTGCCTTCTCCGATATGATCATATCTGATGAATCCTTCATGATCTGCAATGTATTTTCTTGGCCAATATCTATTCTCAAATGCCTTCCATGTTTCCATATCGTTATCTAATACTACAGGATAGTTGATTCCGTATTTGCTAATGGCCATCTTTACATTTTCAGGATCTTTTTCAAATTCAAATTCAGGTGAATGAATTCCGATAATCAATAATCCTTGATCTGAATATTTTTCATCCCATGCTGTTATGTAAGGTAGTGTTCTGATGCAATTGATGCAACTATATGTCCAAATATCATAGAGCACCACTTTGTTTTTAATTTTATTTTTCAACTCTTCCGATGACGTATTGAGATAATGTTGTATCCCAACTAGCTCTGGTGCCTTTTTGAAACCTGATTTGTCTATCATTCCTGTTGAATCTGATTCTAAAATATTATTGGAAGAAATGTTTTCTTGATCAAGTGTTGAAAAAATCATGCTCATTACACCGATTGCTGTGGCGATTCCTATACCCAGAATTAATGCTGTTTTAATTTCTTGTTTCATTTCTTTATCCTAAAAATAATAATTCATTGAGAAGTGGAAAATTTGCAATGTATGCTAATTGATTTGTAAAAACTAATATTCCTAACACCATGATGAATCCTCCTAATATCAGATTATAATATTTTAGATGTTTGCCCATCGTTCTAATAATTCTAGTAGCTCTTGAATAAAATACCCCAATTAAAATAAATGGAATTCCTAAACCTAATGAATATACTAAAAGTAAATTAAATGCAACTGATGGTGTGGTTGCAGCTAGTGTGAGAATTGTTCCAAGAATTGGACCTACACATGGTGTCCATCCTGCTGCAAAAGCTAAACCAAACACAAAAGACAGTGGATAACTTGCTTTGGTTCTTTTAGGAAAGAATTTTTTTTCTACGTTTAATTTATTAATTTTTGTTGATAATAGTAAAAATATTCCAAATCCTACAATAATTATTCCGCCCACTTGGTTTAGTCCTTCAACAATACTTCCAGTTGACGTTGATAGAACACTGTTGATAATTACTCCTAGAGTTGAAAATACTACTGAGAATCCCAAGACAAAAAATACTGAATTTAATATGATGTTTGTTCTGTTGATTGTTATTGTCTTGGAACCTTTATTTTGATTTAATTCTGAAAGTGTTGTTCCAGAAATATATGCAAGAAAAGCTGGAATCATGGGTAAAATACATGGAGCTACAAATGATCCAAGACCTGCAAGTGCAGCAACTGCAAGAGTGATTTCAACCATGAATTATTTTTATAATTTTTCCTTTAAAGCCTTCTTCCATATCTTTACCCAATGTTTGTGCAATCCGTTTTTAACTGGGTAATTGAAAATTTTATTATGAATAAAAGATTCATTATTGTAGGTATTGCATTAGGAATTGTAATCACCCTGGCAGTAATTATTGGATCCCCTGCACTTGGCGGATTTGATTCTATGCGCTAATTACAAAAATTTCTTAAATCCTTTCTCAAAAACATTTAGCGCATAATCGATATCTGTTTTTGTTAGCCATGCCGTAACTGAAATTCTTAACCTGGCTTGATTATTAGGAACGGTTGGATATCTGATTGGCTGAGCATAAACACCATTTTTGAACAAAAAACTACCAAAGTCCAAAGCTGCCTTTTCATCTCCAATAATAATTGGAATTATTTGACTCTCTGATCTAACCTCATAACCTATTTTCTTAAGCCCTTTTGATAGATGTGAGATGTTTTTTTCTAATCTCTTTTTTTGTTTTTCTCTGTTTGTTTGAATTCTCTGTATAGCATACTCGATTAAAAATGATGGTAATGCTGATGTATAGATAAATGATTTTGCTTTGTTAATGCATAAATCAATTACGTTATTTTGTGATGCAACATATCCTCCAAAAGATCCTAGGCCTTTACTTAGACTGCTAATGTACACATCAATTTTTTTTGTAACATTAAAATGACTTGGAGTTCCTTTACCATCTTTTCCAACCACAAAATCCCCATGTGCATCATCAATTATTGTAATGGCATTATTTTTTTCTGATATTTCGGTAATCTCTTTAAGTGATGAAAAATCTCCATCCATACTGAATATTCCTTCACTAATTATGAATTTGTTTTTTGCTTTTGATTTTATTTTTTTGTTTAAATCATCCATATCATTGTGTTTGTAAACTGAAACTTTTGCATTTGATAGTTTGCATGATTCAATGATGCTGGCATGATTTAGCTCATCACTTAAAATTAAATCGCCTTTATTTACAATTGAAGATATTGTTCCTAAATTTGCCATGTATCCTGTAGGATAAATTAAACTTTTTTGTTTTGATTTATGTTTTGCAAGTATGTTTTCTAATTTTTTGTATGATTTATCGTTGCCAGAAACAAGTCTTGAACTAGATTGTAATTGATTTATCTTAATTTTAGTTACAGGAATTCCAAGATAATCATTTGAACATAAGTTGAGTAATTTTTTTCCATCAATAATTATATCTGCTTTGCTTGCTTTTCCATATCGTAAGCTTCTATACAGATTGTTTTTTCTTATATTTTCTAGTTCTAAATCAATAAAACTTAGTTTATGCTTGAAGGCCAATCTTCTCTATCATTTCACGGTCTTTTTTAGCCTCATTTCCACCCATAGTCAAGTATCCTGAAGTAATTATTCCGTTTGCACCACTTTGAAGTAGTTCTTCGCCAGAGTCATTTAGATTAAGTTCTCTACCTCCAGATATTTTGATCACTGATTCTGGCAATAGGAATCTAATGACTGCAAATATTCTAACAATTTCTGAGTTAGGAAGATGTGTTTGTAACTCTAACGGTGTACCTGGAACTGGAACAAGTATGTTAATTGTTACTTCTTCTGGGAATATTCTAGCCAATTCCATTGTCAACTCAAATCTTTGCTCCCTGGTTTCCCCTAGACCTATAATGCCACCTGTGCATAATTCCAAACCTGCATCTCTTGCAATTTTTAATGTGTTTAATCGATCTTCGTATGTATGAGTTGTACAGATTTCTGAAAATTTAGATTTTGCAGTTTCTAAATTATGATTGTATCTTTTAACATTTAATTTTTTTAATTTTTCTGCTTGTTCTATCGTAAGAAATCCTAAACTACACTCTACACTTATTCCAACTTTATCGTTAATTTCAGTAATTATTTTACATACTTTTTCAAAATCTTTTGGTGATGGCTCTCTCCATGCTGCAACTAGACAATATGATTCAGCTCCTTCTTGTTTTGCTTTTTCTGCTTTGAGAACAACTTCTTCTGGTGATGGTAATTGATATGTTTCAATACCTGTATCAAAAAAAGCAGATTGCCCACAAAATGTACAATCTTCACTGCATGCATTTTTTTTAATATTGTTTAATTGTTCAACATCTACTTTATGTCCATTGAAATCTCTCGTAATTTCATTTGCAGCCTGTGCTAAACCTTTTAGATATTCATCTGGAATGTTAAATAATTTATGAACATCATCGGCTGATAATCCATTTCCGGAAAAAACTTTCTCTTGACACTCTTTGATGAATTCCAACATCCTAACTCATTAAACATTATTCTATTTATAACAATAATGGAATGGTTAACCTTGGATGTTCAGGGGGGTTAACGGCTAAATTAATTGGGTTTTTGCTGATTTAATGGTGCTAATCACTCTGTTTAGGAGTAGATTAAGCTCATTTTCAGTAATTGCCAAGGGGGGAACAATCATTACAATATTGCCAAGTGTTCTTAGATAAATTCCATGTTTTTTCCCTTCTTCAAAAAATATTTTATTGATTGATTTTTTGGGGTTAACTGGTGTTTTTTTCTCTTGATTTGAAACAAGTTCAATTCCCATCAGCATTCCTTTATGTCTAATATCCCCAACAATATCTATTTTAGATATTTCTTGATAGTATTTTTCAAAAACTTTTTTTGTTTTTTGTATTTTTTGGATCAACTTATTTTTTTGATACATGTTTAGATTCTCATTAGCAACTGAGGCAGCAATTGGATTTCCAGTAAATGTATGTCCGTGAAATAGATGTTTCCATTCATTGAATTCTCCTAAAAATGAATCATACACTTTTTTATTTGCCAAAGTTGCAGCCATAGTAAGATACCCTCCAGTCAACATTTTTCCAAATGAAACAACATCTGGAATGCTTTTTTGTTTCTCATACTCTACCATAGATCCTAATCTGCCAAACCCTGTAGCAATTTCATCTAGTACTAATAATACATCATGTTTTTTACATAAATTGCTAATTTTTCTTTGAAAATTATCTGGGTAAATTATTACCCCTCCTGCAACTTGTGCTCCACTTTCCATTACAAATGCCGCAATATCATTATTTTCTTGAAATCTTTTCTCAATTTTTTCTATGCATTGATTTTCATATTCTGAAAAAGTTAATCCTTTTGGAACTCTATATGCATTAGGAACTGAAAATTGTATTGTTGAAAATAATTGTTTTTTAAATTTTTTAAAAAATTCAGGAACATATCCTACTGACATTGCTCCAAATGTGTCTCCGTGATAACCGTTTTTTAGGGTTACAATTTGAGTTTTTTTTGTTTCTCCAATATTTTTCCAATATTGAAGTGACATTTTGATTGCAATTTCCATTGCCGATGAACCATTGTCCGAATAAAATACCCTGTGCATACCAGGGGAAATACCTATGAGTTTTTTTGCTAATTTTTCTGCAGGCTCATTTGTAAGATTAAACATTGATGAGTGTTGAAGTTTTTTACTTTGATTTTGAATGGATTTAATTAATTTAGGATTAGAATGTCCCCAAACATTACACCACATTGATGCGACTGCATCTATCATTTTATTTCCCTTAGAATCGGTTAACCAAATTCCCTTGGCACTCTTTATTTCGTCAAATGAATCCCATTCATTCATTTGAGTATTTGGATGCCATACAAAACTAGTATTTTTCAAACATTTTTAATTATTTTTTTGTTCTTAATAATTAAACGACAAGATTAATCAACACTAATTATTCATGATATTTGTTGAAATCACTATTCATTACAGGGACTGATACTGATGTGGGCAAAACCTATGTTACAGCAGGTTTGGCCATACTCTTTCGAAAAATGAATTTTGATGTAGGTGTTATGAAGCCATTTGCTGCTGGAAATCAACAAAAAAAGGGTTTCAAATCTGAAGATGTTGAAATTATTGTAAAAGCTGCACAAGTAAAAGATCCTGAAAATCTCTTAAATCCTCAATTTTTCCCTATTCCTGCATCCCCCTTTACTGCTATGAAGACACTGAAAATCACACCAAAAATTGATTTGGTTCTTTCAAATTTTAAAAAATTATCAAAACTACATGAGATGTTATTAGTTGAAGGAATGGGTGGTATCATGACACCTATACTCAAGAACTATTTTGTTACAGATTTGATAAAAGACATGAAATGTCCTACAATTATTGTTACAAGAACTAAAGTTGGAACCATCAATCACACTGTAATGACTGTAAAAATGTGTCAAAAATATAAAATTCATATCAAAGGAATCATCATCAATGATTTTGATAATGATGGTTACAAAATAAATGAACTAACACGTGATTTGAAGCATTTAACTAATATTCCTATTTTAGGCTCAATTCCTTTTATTGAAGACCTGAGTGATTCTTCTATGTACAAAATTTTTAAGAAAAATCTTGACACAAAATTAATTTTAAAATAAATATATTGATATTCTAAAAAATTATTTTGCTAAATCTTCAAAATTTTGAATTTATTATTGCCGCCAATATTGGTGAATTTGGCAATTTCAAAAATAATTTGAGATAATGTATTGTTTTCTTTAGATATTACAAATAATTTCTTTTCAACAGCAATATTTTCAGACAAAACAACCCAAATATTTTCTGATACATTTTGAATCTTCTCTAATTGAGAAATTTTCTCTTTGATTATTTTTGGATTAGATGATTTAGGTATGCAAACTAACAATGTCTTTTTTTGATCCATCTCTAGTGTTTTGGTATCTGGAATTACAATGTCTAGCTCAATTCCATCATAATCAATTTTTCTTTGACTTGGGATCAATGCATTTGTAAGCAGATAATGTAAAATTCCTGTTGCCAAAATTCCCAACACTTCATCTTTTTCTCCCAAAGTGAGCACATAATCGTAACAGTTTTGGATAATCTCGTCAATTATTTGATCAAATTTCTTCTTTGAGATTAATTTTGGAATAGTTTCTGAATTTTTAATATAATTAAATAGATAATCCTTTACAGGGTTTGGTTCTTCTTGCATTATTCATTGAAGATGTAACGTCTTTCACCTCTAGTCTCTTTTTGAGTATTCACATTAACTAGTACGAATTCTTTTTCTGAATGAAGCATTGCCTCCTCAGGACTTAATTTATTCTCGTGTAGTTCTTCGTATTCCTGCCATGTTAGTTTTTTCCTTGGTCCAATCTCCACTTCTAAATTCATGTTTTTTACCATCTCTTTGTATTCTGGCTGAATTACTCCGCTGAAGACCATGGCACTACTTCCACTACCATATGAACCAAAGCCCACTCTTTTTCCTTCCAAATCTATTCCTTTTTGATATTCAAATTCTAAACAACTTCTAAATCCAAGATACAATGAAGCAGTATACAAATTACCAATCATACTAGATGCAATTAATGAGCTTGAAAGTTTGGATTCATACACTTCTTGATACTGTTGAGTTTTGGTAAAGAGTTTTGTAAATTCATGATCTCTTGCCATAAATTCTTCATCGCTTAATACAGATTCAATTGTACCTCGTGGATCTTTTGGAACTGGTTCTTCCATACCAATTTCTTGTAACACTTTTTTCCATCTAGGTAATTGTCTCCATTCATGTCTAACTAAATATGCTAATGCCTTTTTTCCCATATTGCTGTATGGTAAGTGCATGTTGATGTAGTCCATATGATCAAGTATTGTCTCTCCTGGTTCGATTTTGATCAAACCTGATGAAATAACTTTTTTCTTGTATGCTTCCAAAGCTTTTCTTACTTGTATCATGTATAATAGATTGGAATATTGTCCATGAACTATTGGAGTTTCTTTTCCAAATGGTCTGTAAAAATCATATTCATCTTTAATTGATGTACTAGTTACCTTAGGATCAAATGCTAATAGACGAGGGTTGTCATTGAGAAGCATAACTACAGCTCCTGCACCTTGAGTCATCTCTCCACTTGAACCCATGTCATATTTTGCAATATCTGATACTACTACAAGTGCATGTTTTCCTTCTGCTTCTCCAGCTCTAATCCAATTAGTATTGTCATATAGGGCATAAGAGCCACTTACACATGCAAATTTTGTTTCTACACCACCACAGTGCTCAAATGCACCTTGACCATAGACTTGTTCTAACATTCCGATAACATAAGAATTCATCGCCTTTGATTCATCAAATGCAGATTCTGTTGATACATACAACCTTCCAATGTCTTCTGGTGATAGCTTATTTCTCTGCATAATTTTCAAACAAGCATTTGCTGCTAAACAAGCAGGGTCTTGATTGGCATCAACTATTGCCATCTGTGATACCCCCAATCCCTTTTGTAATTTTATAGGATCTAATCCTCTTGCTGCTGCAAAATCCGCTGCATCAATGTATAATCTTGGGATGTATATTGCAATATCATCAATCCCTGCTGCCATAAGCTTGCCTCCGATATTTCACTAATAAGGTTATTGTGTAAATTCTAACTAACTAGGAATAGAAATTTTCATACATTTTTATAATTTTTGTATCTGATCGCTAATTTATTTGGCAAGTTCTGCCTCAAAGATGTTTTCAAATACCTCATAAGGTTGTGCCCCAAAGATATGTGTGGTCTTTCCATCAGGACCTATTACAAAAAATGCCGGAGTTCCAGTTAACTCTAATTTTTTTGCATCTTCATTACTTGCAAGAATTGTTTTAGAATGAATCCCTTCTATCATACACTGTGACCATTGATCAATGTCTAATTCTATTTCTTGGGCAAATTTTAAGAGGTTTTCCGAGGATGCCCATCCGTTATTTTCACCAGTCCAATTTGTATACAAAATGTCATGATACTCCCAAAACTTTCCTTGATCATTTGCACAATGCGCACCATGTGATGCATTTACAGAGTCAGGACCAATTATGTTGTAATCTTTGAAAATCATTCTAACTTTACCTGTTTCAACATAATTTTTTAAAATAGGATCTTCGGTTGTATGAAAGAATACATTACAAAAGTGACATTGATAGTCTCCAAATTCCACTAATGTTACCTTTGCATTTGAATCTCCAAGAATTGGGGACCCATTCATTAAAAATGTCTCCATAGTGATTGATGGGGGTCCAACTTGTTCTAATTCTGGAGTTGGTTCCAAAACTAGTTCTGCCTCATTTGAAATTCCATCAAATATCAGGAATGCTACTACTAGTGAAACTGATGCAATAATGGCACCAATTGCCAATGATGGACCATGTAACATGCCTCTGAGTTTTTATCAAGACATTTAGTCGTTTGTGATTTGATCTAATTTTGTGGAAAAATAGGATATTTTTAATCTTAAACTCCGTTTTTGATGAATTAGCGTGGATTTTTTGCAAAACCTAAAAAATTAATGCTGTCTATCTATTTTTAGTACTCTTATTTTTATAAACAATTTTAATTTGTGATTATATAGGAAAGCAAATTATGGGAATTAAAGAAGATGTTTTGATAATTGAAGATAGCCCTGCTATTGGGATGCTTTTGAAGAGCTACTTGGAAAAATTAGGTTTCTCACATATTCATATTTGTGACAGTGGTGCTGGCGCAATATCTACATTTAGTGATCTTATTGAACAAAAAAAATCGCCTATTGTATTTCTTGATTATATGCTTCCTGATATGGATGCACGTTCTGTTCTTACCCAAATTCAAGAAGTTCAACCAAATGCACGAGTTATTTTAGAAACCGCCACAGAGAAAGATGATGAGGGAATTAAAGATCTTATTAGGCTAGGTGTTTACCAATACATTGAAAAACCAATAAGATTTGAAAGTCTAAAAAATCTAGTTGATACATTAGAAAAAGAAGATTCCTTTTTCCAAAAAGAATCCGAACAAGTCACCATATTAAAAAATGCCGAAGAAAAAGTTTTAGCAAAAACACATGAGCAAATTAATTTTATTTTACAATCAACACATCAAATCAGTTTTAATAAAATAACCAATATTTTGGGATTTTCAACTGCTGCTGTTACTTCGTATTTGGAAAAATTAATTCAAGAAGGGAAAATTATTGAAATAGGGCAGAAAAAAGAAATTGCCTGCAATCAATGTGATTCTGTAAAAACATCTCAGGTATTTTTTTGTCCCAATTGTAAAGGTTCCAATTTCAGATTAGGTAAATTGATAGAACATTATGATTGTGGAAATATTACCGAAGAGCAAACATATCAAGATGACACATGTCCTAATTGTAATAAGGAAATTAAAGCATTAGGAGTGGATTATAGAGTAATGAAGAATCACTATATCTGCAATGATTGTAAAGAGTTTTTTCCTGAAATTTCAACTGATTACCTTTGTTTAAATTGTGAAAATAAATTCAAACTAGAGGATTGTCGATGGAAAAATAGCACATGCTATAAAGTTGTTAATATGTAATGATTCCCTTTTTTACTAAATACTCTATTCCTTGAACAAATGTTTTATCATCAATAGAGCCATCTGCCCACCATCCAGCATTAGATTTTATCCATGCAGGTACTAGTTTGTTATTTGATGTGCCTTGAGATTTTTCAGATACAGTAATGATTCCCTTTTTTACTAAATACTCTATTCCTTGAACAAATGTTTTATCATCAATAGAGCCATCTGCCCACCATCCAGCATTAGATTTTATCCATGCAGGTACAGATACTACTAAATTTGAATTAATTTTCCCAATTGGAACTATATCATAATTATTCTCTTTTAACATCTTGATGAGATCAACTAAATTATCAATGTTATTTTGATTAGGTGTATTCGTGTATGTTGAATTAATTACTGATGAAAATTCTTGGGGTTGAATTGAAACAACTGCAAATCCATAATTTGTAATTGATTGAATTATTTCTTCAAAAACCTGCTGTGTTGCTTTTATTTCAAAAAGATTTTTTACCGAATTGAATTGTCCTGTAGATGTAGTTTGTGGAAACCTATAGATGATTTCTCCCTTTAAATTAAAAGGTGGAGAACCCTCATTAATTAAACTGGTACTGATGTGGGTAATTTGATTTTCTTCTAAAATTTCTAAGGTATTGGAATTTATTTTATTATCTGGTGGGATGAAAACATGTGGTGCAATGTTAGTTGTTGCTTGAATCAATTCAATAGATTTTTTTAGATTTTCATTCTGTTCATTTTTATCGTAGTTAGTGTATGGCGTTAATCCTAAACCTTTAGTTGCTATTTCTAAATTTGAGTTTGATTTTGCAGAATTTTCTTTAATAAAATCTGTTATTTTTTTATCCATTCCAAAAGCATCACCAATAATTCCTACAGTTAAGGGGGATTTGTTTTCAAGAAATGCACTCATAATGCTAATTTGAACCTCATTTAACCAATAATCTTGTACTCCATCTAGTCTAAACGCAACACAATTGCATGTATCATGTTTTTCAACTATCTCGCCAACTACGTCTTTGTCTGCTGGTTTTACATCACTTGTTTTAACTATTTTTGAATTTAATTCTGAAAGTTCATCTAATAACAATCCAAATTCTGCTATTGCTTTTTGATTTGGTCCACCATAAACACCATTTTCACTTAAAGAAAATTCTTGGGGATGCATCATAATTATTGCATATCCTCTCTCATTGATACTTTGAATTATTTTGTTTTTGATACTATTGTTATCATTCATTGTCCAAACAGTTCGATCAAATAGTTTTCCAGTTTCTGTTGTTGCAGGTGCAATAAACAAATCTTGATCAATTTTTGTGAGGCTATTATCTTTGATATGTGAAATTAGATGTGTGAATCCGTTATTTTTTAGGATGTTTATTGTATTTTTATCATACATATTTTCAGGAGGGATGAATACAGAAGGATTTACACCATAAACTTCAAAGATTCTTTTGTTTGTCTCTAGAATGTATTTTTCTTGAATTTCATAACTTTTACTGGTCAGTATGTCGTTATTCCAACTATGGTTAGCAATTTCGATGTCTCCCTCAATTAACTTCTCTTTAATTTTATCACTGATTTTTTTATCAAACCCAGTTACATTTCCTATCACTCCAATAGTTAATGGAATGTTTTTTTCCGAAAACAAATCAATTATTTTTGTCTGAGTTTCAGAAAGCCAATAATCTTGTACATCATCTAGTCTAAATGAAATACAATTACACGAAATAAATGGTGTTTCTAAAATATCTGCAATTTTTACATTTTTATAAATACTGAACTTGTTTGTGTCCCCAATCACATGAATTTTCGTTTGAGGCCAAAGTGTATCTTCTAATTCATTATTGGATGTAATTTTGACAATATATGTGCCTGATTTTAAATTTGAAAATTGTGCATCTCCTCTAAAAGTCACATCTGAAGATGCAATCTTATTTCCATGAAGATCATTAAGGGTTACTTTATAATTTCCATCATTGGATGTAATTTTTTTTGAACCTGAATATAGATTTATGATTATTAATTCCTCTACGACTTCTGGAATATTGGTAATGATTTTTTGATCAAATGCAATTCCAGCTTGTAGTTTTATTGGAGAATATGATTTTAGAAAGATTTCTCCTAGATACACATCTGCTATATAGAAATCCTGTTGTCTGTTAGTAGATTGAATCCAATAGCGCAATGTTTTACCCTGATCATTTGTAATTCCCTTTTTCCACTCTGTATTGTCTTGGGATTTTACAATTACTGTGGCACCCTGAATGGGATTGCCGTTTTTGTAAAATACCCCCAGTTCTAATCCTCCGGATAATGGTATGTTGATGATTATTTTCTCAGATTTTTCCTTTAATTGTACATATCCTACATCAGCATACATTCCATTTGCGTATACTTCTATCTTATAACGATGATTTTTTGGAACTAAAATACTATCAGGGTTTTTTTCTAATGGCTTTTCTAAGTAGGGGGTTTTACTAAAATCTTGATACACTATTAGATTTATTCCGTTGAAATCTGCCCTGTCACCGTTAGTGTATTTAATTTCAATCTCAATAGTTTCAAATTCTTCGGCATACACATGTTCAAATGTAATGAAGGAAAATACAGATGCTAAAAATAATATCATCCATGTCTTATTATTTGATAATTTACACACCAATTCTTTTTGCACTTGTCCACGTAGCCCTTTTATTTTGAATTTGTTCTATAATTGCTTTTAGTAGTAATGCATCTACAATCTGTTTAAAGCCGAAGACTAAAAATCCTGCATGCCACAACAGTTTTGGATCTTCATCATCTATTCTAATTGCCAAAGCAGACATTAGGTAATGGACCACTGTAAATATTAGGGATATTTGTAATACGTATAACCAATCTCCTAAAATTATGCCTAAAATTGCATTAGCTGCTGCTGTAAATCCAACTATTGGTGTGATTACCATTCCCAAAAACAGATAGGGTAATGACAATCGTTGTAAATACCCAAATCGAGGGTTGGTTAATGCATCTGAATGTCTTTTTAATACCTGAATATTTCCTCTGTACCATCTTTTTCTTTGTGCAAAAAAATCTCTAAATGTATTTGGTGCCTCAGTATACGCTGTTGCTTTTGAACTACCTTGAGTGATTAATCCTGCTTTTAACAATTTTATAGTTTGATCAAAATCTTCCACAATCGTCTCTTTGCCATAAGCTCCTGATTCTGTTAATAGAGATTTTTTAAATGCCCCTAATGCACCGGGGACAATTGTTATTGATCCAAACACATCAAATGCTCTTCTAACAATTTGAATACCTGTAATGTATTCTAATGCTTGACATTTTGTTAGCCAATTTACTCTATTTCGAACTTTGATATTTCCCGCAACTGCTGCAACATGCTCACTTATTTCAAATCCTTTTACAATTTCTTTTAATGAATTTCGTCCAATTATTGTATCTGCATCAACAATTACAATTATCTCTCCAGTAGAATACACTAATCCGTAATTTAATGCCGAAGCTTTACCGCCATTCTCTTTCTGTAAAACCTTGATTTGTTCTTTGAATTCTGATGCAATTTCTAATGTCTTGTCTTTGCTTCCATCATCCACAAAAATGATTTCTTTTTTAGGATATTTAGTTTCAAGTAAACCCTCTATGGTATTTTTAATTACTTTTTCTTCATTATATGCAGGAATTATTATTGAAATTTTTGGATATGATTTTACATTTTCTTGTATGTCTTCTCTATATTTACTCAAAACTGCCATTGGTACAAATAACATGGTAGACCAAAATGAAATGGTCATTGCCCAAATTAGAATAATTCTAACTGGGGATTCTAGTAATGTGTATCCCTCATATGCAATCATTGTCGCAATTAGAAATGGAGAAACAAGTAAGAATAATAAAAAGACTGATGGTCCTTTCTTACCTTTGACGTTTTTAGAGAAAATTTTTCCAGTAGCCCCCACTAAATGATATATTGTAATTGCGCCCCCAAGACCCATTGCTATCATGCTGATAGGACCTAAAATGAAATAGACAGATGTAATCAAAAATACAAAAATTATTCCTGTAATAATAAACTGAACTGGATCTTTTCCTTTCCTTCTTGTTTTTCTCCTTTCTATATCGTTAATAATCGATTTTGTATGTTTTCTAAAAGTAGATTTTTGGAAACATTGCGAATGATACCATTTATTATTTTCACGAATAGACTTGTCATCTAATTTAATTTCGTTATTGCAAGTTGAACATTTTGCAAGATTTGGATTTAGAAAGATTCGATTGTTTTTTTGATTAATGATATTTGAATAGTCCTCATCTGAAATCTTATCAATTTTAACTTCTAAAATTTTTTCAATATATTTTTTGTCAGATTTTAATAACTCTTTTTTTTGTCTGATTCTTTTTTTCAAATACTGATTTCTCCCATCATCTCCAACAGAATTTTTTATTGCTTCATCCAGTTTTGAAATTAATAACTCTCTATCCAATTCGTCTATTCATCTTGCCTCATTAGTGATTATATGTAATCGCGTCATGAATTTTTTCCTTAAAGTCTATTTTTTTGACTATTTTTCTACTAGCCTCTCTACTAAGAGCAAACATCTTTTTAGAAAAAAAGCTTCATAATTCGGCAATATTCATCAATTTTGAGGAAAATCAGAGAGAACCCGTAGTAATAATCATCAGCACAAGATGTTAAATTTCAAGATAGATAATGTTTTGACGTGTTTTTATGAAGTGAGAGGGATTCTGTAAGGATTTTTAAAATAAAAGATTATGAAAAAATGAATTCATTAAACAGTATGAGTTTTAGTTTTAAAAAAATCAGGATTTGCTTAACTTTAACTTTTCATAGGTTAATGTAAATAAATGGGGGAATTACACCCGAATTATGAAAAGGGTTTTTGTTAATGGATATGGCTCAATAGGAAGCAGAATAACCTCTTTTCTCAAAGATGATCCTGAAATCCAAGTAATCGGGGTTGGAAAATACTCTCCTGATGACAAAGTCGATATTGCAATTTCTAAAGGATTAGACGTTTATGTTCCAGAAAATAAATTAGAAAATTTTTCAAATTATAAAATCAGTGGAACCATTAATGATGCATTAGATAATTGTGATTTAGTTATAGATGCAGCACCTGGTGGTCATGGCTATAAAAATAAAATTAATCTGTATGCACCAAAAAACATTCCTGCTATTTATCAAGGCGGAGAATCAATTGAAGGTACAGAAGCAGTTTCGGATTTATTATTTAATTCTCGAGTGAACTATGATGATGCAATTGGAAAACAACATGTGATGCAAGGTAGTTGTAATGTCACAGGTATGGGTAGAGTGCTAGAGCCTTTACGCCATAAGTTTGGAGATAAAATAATTCGTTATGATGTCACATTGGTTAGAAGATGGGCAGATATTGAACAAATAGAAAAAACTGTTGTTGATACAATCGAGATGACTGAAAAACCCCATCATGGTGATGATGTTAAAACATACTTTGGAAAAGATGCCCCCCTATTTGTAAGAGCAATCAAAGTACCAACCAGACAAATGCATTTACACATAATGGATGTTAGATTCAAAGACCTTGCCCCAAAACCATCAGAAATCCATGAATTATTTATGAATGAATTCGGTGTTGCTGTTCTTTGGACTGCTAAAGGAACTAAAGATGTAAGAGATTACGCTCAAACTATGGGATTTAATTTTACTGATACCAACATGATACACATACATGCTAACATGACTGCATCCATAGGAGATACTACTCAATTGATGTATTCTGATGATCAAACAGGAATTGTAATTCCAGAAAATCACATGTTAATGCAAGCAATGCTTTATGGAAGATCTTACAAAGATGCTTTTTCACATACAGAATCAATATTTCATATGCAAGAAAAAAAGCAAAAATTACAAGAACATTTTAAAAAATAATTTATTTTCTAATTTTTTCAATTCTAATTTCAGTAGGAATGTTTTTAGCAACTTTTTCTACTATGATTCTAAGATTCTCTATTTCTAATTTGTCTCCAGCTTGTGGTATATCGTGGAGTTTTTCATGTAGGAGACCATTAAGAGTTCCATAATCATCGCCTCCTTGAAGATTTGATTTGAAAATTTCATTTATTTTGTCTAACTCTATTTCTCCATTTGTAACAATGGTATCTCTATCTATAGAATGATATTCTGATTTTGATGCTACATCAGTTTCATCTTCAATTTCTCCAATGATTTCTTCAATTAAATCTTCTAAAGTAACTAAACCTTCCACTCCTCCATGCTCATCTATCACTATTGCCATGTGTGTTTTTCTCCCCTTCATTTCTTTTAGTAATGAACTGACCATTTTTTCTTGAGAGACAAACACTGGATCTCTTGATATCTCTCCTAAAGTTTTCATTTTATTTTCATCTCCTTCCATTTCCCGTAGAATATCTCTAACATGAACAAACCCAATAATGTCATCCTTGGTTTCCCCATAAACTGGAATTCTAGAATGAGCATTTTGATTAATTATTGGAAGTGCTTCAAATAACAACATCTTTGCAGGCAAAGTTGCCATTTTTACCCTGGGGGTCATGACAACTCGAACTACTGTATCATCAAACTGCAATGCCTTATGTACCAAATCACGTTCATGTGATTCTAATGCTTCATCTCTATGGCCTTGATCAATAATACCCTTAATTTCATTTTCAGTTAAAGCAGGTGGATGATAATCACTTCCAGTTAATTTGATCATTACTCGAGTGATTCTTTCTAAAACCCATACAATTGGATACATTGCATAACTAAACATCATTAAAATTCCACTTGAGCGAAGTGCAACTTTGGTTGCATTTGCGTTACAATATGTTTTGGGTGTAACCTCTCCAAAAATAATAATTAAAAAGGTCATAATTCCAATTGCAATTCCAAGTCCACTATCTCCAAATATTTTAATTGCAACTACTGTTGCTAACGCAGATGAACCTATGTTTACTAAATTATTGCCTAGATTAACAGCAGACATCATCCATCCTGGGTTGGATTTTAGTTTTTGAAGTGCTTTAGCACCACGTCTTTTTTCTTTAACTAATTGTTCAACTGTAGCTTTACTCGTACCAACTAATGATACTTCTAAACCACTAAAAAATCCTGATAATCCTATTAATGCTGCTAATGCGGCAAGCTCAACCCATAATTCTACCAAGTTACTAACCTCTTAAACTCCCTAGTAGTGAATTCACTATCATTTATTTTATTTGCACCATCTTTTGGCTAAATTAATTTTGTAAGCCTTGGATTTAACTCTTGGTATAATCTCATTTTAAAAATATTCAAAGGCTGGAATCAAGGCTAATTTTTTGGAGGTTTTGCAAATTTGTTTTCAGGATTATTATGATAGTCTACTGGAAGCATTGCATCTTTTTGTCTTCCTGTTAAAATTCCAACAACCACATCATCTTTTTTAATAATTCCTTCATTCATTAATTTTTTAACACCTACTACTGATGCACCAGATGCCATTTCACAATCAAATCCATTTAGACCAACTACTGACATTGCATCAAGCATTTCAGAATCTGAAACTGTTGTTACAACACCATTTGTGAATTCTAATGCTCGCAATCCTTTTAGAATATTTGCGGGCCTTCCAATTTGAATTGCTGTAGCTTTAGTTTTTGGTCTTAATCCTTCTTTGTCAAGATGTTCATAATATTTAGATATTAATTCTGTATTTGGTTCCCCTTTGTTCCATCTTAATTCTTCATCTTCAAATTTTCCATTATACAGATCAGACAGAGTACTTGCTCCTTCAGAATTAATCACGGCAATTCTTGGAATTTTTTTAATCCATCCCCATTGATATAATTCCATCAAGGCTTTTCCACAACTAGAAGTATTTCCTAAAGCTCCTCCAGGATATACTATCCAATCAGGAACTTCCCAGTTAAGATACTCTAATGCTCTAAACGGAATAGTTTTCTGTCCTTCAATTCTAAAGGGGTTGATAGAATTAACCGTATAACCATCATGGTTTTGTGCATCATCTAATGATTGTTTTAGTGCATCATCAAAATTACCATCTACTTCAACAATTTGTGCTCCGAATTGATATGCTTGACTAAGCTTTCCTGGTGCAATTTGTCCTGCAGGAATATAGACATCACACTTTATTCCTTCATTTGCAGCAAACATTCCAGCTGATGCAGATGTATTACCTGTTGATGCACAAACTATTTTTTTTGCTCCAACCATTTTTGCATGAGTGACTGCTGTAGCCATACCATTATCTTTGAAGGAACCACTTGGATTGTATCCTTCAGGTTGTAACCATAAATTTTCTTTGGAGATTCCAATAAATTCAGCAGGTTTAGACATTTGGTATGGCTTTGATTGTCTACCTTCTGCACCATCAAGGGATACGAGATATTTTGAGCATTCATCAATATTTTCAGTATCTATTTGACAAAAATTTAATAATTCTCTGAATCGCCATACTCCGCTTTCATTGAATATGCTTCCCTGTGGGTTTCGTCTCTGATAAAATACTTCTTTTAAATTATCTGAAGGGGTATTTTTGTAGATTACATCTAATAGATGTCCCTTTTCACATTGAACATTTGTATTAGTAATTGGATATTCAAGAGCACATCTTGGATCAATACATTTGAGATAAGCATCCCCTTGCATTGTCATTACAGTTAATCGGTGATAATTTAAAGCAAATGTGTAAATTTTACACAAGTCAAGCTATTTTTCCTAAACTTTAGATTAGATTAAGCCAGAAATTGTTCATGGTTAGTTATCATGAATATCTAAAAAGCATTCTAAACCAAATATTGGACTCTTATTTGAAACTTCAAGAGATTAAAGACAGACCAGGAGATATTGATCTAATTATCAAAGAATTGATGAAAATTAATGGTTTTACAAGAGTAATTTTAAACAAAATTGATTCTCAAAATATTCAATCTTCTGATTTTAAGCCATTAAAATCAAAATTAAAATTTTATATAGAAAATTATTATTTTGAGCAGGAAATAGAGACAATGTCTACATTATATTCAAATGATGTTGGAAGGGTAAAAAATATCCGTCTAAAGATTTTAGAGGCACTTGATGATAAAAAAATGATGGAAGACATTCGGGAATT
This sequence comes from Nitrosopumilus sp. S4, assembly GCF_054515835.1. NCBI lineage: Archaea > Thermoproteati > Nitrososphaerota > Nitrososphaeria > Nitrosopumilales > Nitrosopumilaceae > Nitrosopumilus > Nitrosopumilus sp. S4. Next base: position 924,049 of record NZ_CM137258.1, on the reverse strand, counting down.
ATCTGAAAAATTATGACTGAGGCAAAAAAATGTGTTTTATGTGGATGTCAAGACCACAAATTATTTGGATGCTCAAGACATATTTCAAAAAAATGTAGTTGTTTTAAAAAATAAAAATACTAATCAGTTCAAATTACTTTTTTTTAGGTCCAGATCTTTCATGGAAATTTAAACAACATTTACATTCTTTTTCTAAACATTCGGACTCACTATGATGTCCACAAATACCGCATTCACAGCTTCTTGACATAATAGTAATTATCTTATTTAGAATATAACATATACCCCAATTTTTTCTGAGTTTGAGGTCAAATGAGATTATTTTTTAGGTTTAGATTTTGCTTTTGCTTTTTTTACAGGTTTTTCTTTTCCTTCTAACTCTTTTTCAATTTCTTCTGCTTTATGATCAACTGCTTTAATAATTTCTTGAATAAGTCCATCCAAATCACTATCTTCTGCCGGTGGTTCAACAGTACTGGCTATTTCATTAATTGTGTTGGATATTTCGGTACTAACATCATCAAAACTTTCTGGATCTTCATATGCTGCATTATAGAGGTTTTTTAAATTGTTAATGTGGCCAATTACCTGTTCTGTTAAAACTATTCTGTAATCAGTTCCATTAATTTCGAACTCTTTTGAACTCATAACCATTTTCATTTTCTTTTGTTTATAATGTTTTTCAGAGAAAAATTATTGGTCTTTATGTACTTTTTAATTAAAACACAATGTAATCCATTGCAGAAGCATCACTAATTAGTCTAGTATGTTTTGAACCTACAACATACCCATTCTTAATATCACTTGCAGGAATCCATCTATTAGTTGAAGAATAATGTCGTTTTTCAGCTAGTTCTCTTTCTATCGATTCAATGTCAAACTCTGCTTCTTCAACTTGTTGGGTGGTTAGATGCTTAATTGTCACTAGAATTTTTGTCACTTTTACACGATCTCCGAATTTCCATTTAGAAGGAGGAGTCTCATCAGATACTTCTAGAACTTTAATTTTCATTTGTTTGTTTCCAAATGCATCCTGACTAATTAACATCCTTTCATCTGTAAATTCCTCAAAACTGATTCTTGAGTTAACTTCAGCATCAGATACTGTCTCTAACAATGATTCATGGTTTTTTTCAGTAGATGAAATATCTGATTCTTCTTTAGACAACATATACGGTAATCCTTCATCCTTAAAAAACGATATGAAACTAATGTCTAATTTGGCACTAGTCGATGTTTATTTTTAAATGGCATGGGGTATTCTTTAAGAAATATCTCTTTTCGGGTACCATTTGATTTGGCAAACATTTTACCTTCATAAGTACAAACACAATCAGTAATTTCTAGCGAATCATCCCATACCTTGTAAAATTCTCTCAATTCCCTGCTCTCATATTTACCAATGTCAATTCTTTTTTTGGATAGAAACTTGAAAGCCAAAATAACATTTCTTTTTTTATAAATATCAAAAGTTTTAATCCAATCCATACATCTTTGAATTTGATCTGCAGGAACTGGCAGGGATGTACTTGTTCCTGATTTTGCTTCTATTGTAAAAATCATACTTTCTTCTGTATTCACTGCTAATACATCAGGAAGTGCAATGCTTGGAGACCCTAATCGGAATGCTTTCCAGTATTTTGTAGTCTTAAATCGCTTAACTAGGGTATCTTCCCACTGATATCCTCTCTGTCGTCTAGTTTTTGCTGCTTTTTGATTATTTGTTTGAGATTTTCCAATAATTTTCTGTTTTGTAACTGTAATTGCACTAATTTTCTTTTTCAATACCATATGATTCTATTTTTAGATATAGTAAAGCAGGTAATTACATAATAACTATTGAAATTGGTTGAGTTTTTCGTTATATATTGATGATACTTAAAACAAATACTAGCCACATAATTTGTGGAAAATTATTCATATGAAAATAAAAAAATTGTAAATTTACTAATTGTGGATAGAAAAGTTACAATGACTACATGATTCGTGTTCGTCTTTGGAATAAGACAAACCACAATTTGTGCAAATTACTGACATGTTCATATTCTTGTCAATAAACTAGACCTTAAGTATGATTGTATTGTTCAAATTCTAAAATAAAAAACGAGGATTGTTAATCCTCATAGTTTTCATCATCAAATTCTGATTCATCATCAAAATCATCGTCTATGTCTGAATTGTAGCTCATAGCAAATCGAGATTGACAATCTAGGATTTAAACAGCATGAATGATTAATTCTTTGAAAATTATCGGGGGAGGGGTTGTGGAATGTAGATCTATTTTCATACTATTCTAAATAAAACCAATATCTAAAATACTGCAAATAGATAGTCCCAGTATTGCCTGACATTATAATAGAGCAATTACTAGAGCAAAGAGATGCTTATCTTAGTATGCTAAAACATCTTGATTTTCAACTAATTTTAGAACCCGCAGACAATGATGTTCAAAATATTGAAAAATTACAAGAATCTACTGTAGAGCAAATAAAAAAAATCGAACAGGAACTTGCATACATTTCAAATTCAAAAAAATAAATTGCAATGAGTTTATCAAACCCGATGAATTTATTGAGGATATGTTTGATGATTTGATCAATAAACTAATCCAAGTTAAAAGAGAATTTTCAAAAAATTATTCTGGCAGTGCCCATATTCAAGAAGTAATTCCAGCATTTTCTTCAAAAGAGATTGAACAAAATCATTTAGAATTATTACATGATTTTGCAAAAAAAAATCCAATATATTTTAATTCATATGAAGAAGAAATCAATGGGATAAATTGTACTATCTATGAAGGAGACATTAATGATTATTGGTTAAACAGTATTAAACATGGTTCTAGCTGTCAACCATTCTATCCCACATGGATAATATCTGCATACATTTTAGCATTAATTTCTAAACAGATGGGATTCAAAGAATTAATAGATGTCGGATCCGGGGATGGAAGAATATCTTTCTGTGGTTCTGTTGTAGGTTTGGATTCACATAGTATTGAAATTGATGATGGGTTAGTTGCACTTCAAAAATTAATTTCGGAGAAAACAAATCAAAATTTTAATCCGCGATGTGAAGATGCAATGATATTTGATTATTCAGAATTGTCTTTGAGGAAACCTCTTTTTTTCATTGGCGGATTAGCACAGATGGGAGGAGATATTTTAGCAACAGGCGTGATTGAAAAAATAAAATCCCTACCTAGTATTTCAAAAAATACGGGTATGGTTTTTGCAGGTACTAATTCAAAAAGACAATTATCTAACAACCAAAATCATGGAGGATGGAATGAAGTAATTATTCATAACAATCTTAATTTGATTGATACTGTGTTATTGCCAACTGTATGGACATTTGATCAAGAATCAGAAACACCTTATATTTTTACAAAATTCAAATAACATTGAAAAAATAATTTCCATCATTAACCCCACAACTCTCTATTTTGACTATCTGTCCAATTTCTGGTGGGTTTTTTATTTTTGCCATTACTCTAATTTCTTTTTGAAATTCAACTAAACAAAAATAATCTCCATTATTGCCTGAAAATTCTAAGATTTTACCTTCATTTATTATCCTATCCAGAGTAATCAATCCAAAACAATTGTTACAAAAATCAGTCGGAGGCCAACAAATTCTCTTACAATCCACACATACTGGAACATAAAATTTCCCTAAAGATAATTCAGATTCAAAAGTCATTTTTCTAAAATTAATACTGTTGAAGATGTTGAGGCGGCAGACATATTATGTACCAATCCCATATTGGGATTATCAATTTGTCGATTAATTGCAACGGATTGAAGCTGTTGTGTAATTTCTATAGTTTGAGCAATACCTGTAGCACCAAGAGGATGTCCAGAACCAATTAATCCACCTCGAGGATTGATTTTAAAATTATTTGTCTCATGAAGTTCCTTCACTATTTTCATACCTTCACCTTTATTTGTAAACCCTAAAGATTCTAAAGCCATGGGTTCACAAACAGAAAATGCATCATGGATTTCTGCAACATTAATTTGATCAATTTTACAATTGGCCATCCTCAATGCTTCTTTTCCAGCAAGAGCGGAAGACTCCATGCTATCAAAGGAAAGATTTTTTGTAAATCCTGCCGAAGTTGTTTTTTGACCTATACCAGTAATCCATATGGGGTTGTCAGTAATTTTTTTTGTTAACTCCTCATTTGTAAGAAGAATTGAAGCAGCTCCACTACAAGGTCTAGAACAATCTAGTAATCTTAGATCATCGGTGAGTTTTTTTGAATTAATAACGTCTTCAATTGTATAATTTTTATCTGAAATTGCATTAGGGTTGAATTTTGCTTGTTTGTGATTTTTTACTGAAACTATAGCCAAATCTTCATCTGAAATTGAGAATTTACGTTTGTAAGATTTGGAAAAAATGGATGCCCAAAAAATGGGATGTTTGAATTCACCTCTTGAATTATCCCATTCTAAAATATTTCCTGGACTATCATATCTTTCTGCCCCTGATACCAACACCATATCTGCAAGTCCTGATTGGATATACGAATAAGCAGAAACAATTGAATTTGTGCCTGAATTACAAAGACTTTCGATGGAATGAGCAATTTTAGGTTGAATTCCGATGTTTTCAGATAAAATCGCTGATAGATATTGCGAATTATTATTTGTAGATACTAATACTGCATCAATATCATTTTTATCAATTTTGGAATTACTTGTTAACAAATTTTTTGTTGCATTTAGAAGAAGGGTTTCAATTTTTGTGTCATTTTTTGTAAACGGAATAATTCCATATGCTGAAATTCCTATTTTTCCCATCTTACTCATCCGAAAATATTTTTTTAAAAAGGTTAAAAGAATCCAATACGTCTCCAACAGGATTAAACTGCAATATTGGTAAATCCATTCCTGTTTCTCTAAAACTTGTAAGTTGCTGTTTACATTCATCTAAAGTACCACAAATAGATAATGATTTTATCATTTTATCTGAAACTAGTTGATGATTAATTCTAAATTCTGATTTTTTATATTCTTCAAAAATATTTTTCACCTCACTATTGAATCCATTATTTGCCAAAAATTCGCGATAAATTTTTCCTACAGATACATAAAATGCAATTGTTTTTTTAGCACGATCAATAGCATCATCAGAGTTATCTGAAATACTAGTAATGATTTGGCATGAAACATCGATTTTATTTTTATTTTGCATTTTAGATATAGTCTCTTTCATTTCATTTTTAGGACGTAGATAGAAAATCACTCCATCACCAATACTCCATGTTAAATCAACCATTTTTTGATTAACAGCTGCTATGTATATTGGGATTTTATTTCTAATTGGTTTTATTAATAATGAAAAATTCTTTAATGAAAATATTTTTCCAGCATAGTTGATTTCTTTTCCGGATATAGCCAATTTGATAATCTCCACATATTCTTTCATTCTTTGTAAGGGTGATTCAAAATTGACACCGTGAAATGATTCTACTATTGGCAGACTACTTGTACCTAATCCTAAAACAAGTCTACCCTTTAGCAAAGAATCAGTTGTTGCAGCACCCATTGCAATTAAAGAGGGACTTCTGGAATAGATGTTGATAATAGATGAGCCAATTTTTTGATTTGTGGCTTTATTTCCAACATTACTCAGCATTGAAAAATTCTCCATTCCCCATGTTTCTGGAATCCATACAGAGTCTAGTTTTGTTTGAGATGCATTTTGAGCACAATCTAGCACTTGGTTAATTGTAAGAAGTGAGCCTAAACTACACGCTATACGCATACAATCAATGCAGTGTATTGGATATTCTAGTGTATCTGTTTTAGTATTAGGTGAATTTTGATTGAGGCCGAGTATTATGAGAATATTTTTAGAATTAAATTATGAGTGAACTAGTATATACAGAAAAACAACCTGAAGAGAGTACTTTCTGGAATAATGTCATTAAATATGCAGCAATTAGCAAAGATGAGCCCTTTGTTGAAGAGGTTGCATACATGATGGTAACTCTGCATCGAACAGGCGCATAATTTTTTAAAATTATTTTATTATTTTATTAATTTCCTTAGAACAATCTTCCATATCTTTAAACGAGTCAATCGAAAACCATTTGACATTTTTGAATTTCACTAAATTTAGTTTACCTTTTTTAGCATATTCTGGAAATAATGTTTTTTCTATATCTCCTTTATCAGGTAAATTTTTCAAAACACTGTAAGCTAAATGATAAATCCCTGCATTCATCCAAATATCTGAAATTTCTTTTTTTTCTTTAAAATTAATTATTTTATCATCATCAATTTCCAAAACTCCGTATTTGGTTCTTAATTCAATTGTTGCAACAGAATTTTGTTTTGCAATTAGTTTTTTTAAATCAATGTTGGTGATAGTATCACCATTTATCACAAGAAATGATTTTTCTTTTATCATTTTACCTGCTTTTTTGATTGCGCCACCAGTACCTAATGGAGTTGCTTCATTTGAAAACTTTATTTTTAAATTTAATTTTTTTAAATTCAAATAATTCTCGATCATTTCTTTTTTGTAACCCGTACAAATTATAACTTCCTTTATGCCAAATTTTTGAAGATATTTTATTTGCCATTCAATTATTGGGACATTGTTAATGGATACAAGTGGTTTTGGGATATAATCAGTAACTGGTTTTAATCTTTTACCTTTTCCCCCAGCAAGAATTATTGCTTTCATCAAATTCTTCTAATTTTTAGACTATATCAAAATTCTCACTGGATGACTCTATCTGATTTTTATTATTTTTCATCATGGACAACATCATCACCTACAACATCTTCCATTTTTTTAGCAAATTCATTATAGATTTTCTCTAAATCTGATAATTGTAGTTCAACACCTAAGAGTTTCATTGTTTTTTGCCATGATTCAATATACTTTTCATCATCTAGTCCTTTTCCCAAAGTTTCTGCTATGGAATGAACTCCTTCAGTTTTTCCTAGTGAATAAATCGCAATTTCTCTTTCAGATAACACACTAACCACTTTCTGTAAGATAATAGTGTAATTCAGTATAGCACTCTACGCAATATTCCTGAAAATCAGTATGATCACAGTCATAGACTTTTTTAACATCATTGTTACATTTGGAACAAACTGGCATGATATTATTAGTTAGATTTTGCTATTTTAATTCCGCCCAAAGCCAATTGAATAATAGATGGAATAAACAACATTGCAGTGGATGCTATTGGATCTCTATCCGAGGATTCTGCTCCTGGGGAAGGATTTGCCAAAACTACAATTCCGCCAATGATGATTAAAATTCCCGAAATAATTATCATAATACCTAATCCTTTGGAGGGTTCTTTTCTAGAAATAAAAAATGCAATTATTGGTAGAATCAAAGCCGGTCCACCCAAACCCATTCCTCGCTGCATATGATCTAATGGTAAAAATCCATGATCATTGTCTGAAGACATTGCAACTGCCACATCTGCTGCATATAGAACAAGTAATCCTATTGCGATCCCTGTAATGATTAATGAAACAGTTAATGCCATAAATGATTTTTTTCATCACAACTAATAAACCTAATCAGATAGATTGAACTACTGCCTTGGGTTTTATGATTTCTAATTTCACCAACAAATGTTCGATAGATTCATTCTCTGAAGCAACTAAATTAAAATGACCAAGTTTTCTCATAGGTTTTGAGATTTTCTTTCCATACATTTTGAGATATAGATTGTCTCCAGAAATTTCTAATGGTTTGTATTCTCCTTCAAAAGATTTACTTCCAAGTATATTATACATAATTGTAGGATTGAGGAGTTTAGTACTTCCTAAATCTAATCCCAGAATTGCACGAAGATGCTGCTCAAATTGAGATGTTTCACTTGATTGTAATGTATGATGTCCAGAATTATGTACACGTGGAGCAATTTCATTAATTACAATTTCTTCATCTTGAGTAACAAACATTTCAATTCCAAAAACTCCTGCCCCCTTTAGAACATCCATTGTTTCACTAGCAATTTTTTCAGCTTTTTGAGTGACTTTATTTGAAACTCTTGCAGGTGCAATAGTTTCTCGTAAAATATTTTCTTCATGAATATTTTCCACTAGAGGATATGTCTTAATCTGACCTTTTGTGTTTCTTGCCGCAATGACAGAAACTTCCATTTTAAATGGAACAAATTTTTCAAGCATTAGATTTTGCCCATTAAAATAATCATAGGCATTTTGAATTTCATTTTCAGTATCTATTTTATAATTGCCTCTGCCATCATAGGCATCTCTTCTAGCTTTTAATAATGCAGGAAAACCAAAATTTCTCAAACCTGTTTTAACATCTTCAATATTATCAATTTTAATAAATTCTGGAACTGGAATATTATTTTCTTGTAAGAATGTTTTTTGTAAAAATTTGTCTTGAATAATTCTTAATGTGTCTGGAGAAGGATTGATTTCTGCATTTTTTTCAACTGATGCTAAAACATCACTATCTCCAGATTCAATTTCATATGTGATAATGTCTGATTTGTTGGATAATTCAACAATAGCATCTTTATCTTTAAAATCTGCAATTATTTGTTCGGCTCCAACTTGAGAGGCAGAACAATTTTCATTTGGATCTAAAACTATTATTTTTGATATGTGCTCAGGCATATTTTTTGCCGCTTCTGTAATCATCATACCTAGTTGACCCCCGCCTATAATTCCCAAAATTTTGCCCATAACATTTTGAATAATAATCGATTAAAAATAGCTAATGATGAATAAAAAACACCATAGATTTTTTGTAATAGTTTTATAGACATACAATCAAATATTTTCAGATCATGATCGATTCATCAAAACCACTTGTTGGAATTATTATGGGTTCCAGCTCAGATAGCAGGATTATGAAAGGAGCAGCAGAGATTTTAGATAATTTTAAAATAAAACATGAGGATCAAATTGTTTCAGCACATAGAACACCTTCTAGATTAGATGAATATTCTAAGCATGCTGAAAAAATGGGATTTAAAGTAATAATTGCTGGTGCTGGCGGAGCTGCACATTTACCAGGAATGATTGCATCACACACAACAATCCCCGTCATCGGTGTCCCAATACTTGTTTACAATGACAAACATCCAAAAAAATCAGATACATCAAAATTTTCTGCGTTTGGCGGATTGGATTCATTGTTATCAATAACCGAAATGCCATCAGGTTCACCTGTAGTATCTGTTGGAATCAATAAAGCAGGAAATGCAGGAATCTATGCATTAAAAATTCTTTCAAATGAGATTCCTACATTAAAAAATAAATTAAAAAAATACAAATCCGTTCAACATAAATCAGTAATCAAAGAGTCAGAACAGTTAAAAAAACAAGGTTTAACAAAATTTGTTAAAAAGAAATTCAAATAATTTACGTTAATAAAGTAAATTGAATATTTTTATTTTTTAGTTTCTGAATTAACATATCGGCCTGTTCCTTACCTTGTGTTTCTAAACTCAAGGTAACTGCTGCTGAACCTGCATCAATGTGGGAACTTAATCTATCATGTACCACTTCCACAATGTTTGCATTTGCTAAAGAAATCTCATCAACTATTTCCTTGAATGCCCCTGGTCTATCAGGCAGCAATATAGACAATTTAAGTAATCTACCCATGGCAGCAAGACCTTTGTCTACAATTTGTCCCAAAAGATACATGTCAACATTACCGCCTGCAAGTACTGCAACCACTTTCTTTCCAGGAGCAGGTTTTTTTGAAATAAGATAAGCTAGACTTGCAGCACCAGCTGGTTCTACTACATATTTCATTCTCTCCATGAGCAAAAACATTGCTTTTGTAATCTCAGAATCATCAACTAGAACAACATCATCAATTAATTCATTAATTATTGAAAATGTGATATTGCCAGGCATTTTTACAGAAATACCATCAGCTATAGTTCTAGATCCTCCACTTTCAGTTAAAGTTCCTTTTTTTATAGATTCATACATTGAAGGAAAAGACTTTGATTGAACTCCAATTATTTTGATGTCTGGGTTTTTTTCTTTGATTGCAATTAAAGTACCCGCAGCTAAACCTCCACCTCCTATTGGAAGATACACTTCATCTGCATTAGGTAAATCCTCTAAGATTTCAAGTCCAATTACACCTTGTGCTGCTATAATTTGTGGATCATCAAAAGCATGTATCATTGTGGCTCCTGTTGTTTTAGCTATTTCTTTTGCTTTTTTGGAGGACTCATCATAATTTACTCCTTCTAAAATTACTGTTGCACCATATCCTTTGGTTGCAGCAACTTTTGCAGGAGATGCATTTTTTGGCATTACTATTGTACATGGAATTTTTTCTAATGATGAGGCATATGCTACTCCCTGTGCATGGTTTCCAGCAGATGCTGCAACAACACCATTTTTTTTCTCAGAATCTGATAATGATTTAATCTTATAGTATGCTCCTCGAATTTTAAATGATCCAGTTTTTTGTTGAAACTCTGCTTTCAGATATACTTCAGAACCTGTAATATCACTAAATGTAGGAGAATGAATTAGCGGTGTTTTTCTAATCTCATTTCCGCGCATTGAATTTGCTTTTTGGATTTCATCATATGATGGGTTCATTGGAAATGTGCTAGTAAAACGGTGTATTTGACTTCTTCTATAAAAAAACAATATTTTTTGTCAAATTTTATGCCTGTTTTTTTAGGAATGCCTAAATAGTTCAAAAATCTCGTTCAAATTATATCGAGGGATCGGATACTCCCCTTTGAGAGAAATCTCATTTTCCGATTCCTTGGTTTTTAATTATGATTTTAAAATATTCTCTAATTCGTCTAATCTGAAAATCATTCTTTCTTTAGTTGATTCAGAAATTTTTCTTGGATCAAATAATCCTTCTCTATTTTTATTTTTTACAAATTCAATATCTATTGTAAAAAGACATCCTTCCTCCCCAGTTACTAATCGTGTGTCATCAATTAGTACGGGAGTTGTTTGATATGTTTCGACTAGTAATGAATCGAGTTCATTAAATAATAAATTCTTTTTTTGTAATAATTCTTTAAAATCTACCCCTTGTGATTTTTCAATTTCAGAATATACTTTTTCTCGTAGTTCATCATTTTCATAAAAGATTTCAAATAATTTTTGATGATCAAAGTCTTTGTATCCCATTTCTTTTAGCTTATCTAACACAAATTGATCACTATTGTCTGAGACTTCCTGTTCTTTTGTCTTGGTCAAATCAACAATTTCAGATAATTCTTTTTGACAATCAATTACTCTTTGATCTGGACGATAATATAGTAAGACATGAAACTGCAAAGATATGTGACCGGAAATCAAATAACTCCCTTCCATGATTTCAAATTTTGTAAAGACTCGTCTAAGATCTTCATGATTTGAAATTGTTACATCTTGAATAGTCCACCCTTGTAATTTTTTATTGATATTTTGAAAATAATCAATGACTTGTTTTGGATCAAAGGTTTTTTGTTCAGTGATAGTGGCATCTCCCAACATAACTTTTGTATCAATCATTTTTGTCAGATCTGTCATTTTTGAAAGGAATACTTTTTGAATTGAGTTATTTTTTTCATTCAGTAATTGTATGAAATCATTGCTAGAACGGGTTCCCAGTCTCACAAGAATTTACAAATAATTACTCTCCTTAAACCTTCATCAATATCTAAATATACAAAATTGTGATTTTAGGCATGGTAAAATCATCCATTCTGTGTAGCCATTGCAATAAAGAGATTACTGAGTATTACCATGACGGCTATAAAGGAAACAGGGGCAAATGCCCTAAATGTGGGACAGATTTTCCATTGGAATAGGTAGTATTATGACTGATGAAAATACAAGTAATTCAAATACAGTAAAGGAAAATGCTGATCCCAATAATTCCGTAGTGGATATGCTTCTTAGCAAAAATGCAGAAACCATTTTAGATTCAGAAACAATGATTTTAGAAACACAGAAACGAGTCTGGGGAGCTCTCAAAAAAGGCTATGAATACACAGGAATGATAAATGATTCAGATAAATTTCTAAGAAAAAATGTTTTTTCAAAAATAGACATGGTAGTACTTTATGTGGACTTGGTTGGCTCAACAACTATGACATTAGAAATGCCTGAAGAGAAAATTGCAATAATTGTTAGTTCTTTTTCTCAAGAAATGGCAGCAGTTATTAGACAACATCATGGATATGTTCTAAAATTTGTCGGTGATGCTGTGATTGGTTATTTTGTTGCAGAAAACAATGCATTACTTGCAGCAGATAATGCTGTCAATTGTGCAAAATCAATGATCACAGTTATTCAAAAAGGGATCAACCCAATTCTCAACCAATATGATTATCCAGACTTGATGGTAAAAATTGGTGTAGATTTTGGACAAAACATTGTTGTAAGATATGGTGCAGACCAAGAGAATTCCCATGTTGATTTAATGGGTCCTGCCATGAATATTGCAGCTAAAATTCAAAACATGGCAAAACCTAATCAAATTTTAATCGGCAATGATGTTTATGAGAGAATTCATCCAAAAACACAAAAAGCATTTTCACAAATAGTTTGGCGAAACAATGAATGGAAATATCGTTCACGGTTAACAGGTGAGGTATACAAAGTTTACGAATACAAAGGATGAGTTTTTTTGTTTAGATAAATTTAATTGAAAAATTACACGGTGAATCTATCAGGACATTCAACATGCTCGTAATGATGTTCAGTGAATTTTTCTTGAACCACATAAATTACAATTTTATGAAGATCCTTTTCCTGAATTTCTTTCTTACATTTGAGACATGTTTTGTTTGTTACATTCATGTGTATCAGCGATCTAAAATTAGGAATCTATAAGGATCAGCGATCAGCTCAAGTTGAGTAAAAATGACTGAGAGTTTACTAAATCCTATATGAATTGCCTAAAAGCAAGGCAGAAATATGGCAAAATTAACAAATTATCAATGGAAAACATGGTAATGAATCATCTTCAAACTCTTTATGGAATTAATCCAAATATCCCACACATTGCATTTCAATTTCCAAGATTGCCACCAGGCTTGACTAATCCCTTGTTTAGAGTTCATGAAAATCCTATGAAAGAGCAATTTTTGCAACAAGCAGCAACAATGAACCAAAAACTTCAGGGTTTTCAATACATGTATCAGCAATATGCATCAGGTTTACTATCAAAGAATCCATCAATAATTCCTCCTAGTCACCCAATGTACAATAGACATAATTCCTATGAGACACTAAAAGCTGAAAATGATAAATTACTAAAAGAGAATTTAGAATTAAAAAAGAAAATAGAAAAAGAATCAAGCTCTAAACAACATTAAATTATTAAAAACAATTCAATTTTTGAAATTAGTACGAATCCTTATTAATTTCAAACATTCCCTTGAATTATGGTAAAGACTGCTGCAGATAAATGGAAAGATACTGTCATCAAATATAGAAAACAATGTCAAAATATTCTTAAAATTTCTAACAATATAAGATATGTAGGAATCATAAACATCTACGGAAGAACCCTCACAGGGATTGTCAGACCAAATCTAAACCCATTATTAAAATCAGAACAAGTAAAAAATGAATTTTTTATCATTTCAACATTAATGTCATTAAGAAAAGACACTGCTAGTTCTGTTGGAAAATTAGAACATGTAATCTTAGAACATCAAAAAGTAACTATTGTTCTACTAACTAAAAATGATATCACATATTATGTTTCAATTAATAGAAAAGAGAAAGGTTTAGAAAAAATAATTAGATCTATTAAAAAAATTATTTAGGCTGGAGTAAATCCTTGATATCCACTTGTTTGTTGAGCTTTATCTTCAAAGATTGGCTCAAATAAGGAAATCAAGTACTCGTCAGGATCTAAAATTACGGCATTTTTTCCAGCGTCCTTTTCGACAATATCTCGATAAATGGTAACTCCTTTTTCTCTTAATTCCTCAACGGCAGATTTCACATCGCCAACAAGAAAGCCTATTGTGATTCCGTTTTCAATGGAACTGCCAATATGCTGGGCTGTTAATGATGCAGGATGTAAACTCAATAAAGCACCTGAGGTTCCCAAATCAACCCATGATCTTCTTTGGTTCTTTATTGGAAGACCAATTATTTCATGGTAAAATGCTGTGGATTTATCAAGGTCTTTAACGGCCAATATGACATTTCCGACTTTTTTGACATTCACAAATGTAATTACAACAAGTTCTTTAAATTAATTGTTATTGGACTTCAACCATGGTTTCAGTCCTTTCTACCCCGCTGATTTTTTGAATTTGGTTTGCAACTTCTTTAATTTGGTATAATTCCTTTACATCAATAATTGCCACAGCATCAAATTGGCCACTAGTTGGAAAAGAATCTGAAACTGAGGTAACTTTTCGCAATCTTGCAGCAATTAATTTTTTAGGAGATTTTACTAAAATTATTGCCCTTACCAACCTAGATTTACCTCCACTTCAATTAAGGTCTCAGTTGTAACAATCTCTTTAATTTTTTTAAAATCAATTACCATATTGTTAATCTCATCGATATTTCCTTGTAAAATTACACAAATATCTGCTCTTCCAGTGACAATCATAATCTGTTTTACGATTTTGCGTTTCTTCTTTAGAATTTCAACTACAGCATCAACTTTACCTGGTTTTACGGTAATTAGGCATAATGCTCTCATAATATGTAATGGTGTTAGAATGGGATAAAGATTCCTAATCGAATGCTTCCTGTGACCTTGCTTCTTCAAGATAGGCCCTACGCTCCTCATTTACTTTTTCTTGATCAACGACAATATCATCATCTACTATGACTATTCCCATATCGTCAATGGGTTCTTCTTTAGGTTTTTTATTCTTGGTATTTGCAGTTTTTGCTTTAGATTTTGTAGGTTTTTTAGATTTAGCTTTTTCAGTCTTTGCTTTGGCAACTTTCTTTGAAGGGGTTTTTTTTACCGTTTTCTTTGTAGTTTTTTTTTCAGCCATGAATGTCGAAAAACAAGAGTTTGCCTTATTTTTAAAGATTATGTAGAATTATTTTCCTAGGAAATCAGAAGTTTAAAAAATAATTGGATAATCAAATTGCAGTGCGATCACACATTGATTCCAAAGATATAGTTTAATCTTTAAATTAATCAAAAATTAAAAGTTAAATCATAAAATTAGGTAGCCATTTAGGTCAGCTATTCACTTATCATTTGATTTATCCAATAGAAATTTCCAGAAACATTATGGGGGTGAATTAGAATAGCAACACTAGCAGAATACACTACAACAAGAGATTCCATCAGTTTGGCAAAAATTGGTGATAAACCATTTACTATTACATTCATTGAAGATTCAGACTATATTCAAGGTGATGAAACAGTAAAAGGAGTCAAAATTACCACAAAAGAAGTTTTTGAAATTGACGGTAATTTTACCAACAAATTCCATACAACTCGAGTGGCAATAGTTAAAAAATTCAATAATGAAAAACTTCGAAACGATGTAAATAATGGTGATGCCTTAGGTCCTGTCAAATGTGTATCTGAAAAATCAAATTCAGGAAAAAGTTTCTCTAATTTGGTTGACGCATAAAGAGGTTTTCCACCTTTTCTTTATTTCTAAAGAAAAGAGAATAAAATGAAAACCAGTATTAGTAAATCAAATATCTACTTATTATTTTGTCATTATAAAAAATGACTCTCTTGAATTACACGTTATTATAAAAAAATACAGATAACTGTTAAAAAAACAATTTTTAAAGGAATGGTAAGGACTGAAGACTATTCTAATTTTACAAACTCTTCATCAGGATTCTCTAATTGATTCCATTTACTTTGAATGGTTTTGAATATCTTTTTTTTATTTAGTTGAACCATGACTCCATATTACAAAATTTGTATTTAACAACATAATAGGAATATTCCTGAAAACAACTTTTGATTTCAAACGCCTAATTTTGTCACAAGATTTTTGAACAGCATTAATTCTTAATCTTCAAGCAAAAAGGTCAATGCCGGGGGCGGGATTTGAACGCGCGACAGCCCGGTCTTCAGCCGAGTGCTCTCCCAGGCTGAGCTACCCCGGCACTTGAAAAAATTCAATTTGTTGAGGAATTAAAGTTTGTCTTTTTTAGATCTTCCACAAAATATCGTCTTTACCAATTCTATGATTAATCAAACGACCCATAACAAAAAAAAGATCGGATAATCTATTGAGATATTTAATACAATTTGAATTAATTTCGTCTTTTTCACTTAGTTGAACTACTAATGTCTCTGCCCTTCTTACAATAGTTCTTGTATAGTGAAGTTGAGATGCAGCCATAATACCTCCTGGTAGAATAAAATTAGTCAATGCTGGTAATTCTTCCTCAAATTTATCAATATGAGATTCTAATGTTTCAACCATTTCTAATGAAACACGATTTTTAATATCATTTAGATTAGGATTTGATAAATCAGCACCAACTAGAAACAATTCATTTTGAATTTGAGTTAAAACATTTACAATATCTTGATCTAATGTATTTGCCAGAACTATACCTAATGCAGCATTTGCCTCATCAACTGTACCATATGCCATTATTCTAGGATGGGATTTTGCAATTCTGAGATTTCCCTGTAAACCAGTATTTCCATCATCACCAGTTTTGGTGTATATTTTCATAAATTACAATACAAGATTCAACTATTATGTTGTTCGAAAATAAGTAAAAACACATTTTTGAGGAAAGAGAGTTAAGGATTAACATTAAGATGATTTTAGATTTTTTAAAAGATGCTGCAAATCTTAAAGATATTCCTAGACAGGGATGGATAGAAAAAGCAGTTACAGACAATCCTGAATCAGTAGCTGATCACTCATACAATATGGCAATTATTAGTATGGTTTTTGCTGATTTAGAAAATTACAATTCTGAGAAAATTCTAAAAATGGTATTATTGCATGATCTGGCAGAATCAATTACAGGAGATATCACACCAGAGAAGATGTCAAAACAAGAGAAGATGGATTTGGAAAATAATGCTTTTGAGAAAATAATTTCAAATTTACCAGAATTTGTTTCAAAAGAATACTTGAAAATTTGGAAAGACTATCAAGAGAATAATTCAAAGGAAGCAAATCTTGTTCATCAAATTGACAAATTAGAGATGGCACTTCAAGCTAAATTATATGAGAATCAAGGAATTCCAAAAGAAAAATTAGAATCATTTTACAACTCTGCAAAATCTGAAATCAGTGATTTGAGACTAAAAGAATTATTTACAAATATTATTGAAGACAAGTAGATATGTCTGATATTAATAAAGATGAATTAATTGATGCCCAAAAACAAGTTATTGGGATTTTATTTGAAGTGATAAAGAGATTACAAGAAAACAATGATCTTGATGAAGAATATTTTAAGATAATTGCAGGAGACAAAAAAAATACATCAAGACTAGAGGAGATATTATCTGCAAGAACTGAAAATGCTAAAATTGTAAGTAGACTCTTAGAACAGCTAGAAACTTAATTTCCACATCCACAATCATCATCGGATATTATCCTGAGATGAGCAGTTTGTTGATATTTATCCTGGATATAATTTGAGAGATTTGCAATTCTTATTCGTGGTTCTTTAATTTTCCAACTACCCTCATTTTCAAACCAAAATTCAATCTCATCTACATCATATCGTTCCCCTTTCTCAACAAGAGATTTGAAGATGGATTTTATCTCATCAATTTCAGATTCAGATAATTTTGATTTATCTTCCACCATAGTTGTAATCTCATTTAATTTCATTATGACATTATTGGTAAGAGGCATATCTAAAAAATATCAAATATTCTATAACTATCTTTTGTAGTGTGATTGTTTTTATAAGAATTCGATTATTTGGGAAACATGCAATATTTTCAGGCATTAAAGTTGGGTCAAAAGCGTGTTGCCGAAGCAAGAGAATATCTTAACAAATTGACTGACGGTAAAGCAATGCCTGCATTGGCATTAACGGATACAAAATCAAATGTTTGGCAACCCGTAGGTGAAGAAAACCTTTATGCATTTGTGGATGAATCAGCCGGATTTGTTTTAACTGATAACAGCGGTTACATTCTGGCATTAGTTGATAAAAGTGGGGCCTCAAAGACCATAGTTCAAGGTGTGACAAAGCAACAAAAAGAAAACTTGGAGGAAGCTTTTGCCAAAGACAACATTGCAAAATTTGAAGGAAAGGTAATACTTCCAGTATAGTAACCTAGCCATAAAAATAAACGTAAAACTTTAGTTATCATAGTGTAAAAGTGATAAAATGAGTAAATTCTCCGAAGAAGTAGAAGTTAGTGGCCATCTTATTGATTCATCAATTCTAACTAAAATCTTTGATAAGATAATGGATCTTAAAGGAGAATTTCAGGTTCAAGATATCAATATTGGCAAAAAGAAAAAAGATCAATCATATGCCAGATTATTAGTTAAGGGAAGAAATCAAAAACACCTAGATGAAATTTTAGAGACTATTTTTAGAGAAGGGGCAACATCAAAAATTCAAAAACAAATCAAATTAAAAAAAGCACCAAAAAATTTTGTTATGCCTGATGATTTTTACAGTACTACAAACAATCACACTCAAGTCTTTCATAAAGGAAAATGGATTCAAGTGGAGAACATGATGATGGACAAATGTATTGTAGTTAAAGATGGCAGAGCTTTTTGCGTTCCAGTAAGGGATGTGAAAAAAGACGACATGATAATAGTGGGAGATGAAGGAATAAAGATCACACCACCTGAGCGTCCAAGGGAAGGAGTAAATGTATTTGAATTCATGGGAAGTTCTAGCTCTAGTGAAAGGCCAACTCAACATATTGCAAAAAAAGTCGCTGAAGATATCATCAATACCAAAAAGAAAGGCGGAAAAATTGTAATTGTTGGAGGTCCTGCAATAGTCCACACAGGAGCAGATGATGCAGTATCAGAATTAATCCGAATGGGTTTCATTGATGGAGTTTTGGCAGGCAATGCTCTTGCAGTACATGATATTGAATATGCAACATTAGGAACATCCCTTGGAATGAATGTTCATGATGCAACTTTGGCATATCACGGACATAGAAATCACATGGATGCCATAAATTCAGTATTCAAAGCAGGGTCTATTGCAAATATGGTCAAAACAAAAAAACTTACCAAAGGAATAATGTATGAATGTGTAAAAAACAAAATTCCATTTGTGTTAGCAGGATCAATTAGAGACGATGGACCTTTACCTGATGTAATTACCGATGTGGCAGAGGCTCAAAGAGAATACAAAAAAGTTCTAAAAGATGCAAGTATGGTAATTATGATTTCGACAATGCTACACTCCATTGCAACTGGAAATATGCTACCTGCAAATGTCAAGGTGATTGTAGTCGATATTAATCAACCAACGGTTACAAAACTAATGGACAGGGGAACATGGCAAGCACTTGGAATAGTATCTGATGTTGGTGCATTTTTGCCAATGGTAGTACATCAAATTAGAAAAAAGAGATAATCAAGGCATCAATCTTGGATGCAACAGATGCAATCCATCTGAATCTAAATTGATTGGATGAATTTGCTCACTGTGTTTTATGCCCCGCATTTTTGTTACCTGAATAGTTCTCTCCATAGTGTCCTCTTTTCTAGTATGTCTTAGCTGAATAATACCAGATGTTACAAACCACTCTACAGGATAGTCATCTTCTTCAGAATATTCAGATAGTATCAAACTAGTAACATCAAAATTCTCTAGTGCTTGTATCATTCCTTGCAGCCCCTGTCTAACATAGAATTTATCAGGATACTGCATTGCCAAAATTGTAACTGAATCAATTACAACTCTTTTAGCTTCAACACGTTTGATACTACTAAGTAATAATTTCGTCAAATGCTCAAATGGTAATTGTTCACCCCTATACAAGGAGTCATCTTTGCCAATTAACTCGTCTTGAATTTTAAATGGTCTTGCATCAATCATTAAGATTTTGTCTTTAGAGATTAAATCATCAAAGTCCCAACCATAAGATTTACAGTCATTTTTTATCTCCTCAATACTTTGAGATAATGTCACATAAACACCTGATTCATCAAAGTCTTTTGCCCCCGAATAGAGATACTGTAATCCTAATGTGGTTTTTCCACTTCCAGGAGGACCAGATACTGAGATAGAACGACCAGTCTTGAATCCACCAGATATCACAGAGTCCAATCCAGGTATTCCAGTTTTTACTTTAGAATATGTCGAATCCATATCTATAGAAAAATTAGAGAAAAATTTCTATATAAATACGGAGACTAGTTTGATTCTAACAAATAATTTTTTATGAATTTACAGGTGAATGTTCTTTGAATTTGTCCACAATGATTCAAAGAGTAGTTTCATTGCATATACTAGAGAGTTAGAATTTGTCCACATTGCAAATGGTTCTTCAGGAGAATTTGCATTTTTAGTAAAGAACAGCATCTCGCCACTATCTTTTATAATAAAACAAAGATGGTTTTGAATATCATTGCTTAATTTTTTAATATTCTTTCTTTCCAAATCATCAAATATGTATGCTGTTTTCTCAGAGCATGCACTAAGTAGTCTGAATTGTTGTTTTGCTTTTACAAATGATTCTAAAAAGTCGCCATGATATAATTTTAGGTAGTCTTTCTCAGAACCTAAAATCAAAAATTCATCTTCATAATTATCAGTCATCTCTGTGATTTTTGATTGTATTTGATTAGAAACCTGCAACATTTGGAATTTCTCTTCAACATCTTCATGAATTGCATCAAATGCTGGAATGTTATCCCATAATTCAGATAATCCTTTCTCCATTTGCTCAAGAGATTTTACTCGTTCTTTCTCAGAATTTACTAGAATCCATATTGCTTTGTCTAATGGTAATGCAGCAAATTGTATTGGGTGTTGGAATGTTGCAGATACTATTCCTTTGTTTTGCAAAGCAGATAGTAAATGATATGTTTCGGTTCTTGGTAGTTTGAGTGCTTTACAAACTTCCGGAGCAGTCTTTGCACCATACTTTCCAAGATAAATGAAAACCTTACTCTGGTTTGATGTTAATCCATATTGTAATAGTTCGGTTTGAACTTTTTCCACAGATAATTTGTACTCATACATTTGGGAGTCAGGTGTAGAGTCAAATACTGAACTTTGTGTTGTCTCTTTTGCCATGTTTTTTCAGGATCCTCCATTAGAAATAACTAGTCTATATTGTGGTATAGCTAAATTTGTTAGATCGATCTGATCGTTTTTGTGAGTATTTTCTGAGTAATCAAGCAAGTATTTAGGCATGAATTTTCATTAAACTCCTACTTTAATCACATTTTCTACAGGGATTGCCTTTCCAGAAAAGATCGACTTTAGTGAATAATTTTCTCTAATTCCAGATGATTTTAGAAAGGCAATTTCTAATGTACCTTCTGAGCCTCTAAATGCAATGCAGCCCATGTCTTCTTTAAGTCCTTTTTCTATAATGTTATTCAGGGTTGCTAGAGTTCTCTTTAGATTTTCTAGTTTTGATTTTAATTCATCAATTGCCTTAAAGTATAACTCAAGTTCGCCTTTTAATCCCATTCCATTATACACAAGAATTTCATTTAGATTGTACCATTTGTCACTAATACCTTTTTTTCCTTTTTTCTTTTTATCATCAGGCTTTTTTGGTACAGTTTTCTTTTCTTTTGTTTTCTTGTCATCAGCTTTTACATCATCAGCTTTTACATCATCAGCTTTTACATCATCAGTTTTTACATCATCAGTTTTGTTACTCTTGTCTTTTTTTTCTACAGTACCACCATCTAATTTTGCTTTAAGTGCAAGAAAATCAGGATCATCAGAAGATGATTCTTCATTTATTCGAATTTTTTCTCCTAATAGATTTGAGTATTCTTGAATATTCTCTTCTGTATTTTCAATTTCCTTTTCCAAATTTGTTTTAAGTGTATGAACTGTAGCAAATCGTTCAATTAAATTTTTCAATTTTATTCCTCAGTTGTTGGAGATATAGGAGGAAGATTATCTTTTAACTGATTTAATGTACTGAGTTGTTTAGTTGCTGTACGCAAAAAGGTAATCTTTTCGGTGAGATAAGATTTTTGAGCTTGTATTAATTCTAACAATTGTGGTGTCACATATTCTACAATTTGTGTAATTACTTCAGGTGGGTAATCGGTGAATTGTTTAGTTTCTGTTTTCCCATTTGTTAGTTTAATTATTAATTTTAAATTTGGCAACATCATTATTGTTGAATCCGATGGAAGGTTAAAAATTCCAGGATGAACATTGGTTGAAAATCCTAAGAATTGAGTAATTACTTGTAGTGCATTATGCAGATCATCAATAACATTTGTTTTTTGATCCTCTAATTCGTAGATTTGTAATGACTCTTCCATCAGAGTATTAAGTTGAGTTAAAGTTTTTGCATTAATATCATTAGGATCAACTGCAACTTGAGATGGAGTAGGTGCCTGTTCTGGAGTAGGTGCCTGTTCTGGAGTAGGTGCCTGTTCTGGAGTAGGTGCCTGTTCTGGAGTAGGTGCCTGTTCTGGAGTAGGTGCCTGTTCTGGAGTAGGTGCCTGTTCTGGAGTAGGTGCCTGTTCTGGAGTAGGTGCCTGTTCTGGAGTAGGTGCCTGTTCTGGAGTACCAGAAGATTCTGATGATTGCATTAGATCTTAAATCCTTTAAAAATTACATTAAATCTTGTATGTTCCTCAATGTTACACCATTTTTAAGAAAATCAATCAACTATTGTGACAGACCCAACTACAACTGAGCGTGAAAATGTTTCACCTTGATCAGAATAACCATTAATCCAAATTGTAGTTCTATATGCGCCAGGAGTAATCAAGTTACCAGCTTGAGTAGTTGAAGGGATATCTGTTGCCTCATGAAATAATAGTTCAGCATTTTCTCCTTTTGGTATATAGAGACTATCCTGATTCTCACTTAGATTAGTTCCGTTAACAGATTTTATTAATCCAGCATATGCCCCACCGGTTCCATTAAAATTGACTCTTGTTCCTTGATATGTCAAAAATACCCCATCTTCACCAGTATTTGATATGAATAATTCAAATTCATCATCCTTATCATGCACATAATAGCTTGGGAATGGGATACTAGGAAATGGTATCTGCATAAAACTTGGATATGGATTATTCATTGTGGTATCATCAATCTTCATATCGACTTCTAATGCTTCCCATGATGTTGTTGAGGGTCTATAATTGAAATACAACTCTAATCTCCCATCTATTGGAATTACTGTCTGAGCTAAATTAAATGTCATATTGGTTTGTGAATATGCCCAATCATCATTATTGCCGCCGTTTTTAGGATCTGCAAATGCTGTTTTAGTTGCTATTCCTGTGTATAGATTTTGTACAAATGTTCCACTAGAATCTAATTCATCTAAATACAAATCAAACTCATGTGCACCATCACCATAATTCGTTCGAGCCAAGTCATCAATCTCGCCATTTGACAAGTGATAATCATCCCAATGCATGATATCATCAATCCAACCCTTGAAGAAATTTCCATCCTCATCGACATTAGATCCAACATGCCATTTTCCTGAAACATCAACCGAGCTTGTACCAGTATTTGCATTGACAAATATTTGTCCTTCAGGGTTGCTACCTGCAATATTTGTAATTTCTAACCTACATTCATCGCCTGCGCCATTTCTGGCAGCTGTTACATGATACCATTGTTCATCATCATATTCGTTTGTAGAAACACAGGATACAACATCAAGACCGTCATCTGTAGAATATTCAAAAAATACTTTGCCGCCATTTGTTACATCCCCTTTTAATCCAATTCGATAATAATCACATAGAGGACAGCCACTAGCAGACCAATCTACAAAGTATTGATCAGTTATACCAACATCACTATCTGTCTTAAACCATAATGAAGTAGTACTGTCACCTGAACCAATATCGTTATCATCTCCTCCAGACACATTATTTGTACTTCTAAAACAATCAGCAGTCCCATCAAAGTAATAACTTCCAGAATTATGAGGTCCAGAAAGTGGCTGCCAATCAGGCACAGCCCCATTGCCCCATGTAATACTTAGTTGAGGAGGGCTTCCACCACCTTCTTCAGATTCGGCAGCTCTCTGTCCAGAACTACCATTATCATAGAAAAGCAAAACAATGTCATTTCCAGAAACCCATCCAGGTCTATCCACAACTTCTTGTATTACTGCAGCAATATTTGGAGTGGTAGTATCAGATGAGATCTCACCAGTAGACCACGCTTCAATATTACTCCAATCAGTATAATTTCCAGTTAATGCTCTATTTGAAAGATTGCTGTTTGAGTTGGTAAAAACGGGAGCATCGTCAATGTCCTCAGCATATATCCTCAGATGGGTCAAACCAGAATCACTTTCATCAGCATTAAAAACAACTTGTGCAGAGGTAATTATTGTTCCAGGGGTGATATTTAATCCAGTAAATCTTAATCCCACAAGATACACGTTATTCTCACCACCATCATATGCAAGATCAAGATCACCATCAGAAAGATCAACATTTCCATTACTAATTCTTTCTTCGGCATCATTTGTTCCAATAGATACAGATTGAACATAATTTGAAACACCACATTCATCTAAATCTCGTGAACTGCTCCCCTCAGAATTATCAGGGGCTGCACCATCACCATCCTCAAAATGAAAAATCATATCCACACCATCTCCTTTTAATGATGTAGGAACTTCTTCACTTTTTAGCATCATTGCTACAGTCCATGCGCCTTCAGGTATTGAAATTGCTTTGGAACCATTATTTGTCACAAAGTGAGGATTAGTTTGATCAAGTTGAATTCTCAATCCATCTCCTCCACCGTCACCAATGCCTGACCACATTTGATATGCAGTACCAGAATCAACAATATCAGTTTCCAAATGGAATAATAGTATATCATCATCAATCAAAACTTGATCTCCTAATCCACCAGATTCTATGGCAACTTCAGCATTAAGAGCTGATTCAATGGTTTGAAGAGTAACCGTGGCAGTATCTGTTCTTATATCATTTTTTAATCCTGCGATAAATTGAATCTGATCACCATTCTCTCCATCAAAAGAATAAACCCATTCAAATATTGCAGTGTCGCCAGGTTTTAGAGAATCAAAAGAAGAAGGAGTAGCGGATTGTAGTTCTTCAAAGAAACAATTTGTGCATGTTGGAGTACTTACAGACACCATTTCTGGTTGAAGATTAACTAGTTGAGTGGTACCAGTATTGATCACTTCCAAAATAACAGCTGTAGTAAAGGATGAAGGTAAAACAGAGGGAGTAGCAGATAATCGTATAAAAAGAGAAGTGTCACCGACTGAATTTAGATACATTTGATTTTGGTTTCCTCTCTCAGAGATTATTTGTGCAAAATATGATTGTGTGTCAAGTGCAGTTAAACCAATGTTTTGTCCAATATTAGACACAGTGGAACCAGGTGGAATTGATACATCCAAATCAAATTTTGAGATTGGCCATGTAGAATCAGTAGTGTTTTCTATCCATAAACGTGTCAAATGAACTGGTAGCTCACCTGTATTTTTGATTGTCATGTTAAACTGATTATTATCATTTCTAACGTTTAAAATCTCAAATTTTTCAGTTGTTCGTTCATAATCATATATTTGCTTAGTCTCTACTGATTCTGCTAATTGTGTTACTTGATTCATGCTAAATGTAGTATATGTGATTGCAGTGGAAATTATAATTATCATAAACACACCACCAATAATTGCACTAATACCACGTCTCTTTCTTAGAATCTCAGGTCACCTCCTGTGCCGTAAACTGATTTCCACGATTTGTAAAGATTGTAAAATCAAATATTTCTGATGAATTCCATACAAATGTTTTTTCCATGGAATAGTCTTCACTAGGAGCAATTCCTCCATCGGTAATGGTGTAAATTATAGTATCAGTAGAATTTGTAATTTCAATCTCAGTAACATTTAAACCAATTGGGCCCACATTATTCAAAGTAATATTTACAACATAAGGGCTAGAGCCAAACCAAATATTTTGAATCACTAGATGTTCATTCAGCTTATTCATTTTATCATTAAATGAGGATTCAAGATTTGCCTGTTTAGTAAAGAGGTTTGTGTTTGCCCAACCAACTAACATCACACCCATTATAGATACTGCAGAAATTATGATGGCAGTAGTAACTACTGTTGCAAGTGCTCGTCTGTTTTTAGGTGAATGTATCAATTTTAGATATTTGCGCACAGCACATTTTGTAAATTTTTTCATATTATCACTAGTATGTAAGAAATCTTACTTACACCGTAGGCTGGGCTATATCTGGATTTTCTGTTTGTTCTGTAACTGTTTCAGAAGTTGGCGTAGATACTTGTTCTGAAGATTCAGAGACTTTAGGATTTATTTCAGGTTTGTCATCAACTGGAATCTCAGATTCGTTAATTTGGGGGTCTTCAACATCTGCTAATTTACCATCACCCATACTTCCAATAGTATGAGGAGGGCAAGAGACGTTAAGACTTTTAGAGAGTAAAAAGAAGGTTGGGAAAAGTTCATGATAAATCATTGTTAAAATTTTTGGAACATCATTTTCATCTTTTGTTAAAATCTCATCTCGCTCCATTGAATCTCCTGAAATTCGGGCAATTCCTTCTATTGCCAATCGTACATTTTTGGGATTCGATAATGCAGTAAATCCATATTTGAAAACTGATTGATCCTCACTGTTATCGATTTCCTCAATATTTGCCTCTACATCATATTTGTCTAATTTACTGAGTTTAGGATCATTTTTACTCATGGATATGGAGCTAAGCTCGATCTGTGCTTTCATTTAAGATAAAATTGTTGAATTTTTCATTAAACAATGTGTATGTAATATCCTCACACACATAACAGCATTAAGTATATCCTAATGTATTATGACTAGGCTTGGAGCAGAAAAATTTAATCTCATCAACTGATCACACAAAAATTAGATCTGACAAAGTAAATCTCTCTGTATCAATTTCAAAGATCAAAAAAGAGAATCATAAATTATCAAAAATGTATGATTTTAAAAAATACATGGACTCATCAGACATGATATTTCCTGAGGAAATGAATGAAATGATTCCAAAAGACACGCCTCCATATCTAGATAATGGTGAACATTATGTTGAAAGGATTGGAAGAGCACTCAAATTTTTCAAGCAATGTGCATTAATTGGTCCCAGTGGAACTGGAAAAACACACATTGTGTATCTTGTTGCAGAACTAGCTGGATTACCAATGTGGGAAATTAACTGTGGTTTGGCAACTTCTGTTTTTGATTTGTTTGGAAGATATGTAGGATTGGGAAAAGAAAATTGGATTGATGGATTGATTACCGGATGGTGTAGAAAAGGTGGGATATTGTACCTTGATGAGGCAAACATGATGAAACAAGATGTTGCAACAAAACTCAACCCATTATTAGATCAAAGAGGTCACATGGTATTAACAGAAAAAGATAGTGAAATAATTCACAGACACAAACATGCTTACATGATAATTAGTATGAACCCTGTATCATCAGAATTTGCAGGTACCAAACCAATCAACGCTGCTATGAGAAGAAGAATGAGTGTTTGGCTTAACTTTGATTACATGAGTGTTGGAGATAACATTGATGAAAAAGAAATAAAGATGGTTTCAGAAAAAGGAGGCATTCCACTAAGTGATGCCGAAATTATTGTCAGAGTTGGTGCCAAACTAAGACAGGAATATAAGATGGGTGATTTACCTTATGGTCCATCTGTAGGAGATTTGGTTAACTGGGCAAAGATTTGTTCAGATGGGGTATCGATTATTGATGGAGGAAATGAGACATTGATTCCAATGACAAGTGACGATCCTGAGGTTCAAGATGAAGTAAGACACATTGTAAAAAAAGTTATAGAAAGTCAGGTTGCTGCAAGGAAAAAAGAGTGATCTAATTGAAAGACACCATACAAGATATGGCTCATCAATTGTTTTTTGAAATATGTCAAAAAAAACCAGTAGATATTGACATATTCTTTTTAGACCAAATTCATTATCCTAAAATAGATTATGAGCCTAGAATGACTGTATACATTCCAATGCCTAGGCCAGTCCAAGGGATTGAGATTATTCAAGGTTGTGCATTTAGCGATGTTGAAAAATCACAAAAAACAATTTTTTCGTTATTTTTTGCATCCGTATGCCATGCTGCAGGGCATGCCAAAGTTACAGATTTTAAAAAATACAAGGAATGGATGAAGGGAAAGAACAAAAAACGTGCGATGGAAACAATTGAATTTATTGAAGATGTCAAGGTAAATGAATTTTTGAAAAATGAATTTCCAGAATATTATTCAGAAATTAAAAAGATTGAAAATTTTTTCAACATAATTAATGAGAAAAAGGAAATCGAAGATATCAAAAAGCATTCAAAAAAAATATTTGCAGATAAATTTGTGACAAATATTGAAAAAACCAAGGAAATACTAAAACAAAAAATTCTAGAGATAGATGTGAGTAATCAAGATAAACTACTAATGATGGCAGACATAGTTTACAAATCGTCGAACATATTTAATGAATATAAAATTCCTTATGAGGATCATTATACACATCCAAAAAATATAAAATCTTGGCATGAAAATATAATCATCAAGACAGAAGGAGGATTTCTAAATATTGTAGATAGATTTCAAGAGATTTGGTTTGATCAACTTAAGAGGCGCAACAAAGTAAAGAAAAAGTATGGGCAAATTACACATGATTTGGAATTTGACAAAATAGATTTTGCTCCAGAAAATATTGGAGAGTATCTAAGATTAAAGAATGCAACTCACTTATTTTTGAAAAAAATGTCATCACAAGTCAAAATGACTCCAAATGTAATGGATGAAGGAATGCCTGAAGATATGGGATTGTTAGAAATGCAAGCTGCCATTCAGGCAGTCGCAGCTCAAAATGCTAGCATCCAAATGTTCGAGCAAGACGACGTAAGAAGAATAGAAGAAGAGTGGGCTATAGTTGTAGATACTAGTAGCAGTATGAGATTAAAATTTGATGAGATGAAAAAATTTGCTATTTGTTTGGGAGAGGCAGCTAATGAGGTGAATTCAAAGAACGGAAAATGGGGTTTTTTTACTTTTAATAATAATTTTACAATTGTCAAAGATCATTATGAGAACTATGATCAGCATTCGAAATCCAGAATTGGTGGTATTGAAATCAAAGGATTATCTTTTATTGCTGACGCAGTAAAGTTATGCTGTAGAATTTTAGAGCGTGAAAATATCGAACGCAGATATATTTTTTTGATTACAGACGGTCAAGCATTAGGCACCCATCAGGCAGATAAAGCAATGAATGATGCTATCGAGACTGCTAGAAAAAAAGGGATCAGCGTAGTAGGCATTGGTGTGCCTCAAGGCAATACTAAGATCTTTACAATGAGCATGCCTTATGAAGGATTAAGAAAAACAGTGGCCAAATTTCTTAATGCATATACATTATTGGCTGAGGAAGATCTATGATCATAAGTATTTATCAGAAGTGATGATTAGATATGTTTATTAATTTTAAAACATAAATAGTATAACAAAGCAAATTTATTATAATTTTTTTACTCTGTAATTCAAAAAAATTACATACGCGACTAGATATTCTATTAGCCAAACAAAAAAGTAATAAAATGAAAACCAAACTAAGCAAAAAACGTGCTATCAGTACAGTACTTACAACTGTCATCATATTGGTATCTTCAGTTGTACTTGGTTCAGGAGTTGTTTTGTATGGAACCAGTCTTTTCCAAGGCGGTACCCAGACAGAAAACATCTCAGTATCAGGAACCAAGGTATGGGTACATAGCACAGCAGCTGATGGTTTAGGTTGGGGCGCATCTGGCATCAGAAACACTGGTGATAAAGTAGTAGCAATTGACAAGATACAGATTAGAGGTACAGATATCCCATTCACTCAATGGTATCCAGATACCGATGTAAGTGCATCATTATTCCAACAAGCACTTAACCATACAGGATGGAGTGGTATTGCCGGCGGCTTGGTAAACACAGGAGGATCAGACGCCACACTCGATATAGATGTTAACGGTAATGCAGACGACATAGAAGCAGAACCAGCAACAGGTCCAGTATCACTGAATCCAGGTCAATCAGCCATAATATACTACAAACTGACTAATGGTACAATAACATCATTAGACTCAGGAGTACCTACAACAGTCAGTATATTTGCTGGAAAAGCAGGCGGCCCACAAAGCGTAACAATAGAAGGAAAGTAAATTAAATCCAACATCAAATAAATAATCATTAGTAATATTTTCATCAAAATATATCATATGAAAATAGTTGTGTTTACTTAGTTTGTATTAATCTGTAATTCAAAAAAATTACATACGCGACTAGATATTCTATTAGCCAAACAAAAAAGTAATAAAATGAAAACCAAACTAAGCAAAAAACGTGCTATCAGTACAGTACTTACAACTGTCATCATATTGGTGTCTTCAGTTGTACTTGGTTCAGGAGTTGTTTTGTATGGAACCAGTCTTTTCCAAGGCGGTACCCAGACAGAAAACATCTCAGTATCAGGAACCAAGGTATGGGTACATGGTACTGCAGCTGAAGGCTTAGCATGGGGCGCATCTGGCATCAGAAACACTGGTGATAAAGTAGTAGCAATTGACAAGATACAGATTAGAGGTACAGATATCCCATTCACTCAATGGTATCCAGATACCGATGTAAGTGCATCATTATTCCAACAAGCACTTAACCATACAGGATGGAGTGGTATTGCCGGCGGCTTGGTAAACACAGGAGGATCAGACGCCACACTCGATATAGATGTTAACGGTAATGCAGACGACATAGAAGCAGAACCAGCAACAGGTCCAGTATCACTGAATCCAGGTCAATCAGCCATAATATACTACAAGCTAAATAATGGTACAATAACATCATTAGACTCAGGTGTTTCTACAACAGTCAGTATATTTGCTGGAAAAGCAGGCGGCCCACAAAGCGTAACAGTGATTGGCAAGTAACTCTGATAAGAGGTATTTTTTTATCTTATCAATATAATATTTTTAATTACTATCAACAAAATTGTGTGTATTCTAATGTTTCACACTGTTCATTATAACTAAAAAATCAAAAATAAATGTAATTATGGGTAAAAATAAAGAAGAACAAGGGCTAGAAACATTTCTTAAAAGTGATTTTCTAAGTGAGTTAAAAAATGAGACACCTAAAGGAGCAAAACTTCTTGAAAAATACCCATTAAATCCACCATTTAGTTATGCAAATATTATTCAAGATCAAGAATCAGGTGAAATTTCATACCAAGTAGATGAAACAAAATTAAACCAATCTGAACAAGTAATTTTTAATCAATTATATAGACTAATAGAAGAAAGTCTAGACTCACCAGAAAACATTGAAAAAGATTTTGGGTTTTTATCATTTGTAAATAAAATTATTAAAGAAAATGAAAAATTGTTTCAAGAGCATCCTTTAGCAAGCATGGAGAAAGTAAAATACTATCTTCAAAGAGATATTGATGGATTTGGAATTATAGATCCGATTATGAAAGATCCTAACATTGAAGATGTCAGCTGCAGTGGGATAGATACACCGATTTACGTATGGCATAGAAAATATGACAGCATTCCTTGTAATGTTTCATTTGAAGATACAAAATTAAATGCATTCGTGTCAAGAATTGTTTTCAGAGCTGGAAAACACATCAGTTCAGCATTTCCAATAACAGATTTAGCATTACAAGGAAATCATAGGATTTCAGTATTATACCAAAAAGAGGTAACACCTAAAGGAACTAGTTTTACAATTAGAAAATTCAAAGAAGATCCATATTCAGTTATAGACTTGATCACATTTGGAACCATTAGCGTAGATATTGCGGCATATTTGTGGATGTTAATGGAGGCAAAGATGTCAATAATGGTAATCGGTTCAACTGGTAGTGGTAAAACAACTATTCTCAATGCAATTACAGGATTGGTGAATCCAGATTTCAAAATATTTTCCGTTGAAGATGTATCTGAAATTAACATTCAACATGAAAATTGGTTTAGTCTTGTTTCCAGAGTAGGTTTTGGAAATAGTGGGGAAGGAGAAATTGGGTTATATGATTTAATCAAATCAGGAGTAAGACATAGACCAGATTATATCGTGGTTGGAGAAATTAGAGGTTCTGAAGCTTATGTAATGTTTCAAGCAATGGCTACAGGACATGGAGGATTATGTACAATGCACGCAGATAGTCTAAGTTCAGCAAGTAAAAGGTTACAACAAAAACCAATGGATATTCCACCATCATACATGGCATTAATGAATTGTGCAATAGTTATCAGAAGAGTCAAAGGACATGATGGTAAAAGTACAAGAAAGGCAGTTTCAGTTCAAGAAATTAAAAATGCCGATTCATATTATGATGCATTCAAGTGGGAACCGAAATCAGATTATTTTATGCCGCAATTAGAAAATAGCGAAATGCTCCATAAATTAGCTGAGCAAACTGGAAGAGATTATGATGAAATTTTAGAAGAATTAGAAAAGAGAAAAATCGTTTTAAAATGGCTAGTAGAACGTGGCGTTAGAAGGTACGATAAAGTTGCAAAAACAATTGGGAATTATTATAGAGACCCTGAAGCATTGATAAAGAAAATAGAATACGGAGTATAATTATGTCTTTTATTAAAGAATTTGAAACTAAAGACAAACAAAAAAAATTAAACAAAAAACTAGATGCAGAATTACCCTTTTTTATCACACTAGTTACGTTGCTTGCAACCAGTGGCTTTGGCCCATATACAATTTTTCTAAAAATCAAAGATTTAGAATTATTGCCAAATCTGAGGGCTGAATCCTTGAAAATTTTAAAAAAAATTGACATTTTAGGGCAAGATCCATTGGTGGTCATGGGAGATGTAAAAGATAAAGGAACTTCAAATTTTGGAGAATTTCTCAGTGGATGGGTGTCATCTATTCAAAGCGGAGGAGATGTGGTAAACTATCTAAAAACAAAAATGAATAGTGCCTTTGATCTTTATGAAGCACAACAGCAAGAATTAGCAAAAAATGTTCAAACACTAATTGAAACTTATATGACAATGCAAATTGTGGTATTGGCCATTTACATTATAATTACTGCCACCTCAACTGGAGGGTTAGGAGAAGCTCCAAATCCAGAGGATGTTGATCCGCTATATTTGGTAATTATCATGCCACCAGTAGTAACATTGGGGTTTTGCTTTATCGCCCACAAATTAAACAAACCAAAAGTAAAAGAAATAGATTGGAAAAAAATTCTAATGTTTGGTATTCCAGGAATACTAGCTGCCATATCGATACATGTGTTGAATATAATGCCAGACTATAGTTTGTATGTACTAGGAGGGGCATTAATAGCAGCCGCAGTTTGGCCAGCACTAAATTTTAAACCAAAGTATGCTTTTGCACTAGATGCCGAATCAGGAACTGCGCAAATAATGAGAGATGTTGCAGAAGCAAGAAAAGCAGGGTTAGGACCAGAAAAATGCGTTGTTCGAACAACTAAACGAAAAGATTTTGGGTTATTCAATAAGGTTGCAAATGGAATTGCAAATAAATTAGAATGGGGAATGACCTTAGACGATATTTTTGAATTTATAAAAAAAGAGACACATGATTTTCAAATATGGATTAATTTCAAAGTCTTATTTGAAATAATTTCATCCGGTGGAGGAAATGTCAATACCTTGATCACACTAGCAGGAGTTGCTGAGAAGATGAGAAATATTGAAAAAACAAAAAGAGAGATGTTAAAACCATATGTCATGGTCGGTTTTATGCTTATTGCCATTACCGGTTTTACAACATTGCTAGTAATTGATTCACTTACGAGTTTAGGTGCACAGCTTGAGACTGATGACGCAAAAAGAGCTTTGTTAGAGGACGATGCAAAGTCAAGATTTACCTTGCTAGGGATTGCCATTTTAATACAATCATGGATAGCAGGATTATTTTTGGGTAAAATTACCACAGGATCATATTCAGGAGGATTCATGTATTCAATAATTCTTGTCGCAATAACAATTGGTGCGATTATAATTATTCAGTCAAAAGTGTTCAGCGTCACATCTATTTTCACTTAACTGTATGTATCCTAATGTTTCACACTGTTCAATATAACAAAAATTAATCAAATTAATCCAAGTTGAAAGCAATATTCTTGATAATGGCCCTAGTGTCAAGTGCTCTGATAGTACCAGTACAGGCTCAAACAACCTCAGAATTTGGATATCAATTACACCCTGGAAAATTACTTGAAAATACAGAAGGAATTCTACAGATATTTGTAGAATCAAATGAGATGATGGTTCCTAGAGAAATTAATAATCCGAAAGCTATTAGTTCAGATAATTCAATTATTGAAATTTTAAGAATTGAGGATGGAAATGATGAATTTACAAAAAATGTTATAATTAAAGCTAAAAAGCCAGGAATAACAAGTATCGCATTAGCTGCCTCAGGCTTTTCATCTAAGGAAATTACATTAGAGGTTTTCAACAACAATAATTTTCCAACACAAATTTTAATGAAAGCCACACCTGAACTATTCCCAATAGATGGACCTAGGATAGGAAACATCGCAATAGAATTAGCAACAACTGGAGGCTTACCCACTAGAGCTTTTGAAGATGTAAAAATCAACATATACACTCCCAATGATGATGTGATAAAAATTAGAAATTCAGAATTAACTATAATGACAGGAGATTATTACGTAATAACTGAATTTGATATAATAGGTACAGGGGATGCAATAATATTTGCAGAAGTAAATGGAATGAAAAAAATAAGTAAAATCATAAATGTTCTTGAACCTAAAAAACCGCTTCAATTAAAATTATATGTTTATCCTGAAAATTATAATAGTTTTAGTGGAACAACGGGATATGCCATTGTACAATTATTAGATGGTGAGGGAATCCCAGTAATTGCTGAAAAAGATATTTCATTTAAACTAGGTGTTGAAAATCCAGATATTTCAATTAATTCGAGTCATGATTTTGAAGAAATTAATTTTGATAAAAAACAACTAGTGATTGAAAAGGGAAGTTATTCTACATATACAAAATTTTCGCCAAGACCAAATGTTGGAGAGTTCACCGAATCATTTGAAAATGAATATACTATGTTTATTTCAGCAAACAATATTTTAACAAATGATGCCACATTTACTGTTACACATGATCAAATCGGGGCATTAGAAGGAAAAGGGCCATCTATCACCAAAACATTACCATTTTTGACATCAGGAAAATCAGAGATTATCGCAGTTACATATTATGAGACAGATATTGAAGTATCCAGACAAACGGGTGGAAGTACACAGGGTAACACAAATAGAGAATTAGTAACTGTGACAGTCCCAGTACAAGCCAAAGAAAATCACGAGGTCAGTTTCTCAGCATCAGAATTAGACACGATTAATCCAAAAAATCCCACAATGAAAAAAGGAGAAAACGCTGTGATAGTATTCGGAGAAGCAGGGACAGTAGCACCTGAAACTCAAGTTAATTTTTATGTGACAGATAATGAAGGGGTAAAAACAGTAAATGGAAAACCAATTGGTCCAATTAAAGATCAAATTTCATTACTTGTCGAACCATTAATACCAATAATTTTAGCAGATAGTGAATTTCCAGTATTGGCATATTTGATTGAGGCAGAAGAAGATGAAGAAACCGAAATTGTTGTCGAAGATGAAGACGAAGAAGTAAATACAAGATTAGGAATTACCCCATTTATTGAAGATGGGATTTTAACATTTTCAGCAAATGATGACATTGATACTAATTCTCTAACAATTAAGAAAAACCAACCTTTTGTAAAAATGAACTTAATCTCAAAAGAAGTAGGAACAACAACTCTATCATACCAAATGAAAGGGTTTGAAGGAAGCACAGAAATCTCAAGTCAAACAACTGACCCTGCAGAAATTTATCTTGTTTTTCCAAAAAATGTTCTTACTAATTCTAACACATTAGCTACAG
Source organism: Nitrosopumilus sp. S4 (assembly GCF_054515835.1). NCBI lineage: Archaea > Thermoproteati > Nitrososphaerota > Nitrososphaeria > Nitrosopumilales > Nitrosopumilaceae > Nitrosopumilus > Nitrosopumilus sp. S4. Next base: position 887,960 of record NZ_CM137258.1, on the reverse strand, counting down.
TTCAATTACTAGATTCGGCAAAAAATCCAGTATATGCAAATAAGGACATTCGGATACAATTAGTGTCAAACAATGAGCAAGTATTACAAATTCCAGATGAATTAACCATCAAAAAAGGAGAGTATTTTTCAACATTTGAATTAGGAGCATTAGAAGAAGGAAAAATCGAACTTGCGTTATTATCAGAAGATTTTGCATTATCAAAATATGAAATTAATGTTATAGATATCACTCCTGTATTAACATTAGATCTTCTTGGAACCTTAAATTGGGATGAAAGAATTGAAGCAAAGTTGAAAATAAGTATTCCAGAAATTGAAACTTCTCTTGCAGGGTTTGAAGTAGAATGGGTTACTGAGGGAGGAGAAGTTAGATCTTCAGAGACGATAACAAATAGTGAAGGCATAGCAGTTCTCAATATTATCGCAAATGATGGAGATACAGTATCAATCTCTGCCACAGTATCAGGAAATAGCTTAAATTCTGCAACAATACAAAAAACTGTCGAAATACTAAACGTCCCAGAAATAGAAGAGATAGTTGAAGAGGAATCGTCATCCTTTGGATTGCCATTAGATATGACAACCATGATAATAATTGTTATTCCAATCGGGATAGGAGCAGTATTATTTTTCTTAAAACGCACTGAAAGATTAGAAATGATAACTGAAAAAATTCCAATAGGAGATAAAATTGAAGGAATTAAAGAAAAGATTTCCGACATTCGAAATCGATGATTGTAAAAAACATGACAAAAAGTAAAGGGTTTTTGTTCAAATCATTTCAAATAAGATTCAAAAATAATTAGAAGTCATGATAGAGTTTCTAACAGACCTTAATGTTATTGGAATTGGGATAGCCCTAACTATGCTGATAATTGGCTCTCTAATTGATGTATGGAAAAGAGAAATTCATGATTATTATTGGATTGGTTTTGGAAGTGTTGGATTCCTACTAGTATTTTTAAATGAAAGCTTTGTCAATCACTTATTATTAATAGGATTTTCGTTAATCATAGCACCTTTTGTGATTTTGATTTGGAGGTTAGGTCTATTTGGAGGAGCTGATGCATTTGCATTAATTGTTTTAGCAGTAATAGCACCTATGGCAACATTTACAGAAAACATGATTACTCCATTTACAACATTATCAAATGCAGCAATTTTATTTGTGGTTCCATTTTTAATCAATATTTTCCGAAATGCATTTTCAATAGTTAAAGGAGAAAAAATATTTGAAGGATTTAATGAAAGTATTCTGAAAAAAATTACTGTTAGTTTAATGGGATATAGAGCAAAAAATCCAAAGTTTGGATTTGCTATTGAAAAAATTGTGAATGGTGAGAAAAAATTTGATATTTCACTCCATCATGCTGAATATCAAGAATTTTGTACTGTGCCTAATACTTGGATTACCCCTGGAATTCCCTATCTTTTACTAATCACTGCGGGGTTCATCATTCAACTATTCTATGGAGATATTCTAATATCACAATTTCTAGGCATGTAGATTTTTCCAAATTTTTGATCTGTAATATCCAATAACATACACCCGCTTATGTTACAATTCAATGTTACAACATTCATGACTGTTACAGAATCAGTTGAAGAAGGAATGTTTCAAACGGATAATCCAATTCATGAATTAAACAGAATGCTTGTTAGGTATGATCTAACCCCAAATCAAGCCAAAGTCTACCTATTTCTAAGTAAAATTGGCATCAAAACGGCATCAGAGATATCAAAGGCATTAAAAATTCCAAGAACTGAAACATATCATCTATTATCAACATTACAACAAAAGGGGATAATTTTTTCTGTTTTTGGAAAACCAACGAAATTCAATGCAGTGGGAATCGAAGAATCGCTTGAGATTCTAATTAATAATGAAAAGAAAAGGTTAAACGAATTAGATACAGGTAAAACTAGTCTTATTAGATTATGGAATATTATTCCAAAATATGGAGAAAATGAAGAATCGGAACAAAATAATAAATTCCAATCCCTTCAGGGACGAAATTCAATCCTAGTGAAACTAGAACAAATGATTAAAGAATCAAAAGAAAATATTTTAGTTTTGGGAACAGAAGCTGATTTTAAGAGATTTTACTTTACAGAATTTACAGAGTTGCTAAAAAAGACAAAATCAAGTCTGAGAATTCTTACAGATATTTCAGAAAATGCACCACATATTTTTGAAAATATACAGCCTAAACAAGTCAAAAAAATAGAAGACAAAAGCAGAGAGGATTTTTGTTTCATCATAAAAGATGATAGCGAGGTAATTTTCTTTATCAGCGATAATCAAGTTAAAGACATGCTAGCAATTTGGACGGATTCAAAGGCGTTTGTAACGACATTGAGATCGTTATTTAGTCTAGTATGGAAAAAATCCCACCACATTCATGAAACTGATGCGGAATCATTATTAGGTTCAGAAATAACATATGAACACAGACTGCGAGAAATAGAACAAGAAAAAATTATTTTAAACTACCTCAAAGAGAATTTTCAATTAACCGATAACGGAGTAATGAATAAATGAACAATACAGATAATCTAAAAAGCAAGCAAAAAGAAGAGATGAAGAATATGGAAATACTAATCATAGACGATAATGAGCAAATCACAAAAATGCTGACAACATTCTTGGAGTTAAAACAACATAAATGTACAGTAGCAAATGATGGTAAAGAAGGACTCAGTATAATTAAAGAAGGCAGACATGATGTAGTTTTACTTGATCTAGCAATGCCAGAATTTGACGGTTATTCGGTAATCAAAGATTTAGAAGAAAACAACGCCCTAAAAGATCACAAAATCATAGTTTTCACAGCTTCCACGGTTACTAAAGAAGAATTAGATGGATTAGTAGATAGAGGAGTAACTGCCTATATCCTAAAACCAATCGACATTGATCAATTACTATCAAAAATTACTGAAGTTGCAAACTCTTAATCCAAAGAGGAACAACTAGATGCTACCAATTAAACACACGCTATTTTTGGTATCTGGTGTTTCTAGTTTCATTATTTTCTATATGGGACTTGTAAATTATCTAACATCAGTTGATAAAACAACAGGATTGATTTTATTAGCATTCTCAGTATTTGTTGCAACTGGCACTCTCTTAGGAACAGTTTACATTTCAAGGAGTATAACAAAGCCAATAGAAAAACTTGCACAAAGAATGACAGAGTTCTCAAAGACAAACAAAATGTCAGAAAAAAATCAAATCAAAACTAATGTTAAAGAGATTTTTGAATTAAATGAAAATTTTGAGAGTATGGGAGATAAAGTAGAAAAGACCATCGAAGTTCAAAAAGAATATGTAGATAAATTAAAAGACATGGATAGAAAAAAAGTAGAATTCTCTTCTATGGTGTCCCATGAATTAAAAACACCACTTGTTCCAATTTTAGGATATGTTCAAATGCTACAAAAAGAAGAAATGTTTGGAAAATTAAATTCACAACAAAAAGAAGCCGTAGATGAGATTTACATATCAACAGTTAAACTTCAAAGATTAGTAGGGGATATTTTGACCACTCAGAAATTAGATTTGGGTAAATTAGATTTCAAAGAGGAGAGCATTGATGTATCATCAATGCTAAATGATGTAATCAAAGAATTCACACCAGTTGCAAATGATAAAAAGATCAAACTAGTCATGGAATTTTCTGGAAATATGACTATAACAAGTGATAAAGATAGAATCAATCAAGTGTTTTCAAATTTAATAAAAAATGCAGTAGATTTTGTTTCCACTAAAACAGGAATTATTAAAATCGGAGCTAAAGAGGAAAAAGATTCTATTCTGTTTTATGTTCAGGATAACGGTCCCGGCATATCTCGTGAAAATCAAAAAGATATTTTTAGGAAATTTTATCAGATAGACACATCTTCGAGTAGAAAACGAAATGGAAGTGGTTTAGGATTAGCAATATGTAGAGGAATTACAGAAGGACTAGGCGGAAAAATTTGGGTGGAGAGTGCTGAAAATGTGCAAACAACGTTTTATTTTAAAATACCAAAGAAATCAATAAAGGTTTCAATAAACACAGATATTGCAAAAAATTAGATTTTATCATTTAACCTTTACGTACAACAAAACTGGATGAATACTACGCGTCTCTTAAATTAAAAAATCTTCATGTATAATCATTGAATAAGAAAATGTATGAGGCTTATTCATTGGGAATAATTGGGTTATTAGTGTTATCTGTAACATCATCAGCATTTGCAGAAGTCTCTAGCATTCAAACAGATTCACAATTATTATTGAAAGGTGAAAAAATAACAATCTCGGGAAATGTACATGATGGATCAAATGGATTAGTTACAATAGTGATTAGAGATTCTAATAATGAATTCGTAATGCTTGCTCAAACTATGATTGCTGCAGATAATTCGTTTGAAGAATCAATTGAGATTAATGATGATTTTACCACATATGGGATGTATAGCGTAATGGGTTTTATTCATAATATGACACAAGGTGTTGAGACAAATTTTGTAATATCACAAATCAGAGAAACCATAATTCCAATAATTGAAAAAAACGAAGAAGAGGTAAATGAAAAAGATGAAAACATACTAGAACAAGGTTCGAAAGAAAAAACCATTGGAAAAAAAATTGAAGATGATTCATCTCAAGTAATTGCGGATTTTGTAGATACTACAAAAGATCCTCAATATTATATCGACAGATACTATAATGAACAATCGTACAAATCTTGGTTTGATAGAAATTATCCTAACTTGACCATCGAGGAAGCAGTAGGATTAGAATCAAATCATAGAATTAATGAAGAAAAAATCACAGATTTCATTGACAATGAGATTATTCCTAAGGCACAAGCAACCTCAATTGTAGAGTCAGATCTAGATCAAATAGATAATTCAGATATTGTACAAACATCACTAGCAGTTGCAGGTTTGGGAATACTATTTGGTGCAGTATATGGCGTAAAAAGAAAAGCTGACGATAACTCTAGGCAAATATCCATTAATAGGAATACAATTAGGAAAAAACTAATTTTGCCAATTATTGGTTCAACCCCCAAAGAAGTCCTTCAAATGAGACTAGTTAAAGGAGAAATCACATTAGAAGAATTTGATAACTTAAAATCAAAATTAGACTAACTGGTAGTAGTCAAGGATTTTGTCTGAGCAGTTACTTTGTTAAGAGATTTTTGTTTTAGATCATCAAAAAATTTGTGAATCATTTGAATTCCTGAAACAACTTTAGTGGCATTATTCTTTACAAACTCTTCTCTTTCAGACAAAGATTTTGGTTTTTCATCCAGATAATTCTGATATACCTTTGCCCCATCATAATCTACATATGCTATTCGTGCACTAAAATCAGTTCTCTCTAAAACTAAACTATCCCCGCCAACAATAGCAGTGTGATATGGATGAACAATTAATGCCTCAGATAATTTTTGTGATGTTGAAATCTGAACATTTTGCAAATCATTTGCAAATGCATTAAAATCAGCTAAAAGATAAAATGTCGAATCAGGTTTTATTATTTTTACACCCTCAATTGCAGTCAATTTATGATATGTATATTCACCCATTATTTGATGAATACTTCGTGTCACCTGAAAGTATTCATCCATTTCTTTGCTAATTTCAAATCCGGCCACTGCAGCATGTTGAATGGGGGTAGATACTGCAGTGTACTCTGTAGCAAGAATTTTTTTAAATTGTATTTTTAGATCAACAGCATGCTGTGGAAAAATAACATATCCTAGTCTATATCCTCCTGCTGCATGAGATTTTGAAAGTCCATTTGTTACAAAAGTTCCTTCAGGGTATATTTTTCCCATGCTGACAAATTTTGTAAAATCATATGTTGTTAATGCATAAATTTCATCTGAAATTACTGTAATGTTTTGCTCTCTGCAAACATCGGCAATTTCTTCTAACTCAAGTCTATCATATAGTAGCCCAGTCGGATTATTTGGATTATTCAAGATAAGGATTTTTTGTCGGTCTTGTAGTCTCAGTGCCAGTTTTCGGAGATCATTTGGAGAAATTTTTCGATTAGCACGAGTTGGCAACATGTGATAATTTTTTTTCAAAAATCTAATTTGTGGTAAATACCCTAACCAAGCAGGTGTTGGAAGAATTACAGTCCCGTGTAAAATCTCTAAAAGATTAAAGATCAACTCCTTGGTTCCAGGACCAACATAGATTCTCTTCGGATCAATATCCATTCCAAAATAGTGTTTGTTATATTTTGAAACTGCATTACGTAATTCAGGAATGCCTGGAACTGCAGCATAAGCGCCTTTGTCTGCATTTTTTATTAACGCCTCTTGAATTAGTTTTGGAACTGGAAATGGTGATTGGCCAAAGGCAAAACCATAAAATCCAAAACTACATTCAGGATGAGGGCAGTTTGAGTGAAATTCTTGTAAGAATGTATTTAATTTGAGATTTTCAGGCATCTCAATGTCTTCAACCTGTTGGTCAACTACAAATTTCAAAGATAGATTTCATAAGAGTTCATTTCAGATATAAAGGTTAGAACTAGAATAGTTTGAAAGCAGATAGATTTAGGTAATTTTCTTTATCTCATCAAGAATCATTGGATTTTCTAAGGAAGAGAGATCACCTAGTTCCTTTCCTAACAATTTTGATTTTAATAGCCTCCTCATAATTTTTCCAGTCCTAGTCCTTGGTAAATCAGATAAGTGGATTATAAGTTTAGGTCTTGCCAACTTGCCTATTTTAGAAGTAATGTATTCGGATATTTCGGATTCTAAATTATTTGTGGATTTTTCTGAAACAAAAAATACTACAATTGCCTCTCCAGTAATTTCATCTGGAATTGCAATAGATGCAGCATCAGAAATTTTAGGATGAGATATTACAGTATGTTCAATTTCAGCAGTACTCATTCTGTGACCTGAGACATTGATCACATCATCTGTTCTGCCACGCATATACCACAAGTCATCATTATCTTCATAAACATAATCCCCATGAAACCAAACATTTGCAAATCTAGACCAATATGTCTCAAGATATCTTTTATCATCATTTAGTAATCCTCTAGTCATTGCAGGCCAGGGAGATTTTATTACAAGAAACCCATTTTCATTTTTAACAGATGCGCCTTCTTCATTTACAACATCTAAATTCATTCCAGGAACTGGAATTCCAACAGTTGATGGTTTTAACTTCATTCCTGGAAATACCGAAAGCATTGCACCACCAATTTCAGTACCACCAGATAAATTCATAATCGGAATTTTTTTCTTGCCAACTTTTTCAAAGAGCCACCACCAAGAATCTTCATCAAGTGGCTCACCAGTTGTAGGGATGTTTTTGATTTTATCCAAATTAAAAGATCTTAGAGGTTCAACATTATTTTTTTTAAACAATCTCACAGCAGTTGGAGATATTCCAAAAATTGTTGCGTTATAATCAGATAGCATTCTCCAAATTCTATCTGTATGTGGATAATCAAGTGCCCCATCATAAATCACTGCACTTGCACCCATCATTAGTAATCCGTACACATTCCATACTAGACCAGTAATCCACCCAATATCAGCTGGCCAAAACAAGACATCATCAAATTTTGTATCAATTAGATATGCAGATTGATGCCCAGCAAATACAGAAAAACCTCCATGCGTGTGAACCACGCCCTTGGGATTTCCAGTTGTTCCAGATGTATACAAGATAAACAAAGGGTCTTCAGAGTCCAGAATTTCAGTATCACATTGATTGTCTTGTATGGATACTAATTTGTCATAAAAAATTATTTTGTCATCACTATGATAGTTATCAATTTTCTTGTAAGGTACAACTATGATCTTTTCAACAGATGTTTTCTCTGTTGCAGTAATTACTATCTCTTGTTGTGATACAGGTTTTCCTTTTCTATGAAATCCATCAGATACAAAAAGAACTTTGGCATTACAGTCTGCTAGTCTTACATGTAAAGAGTCAGAGCTATATCCTGAAAAAATTACAGTTTGAGTAGCACCAATTTTTGCAGATGCCAGAATTGCTAAGATTGCCTCTTCAATCATTGGTAAATAAATTGCAACTACATCACCTTTTTTCACACCAAGCGATTTTAATCCATTTGCAAGTTTTGAAACTTTGGAATCTAATTCAGAATACGAAACGGATGATTTTTCCCCGTCCTCAGATTCAAAGAAATATGCTATTTTTGTAGGATCAGATTTTGAAAATTTTTCAACAGAAGATTTGTAAATATTGGTTTTGCCATTAACAAACCATTTTGACCATGCGATTCCTTTTGAAGAATCAAGAACACAAGTGTAAGGTGAATCCCATACAACACCCACATCTTTTTCAACTGATTGCCAAAACCATTCTAAATCATTTTTTGCCTTAATTGATAACTCTTCAATTGATGAAACTCCAAGTTTTTTCATAAATTTTGCAATATTTGATTCCTGAATTTGTTTCTCAGTTGGAAAAAAAGCAAAATCAGACAACATTCTATTCTAAGAAAAACAATCAGCGTAAATAGATTTTATGAAATGTCTATACCAAGCCGTCGAACACAGGCAATAGCTGCCTTTCCATCATCTTCAGTTATTCCTGCTTTTTCAAATTTCTCAGTCAACTCTGTGCTAGTTTTCATGGTATTTTCGATATAATACTCTCTTAGAATTACACCTATCTGGGAATCAAGCCTGTTTTTGGTGGCATCATTCATTCCTTTCTCAAGTATTGAGGCATCAGAATTTGCAAGAATTTTGATAAATTCTATATCTTCAAGGGATAAATCATCCATAATTCATTCAATCTGTTTTTTAAGTAAATCAAGAGTCAATGTAGGGTCTGCTTTACCTTTTGTTTTTTGCATCACCTTTCCTACCAAATAATTAATGGTTTGTGGATTAGTCTTTGCTTGCTCAACTGCTTGTGATTCTTCAGATATTACTTGATTAACTATTTCAAGTAATTCTGATTCATCAGATACATTTCCAAGATCAAGATCAGAGATGACTGTTGACAAATCTTTTCCAGTTTTAACAATTTCATATAATGCATTTTTTGCAGAATTTCTTGAAATATTTCCTGATTGAATTGTGTTTGCCAAATCACTCAAATGTTTGGGAGTAATTTTTGATTTTTCTCGTTTTTCTCTAGTATCCACTAATCCCATTAGATCAGTAGTGATAATATTAGCAATCTCTTTAGCATTTGATTCATCATGAGATTGTTCAAAAAGATCAGAATAGAACTTGTCTGAAGATAAAACATCTGCAACCTGAGTTGGAATTTTATATTTTGTTACATATCTTTCTTTTTTAGAACTAATACTTTCAGGCATGTTGGATTTTAATTTATCAAGTGTTTCTGAATCAATTTTAACCCAAGGAATATCACCTTCTAGAAAATAGCGATAATCAAGGTCTTCTTCTTTTGAGCGAGATGAAATTGTAATTTTTCTTTTATCATCCCAGTGTCGAGTTTCTTGAATAATTTCAATATCACGTGAATGGAGACTTTCTTGTCGTGTAATCTCAAAATGAACTGCTTTTTCTAAATCATGAAATGAGTTAATGTTTTTAATTTCAACTTTATTTCCGCCTTTAATTGAAACATTTGCATCAGCTCTCATTGCCCCCTCCAAAGAAGGATCAGATACACCAAGATTTTCAAGTAGATCTGATAAGATGTTTAGAAAGTCTCTTACTTGTTTTGGGCTCTCAAAATCAGGCTCAGTAACAATTTCAACAAGTGGAGTCCCAGCACGATTGTAATCAACTAGAGTTATTTGATTTTTTGACGAACTTCCTTCATAAATTAGTCTGCCTGGATCTTCTTCTAGCTGTATTCTAGTTATTCTGATTTTTTTATCTCCAACCATAATAGAGCCAGAACCGCCAATGCTAGTATCACCATAGATGTTTAATTGAGTAATTTGGAAATTTTTAGGCAAATCAGGATAAAAATAATTTTTCCTAAAAAAGGCAATTTTTTCCGGAGTAGAACAGTTTAATGCCATTGCAATCATAGTTGCTTTTTTTACTGCCTCTTGATTTAGTCTAGGTAGACTACCTGGCAAACCCATACAAACGGGACAGATATTCTCATTAATTTCAAAATCTCTATAGTTTGCCTTGCAGGAACAAAACAATTTGCTTTGCAGATTTGTTAATTGACAGTGAATCTCTAAACCAATCATAGTCATATTGGAACCTCTGGCAGACTCACTACTTTCTCAAGTGCATGTCCCGCTTGTAATAGTAATTTATCATTCATAGAATCAGCCATCAATTGAATTCCAATTGGCAAGCCATTAGAAATGCTAAAAGGAATTGAAATTGCAGGTTTTCCTGTAAGATTGGCAGTTACGGTGTTAATGTCAACGAGGAATAATGATACAGGATCATCGATTTTCTCACCAATCTTAAATGGTAAAATTGGAACAGTGGGAGAAATCAAAAGATCATATTTTTTGAATGCTTCATTTACTTGTCGTGTTAATTTACTTTTGACTTTTAGTGCCTTTAGAAAATATTTTCCAGCTTGTCCTGCAGATGGAACAAAACCGCCAATAATCATTCTCCTTGTAACTTCAGGTCCAAAGTTTTGTCTTGCTTTTGAAATGTATGAATTAAACTCATAGCCCTCAACTGGAAAATCATAGCCATATCTCAAATTATCATATCTTGCCAAATTGCTTCCTGCTTCTGTTGCAGTAATTGTATAGTATGCAGCAACAGAATATTTCACCATGTCAAGGGATACTTCTTCGCAAACTGCACCAAGACTTTCTAATTTTGATACTGCCTGTTTTGTTGCAGATAAAACTTCAGGTGCTATTCCATCACCAATCATCTCCTTGATAATGCCAATCTTTTTTCCTTCTATCCCAGAATCAATTTCTAAAAGATAATCTTCATTTTGATTATCTACTGTAGTGTTATCATTAGGATCAAGTCCTGAAATAATATTTAGCATAAAAGCAGTATCTTTAACAGTTCTAGTCATAGGACCAATCTGTTCAATGCTGTTTGCATATGAAATCAAGCCAAATCTACTAATCAGCCCATAAGTTGGTTTGTATCCTACAATGGAACAAAAACTAGCAGGATTTCTTACTGAACCACCAGTATCTGAACCCAAAGAAGCAATACATTCCAGAGCACTTACAGAAACGGCACTACCTCCGGAAGATCCTCCTGGAACATGTTCCGTATTCCAAGGATTTTTGCTTGGACCAAATGCACTAAATTCAGTTGTTAGCCCCATAGCAAATTCATCAAGATTTACTTTTCCTACAAATATCGCATCTTGTTCTTTGAGTTTTGTAATTACTGTTGCATCATAAGGTGCAATAAAATTCTCTAGCATTTTTGATGCACATGTTGTTTTACTATCTTTTATGCAGATATTATCCTTAATTGAAATTGGCATTCCAAAACAATCCCCTACCTTTTGATTTGATTTTATTTTCTTGTCAATTTCACGTGCTTGATCAATTGCGGATTTGTTTACATCTAAAAATGCATGAAGGGCATCATCAATTTTTTGAATTCTCTCCAAAGTTGATGCCATAAAATCCTCAGCAGAGATATTTCCAGATTTAACCTCATGTACAAATTCAAGGGCAGAGATATTTAGATTCATGATGACATCTTTGGTGCTCGTATATAGGTTCCTTTGTAGTGATTTAGTTTTTCAATTAATTTATCTTCAAATGGGATGAATTTGTCCTCACGTAAATTTAAAATGGAAATTTCCTGCATTGAAATTTCTTCAGATTCTACTCCTGCTGAATCTAAAATATCAAAAAAGTCAATCATTTTATGAACTTTATCAACATATTCTTTATGATCATCAATATTTATTTTCATTAATTTTGAAACACGTTCAATCTCTTCTTCAGTAACCATTCTTTTTCACCTAAGGTGTCAGCCTGTCAACATCTCTTGGATAAAATGTTACATCTCTAATATTTTCAGTTCCAGTAAGGGCCATGATTAGTCTCTCAAGACCAATACCACAGCCTGCGTGAGGAGGAACACCATAATCAAAGGCACCAAGATGATACTCAAATGCATCTGAATTCATTCCCTTGTTTTTCATTCTCTCTGCTAGTTCGTCACGTTTTTCAATTCTTGTACTACCAGAAGACAATTCAAGATCACCAAACATTAAATCAAAGGATTCAGAAACTTTGGGATTGGATTTGCTCTCCTTTACGTAAAATGGTTTAGGAGCAAGTGGCCAATCTTTGATAAAATAAAACCCTTCAAGACCAATTTTTTTAAGATTTGATGGATACAAATCATCACCCCATTCAGTTTTAGCTCCAGCCTTTTGCATTCTATCAACCAAATCATCATACGAGTATCGTGGGATTGTCTCTGGAATTTCAGGAATAATAAATTCAGTGTTAGAATTATTTTTTGAGTAATTTACAACAGTTTTTACAGAAATTTTTATGATTTCTTCAATCCTATTCATGATATCATTGTAATCAACAAATGCCTCTTCAAGGTCTATCGAAATTGCTTCAGCTAAATGACGATTGGTTCTTGATGGTTCTGCTCTAAAAATTGGTGCAATCTCAAAAACTTTTTCAAAACTCATAGTAAGTTGTTCTTTGTACAATTGGGGGCTTTGAGCTAAGAAAGCTTCTTTGTTGTAATAAAATATTGGAAATAATGCAGCGCCTCCTTCAGTAGCAGTAGCAATCATTTTTGGAGTGTTAATTTCTACAAATTTTTCAGAATTAAAATAATCTCTTATTGATTGCAATACAAAACTTCTGGTTTTGAATATGTGTTGAAGAGTATCACGTCTTAGATCAATAGGTCTTACCTCAAGTCTAGTGTCAATATTTTTTACAGTTTTTGCAGTAGGCTCAAAAGGAGGGATTTTTTCAACCTCTGAGAAAACTCTCAATTCTGTCGGAATTATTTCAAATCCACTAGGTGCCTTATCTGATGATTTTACTTTTCCAGTAATTGCAATAGAGGAATGCGACTTTAGAGAAGATATTTTTTCACGGATATCATCAGGACAATCTCCTTTTTTTGCAACAACTGAGAAATCTCCATTTTTATCACGAATTGTGGCAAAACTGATATTTCCATGGCCTCGAATTGTCAAAACCCATCCCATCAAAGTTACAACGTTTCCATCCATAGAAGGAGAAATTTCATCAGAATAATGAGATCTACGTAAATTTCCTAATTCAGTTTCAATCATAATTTACTTTATTCCATATTTCATGGTGTAATTAATTTTTATACAAAATTATGCACTAACGCCCTAATTTTCATAATGCTTATAGCCAGCAAAAAATTCACTTCAAAACAATATGGATATTCTAATTGGATTAGTGATTGCAATGTTCATAATTACTGCAGTATATGTTGGATTTCATGCTGCAGACAAACCAGCAGAGGTAGGAGGACACAATATTTCAACAGATTTAGAAATATTAGATTATGAAACACAAGTAATCAAGGTTCTAAAAATAAATGAATTGAAAAAATAAGTCATTTAGAGAATATAGCCGGATTTATATTAAATTGAGATAAGAATCATAAAATCATGGCATTATCAGACAAGGAGAAGATTATTGCAATAATTTCAAATGGGATAGCTGTTTTCTCACTACTCCAAGAAAGAGATGAATTGCCAAAAAATACTACAATGTATGATTTTATTTTAAAAGTAGTACCTGAAAATATCAAATCAGAGTTAAATATAGAATTAATTGATGAAGTTTTTCAATATGTTTCATCAGCACATGGTTCACAGAACATTTAGTTCATAAAGTACAGTTTTCTATGAATAACATAAGATGGCTTCAGTTGCAACATTAGGATCTCACTGTTCACTACAAGTTCTAAAAGGAGCAAAAGATGAAGGTCTAAAAACAATTCTTGTTTGTGAGAAAAAGCGTGAGAAACTCTACAAGCGATTTCCATTCATTGATGAATTAATCTTGGTTGATTCATTTAAGGAAGTATTAGATCAAAGATGCCAATCAATACTTGAACAAAACGATTCGGTTCTAATTCCACATGGAACCCTAATCGCACAAATGAGTTCTGAAGAAATTGAATCGATTAAAACGCCAGTTTTTGGAAACAAATGGATTCTCAGATGGGAATCAGACAGAGAGATGAAAGAAAAATTAATGAGAGAAGCAAAACTTCCAGTTCCAAAACCAGTAAATGCTCCTAAAGATATTAACAAATTAGTCATTGTCAAACGTCAGGGCGCTGCAGGAGGAAAAGGATATTTTATGGCAGCCAATGAAGAAGATTATAATAAAAAAAGAAATCAGTTGATTTCAGATGGAATTATTTCAAAAGAAGAATCACTTTACATTCAAGAGTATGCTGCAGGAGTTTTAGCATATTTACAATTTTTTTATTCTCCATTAAATGAAGAGTTGGAATTCTTTGGTGTGGATCAAAGACATGAATCAGACATCGAGGGGTTGGCAAGAATTCCTTCTGAACAACAACTCAAATCAAACAAAGTTCCATCATTTAACGTAATTGGAAACAGTCCACTTGTGTTAAGAGAATCACTATTAGATGAAGTATACACAATGGGTGAGAATTTTGTTGAAGCTTCTAAGAGAGTAGTGTCACCAGGAATGAATGGTCCGTTTTGTATTGAAGGAGTGTATGATGAAAATGCAAAATTTACATCATTTGAATTCTCTGCAAGAATTGTTGCAGGAACAAACATCTACATGGATGGTTCACCATACTACTCACTATTATTCAACGAGTCTATGAGTATGGGTAAAAGAATTGCACGTGAAATAAAGACTGCATCTGAATCCAATCAGCTTGATAAAATTACTACATAGTTTAGAATTTTTATTTTGCAGAAACTTCCATACCATGTTGAGATTTTACGATATACTTGTCTCTAATCTTTACACTTGCCCAATCAATTATCAAAACAGTCACCAATACCACTAGCATAAAGACAGCGGCTTTTCCATACTCAAAGAATTTAATATAATTAATTATGTAAAATCCAATTCCACCCGCACCAACTAATCCCAAAATACTGGTTTGACGTACGTTATAATCAAACATGTATAACATCTGACCAAGTAAATGTGATGCAGATTCTGGAATTACTACATATCTAATCAATTGCCATTTTGATACACCCATTGAGCTAATTGCATCCATCGGATCTGAATCAATGGTTTCAATTACCTCGTATTGTAATTTTGCGATAAATCCAATTGTATACATGATAATGGCCAAAACACCTGCAAATGGACCAAGTCCAACCATTATTACAAAAAGAATTGCCCACAAAATAGAAGGAAATGTTCTAGTTGCTGCCAGTAATGCACGAACAGGAGCATAAACATATTTGCTATTCAAATTTCTTGCTGCCAACATACTAAGAGGTAAAGCTATGGCTACTCCGACCAAAGTTCCAATAAATGCCATTTGAATGGTTTCAACCATTGCCCAAAGAGCTGTTGGAATATACTTTGGCTCAACTGAGACCATTTCTTCAATAACAATTGCCATGTTTGGCAAACCCTCAACAAATTCAATTGGATCTGCCCCCACATTGTAGGATGCAACAACTAACAATGCAATAATTATTCCAATAATGATATTATTTTTTGGAGTCATCAGAATACATCTCCATTATTTCATCTCTAGTCATATCTCCTGTTTGAAAATCAACAATAGAATCACCTTCTACACCTATCTCTAAAATTTTTTCACCTTCTTTAATTACTGCAACTCTATTTGCATATTCTAATGCAAGATGTATATCATGATGAACCATTATAGCAGTTAAGTTCATTCTCTTTTGTGCTTCACTAATCAAATCCATAATTTCACGTGCAGTTACATGATCTAATTCAGAGACTATCTCATCAGCTAACAGTATTGTTGGATGTTGCATTAATGCTCGTGCTATTGCTACCCGTCTCTTCTCACCACCACTTAGCATGTAGGCTTTTCTGTTTTCTTTTCCAGAAAGACCTACTTGTTTTAGAATTTTTTTTGCTTCTTGAATTTCTGATTCAGGGAATTTTGAAAATAAGGATTGAAATTTATTTAATCGAGGAAGAGCGCCAAGCAAAGTATTTTCTAAAACAGTGATATTTTTTACAAGACCCAAGCTTTGAGGGATATATCCTATAGTATGCATCATTTTTTTGAATTTTTTATTATTAACATTTGGAGAAATATAATCTACTTTTATGGTGCCCTTACTTGGAATCATCATGCCATTCATTAGTTTGAGTAAGGTTGATTTGCCAGATCCCGATTGACCAACAATAGCATAATTTGCACCCCTGTCAATTGACATGTTAATTTTCTCTAATGCAAAACTTTTAGAATCATATGAAGTCCATACATTATTCATTTGAATAATTTTTTTAGTTGAAATTAATGAAAAAGAAGAGGTTTTGGTCATCTGAATTTGTTTCATTTCCAGATTTCCAGTTTTTATTTGCTCTTGTTGTATTTATCTAGAATTAGTTGATCAAGCCCAGTTAAGGAATCAATTAACTTTCCAAAGTCACCAATATGCATAGATGTGGTGGTTGGAACTAGTGCTTCAGCACCATACAAATCGGTTAAGATTGAGTTGTTTTCATCATAATTGAGTTCAATTAGAGAATCAACTAATGCATCTCTGGTTGCATCAGACATATCTGATGATACCATAAACACATGGGATGGTACTGGTCCAATTGTTGTTACTGGACGTAGTTTTACTTGATCTTCTAATTCAAGGTATTTTTGTGGAGCAATATCTGAACCAAATGCAACATCAACATTACCATTGAGAAGCAATTCTAGTGCTGCCTTGTAGCCACCTGCAAAAGTATAACTTTCAAAATTCTTTGCAAGGGCAGATTCTAAAGCAACAATATCATCACCTTCAATTGTAACATAACCTTCAGTAACTATTGTTCCCATAGGTCTGACAAAACCAGATGAACCAGTTATACTAGTGAATGCTACTTTTTTGCCAACCGTATCCTCTAATGATTGAATGGAATCATTATCAGCTAAGGTCCAAACTGTTGCCTGATAATTTACTTTACCTGCAACAAGTTCTGCCAATACAGCTTCAGCTCCTGTTCTTTGATGAGTGATCCAAGCAGGGCCTGTATCCATAAATGCAGCATCAATATGTCCAAATCGCATTCCCTCAATAATGGTTTCATAGTTTGTTGGGACAACTATTTCAACATCAATTCCAAGTTCTTTTTCTAGGAATTTCTCAAGAGCTTGTGCTTTTGGAGTTAATTCATCAGCTTTTTCAACTGGAATGAATCCAATTGTGATTTTATCCACATCTATAGAATCTGATTCAGATGAAACATCAATGATGTCATTTTCAATTAGGAAAGTAATTCCATTTAGAAAAGTTGCATCATCTACACTTCCTTCAGCCCACCATGCAGCATTGGTTTTAATCCATTCTGGAATTGCACCTTCTGCTTCAACATTTTGTGCCAAAGAAATTGTTGTAACACTGACTGCGGCGACTAAAGCAATCAGGGTTAGAATTTTTTGTTGTTTCATGATTACAAAAAGATTAGGACCAGCTAAATTATTTAAACCAATTTTTCATTCCAAATACCCATTCCAAATCTATAGAATGAGAATATGTTTATCAAAATGAGGTTTTTACTGATTAGATTTTGGATTCGATGTGTTTGGATATAGATTCAAACTGGGTTCTAAGTCATCTAAAGTGATTTCAACCTTGCCTATTCTGCTACGATAAAGTTTAATTTTTTTACCCTCAGGCGAAATGATGTATCTATCAACTTCAGCAAGAGCTATATCTTCCAAAGTGGATAATGTTTTGTATACAGTAGAAAGGGAAATCTTTAGTTCTTCTGCAATTTGAGTGGCATCTTTTGATTCATTTTTTACTGAAAACAATACGGCTCTTGTACAAACATTACTTAGGCATTCTATTATTTTCTGAGTAATATCAAACTCAGATAATTGGATAATGTTTGGCTTACTCATTGTTATCCATTAGTTTGGAATTAAAGTTAATACAGGTTCAGGTTTGCGAATGGAGATATCTGCTTTACTGATTCGACTTCTATAAACTTTGAATTTTCTACCTTTATCAGATAACATCCATTTTTCAACTTCAATAAGTGTGAGTTCCTCAAGATCTGCCAATTTTTTATAGACAGAGCTTAGTGGAATTTTCAGTTTATCAGATAGTTCAGCAGCTGTGTTTCCTTTTTTAATTATGGAAAATAGAATTGCACGAGATTCAGAATCAGCTAATGCTTCTATTACTTTTTGAGTGATATCATATTTTTTTAATTGGGGCAAGGTTAATCGTCTTGACATGCAAATTGGAAAAATGAATTACGTCTATTTAAACGACATGTTTTTGTTCTCATTCCATAGACTTGGAATAAAAACCCTAAAAATTAAAATTTATTTAATATTTTCTTACCTTAACCAACAATCATGGTCTTTTCTATTTTTTCTCTTAACTCCATCATGGAACTCAGGTAATGTTTTAAGGTAATTCCTAAATCGCTCTTTTTGTATTGCCATTTGTAAATCAATAATGGTTCTTTCTTCGTTAATCCTCTTTCTTGCTTTTTGTTCTGGTGTTCGAACTCTCAAAACACATTCCATTATTCTATAATCACCAAAATACAACTTAAAATTATGTAATTATTCAATATTACAATTAATTTACAATATGTTTTTGTGCCTATTTCTAAATTAAAACATACATCAAAAGATTAGGAAATATCAATTGTATGATTTTGTGGTTTCAAGATTAAGTTTCAGTCTATTCCAGAGAATTCCAAGTATAACACCAACTGATGCCCAAAATGAGCTGACACCAAGAACGGACATAATTCTAAATTCTGTTACTAAGTTCATAGGAGCTGTTATTTCATCAGGATTTTCAGGCATTCCAAAAAATACTGCGGAGATAAAAATTCCATACCCAATTAATGCAATGAATTTTTTTCGTTCTTTGAATTTTTTTGAGATTTTATAAAATACCAGTGCACCAATTCCAGAAATTGCAATAAATGAAAGATAAAGAATTGATCTTAGAATTACAGTATCTGCATCACCTACTGTTGGAGGATTTGCAGGGTATTTGAGAAATGGAATAAGATAGAGTGTAAACCACATTATCCCAGACAAAACAATTGCTTTTTTAACATCATTATTGCCAGGCAATGAATTTCTAGATAATGCATAAACGATTCCAAAAAGAGAACCAACAGATACACCTAAAATAATACCAGCTAAAATTTGTCCACTTTTTTGCCACACCCTATACCCTTCATATTCTACCCAAAATTCTGGCGTGTCTTCAGCTTCTCCAGATGCAAAAAGATTTTGATTTTCTAATCCTATTGCTTGATCTAAATATGGCTCAACAATTGCAAAATTCACAGTTCCATGAACTAAACCTGCAAACGCACCTGAAATTAAAACAATTATGATAAAAAGGGATGTTTTCATGATGTTAGAAACTCCTAATGACAGGGAAATCCTGCTGCATGTCTCATATCATGAGTGAGTTCATGGATGTAAAGTTCAGTAAATGCTTGCTCACCATAAACTAGACTGAAAATATGTCCTTGATCAAATCCTACAACAAATAATCCTGCTGCAAAGATAATGGCTAATGCAACTATTGCTAGTTTGGATACACCGGATTTGGACACATTAATTTGTCTTGATTCAGACATGATTGAAAGCAATTACTGAATGTATTTAAGCTCTTGGATGATTTATCCAATTTATAAGAAGGTCTTAAAATAGGCTCAAAATTATTTGTCAGTTTAAGATCTAACATACTTGTGTTTTTGTTACAATTTTTGATTATATTATTACAATATGGATACAACGAGAACAAATCAGAAAGAGAATCAGAAAGAGAATCAGTATGAGAATAAGATTTCAGAAATTATTCAATCAGCATTAATTGATCTCTATGGAGTAAATGGATACAAGTCAATCATGGTAACAATGATAAAAATTTGTGGAAAAACTGAAAAAGAAATTATTACAAATTATGAATTGTTTGCAGAATTAATTGAAGGGATTTATGGAAGATTAGGAGATTCAAAAATATTAGATCCAATAAAGTTTGAAATCAATAAAATAGGTCTAGAGAATATTAAACAAAAAGAAAAACCATCAAAGAAAAAACCAATGAGATTATTAATTGCAGATGATGAACCGCTAATTCTAAAATTATACAGTACTTGGCTTGAACTCAAAAACAGAGAAGTGATAACAGTTGAAGACGGTCAAAAATGTATTGACGTATACAAAAAAGAAGTGAAAGAGCACCAATCAAAGGATTACTTTGATGTGGTAATTTTAGATCAAAAAATGCCAAAGAAAACAGGAGTACAGGCAGCAATAGAGATATTACAGATAAACCCAAATCAAAGAATAATTTTTGCATCAGGATACGTAGAAAAAGCACTAATGGATGCATTGACAAAACTAAACAAAGCAATAGAGGTCTTAGAAAAACCATTTTCATTAGAAAAACTAGATAAAATGATTAATGAAACTACAATTTTTGAGAAATTAGAAAAAATCAACATCAATCAGGAGGAAAAAGAAGTATCTGAAAAATTGATTGAAGTAATGGAAATACTGAAAAATCAGAATTATTAAATTTCAGAATAGGTTTGATTCATTGGTAGAAATCATCTGAAAAAAAATATTCAAATTTTACAAAATATTGTGGCTAGAAAGGGTTCTAGTAAAGTACTGACATTTAGTATACCACATGTGTTCAAAGCATTACAATTGCTAACAAATGAAAAATTTGTTAGCAGGGCAACATTCTGTAAGGAAATTCAAATGGGGGAGGGGGCTGTTAAAACCTTAATTTCACATCTGAAAGAAGCAAAAATTATCGATTCTACAAAATCAGGAAGTTTTCTAACAGATAAAGGGAAAAAATTATCCAGACAATTTCAAAAAACTATTCCAAGAGAATGTAAAGTAAAACAGTCATCGTTAATTCCTGGAAAGAACAACCATGCCATTTTACTAAAAAATTATGTTTTTTCAATCAAATCAGGATTAGAGCAGAGAGATTACGCAATAATGTATGGGGCTTCGGGATGCATGACAATTCTATTTGAAGGGAATCGATTTATTTTTCCAGGGGAAGAAAAAGATTGCTTTGCTAATGACGAAAATACTAAAGAGCATTTATTGAAAAACCTACAACCAGACGAAGGAGATGTAATTATAATTTCATCATCAAATGATCCATTCATCGCCGAAATATCTGCAAAAAATTCAGCACTGTGGACATTAGCAGTAAATTAGCGAAGATATTTACTTGAAATAGATTTTATTTGAACATGTCAAAGATTTATCTTTTATCCATACCATTAATCATTGGAATAATTTCGGGTTTAATTTTAGGAGTTTTTCCTGAATCAGAAAACGATTCAAAATTATTTACAGCATCAAAATTAATAGAAAATGGTTCACCGATTTTAGGGGACTCTAATGCACCAATTACAATTTTAGAGTGGGGAGATTATCAGTGTACATTTTGTTATAAATTCCATCAAAATACTTTGGACACCATAAATGAGGATTTCATAAAAACAGGCAAAGTCAAATTAGTATTCAAAGATTTCCCACTGAATGGTCCAGATTCAGTATTAGCTGCACAATCTGCTTTCTGTGCAAATGACCAAGACAAGTATTGGCAATATCATGATGAATTATACAAAAATTGGGGCGGAGAACGAACAGGTTGGATTACTAGAGAATCACTCAACAATTTTGCAATTACAGTGAATTTGGATTTAGACGAATTCAACAAATGTCTTGATGAGCAAAAATATAAAAATAAAGTAAATTCTCTGTATGACTTTGGAAGAGAGATCGGAATTGATGCAACTCCCTCATTTTTGATATTTAATGATCATAATATTATCAAAATTAGGGGAAATCAACCATTAGAAGTATTTCTAAAAACATTTGATGAGTTGTAAATTCAAAGGTAAATCAATCAAAATTAATATTCGCACGATAAGGAGAAGCTAGAAATGAAAAAAATTGATGTTGAAAAGCAGGATTCTGTTAAACTCTATAAAATAAGAAAAACTCTTGAGGAATTATCTCAAAAATCAGGAAGAGGTACAGAGCTTATTTCAGTATACATCCCAAAAGGAAAACAACTTCATGAAATTATCAGTTCACTCCAACAAGAACAAGGAACTGCAGATAACATAAAATCAGATCTTACTAGATCACATGTTGTAGATTCACTTGGAAAGGTTGTTCAGAGATTAAAACTCTATAAAAAAACCCCAGAACGGGGGTTAGTGATGTTTTGTGGAGCTTTACCACCAGAGGGAGGAGGTCCTTTAGGAAGTGAAACAGTTACAGTTTGGGAAATTGATCCTCCTAAAGATTTGAATCAATATTTGTACAGATGTGATGATCACTTCCATGTAGATATTCTAAAAGACATGCTAAAAGATGACAATCTAATTGGATTTTTAGCAATTGATGCAAAAGACGCCGGTTGGGGATTGCTGCACGGAGATAAAATCGAGGTTTTATCTCAAACAGGTTCAGGGGTTGCAGGAAAACACAGACAAGGTGGTCAATCTGCAAAAAGATTTCAAAAACTGCGGGAGATGGAACTGACTTATTATTTTAACAGAGTTGCAGAAACCACAAGAGAATATTTTATTGATATTTATCCCATCAAAGGATTAATTATTTCAGGTCCGGGTCCCACAAAAGAGGATTTCATTAATGGCAATTATTTAGAATATAGATTACAAAACATGATCATCAATACTATTGATGCATCATATTCTGGTGCCGAAGGAATTAGAGAAGCATTTGCAAAATCTGCAGAAATTTTAGGTGATTTCAGAATGGTAGAAGAGAAAAAACTTGTCGAGGATTTGTTTAGAGAGATAAATTCACACTCTGGAAAAGGCTCCTATGGATTACAAGAAGTGATAGATTATCTAAAAAACAACGTAGTTCAAACATTGATAATTACTGATAATACAAATTTGCATAGGGTTGAAGGCAAATGCAAAAGATGTCAGAATTTGCAAGAAACTATAGTGGAACGTCCTCTTGTAATTCCAAAAAAAACTGAATTTTCAAGTAACCCATGTCCAAGTTGCAAAGCTATGGAAGTAGAAGTAAATGAGCAAGACATTGTAGATTATTTGGAATTACTTGCAGCAAAAACAGGAACTCAATTAGAAGTAGTTTCAGGTAGTGCTGAACATGGGAATATGCTTGCTAGTCTTGGAAAAGTTGGAGCAATTTTGAGATATAATCCAGGCCATTCTAAATAATATTTTTACGAATTTTATTTGCCAATTCTGAGAGTTCCTCATCAGTTGAAATTTGACGTTTTGTCCAGATAGTTCCTTTACTATTGTATCTGGGGATAATATGAACATGAACATGAGGTATGATTTGTTTGGCTGCTCTTCCATTATTTTGACCAAGACTAAATGCATCAGCACCAGTTGCATCTAAAATGGCTTTTGCGATTTTGGGCACTATTGTGAAAATCTTTCCGACATTTTCTGGTTTCATGTCAATGATTTTTTCATGATGTTCTCTTGGAATGACAAGACTATGGCCAACATCGATAGGATACTTGTCTAAAAATGAAATGTGTGATTCATCTTCATAAATAATATGTCCATCTCTCTTACCATCTAAAATATCACAAAATATGCAGGCCATATAGATCAACCATTTAAGATTTTATTTATTGTTTTTATCGAATAGTTAATTAGGGCAATTTCTGGACTTTGCTTATCCAATGGGCAGAAAAGAACGCAGAGAGCGAGAACAAAAACGAGAAAATTATGCTACTAAACATTCAGCTGAAAAAAGAAAACAAAATCTTATAGCTATTGGTGTTTTTGCAGTAATTGCAGTAATTGTAGGATATGCAGCTTGGCAGTTTGCAACCATGACTGAAACAGCACCAGGAGGACCAGAAAATGCAGGAGCACTTGGAAGCGAACACTCACATGCAGCAATTCTTGTAAAGATTTTCGGAGATCAATTTGATTTTTCAGCACCCGCTTATCAAATCAAATCCAGTTGGATTCATTTTGAAGGGAGAGATGGGTCTACAATTCACAAACATGCCACAGGTGTTACATTAGGATATCTCTTTGAAACATTAGGTTTAGGAGTAGATGATCAATGTTATGTTTTCCAGGATGGAAGAAGTTTCTGTACAAATGAAGATTATACATTAAGATTTTTCATAAATGGAGAACCAGTTTCAGATATTAGAGATTATGAGATTAATGAAGATGACAGAATTCTAATAACGTATGGAGCTGAAACACCTGAAGAAATTGAAGGTCAATTACTAGAATTAGAAAATCAAGAGCTTGTCAAATAATTGTTCAAGAATCACTTTTTGTAGTAAATTTTGCCATTTTATCAAATAGCATATAATATCCACATTTAGCACATCGTAAAACAGTTAATTCGGTGGTAAGGAATTCTTTATCCTCAAATCTCCCACTTAATTTCACATTTTCTCCAGCAATTTCTGCTTTGTTACTTTTGCAAACAGGACATTCAAGTGCTTTTTGTTCCATAAAAGTCTCCCATAGAATTACAATTTAAATCAACTTTACTTGGGAACTCGGTAATCTCAATAAAGTCTAAATTATAGCAAACTGGAAATCCCATGTTATGGAAATTTCTAGCAGAAATGTTGTAGAAGGAACTTCAAGATCACCTCAGAGAGCAATGTACAAAGCTATGGGATTAAATGATGAGGATTTATCAAAACAATTCATCGGAGTTTGTCATACAGGAAATGAAGCAACTCCATGTAACATTCATCTCCCAAAATTAGCACTAAAAGCAAAGGAAGGGGTCTCAGATGCAGGTGCAACTCCTAGAGAATTTTCAACAATTGCAGTTAGTGATGGTATTGCAATGGGACATGAAGGAATGAAATCATCCCTTGTATCCAGAGAAATCATTGCAGATTCAATCGAATTAATGGTCAGAGCTCATCAGTATGATGCACTTGTTGGAATTGCAGGATGTGACAAGAGTCTTCCTGGAACTATGATGGCAATGGCCAGACTAAATATCCCATCAGTATTTGTGTATGGAGGAACTATCATGCCAGGAATGCTTGATGGGAAAGAGCTTACGGTAGTTGATGTTTATGAAGCAGTAGGAGCTTACGATTCAGGTCAATTAACACTTGAAGCATTAAAAAATATTGAGAACACAGCATGTCCAAGTTCAGGTTCTTGTGGAGGAATGTTTACTGCAAATACAATGGCATCTATTTCAGAAGCTATTGGTCTTGCATTACCTGGAAGTGCAAGCCCACCAGCAGAAGATGATAGGAGAGATAAGATGGTATACGATACAGGTTTTGCATGTGCAAAACTACTAGAACAAAATATCAGACCTAAGGAAATTTTATCGTTTGAGGCTTTTGAGAATGCAATTACAATGCTAAATTCAGTTGGAGGATCAACTAATGGAATTCTACATTTGTTGGCACTTGCAAATGAAGTAAATATTGATTTGACATATGATGATTTTGAAAGGATTAGAAAGAAAACTCCCCATTTAGCAGATATGAAGCCAGGAGGAAACTATGTCATGAATTCGTTAGACAAAATTGGAGGCATTCCATTTGTACTAAAAAAACTTCTTGATAAAGGATTGTTAAATGAAAACTGTATTACAGTAACAGGAAAAACGATTAAAGAAAATCTTTCATTAATAAAAATTCCAGATGTTGAACAACACATCGTAAGATCAGTTGAAAACCCCATTCATCAAGTCGGAACAGCTGTAATTCTCAAAGGCAGTCTAGCCCCAGAAGGAGCTGTAATTAAAACCGCAGGAGTTGAAATGACCAAATTTACTGGAAAAGCACGAGTATTTGATAGAGAAGAATTTGCATTTGATGCAGTCTCAAAAGGAGAAATTGATGAAGGACATGTAGTTGTAATTAGATATGAAGGACCAAAAGGAGGTCCTGGTATGAGAGAGATGTTAGCAACTACTGCAGCCTTAGTTGGACAAGGATTAGGTAAAAAAGTTGCAATGGTTACAGATGGAAGATTCTCTGGAGGAACTCGTGGATTTATGGTAGGCCATGTAGCCCCTGAGGCTTATGTTGGCGGTCCAATTTCCCTTGTAAAAGATGATGATGAAATTACAATTGATACTGAAACTAATACTTTAGACCTTCATGTATCAGAACAAGAATTAGAAAATAGACGAAAACAA
Source organism: Nitrosopumilus sp. S4 (assembly GCF_054515835.1). NCBI lineage: Archaea > Thermoproteati > Nitrososphaerota > Nitrososphaeria > Nitrosopumilales > Nitrosopumilaceae > Nitrosopumilus > Nitrosopumilus sp. S4. The sequence continues at coordinate 861,643 of NZ_CM137258.1, read as the reverse complement.
TGGAGCCCACCAAAACCTAACTACACATATGGTGCTCTAGCAAAATATGCAACATTGGTAGGCTCGGCTGCAAAAGGTGCAATTACTAGTCCTAAACTATAGAAAAGATCAATTCGTTCACAAACTTTATAGATCACAATTTCTAAAATTCTCTAGAGATAACAGGCAGAAAAATAAATTATAATAATCAAATTTCTGTTATCTACTACAGATTTTCTAAACCTAGAACATCATAGTATGCTTTTGGAATCATTTGTTGTGCTTTGAATAATACATTATTTACTGCAGTATCAAGAACATACGTTCTTGCCCAATCATCCTCACTTCTAATTGAGCGTCCAAATCCTTGAAGTAATTTTGTAAGGGTTTGAGATGTATACCATAAGGGAAACTTTTCCATCTTTGCTTTGGTTCTCTTTTCTTTATAATTTGGATATGGTACTTTGGCAATTATTTGAAATCGAGATAAATCATCTTTAAGGTCTACGCCTTCCCACAGTGACGAAGAAAGCAGAACTCCCGTAGGATCTGATGCATGCTCAGAAATTATCTCATCTTGGGTTTTTCCGTCTTGATTTTTACTATGACAAATTCTAATCCTCCTAGTATTTTTTGGTGAAAGAAATCTAAGAATTTTCTGACATCGGGGGACTGAAGAAGTAAGAATCAAACCTTTTTCATGAGAATGCTCATCTAAAATTCGATCAATGACTTTGATTACCTCAATCTCATCTTCTTCAGTAGAACCATAGCTTAGTCTCTTAATATTAAGAAGATCAATTTTTCTGTGTTCAATAGGAAAGGGGGATTTCGGAGCATCAACAAATGCAACATCATCTTTTTCTAATCCCATATTTTCACAAAAACTGTTTTTATCTATGGTTGCAGACATGAATATTTGGTATTCAGTTTCAAAGAATGCTTTTGCAAATTTTGAAACATCAATTGGCTTTACAGAAATTGTTCTAAAATTTCCATTGAAATCTTTTATCGGATCATTTACTACAAAATTATCCTTATCATCTAAGATGTCAATTTTAGCTTGAGCAGCTCTGTCAAACCGACGTTCTAATCTAGTGATTAATTCATAGTCAGGTTCTTTTTCAAATGCAGAACTTTCCTTGATATCTTTAATCTTTTTGGCATATGAATATGCAATATCATCAGTCAATTTAATCATGGAATCTAAATCAGTAAAATCATATTTTTCAGAATTAAGATTGCATTCATCAATTTGCCCACTAAATATATCAAATCCAACAAACTGAATAATCTGATCTTCTATTTTATGAGCCTCATCAAAAATAGATACCTTCCTATCTAGGTATTCTTCAAAAAGTTTCTTGTTAAATTTCATTATCTGAAAAAACGCATGATAATTCCATAGAGAATGTTTTGATACCAAGGCATCATATTTTTGTAAATAATAAGGACACGAAGATACATCTTGAGTGTTATCCTCAACTTGTTTAATTGTTGGTTTGAATTTGCAAACCTCAACAATTTCTTTACCGTTTTTACTAATACGTTCTTGGCATTGGCCTTTATCACATGTAAGCCCCCATCTCATTGCTCTTCTTGAATTTTCAACCTTTTCAGACGACATCAATTTTAAACATGGAAAATTTTGTTTACCTTTAACAGATTTCAAAAAAGGGATATCTTTGATATACTGATCTTGTAAATGCTTGGAAGCAGTTACGGTAAAGGAACTATCATAATAACTTGCAATTGTCGCACCAACAAGGGATTTTCCCACACCTGTTGGAGCACATAAAATAATTTTTTTGTATCCGGATTTTAATTCCTCTTCGATTTGATGAATGAGATCTTTTTGAATTTCACGGGGGGTAAATTGTTTAGGAAATTTTTCTAAAAGAGACAGGATCATTCATGTAAATTTGGATTATTAAAAGGATGGAGGTTCTTGTAATATCACTATAATGCAATCGAGTTAAATAACAAGTATGATCTACAATAAATATGGAATTACTAGATGACAAAATGAGAGTTTGGCTTGAAAGTGCAAAATTTGTCAAACCTCTTGCAGGAGTTTATGTTTTGTATAATAGAAATAAAGAGGCAATATTTATCGGAGAAAGTAATAATCTTGAAGAGACTTTTACAAAATATGTAGATACAAATTTTGATGGAAATGAATGCAAACAGAAAACCCAATCCTATCAAAGAATTTTCACTGAAAATCCTAAAGAATTACAATTACAATTAATCGAGCAAGTCAAAAATGAAACAGGTAAAATTCCTGCATGCAATTCTGAAATTAAATTAGAGACACATTAAAGTCATAAATAAAATTTTGATTAATTCGAAAATTTTGCATTTTTAGAAATATGCAGTAATTCATATAATAATATAACATTTTAGCAAATTTAGGAACAGAATTTTTTACAGTTACAGAAAGTAATTAATCTTAGATGTGTGTAATTTAGGGATGCACCAGTGCTACTATTGTGAGCAAATATTTGAATCAAAAGAACAGCTATACGAACATGTTGAGGTTCATTCAGATATTGAACGAAATAAGGAAATAATGGAAAGGAAAAAACAGTCAACAAAAAAATAATCAAATCAAGGCTAAATTAAAAAAAATAGAGTCAGGGTCAGAATTTTTCAAATTCAGGTGGTGATATAAGAACTCTTAATCAAAAAATATGGATTGGGTTGAAGTATTACTAAAAAAATCATGTGATAGAACACTCACAAAAGGAGAAGTTCTTCATAGTCTCTTTCACATGATAGAAGTAAATGAGAATACGTTAAACCATATTCAAACAGACAAAAGGAATTTTGGTCCTGAACTTGAAGAATTAAAACAAACTGAAATAAGAGATTTGAATTTTCATTTAAAATACTACAGAAGTCTGGTGAATTTCATTAATTCAATGCCAGAAAATAAAATAATTGAAAATAAATAAGTTACAACGTAATTAAAAATCACTTTCTTAATCTAGCAAAAATTAAATCAAATTCTTTTTGTTTTTCAATGTTTTTTCCATAATTTGTTTGGGCATCATATTCATTGCTTCGTAATTGAAATTCAAGTTCTAATTTTTTAACCTCTTCACCAATCATTTTACCAGAATCTTCCTTTGCAAATTGTTTTCGTTGTTCTCCATTAGAACCTCTTGTAGGAAATTTTTTTGCATTGAATTGCTCACACAATTCTGAAATCTTTTCTTGCTTGATCAGCTCTGCCAAATCAAATCGACCTTGTTCGTGATTTAGTAATGTGACTTGTTCAGTTGAATTTCTTATCCAAGATAGTAAAGGGTGAAATTCAACAAAAAGTTGTATGTTTTTAACGAAAAACATTATTGCATCACCAATTTTTTCAGAATCTACAACCCAAGTATAACGATATTTTATGAAGCTGTGAGAATCCTCAAAAACAGCAGGGTTTGATTCTGCCTTAAAATCAAACCAATGCAATTTTCTATCTTTTGACCAAACGATAACTTCATGCTCACCCATATCATGTCAAACAAAATCGAACATAAAATTATTGACATGTGTTTGATTAAAAGAAATATCCAACAAAATTATTCGCGTTTACCATCTCGGCCACTAAAACTACCAAAAGTTTGAGGAATGTCAAACCCCAACCATGAATGAATCTTAGATTCTAAGGATTTATGGTATTTTTCATGCTCAATTAATTCTACATCACCCCACTTGCCATCATGCAAAAAAGAACATTTTTCAAAGTGATTGTTTATTTGAGCACCCTTACAAACTATGATCATAATTCTATTGAACGAATTTAATTGAAAAATTTTATGTTAAATAATATGTTTGACGGCATCAGAATTCTAGGGTATGGTCAGTTAAGGCAAACGTAGGAACGCCGTCAAACGGATGACTCGATAGTTATTTTCCATATGAGACTAAAAGATATTGTATGTACATTTTGAACATTTATCGAGTAGGTTAATTTTTGATAGGCTCAAATTCGAATAAAATCATAAAATGGATCACTTTTTCAACGCTTTTTGATCAAATTTCAAGACATGTTTTATTTTAAGAAATTTTGAATATACCAATCATTAATAAATTGGAAGCAAGGTGTTTGCTGGTTTGACATCTGACCGTAACTCCCAAAGAGTCGATGCAAAAAGGATGTTAAACTTGCTTGCTCTCCAAACTATTAATTTCAGTTAATTTTACAAAGAGCATGAACAAGAAATTCTATATCTGGATGGGGATTTCAATTGCAGCACTCATCGTAGGATTTAGTATTTTGTTCAGCTAATTATTGTGTAATTTCAAAATTAGGATTACATCCCAACTGGAAAACTATTTCGTTAGCCTGCTCAATTAATTGATTTTGTTTATCAATGAGTGAGTTTACACTTTTACCTTGAGAATTTAATTTATCTAGAATCTGCTGAGCTTTTTGATAATCTTGTTCAGATAGAGTTTTACCTTCATAGTATTGGTATTGTTTGTAATATTCATCATATTGTTTTTGCTCGCGTGAAATCTTACTTTGTAGAGATTTTATTTTATCACTAATTTCTTTTTCCTGTTGTAATAATTCATCTTGACCGATGTATAATTCTTCAAATCTTTCAGGAACAATAAATCCCCTTGAATTAAAAGTTTTTTCTGGAGATTCAGTAGAATACATTAAATGACCTTCTTCACTTGTATGAGCTAATCCCAATGCATGACCTATTTCATGCATCAAAATATTTGCAACCATGTTTTCATCATTTTGAATAAATTCTCCAGAACAATCTTCAGCCCCTACTGAAATATCTAAAATGCAATGAGTAAGAATCCCAAACAAAACAGTGCTGCATGTTGCAAGTCCTGTGTGAGTAGGTGATGCATATTCTTGCCATCTAATTTCAATGTTTGAATTCTTAGATTGCACAAATTTTAGTTGAGGGTTTTTTTGCTCCCATGTCTCAATTGCCTTTTTAAGAGCAGAAACAGGTATTTGTTTATCAGGTATTTGAGGAACATCCTCAAAAGAATAGTAAATTATTTGCTTCTCATTGGGGGTAATCGCATTTGAGATTTGCTGAATATTCTCAACAGAAGGGGTTAATGCAGGGGATTTTTGAAACGTGTTAAATGGCAGCATATCAGAATACCACATATATCCAAACATGACCAAGGCAAAAACTACTATAATTACGGCCTTCAATGCAGTATTGAAATGAAATTAGTAACTAAAACTTTCTATTGAGAAATAACTTTGCGCCTAGATTAATAATTTCAACAACTAAAATCAACTAATACACACATTTTTTATTTTAAGATAAATTTTTGAATTGACAATATTGCCATAGGTTAGCTGGAATGTTGGTAATTGCCATAACGCAGGACGACATCAATTACCAACTTTATCTATGGCCTAAAATTAACCAGGATGGGAGTTTGTAAAATAATCAGAAATTTCACGATTGGAGTACAACCCATTATTAGTTTTAGATAATTTTTCAACATCACTAAATGCAGGGCATTTTTTGTCTATAGAAAATAATTCCTCACAGTTAGGACATTGGATTACTGTATGTGATCCCCAGTCACATTCAATCTCATCAATAAGTTCAAAAATTACATAGTCATTGCAAATGCATTGTAATCTTTGTTCAAATTTTTTTATCATGTCCATACACTATTTGAAATTCATCATAATTTATTAACATACAATATAAGATAACATTGGTAAATTAATGACTGAATGCCCAACATGTAAGTTATCAATGGAGTCTCATTCAACAGAAGAGTTGATGGAGTGCTGTATGAAGCAAGTTGGTGATGATGAAAATTCTACAGAATTAGGAGTATGTCCTAACTGCAAACATGATCTTAAAAAGCACACAACAAAAGAATTAGCGGAATGTACAATTGCCTTCTTAAAATCAGGGATAAACAACTAAGATAGAATTAAACAATAGAAAAATACCTAATTACCATGAACCACAATACTAGAAAATTGATAGACAAATATTCTCCAATGTGGACAAATAAACAGATTTGGGAGTTTGAACAACTTAATGAGGATTTAAGATTTGACTCTGTTTACGTAGAGCCAGAAAAATTCACTGTTGAATCATGGAAATCAAAATTAGCATACCCAGATTCAGATATCAGAGATGTAGTTGTAAGAACTTTTGATCATTTTCAGGAAGGAAATGAGTTTTGGATTGCAAATAAAGGGCAGGGAAAAATAGATGAAAAATTCATACCATACCTAATGGCAATACTGGCTGATACCGTGATTGAAGAGGAAATATGCCTAAATTTTAGAATCGATCAGGATTGTCTTGTAACATCCATAGACAATACAGCAGATGTAATTGATTGCAAAGAATTCTTTGAGGAATTTTATCATTTAGCAACGGGTTTCAATTATGAAACAGATACTGGAATTCCAGATGATGAAACAGAAGCTGAAATTTACCTCACAAGACTTCAAGAAGAATTTGATGAAAAAATGAAATCACGATTAGGAGACAAATATTTACCAGGAAATAATGATCCAGACACAATTAATTCAAAATGATAACTAAAATACAAGAAAATCATCAATAATTCAATGCCAGATAGAAAACCATTCAGAAGTTTTAGAAGAAAAGAGCCATCATTGACAACCGAACAAAAGATTGAAAGATTTGTATTGAGAAATTCCAAGAGTGGTTTTTTTACAAGAGCATCCACTTTAGCATATAAATTTGAAATTTCAGAAAGCAAGTCATGGGACATAATTGGAGAGCTACTATCTAGTGGGATGTTTGAATCAATTCATGATGAAAGAACAGGAGAGATGAAGCTCTGCGAGTTAGGAAAAAAATATGAAATAATGGATTTGGAGCGAAAAAGAAAAAGAGAAAAATTCAGAGACAATAAAAAGAAAAAACCAACTGACTAACATCACTTGAATATAGTCATTTTCAAAATCAAAGTAAAAATTTAAAATTAGTAAACTCTTAAGTTTAGACAAGTACTGAAAATAATTATGTGTGAAGATGAAAATTTACCAGATCAATGTCATCCATTAATTAAATCTAAAAAGAAAAAAGACGAGGAAAAAAATGAAGCAATGTAAATTATGTGGAACGCCATTGGGAAAAGAGCCAACTGTAGAAGAATTAGAGAAACATTGGAAAACTCAGCATAGTTGGCATTGGAAATCAAATAAAGAAAAAACGCCTAGTGAGGCATTATTAAAAAATAGAGACTAACTGACGTCTTGGAATAGTAGTCGTTTATAGCATGCCTAAACCACTAAACGAAGGCGTCATTATTACTTTAGGCTCGAGATATAAAAAAACAAAGTTGGATACATCAAACATTTGTTTAAAAATAATATCAAAATATTACTAATTTAAAGAACAATCCAAAACAACTTTTCAATTAACAAATTACTAATTTTTTCATATTTTATGCATAGATTAAATTATAAAAAAATTCCTCGTGCTTGAATGAAATTTTTTTTAAACAAAAAACTGTGTAAAAATTAACTCTAGATTTGTAATAGATATGAGGATATTATGAACAATGTCAGTTATAGAGGCATATGATATTAAGGCACGAAAAAAGGTGTCAATGAGAAACCCACAACCATATCTAATGAAGAATGGAACATGGGCACTAAAAGGAACTAGCTCCGAGACTGGAATAAAATTATTCAAAATTGTTGGTAAAACAAAACCATCAGTTAGTCAGTCAAAATTTGAAGCATTCAAAAATCTGTTCTTCAGCAGAAAATGTGAATGTGACAAAAGTTGCTAGATTCTATTTTTTTAAAATACATTTCAAATATTTGTTGTTTATTAGCCATAAGGAATAATTTACATATTAAATCACAACACATTAATTTCATTAGATTCGAAACCATTAATTTGATAATTTGTATATGATTTTCATTGTCATTTGAGATTACTTGGCACAGGAATTTTTATGGAATTTCATGGGCATATGAAAAGGATCGACTAGTAGTATCTACGGTTTTTGAGGATAAAAAAGAAGCAATTGCCATTGCTAAAGAAATAGAGGATTGGAGTGACAAATTTACTCGATTGACAATCATTGAAAAAGAAAATGGTGAGTTTGCAATTTGTTGTTATCAAGATCCTCAAGTATCTAAAAGCAGTACGCATGTAGGTCTGTTTCGAACAGGTATGCGACAAAGTGGAGGATATGAACAAGCAAAACCAATGATCGAAGAGAAATCCCCATTATTGCAAATTGCATTTGCAGCAGATGTCAGAGACATGAATACATATGAACAAATTTCAAGATTAGTTCCTATGAGAAAATGCAGGATTATTTCGGAGAAGGAATTAAAAAAGCAAGAGTACTATTATGAAAAAAGTGCGAATTTAGAGAAATAAAATGATGTGATTCAAAAGATTTTAGATTTGAATCATCATCACTTATGGTCGGGTAATACAAATATTACAAATTGAATTTAAAGAATCACTACTAAATCATACATAGTATTGATACTGATAAATCGTTCATTTGGGTTAAATACAAATTTGAATAAGTCAAATCATGGAAGATAATAATAATCAAACATCATGGGAAGAAGCAATAGGAATCTCATGGCTCATTTCTGAGGAATAAATTGTCTGAAATTTTTTCAGCATGTAGCCCCAATTGTTGGTGTAACAAATCACAAAAGATTCTGAACTAACAAACTAAACCCAATATTTTTAACCTGAAATTCAGATTATTTTTGAACATATCTGAAATTAAAACAGACTCAAGACAAGCATAAATGAGATGTTAAATTTTTCAAAATATGCATTGTGATGATAAAAGAACATTATTTGTTTTAAAAGAAGAAATTGAAAAAACATGGAATTTGTTAAAAAAGTCTGATTTTAAGGACAAAGACATTCTAAGAATGCTCAATGATGTTATTTTAGACTATACAGAGTACAAAAAAGAATCATGAATTCACATAGATATTTTTAATTATTTTTGAAATCATCAGAATCAGAATTTTTTCCTAAAATCCTATCAATCCACTTAAAGAAGGGACATTTTCCTTCATACATAATCCAAATAGCAAAAATGAGTATAAATGGATTCTGAGAAATTAAGATCCCTTAAGTAATATTTGTACGTATTAAATGGAATGGATTTTGAAAATCTCTTAAAGAGAATTATGGATTCAGACGTCAACATCAGACACAGTATAATTACAGATATTGAAGGAAATATTCTTTCAACAAGTCATAGAGATGGTGTGACAAACTACCTATCACCAGATGAAACTGCTTCTTCACTTAAGAGAGCAGCTGCAGCTTGGAAGGGAAGAAGAGAATTAAGCCCAAAAATTGGAAAGGGATTGTATGCAGTAGCAGCATTTGAAAAAATCACTAGAATGACTTTTCCATTAGGAGACAACAACTTAATTTTTGTCAGCATGGGTTCAGATTCAGTAAGAATGGATCTTCACCAAGGAGGACAAAAACAAATTGTGGAACATGTATTAAACATATTGAGCCGAGATCCAACCAAAGAATAGCAACAGAGTAGATTAGGAAAAACCTAATCATTTTTTTGTTTTATAAGACTCCAATTAATCATACAAATGAAAAAATATTCTTTTAATTGATAGTAAACAGTATACAAAATATGTCTATGATAGAACATACAAAAGAATGCAAGTATAGAAATGATAACGATATGCCTCACACTAACTGCTATTGTAAATGTCACAAAATAATTATGGCAGAATCATCAAAAATGGATTCAAGAACTTTTTGATTCTTTTTGTGGATCAAAATTATCAATTATCTCAGTTACATTTTTCAGCACAGTCTCTTTGATTTGATTTTTAGTCATACCTGATTTGTTCATAAGTTTCATTTGATCAAGTAAAGCAAAATGAACTCTACCTTGAAGATAATCAACTATACTGAATCCCTTTTTGGGAAATTCTGTTACAAATAGTTCAATTTTGGAATGAATTTCATCATCTTTGGTCATAGTAGAAATTTAGAAAAACTAGTTATAAAATTTGCAAATCTTCATTAGTATCAACAAAAACCAAATTTCATGACAGAATTTACCCACAAGCCATATGATCGAATTCATGTCAGAGACATGATCAAACTAAATCTTGATGACCTGATTGGAATGATGTCCTCATTGGAATCAGCAAATGCATACTGGGTAGATGGTGTATTATTTGCAAGTTTTGCCATGACTGAATCCGAAGAATTGGCAAAAAAAGAGATGCAAAATGAGATGTATTTGGATAAAATAGTTTTTGCAATATATCCAAACTATACCAAAACTGCCAAATCATCAACTAATCTTGAGATAGGAATACTGAATATGCAGAAAAGTAAATTATACAAGGATTTGATTGCCTGGCTTAAAACACAACCAATCTGGACAGAATAAAAAACAAAATTGTGCCTAGATATGTTTTTGATTGATAACTGTTACTATAGATTACACATTGTATTTTAAATGCTAAAATAAAAAATTAATTTCAATGCAGACAGTACAGATACTAGCATTATTTGCCATCATATTTGTAGGAACAATAACTCCAGCATTTGCATATGATGGTGAAAAATGGGATGATAAACGTCAAATTCTTGAAGAAGAATTTAACCAAAAACGCATCAGTATTGAAAAAATGTTCCAAGAAGAGTATGAAGCATTGGATAGATACTACGAAGATAGAAAGATGGAGATTTATGATAAAATCGAATCAAATTCAACTCTTTCAGATTCAGAAATAGATGAGATGTTCAATGAGTTATTTGATGAATTTGATGAGAAGAGACAAAATCTAGACTCAGAAATGCGTATTCAATTCGATGAGTTAGAAAAAATGTTCCAAGAAGAGATGGAAAGAATATCAGAGGAATATGATGGTACAGATAATATCTATTTAGAGCAAAAACCAGACTATAAGAGACATGATTATCAAGAGAGTGCAGATTACCATACAGAATATCAGGAACCCTACAAAGATGATCCAGAATGGGATTCAATTGAAAAGCTTGCAGATAAAATACTAGATTCTATACCAATGGAGAAAATTCAGAGATTATGGGAATCAGGAGATATTGAATCTCTAATAAGACTCATTGTATCTGAAACAGACTTGACTGAAGAGGAAGCAAAAAAGGTAATAATGTTCTTTGAAAAATACGATAACAAAGACTATGAAAATCACAGTATTGAACCAACTAGGACAGATGTTGTTCACGACAATAATCAAGTTCAAAAATTAGAACAGAGAATATCTGAATTAGAAGAAGAGAATAGAGAACTTCGAAACCATATTGCAGATCTTGAACAGAAAATCAAAGATATCAATATCATTCTCATGGAACAAGTAAAATTCATCTATGAATGGGCCATGTCCCAATAGATTTTTTATTTTTTATAAAGTTTTAATTTTTAAGCCTAAAGAAAAAGTCAGTCTCCTTTACTTTGGAGACTCTGTAATGCATTAACTAGTTTATGTGAGCATTTGGGCTCCCAGCTAACACCGCGAGATGTCTCTGACTCAATGGAAGACATAGGTAGGTGTTTTTGTTAAAAAACTAGAGTCAAAAATAATCACTTTTAGCTAAAAAGTTACGAGTTAATTTCCATACAGCGATCAATTAATTCAGTTTATTGTAATGAATAATGAACATCACAAAATAGCACAATGCCGTTTGGAAGGGTTTTTGCCGTAATGCAATGACCATCTTCAATGCCCTTTCCACAAACATAGCACTCAAAATTCGATACTGATGATTGCAGATTATGCGATTTTTTAGTAAATTGTAAATCCTGCATAATAGCGCTTCTCACACTTTGCATGATTCTATATACGATCAAATATGATATAAAGGTACCGTACTATACCGTAACCATATTGAGCCTAGAGAATCAATTAATCCAAACAAATAATGTGACAGATAATCTACTCATCAATTTAAATAATAAACCACCAAAATTTTGTCTATGGGTGGACACCTTTGGAAAAACACAAGCAAAAGTAATACCCCTAGATTTATCTGAAAACCAATTTCAAATTTATAATAAAATTTCAAGAAATTATTCTCATTCATTTCTCTTTGAATCACTTACTGGTCCTGAAGTACTATCCGAAACTTCAGTAATGGGGTTTGACCCTAAAATAATCCTAAAAGGATATTCGGATAAAGTTGAGATTATAGAAAATAATCAAACTAAAACAATTGACACACCAGATCCATTTACAGAATTAAAAAAACTGATCAACAAATCAAACGATACATCTTATAGATATCTCGGAGGTGCTGTAGGGGTAGTCAATTATGATGCAATAAGAATAGTAGAAGACATTCCAGATACTCATAATTCACCTCAACCACTAATGGAATTTGGAATTTATGATGACGGAATTTTATTTGATAATTTACACAAAAAACTATTTTATTTCTATAATGAAGAAAATAGATTCGAGGAACTTCAATTAGGAGAAGACGCTTTTGGGAAATTTAGTGCCAGCAAAGTAAAACCAAACATGAATGAATCAGAATATTCAGAAATTGTAAACAAGGCTAAAAAATACATTCATGATGGAGATATTTTTCAAGTGGTACTATCACGAAAGTTTGCTTTTGACGTTGATGGAGATAATCTTGCATTATACAAAACACTTCGACAGCTAAATCCATCACCATACATGTATCATCTAAAGCAAGGTGAAAAAACAATAATTGGAGCATCACCAGAAATGTTAGTCCGAATTACAGATGACAAAGTGGAAACATTTCCAATTGCAGGAACAAGAAAAATTACAAATGATGATAACGAAAATAACAGACTAGCTGAGGAATTAATTAATGATGAAAAAGAGTTAGCTGAGCATACAATGCTAGTAGATTTGGGAAGAAACGATATTGGTAGAGTTTGCAAATATGGAACAGTTCATCCAGAATCATTAATGGAGATTAAGAGATTCAGTCATGTTCAGCACATTGTAAGTCATATTTCAGGCACTTTAGATCCTAAATACGACATGTTTGATGCGTTTAAAGCAGTTTTTCCTGCTGGAACTGTATCAGGCGCACCAAAAGTCAGAGCTATGGAAATAATAGATGAGTTAGAAACTGAGGCCAGAGGACCATATGCAGGGGCTGTAGGATATTTTTCATATAATGGATGTTGTGATTTTGCTATTGCCATTAGGAGCATATTCATTGAAAAAAATAAAGGATTTGTTCAATCAGGTGCTGGAATTGTTTCTGACTCTATTGACAAAAATGAGTTTAAGGAAACTGAACATAAGGCAGGCGCAATGCTTCAAGCATTAAAGGAGGCATCAAATTGAGATTTCTAATAATTGATAATTATGATTCGTTTGTGTATAACATTGCACAGTATTTAGGAGAATTGGGAGTTGACTGTGATGTAATAAGAAATAATAAAATCACATTAGAAGAAATTATTGAAAAAAAATATGATGCAATAATTATTTCGCCAGGGCCAGGTACGCCAGAAGATAAAAAATATTTTGGAATATGCTCAAAGGTAATCAAAGAATTAGGACCAAATACTCCAATTCTCGGAGTATGTTTAGGACATCAAGGAATCATTGATGCATTTGGTGGCAAAGTAACTAATGCAGGATGTGTAAGACATGGTAAAACAAGTTCAGTGTCACATACAAATTCAAAATTGTTCAAAGATGTAAAAAATCCATTTAGGGCAACACGGTATCACAGTTTAGTTGGTGACAAAACTATAATTCCAGACATCCTTGAGATAACAGCAACTGCGTCAGATGATGGAGAGATAATGGGAATTAGGCATAGAGAATATCTAATAGAGGGAGTTCAATTTCACCCAGAATCAATAATGACAGAGGACGGGAAAAAAATTCTTGCAAATTTTATAAAACAAGTAAAGGAGAAATAATGATTTCAAATATTATTGAAAAATTAAAACAAAAAACAGACCTGTCCTATGATGAGATGAATCAGATCATGACAGAGATTCTTTCTGGAAAAACCACTGATTCAGAAAATGTGAATTTTCTATCAAATCTTGCCGACAAAGGTGAGACAGATGATGAACTTTTAGGAATGTTGGATAAAATGCAGGAATTTTCGCTTAAAATTAAGCCTAAAAATCAAGGAACAGTAATCGACATGTGTGGAACAGGAGGAGACAAACTCCAGACTTTCAACATATCAACTACAGCATCATTTGTAGTGGCAGCAGCTGGCGGAGTAGTTGCAAAACATGGAAACCGTTCAAGTTCTGGAGTATCAGGTAGTGCAGATATTTTTGAATATTTTGGATATGACTTAAATTTAGAACCATTACAAATTTCAGAAATTTTGCAAAAACACAACATCTGTTTTATGTTTGCCCAAAAATTTCATCCAGCAATGAGATTTGTTTCCACTGCTAGAAAACAAATTGGAAAAAGAACAGCGTTTAATCTTCTAGGGCCGCTTTCAAATCCTGCAGGAGTTAAGAATCAATTAGTAGGAGTTTTCTCTATTGAGTACCTAGATAGACTTCCACAAATTCTTAAAAGAAAAGGAGCCCAAAACATAATGACTGTTCGTTCTGATGATGGAATGGATGAATTTTCTACTAGTGCAACAAATAGAGTATGTATTTTAAAAAATGAAAAAACACTAATGAATGCAATTGATCCTGAAGTTCTAGGATTACACAAGTCAAAGATGTCAGATATTCAAATAAAAACTAAGGATGATGCCATAAAATCATTTGTCAAGGTATTGGATAATACAGCAAATCAAGCAATGATAGAAACAACTGCACTTAATGCAGCAGGGGGGTTAATTGTTTCAAACATTAGTAAGAATTTTGAAGATGCAATTGAATTGGCGCTCAAAACAATAAAAGATGGAAAGGCAATGCAACTATTAGAAAGATTTGTCAAAGATACAGGAGATTTTTCAAAGTTAAAGGAGATAAAAGATGGCTGAAAATATTTTACGAAAATTAGTAAATAATTCTCAGATGGCAATTGATGATGGAGTATACGATGTTGATTCAGATTTACAAAAATCAACCAAAGATTTTATACAAATCATAAAGACAAATCCCCATGCTACCCTTCTAACAGAAGTAAAGTTTGCATCCCCTTCTTTAGGAAAAATTAGAACATTGACTGATCCAGTAAGTATTGCAAACCAGATGATTTCTGGAGGCTCAAAAGCACTCTCAGTTCTTACTCAGCCTCATCTCTTTAATGGATCTCCAGAATTTTTTATGAAAGTAAGGGAGGCAGTAGACGTACCACTATTAATGAAAGACATCATGATTGATAAAATCCAAATTGATGCGGCAAAAAAGATGGGAGCAGATTTTATGCTAATAATCCAATCTCTGTACGACAAAGGATTTCTCAATGAAATTGAAGAGTTCATAGATTATGGTCATAAACAAGGTTTACAGATTTTACTTGAAGTGCACACAAAACAAGAATTTCAAAATGCATTAAAAACAGATGCCGATTTAATTGGAATTAATAATAGAAATTTGGACACATTGGAGATAGATCTTAAAACCACTGAAAATATTTTGGCAGGTGAAGAAAAATCACGACTGATTTTATCTGAGAGTGGCATAGAGACACCTGAAGACATTCAATATCTAAAAAAGTGTGGTGCAGATGCTTTTCTTATAGGATCAAGCATTATGAAAAGTGATAACATTGAAGAACAAGTAAAAAAATTGGTGAATGCATATTGAAGTATCCAAAAAATGGTAAATTCGGGGAATTTGGTGGAAAGTATATTCCCGAAACACTAGTTCCTGCAATAGAAGAATTGGAAGAAAACTATCTAAAATATAAAAATGATAAAAATTTCAAAAAAGAATTAGATTATTATCTCAAAGTATATGCTGGTCGTCCAACCCCATTATACTATGCAAAAAATTTATCAGAAAAATTAGGAGGTGCAAAAATCTATCTTAAAAGAGAGGATCTCTTGCACGGAGGAGCTCACAAAATCAACAACACATTAGGACAGGCAATTCTTGCAAAAAAAATGAATAAAAAAAGAATCATTGCTGAAACAGGGGCTGGACAACACGGGGTTGCAACAGCTATGGCTTGTGCTGCTTTGGGAATGAAAGCAGAAGTTTACATGGGATACAAAGATACGATAAGACAAAAACTCAATGTATTTCGCATGAATCTTTTAGGCTCAAAAGTACATCCAGTAAAATCAGGCTCACAAACACTCAAGGATGCAATTAATGAGGCAATAAGAGATTGGATTACAAATGTGGAGACAACATATTATCTTCTAGGTTCAGCAGTTGGTCCCCATCCATATCCTGTAATGGTCAGAGATTTTCAAAGTGTTATAGGTAATGAAATAAAATCACAAATGAAAAAAATCAACAATAAAACACCTGATTCGGTAATAGCATGTGTTGGAGGAGGCTCCAATGCAATTGGAACATTTTATCCACTTGTAGATTCAAATGCAGAAATTATTGGAGTAGAAGCTGCAGGTCATGGATTAAAAACAAAGATGCACTCTGCCACATTATCTGCTGGAAGCAAAGGAGTATTGCATGGGATGATGACATATTTGCTTCAAGACGATGAAGGACAAGTGACTGAGACACATAGTATTTCAGCAGGACTTGATTATCCAGGGGTTGGCCCAGAACATTCTTACTATAAAGATACAAAACGAGTAAAATATCGCTCTGCAACAGATACAGAAGTAATCGATGCATTCTTGATGTTAACCAGAACCGAAGGAATTATTCCTGCACTAGAATCAGCACATGCAATTGCTGAAGCAATTAAGGTAGCTAGAAAAGGAAAGAAATCAGAATCAATTGTGGTAACACTTTCGGGCAGGGGAGACAAAGATGTCGAAGAAGTACAAAATTATTTGAATAAACATGTCAAAGATTAAAGAAAAATTTGCAGCAAATACTGCAAAAAACCAAAAAACATTGATTGCATACATAATGGTTGGTTATCCAAATGAAAAAGCAACTTTGTCAACAGTAAGAGGTTTGGTAAAGGGAGGAGTAGATATTATTGAATTGGGATTTCCATTCTCAGATCCACTAGCAGATGGACCTGTAATTCAAAATGCAAGCACTATATCACTAAGTAATGGAACAAAGATAAACAAATTTTTTAACATTGTTAAAAAAATCAGAAAAGAGACAGATATCCCATTAGTGCTAATGACATATACCAATATTTTGTATCATAGAGGTTATTCTAAATTCATAAAAGATGCAAAAAAGGCAGGTATTGATGGATTCATACTACCAGACATGTCAGTCGAAGAATCAAAAGAATACTTGCATGCTGCAAAAACAAAGGCAGATACAATATTTTTAATTTCACCTAACACAAGTAAAAAAAGAATTCATAGAATTGCTAAAGCATCTTCAGGATTTTTGTATCTAGTATCAGTATTTGGAACAACTGGAATAAAGTCAGGAATTAAACAATACTCGCTAAATGCCATCAAAGAAGTCAAAAAACTTACTAAAGAAAAAATCCCAGTGGGTATAGGTTTTGGTATTTCAACGCCAGAAGACGTGAAAACATACATCAAAGCAGGAGCTGATGCAGTAATTGTAGGTAGTGCTTTTCTAAAAGTAATTGAAAAGACTGCACCTAACAAATTAGAAGCAAAAATTGCATCATTTACAAAAAATCTCAAAAAAGAAACAATTCTAAAATAATAACCGTCTTAGAGAGGTGGTCAGGTTTTCAGACAGGCATAGAGGGGAAACTCAATTTCAGGTATGACCACCAGACTAGATGTTCTCATAACATATTACCTTAACAATAATAAAAAAATCTCGGATGAAATACTGAAAAAATGTTCAACTTATCTAAAATTTTTTTACAGGTTTAAAGATCGATGATTTCTAATTCAAAGAAACTTTAGAACGAGTAAAAAACAATGTTGTAATTAATCCAACAGTTAAAATTCCAATTGCTATGAATCCAAATTCAGGAATTACATGCGTTCCCATAATTTTAATTTCTTTTGAATGAGGAGATATTGGAATTATTAGTTTGGTACCAGTGGAAGTGATTTCAGTTTTAAAATCAGTCATCAATCCATCAATCCATACAGATGTAGGATTCTCAATTAGTTTTGGAGGTAGAATTAGCGTAATCTGCTCATTTTCGGTTTCTCCAGATATTCTAAAAATCAGTGTTTTGTCAGGAGGATTAATTGTAACAGCATTTTGAAGATTGGTATCAAGAACATATTTTACAGTAAATCCTAAACCATCATCACTATATCCAGAGCCAACATTATGGATGGATTTCACACTTCCAGGATTCTTCACTACATGGACAACCCCATTCATCCACGGATGAATACTACAAAAATAGTAAAAATCACCTAGTTCTGTAAACTGGCGACTATAGGAATCGCCGGCATTGATAAAACCACTATCAAATTTCCCATCAACTTCACCAGATTGAGTAACAGAAGTAATTGTGTGAAAAGCAGTATCTGCATTCTCCCATAGAATTATGTCATTAGGATAAACAGTAATTTCTCCAGTTGTTGACCCAGTAGTTTTTTCAGACCAAAAATAGGGGGCATCAGGATCTGATGAACCCGAAGGCATTATGATAGTATGGGTTTTTTCTGCAAAAGCAAATGTAGAACCAACAAACAAGATTACTAAAAGTGGAAAAGCAAAAAATGCCAGCCTCATAAGAGGCTAAAACAACATCTTCTATTTCAATCAATCATGATCGACAAAACATACAAAAACCAGATACTCGTTTCATAAATGTGCAGACGAAGTTCATTTTTGTCACAGGTGGTGTGATGTCTGGCCTTGGAAAAGGTGTTACAACATCCTCAATTGCAAAACTACTCCAGCTAGCTGATCAAAAAGTATCATGCATAAAGATTGATCCGTACCTAAACTATGATGCTGGAACAATGAATCCAGTTGCACATGGAGAGGTTTTCGTTACTGAAGACGGAGGCGAGTGTGATATGGATATAGGAAATTATGAACGATTTCTAAACCAAAATATTCCAAAATCACATAATATTACAACTGCACAGGTGTATTCATCAGTTATCGAGGCAGAAAGAAAAGGAGAATATCTAGGAGCATGCGTCCAAATCATACCACATGTAACTGATGAGATTAAAAATAGAATTAAAAAAATTGCAGCAGATGAGAAACTAGATTTTCTAATAGTAGAATGTGGAGGAACAGTTGGAGATATTGAATCCTTACCATTCTTAGAGGCATTAAGGCAGATGAGAGTAGAAGAAGGACCACAAGAGGTAATTTTTGTTCACGTAACACTTGCACCATCCTTAGATGTAGTTGGTGAACAAAAGACTAAACCTACCCAACACAGTGTTCAGGAACTTAGAAGAATTGGTATTCAGCCAGACTTTTTGGCAGTCAGATGTTCATTGCCATTAGAAGAAAAAACAAAGAAGAAGATTGCAATGTTTACAAATGTAACCACAAAAGATGTGTTGTCATGTCATGACGCAAAATCAATTTTCGAAGTGCCACAAATTCTCTATGATCAAGGAATAATGGATTCAATATTTACTAAATTTGGTAAAGTTGGAATGGTTAATGCCTCAGCCAATTGGGATAAATGGAATAAGATTGCAAGCAACATGGTAAATCATGAAGACCAAAAAGTAAGAATTGCAATGGTTGGAAAATACGTTACACTTGCTGACAGTTATGTGAGTGTAAATCATGCACTAAAACATGCAGGGGCACAATTAGGAAAATCAATCGACATTGATTGGATAGATTCGGAATCAATTACTGATTACAACATTTTATCAAATTATGATGGAATATTAGTACCCGGAGGATTTGGAACTAGGGGTTCTGAAGGCATTATTCAAACTGCAAATTATGCTCGAGAGAAAAACATACCTTATCTAGGAATATGCTTTGGATTTCAACTTGCTGCAATTGCTTTTGCAAGGAATGTTTTGAAATTAGATGATGCCAATTCAACTGAAATTAAACCAGATACAAAAAATCCAATTGTAGATTTGCTTCCAGAACAAAAAAACATCTCAGATATGGGAGGTTCACTTCGATTAGGAGCAAATGAGGTTAAAATCAAAGAAAACTCTAATGCTAAAAAAATATACAATAGCGATACAATTAGCAAACGACATAGGCACAGATACGAAATTAATACACAGTACATTCCAGAATTTGAGAAAAATGGATTAATTTTCTCAGCAGATAGTGATAATAAAAAAAGAATGGAAATACTTGAGATTCCAAAACACAAATTCTATCTAGGTGTGCAATTTCATCCAGAGTTCAACAGCAGACCAGGTTTTCCTGAAGAATCATTTGTGTCATTTATCAAAGCTTCATCTGAAAAATTCTAACATCAGTCAAAGATATTTCAAAAATTAATATAATTTTTCAAATTTTATTGCACATATTTTAACAATAAAAAAGACACTGTAATATTTACTACAAACATACAATTATTATTTAATATTATGTTCATACCATGTGAGAGTAGTAATCCTATTCATCATTGTTTTTATAATTACAGTCTGTTTACCATCGGATGTATGGGCAGTTGATGACACTCAGTGGGAAGAATTGAGAGCATGGAAAGAGTTGAAAGACAACATCATACCAGTTCTCATAATAAGAGACTCTAGTGTTGGAGAATATCAAGTAGATATTGTAGAAGATGCAATAAATTCAAAGAAAGTAAAAAATTCAAGAGCACTATTTCTTGGATGGAATGAAGGAATAAAATCGATTTCAGAATCCTATGGAGTAAAAATTCCAACATTAGAAATTCAATACAACCCTCAAAGCTCAAATATCATTACAATATATTTGATGGATAAATCCAGTCCACAAAAATATGACGGATACACAGATTTATTTTTTGACAGTAATGGGAATATTCAAAAAGCATTTGTGAAAATTTATGATGCAGACAAACTATCAAAAATACAGCTTGAATCAATTATCAGACATGAGTTAGGACATGCTTTAGGGCTAAGCCATACAAATGCAAAAAATGATCTGATGCAGCCAATTATTAATCTAAATTTTAATGCAATATCATTATTAGATTTGCAAGCTCTGGCAAGAGTTTATTGAGTAAAGCGGGTTAATTATTCATATGAATTCCCACTTGTGGGAAATAAAAGAAACAGTGTTATGTCATTTTTAATATCATAAATAATGAGAACAATGGGACAGTGTAAACTGTGTAAAAAATCATTTAAAGTTGGAATTAAGGAATTTTGCTCAATGGAATGTTATAAAAAAAATATTCAACAACGAATTGAAGATGCAACTTTTATTGATCCATCACATACAGAATCGATTTCAAAGGATTAATAATTATTCAATTTTTGAAATCTCATAAATTTTTTGTCTTGCATCTCGAATAGAGACTTTCTTTTTGACATAGCCTTTTTTTAACAAATGACTCAGTGCAAGACGAACTGTTCTATCAGGCAATAGAGTCTTGTTTGATAGATCCTTTTGAGTCAATGCACCTTCATACTCTAGTGTTTTTAAGAGTAATTTTGAGCTTGGAGGCATACTTAGTAACTCCTCGGCCAAATGGACTTTTTTGGCAAGTGCAGAAATTGCAGTAGAGTCTTTTTTGAGACGAATGATTTTAGCATGAGGGAAAAACTGATTGCATTCCACGGTTTTGTTAACTTTGTATCTATCCAATCCATCTAAAACCACTTCACAGTGTAATCTAGCCGAAATATCATCAATTTCAATTGAGCTCTCATTTGAAACTATAATTGGTCTTCTAGTAACATCAAGTGAATTTACTGAAATTATCTCAAAAACAGCAGCATCTTGAAACAAAACAGGACCGCCAGCAGACATAGAATATGCGGATGAACCAATTGGAGTTGATACAATGATACCATCACTATTATCATGCCACACTTCTTCCCCATTTACTCGAAGTGTATGTTCCATAAGCATTGCACTTTTTGAAGAAAAAACTGCCACGTCATTTAATACGGGATAAACGTTCTTTCCATCAATTTTTACTCCAAGGCGCGGTACTTCCTCAACTGTAAAGTTTTGTTTTTTTAGAATATTAACATAAGATGAAAATTCTCTTAATTCAATTTGAGCAAGAAATCCACTTGCTTCACCTTCACTTATTCCAAGTACAGGAGAAGTAGA
The DNA here is from genome assembly GCF_054515835.1 of Nitrosopumilus sp. S4. Classification (NCBI taxonomy): domain Archaea; kingdom Thermoproteati; phylum Nitrososphaerota; class Nitrososphaeria; order Nitrosopumilales; family Nitrosopumilaceae; genus Nitrosopumilus; species Nitrosopumilus sp. S4. Next base: position 839,458 of record NZ_CM137258.1, on the reverse strand, counting down.
ATCAAATGTCCTATGAAAATAATTTCTAACACCCTTATCACCACCTAAGACAATGATGCAATCACATGGCTTACTCCTTGATTTTGTAATAGGGAATGACTTTATCCCTGAATCATCAAGTATTTTTTTTATCGTCTTTGCTGCAGTATCTGAAGAGCCAGAACCGTAAATTCCTATTTGCACAAAAGTAACAAACTAATCGGTACAATAAAAGAATAATGTGCTACAGGTCTCTGAATTTCAATAAATTATAGAAATATGAGGCATTAGTTTCAATTGTCCCTTTGCGTGGAATCTTTTGTAAACCCACATTTTGTGATTCCAGTGCGGCTTGAGCTGCACCACCTGCAAAACACAAAGCCCACAAAAAATCCTTTTCTTTAATCATTGTACAGCAAAAGGTCGAACAGAAAATATCTCCAATTCCAGTAGTATCATGGACTTGTTTGTTTGGAAGAGTTATAGAGTAAATTTTGTTTTTTACCAAAAGAGACACATTGATTTTATCAGTTAGGAGTACGTATTCTATTCCTTTTTTTTGCAAAGCTAACATCATTTCATCATTAGTACCATCAACAATTTGTTTTCCTTCTTCAGGATTTATCTTAATGGCATTTACACCAGATAAATTAAGATTAGTTTTTTGCAGCATCACATTTTTTTGAGAGTCAACTTGTCTCAAAAAACCCTGAGGATCAACAAATAAGAAATTTGAATCATTTTTAATTTTAGAAAATACATCATCAGTTATCTCATGATAAATCGGACTTACAAGATGACAGTCTGCATTTATTTGATCATATTCAATAGAGTCACATTGATTTTCAAGATGTAGTGTTCTATCAGCACCATTTACAGCAATACTAAATTTTGTGGTTTTTTTCTCAGACTCTGCATTTTTGAAATTAATTTTGTGTTCTGTCAAATACTGTTTTGGAAAATCAGAACCAAATTTTGTAAATAATTCAACGTCAAATTTTAATTCTCGTGCAGTAATTCCACAATAACATGCTGCACCTCCAATTTGCTCATAATTCTGATTATTGATAGTAATAGTATCAATTGCGCAATGAGAAAAAAGGGCTAATTTCATTTCTCTAATTCAAAATTTAGTGGATTTAGTTTTTTGCATTTACCTTATCAAAACAATCTTTGCACAGTACCTGTCCTTTTGATATCATTACCTCAATTCCTGATGTGAAGCAATTATGGCAAAGGCCTCGCATTAAATATCAATTAAATTAATTCAATCTACAATTAAAACATGAAGTATTTTTGAGTAAAAATCAGGCATGAATTTTCCCCTAATCAATCTGAATTTAATTTTTGATTGACTCTTGCTTCATCATGAAGATCTTTGAGCATAGATATGAGTAACTCAACCTCGTGTTTTTCAAGATTCTCAATATCGTGAATTTTTTTTATGATCAAGTATTTTGTTGTTTTTTCTAAACTTTCATGTTTTTTCATTTTCCAACCAACCAACATTGCACCAAATGCCGAAATAAAGGAGCCAATAATTGCAATCCCTACAAACATAAGACCAATCCCAATTATCCTTCCTGCTTCTGTAACAGGTACTATATCACCATAACCAACAGTAGTCACAGTAGCTGAAGCCCACCAAAATGCATCAATCAGATTCGTGATTTGAGCATCCTCATGAGTAGATTCAATCAAATAGATAGCAGTTGCACTTACAGTAACAACTAAAAAAGAAATAACAAAGAGAAATATCAGCAATCTCATAAAAAATTATGAAAAAACACACTACTAAAAGCCAAATCAAGATTTTCAAACCAGATAACAGAGATATTTCTTTTATTGGTAAAAATGGAGTTTTTGATAAATGGTGATAAAATCTTTCAAGAGTCCTATCCCTCAGGTCACATATCTAGTTAAAAAAAAATTATGGGCACAGGTTCTACTTGGATTATTTTTGGGATTAATTTTGGGATTAATTTTAGGTCCTGAAGCAGGATTTATTGAAAAAGACATCAGCGGAATTATAACAATATGGCTTTCCATCCCAGCTCATCTATTTCTTAAAATCATTCAAATGATTATTGTACCTCTTATTTTTGCTTCAATTATTCGGGGGCTTTTATCAGCTGGTAGTGTAGAACAACTTCGAACAATGGGTCTTTCAGTTGCAATATACTTTGTTGTAACTACTGTCATTGCATTAGGAATTGGAGTCTTTGTAGCTACAACCATCATGCCAGGAAGTTTTATTGATAGTGCTACAATGCTAGAAAGTTTAGAAATTGGTGAGACAGAGCAGCTTGTACAAAATGTGGAGTTCAATTTTCTTGACATACCTGAGCAGATCATAGGTCTCATCCCAAGTAATCCCTTGACATCTTTCATGTCAGGAGAAATGCTAAGCATAATCATTTTTGCATTGTTTGTTGCAGTAGCAATGATCTCTTTACCAAAAAAGAAATCTGAACCAATAATGGAATTGCTAGAGTCAGTGCAAGGAATTACAATGAAGGTAGTTTCGTGGGCTATGCGTTTAGCACCATTTGCAGCATTTGGTCTTATGGCAGATATTGTATCAAAAGTAGGTCTGGATGCACTAATTGGACTTGGAACATACATGGCAACAGTTGTTGCAGGTCTTTTCATAATGATGTTAGTTTACATAATTATAATCAAAGTATTTGCTCACAGACCAATATTATCCACACTTAAAATGATGAAGGACCCTCTGCTTCTTGCCTTCTCTACTTCAAGTTCAGCTGCAGTAATGCCGGTTTCACTTAAGACTGCAGAAGATAAGATGAAAGTCAAACCTGCAGTTTCACAGTTTGTAATTCCACTTGGTGCGACAATTAACATGAATGGTACTGCATTATATCAAATAGTGGCAGTGTTTTTCCTTGCCCAGCTTTTCAACATTGATCTTGCACCTACTACAATTATTTTAATTGCAGTAACTGCTCTTGCTGCATCAATTGGGGCACCATCAGCTCCAGGTGCAGGTATTGTGATACTATCATCAATCCTCTTAACAGCAGGAGTACCAGTTATTGGAATTGTTTTGTTATTAGGAGTGGACAGGATATTAGATATGACCAGAACGATGGTAAATGTGGGAGGAGATCTTACAGCTTGTTTGTTCTTTGATAAGCGGATTAAGGAAGAAAATTTACCTAAGGATTAATCCAGATCTGTCAGGCATATCTAAAATTTAACCCACCAAGAATATAAGTAGGCAAATTAGTTTAGGTTCATGCCACTAAAGCGTGCTAGCAGAGGACGTACCAAAGGAGGAAAAGGATCCTCAGGTGTAGTTCAATGTACAAACTGTGGACAAACAGTTCCAAAAGATAAAGCAAAAAAGGTTACATCTAGATTAAATCTTGTAGAACATACTTTGGCAAAAGAGCTAAGGGCTCAAGGTGCATATATTGCATCACCAACAGTTTTGAAATGGTATTGTATTTCATGTGCAATTCACTTTAAAATATTAAAAATTAGATCTGCAGATAATAGAAGAAAACGCGGAAAACTACGTTAGTATTATTCCTTAATATTTTTAGCAGTTACAATCATTCTTTGGATTAAGGTTATTGCTGCAATTATTACAACAATCACTACAGCATAATTCATAAATCCAATCATGCCAATAATCGCAATTACCAAAAGCCTTTCTGCTCTTTCACCAATTCCTACCCCTTGTAATTTAATATTCAGTGCATCTGATTTTGCTCTTGCATAGCTAACAAGTAAAGATAATGTGATTGCAAGTAAAACAAGATATGGTTCAGCATAGCCTCCAATTAAAATTCCTAAAAATATTGCAGTCTCTGCAATTTTATCAAACATTGAATCAAGGTAAGATCCTTTGTTTGATGTCTTGCCAGTAACTCTAGCTACTTGGCCATCAACCATATCAAAAAATCCAGATACAAGAAGCAAGATTCCTCCAATAATTAACCCATATTCAATGCCAAGTCCGTAAACTATGGCTGAAGCAAATGCAATAACTAGACCTACAACAGTCCAAAAATTAGGAGAAAGTCCTGTAGATGCAAATCCCTTGCCAATTTTTTCAAGTGTAGGACGTAGTGTTTCCCTGAGATTATTTAACACGAGATACCCCCAAAATACTATCTAATAAAGTCAACACAGCACAATCCAAGGCAAAATATTAGAAATAGAGTGTTTTTTGAGAATAAATTAGACAAAAAGTAATATAAAAAGATGTTATGATATTATGCATGGATAGATCACTTAAAATTTCAATTGGGACAATCATCGCATTCAGTATAATTTTGACATTATTAATTAGAGAATTTGCAGGATATTAAGAAAATTATTTTTTAGACAAATTCATTGCAATCATTGTAGAGATTATTTTTGCAGAAAGGGAAGCAGTTGAGCCATTATCATGATAAGGGTTTAGCTCAACTATATCAACACCGGTCACATTGGTATCCTTAAAGCAGGAGATTAGATCAAATAATTCCCTTGATGTCATTCCCACGGCTTCAGGATTTCCAACGCCGGGTGCAAACGCAGGATCCAAAACATCAAGATCATAGCTAGCATAAACATTATCAAATGATGATAAATAATCAGCTAGTAGTGCAGGTCCTTTTCCTTCACGCACCTCTTTATCAGATATTGTTTTTATGTTGTTTTCTTTAAGAAATTCTAATTCCTCTCTAACAAATGCGCGTGCACCAACATGCAAAATATTTTCAGCCCCCCTTTCTTCTATAATTCTTCTCAAGTATGAAGCATGACTTAATTTACTATCTGCAAATTCATTTCGTAAATCATAATGTGCATCAAACACTACATACCCAGTATCTTTTGGAAAACTCGAATATGTAGCATATGTAATAGAGTGCTCACCACCTAAAATGAATAGTTGAACTTGTTTTGCAACTAGCTCTGTTGTAATTTTTTTAACCATGTCAACCATCTCAGATGAAACAACTGTATGGCGTGTATTTCCTAAATCCTCAATGTGGACTTCCTCAAGATCTACTTGCAATTCAGGATGAAAAATCTCAATGTTGTTAAAAGAATCACGTATGGCATCGGCTCCAAATCTGCATCCAGGCTTGTATGAATGGGTTGCATCAAAAGGAATTCCAAATATTGTGGCAACAGGTTTTGAATCTTCATTTGACGCAGTAATCATAGGATTTTTGTTCATGTATAAATCAAGGAAACTCATTTTCTTACACCATTAGTTGTGGTCTTTTTGAGAGATGTTTTGGAAGATTCAAACCAGTGTATGGTTTATTCTGAGTTTGATCATTAATTTCTTTTATAAATTCATCAAATGATAATTCCCTAACAGTTCCCATTTGTCTATCTCTAATACTTAGATTTGCAGAGTTTATCTCTTTTTCACCAATTACCAGAATATATCGTATCCATTCTTTTTCTGCTTCGCGTATTCTCTTTCCAATACTTTCATTTCTATCATCAATATCTACACGAATGTTTTTTGAAGATATTTTTCCAGATAATTCTTCACAGTGCGAATAGAATTCTTCATTTAATGGAATTATTCGAACTTGAGTTGGAGCAAGCCATAATGGAAATTGAGGTTTTCTTCCCTCTTTGGAGTCTTTTGCAGCCTTTTCTAAGAGTGCGTAAATAATTCTCTCAATGGCACCACTGGGGGAATTATGCAATATTACAGGGTGTTTAGATTGATTGTGTTCATCAATGTAATCAATCTCATATCGTTCTCCGTTTTCAACATCGATTTGATCTGTTGATAGTGCAGAAGCCTTACCAAGATTATCTACAAAATTAAATTCCCATTTTAGAACAAAATAAAAGAATTTTTCTTTCCACATTTCAACAAGAACAGGTCGGCCATGCTTTTTTACTAATTCCTCGATGGATGATTTGTTGTCGTTGTAAAAATCTTCAGTGAATCTAATTGCCATCTCATAATCAGATTCTTCGATTCCAAGCTCACGTAAAACACTTTGAGAAAGATCAAATCGGATTTTTATCTCATCAACTGCCTGTGGTAAATCTTTGCAAAATGCATGGCAATCAGGCATAGTAAATGCCCTTAGTCTCCTCAAACCAACTAGCTCACCTGATTGCTCTCGTCTAAAACTATAACGAGTAAGCTCGTATAGTTTGTATGGCAAATTTTTGTAAGATAGTTGATGATGATTAGCCATCAAGAACTGGCCAAAGCAAGCAGCAAATCTTAGGAATAATTTTTTGCCTTCTGAATCAATATTGTATTGTCGTGCAGGGAATCGATTAAAATAACTCACCATACTTGGATGTTCAGAATCATACATGATTGGAGTCTCAACTTCACATCCTCCATATTCTTTTACCCTATCAGTAACATATCTTTCAATTAATGATTTTATCAAACGCCCATTAGGATAAAATCTCATATTTCCTGAATCAGAAGCTGGTTCGTAATCAGCTATTGCCATTTTTTTCATCAGTGCAACATGTGGAGGTGGCTCATCGACTTTACGAATTTTTGCAGATTCGTATTTTGCCAAGATTTCTAACTTTTTATTTTTTGAGAAATCAAAATCACCAATGTTTGTCATATTTCCATCAGGAGTCATTATCTTCCAATAAGAACGAATTTTTGATTCACCCTTTAGAGCATCAGATGTAATTTCTTTGTCTCCCGATACTGAAGAGTCTTTTGTGACAACTTTGGAGCTCTCAGCTAAAGGATGGCCCTTTACTTGAATTTTGTATGACTTGGTCCAACCAAATGGTGAATGAGAGACTTCAAGTTCGGATGCATTATCTTCCATTTCTTTGAGTAGAGAAATAGCAATTGAGGGTTTTGCAAGATTGGAACTAAGATGAGCATATGGGTATAATAACAATTTTTTACATCCAATTTTTTCCATTGAATTTTTAATCTGAGAAATGGCATTTTGAGCCACAGAGGAATCATCACCATCCTCAATGGCAACAAAAGCAACTACAATTTCCTCTAAAAGAATAGTCTTAGGATCTTCAATTTCTTCTGCAGATTTTATCTCTTTTTTTGTCGGAGTGTATTCAATAGAATCACAATGAAGTTGCAGTATTCGCATATATTCACACTCCAAAGTTTAAGTTTAATACTTTCAGGTTATGTAAGGGTATGAGCGTTAAACTTGAAAGATCTAGGGATTCATTCATGGTCAAAGTAACTTCAAAAGATTTAGGCACACAGGCAGGATATAAAGTAGCCTTAAATAATTTTGAGAATTTTTGCATGGAGAAATATGGCAAGGCCGACATGATCGATGAAATTAAGAAATATGATAATGAAGAATTATTTGATTTTTTACAAGCTTGGATAAACTGGAATAGCAAACTATCACCTAGAACAGTAACCAACTTATTTTCAAGAGTTAAGAAATATCTCCACCATAGAGGAATTAGACTACATCCTCAAGATGTCAAAGAGGAGCTTGATTTTCCTAAACTTGTTGAGGAAGAAATGTACGGTATGACCTTAGAGGATGTCCAGTTAATTGTAAAACAAATGCAGTATAAACAAAGAACCCAATTCATTTGCCAGCTATCAAGCTTGATGCGAATAGGTGAAATCGTCCAGTTAAGAAAAAAACATTTGATAACTGACGGAAAAAACATCATAGTCAAAATTCCAGCTAATATTGCAAAGTTCAAGAAAGGCCGTACTACGTTTTTCTCTAAAGAGGCTAGCCTTTTGCTAAGACCTATACTCAAAAGGATTGATGATAATGATTTGGTCTTTGGCTCTAATGAAAACAAAAGTTATGCAGAAGTAAATTCAGAGCAGATACTTAGAAGAATACTTGTTAGGATTGGTCTTGACATGAGATATGAGACAAACAATAGATTCAAGATTAACACTCATTCGTTTAGAGCTTATGGGATTACCAGGATTTCAAGACATGATCCTAATTTTGCCAAAAAGATTGCAGGACAAAAAGGATACTTGCTGCAATATGACAGAATGACAGATGAGGAAAAACTCAAAGTTTATGAGAAATTTGAAAGTGAGTTAACCGTCGATGAGTCAACCAAGCAGAAAAGAGAGATTGAGAAACAACAAAAAGAGATAACAGAGTTAGAGGTAAAAAACAAAAGAATAGAAGCACTAGAAAAGAGACTAAACGAGTTTTCAGACAATGAAATGGAATCACTAAAGATGTTTAAGGCTCTCAAAGACGGTTATGTTACATTAGAAAAGCTTGATGGTGGAGAAATTCATTTTAAATTCACTGACAAGGCCGTAAAAAAATAAAAATTTAGGCATACGCACAAAAAAGGTCTGAAATTAATTTCAAAATATAGGCATGAAAGATGAAATCCAATATTGAATCAATGAGTCATGTTTTTGGAATAAATTATGAATCAAGGTTAAGATAAAAAAAGTCTAATTATTATTAATTTATTGATATTAAATTGTAATATTTTTAATAAAAATAAGGAATTTCCTTATTTTTCCTTATCTAAAACAATACCCTTATTAGGTACTGGTACCGTACCATACGGTATAATAATCTTGACTATTGTATTAAAAAAAGAAACTATTGGTCAATCTTTCGACGGAGTAACCAACAGTTGAAACTCATTCACAGGAGGTTCATATGGTTAGTATAGTTGATCAATGTAATAAAGACACTGGTAATACTGTTATTCTTTCAAATCCTAATCATTTACTAAATTCAGATTGTCAGACGTTTGTCAGAGATTATTGTCAGACATATGGTATTAGTTTTACAAAACAAGAGCTGAAAGTAATTTATGGAATTTATGATGTTTTAGATGTTACAGGAACATATGCATCAAAATTAGATTTTCCATATCTATCTACGAATAACTTTACAAAGATAATATCTAGAATTAATAAAAAATGCGATTTAATCTTAAAACCGATTACTGGCAAATACCCAATGTTTTCTCTTAAAGGATACAAATTATCAAAAAATGTCAGAGTTCAGGGTACGGGGGTACATAATTCTTACATTAATCATAAACTACAACAACTATACAACTTAGCAACAAAACAACCACCATTCATGCATGACATAAAACTTTCATGTACTACTATCAATTTGTATGATAAATTACTATTACAACCAGATATCAAACCAAATCCTAACAACTTACAATTTATTATTCCTGTTTATGCTAATCCTAGATTTACTTCTAATGCACAAATATCTCGTAATGGTAGATTAGATTTACACATTGGATGTTCTCAACTGCCTATTTCTTGTACTATTGATGGATTTTCCGAATTAACTGAATATGTTGGAGAGGTTAAACAATTTCTTAGAACCAGAGCAAATTTTGATTTTAATTCACCACCTGTTTACGAATGGATTTTTAACTCATATCATTTTAATCGTGATACTGAGCCAATAATAGATCCTTCTTACAGGTTTTCTCTTGGCCAACACTTGCAATATTTCTATGTTAAAGAATTTGAAAATGGGATTATCAAAGGCAGATATGAAGAAAAAAGAGTTCCTAAAACAACCGTAAAGGAAGAATGTCATAAAATTTTATTTCAAAAAGATTCGGAGATGTTTGGTAATTGACAAACTGTAATCAGATACAAGGAAAGAAAACTATCATTTGTCATCTATAAAATGCAGGATTTACTGATATCTAGGCACATATACGAACAAAAAATGAGAATTATGAAAATAATTTCTTAGGCACAATCATGCCTGAAATTAAACCATTTTGATCCCCCCCCCTCAGGCACACTCTAGGCGTCAAAATGGGCTAGTTATCAGCCATTTTGTTGGATTTTGTTAGACAAAATAAATCCTATAAAGGGTTATGAACTCAAGAAGTTCTGTATTGATGTATGTTGGAATTGTCGCCATAGCATTTGTTTTGTTAATTCCAATTACTGCTTTTGCAGAGACTCAAAGTCTCAGTGGCAGTTCACACAGTAATCAAATATTATTAAATTTCTCTGAGGGGAGTGTATCTGGGACCATAACACTAGAGGATTACATTATCAATCTTAGTGATGTTAGAGTTATTGAGAGAGGAGATAAACAGTATATCGTTGATAAACAAAATGATCTAAAGATATTATCCAAACAGATAGGTTCAGACAAATACATAGTTCTAGTCAAGATAAACTCTGAAGACATACAAAAAAATCTGAGATTCTTAACAAGTTCTGAAAGCATCCAAACGATTACAGGTCAACGAAATCTCTTTGAAGCAATGGAGGTAAAAATGCAAGAGAAAAAAGAAGAGAATCTAGATTCGTTAACTCACAGAGAACGCCAAGATCTTCTCAAACAGCAAAAAATAGATGAAATAATCAAACAGCAAAGAGAAATTGCATTAATCAACCAAAATCAAGGAATTATAGGACAATCAATTTTAGATTCATATAAGTCAATAAAATCAACTGCAACAGGCCCAGAATTATTACTAAAAAATCCTACTAGTGAGAAAAAAGAATATGTTGTCCCTCCTGTAGATACTTTTGATATTGTAGCTTTTCTTTCTGTTCCACACAATGGAGAATGGAAAAAAAGTATGGTCTATGATGTACTTGTAACTGACACAAGTGGACATCGTTATGATCCTGAATACAAGTCATTTATTGGAAATATACTAAAAGACGTTGAAATTAATGGAACAGTGAAAAATCCTTCGGGGATAGTTTTAGATGAATTTGAAGGAGTTACAGCAAATGATGGTAAATTCAAAAACACATTCTATATTGAAGAATTTTTGAGTACAGTAGGAGAGTATTCGATTTCCCTTACTGCAACTAAATATTTTTCAGATGACCAGTTTACAGAGGTGGAAGTTAGTGACACATTTTTTGTATTTCCAACCGATAGTGGTGGTGGTTCAAGTAACAATCCTCCAATAGCTAACGCTGGACCTGATCAATTATTACTTGTTCATCCTGTCACTGTAAACTTGGACGGTTCTGGAAGTTCTGACCCTGATGGTGACTCATTCACATATTCTTGGGTACAGACAGTTGGACCCGCAGTAGTGTTAAACAATGGAAATACTGCAACACCTGATTTTGACACATTGGGTGATAATGAGTCATATACGTTTTCACTTACTGTTACTGATGTCAAAGGAAGTTCAAACATAGATACCGTAACAATCACAACTGCACCATAGTTTGTAAACTCCAAGCACTAAATCCCAAAGTATCAAGGAAAAGAAAAAGAAACAATCAAAATACAATTAACTTTCACCATCAAAGATTCAAAAGCATACCACAAATCAAAAGACATTGGGATATATCTCATATCACTATACATAATATGAGCAAAACTTCAAACAAATCAAAGTCGGCACAGAAAAACAAAAACAACAAAACAGTGCCTGAAAACTTGCAGAAAAAACAGTACTTGGAATCATTCAAGGAAATGAAGCAAGAATTGAAAAACGATTCTTGATTTTAAAATAATTATACAATAACCTTGTATTTTAGCCTCGAAAATTCCTAGTTTTATTCTTGATTTGCAATATGTTAGGATGTGACAGCGAAGCTTTCACTCAGGTTATGTTTTATCATTTTGAAGAGGGTTACAAAAAGCCGTTCTGCAAACAGATCATGCGATTTTGTATTAATCATGCTAAGCAAATTTCACAAGATGACACATCTATTCGAATTCAGGTTCTAAATTGAGAAAGATAGAGATTGATGTAAAGGATAAGGACTATCTTGATTTTCTATCTGTCTGTATTAATGAAGAGTTATCAGTTGAAGATAAGTTAAAAAACATCATAAAATACCATGTCATCACATATAGAAATAACAAGAAGTTAAAAAATCAAAAATTAATTTAACAAAATGCTTAAGTTCATAACAAAAGTATTTCATTTAGAATGGGTGATGATTGGCGTGGATGGAAGAACGGTAAATATGATAATAGATATAATGGGATTAGACGTCGAAGTAAGAAGAAAAATACCAAGGGATATGTAATTACCTTAATTGGAGTTATTACCATTATTGGAGTTATTTTAGTTAATTCAAACTACGATGTCAAAATTAATAACCAGAAAATTGAAGAGTACATACCAATTGAAAAAATTGAAAAGACATTCAATGAAATGTATGAAAAAATTCCAGTAGAGTCGATTAATAATAAATTTGATGAAATATCAAATTCCATTCCAATTACTATCGAACGCAAGTCTGAGACTCATGAGAATAAACTCAAAGATTGTTCCGTTTACAAAAAAAACTATCTTGATGCAAACAAAAATCTTAGAACAACTGAGGATAACATGGCTGCCATGATAGGAGATGCTTTAACTAGTGTGGAGAAAACAAAAGCATGCGAGACATATAATGAAAAAATATACCAGGAATTCGGGGTATTAGGTCATTGTAAGCCACCTCCATTAACTTCGGTTAAACTTGATAATTCTGATGGAGAATTAACCATGTCTTACAAGGAACGATTCATCAAATATTGTGGACAGGAAGAATGGGATTATATCAACAAAAAATGAATTATCATTTAATTTTCCTTTAGTTTTCAAATTATCATTATGACCCAATCTTTTAGCCTCAATAATTCCTACTTTACATTATAACAAACGATCTGGATTTCTTTATATGTAAAATTGAATTTTTTGTTCGTATACTTTACATTATGATTTCAAAAATTCAGTATATATCTAAAATAAATCAAAGTATGGAAATACTTCTTTATGGATGATGAATTTTATAATAAAACAAAAGAGTACTTGGATCAAATCCATGAAAATACTGATGCCGGTCGTTTCCTAGATGCAATAAGCATTCTAAATGATGGGATTGCTTATCTTGATAATTATAATCAAAAAAAGGATATTGATCCTCAATGGAAATTATATTATTTTGATAATTATAGAAATAATTGGAAAATTTTCAAATATGTTTTAGAAACACGTAATGACCTTGAAACCTTCAAAAAAGAGGTTCAAGGGAAAATGGGATAAGTGTCAATTTTTGACAGGGAGTAATTTCTAACTTTAAACTATTACACCCTAGTATTCGCATAATTTCAAACAGAAAACCTAATTGAATTAAATCTTTCACTTTTGGCACAGAAAATCACATTAATCATAACCTGGTTTTGGAAAAAAAGAAAAGTGGAGGTTTACTCCAATGCATCTAGTTCAGCAATCAAATCATCCAATTCATCTACAACTGGAATAACTGGGTCTACATGGACTATGCCATTTTGAACAAGAGGAATTTTAAAGCCAGTATTCATATTCTGGATTTTTGCTGCAGAAAAGTCAAGAACAAAGTCGGTATTTGGTTCTCCGGCAATTGGTGCATAATGTCCTCTTAGAATTATTCTAAAAGATTCACCATTTTCCAAGGTTCCAGTACCGTGTAGTCTTAATTTTCCATCAACAGCTTTGCCTTTCAATTCTAATGTTGCGTTTCTCTCTGCCACAGTTATTTTTGCATCAGACTTTACTTTCCACACACCATTTCCTTGATAAACAGCATTTCCGTCTAAACCAATTTGGGAAGCAAAGGCTTGACCACCGATAATGGCCCATCCATCAGTACCTCCTCTAAATTGTAGTTCAGTTTGTCTGTCTGGGGATACAGGTGCAATCTCTAAGAATGCATCTGAATTTGTTGCTGAAACATTTTCAGAAGTAAGATCAAAGAATGCATCTTCTGCAAACGCATTACTTACTCCTATTGAACCAAAAACTAGTGCTGCCAATACAGGAATTGTAAAAAGCAACGATTGTTTTTTGTTGTTTTGTTTCATATGATGCCAAATTCAAAAATTGTACTTAAGGAACAAGCAGTATTAATCAGTAAAAATTCTCTGTGTCATCATGATTAATGACATAGATATAATTTCTAAAATTCAAAACTAGGCTTCTTCATAGACTGAACTTTCCATTTTAGTAATGCTATCTGTAGTTCAGTGTTTAGTTTATGCATTTCATTTTCATAGAGTTGTTCAGGTTTTTTCATCTGATTTGTGCTCATTGCTATTACCATAAATGGAAATAGAATAAAACCACTAGTTTGTTATTTTTAGAACATAACAAATTCTAGGCTAAGATAATTTTTCCCGCAAAGAGATTACTGAGCGTAAAATCAAACCTGATATGCCCAAATTGGATTTTAGAAATTCCGATGCTCTCAAAAGAGGATTTTTCCCACGAAACCCTTCATCATATATCATTTCAATTGACCCCTTGTCAGTTTCTACAAAAGAAGTGATGAGGCAAAAAGTTCCCAATTTCTCATCCTCTCTTTCATTGTATAGTCTTAATTCAACTTTAGAAATAGTAAAACCATTCTGAATAAAATTTCCTGAAGAAAACAAAACCTGAGTTTCATCAGGAGTCCTATTTACCCTATCAGGATCATGCAGATCAATAATCTTCATAAGATAACATTGAGCTTGTTCGTAATTAAGTAATATTTACATAAAAATTCTGAAAAAAGAAAAGTAGGGTTTTTTATTTTATAGACTTATTTTTTAATTTTGAAACAAGTGCCGCATAGATAAATGGCAAAATTGTTGTAATCTCAGCATGGAGTGTTGCCTGTTTTGCGTTTTGTGTAACTTTTCCCCAAGAAATTGCTTCTTTGACTAGTGCACCACTAAGACTACCATCAAATTCTTGTGCAGTTGTAATATAGAATGCATAATCTAATCCTTCTCTATATTGATTCCACCATAATGTGTGGTGCTTTGAAATACCACCACCAATCATAAACGCACCAGATTTTTTAGCTTTGAAAATTAATCCTGAGAGTAGTTCTGCATCACCCATCAAATTTAGTTTAAAATCATCATGTTTTTGTGCAAACAACCAAATTTGACTTCCTACAGCACCATCCATTATTCCTGGAACTATAACTTTAATCTCGTTTTTGTATGCCCAATAAAGATACGAATCTTCTCCTAAATGTTTTCCAATCATCCTACATATTTCTGCAGTTGTCATTTCTTTAACTCCACTTTGATATTCTTCTTCTAAAAATGCCTGCATCTTTTCTTCAATTATTGGTCCATAGCTATCCATAGGAACTAGAACATTACCCAATCGGTGTATGTTCTGACCAGATAATTCCCTATCATCCATAGTAAATGAACCTTCCTTGTAATGTGAAAAATGTCTGGCTATATCATGATCTAATGAACCGCAAGTTACCATAGCAACATCAAACCATTTGTTTTTTAACATATCCTTGATAATTCCTCTAGTTCCTGTTGATACAATTGCGGCTACAAATGATACAAATTTAAGACATTCCTCATCTGAAATCATCTCCATTAAAATTTCTAACCCGGTCGAAAGGTTTACTGATTCAAATCCACCTGATTGAGATAACTCTTCAAATATGTTTTCAATGGATGTGTTTGAATTAATTTCAATATCTTTTATTGGACGACCTGGTATGACCACGGTTTTTTCCGTTTATGCCAAATATAAATTTCTGCCGGATTTAAAATGTAAAAAATCAAAGTTATTATTTTTAAATTCTTTCTTTATTGAGATTTTTATCGAAGATCATAAAATGATTTTTTAATTCCTAGATTTGATTTATTTTTTCAATTCCAAAAATAATTCCATAATAATCAGTATAAGATACGTCAGTAATTCTAAGATTAAATTTTTCTAAAATATTCTCCATCTGTTTAAATTCTACGTTTAGTTGATTTGTTTTTATCTTGGGGTTTCCTTCTATTATGACTTTTTCCCATTCAGGAATATTATCACATAAAAAATTAAAAATTTCTTCGTATTGTTCTGTTTTTTTATTCAAATTCATTTTCACTCGTCCAATTTGATTTTAAATCTTTGGAAAGAATTCATTTGAGATATATAGATAAAAACAAGTAATTAGGATTAATTTTGTGGTAAACAAAGCAAATCCAGAAAAAACACTTTCAATTAAAACAAAACTTGGTCTCATTGCTATAATGTTTGTTATTATTAATCTAATTTTTTATGTAGTATTTGATTCTACAGATCAACCAACTCAATCTGAAAAGTCTATTGAATTAGATAATACAGTTCAAACACGTGATGAAATAACTATAGAAAATACAGAAGATATGAAAATTTCAATCAATCCCTAAGATATTTCTTTGAAAACAGAGAGTATTTGATGATATTACTGCATGAATATGTTTTTACATACGTTATAAGAAAATAATTTATCTTTTAGTTGTAGGTGTTAATCAATCATCAAATATGGATGTTTAACACTAAAGAGATTATAAAAAACATTTATCAAAACATTGAATGCTATGTTCTTGCTTTGAAATATGTTTTTTAATTATTTAATAATAATGATGCATTTGTCTTTGTTCTATTCCTTCTTGCTCAAAATGATTGTGTGATTTTCCACCATCATGATGTGCGTGAACAGTTCCATCAATATGACAGTGAGTATTGTCAATTAAATCCTTCATGAATACATCATCTACATTTAACAGCATATTTGTTGTCTCAACGGCAGTTTTGAAAACTTGTTGTTTTACAAATTCTGTTTCTATTATTCCAGAGGATGACATGTCAGATATTTTTCGGGTATTTGAATTAATTCCATACCATTTCATGTTGCCATCAGATTTTGAGCGTAATTGCGTTAAAGCATCTAATACATCCATTCCGATGTTCCTTGCCAATGTCAACGGGATCTGTTCAAGGGCACTGGCAAAATGCTCCATGCCAATCTGCTCCTTACCTTCAACAGTAATTGATCGCTCTCTAATTTTTTGTGCAATTATCCATTCTACAGAACCAGCCCCGTTTACAATGAATGGGTTCTCTATGAAATTTCTTAAAACATAAAATGCATTTAAAACATTTCTATGAAATTCATCAAGATAACGTTTTGAGTTGGCTCTCAATAATACGGTTACAGATTTTGGATTATTACCCCCCTCAACAAAAACCATTTTATCATTACCTACAGTTTTCTCATAAACATTTTTTGCAAAACCTAACTCACTGGCAGATATACTCCCAACATCTTTACACGTCTTTGCACCAGTTGCTTTTTCTAACCACCACAAATCATTGTACTTTACTCTACGCATGGAAATAATTCCATTTTTTGCAAGAGATTCCTGAACGAATTCATTAACACCCTTTCTAGAAATTACGACATTTACCCCTGAATCAATAATATTTTTTACAAGTGCCATCAAGTCTATATTTTCTTGGTCAAGAAATTGACTCATTTGTCCAGGAGATGTTATCACTATCTCTGCTTCCGTTTTTCCTCTCATTGTTTCTAATGGCTCATTTAGCAATAAAATCTTGGCATCTTTGATAGATCTTGGCATTGCAGAACTGTCAATTGTTTTATCAATTATTGTACCTTTGATTAGTTGTATTTCGGTAGTATTTCCAATTTTTTCCTCAATTTTGATGTCATCAACACTTACTTGTCCTCTTTCCAGATTGGATACACTACATATTGCTTCTATTATTATGTCTACAATTTTGGAATTATCTTCATGTAAATCAAAAATTGCTTTTCCCTCCAAGCATGTTATAAGTAATTGTCTCATTATGTTTCTGTCTCTTTTGTTTGATTTTTTCTTGATATCATCTAGTGTCTCCAAAGCACAAACTAAACTTTTTTCATAAGATCTTGTTATTACAGCAACAGAAATTCCATTTTTTAATAATTCCTCAGCACTGTGAAGTAAACTTCCTATCAAAATAGCAGTTGTTGTTGTCCCATCGCCTACATGAGTATCAACTGTATTAACAGCCTCTATAACAGATTTAGCTGCAGGTTGAATGACATCTACTTTTCTTAAAAATGCACCACCATGATTAGTGATTGTTTCTTCTCCAAGTATATCGATATACATTTTTTCCATCCCACGTGGACCTAATGAGGTCTTCACAATATTTGAGACAATTTTGCCTGAAATCAAATTATATTTTTGTGAGTCCTGTAATCCAACACGTGAAATATCTTGATTAAGTAAATCAGGATATTTCATTCTATTTCAAAGTCATTAAAGATATTAAAAGATATTTGCATTAAACTTTAATGAAATAAAATTTTCTAAAAAACGTAAACAATAATTCAACATTAGATATTTTTATACTATGTTCTTACTTGTGATGTCTTCATCAGGTCCAGAAGTATTTGAACTGTTTGAACCAGACATGAATTCATTTCCATCATTGAAGTGTTTTAGATCTTCACCTGTAATCACATCTTCTTCTGGAGGTACATAATCTCGTATGTCATGTCTTGCTTTTCCAGGATACTTGTTTTGTGTTGCAAGTGCAACTACTATAAAGAGTGTAAATGCGATGACAGGAGGAATCAGGGTATCCAGTCCGGCCCATTCTTCAGGCATTGTGAAGAAGAAAACAAATCTCACAAGAGAGCCTACAATTAATGAAGCAACAGCAGCTGGCATGTTTGCTTTTTTCCAAAATAATCCAAATGTAAGAGGTGCAAATGCTCCTGCAAAAACTATGTCAAATGCTAAGATTAGATAAATTCCAGGAGCAGGTACAAAATAACCCAACGTTGTTCCAGCAACCATCATTGGAATAATAACAATACGTGTAACTGTGAGTAATTTTCGGTCACTCCAATTAGGTTTCCCCATCCATCGTCTTCTTATTATTCTCTGCATCATATTTCTAGAAATTACACTTGAGATTGCAAGCAAACCTCCACTCGCAGTAGACATTGATGCACCGATGACACCCATCAATATTGCAGCGCCGATTGCAAAGGGCATAAATTGTGTGGACAGTAACGGTAATGCCAAATCAGGGGCAGTGTCTCCTGGCAGATAATAAAATGCCACAATTCCTAGCATACTTGTTGGAACTACTGTGAAAAGAGTCAGAGCACCTCCCATCAATGCTCCTTTTTGTGCGGTTTTTGGACTACGAGCTGAAAACACTCTTTCCATGAAGTCTAGTGCAACAATATCTCCTAAACCTAAAGCAAGAATGGCACCCCAATTAATTAATGCCCCATTTGCAATATCATAAAGTCCCGAAAGGTCCATAAATTCTGGAGGAGCATTATTGTATATGACATCCCAAGGAACATCTGAAAAACCTCCAGCGAAGAAAAGAAATCCGGCCCAGAAGGAGCCTATTGCAAGATAAACTTGAAAGAGGTTGGTGTATGCAGATGCAAATAATCCACCAGCAATAGTATATGCAACTACTACTAATGCTGAAATTAATATGCCCCAAAAATAATCAATACCAAAAACAACTTCTAAAATAAATCCACTAGCTGCTAAATTACCTGCAACAAGTACTAGAAAACTAATAATCATAAGACTACCTGAAAGGCCTTCTGCTGCATTGCCAAATCTCCTAAAATAAAAATCAGGTAATGTAATCATTGACATTTTGTTTAATGGTTTAGCATAAAATGCAGCTGTTACAAGTAAACATAATCCTAGACCCAGTGGGATTACTGCTCCAGCCCAAAATCCAAATTCAAACACAAGAGCAACATTTCCTAAAGAAGAATTTCCATCTACTGCTTGCGCTGCAAGCATTGTTCCAACCATGGCTAAAGGCAAACTTTTTCCTGCAACAATCAATCGCTTACCACTGTTTTTGACTAGTTTACCTGCAAATACTCCAACAGCAAGAGTAATGATTATGAAAGATGCAACTGCAATACCAAAACCATCAAACTCCATATCCATTAAAAACAATTCAAAAAATTATATAAATATTGAATTATTCAAGTAAAATACGTTTTTATGATGAGAATAATATACGTATAATACACTTTTTAAGATAATTAAATATAATTTCTAACATCATAGAACAAATGATAAATTGTTTAATGTAAATATCTAAAAATATAATTTTCATAAAAGAATATTTTATTAGAATTTTTTCATAAAAAAAATTGTTAGGTTATTGAAAAATTTATCTTAAAAGGGTAAAAATAAATTTTATTTCTAAATTTAGATAAATTAAAATTCTTATTAATTTAATCATCCTAAACACATTGTGGATAAACAATATGCATTTGCAGTTATTTTCATTATCATTGGATTGGGATTAAGCCAATCAGGTTCAAATGATTCTTTTACTACTGGTCTTGGTTTCGGGATAATAGTAATGGGAATGTTTTGGGTCTTAATTAGAGTGATAAAAGAATTCAAAAAAAAGTGATTTTTAATCAAAAATATTTTGAAAA
This sequence comes from Nitrosopumilus sp. S4, assembly GCF_054515835.1. Lineage (NCBI taxonomy): Archaea > Thermoproteati > Nitrososphaerota > Nitrososphaeria > Nitrosopumilales > Nitrosopumilaceae > Nitrosopumilus > Nitrosopumilus sp. S4. The sequence goes on along the minus strand of NZ_CM137258.1, from coordinate 819,291 downwards.
TTTTATTAATCTTATAGTAATAAAATCATCATGCCTGCAAAAGGATACTCAACAGTCGGTCTTAAACCTGCAATTTTTTCTAGATTACAAGAAGTAACTGATAGAAATTATCCGGGTATGTTTCTTCCAAGTACATTAATTATTCTAATGAATGAAATTAAGAGAGGTCATTACTCAGTAGAATCTCATAAGATTCGATTAGATCTATCGGGACATTACAATACCATGACTATACGATTAGACATTCAGCAATGGTTAGAAGAAAATTATAAAAAATTAGCTGAAGAATATGAACAAAAATACGGAGTTAAGTGTTTCACATCGTTTGTAAGTTATTTTATCATCAACATACTAGAATCAAAATTTAAGAGTCAAAATCACTGTATCAATTTAAAAGAATCAGAGTTTGAATGGTTACAAAAAGAATATAAAAAACAGAAGAACAATCAAAAGAATTTTCATGAAATTCCTAGTTTTGAAAGATTTGCAGATTCTTATATCAATAATTTATTTGAAAAAATAAAAGCTGCTAAAGAAATCCTGACTACGTAAATCCTAAAAGTATTTTTGAATTTTTAATATCATAAAAATTAGAGAGGGGTCATCGTATCTATTAATCGTGCATTTGTAACTTGCCCATCTTTTTCTTGCATTTCAAGATCTACAGTATATTTCAAATCATTTAACATGAAATTGACTTGTATATCCCATGCTTCTCGGGTTCCTTTTTCTGGAATTGGAAATGTTTCATTTATTCTAAAATTGTCTACATTTCCATATAATGCATTTATCACTCTTTTAGATTCTCTTTCTATGTCTTCAGGGGTGCTAACTCTTTGCATCAAATCAAAATATATGAACAGATATAAAAATATTTTATGATTCATTGCATTTTGGTTTTTCCTACAAGAAACAATCATAGTTTTGGAATTTTCTTTAGGAAAGAATCTTTCTTATTTTTCTTCAACTCAACTTCAACTTTATTTTTATGATAAATTGCAGTTTGATTATCAGGATCAAGCCGTATAGCTTTCTCATAGTACTTTAGAGATTCTTCATACTTTTTTAATAATAAAAGTAATTTTCCTTTGTAGCTGATTGCATAGACATAATTTGGATTTATCATTAATGCTTTCTCACAATACTCAAGTGCTTCCGCATATTTTTTTGAATGTTCTAGAAACCACACCATACTACACAAGGCAACAATGTTTTTGGGTTCAATTTGTAATGCCTGCTCACAATAGAATTTTGCAGTTCCATGGCGTTTTAATGAAAAGCATGAAATTCCTTTACTATAAAGAGCTCTCACATTATTTGGATCATATTCCAATATTTTATCAAAACACTCTATTGCTTTTTTATACAACCCATTTCTATCCAAGGCTAATCCTTTATTCATTAAAGCAATTGTACATTTTGGGTCAATCTCCAAGGCACGGTCATAAAACACAAAAACATCTTTATTTGAAAAACCTGCAAAATCAAGGGTCCAGCCTTTGGCCACTAATGCATTGATATTTTTATTGTCTATCGCTAAAGCACGAGTATAAAATTTTATGGCAATCTCATGCTTACCTTGGGATGTAAATTTTTGTCCTTTTTCATAGAGAATCTGTGATTGTCTGGAATCTTCAGCAATTGCCTGATTCAAAAACGATATTGCTTCAGAACGTCGTTCTAATCTTCCTAAAATCAAACTCATATTGTAAAGCGCAATAGTATTTTTTGGATTTACCGATAAAACTTTTTTAGTGAGGTCTAGAGCTTTTTTATTTTGGCCTAATTTACTAAAACATAACCCCATTGAAATCAATGAATCCAAATTAAGAGGATCTATGTCAAGAGATTTTTTAAAATAAAATATTGCCTTTTTGAATTCCCTAATCTTTTCAAATGCAATGCCTTTGTAGTATAATGCATCTATATTTTTTGGATCTATAGATAAAACATGATCAAAACAAACTTGAGAATTATGAAAATCTTTAATTTTGAGCAAGGTGGTGCCTTTATAAAGATAAGCTATGAGGTTTTCAGAGTCTATAGAAATAGCTTTGTTAAATTTAGAAATAGCTTTTTTATAATCATTGTAATATACAGAGGTCAAACCTTGATTCAAAAAATACCATGCATTTTTTGATTTTTTGAACATTATAGGATATTGTTCAGATATTATTTTTATGTTTAAATCGTATATTACACATACTTTAATTTTTTCTTTTAGAACTTTTCTTCACTATTGAAAAATAAAAACGTATTTTACTCAAAATATTTAATTACAAATATTCTTCATAAAATTTGATTTAATTGGGTGCTGAATTTTATGGTGATGATTTTCAAGGAGCAGATGTTGCGCCATTTGTAGGAATTAATACATTTTTACATCTCCCATGGATAAAGACACACAAAGAATTACTTGAAGCAAAACCAGATGTTGCAATTATCGGTGAACCTTTTGATTTTGGCACTACTATTCGTCCAGGTGCAAGATATGGGCCAAGGGCAATAAGAGCGGCATCTACAATTCCATCCCCTCCATTTGAACGATTCAATATAGAAACAGGTGCAGACCCATTTGGAACCTTTCGAACAGTAGATTATGGAGATGTAATAGTTTCTCCAGGAGATGTAATAGAATCTCATAAAAGAATGACTTTAAAAGTCAAAGAGGTTTTAGAAGCTGATGGTATCCCTGTAATGCTTGGAGGCGACCATTCTATCACATATGCAAACGTTAGAGCATTTGCAAAAAAATACAAAAACATCGGCATGATTCATTTTGATACCCATGCAGATTGTGCACCACAGGGGCTTACTGGATTCAAATACGATCATGGTGCACATATTAGAAGAATTATGGAGATGGGGTGTCTCAAAGGAAAAAATTATTCTCTTGTTGGTCCTAGGGGTTATTGGCCAGGTAGAGATTTATACAAATGGATGGCAGATCAAGATTTTCAGTGGTTTACAATGCTTGATGTGGAAGAACTAGGAATCGACTATATTGCAAAAGAGATTGCAGACAGAGCAAATGATGGAACAGATGCAGTTTATCTAAGTTGGGATATTGATTCTTTTGATCCTTCTTATGCGCCAGGTACAGGAGAGCCAGAACCAAATGGACTAACTTCAAGAGAAGGAATCAGAATGATACGTCTATTATCAAAATCATTTGATCCTGATCGATTCGCAATGGATTTGGTAGAGATTGCTCCAGCATATGATGTCAGTGACAATAGTTCTTACAATGGAGGAATCACATCAGGTTTGGGTCAAAGATTAGTGATCGAATTATTAGCTGGGTTATCATTAACAAAGAGAGGCCTCAATGAAGGAGATCCGGTAAGACCAAATGACTATCGCGGAACTGGTAACACATACAGTTTTGGAAATCCAACTGCAAAAATACCAAAGAGGGATTAATGAAGATTGAAATATTGGTACAGGGTGATCCAGATAGCAAACCATTTACCAAAAAATTCAATTATGAGAAATTAGATGATTTAATTTTTTTCAAAACCACACAAATAATAAAAAATCGTCTTTCAAACAATTTACGTTTAAACATAAATGAAACTCTTGAATTCTATGTAGCATTTATTATAATTTCCTTAAATGAAAACAAAACAATTAATGAAATACAAAAATACATTCCAAAACTTCTTTCATCATACCAAGTAATGATAGGAGTTCCTGAAAGCCTAAGAAAATTAATCTTTACAATTATAAAAAATGAAAACAATACCAAAACTATATCAATTACAACGCCTATTCCAGTGAACCAATATTTTCTTCACAATCAAGATACAGGAACCGTGAGGTGAGTGATTGACTATTTAATTGGGATATTACAAGATAGTAACCCATTTTTAGTTATTGGTGCAGGATTAATAATTGGATTATTACATTCTTTTGAACCTGATCACCTTAGTGCTATATCCACTCAAATACAAAATAATCACAAATCAAGAAACTCCAAATTGGAATTAAAGAGTCTAACAATTAGATCAACCTTACGTGGGATAATGTGGGGAATGGGACACACATCGAGCATAATTGTCATCGGCTTACTTATTGTAGGTTTGTCATTAAACATTTCAGAAAAATTTTTTCTTAGTGCAGAAATTGTTGTAGGGTTTATGTTAATCATTTTAGGAATTTTAACATTTTCAAATAGAAATTTTCTAAAACATAAACACATACATCCTCACGAACATTCAAACGGAGTATCTCATATACATAATCATTCACACAAGGGAGACCACAATCATGAACATAGATCATATCTAATTGGATGCGTTCATGGTATTGCTGGTAGTGGAAGTCTTATTGCATTAATTGTCTCTACTATGAATGGTTTTGAAATGATGATTTACTTTTTAATTTTATTTTGTATTGGTAGTATAATGGGCATGTCTTTAGCTAGTGGATTTTTTGGATTATCATTTATTATAGTATCAAAAATTAATTTAGCATCAAAATATCTAAGATGTGTAATTGCCAGTTTAACATTCATCATAGGTATCAACATAGTATTGTCAATTGGATTTGATGGAAAATTATTTTTATTAGGTTAAGAATATCATAACAATACAGAGTTTATTTTAATAGCATCACTTTACAACCAGGACTGATACTTTTGATTTTTGTACAACAGCATTTGACACGCTACCCATAATTGTGCCTTTAAAACCACCAATACCTTTTGAACCCATTACAATAAGATCAATTTTTTCTTTTTGAGCAAATTCAGAAATTTTGGTAGAAGGCTTTCCATGAAGAATTTTTGATACAAATTTTACTTCTTGTTTTTGGCAATATTTTTTTGATAGTTCTAACATTTTTTCGGCTTTACTTGTTACAAATTTTCTATAATTTGTTACAGTTGAGACGAGTGTAGGATATATTACAACTATATTGATTCCTATAATGGTGGCATTTGTTAATTTTGCAATAAATATTGCTTTATCCAGTCCTTTTTTTGATGAATCAGAACCATCCAACGGAACTAAAATATTTTTAATTTGTTGTACGGTCATGAATAATCACAAGAGTATTCAATTATTAAACATTTTTAATTAAAATAAATATTTAATTTTTTATCGGATTATTTAATTACAAACAGGGAATAACCAATTTGAATGAAAAAATGGGGTGACTGAATAAATTACGTATAATACGTTTAACGTAAATTATCAGTTGACCTAAAAATAAATTTAAATTTTGTTGATTCGCTACAAGCTAATAAAAATAAACATAAAATAGATAATGAAAAAATGATTAATGAAAAAATGATGGTCTGAAAAAAATATAATTCAGAGAGAACAGACAATATGACAATTACAAATCCAATTACATTTGATGAAACTAATATAGAAATAAATAAATTTCTGTGCTTACTAAGTTTTTTTTGAAGCATATGTCAAGTGTAAATTAGAGCAAGATCATATTTAACAATTTATTAATTTACGCATATTACGTCATTATTTTACTCATAAAACAAAATCAAGATGTTAAGAAAATAAAATAAACAAATAGTACATCATAGATTTTTTAAAAAAGATTATCATCGTTTAATTCAACATTATCGTAAATGCAAAATCACAAAAAAATTTTAATTTCAATATTTTTCTTCTTTCTTGCAAGTCTTTTAGAGATTGGTGGAGGTTAATTGAAGGAGTCAAACCAGGCAACTATGACATTATCGGGACCATAATTGCGATACTTGGAATTATAATAATTTTTTACATACCAAGAAAAGAGGAAAAAATTTGGTCAAGACAATTCTATCAACTCTAGGACTATTTTTTTAGCAGCATTACTAGAGATACTTGGAGGTTTTCTTGTTTGGAAATGGTTACGAGATCATAAAAGAAGAATTTTTGGAATAATAGGCAGGTTAATTTTATTTTCGTATGGGATTGTTATGACAATGCAACTGCAAGTTTTGGAAAAGTGTATGCTACTTACGGTGGAATTTTTGTTATATCTTCAATAATTTGGAGTTATTTTATAGTTAAGAAAAAACCAGACATGTTTGATGTTATTGGTTCAATTGTTATTGTGATTGGCATTGTAATAATGTTTTATTTTCCACGTTAGCATCTAACAGGGTTATAAAAAACAGTCAAACAGATCTCTATAGAGTTTTAACATTTTTTCTTAATTTTAATTATTTTTATCTTCTTGGAACGGTACATGAATTTATTTTTGAGAAAAAATTCTTAAAGTTTGGTTCTAAGTGTTGCAACATAGATATTGTCAGCCATTAACTGTAAAATATCATCAAGAGTAAGTCCAATATGAATAGCAGTTTTTTCAATTTCCAAAAGCACATCCTGGGATATAGTTTTTAATACAACAACTTTATTATCCCAATCTTGGTGGGGTATTTTTCTCAATTCTTGGTAAAATTTTTCGTTAGGTTCTACCACATAACTGTAAACTTTTTTTCTTATGACATAGTCTGAAACTTTAATTCCACATTTTTCAAACATTTTGATTTCAGTTTTACAATTTATATCCGACCAAGATTTTGAAATATCATGATCAACTATAATACGCACACCTTTTCTACCACATAGAATCATTGATGAATGACAATCATGCATATATTTTATTTTCAATCTACTTTCAAGTATGTTAAAAGTAATTTTAGGGGTATCTTTTCTAATCATTTCCAAAAAATAATCAGACATGTTATCTGTGATTTTATCAAGTTCTTTATCTGGAATTTTTAAAAAATATTTACTTACAAACTTAATTGGGACAATTCTTCCTAAATTAATTATTAATTCAGAACTCTCTTGTTCTGGTTTTGAGTCTCTTTCTTTCCTAGATTCAAACCAGGCGTATTTGGTCTTACTACAACTATGGGGTTCATCATCAAGACATGTACAGATCATGAATGTGCTGTATTACCTTTAGAACCTTAAAACTTGTTCTAATTTTTTTAATCATACTATACACAAAAAATAACCTATAATTGGTGATTCTTAAAAAATGCATTTTACAAAATGCATTTTTTATCAAATATCATTCAAGTCGCAAGTATTAATTACCAAGACAATTAATTTTTAAAAATGGACCCTCATAATTTTCATGGAAAAGACATACCTCATATTAAATTAAATCCAAAAATGACTATAGAAGATCTGGTAAATGTTTTTGCTAGTTCAGGATACAATGGAAGAAAATTAGGGGAAGCAGCAAAATTATATGCTAAAATGATACAAGAAGATGCAACAATTTGTTTAACTGTATCGGGAGCATTAACCCCTGTTGGATTTGGAGGAATTATCAAGACACTCATTGAAAGAGGATTTATTGATTGGATTATCACAACAGGAGCAAATGTGTATCATGAGGATCATTTTGCATGGGGTTTACCAGTAAAACAAGGAAGTTTTGAAGTTGATGATATGAAATTATATAAAAATGAAATAGTCAGAATTCGTGATATATATATAAAATTCTATGAAACCCTTGAAGCTCAAGATCAAGTGGTTCAGAAAATGTTTGGAGATAATTTTCCTGAAAAGTCTTTTACAACTGCAGAATTTTGTAATTTGATGGGAAAGATGAGTAAAGAGAATTCAAAATATCCGGAAAAAAGTTTTGTGACAACCGCATATGATTATGATGTTCCAGTGTATATTTCCACATTGAAGGATTCATCATTGGCATTGAATTTAGCTATTCATCGACTAAGAGATAAAATATACAATCTTGATTTTGTGAGAGAAATAATTGAACAAGCTGCAATTCTTTATGATTCAAAGAAATCTGGAATTTTAGAGTTAGGTGGAGGAGTGCCAAAGAACACAGCACAACAAACAGGACCTCTGTTAGACCAAATTCTTAGAAGAAATGACGGGGGTCAAGATTACATTATTCAAATTACAGATGCACGTCCAGATACGGGTGGATTGTCGGGAGCAACTTTACAAGAAGGGAAAAGTTGGGGGAAAGTACAAGATTCCCATCAAGATATAGTAACGGTTTATGCAGATACAACAATTGCATTTCCAATTTTAGCTCTATATGCTTTAAGTAATCAGAAAAAAAGAAAACCAAAAAGATTATACAAAAAAATTGGCAAATTATATGAAAAATTAAGTGAAGATTATTTTAAAAACCCACCTAAGAAAAATAGAACTAAGAAAAGAAATTAAAACTTGTCAAATCTAGCACGTTCTAGATCTCTATCATCTTTAGACTCTTTTTTCCACTCTTTGTAATGCTCTTTACACAAAACTGTTTTTTTTCCAGCAGAGTTTACCCTTAATCCAGCATTTTCAACTTTAGTAGTATTAAGTGAACGAGCTCCATCCTTATCACATCCCTCAACATTACATTTTGCTCCTTTTGATATAATTCCCATAAAATCAATTAATCAAGATGTTATTTATATTTGAAAAATATGCCATTTGAAAAATAATTCTATCCATAGAATTAATGCAATTGGTACATCGTTTATAAGAGGATTATTTTAGTCACAAATTATGGGTGGAGCAAAAAAACCAACTGCTGCAAATAAAGACAAATCTGCTGGCAAAGAGACAAAGAAAAGTAAAAAAGACAAAGGAGAGAGCGGTCCAAAGAAAGCAGAGATCACAGTTATTGTAAATGAACAGCAAGCAATGAAAATTATTAATAACTCAAAGGTGGTTACAGTTCAGGACTTAGCAAGACAGATTGGAGTTAAAATTTCTGCAGCAAATGCGTTTCTAAAAGATGCTGCAAAAAAGGGAACGGTGAAAAAAGTTGGTGGTTATTCAGGACACCATTTGTATCAAAAAGTTTCTTCATAGATAGAAAAAACATCACCAGATTTTACATCATTTAACATCATAATTTTATCACCTAATTTTCCAATCGGGGTCATAGTTTTTCCTGAAACAACATCATTTGTAAAAAAGCATATACTTCCAGTAGATGGTAAAAAAGCAATATCACCTTTCTTGAATTCAGATCTGGCTCTTTCAATTCCAGAATCAATAGTCGTTTCAAAATACACGATACTTTTTCCAAGATGGTGAGCATGTCCTTCTAATGGCAAGGATCTCATTATGGTTCCAACGGTTCTCGGAGATAAATGTCGTTTTAGATCACATGGGATTTTTGCTTTGCCTCTAATTTCTAAAATTAGTTGTTTTCTGGAGACTGATGATGTACTCAATTCGTACTTTAAAATGATTAGATTATATAACGTTTTAAGAAAATTTCGGTACTTGTCTGATGTCGAAAATGCAGAATTAATTGAACCTCAAGAACCCGAAATTTTAGAATCAACTGATTCCATAGATGAGGAACCAGAAGTAAATGCAGGGTTAAACAAAGCACTAGACACATATCGAAAATTAATAGAAAAAAATGATGGTATCGAACCATTAACTGAAAAAGAACAAGAAAAGTTAGAAAAAAGAATCAAAGAGATTGAAGAAAGAGACGTAGTTGAAAAAATTGAAGAACATGATCCTACAGAAATTCCATGTGAGAAAGGAAAAATTACAATTGGACCTCCAACATTAACAAGATTTGAAAAAGCAAGAATAATGGGTGCAAGAGCACTACAACTATCATTAGGAGCACCACCATTTATTCCAATTCCAAAAACTGCAAGAATTTCATTAGATATTTCAATGGAAGAATTAGAACAAAGAGTAATTCCAATTACTATTAGAAGAGTTCTTCCAAATGGAGATTATCAGAACATTCCAATCGACTATTTTGATAAATGAATCAATGGTCGATAAAACTTAAAAGAACAAAAAATTGCTGATTGTTGAATAATGCTCATGGACGAGATAAGTGAACCGTATGGTCAAGAGCAGACCAAAAAGTCTGAGGATACCATCGTAAATATTGGAAATGATCCTGTTATGTTATCAGCTGTAGATGTTTTGGCAATTCTTGGAAAAAAGAGTAAGGTGATTCTACGGGCAAAAGGCAATTCAATACCAAATGCAGTAGCAGTTGCAAATATTATTACAGAAAAGATGTTAAATGGAAATTCCAAAGTTCAGAAAATCACACTGGATACAGAATCTGCACCAGGTATTGGGAATATGACATCAACTGTAGAAATTATTTTAAATAAAATTTAGTATACGCTTCCAGGACCCTTTAGAAGCATGTTTTCACATTCTTTGCAAACTTGCTCGTCAATGTTGGATTCTAAATTATGATGTATCTCACAAATTAGCAAACTTGATTTAATATAATTACAAAGACCAATGAATTTTGAAAGACTAGATGGAGTATAGGCCATATCAGATGATAAACTATCACTAAGCTCATCAATCATTATTGCAACTTGCTTTTCTGCCAATAATTTTGAAATTAGCGACGGATCACCGCGAGTTCCTCTAATGTAATTACTAATTGCAGCTTGAGTAACACCGAGCATTTTTGAGATTTCATCTTCTCTAATATTATGATCTTCAGCAAGTTTTTTTGCAAGAATTGCTCGTAAAGCAGGAATTAGAGTTTTGGATTCAATCTCAGCTGGTAGAAGCATTGATTTTCAAGGACGACATTAAGAATTTAAAGTTTGCAATACTGCCAATAAATTTGAACAAATCATTAGGCATAGCTATTTTAATTTCAAACGAGTATGATTGTTAGTGGAGGATATTTCTCAACAACTTTACAATGTTTTAGAAGAAGCTTGTAATTCATGTAATTCAAATTTAATTTCATTATCTGGAGGTCTAGATAGTTCAATCATAGCATATTTTTTAAATCAAAAAAAACCTAAAGCAATTGCAGTGATAGCAGAAGATTTTGTCTCTACAGATCTCACATATTGCCAAATGATTTCAAAGGAAATGAATATCCCATTATCAATTTTCAATGTTAAAACAGCAGTTATTCTAGAGGCAATAGAGGAAACAATCAGAATTTTAAAAAACTTTAACGATATAGAAATCAGAAATAATGTAGTAATGTATTTGGCAATAAAATGGGCAAAAGATAATGATAAAGAATCCATCATCACTGGAGATGGAGCAGATGAATTATTTGCAGGATATAGTTTTCTAATAAACAAACCTATTGATGAGTTAGAAAATGAGATAAAACGTGTCTGTTCAGTAATGCATTTTCCTACTCAAAAAATCGGTGAAAAGTTGGGAGTAAAAATAGAATCACCTTTTCTAAATAAGAAAGTAATGGATTTGGCAGAAAAGATTCCTGTAAATATGAAAGTGGGGGAAGAGAATGGAAAAAGACACGGGAAACTAATTTTGAGAAAAACCTTTGAGAAATACATTCCAGCACAAATTGCGTGGAGAGAGAAATCACCCATGCAAGATGGTTCTGGAACTTCAGGTCTCACAAATCTATTCAATTCAGTAATAGGAGAAGAGACCTATGTAGAAAAGAAACTGACAGTTGAGAAAAATGATAGTGTGGTGATAAGAAGTAGAGAGTCCATGTATTATTATGAAATTTTTAAAAAAATATTTGGTTCCCCAGTAGATAGTAATGCAGAAAAAACATGTCCTTATTGCAAACACAAAGTTGAGAATTCAAGGTTTTGCAGAATGTGCGGTGCCTTTCCTATCTAAGAATTTTTATATTTTCTAGGTTTTTTTATAAAAATTCGTCTGCATCCATTGCAACAAAAGTAAAACTTTTTTCCATCATATTCATGAAGAAGAGCTAAATCTTCATCTAATTCAATTCCACATACTGGATCCACTGGCACAAGTTTTCCTTATGTGAATTCTATTTATAGATTAAGATAAAAAATCGATTCAGGTCTAAGAAAATGAATTAATCTTTGGAATTTTAATTTAAAGATGGATTGTTTGATGATTTATCATCATTTATCACATTCAGGGTATCGAATACTCATCTTTCTAAACATCATAATTATGATAGCAGTTCTTACATACCAACTACTCATTTGAATGAGCATTTTTAGTAACTGTTTTGTATTAAATTTTGTAAATTAAATTATGACGATCGTTGTAATATTCTATTAATTATACAGTAAGTTTTACAGATCTTCCCTTTAGTTTTGAAATAACATCACTAGTCATTTTAATAACATGTTCTATCTCTTGAGGGTTTAATTCATCTCTACATTGATTAATAGAATTCTCTACGAGTGAACCAATTTCCTTTGTCAGTTCTGCCATAGCCATATATTCAAAATCAATTTCGTCATAGCCTATTTTATTATAGTTTTCCATTTAATCATCAGATTGATTTTTAGTTATTAAGGATCACCGAAATGTCCCAAAAGTGGAAACAAGTAATTATGCGTGAATTATAGATATGATTTTTTTTGGAAGAACACCATAATCAGCATCTGGTTCAGATACAACATACAAAATATCTTCATTAATTAGAAAACTTAGTGCTAAAGCCCTCTCACGGGAAGCCATTGCAAAATTAACTGGTCCAAGTTGCTTGTCAAACTCTTTTCTCATCTTAACACGTAATGCCAACTCCATGAAAATCATTTCATCATCTTTTTCACTCTCTAGGGGTTCAACATTTTCTTTCATTCCACCTGCAACCAAACGACCTCTTTCATTTATGACGCCTGCAAAACGGATTTTTGGGTCCAATGATTTTATAGAATCACAAATTTTTGTATAATCATAAATCTTAGCAGACATGTACTCTAATTCCTAATGTTGACCCATTAATTATCCTTCTATATAATTTTGATTTTAAAATTAAGAGGTAAGTTTCTTGACTAATGATAGGAAATCATCCTCAGACAACGGAGGGATTTTTAGAATCTCAAGATTTTCAGAGACGTGTTCTGAGGATTTCTGTCCAACCAAAGGTGCAAGCACTCCAGGAGTAGAACGAATGAACTGTAAAGCCCTAAGTGATGGTTTGAGTTCACTAAACTCAGGCATTACACCAGGTGTCAATAATCGGCCCTGCATGAAAGGAACACTTGTAAAAACCCCAACACCTAATGAGACAGCAGATTCTAAAATAGAAACAGGTTTTGAATTAAACATTTGATTTTTTGCAAGTAATGCTTGATCATAATGCATATTGTATGGTAACTGAATAAATCGAAATCCATGATCAACACCGCCAATTTTTTTTGCAAGATTAAATGTATCCTCTAGCGACAAATATTGAGGATTATCATTGGAGACACGAAAACATTCCCATGTTGCCATTCCATAAAACTTAATTTTTCCTTCATCACGTTTTTGTTCATATAATTCAAAAACAGTTTTTAAATTCTCAATGAATTTGTCTTTTGAGATATCTTTAATCTGTCCCTCAACGGCATTGTGAAGATAAATCAAATCAACACATTCTAAATCTAAATTTTTCAAACTTCTATCAAGTTGATCTGAAAGATATGTTGGAGTCATGCAATGATATCCAGAAGTCACATCTCCTTCTTTGATTATGCCCTTTTGAGAATACTCTTCTTTGACATACTCCCAAAATCCCAAATTTACATCAGCATCATTTGTCACATAACCATTTTTTGTACTAACAAAAATCTGATCACGTGAAATTTTCTTGTTCTGAATTAATTCAGATATTGCTTTTCCAACAGAACGTTCTGCTTTTTGAGATCTATAGTTTATTGCAGTATCAATAACATTTACTCCAGACTGAATCGATTGTTTTACAGCATCAGTAACTAATTGGTCAGTTTTGGAATCAGCATCACCAAGATATGTTCCAATACCAACATTGGACAATGAAAGGTTTTGAAATTCCTTAAAATTGGCAGGATTTACGCCTGAATTTTGAGCAAATTTTTTGGTTCCTTCAGAGGTTGCAAATCCAGAGATCATGAGAATTCTAAATTTTTACTAAATTTATGTTAAAGCTTGATTTTTGAGCCAAAGTGCTATCAATTCAGTCATAGTTTTACTGGATTTACTAATCAGTACAATAATACATAATTTAGAGTCCAATTAAAAAACTTGCAACAAACAAAGCTCCTGTGACTCTACTAAACATCAATGTGGATGACATGTATGGCACTAGGTCATCAATAGAGTCATAATTTCTTTTTAATCCCATTTCAGATTTAATCATCAATGGTATGCTAAGAAATGTAATTAATGAAAATACAGGAAATGAACCTAAAGAAATTCCAACGAGAATTGCAACATATGAGACCAAAGGAAATACCCAAAAAAGTTTTGTGGCTTTTTTCTTTCCAAGACAAATAACCAAAGTTTTCCTTCCCTTTGATTTATCAGCATCATGATCTGGAAACGATGCAATAAATAAGACTAAAGAAGATAGAGCACCTACAACAATTCCTGCAAGAACAGATTCCATACTTAATTGAGCAGACTGAATAAAGTATGTACCAATTACAATCATAGAACCTTTTACGGCAACAAAGAATTCACCTAGTCCTGAATCAACAATTTTAGTAGAATAAAAGTAAATAGATAAAATTGCAAAGCCCAAAATTATTGCAATAGTAATTCCATCTGTTACTACAAAATATCCTCCAATAACTGTCCCAATAATTAAAAACGCAATACCCGCTCTGTAAACAGATGATGGTTTTAGCAACCCTTCAGGCAATACACCTGTCCCACCACTCATTTTTGTTCTAGTGGTTTTAGTATCAATACCTCGTTTAAAATCCCAAAAATCATTTAGTAAATCAACACTTGCATGAAGTGCCATTACACCTGCAAATGTTAAAACGGCATCAAGATAATCAATTGATAAATTCTGCCACCAATTAAGTGATAACCCAACAGATACTGCAATTATTGAGGCTAGCAAAAAACGTACACGAATTACACGAAACCAAACAGATAGCATATACTCATTGCAATTTTTAGGTATAATATTCATGATGTTATTGTTAGACCATTTTTTATAGTAAAATTATGCCATTTTTAGCTGTGATAATTGGAAAAATTGGAAAAAATGAAAAAAGTGTCAGATTTCAATTAGATTTGCATTGTTCAAATTGTAAAAAAGAGGTTCCAGGTGGAATGAAGGCTTCAGAGAGATTTTACAATTCGGATTCTTTTAATAGTGAAATTAAAGAATTTCAAAAAAATTATCAATGCGGTATTTGTAGAGATAAAAAAAGAGTCTCTAAAAGAAAATCATAGTTCTTCTTCCTCTTCCCATTCTTCTTCTAGATTGGTTTTAGATTTCTTCAAGAACATAAACACAATTACACCTACCATCAAAATTCCACCAATGACAATGTAAATTATCCATTCAGGCAATTCCAAATCAATTGCATCAAATGTTCTTTCAGGAGCATCAACATTTACAATGAATGTATCCTTGCCTTCAGCATATCCTTCAGCTGTTGCTATTATATCAAATGAAATGTTAGGACCTTTGAAAGCAGTTAAACTTACAATGGCACTTCCATCCGAACTTGTTCTAACAACCTCAGGAGTAATAATGGCATCTTCTTCATTGGCAACTATTTTTATTGATGCTCCAGATACGGATTCAGCATTTTCATCATCAACAAACAATCTAAATTCAACGGGCTTATTGACTTCAATTTGATCATCTAAACCTCCAGTAAAAATCTGTAATTGAGTTTGAGATGAAGCAGTGTTAATTGATGCAGAAGTTCCATTAACACCTTTAGCACTTGCAGAAATTATTGCATTTCCAATTGAACCTGATGTCTTAATTAGAAATGATGCATAGGATGAACCAGAGGGAATGACTGCATCATCAATAATTTGAACTGTAGATCCTTGTGAAGATACTATTTTGGATTTGATATCAAACTTGGGAATGACAGGATTTCCTTGCAAATCAACTAATTGAATTACTCCAATATTGTGCTGATGATTGGCATTAATTTTGTCTACGGGTAATAAAACTTGCATTTGTGATGTTGGTTGAGTTATAAAAGATTTTTTCCCTTCTAGGTCTAGATCAGCATTTTCGCCAATGGGCTCGACAGTCAACATCATCTCAGTTTTGTCATTTGAAATTTCAAATGAATCACTTCTAAGTTGTGTAAATGTAAAGGTAGAATCCTTATCAATTTCTACTATACCATTGGTAGGAGTAACCAGATATTTTCCATGTTCTTTCAAAATCTTTGGTCTCTCTTTTGCATCTAAAGCAACCAAAAACATATCGAAAAAGCCATCACGGTCAAAAATTATGCTATCTTTCCCAGTTGGAGAAAAAAGTCTTACTTCTTTTTGTTCTAATGTGTTAATTACTTGAGTTGTAAAAGAACCAGTTCCAATACCATTAATTGAAGCAGAAATTTTAACAAATCCAGTATTCTGACCGGTTGAGATTTGTGCGGTACCATAAGAATGAGAACTTGTAATTTTGCCAGCATTTGTAATAGTAGCTAATTTGTCATCACTTGAAATCACATTGATCTTTTGAACAAAGCCATCACTGTATTGATTTTCATTTGATTGAATAGGATACAACTCTCCATCTTGCAAACAATCAATAGTATACAAAATAATATCCTCAGGATCCAGATCCCTATTATGAGTTATTTCTTTAGAGGTACTTCCACTAGATTGACTTTCTTCTGATTCTTCAGCACAATCAGGATGAATTTCAACTTCAGTCCCATCAGGTCTAAAGCCATCATCATCCTCATCATCTTCAATTAATGATAGTTGGTATGTAAAAAATGCAGTTGCGTTACTAGGAATCTTATCAAGACCCAAAACATTCACAGTTGTGGAATAATCCTTTTGTGCAAAGAAATTGTTTGTTGAACGTTCTTTGCGATCCATCTCAATGGATTCACCTACGGTACGAAAGGTATCTGTAGCAGTTCCATATCCCTCAGAACTTACACCAATCAAAATATCATTTTTGAGTAAATTCTGCAAACTGTATTTTTGCTTGAGTAAATATCCAAATTGACCTTTTTTTATCGTGGGTTTTTCTGTTTTGCCAAATTTATCTAAATTTTCACCTATTGGGTATTGTTCACTTGAAAAGAATGTCAGAGGGATGTCACGAGGGGTTTTAGTAGGATTTCCATCTGAATCAACTACAGTTACAAAAATATCTAAAGTTCTATCAATTTCTGCAGGAATTAATTCTGGGAGGATCGTTAGTTTTAATCCAGTTGGAAGAGTTGATGAAATTTGTATGCTTTTTGCAACATCAAGACTTGCATCAGCATAAATTGCACGCAAAAATGTATTACCTACTTTTTCATGAGAATGTAAAACACCCCATGCATAATAATCACCCTTGTTAATTCTCAAAGTTTCAGTATCAGAGGATGCTAAAAGTGCGTCATACTCTAAATCAATTTCTATATCACTAGGTGCGCGAATAATAACACCGTCAGATGTTTTGAGAAAAACCGTAAAAGGCATTTCAGAATTTACATGCATTTTATTTGTTGGCAAATTTAATTCTAAAATTAAGTCATCAGGAAGATAAGTATCATCAGTTCCTATCTGGATTTTTTGAAATGTAGTTTTTCCGTTAAGAGATGCAGTGATTGTAGTGGATCCAGATTTTTCGGTTGTGGTTATTGGGAAGGAAGCAAATTCTTCATTTGCCTTTAAAACAATACTATTAGGTACAGATGCAATTGTAGGATCGTCTGAACTTAGATTAACTGGTACATCATATGTTGACGTAATAGGAACGCCGTGCTTACTCAATACAAAAAGATATCCTACATTGTGTTGTGATATACCACTTTCCAAGTGGGATGGAGATATAGCTAATTTAATTGAATATTCAGATAAGGCGTCTAAATTCTGTGCAGATGCAGTATGTAGATTACTGCCAAATAAAAATATGATACCAAGAAAGATTACTAGTGGTTTTTTTGTGTTCATTTTTTTCTCCATTTTTATTTTTTACTCCGTTTTTTTTTCATAAAAAGGAAAAAAGGGTGGAGTTATCCACTTTGTTGACCTGCTACTACAGTTCCTACAAAGACTGCACCGTTAGATGTTGACAATTTGAATTGTGCATCTCTGCCAGTCTTTACATTTTCAGCTAGATCCAACAATACTGTTGCTTGCTGGCCTGGTTGAATTTCGGGTGATGTAGTGCTAACTAGTGTGCCAGGACTTTGTGATACAATTTGGTAAGCACCGCCTGTACCATTGACAAAGTTACCTAGTGGTCCTGCTCCAGGAGTGTATGAATATACAGTTCCTGCAAATCGTATTTCACCAAGTGTTACTTTGTTTACACCTTGATTTTGCACATATACTGCAACTCGTTCTCCTGTTAGTAAACCATTTCCAGTTGTGCCTGTAGTTGCTGTTGTTACTCCTCCATCATGAAGTTTCATTGTAGCACCATCAGTTGCATCATAGCCTGTAAATTTCAATGATTCAATGTTTGGTGAACCACTTACTTGAGCAGAACTAAAGAATCCTTGTGAGAATACAAAGACAATACTTCCACCCACAACTGCTATGGCAACTAAAAGAAGTGTTGCTATAACTGGAGCAACTGCTCTTCTTGAGGTCATTTTTTGTTGTCTTGACGTTTTACGTGTCATTTCTGAATTTCTTAAATCTAAAAAAGATGTTAAAGGGATCTTTGTTCAAAATGGACTACAAACAGAAAGATTGTACAAGTGTTTTTGATTATGAACAGAATTATCCATCAACTTGAAGGACTACTTCTGCCAATGGTCCAATCGAAAACCCATTCGAAGTAGTTCCTTGTGCCAATACATACATCACATAAAGCCTATCAGATGTAATGTTTGGTGCTCGTGCCGTAAACGTGATTGTATTTGAATCAGTCACCCCATCACCAAGAGCAGCACTAGTAATTCCAACTATTTGATGTGAGTTATCACCAAATTGAGTAACTGCAGGTATTCCAACAAATCCGGTATCACCAGTTACTGAAACTTCAGTCCATCCTTTTGGAACATTAATGATTAATTTGGCCCCAGCACTTATCGTGGTTGAAGCAACCAAATCCATATCAGAAAAAACAACATTAAATGATTGAACACTGTCTGGAATTATTCCAGTTCTGACAGATTGTATGTTTGTACTTGCTCTTGAATCAACAACATCAGATAAGTAGACATTAACTATCGAAGTAGGATCTGATGACATAGTGGATTGATATCCAGACTTACCAAAAGACCCCAAAGTAGTAAAAACGGAACCTTGTACAAGAATAGATTCAAGTCCAGTATTTCCAGTAGGTTTTCCGGGTTCTACTTTAGTTAAAAATGACCTAGAAGAATTTGCGGGAATAATTATAGGATTTGAATTATCTTGCCACATTAATGCATTTTCCGATGGACATGACCAATCAGAATCAGGACCAGTTATTGGAGATACAGGATTAAAAGTACAACTGTTACCACCTCTATCGAACATTACATTATTTGCATTTGCACCCGGGGCAAATGCAGTTATGATTAATTTACTGACTTCCATTGGAGCATTGATGGGATTTACAACATTGATTCCCCATAATGCCTCAGCATTTGAGGATTCACCTTGAGATGAAGGAATTATAAAAAATAATTGCGGTCTTGCAAGTAAATCATCATTAACAATATCAGGATCGGCACCTCCACCACCTTCACCTGCTTTACGCAAGAGACTTGAATCAGTTGCAATGTTACTAGACACATCATCTATACCAACCAGATCACCACGAGCTAGAGCTGAAAATATTATATCATCGCCGCTGACACCATTTACTTGATAATCCCATGAAAACATTACAGATTCACCTGGATTCAAATTTACTATTGAGGGAGTATGAGACGATGAAGAAACAATATTTGCACTTCCACCAGGAGTCTGCATTTCAGGCTCTACATTTTGGATTAGTTCATCACCAGTGTTTGTTACAAGCATTGCTACTGTAACATTTTTACCAAGAACAACATCGGGAGGATCAGTTATTAATTCTGCACGTAATCCAGAAGAGCCAACAACCCCTAATGCAAATTCAGTAGTCTTTATTGTTCCATATGAAGATACTACTTTAATTCCATAAATGTCAGGAACCATTTGAAGTGTCTGTGATGAAATAACATTTGTGTTAAATCCAGAAGGTACAAACGCATCATCATAATTAATTTCAAATCTGGTTGCAGGTTGATCAGGTAGTGTCTTATTGGTAATCCAAATACTAGAAATCTCAATTGGGTTTTGTCCTTTGTTATTGACACTTACGTTTAGAATATTATTACCATCTGCTGATACTAAAAGGTCAAAATCTTCTTGCTGTTTTTTAATTTCAATATCAGATACCATCCTTTGAGTTGTTACAATATCAGTCTGGGCATCTAAAGCTAAACTCAAAACAGAGAATCCAGCTATCATCAATACTGTAAAAAATAAAGCACCAACGACAGATGAAATACCACGCCTATATTGAGGCAATAATGAGATATTCTTAGAATTTATCGCGCATCACCGCTTTCAAGTAAATACTCTATAGGCTGAACATTACCCACATCCAAGAGAAGTCGAATTCCCTTGTTGAGAGGAATATCAGGTTCAGTAGCACTAAGCTTTACCAAAATATTTACAATTTGGCCATTTTGAATTTTGATGGATTCATTTTGAATTATCGGAGTTTTTCCAACAGGTAGAATTGAAAATTTTCCATCGGAGGGATATTTTCCATTAACTAATGGAGCAGTAGTATCTAATTGAACACCAGATGTTGAAGAGTCCCAGGTGTATACCACACCATTCAAAGACACATCATCAAGAAATATTGAATCTAAGCTATTGTTCTGAACTTGAAAGACAATAAATTCAGTTCCGCCATTTAATGGGATATTATTTGGAGTTCCACTACAACTAGAACCACATAGCAAAGAATTGAATTGATTATCAACATTTGGTAATGACAGCAATGTGATTGAATCTCTAGTATCATATGCTAAAAGAAATAGATTCAAAGAAGAAGAATCCAATGTTGAGATTGTCCCAAGATTTCCAGAGATAAAAGCATCATTCATAAAATATGTAAGTGTACTTGCACCAGTCACAGTTACTGCCATCAACATCATTGTACTGATTACATCAGCAACACCACGTCTTTTTTGTAATCTAGATTTTTTTTCTGAGATTTTGTTAATACTTGAATTCATTTTTTCACCTATGTATTAAATGGACTTGCAACAGTAGTAAAGAAATTTCCTCTTACAGTTGTTAATGATATTTTGTATTCTTTATCAATGTAATTTACATCATTCCATGTAGTACCTAATGCAAGGTTATCTAGAATTATTTGTTGAGAATCTTTAACTTGAATTACTTTATCAACATCAACCCAATTGGCAATTATTTCCTGATTGTCTATTTTTACAATAGTGACAGTAGAGATAGAAGATTCAACAGTTCCCGTATTAACCAAAGTAATAATTATATCATCAGTGTTTGGCTCAAATCGTACATGCTCAAACACAACATCTTCCCTATGAAGTTGATTTTTTGTAGGTTCATGAAATGAAAGATCATATGTGAATGCACTGATACTATCCATCCCATTAAACAAAATAACAGAGCCTACAGAGCTAACAATTCCTAAAATTGCTACACTGCCAATAACCTGACTTACTGCACGTCTGTTTTTTGGTGAGAGAAAGGAGGCATTTCTCACTATTTACCACCGTTTTTAGAATACCATTCCGAAACAAAAGTCTCCACATGAGAAATAATTTTAGAGAAATCAGGTTCTGAAATTAGATGAATTCCGTAATGCTCTGCAAGATTTTCCACACCGTCATTTATTCCAGATACAGTAACTAACAAGGTGTTAGTTGGTGCTATATCTAATTTTGGAACAAGAATAGAATTCATATCACTTTGATCTACTCCTCCAGGTTGATTTTTGATAAATATCAAAATTGATTCATTAGTTTTACTTTTACCATAAATTGGAATTTCATGTACATTCCCACTTTTTCCTTTTATGTGAACATTGAGTTTTGCTGTAAAGTTGAATCCTTCTAATAATTTTAATAATTCATCTTTAATTTGATTTGTATCAGAATTTATTGAAATTTCAGAGTTTTTTAGTTTATAGCAATATGTAGTAACAAATTGACCAGAATTAGTATCAAAATCATGTTCATGTTTTCTGCAATGTAATTTAATTACAGCATTATCAAATTTTTCAGAGCAATCTTCACATTGATACCACATAGCAGGAACACGTATTTCTTTTTCAAAATTTTTGATTGGTTTTTTGCAAGAAGGACAAAAAGATTCTTCCTGATTTGTAAAATCAAAATTTGAGCTCTCAGTAATATAACCACATTTTTTATGCTCAAAAAGATTTAATTTCTCTACACCCATAGAATGACATTTCGGACAATAAAGACGCATACTAGAAGAGAAGGTATCAGGATGTACTGGACAAACAATTAATTTTTCATAAATTTTCTTTTCTAAAATGCCATCTGCAACTAAATTATCCAGATATTCTATATTATCCTGAACTTCTCCAATTTTTGATAAAATAGGATAAAACAATCTTCCTTCATTATAATCTACAAAAGGAATGATAGTTCGATCATTGAGTTTTTGTACCTCTTGAATTAATTGAACTGATTTACTATTAGATGCAGGAGGTAAATCAATTTGAGACATTATTTTATTGTCTTCTTCAGGAAATTCTTCAAGAACAGCCTTTGATGTATTCTCATTTGAATTACTTTTGAATATTGAGGATATGTTCTCCAAACCTGTTAATTTAGAGGCATTTTTCTTCTCAATTTTTGGGATATGAGAGGTAAATTTTTTTCTGAACATCATAATCGTACCTCATAAAGTATGAACATATCATTTACCATGGTAATATTCTTATCCTCATGTGAGGTAAAAGGAAAATGTTGTTCAAATGAACGAACATTTTTAATCTTAAATAATGAACTTGAGAATTTACAAATACATGTAATTACAATGTAGTAAATTTTAAAAATATAATTTGATGTTTTGTCCAAATGAACGAACAAGCGTTAAAACAAGAATGATACGAACAAAAATGTGATTTGAGATTAAAAATTTTCAAGGACAAGATATCAGTATTACAAAAATTACCATCGGATACAAAAAACATTCTAAAATCAGACAAAAAGAATTCTGAAAATACGTCAGGGAATTTAGAAATTGAGACCAAAATTCCACAATTTATGACTCTCTCTAAATTAGACTGGGACAATAATGAAATTCATGCAGGCATAATTAAAGACCCCACTGCAAAAGGAGGATTGAGATATCAAGTGATTGAACCTGTCTTATCAGAGAGAGACCAAAAGGCATTTGAGATAATTAAAAAATTGCTAATGACAGAGTTAACCGTATCTCTTCAAGACATTAAATCAAAAGAAGATGCAGAGCGCAGATTAAAAAAGAAAATTTCTTCAATGATTAAAAAGTACAGATTAAAAATTCCTCCAAAAAACATAGCAAAAATTAATTATTTTGCAGTTAGAGATTTTGTATATCTTGGAAAAATCGAACCGTTAATGAGAGATCACATGATTGAAGAGATTAGTTGTGATGGAACAAATATTCCAATCTACATATGGCATAGAGAACATGAATCAATGCCAACTAACATCATATTTGAAAAAGATGCAGAATTAAATAATTTTTCAAGGAAAATGGCATACATTTGTGGAAAACATGTCTCAATGGCAGATCCAATTGTAGATGCTTCATTACCAAATGGAAGTAGAATAAATCTCACATTAGGTCATGAGATCACCAAGCGAGGAAGCACGTTTACAATAAGACGATTCAGAGCAGATCCAATTACAATTATTGATTTGATAAAATTTGGAACAGTTTCAGTGGATATTGCAGCATACATGTGGTATTTGGCTGAAAAAAGATCAACTATGCTAATTGCAGGAGGGACAGCAAGTGGAAAGACAACAGCACTAAACGCCTTGGCCTCATTTATCAGACCAGGGCAAAAAGTAGTCAGCATTGAAGATACACAAGAGCTCAATTTACCTCATGAGAATTGGATTCCAGCAGTTTCTAGACAGAATTTTACTGATACTCAGGTTGGTGAAATTAATCAATTTGACCTACTAAGAGCAGCATTACGACAACGACCAGACATCATCATTGTGGGAGAAACAAGAGGAAGAGAAGCATATACTCTATTTCAGGCCATGGCAACAGGTCACGGAGGATTTTCCTCAATTCACGCTGATTCAGTAGAGGCAACTCTAACAAGACTGACATCATCGCCAATGGATGTACCAAAAGCACTCATCTCAAATAGCTTAGATTTGATCACACTGCAATTAAAAATCAGAGTGGGGGACAGATCTGCTAGAAGAATAATTCAGGTTTCAGAAATTGATGGATTAGATGAGAATTCAGGACAAATTAAAACTCATGAGATTTTCAAATGGAATCCAAAAACAGATGCGCATGATTACATGGGGGACAGTGTAATTTTTAGGAAAATCAAAGAAAGGGATGGGGATTCAGAAGAGAAGATCAATTACGAATTAACCAAACGAAGATTGGCATTAGAATGGATGGTAAAAAATGACATTCGTGATCATAAAGAAGTTACTGCAAACATCATGGATTACTATGCAGACCCTGAACGTTTCTATGAAAGAAAGAGGTTAGAAGTATAATGATGAAAATGGGAAATAAGCAAAAAAAGAAACGACAAGAAGAATCAGTAGGACAATTGCATGTTTTTAGCTACAAGTTACTCAATGATCATGTAAAATTTTTGCATCCTAAATTATCATCATTAGAAAAAGCAATCAAACAATCAATGATGCCAATACCTTTTGAAGTGTATGTTTCAAGTATGGTTTTCTTTAGTATGATTGCAGCTGTGTGTGGAGCAATAATGGGGATTGTAGCTTCTCAATTTATTAACATACAACCTGCAAGTATTGGATACCTGCTTCCATTTTTAACAGGACTGATGATGTTTGGAATGTCCTTTGGAATATTACAAATGATTCCAACCATAAGAGTAAAAAACAGAGCAGCCAAACTTGTAGAAGAAATTCCTCATTTTATTGGATACATGTCTACATTGGCAACAAGTGGACTAACATTAGAGGGAATTTTCAAGGCAATTGCAAAAGAAGAGACTGATGAAGATATTGTAAAAGATGCAAGGTTTATTGTAAGAAATATCGATATTTTAGGCATGGATTTGATTACTGCAATCAAAGATTTGATTCATAGAACACCAAATGGTCCATATTCGGAATTACTTGATGGGGCCATCATAACAGCACAGTCAGGAGGAGATCTTAAAGAATACTTTAACGCAACAGCAAAGGTTCAGCTTGAAGAAAAGAAAATGCTAATGCAAAAGACAACTGAATCTTTGGGCAGTGTTGCAGAGATTTATACAATTCTTCTAATAGTCTTCCCATTACTAGCAGTAATCATGTTATCAATTATGGGAATTATGAGTCCTAGTCTAGCAGGGTTTGATTTATTGACACTAATGAATATCTTAACATTTGCAGTAATTCCATTAAGTGGAGTACTGATGTTAGTGATGATGGATACAATGGTACCAAAGAGGTAATGAAATGTTAAGAGCCGAAAAATCAAAAAGAAAATCAATAGATATAGAACCTAAACAATCTATTTTAAAAAATGAAATATTAAAAACAGCATCATTTTCAATTATTGCATCAATTAGCGTTATTACCATGAGTTTCTATTTTTCAGAATATTCAAATTCAACAACAATTAGAGATGTGGGGTTAATTTTTGGGATTTTGGTTGGAATTATCCCATTAACTATCCATCAGTTAAAAGAAGTACAAAGAAGAGATAGTATAGATAGAAACCTCCCAGTGTTTCTTTTAGCATTATTAAGCTCAGTTCAAAGCGGTGCAAATTTGATCAAAGCAATAGAGCAAGCTGCAGATAGAAATCTCGGAGCGTTAACTCCAGAATTAAAAAACTTGAGAGCAAACATTAGTTGGGGAACTCCAATTGAAGAGGCATTTGAGAATTTTGCTGAAAGAACAGGAACAAGGGTTGCAAGACGTGTCACAGTATTATTAGAAATGGCAATGAAAATAGGCGGAGATGTCACTGAAAACCTAGAAATGATCCAAAAACATGTATCTGAGATGCAAAATATCGAGAAGAGTAGAAAATCAGCACTTCAGCCATACACATATACAATTTACATCTCATTTGCAGTCTTTTTGGCAGTAGCAGTATTACTAACAACTAGTTTCTTCACAGAGATTGAAAAAGTACAGGAAGGACTATTGGCCTCAGGCAGTGGAACTGAAGGGTTATTTGGATCATTGGCAAGCATGGAGATTGAAAAATTAGAATCAGCACTATTTAACATGGCAATAATTGAAGCTGTCTTTGGAGGTCTTGCGGCAGGAAAAATAGGTGCAGGATCATATGTTGCAGGTACAAAGCACGTAGTTGTTATGATAATTCTCTCAGTGATTGCATTTAATGTGCCACTCTAGTAATCAATTAAGACATTTTTTTAAAAAATTGTTCAAAGTAATACCCTAATATTTGATTAACATAGTATTTTTGTCACAATTAGAAATGACAACATATGGTTGTTTGTTTTTTACCTAACATGCAGATCTTTTAGTTCTCATCGATCAATATTTTTCACAGAGTATGGACATGAAAGAAAATAACAAACTAAGGATTTGTACGAAAGTACTAAATGCTATCAATCAAAATGAGCCTAGGTTAAGGAGAATGAGAAAATAAAATGATGTCATATCAAGATCAAGTAAGCGGAATTGCAGCAGAGTTAGAAGAGGTTTTAGATCTTGATGATTTAGAAGCTAAAGTTTATCTTAATTTACTAAGAGCAGGCCCAATTACTGCAAGTGCACTTGCAAAAGAGTTAGATATTGACAGAGCAAGAATGTACAGAACAGTAGACAAGCTAGTTAGTAGAAACATAATATCAACTACATTATCTAGTCCAAAATTATGTATTGCAGCTGATCCTCATGATGCACTAAAAATTGCATTAAGTAAAAAAGAGGATGAGGTAAATAAAATTAAAAAATCTGGAGAGGCAATTATCGATAAAATAAATAATGAAATTACTACCAATCAATCAAGTAACGTTCCAACATTCAGAGTAGTTCAAGGACGACAAAACATCTATGCAGACATTGCACAAATTATCGAGAATGCAACAGATGTAATCTATATTGCAACCACATTAGATGATGTATCAAGAATGTATCATAGTACAATTCCTGAGAAAATCAGTATATGTGAAAAAAATGGAGGCAGAGTGAGATTGCTTGTAGATATGAATGATCCAAAACTTGCACCATTTGTTAAACGATTCAATGCTACTGAAACAAGAATTGGTAATTTACCATCAAAAGGAAGAATGGTAGTTCAAAAGAGTCAAAAAATGATAATGTCTGATTCTGCAGTATCTGCTAAAAACTCAAATTCTGATTCAGATTTTTCATTGTGCACAAATTCAAGCGAAATGGTAGATAATATCTTTACATTATGCACATATTTGTGGGAATCCTCAAAACCACTAAAAACCATTGATGTCAAAAATTTTGTTAAAAAATCCAGAATAGCATAATTTCTATTATTTACTAATCAACTATCTAGAATAATTGTAAAGAATTTTTTTTAAAAGTTAATTTGTTATTTTAGAATCATCTAATGAATCTTCATTCCATTTTTGTGCTAATCTAATCAGATATGTTTTTCTCAATAAAATAGAAATTAAAAAGAGACTCAATAATTGCTGTATGTTATTCAAATAACGAGCTACTTTAAGGCTAATCTCTAGCAAGCCTATCTCTGAGGATGTATGTTCCTGCAATAACCATAGCAATTGCACCTACATTTGCAAAAGAGACTTCCTCTCCAAGTAAAATATTTGAGAACAATACACCAAATACAGTAGTAGTTGAAAACACCATAATTGTCCTAACTGCTCCAATGTACCTCAATGCAATTAATACAAAAAACACAGGCATTCCAACCCCAATTACACCCGTAATCAATATCACGGGAAGGTGAGAAGGATCAAGCTCAAAAGGCATCCCCATTATCAAAATCCCAGCCATAGCAACTGCAGCGCCAACAAATGAAGTGTATTGTATGATTCTCTTTGAATCAAATTCATCACCCATTCTCTTGTACATAGTCATCACTATTCCCAGGAAAAGACCAGATATCAAAATCATAATATCACCTACCACAAAATTTGTCATGAATCCATATTCAGAAATATCGGCTCCAACAGGAATTAAAATGGCACCAATTCCAATGAGTAAAAATGGTAACACCTCTTTGCGTTTTATTCTCTCGCCTAAAACAATCATTGCAATAATTATTCCAAATACAATTTCACTATTTCCCAAAATGGATGCATTAACTGCAGTTGTGTCTTTTAGTCCATATAAGAAAAAAATTGTGCTAAGAACTTCAACAACCCCAAGTGCAGTCAACAGATAAAGTGGTTTTATTGAAAATTTAGAGAGAGGTTTTGATTTTGTGGTAAATGGAGTAAATATTGCACCATTTACAATATAGATAATAAAGACAATCAATAATGGACTTGCTGGAGATAGCTGAGTTTCAGCCATAAGCGGTTTTGGAATAACATCGGCTAACGCCTCCATGGCAGCTGCAGCCAAAGTAAACAAAACTCCCAAGAAAATCTTTCCTTTGTGGGAAGCAAAAGATTGTCGATTAAACCCATAAAATGACTCATTAACAATTTTCATGAACTATTGCCAATTTTGGAAATAACATCATCATTATTATCATTATTTGTAGTATTTTGAGCCTAGGATTCTAAAAGTTGGAAATAACAGAATTTTCAGGAAAATTAATGCGTGAAATAATTCTTGACAGATACGAAAAGGTGGGAATTAATTTTAAAAATAAATTGATTTTCTATGCTACTTGAACTAACAAGGTGGTTCCTTTTTGAGAAAAGTCCACTTGTACTTTGGAAAATGTTGGTCTATACATCGGGACCTTCCTTCCTTCAACAATTTTTTCTCCATCCTGCAAAAGCAATCCGGCTTTTATCATTGAATTAATTTTTCTATATGCAGATGTTTGAGGCAGAGTGCTATTTTGAATTGCATCAACACATAGTAAAGGATGAGTCCATAATTGCAATAATTGACGTAGATCACTATCCCCATACCCAGAAAGAATTCTCTTTACAAGTAGTTCATCTTGAATTTTTAATGAATCGCCACTTTTGATGGATTTTATTTCATTAAATGGGGTTGCCTCAGAAATTACTTTAGATCTAATTTCCTCTAATAATTTATCAGAAGCAGGACCAAATTGTCTTTTTAGAACCTCGTGGAATTGATCAAAATCCATTATAGCGTATTTCATATTTGTCTTCCATATTTTCTCAAGATCAGACTCTAGTTTGGCATAGACTTTTTTGCCTAAAATTGAGGTTAGAACATCAACACTAGCCTGGTACACTAACTGATTATAGATTTCCACAAAAAATGTTGCACTTTAACATATTTCAAAAGTTGTCTGTTATTTTTGAGAATAATTCATCAAAGCGAATAACGGTAATGCCTGTAAAGGCCATAAAATATCACCATCCAGGTGGTAAGATAAAGGGTATCAATAGTGTCAAGTGGCTCATAGCCTTCAAAGATCTCAAGATGATAATACCATATATCACCTACTGCGTTGATTAATAGACTAGCAAGAATCAACACCCAAACCAATCCCTGCAAACTCTTCTTAAAACTAATAATTCCCAATGTTGCTAATCCAACTGTAAAAGCAGCAGAACTCACAAAAATCATCCCGTATGCAAAATCAAAATTAAAAATATCACCTTCAAAAGCATCATAGGAGATTCCAGTATAGGCTAAAATCAGTCCAGCAGTAATTATGCTAATCAATGCAACTTTAGGTTTTGATAATGGGAATGCAAAGAACTTCAATGCATATACAATGAACCCAATTACAAATGGATAGAATAACCAGTAAAACAAATCACCAATTGAAGGATAGGGATCCTCACCTAACACTATATCATAATATAGATAAGTTAAATCCCCAAGCATGAAAAATAAGATTCCAACTGACAAGGCCATAAATGGCTTGAAATACATTGAATCTTGTCCACTCTTAACAGCAATTGTAAAACCTAATGCCATTGCACCAATAGGGCCTATGAAAAAGAAGGAATCAGCAATGTTGAAAATTGAAGTGTCAAATTCAACAGTTAACACATAAAATTCAAAGAGTATTGCAAGACCAGCAATTAACAGTAAAACTCTATTATCAAAACCAAATTTAGACTGGATTGATTCTTCTTCTTTATCCAGATGATCCGATTTATGCATGATCTTTCTCCACAGATACAATTTCAAATGAAAAACCACTCTTGTTGTATTGATCATTGATGATTCTATGACCAACATCGTTGAGCACAGTATTCATCTGAGTTACAACAAGATATGGCCAGTTTTTGCCTAAATCATGCTGAATTATAATTTTTTTAACTCCGTCTGATTCAATCATTCTAAATTGAATGTTCATGCTTTGTAGACGTTTTTTGAATAAATCTAAAATTGTTTCAATAGAGATGCTTCCATAGAAATAATTCAATGAATTTCTAAAATCATTAGTACCTGTAGATGAGGCAATCTGTTGAATTGATTCTTTTGAAGAAGAGTCAAGTAGATCTTTGAATGTTGAACGAAATATAGTAATCCAACCCATTTCATTACCCAGATCATTCCAGTTTACCTGTTTTTCTAGAATGTGATTAATTAGAGTGTTAAGGCTGATTTTTTGTTCAATGCATTTTTCATGCAATTTATTGCTTAATTCAGAATCAATCCTAATCGATACATTATCTGTTTTTTTCAGAATTCTATTTTCCTGCAGTGTCAATTTACAGCACTCCAATATTCATTGATTTGATTCATGTTACTGTACAAAATAACGAATTTTTGTATAAAATAGAGTAGTATGTTAGATTACAACACGTACAACTTTGTACAGTTAAACACTTTGTAGTAAACTGCAACAACAGGAATTTGTGCCTAAAAATCAAAAAATTTGCTCAAAAATACAATATTAGGGAAATCAGATTTTTAATTTTTGAGAAAAAATTCACTATAAAAAGAAATGTCAATATGAAAAATTAATCCATCCATCTTATTTATCAATAATTAATCATATTTCTGTTGGAAAATAGTGTAGACAATTTACTAGTATCATCTCTTCGAAAACAAATAGAGCAAAATTTAGGAATTGAAAAGTTAGAAAAAATTCAGAAACGATTGATTGAAAGGCATGGAATGGACATGGTTCAGGCAGTAAAAGATTTTTACAAAATGGACAGTGTACTCAGAGAATTTTTTGGTGCAAATGCTGATGAGATCGAATTAAAATCACTAAAAAAAGTAATAGAATTAAAGAATACTAAAGATTGGATTTCAATTCAAGATAAAGAACTATCAAAAATGTTTCTCAAGACACTAGGAGATGAAGATAAAAAGAAGATCATAGGCACTGTATTAAAAAAATCACTAACTATAGCAAATATTTTAAATGAATCAAAGATTCCTCAAACTTCAGGATATAGAAAAATTAATTCAATGATAAAAGAAGGAATTTTAGTCAATAACGGTTATGACTTATCTAACGATGGTAAAAAAATTAAAAAATATGAAACAGTTTTTGAAAATATCAAGATGGACATAAATGATTCAGGTATGATTGTTAAAATTCAATTTAAAAATTATTTATTATCAAATAGCACAATTTTTCAAATTATACAAATCTAAATATGATGATATTACTATAATAGCATCATATAGGCACAATACACACATTTTTTGTATTCATTTGTAGTGATCTGTATACAAATACACGATCAGTCTTTTAAAGAAAAAAACTACTATTTCCATTAATGGAAACAGCATCAAACACACTCCAATTAGGCATATATCCAGTTGACAGAAGCGATTATGAGGAAATTAAAGAATATCTCACAACTTTTGGGCTTACTCCAAATCAGATCAAGGTGTTTTTCTATCTAGGAAAGATCGGAGCAAAAACAGCCTCGGACATAGCAAAAGCAGTTTCTGTTCCAAGAAGCGAAACATATCATCTTCTAACTGCACTTCAAAACAAAGGAATAGTAGAAGCATCATTTGAACACCCAATTAAATTCTCAGCATTGAATATCAAAAAAGCAGTAAATGTTTTGATTACTACAGAAACTGAACGTTTGAATAAACTAAAAAAATCAGGCCCACAGTTAGAAAAAATTTGGCAAAAAATTCCAGGTATTGAAACAACAATTGAAGAGGATGAAGAAGAAAAATTCAAAGTGCTTCAGGGAGGAAATCAAGTAAATAGTAAAATTTTCGACATGATACTAAACACTAAAACTGAATGCAGGATTTTAGGATCTGAAAAAGATTTCTTAAAGTTCTATCATGCAAATTTCCTTGACGCATTAGATGAACGTCGAATTGATTTTAAATTATTGACCCCAATTACTAAAAAATCAAAATATATTTTCGAAGATATTGATAAAACTAAAATTAAAAAATTATGCTCATCTGTAAAAGAGAATCTATGTTTTTTGATAAAAGATGATGATGAAGTATTATTTTTCATTAAAAACGAAGGAAACAATAAAGAGATGAGAGCAATATGGACAAATTCGGAAACAATAATTTACTCAAAATCATTGTTGTTTAACAATATTTGGAGTAAAACAGATTCTAGCGAGGTGGATTTTAATGAGTAGATGCAGTTGTGGTTATGCTACAAAATGTCAAGATAAATTTGCTCATCACTTAGCAAATAGCTGGAAAGACTATAGAATAGATCACAGTGTGAACCAATTAAACTAAAGATTCATCACTTACTTCAATAGGTTTTCGACCCATAAATCCAGAATCCTTTTCATGCCAAAATTTAATTTCAGTCTCACCATATTTCCAGCACAACCATACTTCTTCATCAAACCTCTTGGAAGGAAAATCCAAAAGACCTTGCTCAATGCTTTTTACAACGACCCCAGTATTTTCTAAAATTTCAACAGATTCATAAAATTTTGTTATTGCAGAATTTAGTTTTTGTTTTAGATTAACATATTCCTCAAATGAATTTGTAGAAGAAACCGTAATCTGTAATTGTTGTTCAATTTTTGCAATTTCGTTTTTTCTACCTAACGCTGATTCAAATTTTTTAATCACATCGGGAAGAGCAGCATTTGCTTCATTGGTAGTAAAATAAGTGAACATGGATTCTATCAAAGAGGCTTGATTAAAAATCTTAGGCACAAATTTATTAAGAAATCTAAATTCAAACTATCATGAGTGAAGATCAATTAGAGATGCTAATCGTTCAAACTATCAACGGAGCAGTATCAACTATTCCATCATATCTTGAGGAAATTAAAGAGAATAAAGAGACACTTAAAGTTGAAAATCCAAAAGAGTTTGTTTATGGAATTGTTATGGGAATGGCACTTGGAATGAGTGGTGCTATCCTTAGTGCACAAAAAGAGATGCCAACTGCTGAAGACCAAATGCGAGTAAGAGATATTGTTTACAAGCACATCCCACAAATACGAGAACGAATATTCAATTGAAAGAATTTACTAAAGATGAAATTAGTTTTCTAGAATCTATAGAAGAGGCTAGAATTGCAACATCACATGATGATATCCCACATGTAAAGCCCGTTTCATATTTACAACATGAAAATGCAATAATTATTGCAACAGATTACAATACTAGAACATTTGAAAACATAAAATCAAATCCAAGAACGGCCATTGTAATTGATATTTACAAATCAGGAGGACATAAAGCTGTAAGCATTCAAGGAATTACTGAAATCATAGAAAATGGGGCAGAGTTTAAAAAATTCTATGATATGTTTTATCAGAAATTCGAATGGGTTAGAAAAGAACCATGGTGTGAAAATGAGGCTCCGTTTTTAAAGATAATTCCAAAAAACATCAAAAGTTGGGGATTAAACTAAAAAACAATCTCTTCCTCTACTTGAGCTAAAAGAGCTTGAACAGATATTGGTTTTTTTAGAATTGAGCGAATTCCCAATTTTAGTATTTCTTGTTCTTGGGTAGTGGTCATCTCCAAGGCACTTACAATTACAACCTTTGATAATTCTGATGGTCTTCTGTGTTTTAGATCTAAAAGAAAATCAACACCACTGTATTTTGGCATGCACATATCTAACAAGATCAAATCATAATCTTTGTGAACAACTAACTCTAGTCCTGCTCGTCCATCGGAGATGCTTTGGAATTCATGATTTTTATTTGACAGAATATCTGCAAAGACCTTGCTGATTTCTTGAACATCCTCAACATGAAGAATCCGCATGAAATTGGAAGTGATCAAGAAGTGATAAAATCAAGTTTGCCCATATGAACAAACTAGGGTATTTATCATCATGATAGAAACTTTTGATTTGATTCAGAATAGTATGGGATTATACATCAAAAGATTAACAAATTTCCATATCAAATTTATGAAATCTCACAAAAACTAAAAATATTCCTTTTGTGAATATTGGCAAAATGGCCGAGGGTCAGGGATGTAAAACATGCAATACAGAGCATGACGGAAACTTTTACAGATTTTGTAAATGCTCATGTCATGATAAAATTGCAAGAGCAATCGTAGGTTAATTTTTTAAAGATTTTTTATTTTTCAAAAGCAGATGTTTCTCCGTATTTCTGCAAAAACAAATAAAGATACGATATAATTCAAAAACAGAAATGAGTAATAAGATAAAATGCTCACATATTCTTGTAGCAAAACAAAGCGAAGCTCTTGCAATTTTAGAGAGAATTAAAAATGGAGAAAAATTTGGAAATCTGGCAAAGGAATTATCAACAGATACAGGAAGTGGTAAAAAAGAGGGAAATTTAGGGTATTTTACAAAAGGAATGATGGTAAAACCATTTGAAGAGGCTGCATTCAAACTCCAAGTAGGACAGATATCAGAGCCAATAAAGAGCGAATTTGGTTACCACATTATCAAAAGATTTGCCTAAAGTTATTTTATCAACTTTGATTTTTTGACAAATTCAATATCTTCAGTAATTTTACTACTAATTTTTTTAAAATCAGTGCGAATTTCTTTGTGAAGTTTTTTTTCTTTCTCAAGCAAATCTTTCATTTCTTTTGATTTGCTGATTTTTGTTGACATCTAATCATACTTTTGACATTATATTTTAGAGGATACTTATCAATTTCCACATCTAAAAAAACTAAATAAAATACACAACATTTTTTTCACATTAACTGATGATGCCTTCATGGTGCTTTCAAATGAAACATTAAATGAGATCCTGATTTATTTAGAAAAATCAATTGTAAATTTAGCTAAAGAATCAGTAGATAGTTTAGAGATTCAAGGGGGAGCAGAAGGACTAGAGGATTTTCTTCAAAGCCAATTTGACATTAGACTGGAGAATTTACTTGTTTCAAAAAACAGCAGTATTCATCACTTGGAATCAGGTATGAAGAATAAAGCCATACAGAAAAAAAAGAAAATCATCGATGAAATTCTAAAAAACACTAGATAAAAGCATCAAGCCCCATTTTCTGGGATTGATCTTCTTGATTTTTCTCTAAGAGTTTTGACATTTTATCACCCATTGATTTTGCACTAGTCATCTTTCTTTTACCAATCCAATAGTATGTCTCATCTATAGTATTTTTTGCAATTAAAACAACCAGTTTTCCAGTATCTTTTCTTCCGGTTCTTCCACGTCTTTGAATAAAACGAATAGAGCTAGGGACATTGTCATAAAAAATAACTTGATTAACTTCGGCAATATCCAATCCTTCTTCACCTACACGAGTTGCAATCAATACCTGAAATTGATTATCCCGGAATCTTTGAACAGTCTCTATTTGCTTTTTTTGTTTGAGTCCTGCTTCTCCGGCTTTACCAATTAGGATATCAGCAGAAATTCCAAGTTCGGTTAATTTATTGAAAATCATATCAACAGAATCTCTATAGCTTGTAAAGATCAATGCTTTTCCAGGAACAGATTCCAAGATTTCTTTTAGTTTAAGAATTTTTGAATGTTCAATTCCTCTAGATTGTGCTTCTTTTGCAAGATGAATTGCTCGTGTAAAATTTGGATCAACCTCAAAGAGTTCTTTAACACCGGCTCCCTTTTTTTCACTTGCCCTCTCACAAAATTTTAGAAAGGGTGTAATTCCATGTGCCTCTAAGATGTTCAAAGCATAGTGAATACGAATTGCAGTGAAAAGTGGTTTTGCAGAACGTCTATTTTGATTTAAAACAAATTGCCTAATTCGGAGTAATGCAGACAGTGATTGTTGCTCAGCAAGACGAATTCCATTTTTTCGAAGTGTTTCATATCGCTCATCTAATGCTAATTTTAATAATTTCTGAATTACCTTAAGTTCAGGTGGAAGTTCTACATTAATCCATTCTGTGTTAGTTTTCTGAGTGTATGGTTTTACATCAGGACTATCCTCTGTTCGTTCTGCAACACTTGATATACGAAGTCTAGTTAAAATTTCAGTTGCTTTGTCTTTTTCACTAGGCAAAGTTGCAGTCATTCCAATTAGTCTAGCTGAAGAATTTTCAAATCTCTCAGCAATTCCAGAATAAGCATAATCCCCTATAGTTCGATGTACTTCATCAAAAATTACAAGTGTGAATTGTTCGGCAGAAACAATTTTCCTATCCAAATCATTTTTTGTTATTTCAGGTGTAGCACAAATTACACTGTTATTCCATAACTTTGATCTTTTTTGAATTGTGTCCTCTCCTGTAATTAATGCTATATCATCTACAGTTAGATTATTTTTTAGAAATTCATAATGTTGGTTAACTAAAACACGAGTTGGTGCAACAAATAAAATTCCACCAGCCCCCTTTGAGAGATATTCAGCAATTACTTGTAAGGCTATAGCTGTTTTTCCAAGACCTGTAGGTAAAACCACAATACAATTTTCTTGAATAGCCTGATTAGCCAGATTTACCTGATAGTCTCGTTTTTCTATAGAGTTTTTTTTTATGTATTTTTTTTCAATAAATGGAATCAATTATGATTAAAAATGACAAATAATTGATTTTATGCTTTCGTGTAGCAAAATACTATCCATTACTCAACTATGCATGTCAAAAGAACAAGTTTACGCATGAAGTTTTCCAAATTTGGGAAATTCGAGTCATGGTTATATGTCAAAAATCCAAATTTTCTATTAAGCATGTTAGTTTATCAGAAAAAACCACTACAAGAACGAAAAATCGAGGAGATAAGCAAAGAAGAGAAAATGTTAGTAGATCTTGAATTAGGGATAAAAAAAGAGCAATTCAAAAAAAGAATCGATACTAGAAAGAATTTACTAAAAGAAGAAAATCAAATAGTTGACTTGGAACTAGCAATAAAAAAAGAAGAATTCAAAATTAAAAGCAAAAAGCGAGAAACCAGAGTAGAATTATAAAAAAAGATGATTTGAAAAAATAGATTAATCCAATTTTTTCTTGGCTTTATTTATCATTGCAGTCTCTTCACGAAGATGACTTTTCAAAAGGCGTTCATGATCTTTTTTATGAACACTGTATGCTTTATTCAAAGCCTGTTTTGATTTGGCCTTTTTTACTGCATTTTGAAATTTTTTGTGAATGACGTTAACTTGAGCTGAATAACTTGCCATCGCAACTACAATGTTTGTTAAGTAAAAGAACATTATGCAACAATAATCCACAAAACGTTTTCTCCTAAATTGATCGCAAAAAATTATCTTGCAACGTGATCCATATATTGAACAGACAAGCAAGATTTGTGTGAGTAGTTCTTTTGAGAGACCCAATTGGGATGAATATTTTATGCTTCAAGCAGAATTGGCAAAGCTTCGCTCAAATTGTCTTACTAGACAGGTAGGTGCTGTAATAGTTAGAAAAAATAGGCAATTAGCAACAGGTTATAACGGAACACCTCCAGGGATAAAAAATTGTTTTGAAGGTGGCTGTAAACGATGTCAATTACGAATGGAAGGAAAAATCGAATCAGGGGCATCACTTGATAGATGTCTTTGCAATCATGCAGAAGCTAATGCAATAATGCATTGTGCTATATTAGGAATAGAGGCAGGGATTGAAGGTGCAATACTATACACAACTTTTGTTCCATGTTTGGAATGCACAAAAATGGCAATTACAATAGGAATTAAGAAATTTATTTGTCTTGATTCATATCCTGAAACTGATTTTGATTTGCTCAAAGAAGCGGGAGTTGAAGTAGTTCAATTAGATAAAAATAAAATTGCAAGATGGGCAAAAGAGCTTATAGGTAAATACGAAAATTCCGTGTAAGAAAAATGCAAATCAACATAGAAACAGACAATATTGATTCGATGCCACCATCAATGTTAGTATCTGCAGCATATGATAACAACTCAAAATCAGCAGTATTGAAATTCTATGAACCAAAATCAGAGAAATTAATAATTTGGAAGGATGAAACAGGACACAAACCTTACTGCTATTCAAGACTAGCTCCTGATGAGTTAGAATTTCTTCAGGAAAGAGATGACGTTCTTGAAATTAAGACTGTCCAACGATATGATCTGATGAAGGATAAAGAAATTGATATGTCAAAAATCACGGTAGCTGATCCTTTAGCAATCGGTGGAACTTCTGGAGATAAAAGTATCAGAAACGTAATTGAGACATGGGAATCAGATATCAAATACTATGAAAATTATCTTTACGATAGACGACTAATTGTTGGAAAGTACTACGAGGTGATTGACGGCAAGATAAAACCACATGACATGGAGATATCTGATCAGGTCAAACTTGCTCTGAAGAGTCTACTGTGGGATAAAGTAGATAGTGAAAACATGGTAGATGCAGAAGGATTCAAAAAATTCATCTCTGAATGGGCAGATTTACTAAATCAACCTATTCCAAAAATTAGAAGATTAAGTGTAGACATTGAAGTTGAAGCTGAAATTGGAAGAATACCTGATCCAAAAATAGCAGAAAAAAAAGTTACCGCAATTGGATTAAAAGGCTCAAATGGATTTAATCAAATTTTTGTTCTAAAAACAGAAGACACTGAACTAGGAGTCAACGAACTAGAGAAGAATATCCAAGTAACATTTTATGAAAAAGATAAAGAAAAAGAGATGATACAGGACGCATTTGACATCATCAAAGATTTTCCATTTGTCTTAACATATAACGGAGATGAATTTGATTTACCATACCTGTACAACAGGGCAGAGAGATTAGGAATTCCCAATTCAAACAATCCACTTTACATGATGCGGGATTCTGCAACACTAAAACAAGGAGTACATTTGGATTTGTATAGGACTTTATCCAACAGGTCATTTCAAATCTATGCTTTTAGCCAAAAATATACTGATTTTTCACTAAATAGTGTATCAAAGGCATTACTTGGAAAAGAAAAGATAGATTATGGATTAGAGTTTGACCAGCTTTCACTTTATCAAACTGCAAATTACTGTTACAATGATGCACTTCTAACATATGAGCTTACAAGTTTTAACAATGACTTGTTGATGGACCTGTTAGTAATCATTGCACGAATAGGAAGAATGCCAATTGACGATATTGCAAGAATGGGGGTATCACAATGGATTAGAAGTTTGTTGTATTATGAACATAGACATAGAAATTGTCTCATTCCAAAAAGAGAAGAGCTTGAAAGAAGATCAGAAGGAGTCATGTCGGATGCAGTTATCAAAGATAAAAAATACAGAGGGGGTTTAGTTGTTGAACCAAAAGTAGGAATTCATTTTGATGTTGTTGTGATGGATTTTGCTAGTCTATATCCAAGCATTATCAAAGTTAGAAATTTGTCATATGAGACTGTCAGATGTCCACATGAAGAATGCAAAAAAAACACCATTCCTCAAACAAACCATTGGGCATGTTCTAAGAGAAACGGGTTAACATCTATGATAATTGGATCACTAAGAGATTTGAGGGTAAATTACTACAAGAGTCTCTCAAAAAAAGACACGTTAACTGACGAGCAAAGACAACAATACACAGTAGTAAGCCAAGCCCTCAAAGTAATTCTAAATGCCAGCTATGGTGTGATGGGTGCTGAAATATTTCCACTTTATTTTCTACCAGTTGCTGAAGCAACCACAGCCATTGGAAGATATACAATTTTAGAAACTATCAAAAAATGTGAAGCAGCAGGCATTGAAGTTCTATATGGAGATACAGATTCACTGTTTATTAAAAATCCAACAAAAGAACAAATTCAAATAGTAATAGAGCAGGCAAAAAAAGATCACGGGGTTGATTTAGAGATTGATAAATCTTACAGATATTGTGTGTTGAGCAACAGAAAGAAAAACTATCTAGGAGTTACAAAAGACGGTAAAGTTGATGTTAAAGGATTAACAGGAAAAAAATCACACACACCACCATTTATCAAAAAATTATTTTATGAATTATTAGATGTGTTATCAAATGTTCAAACAGTAGAAGATTTCGTAAAGGCAAAACAACAGATTTCAGAAAAAATTTCAACATGTGGTAAAAAAGTAATAGCAAAAGAAATTCCATTAGAGGATCTAACATTCAATGTTATGCTAAGTAAGGCCCCATCAGAGTATACCAAAACTATCCCCCAGCACATACGTGCTGCAAAGCAATTAGAAGCAATAAGAGAAATAAAAAAAGGAGATAAAATTTCATTCATTAAAATCCTAAACAAGCCAGGCGTGAAACCAGTCGAGTTAGCCAAAAAAGAGGAGATTGACTCAAACAAATACATGGAGTTTATGGAATCAACACTGGAGCAAATTACATCATCAATGGATTTGGATTTTGATACAATGTTAGGAAAGCCAAAACAAACAGGATTGGATGAGTTTTTCTGGAATTAGTGAATTTTAATGGAAGTTGATGGAACTCTACTAACTATTCTAGGAATTGCCGCAGGTATTTTGATTCTGTCAGGGTGGATTGAGCAGATTTACAAAGGATATAAAACCAAAAGTCTAAAAGATATTTCAAAATTCCTTATGATCTTTATTTCTGCAGGAGCAATACTGTGGTTGATTTATGGAGTTATAGTCTCAGACATATTCATTATAGGCACAAATATTACTGCAATTGTCTTAATGGTAATTGTGCTTCTAATGAAGCAAAGGTACGATAAGCAATTACTGAGCTAATCAAGAATTAAATACAATACAGAAATTTTCAAAGAAAGATGTTTGTAATCAATTGTAAAAACTATGAAGAAATTGCTGGAGAGAATATAGTAAAATTTATCAAAATTGCAGAAAAAGTTTCTAAAAAATTTAATGTCAAAATTGCAATCGCCCCACCACAGCATCTGATTGGGTTAGTAACAAAAAGTTCAATTCCAATTTTAGCTCAACATGTAGACAATTCAAAAGTTGGAAGTACTACAGGTTTTGTTATTCCCGAACTATTAAAAAAATCCAAAGTGAAAGGCTCTTTGATAAACCACAGCGAACATCGAATAAGTTCGAATGAAATAGAAAAAGCAGTAACAAAACTAAAAGAATTAAAAATGATATCAATTGTTTGCGTAAAAGATGTTGCTGAGGCAAAAAAATATGCCAAACTAAATCCAGATTTTATTGCAATCGAACCACCAGAGCTGATTGGTTCAGGAAAGGCAGTTTCAAAAGAAAGGCCAGAGTTAATCACTAAAGCAGCAGATGCAATAAAGGGTGCAAAAAAAACAAAACTTCTTTGCGGTGCAGGAATTGTTTCTGGTCAGGATGTGGCAAAAGCTAAAGAACTAGGATCAAAAGGCATTCTGGTTGCTAGTGGAATAATCAAGGCAAAAGATTGGAATGCTATAATGTCTGAATTTGCCAAGTCAATGGTTTAATACCCCCTTTTTGGGATTGGTTAATCGTAAAAAATGAAACAAGTTTACTTTTATGATGAAGGAGACGGAAAAAACAAGAAACTCCTAGGAGGAAAAGGTGCGGGTCTCTGTGAGATGACCAGACTAAAGTTGCCTGTTCCACCCGGATTTACCATTACTACTGAGGTTTGTAAAAAATACTATGAAAATAATAAAAAACTTCCAAACACACTCATGGCTGAAGTTAAAAAAAACATAGCCAAAATTGAAAAGAGAACAGGTAAAAAATGGAATGACAAATCTAATCCACTTCTAGTATCAGTCAGATCAGGTGCTGCAATATCCATGCCGGGAATGATGGATACAATTCTCAATTTAGGACTAAATGATCAAACAGTATTAGGATTGGCAGAAAAGAGCCAAAACCCAAGATTTGCATGGGATTCCTATAGAAGGTTTGTTCAGTTATTTGGTAAAGTCGTATTTGGAGTAGAAGATAAAAAATTTGATGAGGTTTTAGATGCTGCAAAGAAAAAGCAAAACGTAGAGATTGACAGTGATCTAAACGAGACATCCCTTAAAGAAATTGTAACACAATACAAGCAAATTTGTGATAATCACACAGGAAGAAAATTCCCATCAGACCCCACTGAGCAATTAGAATTAGCAATAAAGGCAGTGTTTGGAAGCTGGATGGGAGAGAGGGCAATTGTATATAGAGAGAAAAACAACATTACAAAAGATATTGCAGATGGTACTGCAGTAAATGTAGTTTCCATGGCATTTGGAAATATGGGAAATGATAGTGCAACAGGAGTTGTATTTACAAGAAACCCCGGAGATGGAACACGTGCAATTTATGGTGAGTATCTAATCAATGCACAGGGAGAAGATGTTGTTGCAGGTGTAAGGACAGGTAAACAAGTAGATGAAATGAAAAAAGATTTACCAAAATCATATGAGCAGCTTGCAAAAACATGTGAAAGATTGGAAAAACACTACAAAGAACCACAAGATATTGAATTTACAATTGAACAGGGACATTTCTATTTGTTGCAAACCAGAAATGCAAAAATGAATGCAGTAGGAATGATAAAGACTTCAGTAGATATGGTAAAAGAAAAATTAATTGATAAAAACAGAGCACTTACCAGACTTCAAGCAGAGCAATTAGAGCAGCTACTACACAGAACCATTGACACAAATGAAATTAAAAACTATACAAAATTAGCAAAAGGAATTCCAGCATCACCAGGAGCTGCAAGTGGAATTGCAGTATTTGATGTAAAACGTGCTACAATGATGGGTGAAAATGGGGCCAAAGTAATCTTAATCAGAGAAGAAACAAAACCTGAAGACGTACCGGCATTTTTTGAATCAACTGGAATTCTTACAAGCCGTGGAGGTAAAACATCTCATGCAGCAGTAGTAGCAAGAGGAATGGGCAAGCCATGTATTGTAGGGTGTTCTGATTTGAAGATAGATTATGACAATAAACAA
Source organism: Nitrosopumilus sp. S4 (assembly GCF_054515835.1). Lineage (NCBI taxonomy): Archaea > Thermoproteati > Nitrososphaerota > Nitrososphaeria > Nitrosopumilales > Nitrosopumilaceae > Nitrosopumilus > Nitrosopumilus sp. S4. The sequence goes on along the minus strand of NZ_CM137258.1, from coordinate 775,959 downwards.
TGTGCAGTGGATGGTAAAGTGGTACATGAAGGGGATGCAATAACAATTGATGGTAGTTCTGGTCTAGTATACATCGGAGACATTCCAACCATTGAGCCAAAGATAACATCCGATTTTAAGACAATTCTAGAGTGGGCAAAACAAGCAAAGAAAATAGGGATCAGAGCAAATGCAGACACTCCAGAAGGGGCAAAACTTGCAAGAGAATTTGGTGGACAAGGAATTGGATTATGCAGAACTGAACGAATGTTCAACGGAAGTGATAGAATTGGAATGTTTGTAGACATGATAATGGCTGAAAACATCGAGGAGAGAGCCAAAGTTCTAAAGAAATTAGGTGAGCTTCAGAAGAGTGATTTCATAGAGATACTCCAAGCAATGGAAGGATACGAAGTAACAATCAGGTTACTAGATCCACCACTTCATGAATTCTTACCAAATCCAGAAGAATTAGCAGAGAAAATTCACAAATTAGAATCACAAAATTCAACAGAGGAAGTCAAAAAATTAAAAATCATATTAAAACGTGCAAGAGAGCTTGCTGAAATTAACCCAATGATGGGACATAGAGGAGTCAGAGTTGGAATAACATATCCTGAAATTTATGAAATGCAAATTCGTGCAGTCTTTGAAGCACTAGTCGAATTAACAAAGAGAAAAGTAAATGCACATCCACAAATCATGATTCCTCAAATTAGCAGCATAGCAGAACTAAACCACATCAAGAGAATCTATGATTCTATCAAAAAAGAAATGGAGACAACTCACAAAATGAAACTAAAGATTAATTTTGGAACCATGATAGAAGTGGTAAGGGCAGCACTGACTGCAAATGAACTTGCTACTACTGCAGAGTTTTTCAGTTTTGGAACAAATGATTTGACACAAGGAACATTTAGTTTTAGCAGAGAAGACGTGGAAGGAAAGTTCCTTCCAGAATACATGGAAAAAGAACTTCTTGAGAGAAACCCATTCCAATCAATTGATGTAAACGGTGTTGGAAGTTTGATGAAAATAGGCATCTCATTAGGCCGTGAAGTTAGACCAAACATGGAGATAGGAATATGTGGAGAGCACGGAGGCGATCCAAATTCAATAAAATTCTGCCACGGACAAAACCTAAGCTATGTTAGTGCATCACCTCACAGGATTCCAATAGCAATTGTTGCAGCAGCCCAGGCAGCAATAGAGCAACCAAAGACCAAATCAAAGGGAAAATCTAAACCAAAAACCAAGGCAAAATCCAGATCTAGCATTAGAGCCAAATCCAATACAAAATCTAAACCAAAGGCTAAAACAAAATCCAAAAAATCAAAAGTAAAACCCAAAAAGAAAAAGCGATAGTCGGGATAGCATAATACCCTAGACCTTTAAACTAAATCAGTACAATTTTTCATTCTATGGATTATCGTTGCCTGATATGTAATGTAATTGTAGATTCTCCCAAAAAATTAGAAACACATTTGCAAACAGATCATAAATGGGGGATAAAAAAATCAAAATAAAGATCATTTTAGTCATGTGACTAAACAATGAATAGTGATGCTTATAGATCATCAATGAATCAATGGATCATATGGGAGATTATGTTCAGACTTGGAGAAAAAAACTAAAGCTTCAAGAACTCTTAGAGATAGCAAAACAAGAAATGAAAACAGAGAACGATATCAATCAAGTTTACAAAAAACTTGATTTAGAAATGCAAGTACGTTGGAGGTTTGTCAGTACCACCAGAAAACAATACATTGAAGACATTAAGAAAATTTTAGCAAATCAGTATGTTCTAGTAATTTAATTTCAGATTCACTTTGGAGAAAATGCTGACAACCAATAATGCATAATTTTACGATTCAATTCAATGAACATATCTGCATTATCATTAATTACTTTGGCATTATTTTTACTTGCCTCAATAGTAGTGATAGTAATTTTGTTTACTGTATTTCTATATTTTAGAACCTCTTCACTTAGATTCTCAAAGATAGATTTTGCAGCATCTGGAATCTTAAAATCATATCCAGAATTTTCTTGAAATTCTTTTTGGATAGACAGACTTGCATTAACTGTGTTTTTCCATGCCTTGTACCACTCATTTTGCAGATCAAACAAGGTTTGCTGAATATGAGGTACAGATGTTTCAAGTTCTAAAAAATATTTTTGATTGATTTTATCTAACATATCATAATTAGTGTTATTTTGAGACATATCTTCGATAAAAAATATTCAAACTTAAGTTTATGGGAAAATACTGTTTTGTTCCAAAGGGATTTATGATTTAAAATAAAATGAGTGCTCAGATGACTTTATTTTTTAAAGAGGATTTTGTGATTACATCATGGAATTAGAGAGAACAGATATTGCTAAAGATTTAGAGATTTGCAGAATTCTAAATGGAATGTGGCAAGTTGCTGGAGGTCATGGACAGATTGATTCAGAGTTGGCAATATCTGAGATGCTACAATATCATAAAGATGGATTCACTACTTGGGATTTGGCCGATATTTATGGACCTGCAGAGTCACTAATTGGAGAGTTCAGAGATAGATTAGGTAGCGAGAAAGAAAAATCCCAAGCATTTACAAAATTTGTTCCAAATCCTGCTCCAATGAGTAAGAGCATTGTAACACACTACATAGAACAATCATTAAAGAAAATGAGGATAAGTTGCATAGATTTGCTACAATTTCATTGGTGGGATTATTCCAATGAAAGTTACATGGATGCTTTGCATCATTTATCAAATTTGCAAAAAGAACAAAAAATAAAACATTTGGGACTAACTAATTTTGATACTAAACGAGTCAGAATTATGATGGAAAACAATTTCGACATCATTTCAAATCAAGTCCAGTATTCAATTTTAGATCAAAGACCTGAAAAAATCATGACACCGTATTTTGCAAAAAACGGAATAAAGATTCTAACATACGGAACGTTGTTAGGAGGATTTTTTTCAGAAAAATATTTAGATCAAGATGAACCACATAGAGGAAATTTAATTACAACAAGTTTACAGAAATACAAAAACATGATAGATGCATGGGGCGGTTGGGCCTTATTCCAAGAATTATTACATGGACTGAACATCATTGCAAAAAAGCATAATTGCAGTATTGCAAATATTGCCACCAGATACATTTTAGACAAACCTCAAGTTGCAGGAGTGATAATTGGTGCAAGATTGGGAATAAGTAATCACAGAGAAGATAACTCTAAAGTTTTCAACATCAAACTAGACCAAGAAGACATGTCTTCAATTAAATCAATTACAGAAAAATCAAATGATTTATTTGAAATTATCGGAGATTGTGGAGATGAGTATAGATAATTTTCAATCATTATGGATTAATGTTAGTGTAAAGTGAACATGAAATAGGAATAAAACTTTTGATTATAGGAGTAATTTCCATTATTGCACAAGTCTTTGGAAATTTAATATTCTAATATTCAATCATCGATAGTTCCACCTTGGCCAAACAGTATTGGCATAGTGTAAGAACTTGTGACATTTTCAATTTGTCTTAACGTTTCAATAATCCTATCCAACCCAGATTCGACATCATGTCTAACTTTAAGAAAAATATCATACTTGCCCCAAATACCATTTACCTCCAATACAAAATCCATACTTTTTAGAAGAGTGATTATTTCTTTTTCATGTCCAGGATTACAGGTAAGTAGAATGTATGTTTGCATAATTAGAATAAGCTGTTTCTCAAATATAACCAGAATGCGATCTTAGTTCCCTTAGAACTTGATAGTGATGCTTTTAGGTAATCATTGGAAATTTTTCTCATGTCAGAGTTAATTACAGAATATTTTACCTGTAAAAAGTGTCTGAAGAACCACCCAATTTCTTCATCAGAGTTCAACGATAAACCCACAACATGCAATTCCTGCTGGCTGAAAATGCACATGTGGCAAAGATACGAAGCATAATTTCCAACATCCTTAAGTTCTCACAGTATCTGAAAAGCCATGCCAACCCCTAAAGAGGCATGTCTTGATTGTGAGACACCCTTAGAATTAACTGCTCCAGGTCAGAAGAAAAAGCCATGCCCCAAATGTGGAGCTTATAGAAGAAAACGAGAGTACGTATAACTATGCAGAACTAGGCAGTTTTTCTCAATTATTCATAAAAGGATAATTCCAATTAAAGGGGTGAAAGTATCACAAGCTATGATATTTTCAGAGATCTTATTGGAGATACATAGTTTTTAAAACAAATTAGATTAATTCTAATCAAATTGCTACCTAGAATTGATTCAATAAAACAGATAAGGCAAAAAATTGGCATTACCCAAAAAAAACTTGCTGCAATGACAGGAGTCAGCACATCAATGATCAATCAGATAGAATCTGGGCGAAGTCAGCCTAGCTATGAGACAGCTAAAAAGATTTTTGAGAGTTTAGCAAAACTTGAAGGAGAATCATCATCTCATACTGCTGGAGATTTTTGTAGTAAGGACATTGTAAAGTTAAAACCAACAAACACACTTCATGATGCAATTAAAAAGATGCATCAGCTATCAATTAGTCAGATTCCAGTTTTTAATAATTCTGAAATTGTAGGAGTGGTATCAGAAGACGGAATTGTAAAACATTTGGCAGATCTTGGAGAAGCTGAATTGAAAAATGCGAAACTTGCAGATACAATGGATCCAGTTCCACCAATTGTAGATTATGAAACACCAGCAAATGTCCTAGTCCCATTGATTAGATATTCAAAATGCATTTTAGTATCAAAGAAATCAAAGATTGTTGGAATCATTACAGCTTCAGATACTCTGAAAATGATGGAATAATCTATTCCTTAGGATGCGAACACAGTTCTGCCAAAACACCATGCAGGGATTTTGGATGAATGAAAGTCACTTTGGTTCCTGCAGAGCCAGGTCTGATTTTTCCCAAAAACTGAACACCACAACCTTCCATTCTCTCAACTTCGCCTTCAATGTTATCAGTCTCTAATGCCATGTGATGTAATCCCTGTCCCTTTTTATCAAGGAATTTTTTAATCGGACTTTGATCATTAGTTGGCTGCATTAGCTCCACCCTGCCGTTTTCCAAATGAATGATTGCAACTTTGACACCCTCAGTCTCTACTGTTTCAAATTCAACATTATCAACACCCAAAGCTTGCTGGTATATTTTTGCAGATTCTTCCACATCATTTACTGCAATGGCAATATGATCAATTTTCATCTAAATAACTCCTAAAATTACTGTATTAATGAGTTTTTTAAAAATTTATCATAAAAATGAAAGGGGTTCAATAAGGCTGAACCCAACCACCGCAGGATACACAGATAGTCATACCATCATCATTCTCATAGGTTTCTGAGCCTGGTGGGCATTTGCATTGGCGTATTTCATCCATGAAATTACTAAGAATTCAAAGTATTAGAATCCAAAATCAAAAAAATGAAAGAATGTTTGTTTTTTGAATTTTATTTATACAGATTTTCGGAAATAGTGTAATCAGCAATAAATCATAGAATCACTATAATAGTGCATGTCAAAAAAGTTGGAAACAAAAGAAGACAAAGAAAGATTTAAAGAAAAAATTGCCAAGGGCGAAGTTTTAGAATTCACCTAGAACAAAATCATCTACTAAATCCTTGTTTATTTATTAAATTAATAGTGTTAGTAGATTTTATTCCAGGTATCTTTCTTATTTTTTTGCTAATGATTTCAGAAATTTCATTATAAGTAGGAGCTACAACTTTGCAAATAATTTCATAGTTACCTACAAGCAAATCTGCTTCTACTACTGTAGGAATATTTTTCAAAGCATTCATAATGTTGCCTTCATCAGACTTTGAGCAATGTATTGCAATGTAAGCTTGCGCCATATGCTCATCTAAAACTTGCTGTTCAGATTCAGTTGTTTTTTGCAGTCCAGGTTTTTTATCTACAAGTAATGTCAGTGTTGATCTAATCTTTGAGATTTTTCTTATTCCTTGCGAGATATCTTTTTGAATTGTGTCCTCATCTTTTGATTCAAGTTTTGCCAATACATCATAACTTCCAAAGGTTCCATGGGCACTCTTTATACTTTGAATGTTTCTAAGATTAGATATTACAGAATCCTCAGAACCAGAATCATTAACAATTAAAACAAAAGCTTTTGCCATTTTTCTCCTAACATTGACCAGATATTCCCATTAATGTAAGTGTAGAGCGAACATGAGGTATTTTTCTTACATTCCATGTGATGGTCTCTCGGACCTTGTCTCTATCAGAATTTTCAATCTTTGCAATAATATCATATGCCCCAAAAGTACCATGAACCTCATGTACAGATTCTATGTGTTTTAACTCATCAATTACGGACTCTTCAGAACCTAGATCACAATTAACCAAAACAAAAGCAGTTTCCATGCAAAGTATACGTATAAACAATATTTAAGCAAAACCATAAAATTGGTTTATATTCATAAAGAGCATTCTGATTAAATTAAACATGTTTATAATGATTTTGTGTTAGTTGACCTTTGAGATTTGTATCTAAGATTAATGAGGCAGAAAAACTACTCAAAGACATGGTAATTCAGTATTTCGTAGAGGTAGCAAGTTTTCTTGATTTTGCACGATACACATGTGCCCTAAGAGAATATCCATTAAGAGTTTACAAATTCTCTTACAAAAACAAGAATATTTTTTCGAGTAGAAAATTATTAGCAAATTCAATTTTACACTTTTTTGTAATTTCAGAGAAAGATGGAAGATACATCTCTTATGATCCTCTAGGAGGAAAAGAAACAGCATCAATAGTAGATGAAATTACAAAAACTGGAACATATGCCCCAATAATAGAATTAGATTCATTACCGTTTCCAATAAAACTTACAAAAACAATCAAAGATAAATTCAAAACAATAAAGATTCATGAATTAGGAGATCTTGCAAGATTAACTTATGATCCTGAGTGGCCTGATAATTATGAGTTTACATTACTTGCAATGTCATACAAGAAGAAATGGTTAGTTGGATACATTACAAGAATTGATTTAGAAGATACATTTTTTTGTTTTAACTATGTAACATTGGATTATGAACCAACAATGCCCTTCTTAAAATACACGGGTCATACTGGCAAGCAAGCTGAATTTACAAATAAATTTCAACATGGATTTCCTTATTTGCCTGTTGTAAAGTTAAAATCAGTACATCCAATATTTGGATTAAAATGAAAATTTTTGAGAGAAAATGAAGTCAAGTATTCAATTAATGGAAAAAGTTCTTTTTCGAGTTGCTAAGCAATGGATTGCAGGAGATACAATCGATGACGCACTTGGTTCTGCAAAGGAAGCATACAAAAATGGACGTCATGCCATCATAAACAAACTTGGCGAGTATCACAAGTCTAAAGGTCAAATTAAAAAAACAGTTCTGGAATATCAAAAAATCACAGATTCTTTTAGAGAGTGGAAGATCCGAGGAGCAATCTCGATTAAACCAACACAGATAGGGCTATCAATTAATCAAAAAGAATGCCTTAGAAACTTGACCACCATAGTAGAGATTGCCAAAAAAAATCATGTCTTTGTTTGGTTGGATATGGAATCAGCTGATCATACAGATGAAGCAATTGAATTGTATAATACATTTTTTTCAAGATATGAGAGATTAGGAATAGCCCTACAGGCTAATCTAAAAAGAACCGAAGATGATCTTAGAGATTTAATCAGTATGGGTGGTAAAGTTAGGCTCGTAAAGGGAGCATATAAGGAGAATTCAAAAATTGCTTTCAAAACAAAAGAAGAAGTTGATAAAAACTATATCAAACTAATGAGAAAATTATTCAAAGAATCAAATGAGTTTGGAATAGCAACACATGATTCTGCAATTATTAAAAAAGCAATTCAGTATTCCAAAAAATATCCAAAAAAATTTGAATTTCAAATGCTCAAAGGAATCAGGGATGAATTAAAACCAGAATTAATCAAAAAGAAATTTGTTGTATCAGACTATATCCCATATGGAACTAATTGGCTTCCTTACTCGTTTAGAAGGATTAAAGAGAGAAAAAGAAACATTTTGTTATTAGGAAGTTCACTCATTCAATCACATCGTGTTTGAGTTTGGGATCTCATAAATTGTTGCAAATAATTTTCTCCTCCAGCACTCTTACCAGTAGTGCCCGAATTTTTCCAGCCACCAAAGGGTTGAGCAAAAACTAATGCAGCAGTAGTGGCACTTGCAGTTCTATTAGCGTAAACAACACCAGCATGTATTTTATCAAAAAATGTCTCTACTTGACTTTCATCATCACTAAAAATTCCAGCAGTTAATCCATATTCAGTGTCATTTGCTTTTTTTATTGCCTCATCAAAATCTTTGAATTTTTGAATACAAACAAAGGGTAAGAATAATTCTTCTTTTACAAGTTTGCTATCATCTGAAAGATTAGAAACAATTGTAGGTTCAACAAAATAGCCATTCTTAAGTTCAGATTTCTGCATTACCGAACCACCAGAAAGAATCTTGCCTTCTTTCTGTGCAATCGATACAGCATCATCGAATTTGTTTTTTGCCGACTCGTTGATGATAGGTCCAAGAAAAACTTCTTTCTCCCAAGGCATCCCAATTTTTAGTTTCTTTGTCTTTTCAACTAATTTTTTAGTGAATTGTTCAGCGACATCTTCCTGAACATAAACTCTGGAACATGCACTACATTTTTGTCCGCCATAACCAAAGGCAGCCTTCATGACACCCTCAGCAGCATTATCCAAATTGGCATTCTTTGTTACAATTACAGGATTTTTTCCCCCCATTTCAGATATGAATGGTTTTGCGGTATTTTCTGTGAATTTCTTAAATCCAGACATTCCAACATGGTATGAACCAGTAAATGCAATTCCAGATACATCTCTGCTTTCAATTAATGCATTTCCAACAATACTACCTGGACCTGTAACAAAATTGATTGCGCCATTTGGTATCCTACTGTAGATGTTTTTTACAAAATGATATGAAGAAAGGGGTGCATCACTTGAGGGTTTCAGTACTGCAGTATTTCCGGTTAGCAATGCAGCAGTAGTCATTCCAATAGCTATTGCAGATGGAAAATTGAAGGGAGCGATTATGCCCCAAACACCAAAAGGTCTCATTACGACTCTAGTCTTTTCTTTTGGGTTTGGATGTGGAGTAGGTTTGCAAAAGCCTTCATTTTTTTCAAGTTGTAGAGCATAAAATCGCATAAAATCAATTGCCTCATCCACATCATTCATAGATTCAACTCTGTTTTTTCCATTTTCGAAAGTCATAATAGCTGCAAGATGAAATTTGTCTTTTGAAAAATCATCTGCGCATTCTCTAAAAACTCGTATGCGCTCTCGATATGAAGTTGTACTCCATTCTTCAAAAGAGTTTTTTGCACTAGTAATTGCATCTAAAACATCTTTAGTTGAACATTGAGGGAATTCTGCAACAGTGATTTCTCGGTTTGCAGGAGATTTGACTTGAAAGTATTCATCTGAAAAAACTTCTTTTCCATTAATTATTGCAGGATATTTTTGATTGAATTCTTTTTTTGTTTTTTCTATGGCATTGTCAAAATTTGAATGGAACTTTTCTTCAGAATTATCACTAACTGCTTTCCCCCAAGTGTATTCATTTGTAAAGTCTGTCAATTGTACTCACCTGAAGAATAGATCACTTCAGAAATAAGTCTAGATGCTAAATGAGACGTCCTATCTTTTACATCAAAACTAGGGCAAACTTCCATAATATCCATGCCTACAATACCTCTTTTTGCGATTTCTCGAAGTAAATATACCGCATCAAGACTATGAACCCCCATTGGGACTGGAACTGAGACACCAGGTGCAAAAGAAGGATCTATACAATCCATATCAAATGAAACATAAACATTGGAGCCTAATCTCTTTAAGACATTTTTTGTTATCTCTTGAATCCCTTTTTCTTGAATATCAAATGGAGTAATAACATCTAGATGGTATTTTTGTATATTATCCAACTCTTCTTGTTCGGGAGTACGGATTCCTATCTGAACACTTGATTCGATTTGTATATTGGATAGTACATCTGTAAATACAGAACCATAATAATTTCTAGTTGAGCTTACAAAATCTGGGTGGGCATCAAAATAAACCAGTGAAAGTTTTCCTAATTTCTCTCCAAGAGTATTGACTATTTGACTTGTAATAGAATGATCACCCCCAATTGTTATTGGAATTTTTGATGAGTCAAATTTTGAAAATAAATCTTTGATTTCATTTCTATTAATATTACCATAATCATGGACTTTTTTTTTAGAACCATCAAAGGGTCTTCCTAAAGAGATGCTACCTTCTCTCTCAAATGAATCACGTTCATTTGAAATTTGTCGAATTTTAAACGGAGCCTCTTCTGTTCCCTTTCTCAGAGCATGTGATTGTGATTCATCAGGAATTCCAATTATAACAAATTCAGCATCATCAAAATGTTCAGTATTTGCCCAACAAATTTTGTTCATAACTAAATAGAATATTCACCGAATTTGTGTTTTGTTCTGACTAGTATCAATGTCTAGAAGACTTCTTTTGGACGATATTCACCAAAGACTTCTCTGAATGTATTGCTAATCTCACCAGTGGTGGCAAACGCTTTTGCGGCAGTAATAATGTAAGGCATAAGATTCTCGTCAGTATCTGCTGCACTCTGCATTGCAGACAAGGATTTTTCCCATTTCTTTTTGTCACGAGATGAGCGTAGTGCTTTAAGGGCCTTCTTTTGTTGGGTTTCAATTTTTCCACCAATTCTTAGCAAGTCAGGTTGAACTTCTTCTTCGACATACTTGTTTACTCCAACCAATATTCTCTCGCCGTCATCAGCTTCTTTCTTTAGACGATATGCATTTTGTCTGATTTCTGATTGGAAGAACCCCTTCTCAATTGCTTTAACAGAGCCACCCATTTTCTGAATTTTCTTAAGATACTTCCAAACTCCTTCTTCAATCTGGTCAGATAGTTCTTCAAGATAATAGGAACCGCCAAGTGGATCTGCAGTCTTTGTAATACCACTCTCGTGGGCTACAATTTGCTGAGTTCTCAAGGCAATTTTAGCAGATTCCTGAGTAGGTAATGCAAGTGCTTCATCTCTAGAGTTTGTATGAAGTGATTGTGTTCCACCGGCAACTGCAGCCATGGTTTGAATTGCAACACGAACTATGTTATTATCTGGTTGTTGAGCAGTCAATGATTCACCGCTTGTTTGTGTATGGAATTTTAATTGCAGTGAACGAGGGTTTTTTGCATGAAACATTTCTTTTAGAATTTTAGCATACACTTTTCTTGCAACTCTAAACTTTGCAACCTCTTCAAAGAATTCAATAGTACAACAAAAGAAGAAAGATAAACGCGGAGCAAAATCATCAATTTTTAATCCTTTATCCAAACAAGTTTGAATGTATGCAATTGCATTTGCCAAAGTAAATGCAACCTCTTGTGTTGCAGTACAACCAGCCTCTCTCATGTGATAGCCAGAAATCGAAACAGGGTACCATGAAGGAACTTTTTCTGCACAATACTCAATCATGTCACCAATTAATCTCATCGAGGGTTGTGGTGGATAGATGTAGGTATTTCTTGCAATGTATTCTTTTAAGATATCATTTTGTGTTGTTCCACGTAATTCTTGACTCTTGAATCCCTGCGATTCACCAACTGCAATATAGTATGCAAGAAGTGTAGAAGCTGTAGAATTAATGGTCATCGATGAACTAACTTTACCTAATGGAATTCCATCAAATGCAGTTGCCATGTCTTTAATCGACGTAATTGAGACACCAACTTTTCCAACTTCACCTTCAGCTTGTGGAGCATCAGAATCATATCCAATCTGAGTTGGAAGATCAAAGGCCATACTAAGCCCAGTCTGTCCTTTTTCAAGCATAAACTTGAATCTCTCATTTGTAAGCTTTGCATCACCAAAACCAGAGTATTGTCTCATGGTCCAAAATCTATCACGGAACATTCCAGGATGAATTCCTCTAGTATATGGATAAACTCCTGCATCCTCTACAGGTCTCTTCTTTGATGATTTTTGATAGATTCTCTTTACTTCAAAATTAGAATCTGTAAAAATTTTCTTTGCAGGTTCTTTTGATTTTGATGATTTTTTTGCAGCCATATTATCACTTTATTAGAGATTTTGTAATTTTGTCTCCGGCATCAAAGGGATTCATAGTTTTTGATTGTAATTTTTTAATATATGTTGAAAATGTTTTATTTGAATCTAACATCTCTTCAATCTTTTCATCAATGTTATTTAAAACAATATCTTTGAGTTCTGCAATCAATCGTTCATGGTCTTTTTCTTTCTTTATTTTCTTTTTTGAAGCCATCATTTCTTTGAGAGTTTTTGCAAATTCTTTGATTCCAGTGTTTTTCTTTACAGATGTTTTAAGAATTATAGGATTTCGCTCAGTTGCGCCAATAAAATCTCTCACTGCATCAAAGAGTTGGTTAGTACCACTAAGATCACTCTTGTTTACAAGATAGATATCACCGATTTCAGTCAATCCAGCTTTTATTGTTTGAATACTATCACCAGTGTTGGGATTAAAAACCACAACAGTAATGTCTGCAATTGTAGATATTTCAACTTCGGTCTGACCAGCTCCGACACTTTCAATAATTATTGGATTAAATCCAGCATATTCTAAAACGCGAATGCTGTTTCGCAACGAATGTGAGATGGCACCTGTGGAACCACGGGATGCAATGCTTCGAATGTATGTTCCTGAATCAGTAGATTCAGTCATCCTAACCCTGTCACCTAAAATTGCACCACCAGTAACATGACTTGAAGGATCAATTGCAAGTACAGCTGGTTTTGTTCCAAGTTTTTTGAGTGCAACACTTGTTGTGTTTATCAAAGAACTTTTGCCAGCCCCAGCAGGACCTGTAATACCTATGATAATTGAATTTCCAGTATCCTTGAAGATTTTCTTTATGAGAGTTTTTGCGTCTTTTGGATTATTTTCCACTAAGGAGATGGCTTTTGCAATCGCACCACGTTTGCCTTTCTTAAGATCAGTTAACAAATCCAACACAGTGTAAAGTTTGAGGGGTGCAATAAAATCTTGTGCTAGATCTACGGTCTTGAGTAAATTACTGGAGGAGCAGGTTCATCAAGAGAATGCACTTCAGTCTTTAATTGGATATGACCTAGTTCTTTGTGATCAATTTCTAGAACAATTGGATGAATTGCCCAACCATATTTTGGGGGATTTTGAAATGGTACTATTTCAATAAACTCCGAACCAGTAAACGATTTTTGAAATGTTTCATCCATTCCAAGAATTTCCATAACAACAGATTCAGTCTGAGATGACTTGTCTAAAAAAGAGATTTCGACATGTCCTGATTCATAGTATACTGCATCAACTTGAAATGTTTGACGAAGTACATCCTTATCATCAGTTCCTCCACCTGTAAGAAAGAGTATTGCAAGTACTGTAACTACTCCAAGGACAATTGGAGGGCCAAGTTTTTTAGCCATCTTTGAATTCTTTTCTCATTCTTCGTAACATTTTTGAATTTATTCGAATTCTCTCCAAGGTTTGAGCTTGGGTTCTCTCGGTTCCAGGTGTAGGATTCTTTTTGAAAAATGACTTTATTTCATTTTCCATAGAGTCATCAGCTACAGAAGATATACTTGCAACAATTCTATTGAAAAGAGGATTTCCATGTCCTACCTTTTTGTTTAATTTAGTCCAATTTTTCTTAAGCCATGGCCATAAGACCTGTTTTCCATAAGGATTGGAAGCAACTTGCATAATTGGCAATTGCATGTTTTGAGAGCGAACCTCAGTGGTTTGAGAAAAGTTCAGAGTCTTAATTAGTAATTTTTTATCTTTGAACCCACACATTGCACCCAGGAATCTTAGTTTCTCCTCCATGGTCTTTGAGGTTTTGTATAGTTTGGTTAGTTGAGCATGAGTTTTTGCATTTCCATTCCAAGCTGCTATAGAGCAAATTGGAGATATTAAATCAGGAGGTATGGACGAGGGAGATTTTAAGAATTTTTCATATCGTCGTAGTGCTTCTTCAGTTACCTCATCATCATCCATCTTTCCAAGTGTGAAAATCACAAATGAACGTAATAGTGCATCAGTATGTTTGTCAGATTTTCTTGGTTCCCATCCCAAATTATGTAATAGTTTTTTAAGATAATTTAATGTGTAACTTCGAATTTCTTCAGCAAATTTTTCATCAAATGCTCTAAAATATAACGATGTCAAATTGTGAGCAACATTAACTGATGCCAAATAGCTATCCTCATCAAGGTATGCATCTGAAAAATCAAGATAGTTTCTCACCTGCTCATCTCCGGAAACACATAGTGAAAACAAATCATTTTGAATTGCCCACCTATCAATGGCAGGAATTCTTTTTTCATCAACTAACATCTTTAGATCAAGTAAAATTCCTTCATCATATTTGACACGATAAAATCCTTTTCTGCCATAATTTGCAACAAAACCAAGAGTGTTTTTTGGGAGTTTAAGAGATAATGATTTTGTTGAAAATAGTTTTTTAGAAATTTCTTTATCCAATCCTATGGACAATGGTATAGACCATATTCCTTTTCTGAACTTTTTATTATCCTCAAGTAGGAATCGCTTTTGTTTTAGATGAAGATTATTTCCATCCTGATTAATCTCAACTAGAGGAAATCCAGGCTGCTTTAGCCATGTATTGACCATAGAACTTACAGGCATTTTGGATGCTTTACCAATTGCATCCCACAAATCTTGACCTTTGGCATTTTTGTATTTAAAATCAGACAAATATTTTTTGAGACCTTTCTGGAAATTTGGCTCCCCAACATAATGCTCTAGCATTCTTAAAACACATCCGCCTTTGTCATAGGATATTGCATCAAAAATTTCTCTAATTTCAGCAGGAGAATTCACTTTAACATCAATTGGGTGTGTTGTCTTTAGCGAATCAAGTCCCATTGCGACATTCATTGCATCTTCAACAAATTGATTCCACAAATCCCAATCCGGATAATACTTGTCGACGAATTTTGTTGCCATAAATGTTGCAAAACTCTCATTTAACCACAAATCATTCCACCACTTCATAGTAACTAGATTTCCAAACCACTGATGAGCAATCTCATGAGATATTACCTCAGCAATGAATTGTTTTGTTTTAGTAGATGATGTTTTAGGATCATACAGTAAGATAGTTTCTCTAAATGTGATTGCACCCCAATTCTCCATTGCTCCTGCTGCAAAATCAGGGACTGCAATAAGATCAAGTTTAGGTAATGGGTACTTTATTCCAAAATACTTTTCATATGAGGTGAGTAGTTTTTTTCCTAATTCAAGGGAGAATTTTCCTTTTGATTTATTTCCCTTTGTTGTAATTACACGAATCTGAATTTTACCAACTTTTCCTGTCAGATATTCAAATTCACCAACTCCGAGATAGATCAAATATGTAGAAACGATAGGGGTCTTTGAAAATTTGTAAAGAGTTTTGTTTTGAATTTTTGTTTTGGATTTAACAGGCATGTTTGATATGGCAGTAAATTTGTTCTCAGCAATAATGGAAATTTCAAATGTGGCTTTTGCTTCAGGTTCATCCCAACAAGGAAATGCTCTTCTAGCATCAGCTGCCTCAAATTGAGTGGTGGCAAGATACTTTGTCTTGCCATTTTGTGTGTATTTGCTTCGATAAAATCCTAACAATCTATCATTTAGAATTCCCTGAAATTTCAGATCAATTGTTGCCTTGCCTTTAATTTTTTCAGATAAGGTGATTTGTAACTCTTCTTTTTTATCATTAGTTTTAGGAATAGATTTTATTTTTTTTCCACCACAGATAACATGGCATGATTTTATCTTTAGTTCTGCACAATGCATAGTAATTTTGTTTGTGGGTTTTTTGCAAATTACAGATATGGATTCGGTTCCTTCAAATGTAAATTTGTTAAGATTTGGCTCAAAAGTAAGATTGTAATTAATTGGAGTAACGTCCATGTCGGAGTTACTTTTGATGCGCTTTAAGAATATTTTCTATTTTTTAAAAATTTAATCACCAGATTGAAAAACTATGGAAAGCCTTTAAAATAATATAATTTACAAATAATCATGAAGCAAAAAGTTGCATCACGAAGTATCAAAATTCTAGTTGCAAAACTAGGGCTAGACGGTCACGACAGAGGAGCTCTAGTTCTTTGTAGGGCCTTCAGAGATGCAGGAATGGAGGTAATTTATTCAGGACTTTTTGCAACACCAGAAAGAGTTGCACAAATTGCAGAAGATGAAGATGTCGATGCAATTGCAATGAGTTTACTAAATGGCGCTCATGGTACACTATTTCCAAGAGTAGTAAAAGCAGTAAAAAAGAAAGGCATCAAAGATGTTCTGATTGTCGGGGGCGGTGTAATACCAGAAATTGATCATAAAGATTTGACGAAAGCAGGAGTAGATCATGTCTTTGGACCAGGAACCCCACTATCAACAATTATTGATCACATCACTACTGGTGTGTCTAAATTAAGAAAAATATAAGAAAAAAGATTATTCTGTGGAATCAGGCCACATCATTTTACGCATTTGTTTACCAACTTTTTCAATTTGGTGTGCGTCATATTCTTTCATGTATTTATCAAATGCCTCTTTGCCGTTTTTCTGATATTCAGAAATCCACTCGCTGTTGAATGTTCCATCTTGAATCATGGTTAGAACTTTTTTCATGTTCTCCTTATTTGCTGAATCCATAACCATTGGTCCACGTGTAAGACCACCATATCGTGCAGTCTCACTAACACGTCTCCACATTCCATTAATTCCATATCTCTGAATCATATCTACAATGAGTTTTAATTCATGCAAGACTTCAAAGTATGCAATTTCTGGTTGATATCCAGCTTCAACTAGAGTTTCAAATGCATTTGTTACCATAGAAGCTGCACCGCCACAAAGGTCAGCTTGTTCACCAAACCAATCAGTTTCTACTTCCTCTTTGAAAGTAGTTTGAATTAGTCCAGCTCTTGCACTTCCAATTGCTTTTGCAATTCCCAATGTCCTATCCCAAGATTTTCCTGTAAAGTCTTGTTCAACTGCAACAATAGAAGGAGTACCAAAATTATCAAGATATGTTTCTCGAACTTTGGAACCTGGTCCTTTTGGAGCAATCATTATGAGATCAACATTGTTTGGAGCTTCAATCCATTTCCAATAGATTGCAGCTGCATGAGAAAATGACAATGCTTTTCCTTCAGAAAGATTTGGTCCGATTTCATCTTTGTAAATTTGACCTTGAATCATGTCTGGAATTAGTATGTGAATAATGTCTGCTTGTTTTGTTGCATCTGCAACTGACATTACTTTGTGACCGTCAGCTTGGGCCTTTTTCCAGCTATTACCGCCTTCCTTAAGACCAATAATCACATTAAGACCAGAGTCTTTCATGTTATTTGCTTGTGCATCACCTTGGATTCCATAACCAATAACTGCAATAGTTTGATCCTTTATTGGGTCAAGACTGATATCGTTATCTTTCCATGTTTTTGCCATGATTCTATCTAAAATATTGCAAATATTAACTATGAAAATTGTTTAGTGAAGATACCAAAGTTGAAGAAATCTTATTCAGAGAAATTCTATGATTTGTAAATTTTCTGAAGTTTATGGATAAATTCATCAGAGATTTCTGTCATTACTACATGGTCATAGTCAGGATCATCCCAATCATCCATAGCACTATTACGTTAAGAAAATAATTAAGGCTGTGTTTGTAATAGAAGCTACAATTTTCACACGTCAAAATTAAACCAAAATCAGGCAAAAAACCATAAAATCAGATTTTGATAATTTTATTACAAGAACGACATTTGACAGTTACCTGTTCCCCTGGGAGTCTAATGAATCTCTTTGAACCACACTCAGGACAAACAGGACAAGCTCGAATTGGTTCCATTAGTGTTCAGTTGGTTTGGTATCAGATTTAGAAATTACTTCTAGTCTATTTTTGGCATTAATTTTAACAAGAAACTCAGATACGGCATTTGGAACTAGCTCTTTCCACGAATCACCAGAAATTATCATTGAACGAATTTTTGTTGCATTGTATTTACTTCTATCAAGTAGTGTTGGATTTACAACAGCAATTCCAGAATCTGCCAGTAGCATTGAAACATAATCATTTCCACTATACACTTTCTCAAAATTAGGCAATGTAGATTTTAGGTATGAAGCCCATGTTGCTATATTGAATTGATTTTCAAGTGCAACAAGGAAACACTTTGATAAATCTATTTTTTCATTAAGCAACGAATTATGAATCATTTCAATTCTCTCACCAGCAGTGAAAGGATCTTTTTCTAGATAATTAAATTGGGAACTAGTGATTGCAATTATGACTTCATCACATTCGTTAAGAATTTGTTTTACTAAATCCAAATGACCTAAATGAAAAGGCTGAAACCTTCCCATCATTAATCCGCGCATACGAAATTAATTATTTTGATTTTATTAAATTACTCTATTGTATAGGACCGCTGCCAAGAATTCTAATAGTTGGAGATTCAGGTTTTAAAATCACAGCAATTTGTCCTTTCTTGAATACCATTGGCTTCTCAAATACTAGTTTCAATGGATTAATTGAAGAGAATTTTGCAGCTTTAATTTGCAATCCAATATTTACTAGACAGCCTTGATTTTCTGCAATTTCACTCTTGTAGAATGGACTCTTTTGAAAATCAATGGTGATTTCTGTTTTAATATCAACTACTCCATCTTCAGAGATAATATCTCCCCTTCCCACCTCATCAGGTTTTGCACCCTTTACTGCCAACCCTACTCTAGCAGGACAAATTGACTCACTTACAGGATCATCATGCATTTGAATAGATTTTATCAAAACATCTAATCCTATAGGATATAATTTCAAATTGTCATATTGCTTTATTTTGCCACTAGTTACTTTTCCAAGAATTACAGTTCCAACTCCCTTTACATCAAAACAGTGATCTATTACCATCTCAGATTTACCCTCAACAGTTAACGGCTCCATCTTATCCATTTCCTCTTTAATTTTGTCTTGCTCTACTCGGACATAATTTTCAAGGACTGTTCCTTTGATCATAGATTCAAGTTTTGATTCATCCACATCAAAAGTATGAGACAAAATCCCTTTTTCTTTTTTTAATGAATCAAGGGCTATTATTTGCTCACCTGTGAATTTGTCTAATTTATCAACACAGAATATAACATATTCTGCTAAATTGATTGCCTGAAATAGAGGTTGAATTTTTTCTGGAAATCCAGATGGAGTAACCCATGTTTTGATAATATCAGATTCTTTTCTATCATAAAGAGAAAGATCAGTAACTGTTCCTTTCTTTCCAAACTCTGAAGCAATATCTTGTTTTCCTAATACTACAAAGTTTACAGATTTAACCAATGCACAAAGTTGTAGATTAGGTTCTAAAAACCATACTGGTGTATTCTAGCAAGGATACTCTGAAAGTTCAGAGGGACTATCTGAGGACTCATCAATTACCCCAAGATGATATAGTATTGACTTTTGATATGACGGGATGGAAGTCATGATAAAGATAACTTTCTGAATTTGTATTAAAGGATGATGTATCAATGATACTAGCTAATGATTATCAAAAAAACTATGGGAATGAGGCTAAAACTTGAGCATAGCTAGCAAATCGATGGTTTTTTGGTTTGACTAATTTTTGACGGTATTTTCTGATTGGTTTACCTATAGCACCATTAAGACCCAGAGGGCCTCGAACATACCTATTACCATCAGCCCATTTTAGAACTTCATCACTAGGAGCATAGTGATTTACTATTTTTTTATCAACTATGAAATCCAAGAGTTTTCCATATTTTTTAGAAGATGGAACATCTTCGGTAATAGATGCGCCAAAAAAGTAAACGCTATCAATAATGGATTTGTTTTGTTTCTTTTTTGAAAGATATTCTACCGTACTCAAAATTACCTGAGAGCCTAAAGAATGGCCCATTAATCGAATCTTTGTCTTAGGGCTAGACATTTTGAACTCTTCAATGAATCGTCCGAGATTTTTTCCATTCTTTTTTGCAATAATTAATCCAACACCTAGAGAGCGCTTTGCATATTTTATCAAATGTGCACCAGTTGTATTAGAGTCATAACTAAAACCAATTACAGGATAAGAGTATCCCAATTTTTTTAATCGATTTCTTGCCAATACAACTTTGGCAATAGCTCCTGCATTATAATTTCTTAAGCCATGAATCATAATTGTAATCTCCTTAGAGTTTACAAATTTCTCAAAATCTTTTTTTGGGTAAAGATAGTATTTGTTAGTCTTTAGGGTCTTGCCAGTTCCAAGATCATAGTATCCCCTAGTTGAAATTCGCGGAATGATTTTCATGATTTACTCTGAATGTCCAAGCTGCTTTTTGTATTTTTCAATATCAGTGGTTTCAACTCTAGCAAATAGAGGAGAAGAATCACCTAAAATATGACCTTCAGTAATTCTTAATTCAGAGATTTCACTCCATTGTGCATCATTTACATTACCATCCAAACCTAACTGCTGCCAAATTTTTTGGGCAGACTGAGGCATGAATGGAAAAATTGCGATTGCAATTGATCTTACTGCATTTACAGAGAGGTAAACACAGTTTGTAGTGCCAGGACCATTTTTCCACGGCTCCTTATGTTGAAAGTATTGATTGAAATGAGATGAGAACTCCATGATTTTTTTCAATGCCCTATCAAGATGATTTTCTTCCATAAGTGAGCCTACTTCGCTAGCAAGATTCTTAATTTTAGTCTCTACTTCAGAGTCTTTTTCATCAAATGACTCACTTTGAGGAATTTTTCCATCAAATGCTTTTTTTGTAAATCCAAGTGCACGATTTACAAAATTTCCAAGATTCCCAATTAATTCAGAATTAATTCTAGTTGTAAAATCATCCCAATCAAAGTTCAAATCGTCTTGAGAGTATGGATTAATTGATACTAAATAGAATCTCAAATAATCAGATGGATAATATTCTAAAAATTGCTTTAGACCAATATACCAATTTCTGCTTTTTGAAATCTTTTTTGATTGTAGTGTAAGATGGCCGCGTGTTGGAATATAATCAGGCAGTTTGTATTCACTGTTAATGCCCAATCTCATAGCAGGTAAGAAAAGATAATGGTGATACACAATATCTTTTCCAATAAAATGGTAAATATCAGCAGAATTCCAGAAATCTTTTCCATCGATTCCTTTGTCACTGAAAAATTTTAGTGCTGTTGAAATGTATGCCAAGTGATTGTCAAACCAACCATAGAAGACTTTATCATCAGCATCTGCAAGAGGTACCTTTACACCCCAAGTAATATCTCGTGTTATATCCCAATCTATCAATCCAGATTTAATCCAATTTTGAACATATTTTTTAACATCTTTTTGAAGATGTTCATTTTCATCTAGCCATTTAGTTAATGAATCTCCAAAATTTTTTAATTTGAAAAAATAGTGTGTTGTCTTTTCTTTGGTTGGAGGTTGTCCACAAATAGAGCACGTAGGGTTTTTGATCTCCTCTGGCACTCTACCACAACTCTCACAAAGATCAGAGTACTGATCTTCGGCATCACAATAAGGACATTGGCCTTTGACATATCTATCAGGTAAGAATTTTTTATCATTATTACAATAAAACTGAATTATCTCTTTCTCATAGATGTGTCCTGCATCATTTAGTTTGTTAAAGACATCCTGAACAAATGCTATGTTTTCAGGAGAGCTGGTTTTGTAAAAATAATCAAAATCAATATCAAATGATGAAAAATCCTCATAATCACGCTTATTCCAGTGAGCAACATATTCTGCGGGAGTCTTGCCCTCTTTTTCGGATTGGATTAGAATTGGAGTTCCAAAATCATCAGATGCACAAAAATAGTATGCCTCGACACCATTTTGTTTTAAGAATCGAGTTGTAACATCAGCCGGTAGATAAGTCGATGCAACATGACCTAGGTGAATTTCACCATTTGCATATGGTAATGCACTTGTAATGATAGCTTTTTTGTTCATTGGTTACTGAGAAGAGCGGGATTGAGGTTAAGAAGTTTTACCAGCTATTAGCATATTTGACTTGCTCAGGAGTAAGCTTGTCAATTTTAACATCCATTGCTTTTAGTGCATCTACTGCAACTTGTTTATCAATTTCTTCAGGAACGTTGATGATTTTGTTTTCCATTTTTTTGTGGTTTTTGAGAATATAGAGAACAGATAGTATTTGGTTTGAGAAAGATTGTGCCATTACTTCAGGTGGATGTCCTTCTGCTGCAACTAAATTTGCAAGACGCCCTTGTCCAATCAAATAAACTCGTTTTCCATTTTTCAAAGTACATTCATCAAGGTTAGCCCTTACTTCTTTTACGGATTTTGATTTCTTTAACAAGAATTCACTGTCAATTTCAACATCAAAATGACCCACATTTCCCATAATTGCTCCATCTTTCATTTGCAAAATGTGTTCTTTTCTAATGACACTAGTCATTCCAGTACAAGTGATAAACATGTCACCAATTTTTGCAGCTTGAGACATTGGCATTACTTCAAATCCATCCATATGAGCCTCTAATGCTTTGATAGGATTAATTTCAGTGACAATTACTTTGCATCCCATTCCATGACATCGTGCTGCAACTCCGCGTCCAACCCAACCATAGCCAACAACTACAACACGCTTTGATGCCATAAGTAAATTCATTGCACGAAGATAACCATCAATAGTACTTTGTCCAGTACCATATCTATTATCAAACATGTGTTTAGTATATGCCTCATTGACCAAGATTACGGGATATCTTAGTTTTCCTTGATTTTCTACTGCTCTAATTCGAGTCACACCAGCAGTTGTTTCTTCAGTAGCACCTAGAATTTCCATTTTGTTAAATCGCTTATCAAAGTGAGCTTTGATATTCATATCAGCACCATCATCAGTTAGAATAGTTGGTTTATGTTTCAAAACTTGATCAATGCACCAATCATAGTCTTTGACAGATTGTCCATGCCATGCATATACGTGAATTCCTTGTGATGCCAAAAATGCAGCAATGTCATCTTGTGTAGTAAGAGGATTACCACCACAGCAAGCAACAGTTGCGCCTAATTCCTTAGCACCCATTAAGAGAACAGAAGTTTCTTTTGTAATATGTAAACAAAATCCTAATGTAATTCCTTTAAGTGGTTTTGATTTTTTAAATCGGTTAATAGTGTTATCAAGAATCTGCATATGTGATCTAGCCCATTCATAAGATAGTTTTCCATCTTTGATCAGTTTAGAGCTAGACTTTACCTTACTCATAAAACAACTCTCTATTCACGCTATAAAATTCTATCATGCGAATGTAAATAAATGACAAAAATATGACAATTTCAATGGCATGGAAAAAAATTGCAGATAAAGGAGCAGTTGCAGCAGGAAAAGGCAAAGCTTTCAAAATCGAGGATAAACAAATTGCAATTTTTAATCAAGATGGATATCATGCCATAGACGATCTATGTGTGCATCAAGATGGCTCAATTGCACCTGGAAAATTGGATGGAGATATTGTAGAATGCCCATTGCATTTTTGGCATTATAACATCAAAACAGGAGAACTAACAGATTATCTCAAAGATGTAAAATTAGCAACGTATCCTGTAGAGGTCAGAGATGATGGCATCTACGTGGATATCTAACCTAAAAAAATTATTTTAAAAATTGTGAAATAAACGCAAAAAGAGAAGGGACAAATCTCCCTTCCCTTGTGCTAGGTATGGGTTATGTTGGGCACAGATTATTCTGTAATTTATGATAAACAAATTACTATATTGAATAATGTGTGTTCAAAATGAACTAATTTAGATTCATAATTAGGCACAATTTTTATTCTAACTGTTTACCAAATTTAATTATTGAACCAAGAGATAATTGATGAAATTAAAAATCAAGATTATGAATCAATTATTCAAAAGATTGAAGAGTTTTTCTCAGAGCAATTACAAAAAAGTCATGCAAAGGGTCTGATCTTAGGTCTTAGTGGTGGAGTAGATTCTGCTGTATTAACATATTTGGCAAAAAGAAAGCTAAAAGAGAAAACCATTGCACTGATAATGCCAGATACAGCAATAACTCCAAAATCAGAAACTGAAGATGCACTGAAGATGATTGCATTGACAGGAATCGAATACAAACTAATCGACATTAATCCAATTGTCAATCAATATAGTATGTATCTAGAACCAAATGAATTTGCCAAGGGGAACCTTCGTGCAAGAGTTAGAACAGACATCATCTACTATTATGCAAATCTCAAAAATTATTTGGTTTTAGGTTCAAGTGATAAAAGTGAATATCTCTTAGGATATTTTACAAAGCATGGCGATGGTGCCTCAGATATCACACCAATTATCTCACTATACAAACTGCAAGTAAGAGAGATTGCAAAAGTTCTAGGGGTGCCAGACTATGTCATTGCAAAAAAAAGCAGTCCGCATTTATGGAAAGAGCACGAGGCTGAAAAAGAACTAGGAGTATCTTATGAAGAAATAGATTCAATTCTGTATTGTCTAAATGAGAAAAAATTATCACCCGAAGATACTGCAAAAATAACACAAATTGACTATGCAGTAGTTGATAAAATTATTCAGCTAAACAAAAACAGTGAACATAAAAGATCATTACCAGATAAACCATTCAAAGATCAATAATGAAGCTACAAGATACACTTTCTAACATCAGACAAGAATTAGACATTTCAAAAAAAGTTAAGATTTACCTGTGTGGAGTTACAGTATATGATGAATCCCACATAGGACATGCAAGAACCATCATAGTTTTTGATGTTCTCAGAAAGTATCTAGAGCAAAAAGGAATAGAGATAGAGTTTATTCAAAACTTTACCGATGTGGACGATAAGATAATCAATCGAGCTGCTGAAGAAAACACTACTGCAGAAGAAATTAGCTCAAAGTATATTGAAAACTATTTTAGTGATTTTGATGGATTAAATGTTAAAAGAGCCACTAACTACCCAAAGGCTACTGAGCACATTGATGATATTATCAAATTCATTGAAGTTCTTATTTCTAAACAAATAGCATATACTTCTAAAAAAGGAGTATACTTTGCAGTTTCAAAATTCCCAGAGTATGGCAAACTCTCAAAAAAGAAGATAGGCGAATTGCAATCAGGTGCCAGAATTGAAGTTGATGAAGCAAAAAACAATCCATTAGATTTTGCAGTATGGAAATTTTCAGATACCAATCCAGTTTGGGATAGTCCCTGGGGAAAAGGAAGACCCGGATGGCATATCGAGTGCTCTGCTATGAGCATAAAGTATCTTGGGGAGAATTTTGATATTCATGGAGGGGGTAGAGATCTCATTTTTCCTCACCATGAAAATGAAATTGCACAATCTGAATCATGTACAGGCAACACATTTGCAAAAATTTGGATGCATGTAGGAATGGTAACAATTGATGGGGAGAAAATGTCAAAATCAGTTGGCAATGTAAAATCAATAAAGCATGTTTTGGATAATTGGGGCTCAAATATTATCAGATTATTTTGCTTATCAGGGCATTATTCAAAACCAATTGATTACTCAGAAGAATTACTAAAAGAGAATCTCATCAAATGGAGACAGGTTGAAACTTGCTACTATGAATTGATTCATGCAAATAGAGACAATGATAATAATCTGGAGTCAATTATCAAAAAAATCAGAACAGAGTTTGATGAAGCACTAGAAGATGATTTTAATACACACTTGGCATTGTCAGCATTTTTTCAATTAATAAAAGAAGGAAACAGATTGTCAGCTGAAGAAAAACTAGGAAAAGACGATTCAAGAAATATTAAAAATGAGTTAGATAGGATGATGAACATTTTAGGTTTAAGGATTCCAGCGATGACAGAGAAAGAAAAGTTGGAGATTGACAATATGATTGCAAATAGAGAGGAATTTAGAAAAGAAAAGAAATTCCAAGAAGCAGATAAAATTAGAGACAAGCTCAATGAAATGAATATAGAGTTAATTGATCACAAAGATAGAACAATCTGGATGAAAAAAGAATTTATCAATGCAGAAAAATAAAATATAGAAAATTAGTTTCGACTAATAATATTTGTGCCTAAAAAAATTAGGAGGGTCTAATTAGTTCAATCTAATTTTAACATCCTTTATTACAATTAAAACACAATACAATGTATGAATGCATGGACTAAGTTTTGGAAATGGTATGAAAATAAAATTTTAGGTAGTGTAATCCTTATTGCAATAATACAATTCATTCAAGTTCCACATATGATATGGAATGCAGACATAATGTTAGAAGCAGGAATTGTTTCTAGAGTTCATCCAGTTATTGACTGGTTCCTATATGGAGTTGATTTAATTGAAATTGTTTCAATAATCAATGTCGGTATGATCATGTACAGTCTAATCAAGAAAAGACAAGCAAAGAAAAATCAAATAGTTACTGAAATTTCAGAATAAAAATTATCTATTCTTTTGGTTTCCATATAACACGTTGTGGGAATGGAATCTCTATTCCAGCTTCATCTAGGGCTTTCTTGACAACTTTGAGTAATTTAGGACCAACCTGATCCCAGTCTTCCCTAGTATGCCATACCAAAATTTCAATATTTACGCCTGAATCAGCTAATTCTTTAATTCGAAAATCAGGCTCAGGTAAAAGTAAAACAAATGGCATACTCTTTCGAATCTCTTTTTTAATAACAGAAATTGCACCGTCAATGTCTTCCTTGTAGGCAATTGAAACAATTGCCTCTGATCTTCTAACAAGGGTTGATGTTAATGAACGGATATTAGAAGTAAAAAACGATTCATTTGGAACTCGAATTATAGTTCCATCAAATCTTCTAATCCTTGTAGAAAATGTGCTAATATCTAATAGTGTACCAGATATTTCTGAACCAGGGATTTCAATTTTATCTCCCTGTTTTACTGGTTTCTCTATCATTAAAAATACGCCTGAAATCAAATTAGAAACTACAGACTGTGTTGCAAATCCAATTATTATTCCAAATATACCACCAGCAACAAGCAACCCAGAAAAATCAATGCCAGTAGTGGAAGTAAAAACAAGAAATGATGTTATTATAATTCCAAAATATAACAATTTACTGAAATTCTTTGCAACATCTTGAGAAAGCTTAGGTGCATAGTATTTTGTAAAAAGTAATCGAACAGTTCTGGCAATTATTATTCCCACACCAATAATTATTCCACCTATGAGTAAGCTTAGAAGAGTAAGTCCTTCAGTAATATGAATTTCATCTAAACTTTGAAAAAATTCAAAAACCATTATTCAAGACCCATATCCATTCTCTTTATTGATGTTATTTGTTCAAACGATGGTGATATTTTCCAATCAGTGGTAATTTTTTGTGATGTAACATCGATGATTTCTATGATAACTTTTTTTCTCAATACCACATCTATTGAATCAATAATAGCTTTAGAGTTTTTGTAATAAACGGAATTATCAGAAATCGGGAAGATGATTTTTGAAACTAGGTAACCTTTGTCTAAATTATTTTTTAGATTTACCTCCATTACACCATTAAAAAAAGGAATTGAGTCTTCATAAGATTCTACAATATCTGATTTGGCATATTTACATAAAGTTCCAGATTCAGGATTACCATAAAGACCGAATCTAGAGTCAAAAGGGTCACATGTGAACCAATCAAGCGAATCTTTTCGCTCATCATGTATTAGAAACACGCCTATTTCTATGGGACAACGGACAAAAATTTTGGCAGCTGATCCTTCAGACAAAAATACAGGGGTTTCAAAATCCAAGTAAACATAATTGGTTCTACGAGCAGGATAATTCAGAGGACGAATAGGAGTAAATTCAAGAATTAATTGATCGTCTTTTGTTGGAATCATTTTTTCAACAAGATTATTTTCAGAATCTTTTCGATTATAAGAGAAAACATTTGGACTAATTTTCTCAATTTTAATCTCCACGTTTGGAAACAAGAAATCTTTATTTTGATCAATAACATAAGTGCCATAATCACTGAATTTTGATTCTGAATAGTTATCGTCCATTTGTTCATTTTAGAATTAGAAATGGAGAATTTATGCCCTTTCATTGTAAAGAGTAGTAAGAATTAAACAAAAATAGAAAAAGAATGGATTACTCCAAGTCTAATGGAATGCTAAGCTTTCCAAAGTCCTCATTGATTCTAAACTCATAGTTTTTTGATGGATCGTACTTGAATTCAGTTCCACCGTATCCTATGTTAGGACCAAACAAGATATTGAACACTCTAGCATCACCAGGATTTAAAACGATTTGTCCACTAGTGAAATCCATTCCAGAATATTTGAATGACTTTGAGCCATCCCAAACATCATAAGCACATATTGATGGACTAGTACAGTTAATGGCTCTTACTTCAGAATCATTATTTTCTGCCAACATACGAATTGTTAGTATTGCTTGTCCTGATGGACTAATTTCAAAGTCATTTCCTTGAGATCCCATACCAACCCAATAGTAGGTAATTGGTCCAACCACGTATGCTTGAGCATCTCTTTTGTACTCAAATAATTCAATGGCTTTTTTAATTGGTTTTTCACAATCAAGTCTTTTGTATGCTTTAACAATTTCAGAACATTTTTCAAGTTCTGCTTTTAGTGAAGCTAATTCAGAATCAACTGCCTTAGATGTTGTTTCCATAGTTTTTTCTGGTTGAACACTTGAGGAGACTGTAATTAATCCAGTTTTTATCAAATGTGTAATTGCATTTACAAATTCTCCATCTGAAGTAACTCCGTCTGCCCACCAGGCTGCATTATTTTTAACCCAATCTGGGACTCCCTCTGAGGACTGTGCGGATACTGTTGTTGGAGGAACAACGATAATTCCGTCCTTTATGAGAAATTCAATTCCAGTAAGGAATTCAGACTCAGATATTGTTCCATCTGCCCACCAGCCTGCATTATTTTTAACCCAACCAGGAACTTCGGCATATGCAAAAGAAACAGTTGAGGCAATTAGGATAGTTGCGATGATAGAGGTTATTGCGGTTTTCATTAGCATACTTTTTCATTAATCCTATTTAAACTAGTGCTAATTTTGAATCTAGTGGTAAAATAAAAAACATAAGTAAATTGTAATGGCACTAGGGGATTCACCAACCTTTCCTTATATGTAAATTGAAGAGACGTAATCAAGTGAGCAAAAATCTAGAAGCCAATGATAAAATCAAATTATCAGAAGAAGAGATTAGAGAATTTGTACTGGAGAGATTCGAAAGTGTCAAATCCTCAGAAAAAATTAAAGATCTTGTAGAATTCCATACTGCAAACAAGTTCATGTTAATGGCACATGATCAAAGTAAATTAAAAATATTAGGAAATATTGTTGCAAAGAACAAAAAAGTAGAATTAAAAGAGATCATTGATGAATATGAAAAACATTTCAGAGAGGCGTTTACCAGTAAAGCCACAACAAAATCACACAGTAATGTTATAATGCATATTTTTGGATTTTTTTCTGCAAATCTGAATAAATTTGAAAAAAGAGAGTTTCTAAATTTATTGCAACAATTTAGAGATGAAAAAATTACTATTGGTAATATTTTAGCTGAAATTAATCCAATAATTTATCAATTCAATAAAACATATCTTGCAGGACAAACATACTTTTTACTATATGCAGATAAAGATTCTGGAAATTTGTTTTAGAATGAATCCAAAAAGAAGAAAATAAAGATTAAAAATAATCAACAATAGTTTTTTGTCGAATCATATCTAAAATTTTACCATGGGAAATCCATTCTGATTTTCCAATACTCATTTTTTGAGATGCAAGGAGTAAAGCATTATCAAAGTTCTCAGCTGTCAGTGGTTTTTGTTTCATTGCCTCGCGGATTCCTTCTCTAACTTGCCAAACTCCAACAGGAATTGCATATTCGGGTCTTATTTCCCTTAAAATGACAACACCGGCCTGAATTTTATTTTTAGACAAGTATTCCAAAACACCAAGTTTTGCAGCAAAATAGGCACCAGCTATTGCAGGAGGATGATCAATTCCTCTAGCATCCTCTGAGTCAGAGCCAAATCCTAAAACCCCATTTGAGTACCATGCCTCAATCATTTCAAAAACCCACCTATGAGGAAATAGTACAACAGAAAATTGATTTCCCAGATGTTCAAAAGAAAAAACCTTGCATGTATCTATCAGACCATAGTCAAGAATATTTTCCTTAAGAGAGTTTGATATAATATCATCAGTTGCAGTAATGCTCCATTTTGTTGGAACAATTTTTCTTTTTTGCCCAAGCATTCCAATGCTAAAGCACTTTTGGATTTTTGAAATTTCAATTCCAGAATTATATAGATTCAAAACAGCATCTTGCGCTTTCAAATCATGATCGTAGAAAACTTTTTCAACAGATTTTACTGAAGATGTTCCAGAAAATTTTGCTGATTTAATTTCACCCATTGGACCAAAGGGTGCACTTTCACCATCAAGTGAAATATTTGAGG
This sequence comes from Nitrosopumilus sp. S4, assembly GCF_054515835.1. NCBI lineage: Archaea > Thermoproteati > Nitrososphaerota > Nitrososphaeria > Nitrosopumilales > Nitrosopumilaceae > Nitrosopumilus > Nitrosopumilus sp. S4. The sequence continues at coordinate 745,399 of NZ_CM137258.1, read as the reverse complement.
AGGGGGATTTTGTAAATACTAAATCAGAATCTGTCGGTTTTGAGGACATTGTAACCTCTTGTAGATTTTCAATGTAGCGTCCCTCAGTTGCAGCTATGGATATTTTTTGGGTTCCACGAATTAAATTTAATCTAAAATTTACAATCTCTTCCAAAGATTTTCCAATCCATTTCTCTGGACTGTCAAGAAGTGTTGTATCACCATGGATTGGTGGGACCATTGGACCAACAAAGACTTTGGGGTAATTGTAAGAACCTACAAAGACAGATGGAGGTGTAGTTCCACTAATAGAATCAGATGAAAAAAGATTGCCATACTTTGAAAGAGTCTCATGCCACTTCATCATAATTGAACGTCTAATCTCTTGTGAGTCAGAAGACACAGCAATTTATGACTAATTTGAGCCTATTAATCATGTCTGATCAACATTTTTGACGATTGGTAAGCGTATGATGTTTAAGTGACTCATCATTACAAAAGATCATGACAATAAAGAGAATTGTCTCTTTTTTGCCCAGCGCTACTGAATTGCTATACGAGTTTGGAGTTGAGGAGAATCTTTTTGGGGTAACGCATGAATGCAAATATCCTCAGGGTGCAAAATCAAAGCCAATAGTAATCAACTCTGTAATAAATTCTGAAAAATTATCTAGTGATGAGATCGATAAAATAACTTGTGAACTGCTAAATTCAGGAAAGAATATTTTTGTACTAAATAAAGAGAATCTAAAAGAAGCTGATCCAGATTTGATAATTACACAAGAGACTTGTGAAGTTTGTGCAGCTTATACAAATCAAGTCCAAGAATCAATATCTATTCTTAATCGAAAACCAAAATTGCACTCAATGGATCCCCATAACATTCAAGAAATATTAAATTCGGTAATCGATTTGGGAGAAATTCTCGAGAAACAATCACGGGCAAAAGAAATTGTTGATTCACTGGAGAAAAGAATACGAAATATAAAAAAAGAGAACATCACAACACATCCAAAAGTTTTAGCAATAGAGTGGATTGAACCATTTTTTACAGCTGGTCACTGGGTTCCAGAAATGATCCATGTTGCTGGAGGAGTAAATCTAATTAGTAAAACAGGAGAACATTCAAGACGATTAAGTTTTCAAGAGATTTCAGAGTCAGATCCAGACATCATAATTTTGATGCCATGTGGTTTTGATGTAAAGCGAACGGTTTCTGAATATGAAAATTCTTTAAAAAATAACAAAAGGTGGAATTCACTAAAAGCAGTTAAGAAAAATCAGGTTTATGCAGTTGACGCAAATTCATTTTTCAGCAAGCCCAGTATTAGAACAATTACGGGGCTAGAAATATTGGCAAAAATCATTCATCCTTCAAAATTTGAGAATCTCAGTATTCCTAATGATTCGTTTATGCACATATCTAGGTAAAATAGGCTCAAAAAATTAGATTGTAATACAATATCACATACAACTGGTTATGTTAAAAAATTCTCATAATAACATATGACAAGAGATTTTGCAGGAGACAATAGCATTGACAGTTTGCTAAAAATGACCAACAATGTTTTGCTTAAATTAAAAAGAGAAGTTCAATAACAGAATCAGATAGGTTTTCCTTTGGACTGATAATCTAGAACTTTATGAAATAGGTTATGTGATGAAATAACAGTAATTGCTACGACAATTAATCCAATGAAATTTCTAAGAATCATCAAATCGTTTGGTTGGGAAGCAATTAACGAAGTCTGAAAAACAACATGAAAGTTATCCATTAGCCAAAATCCCAAAGTTACCCATGACAATACTCCAGCTATTAGATAGCCCAATCGAGTTTTATTATGAATAAAAATAACTGCTGCAATTATTGCACTATACCAAAAAAATGAACCAATTAACCATAAAGGATGATAAACTTCGGGTCTATCATCTAACCAATAGTAGGATGTCCCAATTAATCCCATTGCAATTAGAAAAATCTGAATTATCTTTTGATTAATTTTAAAGCTTGTCTTTTCTTCCTTGAGTTCTGATTTTGGAGGAGATGATTTCATCTCCTTTGTTGCAATATCAATTGCCTCCCGTACTGATTTTAATTGCATTGGAATTATTTTAGTTATAGAATCATCAGTTACAACAGTATCATGAACTAAACTATCAATTAATGGTCTTGCCAAAGATGCCTTTACAGGAGTAATAAGATCAACCCAGTAAGAAGATAGACGGGTTGTCAAGAATGGAATTTGTATTACAAATAGATTCTTGTTCAGGTATGCAGAGTAGCTTCTCATTAATTCCTCATATGTCATTTTATCAGGTCCACCTATTTCAAAAATTTTACCAATAGTTTCTGGTTTGTCAAGACATTGAGCCAAATAATTTACAACATCATCAACAGCAATTGGTTGAGCTAATGATTTAACCCAAGAGGGGCATACCATTATTCTTAATCTTTCAACAAGATATCTCAACATTGCATAAGAGCCACCCTGTGCTCCAATAATTAAGGATGCACGAAATTCAGTAACGGGGATATTTCCTGATGCAAGAATTTCTCCAACTTCCTTTCTACTTTTCATGTGAGGAGATAGCGAGAGACTATCATTTACTAGTCCTCCCAGATAGATAATTCGTTTTACACCGGCATCAGTTGCAGCTTTTAGAAAATTCTGAGCTTGAATTTTTTCTCTCGATGCAAATTCCTTCCATGCGGATTTATCACCTTCCATGGAATGCAGTAAATAGTATGCAACCTCCACATCTTTTAAGGCAGAAGTGAGTTGCTCAAGATCAAAAACATCTGCCTGAACATATCTCACATTTTTGGTATCAGGAATTTTTCTCCTGCTTAAACCCTTTACCGTGTATCCTAAAGAAGTCAATCTAGAGATAAGCCTAGAGCCAATAAAGCCAGTAGCACCACTCACAAAAATAGAGTAGGGGGAAGATTGTGTTGGCATTTTGTTTTCAAATGACTGAGCCACTATTATCTCCAGCTCCACGTAAAATTATACATAGATTATTTCTAAAAAAAAATTATATAAACTAGGGCTAAATAGCTATTCTAGTGCTAAATTAATAAAAATAACTTAGTATTAGCACTAGAGAACGCAGTTAGCATTAGTTATATAGCAATAAAAAAGAAAAAAAATCATGGTCTACATCAGAGCCAAGAAAGTAAAATCTGATCAATACCTATACCTAGTCAAAAGTGTGTGGGATTCAAAAAAAAGTACATCAAAACAAGAGATCCTAAAATACCTAGGGAAGGCTTCTGAAGTTGTTAAAGACGACATCCCTGCAGATTATCGTGATGATCCAAAAATATTATCAATTTTAGCTTCATACAATCCAAAAGACATTAAAAAAAGAGAAGAGTCTACAAAAAAATCAAAACAGCAACTGTACAAAAGATTAACTGAAGGAAATATTGAAGAGACAGTAAAAATCTATGACGAATACACAAAACTATTCAATCCTTCAGATTTTTTTGACAGAATTTTGAAACCTGTAATGTACAAAGTTGGAGAAGATTGGGCTTCTAAAAAAATAAGCATAGCAACAGAACATGTTGCAAGTAATATTGCACAAACTTTGGTCAAAATAATCATGGATCAAGTAACAAGTAAGAATACAAAAAAGAAAGTGCTAATTTGTGTCCCACTAGGTGAAGAGCATCATTTAGGTTGCGATGTCTTAGAGACATTTCTTTCTATCAAAGGCTGCAAGGTGTTCAATATTGGAACATCTATTCCATCTGAATCAATTCTTAGTTTTATAGAACATAACAAACCAGATGTAGTATTAATTTCAATAACACTAGAAGACAATGTTGGTGCCGGACAGCGACTTGTAAAAAAGATAAAAGAACAATCAAAAATTCCAATATTAGTTGGAGGGTATGTTTTTCAAGGAGAAACGACTCCAAAATTTGATGCAAAAATAGTTCCAGATTCAGGGCTTGAAGAGATTTACAAAATTATAAGAAAAGTCTAAGCACCCAAAGTAGGCAAGAATTTTAAAATTTCAGGATTACACAAAATCGAGCTGTGAGCTGCTGAATCAGTACCTATACCATAACTAATAGTTGAATCCCCTACAAAATACAACCCCTTTATGCCTGGTATTTGATGAGGCATTTTAGATTTCCAAACCATCCCAGGCTCTTTGACAACAGATTCGACAAGTTTCCACGCCATAGGTCTTTCCCATATCAATTCGGAGTTAAATTGAGGATAAATTGAAGAAATTTCATTTTTCATTATTTCAACAATTTCCTTAATTTTCTTTGAATCATCTGCAATTGATGAAGATATTGGAGTGCCGGCAATTATCAAATGCTCCCCGGGAGGAGATACATTTGGAGTGATATTTGAAATAAAGAAAATTCCCTTTGTAGTATAATCATCCCCCACTGGAAAAACAACTTGCCTTGTATCAATTTTTGATTTTAATGCAAAATGAACTTCTACGACAGAAGTCTTCTTGTCTAAGCGATTAATTCTTTTAATAAATTCTCTATCAATTACATCATCATCAAATAATTGATTAAGTGCATCATATGCAGGAAATGAAATAATTACACAGTCACTTGGCACAAAAGAATCATCAGCCATAACAATACCAGTGACTTTGGAATTTTTAATAATAATTTTTTTTACTGATGAGTGAGTTTGAATTTCACCTTTATTTTCCAAGACATAATTTGCAAGAACATTAGTAATAGAATCATAACCACCATCATTAGGGTATGCAAATTCGCTGGTTCCACCTTTAAACGGATTTGCTCGTATCATAGTTCTTGCAAATTCTCCTAGGGAGATATGTTCGGCAGTATCTGCAAATGCCAACATACAGACAGCTTCAAAAAATGCATTTGTGTCAGGATCAAGCTTTTTAGTAATATCAGTCAATGATCTAGAATCCCACTCTTCAGTTTTGTCAATTGATGTGAATGCCATTGGAAGTAAAAGTTTGAGTAATCTAATCCTGCTTTTAAAAGGAATTAATGAAAGTTGCAATAAATCCAGGATTCCTTTTGGATATTTGTGGAACCCAGTATCAGAATGAAATGCAATATCATCAACTTTGGCAAGGCTCAATCTGTCTTCAATGCCAACTTTTTTCAAAATACTAAAAATTGCCGATTTTTTGTAAAAGGGCATAATATGAAATCCATTATCTAGAATATGGTTACGATATACCATGGAGGCTGTTCTGCCGCCTAGTTTTGCTGATTTTTCATGAATTTTTACAGCATATCCATTATTTGCCAATAGTGCTGCAGTGGATAATCCACCAACTCCCCCACCAATAATATGAATTCTAGGCCCCATAATCATCTTTGATTAAATTTAATTTATAACTGGTGCCAATAATTTTATCTAGTGCTAATTTCTAGTTAATGAATTAATTCTTGCATAATTTGCAGCTGAAACCAAAAATTCATTCATTACAGAATTCATTTTTCTAAATAATATTTTATCTATGAATGGAATAAATTTTAAAATACCATTTAGATGCAAGGAAATTGTTATTTTGATATCTGTGCCGTTAGGTGATACATCATATTCTTCAAAAAATGTTGTGTCTTTTAGATAACCAGTAAGAATTTTAATTTTGTGTATATTGGGATGAATAATTTTATGTTGCGTTTTGACATCCACGTGTTTACCCATGAAGCTAATGTTTTCTAAAACAATTTTTTCAGTGGGGGTATCCTTGATTACTTTTAGAGATTTAAAATATTTAGGCATAATATTGTGAAAATTTGCAACATCAGTACTAATTTTAAAAATAATATTTTGTGGAAGTGTACTGTGTTTTTCTAGATTTAGAGTCTTCATCCGGATTCTACCTTTTCAACATAATCAGAAAGATTTGTTTTAGTGATTTTAATGTCAGCATATATGCTCTTTATGTGAAAATATAATTTTGCCAAAGACAATTTTACATTATCCGTTTTTTGAGGATCTGTCAACGGGTAAAGTCGTATTGTGGTTTTATTTTTTGTAGTAGAGATTTCTATAAAGAACTCTTGATGCATTTCATCTATTACAATTGTTGGTAGTAATGCAGTAAACCCATTTTTTTCAACGTAAATGCTTTGAATCTTAATCAAAGGATCTTTTTGAAATATGGGTGAAAAATGTTTACTATAATCAAATAGATCAAGAGGCCTATCCACTACAATATGAGGCATAGATTCTCTATCAAATTTTTTTATTTATACTGTGAAGATATATTTGTTCTAGTGCCAACCATTTTTATCATAAATATGATTTAGGCATGATTTGGCACTAGTATAGGAATTATTTCCGCCTTAAATAACATAATAGCCTAAAGTGTATATGATGACTGAATTACTACATCAAAAAAACTGTAAAAAAAATACTCTGATCACAGACTATCATACAGGTGAAATTGCATGTAGTAGTTGTGGAGCTGTATCTTTTGAAAAAATTCTCGATGCAGGACAAGAGTCATCAGGACTAACAGGAGATGATTACAACAAAGCAAGCAGAGTAGGTGGAAAAATATCTTTGAAAATGATTGACATGGGTTTATCGACAATTATCGAAGCCCAAGATAGAGACTCTACTGGAAAAAGTCTTTCCATGGAAAATCGTAGAATGTTTTATCGTCTACGTATGTGGGACAGAAATAGTCGCTCTGCAATTTCGGTAAAATCATTTCAAAAAGCATTTACTTTATTGGATGGCATTTCATCAAAACTTGGATTACCTGATGTAGTAGTAGAGCAAACTGCTCATCTTTTTAGAAAAATTGCCGCAAAAAAAATACTTGCTGGCAGATCAACTGCAGGAATATTATGCGCTGCAATATACATAACATGTAGAACTACGGATACACCTAGAACACTTCAAGATATTGCAGATGCGGGGAATGTAAGAAAAAAGACTTTGCAAAGAGTTTATCGATATCTAGTGAGGGAACTTGACATTTATCCTGAAATATTTAATCCATCTGAATTCGTTTCAAGAATTTCCAAGGCAGTTGGAATTTCAGAGAAATCAGAGAGATTAGCATTTAGAATTTTAGATATTGCCGCAAAAAACAATGTTTCTACAAGTAAGAATCCAATGGGAATGGCTGCAACTGCAATTCATTTGGCATCTAAAATCAACAATGAAAAAATATCTCAAACTAAAATTTCCCAAGTCTCAGGAATTAGTGCCGTAACTATTAGAGATAGAGTAAAGGAAATCAAGAAAAAATTAGGAGGTGAAATCTATGGGTAGAACATGTAGAGGTATTTGTGTCATGCATCAGGCAGAACCAGCACCTAACAAAATAAGGTATGAAATTGGGCAGAAACGATGTACATTTTGTGGAATCTTTTTGAATTCTGAAGAATCAAGATGTATTTGCTGTAAAGCAGTGTTGAGGACAAAGCCTCGTAGTAAGAAAAAATACTAGTTATTTTTTTGATGCACTAACCAGAGATACTACATCTCTATCCCTTAGTTGATAGTCAACTGGGAGTCTTAGGTTGTATCTTAGATCCTTTCCATAAAGGAGCCCTTTAGTTAGATCAGTGTGGATCTCTTTTGCCAGATCACTTATTGTTGCCCCATCTTTTAGCAAAATCAAATCAGGTAGAATTCTTCCTTTTTTATCTGCAAGGTTTTTCTCATCGGCAACAGGGTAAATTGAATTCATTTTAAGAAGTTTGAAAACTGCAACATTAATTGCAAATTGAACTCCTGTTCTCATGTATTCTCCCATTATTCCTTTTTTAATAAAATTCAAGGCATTGATTTGTTTTTCATTGAGTTCATCAGATTTTATTATTTCAAATTGCTCAGAGCCCGGTGAGTATTTTATCAGACCCTTCTGCTCAGCTCTTCTAAGGCTAAATTCGCTATCTCCACTGACAGGAATTACAATAGAATCATTATATCTCTCCCTTAGTCTTGCAAAATTTTTGTCTGCACCATCAACATCAATTTTATTTGCCACAATGAGTGTAGGTTTTGATATTTTTCGAATAAATGATGCAAGTTTTTTTGTATCAGTAACATCAAAATCATCAAATTCTTTTTCTGAAAGATTTGTAGAGATTAGAGATTCTTTTACATGACTAGTATTCACTCCAATTCCGCGATAAAGATCAGTTAATGCATTTACAATATCAGAACCTGTTCTAATTAATTTAGAGATCTTATCTCTGTTACCCTCTAAAATTTTATGATACCACATTATCAGTTCTTCTTCAATATCAGCAAAATCTGAAAGTGGATCCCCTGTTCCAACCTCAGATATTTTACCAGAAGAATCAATTCCACCAGATGCATCAACTACATGAAGAAGAGCATCTGATTGGGCTGCAATGGATAGAAATTGATTTCCCAATCCTTTTCCTTTCCAGGCATCTTTGATCAAACCAGGTAAGTCAATTAGTTCAATTGGAATGTATCTCCATCCGTCTAAACATTTTGAGTTGTTGGGATTATCTTGAATTTTAAATTCTGGATGAACACATAAAGTAATTGCGTGAGCAATGCCTGAAATTGGTGATTTTGTAGTAAAGGGATAAGATGAAATTTCTTCAGAAGATAATGTTGCAGAATTAAAAAAAGTAGTTTTACCAGTATTGGTCTTACCAATTAATCCAAGTTTAATGGGCATGACATAATTTTGATTTCAGAATATTTATCTCTGCCTAGCATTCATGAGGTTTGCTATTTTTGATTTTCTCAAGGGATTGATGCATTTCTTTGAGAGACCAATCAATATCAGAAAAATCTTCAGCAGTCAAAGAATCCTTCCATTTATCCAAAAGACAATTAGCAATTTCAGAACAATGGTATAACAAATTCCAGTAAGGATGATGCTCAGCTGTTGCATATGCTAACTCAGAAATATCGTTTAGTCCATTTTTTGCTCTAGAAAGAGAGGTAATCTTTTCACCAAAAATTTTGATTATATCATTTTCAAGATCTTTTTCAATTTTCAAAGGAGTATTTTTTGATTCATATTTTTTACCAAGATTTTCTAAATCAAAATAAAAATTTTCAAAATCAGTCATTTTAACACAATCTCTGATGCTCTGCCAGCATACATCTGTTAAAAACTACCTGGATACCTTCTTTTCTTGCCAACTCTTCTGCATCAGCATTATGAATCCCTTCTTGCAACCAAATCACTTTTGGTTTTTTTGCTATTGCATCCTCAATTACATCCATGACCTGATCAGAGGGTCTAAAAATATCAATAATTTCAACATCATCTTCAACACTTAGAACGGAGTCATAACATTTTTTTCCTAGAATTTCATCTGTTGTAGGATTTATGGGGATTACATCATACCCATTATCAGACAAATATTTTGGGACATAATGAGCAGCTTTTGATGAATTTTTAGACATACCAATTACTGCTACTTTTCTTAGCGATAAGATATTGCGGATTTCATCATCAGTATGCTCATCTCTTTCCATGTAGGGTTTTCAAGCATGATGAATATAATTTTTGTATAACAAACAAAGTATTTTTTAGACCATAAACCGTATCAGAACCATGGAAGAAGAACCCAAAGACATCATTGTATTAGGTGCAATAAAAAATGGCATCAAAAAGTTTGATAAAATTCTAAAAATCACAAATATTGAACCTGAAGAGCTTAATTCTATTCTTGAAAAACTCGAAAAAAGAGAACTGATCAAAGTTGAAGAAAAAAAGGGTTGGTTGGGTAAAAAAATCGAGTTAAATGTAACTGAAAAAGGATCACGGGAAGTAGATGAGAGGGTCCATGAAATGCAGACAAAATGGAATCAAATGTCACAGATGTATCAAACAGGAGATAAGGAGAAATTAAAACAATACATGGATGAGAACAAATCATTTCTTCCAACGATGATGTTTTTTGGAGTAATGGATATCATGATGTTTTCAATGATGTTCAGTATGATCGGGATGGCAATGACAGATTATGTTCCTGCAGAGAGTATTCCAGAAGGAGTTGGAGAAGGGATGGACGGAAGTGATTCAGATGTGGGAATGGATGATGGGGGATTTGACATTGATATTGGATTCTAGTGGGAATTTTATAGTCAAATAAAAAATGAATTACAATTGATGTACAATTCATTTGACAATCCAGGATTGGTAAAAGTCTTAACATTCCTACAGACTCACAATACAGAATATCTTTCAGGTCAAGATCTTAGTGACGTACTTAGAATTAGCAGAGTTGCAATTTGGAAACACATCAAAAAAATTCAAGAGTTAGGATACACAGTTGAATCAAAACAAAAACTGGGTTACAAATTAACTACAAACTCTAATGCCTTACTCCCATGGGAAATCACACAGGGGCTAAAAACAAAATTGGTTGGCCAGCAGGCATATTATTTTGATTCAATTAATTCAACACAAATTCAGGCTCTAAAAATGGCAACAGATTCAAAAAATAATGGAGCAGTTATTGTTGCTGAAAAACAGACGGGTGGAAAAGGAAGAGCAGGAAGAAAATGGATTTCACCCAAAGGAGGTATTTGGTTTTCAGTAATTTTGCACCCCAAATTCGATATTGCGATGACAACATTATTTCCAATTGGAGCTGCATTAGCATTATCAATTGCTTTGGAAAAAACTTTCAAGATTTCACCAGAATTAAAGTGGCCAAACGATGTAACAATTAATGGAAAAAAACTAGCAGGGTTGCTAGTAGATGCATCATTTGAATCAAATCGAATCGAAAATCTGGTTTTAGGAATTGGGATCAATTTTGATGTAGATACAAAATTAATTGAGAAAAAACTAAAAGACACACCAAATTTTTACGGAGTTGCATCATTAAGTGGGCATAAAAACAATGTAAGGCCTGTAGAATTAGTGCAATCTTTCTTATTAGAATTAGAAAAAATTTTTCAAATGCTAAATGAGAGACAAACAAAAAAAATTATTTCAGAGTGGACAAAAAGATCTTCAACTATTGGAATGAATGTAGAGATCAACACATCTGATGGAAAAGTAAAGGGTAAAGCAATAAAAATTGATGATGATGGGGCACTAGTTATTTCAAAAAATGGCAGTACTAACAAAATAATTGCTGGTGATGTGAATCATTTGTCAAAATAATCATCTTTTATTTTTTTTTTAGATTTGGATTTGGTGACTTTTTTGGGTTTTTTGACGGACTTCTTTTTTGTAGAAAGTAGTTGAGATTGTTCTTTTAGAACTTCTTTTAGTTCATGTTGAATCTCAAATACAGATGATAGTAATTCTTCAAGAGCAGCAGTGTATTGAGAGTATGCAGATATCAAATTAGTTTTAGTTTTGTTAGCCTTTTCCAGGTACTCATTTGAGCGCAAGAGATTAGCTGAGGAGATCAATTCAGGTATATCTGATGTTTGTTCTCCTAACTGAGATAATTCAGATTTAGCCTCTTGAATTTTTTTTCGTAAATCATAAATAATTTCTCCAACACCGATCTCAGTCAATACAAAAACTCCAATTATGAATAAATTAAAGATTTTCTTGTAGCCTCAAATAATTATTTGTTGCAAAGACAAAATCATGACCACAGTAGTATAAAATAGAAATACAGATATCTAAAATTGCAATAATGGAAAAAATACTATGAGAATAAAATTTTTAATCTCTTTAATGATTTTAAGTTCCATAATCATTTTTGAGGCAAATGCTCAAAGTGAGGAAAATCTTGAACAAATGTTTAATCAGGCAAATAATCTGTTTGTTAAAGGAGAATACAAGACAGCAATTTCAATTTATGATCAAATTTTAGAAATTGCACCTAACAATATTTCAACATTAAAAATGAAAGGAATTGCTCTAAGTAATCTTGAAGAACATGATAGATCCTTAAAGCAATTTTTCAAAGTTCTTCAGTACAAACCAAATGATGTCACTTCACTAACTGGAATGGGTTTAGGTTTTGGGAATTTAGGAGAATATCAAGAATCAATAAAATATTTTGAAAAGGCTTCAAAAGAAAAACCAGACAGCACAGTAATCAGCAACTATAAAGTAATTGTTCAAAAAGTTATTACTAAATTTCCATACACTCCAACTGAGAAACCAATTGGATTAGAGAGCATCAAAGTTATTTCAATTCCTGATTGGGTAAAAACAATTTCAAAATGGTGGTCCAATGATTCAATAGATGATGATGAATTTATCTCGGCATTGCTGTACCTTATCGAAAATAATATTGTTCAGGTTCCCGCCACCGAAAATACATCCAGTAGTGAAGAAAAAATGCCAGAATGGATAAAAAATAATGCGGGATGGTGGGCAGATGGCACTATTGAAGATACTGAATTTGTTTCTGGAATACAATACATGATGGAAAATGGATTCATTAAAGTCAATATCAAAGAAAGTAAACAAAAATCACAAGAGGAATTAGACAGGGAATTTTACTTGTTTGAGAGATATCTAAGAGATATTATGAATAATATTTCAAAGGAGAAAAGATACATTGAATATCCAAATCCTAGCAAAGACGTCATTAAGAAATTTCTAAGAGATTATATCAAATGGAATTTTGAAGAAGAAGTAAAGAAAGCATCAGAGAATTTTCCAAATCCGACATATGAGATTATTGATGATACCTACATTATTTACTACAAAGTATACATCAATGAACAGCCACCTGGGCTACCATTAGATCATGTTAGTACACTGGAGAACTCATTTGCATTTTGGGAAGAACAGGAATTAAACACAAACAACCAAAAAGCAAAGATAGTTTTTGAAATAACTGGGAAAAAACACGAAGCCAATGTCTGGGTTACATGGGTAGTTCGAAATATCGGAGAGGGTGTTTTAGGTCATGCTCATCTTGGAAAAGGAGTAGTTGAAGTTACACTTGGCGATTACAATTGTGATGGGAGTTTTCAGTTGTATGATGTCAAAAGTGTTGAGACAATAATGACTCATGAATTAGGACATTCAATTGGTTTAACACATACTGATGAAAAAAACAACATCATGTATCCATCATACACACCATCGTATGCATTTTGTTTACTAAGTTAGAAAATCAGATCTCATTCTAAAAAATGAGAATAAGTATTAGCTTAACCTACACACCAATAACCCGTTGAAATTAGGTAAAACGGATAAAAGGGAATTGCAGCCATTTAGTGTTATTATGCTCAAAAACACAATGATTTCCGGTCCCAAATGTCCCGCATGCGGAGATAAGAAAATGGTTACAGATCAAAACACAGGAGAGTTGTTTTGTGGGAAATGTGGTTTTGTTGTTACAGATAAAATTGAAGATACTGGTGCTGAATGGAGATCTTTTGCAAATGATGATACTAACAGAACAAGAGTTGGTGCAGGTACATCACTTACAATGCACGACATGGGATTATCAACAGTAATTGGAGCAGTCAACAAGGATTCCACTGGAAAACCATTATCTGCAAGTGTAAAAAGTTCTATTGAAAGATTACGAACTTGGGATAGTAGAACACAAGCACATTCATCCGCAGATAGAAATCTAAGACAGGCCCTAAACGAAATGGATAAACTCAAAGACAAGCTTGCTTTAACAGATGCAGTTGTAGAAAAAGCTGCATACATTTACAGAAAGGCAATGGAGAAAAAACTGGTTAGAGGAAGGTCTATTCAAGGATTAGTTGCAGCATGTCTTTATGCATCATGTCGAAACACAGAAACACCAAGAACATTAGATGATGTTGCAAAAGGAATCAACATCAGAAGAAAAGATGTAGCAAGATGTTATAGACTAATTTTTAGAGAATTAGAATTAAAAATGCCAGTAGTGGATCCTGTCAGAGGAGTGTCAAGGATTGCAAGTATTGCAGAATTAAGTGAGAAAAGTAAGCGAAAAGCAATCGAAATTTTAGATCAGGCTAAAAAAATTGGTATTGTGGCAGGAAAGGATCCAATGGGAATTGCAGCAGCAGCATTATACCTTGCTTGTATTAGTACAGGAGAAGTAAAATCCCAAAAAGAAATTTCAATTGCATCCGGAGTAACTGAAGTAACTATTAGAAACAGATGCTCAGGATTAAGAAAAATGCTAAATGAGTAAAAATGACAGAAGATAACTGGTCAGAATGGCTGGATTTTAATCAAGAACATTTCAAAGACATTCCTGAAATGGCAGGGGTGTTTATGATGCACCAATCAATGAAAATATTATTCATAGGAGGTTCAGAAAATATCAAAGAATCAATTATCAAATTATCAACAAATGATTGTATTAAAAATGCAACAAGATTCAAGTATAAGAAAGAAGAAAATTTTGAAAAGAATTCTATTGAGCTAATTGAGGATTTTAAAAAAAGACATGAAGGAACGTTTCCTGGATGTATGAAATAAATTTTATTTTTGAGATGTTTGGAATTCTATTTTATCCCAAGGAAATACAACATAATCATTGTTTATGGTTTTTTTAGCATAAACTAGTTGTTTTGGATATTTTTTATCACGTCTTGCAAATAAAGTAGCAAAAACTAATTTAGAAGGATCATCAACATTTGAAATAATTTTTTTGAATGTATTTCCTGAATCATAAATATCATCTACAAATAGAGAAGAGGAAGATATTTTCTTTCTATCGACAAAAATCTTTTTTATTCCCAAGTGATCTGCCATCAATCTTGCTGGAACCAGCCCACCTCTGCTGATGGTAGAAATACTTGAAAAAGTTCCAGGCAGTTTTAGAATTTTCTTCGATAAGTTATCAATTAAATCTTCAATTTCATTCCAAGTTATTAATTGCTCAGTTGGCATAATACAAAGTACAAACTCTGGAATTAAGTTGTTATGATCAGAATGTCTTCATGGTAGATTTTTTCAAAGAAGCAATCAATTTTAATATTTTAAATGGAATCTTTCCAAAATCAGCATCTTTTTCACAAGAAACTAACAGTACGTTATCATCAGCCAGTGGAAAACTCATGATGATTACTTTGTCCCTATAGGACATTGAAAAATGTACTTCCCCAAATTCATTGTCAAATTCATGTCGCATTCTAACACGTAAAGCAAGTTCCATGAACATCATCTCATCTTGTTTTTGAGCTTCAAGAGAGAGAAGCCCTTCTTTCATGCCTCCGGCCACTAGGTGTCCCCTGTTATTGATAAAACGTGCAGAGCGTATCTTAGGATCTAAGTTATCAATTTTTTGACAGATTTTTTCAAGCTTCTCTACATCATCCATTTGTTTAATTAAACAAGCGATCTATTTATTGCGAGCTGTGTTAATTGAAATCTGTGCAACCAGAATCATCTAATGATACAAATGAATCAATAAAAAACGAGGCAGATTCAGCAAAAGACATTACAGATTACTATAAACATTTGTCACTTTTTTGGACTGATCTTATTCATTTAATGTCCAGTAAACCACAAGCTCTAGCTTCCATTGGACCAATGAGAGCATTTGCATCAAATTCAAAAAAAGTGTCCACTGAATTAATTGAAATTAATGAAAACCTATTAGAGTTTAACAAGTACCTTACAGAATACTACAAACAGCTGGCAGAAACATGGGGTGTTGCTCAAAAGAAAGTAAATTTGAAATCACCTGAAATTCCTCAGGATGTAGAACAAATTGAAGCTTTCAAAAGAATATGGATAGATATTTTTGACAATGACTTTACAGAATTATTTGATTCTGAAAAGTTCGGAGAAAATTATGGCAAGTTAGTATCAAAAGAGCTTGAACTGACAAAACATTGGAATAACATTACCAATGTCATATTACAATCAGCTAATCTCCCTAGCAAAGAAGAAATAGATGAAGTGTACAAAGAAATGCATTCTCTTAAAAAGCGAGTAGCAAAACTGGAATTAGAATTAAAGAAAAAGGAAATAAAAAACAATGCAAAGTGAATCAAAAATCGACCCTAAAGTAATCGAAGAGATTTTGAAGTTTAGTAAAAATGTAATTGATGCCCCAAAGTTAGTCTCTGCACCTGATGAAATTACTCTAGAAGTCACACCACATGATGTTGTTCAAAAAATGGATAAAACTAGACTGTTGCATTATAGATCTCTAACAGAGAACCAACATAAAACACCCCTATTGATTTCATATGCGTTAATTAACAGATATCACATTCTTGATATACATCCGGAAAAAAGCTGGGTTAGAAATCTGCTCCAACAAGGATTTGATGTTTACATGTTAGACTGGGGAACGCCAACAAGCATGGACAAATATCTTGATTTTGATGATTATGTAAATGGGTATTTGGATACATATGTTGAGCATATCAAAAACGAATCATCTGTAGAAAAAATTTCATTGCAAGGTTATTGTACTGGAGCAACTATTGCTACTGCTTATGCATCATTGCATCCAGAAAGTGTAAAAAATTATATCGCAACAGCTCCCGTAATTGATGGCTGGCGTGATACCACGGTAATTAGCAATCTTGCAAAACATATGGATGTAGATAAAATGGTGGAAATCATTGGGAACATGCCTCCTGAATTCATGTATTACTGTTTTTCAGTTCTAAAACCATTTGAGCAAGGAATAGAAAAATATGTGAATTTTTTCAAAAACATAGATAATAAGAAATTCGTAGATAATTTTTTGAGGGTTGAAAAATGGTTAGGAGACACACCTCCAATTCCAGGTGAGCTTTTCAGACAGTGGATTAAAGACATCTATCAAGATAATTTACTAATCCAAAATAAAATGATCATTGATGGAAAAATGGTGAATTTGAAAAATATCAACATGCCAATGTTTACTCAAGTAGCAGTTGGAGACCACTTGGTATCACCTGAATGCAGTATGCCTTTACATTATGCCATAGGTAGTGAAGATAAAACATTGAGGATGTACCCTACAGGGCATGTAGGAATGATTGCCAGTTCGTTGTCGCAAAAGAAGGTGTTACCTGAGTTGGGACAATGGTTATCTGAAAGATCATAAAAAAGAAAAAAAGGTAAAAAAATACCACTAGTTGTTCTTTGTTGTAAATGCTGTAATCCAGGATTGTAGAATGTTTCTGTTTAGGTCAGCAAATGATTTTGCATTATCGTTGAATGTTTTGATGTTCTGTTGTGTTGCATCGATAGTTGCAAGTGCTACTTGATTTTGAATTGAAGCTGCCTTTACAAATTCTTCTGTCGTATCTCTAATTACTTTAAGAGTTGCCTCTGGTATGTTAGTTGCAACACCTGCTTTCTTTGCATATTCTTTTTGTAGTGTGATTGTTGAATCTACAATATTCTCATATGCTTGAAGGTATTCTTGCTGTACATTAGTAATTGATTGATGATACTGTGGTACTGATTGTCTAATACCAGTGAAGAGTTTGTCTACGTTTTCCTGATATACTGAAAATACGTCTTTTGTATTTCCTGTAGTTGTTTCGTTTTTACTCATTGTTTCACCTCCTTAGTTTTTGATTTTTTTGCTATTGGAAGGACTATAACTTGAACCAAGTCACCTTCACTTAATCCGAGTGCATTACGTTCTGCCTCTGGAATTGAAATTCTGCCATTACTGCTGACAGTTGTTTTGTATGCTCCCCAATTCATAAAAGATGGAAGCATTTGACCAATGCTAAACATAGTTTCCATACTTTTGTTTTGCATAGAAGACATGTTTTGCATTACTGCATTTTGAGCATTCTTTGTTTTTTCTGAAACCTCACGTAGAGTATCGAGAGGGTTGAAATTCTGAGAATTTTGATTGGTCATTAGCGAGCCAAAATTTTTCATAAATTCGGCTTGTGCTCGTCCACTTTTTTGAATCCATGATTTGAACATTTCAGTAGGATCATATAGGTTTTGATTACCACTCATAGGTAATAGTAGGCAATATTAGGTATTTAAACTCATCTATGGAGAATCTAAGAATTCTATTACCTTGGAGGCAAAGGTTGTCGGATCTTGAACGTAGGGAGTGTGACCACAACCATCCATTCTAAAAAATCGGCAGTCTTTGATGGTAGAAATAAAATCATCAGAATAGGTTATTGGAATGACAGGATCCTCTGAACCCCAAATAATCAAAGTAGGAACAGAGATTGATGAAAGTTTGGATGTGAGTGATTCAGAATTTTTTAATCCAAGTAGTGTCGACATAAACGCAAGTTTTGCATTTGGCAATCTCATTCTTTCAATAAATCCGTTAACAAGTGCCTCATCAGGACTACTTCCAGAGCCTTCCATCATCTCAAAAGCATTTTTTGCACTTTGCTCATTTGGGTACAGAGCTGCCATAATATATGCATCAAGTGCGGGTGTAGATTGTTTCATCACACCAGCAGGGGAAACCAGAATTAGTTTTTCAATATCATCTGAATGAGAGGTGGCATATTCTGCAACAATTTGCCCACCTAATGAAGAACCAATAAGATTAGGATGTTTAATTCCAGATTCAATGAAGAATTTTTCTAAGAATTCTGCAAAAAAATCAGGAGTATAATCAACTAATGGTTTGTCACTATATCCAAAGCCAATAATATCAGGAACAATTACGCGGTATTTTTTAGAAAAGAGCGGAATTACTTTTTCCCATCGTTCAGCTGAGGCACCCAAACCATGAACTAAAACCAAAGTATTTCTAGAATCACCTGATTCAAGATATCTTATCTTGTTTTCATCGATCTGAAGAAACTTTTCCTCCACAGATTTAGCTACAATAAGGATGACTAGATAAATATTAGTAATTTTGCGATCATCAGAAGATAGTTTATTCTTTTACTAGATAGTGATTTGGCGACTCTTTTTTCAGATCATCAAAAATTGAGATTTGTGATCAAAAAGAAAAATTCAAAAATTTTGGTCCTATCGGATGGGTCTAAAAAATCGCTTTGGGGTTTAGAGTGAGAAAATTGGATATAACATAATTAAACTCGCACATGGAAAAGATATTTTCACATAATAATTATGGATTCAAGAGGAAGAAGTGCCACCAAAGAGATGTTCTTTGGAAGTGTTACAAATTATGGAAGACACACATCAAAAATTCCCATAGTCATTGTAAAATGATTTTATGAAAATCCGTGTTTTTTGAAATATTTTTGATGATATTCTTCAGCTTTATAGAATGTAGGAGCAGGTACAATTTGTGTTACTATAGGCTTGTCAAACTTGCCTGATTTTTCAATTTTTTCTTTAGATTTTTCAGCGATTGCTTTTTGTTCATCATCATGATAAAAAATTGCAGAGCGATATTGAATTCCTACATCTGGGCCTTGACGATTTAATGTTGTAGGATTGTGATTATTCCAAAAAACATCCAATAGTTCTTCAAAAGATATTTCATTAGGATCATATTCTACTTCTACAGCTTCGGCATGTCCAGTCTTATCAGTGCAAACTTCTTCATACGTTGGATTAGGCAACTGACCGCCAGTATAACCAACAGATGTAGATTTTACACCCTTTGTTTTACTAAGTAAATCCTCAACATGCCAAAAACACCCAGCGCCAAAAGTTGCTTTCATGAAATAAAAATACATACAATAGAATTAAAACCATTCTAAATTATTCAACTAGAATAATATTTTCTTGAATAAGATATTTTATCGAGTTTATGAATTCTTGTTGAGATATTAATTCACTAGCCCACCAATGTGCAGTATTTCTAAACCAAGATGGTATTTCATCTACTGAAGTTTTTTCATAATCTAATCCGGGAATTGTAATTATGCTGTTATCTAACATGAAGTCTAATCCAATCATAAACTCAGCATCAGAAATTTGACCTGTTGCCCAGTTTAGAGCGTATGATTTAATCCATTCTGGAATATACGTATGAAATCCCAATACATCATAAATTGTTCTATCTGGAAACTGAGAATTAAACCATGATCGGTATTGTGATTCAGTGTTGTATCTATCAATATAATATTGAGGAGATTTATCAAGTGCTGGAAAATTTTCTATATGTGTAGTTTCATATCCAACAACATCATTGATTGTGAAGTCTGAGAACTGGGAATCAAACCATATTCTATAGTCAGATTCAGAGTTGTATCTATCAATATAATATTGAGGAGATTTATCAAGTGCTGGAAATCCTAATAGTTTCATTTTTGGATTAATTTTATAGAAAAGTTCATTTTCTAATTCATCTTCATCAATCAAAAAATCATCATCTGGAATAGTTGGAGTTGATGGGGGATTCTTAACAGGTTTAGGTTCAGGTTTTGGTTCTGTTGAATTTACATACTGAATGGTTTTTTCAAAATTTCCACCATAGGTAAGTTTTAGAGTGTATTGGCCATCTTCGGACCATGTGGGCCCACCAACATTAATGGATTTGGAAAAACTTCCAGAACTTTTGGGAATGATACTATCAATATGGGCCAACCCATTTCCGCTAGGAGTAATTATTTGAAGGATTATTGAAGGAATGGAAGAATCATATGATACATTTCCAGAAATTACAAGAGAATCTCCAAAGTGATACAGAGATTTGTTTGTGGAGACATTTTGAATCTCAGCAAAAGAAGGAGTAAATGAAACCACAATCAAAATTGCAAAAAGTAAAACAAGTAATTGATGCATAGCAGGACTTTGTGATTTTGAATTTAACCTTTTGGCATATTTTGTATGTTAGTTAACATCAGTAAAAATTTCTACAACTTTTTTTGCAAGGCTTTCAATATTTACAGTGGGTTCTGCCGATATTAGCAATAGGATTTTAGTAATTGGGAATGGAAAACTTACCAAAACAGCCTTGTCACGTCTTGCAGCCAAATAATTTATTGGGCCTAGGCTTTCATCAAACTCGTTTCTTATAGAAGCCTTTGAAACAAATTCCAGAAAAGTCTGTAATTTAGTTTCATCATTCTCATAGGGAACTAGACCGTCCTTAAAGCCACCAGCTATTAGTTTACCACCATTATCAACAATTCCAGCAAATCGGATCTCAGATTCTTTAAGTAATTCATTGCACTTTTCGCCATATAATTTAAGAAAAGCATCAGAGTAAGACATGATAATCTAATCAAAATATCAAAAATAAAAACCTAGCCAATAACGAAACAGGGCTTTTACGAGTAGAAATGCATCAGTAAAAAATTGATTTGAGATTAATCGGGATTTGAGGTCAAATGGCATTTTATCAAAGCATAATCAATAATCTTTTTTTGAGAAGCAGCCTTCATTTTTACCAGTGATTTATACAGAATGGTTTCAACATATGAAGGGTATTTTTTTAAAATTAATTTTTTTAAATATTTTCTATGTTCTATATAGTAGTCAGTTAGAGGGTCATAAACTGATGAACCGATTAGTTTTTCTTGTAAAATTGTAAATCCACCAAGTTGTATAGTTTGCCGAATTTCATTCAATCCATAATGCTCTGATGACCACGTGAATTTTAAAATGCCCAATTTTGATGTGGATGGTTCATTAACAGTTATGGGAATTGCTAAAACAAGTAAACCATCGTCAGTCAATACTCTTTTTGATTCAAAAATAAATTCAGAGAATGGTTTAAAGTGCTGTGCAGATTCTAATGCCAAAACCCTATCCACAGAATTTTTAGAAAAAGGCAGTCTAGTCGATGATGAGTTTACAAATTCAATACCTTGTTTTTTTTCTGATAAATGAAGTTGAGAGTAATTAATATTCACACAAAAAATGGAAAGATTTTCAAAAATACTTTTCCAATAAATTGCAGGTGCAGAAAGTCCACTTCCTACATCTAGAACTTTATGAGCAGAGTCTAGATCAGCCATTTGTGCAAAAGTAGATGACAGGTTTTTCTGAGCTAATTGAGGTTCTCTGTGTTTAGAATCCCACAAACCAAAGTTTAGCATATTGCCTCCAGTAGCCAGTTGCATTATTGGAGATAAAGTACTGTAGAGTTTTACAACATCTTTTTCATTTCTTCTCAGAGTCCACAACAAAACATCAAGGGGGTTAATAGAGACCAAAAATATATTCAAGTTTAATTAAAAAAACAGACTATTAATTTCTAGGGCAATCCTTCTGAATCTTCAGCACAGTGTTTATGAACCCATTTTTCATCATTGTTTTTTACGATTTCCTTTCCAGGTTGAATTTTATCACCGCAGGAATTACAGGACGTTGCAAATTTTGCTTTCATAATTCTCATTAATTAATGAAAAGATATACACTATGTTGCACTTTTTGTTGACTATCAATTGACATGTTTTATAAATTTGAATTAACTAGTCATCATGTGAGCAATCCAGATTCTAATATGTCATCAAAAATTATTATTGCAAAATGGACAGATAGGTTTTTGGCATGGTTAATTGATTTTGTTATAATCTCAATATTTTCAACAACATTAGTGCTGGCTTCATTTGGATCATTAGATTATGACTCATCGGAAGATATGTTTTGGGCCGAAGGTATGCAATACATTCCATCCAGCATCATTTTCTTTTCATACTGGACAATTTTAGAATACAAAACAGGTCAAACGATAGGCAAAAAAATTCTAAACCTAAAAATCACAAACATTAATGGTGATAGACCAAGTCTGAAAGGAGTTTTGATTAGTAGTTTTGGAAAATCATTTTTGCTGCCAATTGATGTAATTTTAGGCTGGGTTTTAACCAATGAAAAACGTCAAAGAGTGTTCAACAAATTAGGAGACACATTAGTAATTAAAATAAAAAATTCTGAGGAAAAATCAGGAGTAGAATATTCAAAAGACTAGATTTTGTCATTTTTTGTTAAACAAATACTTTGAAGTTTTTACCAACAGATCTATTAGTAACAATAGATCATTTTTCATGAATGTCTGATAGTCAAAAGGAATGGTGGGTTGGATTACCAGAAGAACTTCAAAAAGATATAGAATTTGAAGAATGAAATTACACCAAATCCAGAAATGAACGGAAATTAGAAATGTGTAATATTCTAATCAAACAAACATTAAAGAAAATATACTGTAAAAATTAGGAAAGTGAAATGAAAGTAATTTTATCCGTTGTCCTCTCAATAATGCTAATTTCTATTGGGTTTTCTGTAAATAATGAAGTTTATGCTGATTCGGTAAAGAATCAAAAGATAGAGATCATAGAAGATTTGAAAGGATTGAAAGAAAATTCTGAAATAAGTAAAAAATCTAAAAAAAGTATAGAATCAGCAATTGACAATATTGAAAAAAGTTTAGAGGATAAATTCTGGAAGAATGATTCAGAACTAAATTTAAAAAAAGGTGGTAAAGTTCTCAATGAAGATCAAAATGCAATAAACAAACTAGATAAGATATTAGAAGACAAAAAGGAAAAAAAATCAATCAAAGATCAAGTTTTACAAATTAATCTAAAAATTGCAGAAATTGATAAAATCATTGTAGATAATGCCATACTAAGTGCACAAGACATCATAATGAGTGATAAAGGAATTAAAAAAATAGAAAAAGCAATAATGAGTTTTGAGGAAGGAAGTGAATTTCTTGAAAATAATGATTATGAAAAAGCAGTTAATAAATTTCAAAAATCATTAGATCTAATAAAAAAATCACTTAAAGATCCCCATGTCAAAAAAATGAAAATGATAGAATTCGAAGGTAGTGGCGATTTCAATTTTGATGGAATTCCTGATGTGCACTTGAAATTAATTGATTTGGGAAAATCAAAAGATGATAAAAAAGTTCATGTTAAAATTTCTAGTGAGTGTGTAAATGGGGAAATACATGATGATGCAAAAATGAAAATAGGTTTTTCAACACCTGTGAGTTTATCAACGGAGTTCTTTGATAATGAATTCAAGGTTACAAATGAGTGGTTTAAAGAAAATGATCCTGATAAAAAAATCAATCCTGCAGTTATAACTACAGTCTCAGAATATTTTTCATTTCCAACAAGTGGGGATGATCTAATTCAAAAAAATCCTGAAAATGAAAGTGGTTCTTTTGAATTTTTTTCTGAAGACATAATTGAGATTGGAAATCAACCCGGATGGGTAGGAGAATTTACATTTAAAGGAAAACCAGGGGATTATTTCCTACATTTTTGGATGCCTTTAACTGAGCCAACTAATCAAGGAGATAGTTGTAATTTTATTAGTTCTTTTTCAATTCCCACTACAATTAACCCATAACTTGATTTTTTAAATTGGCAATTTAATAGTAATTGTGGTTAAATTTAGAGATAAAATCATGATGACAGGTACAAAGGTCTCAAAATAATATTGTTTTTGCCATTATGCTTAAGTTCATTATTTATGGGTAAAATTTGTGAGTCAAGATCCTAATTACAAAGCGATTTTAGTCATTTTAGACGATATTGAAAAACATGGATTAGTACAATTTAACAAACAATATTGTGACGAGGGATTTTTTAGAAATTTCATGGATTTCCAGACTTCTTTTTCAAACTCTATTAGTAAAATTGTTAGTAAATTAGATCCGTTTGAAAGCAATTATGATGAAATGATTGTATTTACAATTTATTCTCAATTATCATTTATCAATTCACATTTTATTATAATTAATTTATTTTTGAAAATAATTACCAACTCAGATAAACTAAAGGGGGGTTTTGATGAAAACACAACTTTGAGCAATATGATTAAAAAAATTTGTAATAAAATGCAATATCCTGAAAAATTAAAAAAATCAATTAGAGGTTTATTTTTACAAGATTTCAGAGAGGCAATATCAAATCAACAGTATCGTATTGACAAAAAGGGAATCATAGTAATTTATCCAAATGATCCTATTTTGAAAAAAAATCTTTCCCTAATAGATTTAGCAGATTACTCTTTACAAATAATGTCAATATTTGATGCCATGATGGATTGGGCAAATGGAAATAATCATAAAAATAAAAAAGAAGAAAAAGTGGAGAACATAGTTTATGATCTGTTAAAACAAGTAGAAATGTTAGATAAAAAATTAAAAAGATTTTCTTGAAAGAAATTTATTAAAAATTTCTCGTTAAAATAGTCGTGTATAGTTTTCACTAGGTGGAATTCAAAAATAAAAAATGCATAGCATTCGCTATGAATGATTAAAAATGAATCATCGTACAAGTCGTGTATATTTTTCCACTTGATGAATTGAAAATGATTCATCGCGCATAGTCTCTATGTAAGTGGCTGAACCGATGTGTTGGTCTATTAGTAAAGGCTGGCTCACCACTCGCCGAAGCTTGTGATCTACACCACCTTCCTATCAACGCAGTCTTCTGCTGCCGACCTTCATCTTACGAAAGAATAACTTGTCTCGGGATAGGATTCGTGCTTAGATGCTTTCAGCACTTAGCCTAAATGGCTTAGCTGCCCGGCCTGCCTTATCAGACAACCGGTAAACCAGTGGCCACGCTGCTCTGTTCCTCTCGTACTGGGAGCAACTTCCCCTCAGTTATTCGCGCTTCCATCAGGCAGAGACCGACCTGTCTCACGACGGTCTAAACCCAGCTCATGTTCCCTTTTAATAGGCGAGCAGCCTCACCCTTGGCCCCTGCTGCAGGACCAGGATAGGAAAAGCCGACATCGAGGTACCAAACCGCGGGGTCGATAGGAGCTCTCGCCCGCGACGAGCCTGTTATCCCTGGGGTAATTTTTCTGTCACCTCCGGGCCCCAATAGTGGGCACACGAAGGATCGCTAAGCCAGACTTTCGTCTATGAATTCCGTGCGTTTGGAAATCCATTCAGTCGAGTTTTTGGCTTTGCCCTCTTCAACGGATTTCTGCCCCGTTTGAACTCAACTTTGGGCCCCTTTGATATCTTTTCAAAGGGGTGCCGCCCCAGCCGAACTGCCCACCTGCACGTGTCTCCGGTCTTCACTGGATAAGTGGTACTGCAAAAAGAGTCTGGTGTTACATCGTTGCTTCTTAACACCCCGGAGAGTATTAAGCATGGCTCCCAGATACCCTGTGCAATTCTTACTATACCACAAGCACAAGCTGCAGTAAAACTCCACGGGGTCTTCTCTCCCCGATGGAAGTTGATGGACTGTTCGTCCACCTTATGTGGCTTCACCGGGTTGTAGGCGGGGACAGTGGGGCTCTCGTTGTTCCATTCATGCGCGTCGGAACTTACCCGACAAGGCATTTGGCTACCTTAAGAGAGTCAGAGTTACTCCCGGCGTTAACCGGCCCTTAGCTCGGTTGAACCCAAGTTTTAGGTACCGGCACCGGCCAGGATTCAGCGACTATACAAATCCTTTCGGACTAGCAGTCGCCTGTGTTTTTATTAAACAGTCGAAACCCCCTTGTCATTGCAACCTGCGATCCCCATTCCTCATGAAGATTGCAGGCATCCCTTATACCTAAGCTACAGGACTAATTTGCCGAATTCCCTCGCCATACGGTATACCCGTAGCACCTTAGCTTACTAAGCCAGCGCACCTGTGTCGGTTCTGGGTACGAGCTTGTATTTCGCTAACTACACAGTCTTTCATGGTCTCTTGGAATCAAGAAAACTCCGCTAACGCGGAGCCATTCCTACCTCGGACTGGTTCTCGTCATTACGACACTCCCCAATCCTCGAATAGTTAGATACAACGATGGTTGTACAATCCTTATCCGAAAGCGAACCATATAGCTCAAACGCTCCATACAAGGTACTAGAATATTAACTAGTTTCCCATTCGATATACTCTTTTGAGGCATACCTTAGGATCGACTACCTCCAGGCTGATAACGCATTGCCTGGAAACCCTTGCGCTTACGGTGGTATAGATTCTCACTATACTATGCTGTTACTGCCGCCAGGATCTGCAATAGAAACCGGTCCACAGGACGTTACCGCCCTGCTTCGACCCAATCACTACGCCAACCTACCACGAATCATCCTTTGATGATTATCTAAAGTATCGGTACTTTGCTTTAGCCCCGTCCGTTTTTGAGGCATCCCCCCTCGGCAGGTAAGTTGTTACACACTTTTTAAAGGATAGCTGCTTCTGAGCTTACCTCCCTGCTGTCTTGGCGAGAACACGCTCTTTAGCTTGACACTTAGCAAAAATTTGGGGACCTTAACTTCAGTCTGGGTTAAACCCCTTTCGGTCATGAGCCTTACGCCACATGAACCCGTGTCCTTGCTTCTACGATGTATATCCGTTCGGAGTTTGAATGAAAGGTGAGGGATTTCTCCCCCGCGCCTCTCTATCAGTGCTCTACCGGAAACACTATCTCCACAAAGCACGCCCTGCGAGACGCTTCGGTTGGAACTAGCGAGCGCCAGTCTAGATTGGTTTTTGACCCCTATTCCCAAGTCACAACAACGATTTGCACGTCAGAACGTCTTAAGACCTCCAGCGGGCTTTCGCCCGCCTTCATCTAGCTCAGGAATAGATCGACTGGCTTCTAGCCTAGCCGCCATGACTCAACGCACTTTCACACGCTTCTCCTCACAATGCTGCGAGAACTCGGTTTCCCTTCGCCTCCACCTTTACAGGTTTAAGCTTGCCATGACAGTTAGCTCCCTGGCCCGTGTTTCGAGACGGAACGCGTGACACTGACGATTTGAACATCAAATCTTCAACTCTATTGCTAGAATCTCTAATCTGAAAAAATCACCTTCCATGCCACGCACGTCTGTAAGTAATAGGTTTCATGCACTTTTCGCCCCCCTTCCGGGGTACTTTTCAGCTTTCCCTCACGGTACTAGTCCACTATCGGTCTTGAGAGATATTTAGCCTCGGATGCTACTTTCACCCATATTCATTGCCCACTACCAAGGACAACTACTCGGGTATGAATAGGACTATTCACACTTCGCTTACGGGGGTATCACCCGCTTCGCCAGAACTTTTCAGATCATTTCAGCTGTGCTCCAAGATTCCATATTATCATACCAAAACACCACATCTCCCGAAGGATTCAGTTTGGGCTCTTTCCTTTTCGATCGCCTCTACTTGGGAAATCTCAATTGATTTCTTTTCCACGTGGTACTAAGATGCTTCAATTCCCACGGTTCGACTTCCAATACTAGTGTACTGGAATACACAAAAGTGTAAGATTCTCATTCGGACATCTCGGGATCATAGGATGCGTGCGCCTACCCCGAGCTTATCGCAGCTTGCCACGTCCTTCTTCTCTCCTCAAGCCTAGCAATCCACCTATTACCGTCTTTACACCGGCAAATTCAGCCACATATTACACGACTATGCACGACGATCATTGCAAGTCTCCTGGCAGAGACCCGCTACATCCTTCATACACCACTTTCGTGATGCATTGCATCGATGATTCAATGTGAAGATTAGTGCATCCGTACACTTTCCTTGTCTAAGGAGGTGATCCGACCGCAGGTTCCCCTACGGTCACCTTGTTACGACTTTTCCCTTGTCACGAACCTCAAGTTCGATAACGCCAATCAGACGTCACCTCGCTAAAAGCTCACTTCAATGAAACGACGGGCGGTGTGTGCAAGGAGCAGGGACGTATTCACCGCGCGATAATGACACGCAGTTACTAGGGATTCCATATTCGTGAGGGCGAGTTGCAGCCCTCAGTCATAACTGTGGTAATGTTTGAGGATTAACTCTTCCTTTCGGATTTGTGACCCATTGTCATTACCATTGCAGCCCGCGTGTGGCCCCAGAGTTTCGGGGCATACTGACCTGCCGTGGCCCCTTCCTTCCTCCGCATTAACTGCGGCGGTCCCGCTAATTCGCCCCACTACTCCTGAGAGTAATGGTGGCAACTAGAGGCAGGGATCTCGCTCGTTACCTGACTTAACAGGACATCTCACGGCACGAGCTGGCGACGGCCATGCACCACCTCTCAGCTTGTCTGGTAAAGTCTTCAGCTTGACCTTCATTCTGCTGTCTCTCCGGGTAAGATTTCTGGCGTTGACTCCAATTGAACCGCAGGCTTCACCCCTTGTGGTGCTCCCCCGCCAATTCCTTTAAGTTTCATACTTGCGTACGTACTTCCCAGGCGGCAAACTTAACGGCTTCCCTGCAGCACTGCATTGGCCACAAGCCAATGCATCACTGAGTTTGCATAGTTTACAGCTGGGACTACCCGGGTATCTAATCCGGTTTGCTCCCCCAGCTTTCATCCCTCACCGTCGGACGTGTTCTGGTAGACCGCCTTCGCCACAGGTGGTCATCAATAGATCAAAGGATTTTACCCCTTCCTACCGAGTACCGTCTACCTCTCCCACTCCCTAGCTCTGCAGTATTCCCGGCAGCCTGTACGTTGAGCGTACAGATTTAACCGAAAACTTACAGAGCCGGCTACGGATGCTTTAGGCCCAATAATCATCCTGACCACTTGAGGTGCTGGTTTTACCGCGGCGGCTGACACCAGAACTTGCCCACCCCTTATTCACCAGTGTTTCTAGGACTGGCAAAAGATTCGTTTAGCACAAATCACTCGGATTAACCTTGTCGTGCTTTCGCACATTGCAAAGTTTTCTCGCCTGCTGCGCCCCATAGGGCCTGGGTCCGTGTCTCAGTACCCATCTCCGGGCCACTCCTCTCAGAGCCCGTACCTGTAATAGTCTTGGTGGGCCATTACCTCACCAACAAACTGATAGGCCGCAGTCCCATCCTACGGCGATAAATCATTTGAAACATAAACCATTCCAGGCATAATGTTCTATCGGGCATTATACTCAGTTTCCCGAGTTTATTCCCGTCCATAGGGTAGGTTGACTACGCGTTACTGAGCCGTCTGCCTTGTATTGCTACAATGACTCGCATGGCTTAGTATCAATCCGATAGCAGTCAGGTCCGGCAGGATCAACCGGATTCTGATTCTTAATTTTGATTATTGAAGTACATTGTGTACTTTATTGGAATTGACGGATGCACATAATCTTCACATTTCAGAAATGATCTTTTGATCAGATCCTCATTTTGTATGCGTAACTGGAGGCCCATGAATCACAAAATGGCATAATACCATACTTCATCACAAGCGCCGCCTATTGCGTTACGTATGCAGAAGGTGAAGAATGTAGAAACCATATAAACCATGCGTGATTTTATGCCTGATCGGTATGATTTGTTGAAAAAATTACAAGAAATTTTTTACCCCTCCCCCTAGGCACAGGTTACGCACAAAAGAGGGTCAGTTTAGTTCACTTAAAATGGATGAATCAATCTTGTTCAATTGCTTTTGGACTATACTAAAGAATACAAGAAAAAGACAAAAAAATCTGCAAAATTATTTTCAGAGTCTGCAAAGTTACATGTCAATGGTGTTTCTCATAACATAAGATTTTATGAACCATATCCATTTGTTGTAAAATCATCCGGAGGGAAAAATCTTGTAGATGCAGATAACAACAAATACACAGATTACTGGATGGGTCACTGGAGTTTGATTTTAGGCCATGGCCCAAAAAAGGTCAAAGAATCACTTAAAAAACAAATTGAAAAAAGTTGGATGTATGGAACCGTAAACGAGCAGACAATATTACTATCTGAATTAATTTCCAAAAACGTTCCAGTATCTGAAAAGATTCGCTACGTTACATCAGGTACTGAAGCTACAATGTATGCAGTAAGACTTGCACGTTCAGTAACTGGCAAAAAAATTATTGCAAAGATTGATGGTGGATGGCATGGTTATACTTCTGATTTGTTAAAGTCAGTAAACTGGCCGTTTTCTGAATCTGAAAGTAGTGGTGTGATCAATGAGGAACAGATTGTATCAATTCCATACAATGACTTGGAGAAATCATTGGAGATACTATCAAGGCATTCAAAGGACTTGGCAGGTGTAATCATAGAACCAGTTTTAGGTGGAGGTGGATGCATTCCTGCAACTGCAGACTATCTAAAAGGAATTCAAGAGTTTTGCAAAAAAAACAACTCGTTATTTATTTTAGATGAGATAGTTACAGGATTTCGATTCAGATTTGGATGCTTGTATCCCACCATGAAGCTTGATCCTGACATTGTAACACTTGGAAAAATTGTTGGTGGCGGAATGGCAATTGGTGTAATGTGTGGCAAAAAGGAGATCATGGAGTATGCTGATACTAGAGGTAAGAAAAAATCAGAGCGAAGCTATGTTGGTGGTGGAACATTTTCTGCAAATCCAGCATCAATGGTATCAGGATTTGCAACGCTGAGTCAGCTAAAATCAAAAAAATCAATCTATTCAAAAATTAATGAATTGGGAGAATATGCTAGAAAGGAATTGACAAAGACATTTGATGGCAAGGTAATTGTTACTGGTAAGGGGTCATTGTTTATGACTCACTTTGTTTCAGATGGAGTAACAGAGATTACAAATTCTGTGCAGGCTGCAAAATGCGACAGTGCCATGCTGCAGAAATATCATTTCAAACTAATTGCACATGATGGGATATTTTTCTTACCAGGAAAACTAGGTGCAATTTCGGATGCCCATACCAAAGATGACATTAAGAAAATTCTAAAGGCATCTGAAGAATTCTAGTTAGGATAGTTTGTTTTTCTCCAAGCAATTAATTTGTTGAATATCTCCAAGTAATTATCCTCATTCATTGTAATGTGAACATGTGCAAAGAATTGTCCAAACTGAGATTCAAAAATCATCCTAAACTCGTCATTGAAGAATGGGACAGAAATTCCAATCTTTTTTAGATTATGAAATTCTGTGTCTTGGATTTGTACTGTTTTTTGTTTAATGATTACTCTCTTTTTTTGAGGATTTTTGTTAATTGATTTGTCAATGTCATCTTTTGTGTCATTCCCCCAGAGAGGAGGATCATGGGGCCATCTGTGGACAAACACTTTATGTGCTAGAAATGAAATATCTGAATCAGACAATAACTAGAATTTGTTTTATTTCAAATTAATAGTATCTTATTTTGGAGATCCTGATAATTTTACCAAAGAGTTGAAAATGTGTATATTGTAATTCCTACTAATAAAAATAAACTTACAATTATTGCTTTTTTTGTCATTTCGTGGCAATTCCAAAACTAATCTGAACAATCCATAAATTTTAGCAAATGAAATCGAGAAATTAGATTTAGAGACATGACTGAAAATTAAATTTTCATTAGTCCTTCTTTGATTAAGAACTGAATTCCTTGAACAAAGGAGGAGTCATCAATGGAGCCATCTGCCCACCATCCAGCATTAGTCTTTATCCAATCAGGGATGTCATTACCATCAGAAACAGAGCCTTGTTCAGTGACAGGTATTTTCATTAGTCCTTCTTTGATTAAGAACTGAATTCCTTGAACAAAGGAGGAGTCATCAATGGAGCCATCTGCCCACCATCCAGCATTAGTCTTTATCCAATCAGGGATTTTTGCATTGGACGATTTGTCCTCCACAGAAAGATTATCAGAATTTATCTCAAAAGAGATAATTTCAATTGTAGCCTTTGATGTTCCATATTGAACTTTGACATTATATTTTCCATCATGGAATTTTTCATTTAATATCATACTTTGATGGAATTTTGAATCTTCAGATACGGGAGTTTTCTGAGTTAGAATGAGATTATTTTCTGAATCAAAGATAGAAATTCTCAAATTTCTTTCTTCATCATATTTGTTAACTTTTCCAGAGAATGTGATTGAATCTCCAAGTAAATATGATGTATTATCAGAATTTATTTCAACAGTGTAATTATTAGAACTACTTTGTTCAGGAGGACCGCCATAGCCTATTGCTTGCTGTCCAGAGGAAGAGACAATCAACAAAGAGATTGTAAAAAGAATGAATAATGTATGTAGCATCATAAGTACAAACTCACAGTTTTCTCTTCATTTAAACGGTGAGAATGGTAGTTCAAATCAGTAATTCAGACATTTGATAGATTAGTTTTTTAGAAATCATCACTTTAGAAGAATCATGGAAAAGAAAAAAGAAGGAAAAGAGGCATATGCCACTGATGACCCCACAGAAACATCTGCAGAAGAGCAGGAAGAAATGGCAAAAGAGGCAATAAAGAAATTCAAGTCTTTAGGCTAAGCCAAACTTTCATTAGCAGTATATTATTTTCAAAATCATGGGACTGTTTGGCTCTAAAGAAGACATTGAAGATTTGCTGTACAATGCAATGTCATTTATGGAGAAGAACCAACCAAAGGGAGCAATCTCACTATTTAACAAAGTTCTAAAACAAGATTCCAAAAATGCCTCAGCGCTATACAACAAGGGATTGGCACTAAACCAAATCAAAAAGTATAGTGATGCAGTTACCTGCTTTGACAAACTACTTGAAATCAATCCAAAAGATGCACAAGCATACAACAACAAAGGAATTGCGATGGCAGAGATGGGAAATATTCAAGATGCAGCAGAATGCTACGACAAAGCAATAGAGGCAGACCCAAAACATGCCGCATCCTATTTCAACAAAGGAGTCTTGCTTGACAAGCTTCAAGAGCATGAAGAGGCAATAACAACATTAGAGAAGGCAATATCAATCGAGCCAAGAAAACCAAATGCATTATTTTACAAGGGAATAATATTAGGAAAACTCAAAAGACATGAAGAGGCGCTAAACTGCTTTGATAGTGTTTACAAGAACAATCCAAGTCATATGGATGCATTATTCCACAGAGGAATTGAACTTGCAGAGTTGGGAAAACATGAAAAAGCAATTGAGATTTTTGACAAGATCCTCTCAAAGCACAAGGACAATGTAAATATCATTTATGCAAAATCCAGAAGTAAAGTAGAATTAGGCAATATTTCTGAAGCACTAAATCTACTAAGGCAGGCAATTTCTAAAAACCCCAAAATCATTCGCAAGTGGGCAAAAGATGAAAAAATATTTGAAAAACTACACAGCAATGATGAGTTTAGAAGAATGGTAAAACTATAGAATCTTTTTTCTGACCGCATCTATTCGAATAATTTCAACTTTCTTTTTTGGATCAGATAGTCTTGCCTCAAAAATTGGAACGTAAACTTCTGTTAAATCATGGAGTATGAATTCCTCTTTGAGATCTCGTATATCAGGATCAAGTGGTTTTTTTAGATGAATTTTGAGTTTCTCAATTCCAGACTCGTATGGGAATTCTAGTTTTTTTACAGTATGCTGATTTTCATCCAGAATTCTTTGAGGATAGTTCTCAATGTTCTTTGAATCAATTTTGAATGGGAGTTCTGTTTCCATTCCATGATTGTCAAATGTTAGTTCGTCTTCTTCTTCAACAAATACATGCTCTTCTAGATTGATATCGACTTTGTTTTTGCCTCGCTTTCCAACAAAGGTTTTCTCCAATCCAGATTTTGAGCGAACCGGGAAAATTCCATCACCAATTGAAATTTCATGAACATTAGAATCAACATCAATAGTATGTACTGCTTTTCTGAAATAGTCGGCACTGTATTTTGCAGATACCACTAATGAGCACTCGTAGTATAATTTCATAGAATCAAGATGAATGTCTTCTTTTTTTGGCCTTGATAGTAAAGATTTGAAAGGATCAGTCTTTTTTTGCTCAACAACTTTTAGAGCTTCATCTTCATCCATATTTTTTCTAATTACGATTGTTTTTACATCAAAATCCTTCTCTTCCAAAACCAACTAAATTATGTATTTCCTTGTATTAAACCAATTCAGATAAGAAAGAGATAATAGAATTAAGATTAAAGAAGAATCATGGCAACAGCAAAAAAAGGCGGATATATTGGGCGATTTCTAAAAAAAGCAGACAAGGCAATCCAAGATGGAATTAAAAAAGCAGACGAGGCACTAGATGAAGCAGTTGAACTTGGAGAACTAACTGCAAAGGAAGCATCAAAAGTTAGCAAAGAATTATCAGCAAAAGCAAAAAAAGAGAGCATGGAGCTAAAAAAGAAAGGAGTCAATAAAATCAGTGAAGGGATGGCATCTGCAAAAAAGATGACAACTAGTACGCAAGAAGAATTAGAATTACTTGAAAAACTTGGTCAATTAAAAAAAGCAGGAGTTATCACTCAAAAGGAATTTCTAGAAAAGAAAAAGAAGATACTGAGTAAGATTTAGCATGGAAAAATCAAACATTTTTGGTTCTGGAGATAAAAGAAAGGTAAATCCTGATTGGTTTACAGGTAAAACATGGATGAAAGTATTATCTGAGAAAATTAAATCAAAAGATCAAGACATCTATCATGTACATTTTGAGAAAGGCTCTAGAACAAAACTTCACGAGCATGATGGAAATCAAGTATTAATGGTAACAAAAGGAAGAGGGAGTCTTGAGATTTTTAAAAAATATGGTACTAAAAAATCAGACTTTAAAATAAAAAGAGCAGAGAGGATTTCACTTAATGAAGGAGATATTGTACACATTCCTGCCCATGTTTTGCACACTCATGGTTCAATTGACAAGCAAAAAACATTCTCACATATTGCAATAAACATCCTACCAAAGAAAAATGCAGCATACAAAACAACTTGGTATGAATCAGATTTTAAAACCAAAGTTTCCAATATTATTTAGAAACAATGTCATTGAGAAAGAATTCTGAGATAGATTCTATTCAAGGCGACGAAGGAACAAACATCAAACAATATTTTCACCCACACAATACACTGAACGGAATCAATTACAGCTTGGCACAGTTCTCACTAAAACCTGGAAAAAGATCAAAACTACATAAAATAAAATCATCAGAAATTTACTATATCTTGGAAGGCAGTGCAAGACTCAAAGTAGATGAGGATTTTTTTACTCTTCAAAAAGATGACTCTGTTTTTGTCCCTCCAAATTCAGAGCAACATATTGAAAACATAGGAACGACAGATTTGAGATTTTTATGTATAGTTGAACCTGCTTGGAAAGCAGATGATGAAACAATCCTAGAATGATTTAAACCAGATTTTGATGAATGCAATTATTTTTAAGATATGACCAAGTTCTAGTTTTAGTGAATACATACCAAGCTGTCAGGATATTGAAAGTAAATCCTGATTCATCCCAAGAAGAGATCAAGGCAGCTTATAGAAAACTTGCACTAGAATATCATCCTGATAAAAACAAGGAGCAAAAAGAAGATTCAGAATTTAAGAAAATTACAGAAGCATATCACATGCTAAAAAATAATCAAACCACAAATTCTGAAAACCAAAAAAGCAGAGAATACAAATCAAGTGCAAAAACAGATTTTAAGAGAAAGCCACAGTGGGGAGCACCAGAAGACATTCCTCAGCAAGACTGGGGAAAGTACACCAGAGAATTTGAGGAAGGAGATCCGGATTTTTGGAAAGAGTATGAACGAAAGTTTTGGGAGGACTATAATGCACGAGTACGTGCAGATGGTAAAAATGGAGAGTTTGATAAAGCAAAAGAACCCAAACAGCAACCAAATCTTTTTGTCGATGTTGATGAAAGCAGATGCATAGGTTGTTGCAGTTGCGAAATAATTGCACCAGATGTTTTTCTAATCAATAAAGAATCAAAATCAAATCCAAAATCTTCAGTAATTAATCAAAGAGGGGCAGGAGTAAATAAAATTATGAATGCAGCTGAGACTTGTCCTACAAAGGCAATTATTGTAGAGAATAGCGATACAAAAGAGAGACTATATCCTTATTGAAATTAGTTTTTTAGTTTATTGTATAATTCATCAATTTCATTTTCAGAAAGTTTCAATGTAGAGTTAAACATGCTATGAATTGCACCAGCTGAATCAGAACTACTTCGTGGAACTAGATGTACATGAACATGAGGAACTTCTTGTCCTGCATCTTTGCCATTATGAATTGCAACCAATGTTGCACCAGTAATTGAATCAACTTTAGATATCATGGAATGGACTAACGAAAACAAATCAGTGTTCTCATCAACACTCATGTCTTGAATTTTTTGATGGTGATTTTTTGGAATTACAAGTACATGTCCCTTTGCCAGTGGAAATGCATCAAGAAAAGATATCGAGTGTTCAGTTTGGCTTAGAATTTTAGCTGTAATATCCCCTGAAATTATTTTACAAAATATACAGTCCATATTCATAATTTGAATAGTCAGAATATTAAATCATCCATTTATGGACTGACAATACTTGCCCATGCCAATCCCTGACCAAATTTGATGGTAGTAGTATCACCAGATTTTAGATTACAATTCTCAATTGTTTTTGGGATGCTATCACTTGTCTCAACATAGCAAACACCATTATCATTACTCAAAATGATAACCTCTTCAAAGACATCTTCTCTAATTAGATTCCAAAATGGGAATACAAGTGTGGATAGTACTATGCCTGCTACTACAAATGCACCTCCAAAAACTAATCCTGCCTTTTGACTAGAACTTAATTCCATTTTACCATGTACCGCCATCTCCTGCATTAGGATCTAATTTCTTTGCAGGTACATTTCCATGTGCTTTTTTCATATGTCGTTTTAATCGTTCAGGATCATGTAGTTCTGTACCACATGTTTCACATTTAGTTTGATTCTCATCTTCTTTCTTACGTTTGAACAAGCCCATAATTTTCTAAAATTTGGAAATACATTATAAAGGATACTCGATTTTTGAGAGCAGTGTCAATTAAAAACATCACAGTTTTGGGTTCTGGAGTAATGGGGCATGGAATTGCTCAAGTTTCAGCGACTGCTGGATACAATGTAGTTCTAAGAGATATTGAACAATCCTTTTTGGATAAAGCAATGGAGAAAATAAAATGGAGTCTAGACAAACTAGTCTCCAAAGAAAAAATTTCTAAACAAGAAGGAGATGCAATTTTTTCAAGAATTAAACCAGTAGTGGATTTAACTGAAGCAGTAAAAGATGCAGAACTTGTAATTGAAGTAGTTCCAGAAATTATGGATTTGAAGAAAAAAGTATATGCAGAATTAGACAAAGTAGCAGCACCTGATGTAATTTTTGCATCAAACACAAGCACACTTCCAATAACAGAGATTGCCAACACAACTTCTCGTCCTGAAAAATTTATTGGGATTCACTTTTTCAATCCACCACAACTAATGAAATTAGTTGAAATAATTCCTGGAGAGAAAACAGGTAAAGAAATCACAGAAATAACACAAGAATATGTAAAATCAGTAAACAAACAAGCAGTTATTTGCAGAAAAGATGTTCCAGGATTTATCATTAATAGATTATTCATACCAATGGTACATGAGGCATGTTATCTAAAAGATAGAACAGGTGCCACCCTTGAAGAAATAGATTCAGCAGTAAAATTCAAACTAGGATTCCCAATGGGAATATTTGAGCTGGCAGATTTTACTGGAATGGATGTAATTCACAAAGCAACTGTAGAGATGCATTTGAGAGATAAAAAAGTAATCAATCCCCACCCACTAGTTGAAAAAATGTTTGATGAGAAGAAGCTTGGACAAAAATCAGGAGAAGGATTTTACAAATATTCAGATGATAAATACGAACGAGTTACACTTTCTGAGGAATTGGCAACAAAATGTGATCCTATTCAGTTGGTTGCAAATATTCTAAACAATGCTGCATGGCTTGTCACAAATGGTGCAAGTGATATTAAAGAAATTGAAAAAGCAGCACAGTTAGGATTAGGATTGAAAAAACCATTATTTGAAACAGCAAAACAAATAGGAATTAAAAATATTGTTAATGAATTAAACAAACTAGCTGATGATAGTGGGGAATTTTACAAACCAGATCCATTACTAGTCTTTATGCAGTAGTTAATTCTAGAATTTTTTCCACTGCTTCTTTAGGAGTATCAACTCCAATTATCTTGATATTTTCTCTATGGTCAATAAAACCGTCAATGTATTGCTCAACTGTACCTCCCATTTTTCTAATTGCAACCATGGGTTTTTTGTGCATGTAAGATGCACATACTTCTGATAATGTTCCAGAACCTCCACCAATAATTATCACACCATCTGCGCTAAGGGCATTAAGAAAATCTCGTGTCAGACCCATTCCAGTTGGAATCACAATGTCACAGTATTCATTTGCCATTTTTGGATCATCTTGAGGGATAATTCCAACTGTTAATCCGTTAGAGTCATGAACACCATGCGCAACTGCATTCATCACCCCACCTAATCCTCCACAAATCAAAACAGATTTAGATTTTGCAATTTCAACGCCTACCTCATATGCAGTCTTTTCATGCTCAGGTCTGCAGCCGTTAGTATTATGACCAATTACCAAGATCTGACGCTTCTTTACCATATTCGAGATTGAGAAATTGGCTTGAAAAATCTTCTCATTTTTACAAGTGATTATAGTTTTTCTTGAAAAAGCAGAGAAAAGGATATTAGTAAAAAATACTAAGATTATTCATGGAAAGACGTTCAATGCCAGTATGTTTTACAGAAAAACAATACAAAATGATCGAAGAATTTGCCAAGAGAAATGGCATGCTTAATGCAAGTCAAGCCCTTGAGAAAATCTTAAAACAATAATACGATTTTGTTTTTATTATTTTTATTTGATACATTAGGGGACACTGCCTAAAATTTTACAATTATCTAATTGGTTTTGTAGAAAACAAAGGGAATATCCAAGGGAGAACTTGGGAAAATGTACAAAACAAATATTCCAAAAGTAGATTGGATGCTCATTTCAGTCAATAGAGGGAAAGGACTACTAAAACTCGTCCTCTATTTTTATTACATTTAATAATTAATTTATTAAAATCAACATAGACATGGGACTATTTAGTAAAAAGCCATCATATTGTGCAGTTTGCAACAAGGAATTAACTCACAAACACAAACCAAAAAGAGAATGGAATATCAAAGGGAGACTTTGTGGCGATTGTCACTATGAGAAATCAAAAGAATACTATGAAGGTAAAGTAAGACAACCATGTGTAGTGTGTGGAAATACTCAAAAAATTACTGATTTGTGGGAACCACGTTGGCAATGGGACATGGAAGGATTGTTATGTAAAGCATGTTTTGACAAAAAAGAAGAATCACATGGAAAAGCAAAAGACTTTTGTGCACTATGTGGTGGAAAAATGGGATTAATCAGATACAATCCAAAAGGAAAGTGGAAGATTGAAGGCCAGTTATGCAGAACTTGTTGGGATGAAAAGAAAGCAGAGTTTGGATAATCTTGGGGTTTTTTAAAAAAAGCAAATGCGATATGTGTGAGAAAAAGTTCTCAAAAGAAGAAGAATTGATGAATCATAAACAAATTGTTCATGGAAAAGATTTACAATATGATTGCAAGGAGTGTAACAAGTATTTCTCAAACATGGAAGATATGAGAACACATTTGCAAAGAGAGCACAGTTACAAAAAAGACAGATAATTAAATTGCTTTTACTGTCTTAACTACTGGTGGTCGTACTTTAGTAAAGACTCTAAATCCACAGATGCATTTGATTTCAGGTAATCGAGATAATTCAGTGTTTGAAACAGTTGTTCCACATCTAAGACAGGAATAATTTACATCAAATGTCTCAACAGGAGTTTCTTCTACTTCATCAAAGTTATCTTCAACCATGTTTATCATCAAAATTTCTATAATTTAAGGCTACCAGATTATGTGAGAGAGAGTTCAATGTAAACATCATCAGGGATTTTCAGTCGCATCAGTTGTCTAATTGCCTTATCATCAGCGTTGATATTGATTATTCTTCTATGCATTTTCATTTCCCATTTTTCATAGGTTTCAGTTCCGTTTCCACATGGTGATTTTCTTGTAGCAACATGTAATCGTTTTACAGGAAGTGGGGTTGGACCTTTAACTTTAACACCAGTTTTTTTACCGATTCCCATTATTTCCCCACATACACCATCTAATTTTGGAAGACTGGTGGAAGTGAGTTTAACACGGGCGGTTTGTGTCATAAATATACGCCTATGGTTTGTACTCTTCAGTAATCTCTTTAACGATTCCTGCTGCGATAGTTGCACCCATATCTCTGAGAGCAAATCTACCCATTTCAGGGAAATCTTTGAAAGTTTCTATGCAAGTTGGTCTTACTGGTCTGATTTTTACAATTGCAGAATCTCCAACTTTAAGGAACTTTGGATTTTCTTCCTCAACAGCTCCAGTTGCTGGGTTGATCTTTTGGAGGAACTCAGTAACAGTTGCTGCAACTTGTGCAGTGTGTGCATGCATTACTGGTGTATAACCAGGTGCAATTGCTGTTGGGTGATGAATTACAATAATTTGTGCTTTGAATTCTTTTGCAACCATTGGAGGGGCATCAGGAGTACCAAGAACATCTCCTCTCTTGATATCTTTCTTTTCAATACCTCTCAAGTTGAAACCAATGTTATCGCCTGCTTCTGCAGATGGCATTTCAGTGTGGTGAGTCTCAATTGATTTGATTTCACCTTGTGCGCCAGATGGCATTACAACGATTTTCTGATTGGCTTTCATTACACCGGTCTCTACTCTACCTACAGGTACAGTACCTACACCGGTAATGGTATAAACATCTTGAATTGGAACACGTAGTGGTTTACCAATTGGTTTTTCAGCTACTGTAAAGTCATCAAATGCTTCAAGTAGTGTTTTTCCTTTGTACCAAGCCATGTTCTCAGATTTTTTAACCAAGTTATCGCCTTTCCATCCAGAAACTGGAATGAATGGTACATTTTCTAGTTTGTAACCTACAGATTTTACTAATTTTTCACCTTTCTCTTTTGCTGCATTGTATGCATCCTCTTTGTATTCGACTGCATCCATCTTGTTGATTGCAACAATTAGTTGGCCTACACCGAGTGTCTTTAGCAAGAATGCGTGTTCTCTTGCTTGACCACCTGCAGCAATTGCAGTATCGGTTTCACCCTCTTTTGCAGATAGTACCAAAACGGCTGCATCTGCTTCAGAAGCGCCAGTAATCATGTTTTTAATAAAGTCCCTGTGACCAGGAGCGTCAATCAAAGTAAAGAAGTACTTTGGAGACTCAAACTTTTGGAAAGCTAGATCGATTGTAATACCTCTTTCTCTTTCATCTTTAATGTTATCCATAACCCATGCATACTTGAAAGTATCACCTTTTCCGGTCTTCTCGGATTCGGCTCCGTGTGCTGCAATTGTTCTTTCATCTACAACACCAAGATCCATCAAGAAATGACCCATAGTTGTTGATTTTCCATTATCAATATGACCTGTAACAATCAGGTTCAAGTGTGGTTTATCTGCCATATGAAGAGCGTATTTGAGGGCATTTATTACTGTTATGAATTTTTGAAGAAAAATTAAAAAAAAATCAATTAATTTCAGATCACAAGACTTTGCTAAAAGCACATAAATCAAAGGGGCAAAAATGGTAGATATGAAAATAACAGTTTCTGTTATCAAAGCAGATGTTGGTGGAGTTGGAGGTCACACAAAACCAAGCGATAGATTACTTGATGCAATTAAAAATACAGTAAAAAATTCTTCAGACTTACTCATAGATCATTATATCGGTTATTGTGGGGATGACACCCACATTGTAATGACACATACACATGGTGTTGACAATCAACAGATCCATAAATTAGCATGGGATGCTTTCATGGCAGGAACCCAAGTTGCAAAAGAAGAAGGGCTGTATGGAGCAGGACAAGATTTGCTTAAGGATTCATTTTCAGGAAATGTAAAGGGAATGGGCCCAGGAGTTGCAGAATTAGAATTTGAGGAAAGACCAAATGAAGCATTTACAGTATTTGCAGCAGATAAAACAGAACCAGGGGCATTTAATTATCCAATTTACAGAATGTTTGTAGATGCACTTAGCAATACAGGATTAATTGTAAACAAAAGTCTTGCCAAAGGTGTCAAATTCCACATCATGGATGTAGAGAAAGCTCAAATTGCAGAATTAGAATTATGGGAAGATAAACCAACATTAGAAGCTGCATTGATGTATCCGGGAAGATATGTTGTAGATTCAGTGTATACAAAAGATGGAGAACCAATTCTTGATGCATCTACGGACAGATTACACAATATTGCAGGCACATATGTTGGAAAAGATGATCCAATCTGTATCGTTAGAACTCAAAAGAATTTTCCAGCTACAGAAGAAGTAGGAAGTGTCTTTAACAATCCACATTTTGTTGCAGGAAACACTAGAGGTAGTCACAATATGCCATTAATGCCTGTAAAACTAAATTCAGCTGCAACAATTAATTTTTGCATTCCAATAGTAGAGGCATTAGTGTTTAGTATGCATAACGGAAAACTAACTGGTCCATTTGATGGATTCTCAACTCCTGATTGGGACTACATTAGAGAGATTGCAACAAAGAAAGCAATGGCAATTAGAAGTCAAGGATTCATTCATCCTGCAACACTTGTTCCATCAGAATTAGAATATGCTGAAGGATATAGAGCAAGAATGGATGTTCTAGAAAGCAAGATGAAGCCCATGGAAGAAACTTCCAGTGGAGAAAAGAAAGAAAATTACGAAGATCCAGATTAGTCATTTTCTAGAGTTAAATCATAGGGAATAGTTAATAGCCAAAACAACGTAGCAAAATCACACAATGATGGATTTTCAAAAAATCTTTGATTGGAAAACTTACATATTCACTGCACTAGCGGTAATTTCGTTTTCAAATTTCATGGCAGTTTTATTTGGGCAAACCATCCCAGGAATAATTTTAGCATTTTTCAAAATAGCTGGAGAGTATGTGATTTTAGGGGCTGTGTTTATTTTTGCGCTTGCATGGCTTCTCAAAGCTAAACCCCATAATCGTCCCAAGCAATATTCAGTTGTGGTTTTTGATGTGTTTGGAAAAAAATCAAAGATAGACGGAATTAGAACTGAATTCAAAACTCATGATGTTGCATGGAGTTTTATGAAACAGTACAAAAAAGATTACCCGTTATGCAATTTTGCCCTTGTATCTGATCTTCCAAAATCAGACAAACCAACAATTTTCAGATACATTTAAGATTCATACTTTTATTCGGGAATAGATTATGAATTAGAATGGAGTTCTCCATCTTAGCTGATTCTTTTTTCAAAATGGAGTCAACCACAAAGAGATTAGAGCTAACAAAAATACTAGTCGAACTGTTTGAAAAAACACCCCACGATGTTATTTCAAAAATTGTTTATCTATTGCAAGGAAAATTAAGGCCAGATTTTGAAGGAATTGAGTTAGGAGTTGCAGAAAAACTTGCAATAAAGGCCATTTCAAAATCCTCGGGAATTCAAATTAAAAAAATAGAAGACGAATACAGAAAGGGAGGAGACATCGGACATGCAGCATCAATTATTCTAGAGCAGAAAACACAAACAACATTTCTTGTAGAAGATATTACAGTGGAGAGAGTCTATGAGACCCTGTTTAAAATTTCAAAATCAGAAGGATCACGCTCTCAAGACATGAAGATGAAATACATCTCCAGTCTACTAAATGACGCAACACCATTAGAGGCCAGTTATATTTTGAAGATTTTACTAGGAACATTGCGCTTAGGAATTGCTGAGAATACAGTAATGGATGCATTGGCAATAGCTTTTTCTGGAAACAAAGAGAATAGAAAAATTTTAGAGCATGCATATAATGTTTCAAGTGATTTAGGTAAAGTTGCAGAAACAATTGCAACAAAAGGAATTTCAGGAATTGAGAAATTTGAAATTATTTTATTTAATCCAATTAGGCCAATGCTAGCAGATAGAGTAAAGAGTGAACAAGAGGCAATTGAAAAGTTAGGAAATGAATTTGCAGCTGAATACAAACTAGATGGAGAGAGAGTACAAATTCATGTAGAAGGAAATAAGGTTGTATTATTCTCAAGAAGTTTGGAAAATATTTCAAGTTATTATCCAGATATAATTGAAAAAATTCCACAAGCCATTCAAGCTGACAACGCAATACTAGAGGCAGAAGCTGTTGCAATCAATGAGAATACTGGGGAGTTTTTACCATTTCAGGAATTAATGCATAGAAGACGAAAATACAAAATTGAAAAAGCAGTTACACAGTATCCAATTACAGTTAATTTTTTTGATATACTGTATTGCAATGATAAAAGTTGTTTGAAGTTAAGCTATGCAGAAAGAAGAGAAAAACTGGAGAAAATTGTCAAAGAAGA
Organism: Nitrosopumilus sp. S4; assembly: GCF_054515835.1. Classification (NCBI taxonomy): domain Archaea; kingdom Thermoproteati; phylum Nitrososphaerota; class Nitrososphaeria; order Nitrosopumilales; family Nitrosopumilaceae; genus Nitrosopumilus; species Nitrosopumilus sp. S4. The sequence continues at coordinate 700,632 of NZ_CM137258.1, read as the reverse complement.
TGATTTTGCAAAATACATACCAATGGAAGTAGTGAGAAATGAAAATGAGATTGAGGACTTTTTAGAGAACAGCATCAATTCGGGAAGCGAGGGCTTGATGTTAAAGCAGTTAGAAAAACCATACCAAGCAGGGTCCAGAGGAAGTTACTGGTTAAAGCTAAAAAGAGAATATCAAAATGAACTAGGAGACAGTTTAGATCTGGTTGTTGTGGGAGGATTTTTTGGAAAAGGAAGAAGAACTGGAAATTATGGAACACTATTGCTTGCAACATATGATGAAGACGAAGATGTGTTCACAAGTATTTGCAAAGTCGGGACTGGATTTTCTGATGATAGTTTAGATCAATTATATCAAATTCTAAATCCTAAAGTTACAATCAAAAAAAATCCCCGAATTCTCAGTGAGATGGAAGCTGATGTTTGGTTTGAGCCAGAGTTAGTTATCGAAGTTGTAGCATCAGAAATAACACTCAGTCCAATTCACAAAGCTGCAAAAGATGTTATTAGAAAAGGAGCAGGACTAGCTTTGAGATTCCCAAAATTTACTGGAAAGATCAGATTAGAAAAAGCAGCTGAAGATGCATCAACAAATGAAGAGGTAATTACACTTTACAAAGGGCAGAAAAAAGTGGCACATGATAAAAATTTGATATAATCGCGCTCAAAAAGTATCAGAAATCATAGAGGATTTAAATTACCTGTGGATTTTTTACATTCTGTTATGTATAGCGGAGAGCTTGAAGTTCAAGCAAAAAGAAAGGCTATAGCAGTTTTACAAGACGAGATAAACAGAATCCTAAATGCTGCCAGAGAGCTAGCAACACTTCCAGATCTAATGATGAAAAAAGACAAAACTGGAATCAAAAACACTCTTGAACAAATTTCTACAATAGAAGAAGAAGTAGAGAATCTAAGAAGAAAGATTACAAGAGAAGTTGCAGACGTTGGAGGATTAATCATGAACAGAGAAAATCTTCTAAATACAGCATACACAATGGATGAAATTGCAGGTTACATCACAGGAATTTCATTCAAGCTTTCAAATGTAAAGCCAACTACATTAAAGAGTGCAAAACTTGACAAAGATCTTACCAAGTTAATTGAACTTGTTGTAGATGAAGTATACAAATTGAATGAGATTATTCGAAGTCTTAACACAAACACTGCTAATGCAATTGAATTGGCTCAAGAAACTCAAACCATCGAAAGAGAAATTGACATAAAATACAGACAGGCAACAATAAAACTTCTAAACGAAGTATCAAATACAAAAGAGCTTATGTTAATGAAAGATGTAATTGAAGGAATTGAAGAGATGGCAGACAAATGCCAGCGAGTATCAGATTCCTTTATTTTACTAGCGTTGAGTCTTTAAAAACACCATTTCACATTTTTACTTTATTTTTATGAAATTATGTACATTAGAATTCATATACACTAAACATTACAAACAAACTGTGAAAAGCGAGTTAATTGAAAACAGAATAATTGTTTGGAACATTGAGGATTCTAGAAAACTTTTCAGTCAAGGATATTATGGCAAACCAATTGGAATACCAAAACCAATACCTGAAGAAATTGATGCGCCTTTAATTTTGGATCTAATTGAAGGGTTATATCTTTTAGAAAATAAAAAAATTACAATAGATACAAAAAAACAAAAGTTAACGGCAGAACAACTAATTGAAATTTGTAAAAAAGAATATCATGATTTTGATAAAAAATATTTAGTGTATAAAAATTTCCGAGACAAAGGATACATCATAAACCCAGGAATAAAGTTTGGATGTGATTTTGCAGTTTATGAAAAGGGTCCTGGAATTGATCATGCACCATACTTGATTCAAGTATACAACAGAACAGAATCAATTTCATCCACAGGCATTGTGCTTGCTGGAAGACTAGCAACTACAGTTAGAAAGCAATTCATTTTAGCAATTCCGAAAGGCAAAGACAAAGTAGATTTTCTTGCCTTAGATTGGTGGAAAGCCTAGACAGATTTTATGTGACCAGCTATTTTATCATAGATTTCAAAAAGTTCTTTTGATATTCCAAAAGAAATATGATTATCCCATTTACTTCTAATTCTTACAACACCATCAGTTGGTTCAACATAGATTGTTGCATCCTTTAGAGATTGCTTTGCAATTAATTCGTTTAATTCAACATCTGCATTTAGTTTTGTTGCAAGAGTTCCAGGTCCATCCCAGTCAACTTTAACAATTTTTTTGGAACCAAAATGTCCCTTTGTAGTTAATTTTGTCTTTGCAACATAATTTCCAACAGAATCTCCAGGATCTTTTCTCACAATAAAATGTGCTTGAAATCTATCTAGAGCGCCCCAAGGCATTGGATTTGGATCTTGCATTCTTATCCCTTTTGAATAATTTGAATTACATCGATATTAGAGTTTTTTACGTCAAGACATCCTCTGTTTGTTATCATTCTAGGGGTTTGAGCAAAATATCTACTATAGTAATCACCTTTTTCAACTTCATCAGTTCCAATATCTTTAGATTCAGAATCTATGCCGATCTCCTTTAACATGCTTGAGAATTTCTCAGGCCATGTTTGATACACAAAAGTGTCAGGTTCAGAATCATGCATATGAAATCTTGAAGTGTACCCACAAATAAAGATATCAAGAAAAAATGAGTCACTGAGATCAATCGAATTAAATATCACAAAAGTTTTGACAGTTTATCTATGCTGAAATTTCAAAATAAAATTGCTCTTGTAACAGGTAGTGGTACAGGCATAGGTAAAGCCATTGCTACAAAGTTTATTGAAAACGGAGCGAGTGTAATCATTCTTGGAAGAAGAAAAGAGCCGCTCCAAGAAGCAGCAAAAGAGTTAGAATCCAAAATCCCTCAAGGTAGCGGGGCATCTGTTAAAATTTTTGCAGGAGTTGACGTAGCTGATGAAACAGCAATGAATGAGATGTTTAACACTTTAAAAAATGAAAACACCACAATTGATTATATTATTAATAACGCAGGGGTATCAGGCCCTGTAACTTGTTTTGCAAATGCTCCATTAGAGGATTTTAAAAGTACTGTAGCAATACATCTTACTGGAACATTTTGGGGTTCGGTGCAAGCACTAAAAATAATGAAGCAAGGAGGAAAAATTATTACAATCTCAACTTTCTTTACTGAAGAGAGACCGCTAGAGCAAAGACCTTACAGATTTAGAAGTCCATACACTGCATCTCAAGGTGCAAAAAATAGATTAGCTGAAGCAATGTCATGGGAGCTAACTGACAAAGGCATCATATCAATTGCAACAAATCCAGGCCCGGTTCATTCAGATAGAATTTACAAAACAGTTTATCCAAAGGCAGCTGCAGAGTTCATGAGAGTTAGCGGTTTTGAAGATCTTTCACCAGTAGAAGTTGATGAAGCCAATAGAGAATTACTAGAATTATTAGGCGAAGACGACAATACAATCAAAGAAGGGATTACAAAAGCAGCTGCAAAACTTGCAAAAGGCAAAGATGTATCCAAATTAACTGAGACATTTACAAATCTATTAAACAAAATTCAAACAATTGCAGAAAAAGTACAAAACAATACATCACATATGATTGCAAACAGGGAATTTCTTTCACAAGGTCAAGTTGCAGAATCAGTTTTGAATTTGTGTGACGATGAGATTGCAAAAATACTAAACGGCAAAGTGATTCCTGGAGACAGGGTCTTCTATCCAGTAAAACCACACATTGGAACCACAACTCCAGGTGTTCATCAACCAGACTTTGCAGGAAAGGCAATCGTGTTAACAATAGATGCAACAGACAAGGCAGATGCAGACAGGGTAGAATTTTTAGCCCAACATGTTGTTGAGAATGGTGGAAAAGTAGCTTGTTTTATTTCAGAGTCAACCCCAAAAGAACTTCAAGAGCAGATCAGCAGCAAATTTCATTCACATGTAGTAGATATTAAAAATCCAGGAGATGTTGAAAGATGGCTAAATACTGCCAAAACCAACATCGGGGAGATACTTGCAGTAATTCACATCACTGGCAAACTACCAGAAATATCAAAATTAACTGAACAGACAAGAGCAAAATGGGAAGAATTGACAGCAAAATTCATTTTGACTCCTGCAACAGTTGCACAAAGAGCACTTGAACACTTTGTTCCAGGAGGAGCAAAAGATCCTAGATTATACAAAGATGCCAAAGGTGCAATCATGATAATTGGTCCAGATTTACCAGTAGGCCGTAAAGTTACAGGTACACAAAGAGCTCAAGTTGAAGTTTTCAGAGGAGCGCTAAGACCATTTACAACAACTGTAAATCAAGAATTAAGTGATGTTCTAAATTCTAAAATTAGATTATTCACAATATTCCCAGGAACTGTTACAGGAACAGAACCTAGCAATCAACGAATTGCAGATGCACTAAATTTCCTCGTATCAGATAGTGCTGCTTCATCAGCAGAAGTAACTTTCTGTGTTGATGAATCAAGATAGATAATGAAAAAATTTTCTGAATTAAAAGTTGGAGATAGTTTTTTTTCTACATGTAGTATTTCAGACAAAGAGTTAGAAGAGTATCTCAACTTTTCAAGAGTGAAAAACGCATTTTTGGAACAAAAACAAAAAGAAGAGCAGCAGATAGTTTCAGGTAGAGCAATTTTATCAAGAATGGAAGGAGAGTTTACAAGACTAAGTCAAATTTATGGAAATCATATTATTTTTCTAGGAACCGATGGAGATCCTGAATGGAAGAATAGAAACACTAGATTCCTAAAACCATTTTATACTGATCAAGTATTGAAATTAAAATTTACAATTTCTCAAAAAGAAGACATAGATGATGAGTTTGGAAAAATAGCAGTAGATTTTGAGGGAACAACTCAAGAGAACGAAACAGTAGTACTTTCAAAGAGAAACATTTACAGAATTAAAAAAGAACCACCAAGATAAAATAAAACCTAGGAGCCGACTAGTCTCCTCAGCCGTCAAATCCTAAGACTTAACGAACGATATGTATTACAAAATAAATATAAAAATACAAATCAAAAATCAAGGCTAGAATCCAAAGAGTGTAAAGTTTTCACTTATGGAATCAAGGAATAATTTTCCTGCTGCAATTAAAATTACAACTGAAACTAGTATCTGCAAATATCTCTCCTTAACATCAAGGGATAATCTTGCACCAACCAATCCCCCAATAAAAGAACCAATTGCTAAAAATCCTGCTTGAAGAAAATCAGGATGTCCTAACAAACTATGCACAACTACTCCAGACGATGAAGCAAATAACAAAATTAGTTGTGATGTTGGTGCAGCTTTTTTCATTGCCATACCCATTCCTACTACCATTAATGGTACAAAGATAATTCCTCCACCAATACCAAAGAACGAAGAAATAATTCCTGCAAAAAAACTAGCAGCAACTGCAAATAACATCATTTGCTTTGATAGAGATTTATCTTTAGTTTGGATTTTTTTTCTCAAAAAAATATAAACAGCAGATGCAATCAATACAAACCCAAATAATATTTTAAAAGTAACAGGAGCGACATCAGTAGAAATTAGTGCCCCCAAAACAGTTCCTGGAATAGATAGTAACCCAAGTTTTAATCCCAAAGAAAATTCAATTCTCTTTTGTTTTGTGTATGAAATTGTAGATGCAATTGAATTGCTAAGAGCAGCAAATAGACTATTACTTGCTGCAGCAGTTGGGGAAAATCCTAGAAAAGTCAATACAGGTACCACAATTATTCCACCACCAAGACCTATCATAGAACCTAAAATTCCTGCAGCAAATCCTAGAGGAATTAGCCATAATTGATCAATCATTGTAATTCGTCAATCAACTAATTTTGTAGTATATAATTAGACTACTTGAGAACAATTAATGTCCAAAGATATCCCTTTTCAGTTGTAGAAACTTCTAAGATAATCTCTTTTTGAGCCAAACCAGAAATTTCTGATTTTAGAGAAGAGTTTTGATCAGATTCTGCAAAATGTCTTTCTGCAGCATTAATCCATTCTTTGACTGTTTCAAAATTTCCAGGTTGTTTTTCTTCCCAGCAATCACAAACTAGAGTTTCAATCATAGCCTCAAAAACAGCATCAACCTCATCTTCACTTGAATCTAAAAATGGAGATGACTCTACTAATGCAACTGCCATAATTGGTCCACCATTAATGGTTCCACCCATGTTGATATTCCCAATAGAGTTTCCATCAGAATCAATGATAGCAGTAGTGGTACAATATTCTACAAATTTCTGAATGTCATCTGAATCAAAATAAGTACAGTATTGGTCTTTAGTGTGATCAGTGATTGCAGTAGGAGAAGACATTGTAATGTTTTGTGCTCCAAGTTTTGTCTTTATCTTCTCAACATCATAAAAAGTAAAACCAATATCAGTTAGTGGTGCAGAATCTGATTCTTCAGGAGTAATCATTAATGATAATGATATTGCAGCTGCAATGCCAAGTACGATAGGAATTAAGAGAAGTCTATTCACAAATAGTATTTTTTAGTATGTCAAAATAAGGCTTTGTAATTTTAGATCGATATAATAGTCAAAATAGAATCTTTTGTAATATTATTTTGCTCAACAAATCCTGCCGTTACTTCTAAAACATAAGTTGCTTCATTCTCAGGAACAACACTTTGGCAAGTCGTAATTTCTAATGCAGTTCTACAGGGAGTAATGTTAGTTTCAATATGAACAACTTTGCCATCTTCGTCAAACCAAATCATGTCTAGTGGAAATTGCATGTTTAACATCCAAAGAGAATAAAGCCCAGGTTGATCAAATACAAAGATCATTCCTTGATCATATGGCAACTGATCTTGAAACATCAATCCTCTCACACGTCGAGGTTCAGTATCAGCTATTTGCACCTCAAGAGGGATATCATCAATTTTGATAGTACCTCTTGGAAATTCAACTGACTCTAATTTACTCTCACTTGGTAGAGATAGCATTCCTACCACACCAATTATCACAGCAGCAATAGTAATTGGAATTAATGCTTGGGCCCTAGTAGTCATAATCTAAATTCTCCTAGTCCTATTAAAAACCAAGAGTGTTAAAAAACAGAATTCTTAAAATCGTTAATTGATGAAATAGTATTCTTTGTTTGGTGACCAATATCGTGTATTGTGGTACCATTGTATTTTTTGTCAAGATATCTTCCTGCTACTATCATTGGAGCTCCAATTGCACAGGTAACACCAGTAGGTTCAGGAATCCATAGCATCAAAAATCCTATTTTTTGGAGTTTTTTACCAGGAGCTGGTGCTTTTTGAAGTGCACCTAAAGAGGAACCAGCGTGTTTATCATCAATTTTGGCAATATCTGAATACAAATTTGCTCTACGGTGAGCAGAACCAGATAATTTTCTAATTTTATCTAGTCGTTCCTTTAGGGGATCAACCATTCCAGTTACTACTTTGAAGGAAATTAGTTAAGAATCGAAGATCAATATCTGTCACATCCAAGTCAACAAAGAGTAACCATGGCTAGCAGAAGAGACACTCAATTATACTAGCTTTGATTTAGTTACAAAGAATAGATGAAATCCAAAAATACAAAGAGATTAGATTCAATTAAAGCAGCACATCAATCAGAAAGAACTCGCTCTAGTACAAGAATGGAAGATTATTTGGAAATTATTTCAGAATTAGTAGAATTGAAAGGATATGCAACTACACTAGATATTTCCAGATACATGCATGTTAGTGCACCAAGTGTTACCAAAATGCTTCAGAGATTAGATGAGAATGGATTCTTAGAATATGAAAAGTACCATGGAATTAATCTTACAAGTAAAGGTTCTGAAATTGCTAAAGGTATAAGACAAAAACACGGTATTTTATTAGAATTTTTCGAGATATTAGGTATTGGGTATGATACTGCAAACCAAGATACAGAAGGAATAGAACATCATCTAAACCCAAAAACAATAAAACAGTTAAGAAAATTCATTACTTTTCTAAAAGCAAACCCAAAGATAATTGAAAATTTTAAAAATCTCTAAGAACTAACTTAATTTCGTTTTTAGTTGATGCGTTATTCATTATACTTCGTGCAATATCAGAACGTTTAGGAATTTTTATCTGTCCTTTCTTTCCTATTCGCAAAGAACCTAGATTTCTTCCATCTACATAAACGTCAGCATACATGGAGGTATACTCTCGATTAACTGTCAGAAGGAATGAAGTTTTTGATTCTGAAAAAGTAAATTGTAAATCATTATCAGATTCATAAGAATCATCAGAATTTTTTTCTACAACATCAATGTGAACTTTGAGAAATTTTTCTATCTCATTGATATTTGAGCCTCCCTTCCCAATTATGGATGCAATGTTATGCTCATTTACAAGGACTTTAACTCGATTATCAGACAAAATTTCAACTTCTACATGTGGATCATATTTTCGAAATACTTCCTTTATCTTATCTTCTGCAAGTTTTTCAATTCCTATTTTTTGGGTTTTTTTACTAACTGGTACAATTACGTTTTCTTCGCCAAAAGTGTAAATTTCATGCTCTAATTCTTTATCTTCAAAATTTCTAATCTCAATAACAGGTCTTGCAAGATCAGATTCAGTCATACCTGTAGGAACCTTGACTTTTAATTCTAATTCATAGACTTTTGCAATCTTTCCATCTTTGATAAAGACTACCGTATCCAAAATATTTGGAATTATCCCAAGTTCAATTTTTCCAATAAATCTCTGTATTGCATCTAATGGAGAATTTGCATGAACAACACCAACCATCCCAACTCCTGTTAATCGCAAATCGGCAAATGTTCTAAAATCCTCTCTTCGTCTCACTTCATCGAAAATAGTATAATCTGGACGAACAAGTAACAAAATATCTGCAGTATTATCAAAACTTCCTTCTAATTTACTATATTGAGTAATTCCTGAATTTACTTGCAAATCTCGCGGAGATTCAAATGTTTTAACAATTTTTCCCAGACTATGATAATAATTTGCAAGACCAGAAGCAAGTGTACTTTTTCCAGATCCAGGAGCCCCAGAAATTACGATTCCTTCAGCACTATTAGAGAAGCGCTCCATTAATTTTTCAGATAAATCATAATCATCCAAAGATAATTTTACTATAGGATGAACAATGGTTATTTCAAATGATTCTGAGAAAGGAGGATGAGTAATTGCAATGCGATAATCTTCATGTTGAATTACAGAAGCACCAGTCTTTGAGATTTCAATAGTACTAGAATCAGAAATATTTGCAACATCCAATATTTGAGAGGAGATCATTTCCAGATAGCTCTTAGTTAGTAATGTATCATCTAGTTGAGTCAAGAGAAAATTTCCAGGTGTTCCTTTTTTTGCTAGAGGAAATTGATTTTCTTTTAGATGAACACTCATGGTTTGAGAATCAAAGAATTTTAAAAATTCCATTTTTGTGTCTTTTATGATGGATTTTAGGAATACTGTTTCTATACCTTCAGCTTGCGCAACTAAATGCTGAACATTATCAGATGTGTAAAGTGTTGATTCAGTCTGTTTAGCTAAATCTATAATTAATGCATCAATTCTTCCACTACCTGCAAGCTTAATATCATCATTTGAGGGATGTGTTCCCTTTATGACTATCGTAATTCCAAAACTTCCTGACAATTCTTTTAGTTTTCTAATTTTTTCCAATCCCACAAAGCCTTGTTCTTTTTTACTTGCAGCTTGGGATTGTAGCTCATCAAAGACGGCCTGAGGGATTATTATTTCGGTATCTCGAATTGAACCAGATTCAATTTGTGCAATCAGTTGACCATTAATGATTACGCTTGTATCAGCTACTATTTTTGACAAGTTTTCTCTTCACCATATCTTAAAGATAGGACCCTAAATTACTTTGTTAAAATATCCAATAATCAATTTTTGATATATTATTTGAATCATACAAAATAATAGATTTATTGTATATTTTCTGTAATTGCTTTTAACACCCCATTGAAATCAAAGGGTTTTGAGATATAAGATGATGCACCACATTCTAAACATTGATTGATTGTTTTTTGATCATCACTTGCAGTGATTAAAATGATTTTGGCTTTAGGATCATATGCAATAACTTCTTTGACAACAGTTAAACCATCTTTGTGAGGCATTGCTAAATCTAATAATAGAATTTGAGGATTATGTTTCTGATAAAGTTCAACAGCTTGTGCACCATCTATTGCTTCTGCAACAATATCATGTTCGCCAATAGACAAAATGTCTTTTAGAACCAATCTAATTGCATCAGAATCATCAGCAATCATGATATTTGCCATAAAGAATCTATTTCAATTCAATATAAAAAATATTCATGATTATCCATGTGACAAAATCTGTTCAATTCTCTGAGTAATTTGACTTAATTCATAATTAGGCTCATTTAGTGAACGCTGCATGTCATTTACAACAGGGCTCAAAATGTTAAAAATATCATCATGTTTTGTACCAGAATTCATTCTTTTGAAAAGAGAATCAAGAGATGCAGAGAGCAATCCCAATTTTTCTTTACCCATCATCGGTGCAAGACCCTTGATTTTGTGGGTATAAACTTGAAATTTTGAGGCATTCTCAAATATATCATCATCTGTTTTACATGAATTCATGATTTTTTCAATTTGAGCAATATCAGATGCAATCTCTTTTGTGGCAATCTCAATAAATTTATCATTCATAATTAATCACTAAACAAAATTTACCATTATTTTTATACTCTATGCCAAGTCTCATGGATTATGAAGATAGTCACAAAGGCATATCTTTTGATTGCAATTTTAATAGGAGTTGCAGTATTTAACTTACTTTTACTATATCAAGATGATAAATCAGATGTATCTCAATCATATTCAATAATTAGAGCAGGAGATGTTAAAGTTAAAGCTGAATTAATTTCATCATTAGCAACTTCAATTGCAAGTGGAAATATTCAGGACAAAGAAGATTTTGAAAGTCAGATAAAAGAAATTGAAACAACTCTTTCAACAATAAAGCATGGGGGAATCATAAAAGAACAATTACTTGAAAAGATCCCTGAAACATTAACAGAGGATTATGATAAAGTGGAATCTGCTTGGAAGAAATACAAGAATAGTGTTTTAGAAGTTGAAAAATCTTCAATTTTTGATTCAGAGGCAACTCAAGCCATGAATTACGTTTTACAAAAAAATCAAGATTTGATATTACTTACAAACAATATGAAAAATGAGTTGGAGGGACTAGATAGAAATTTCAATGCACATAAAAAAATAGCTGGGGAATTGGCAGAAAATGCAAAGATAATTGGCCAGCAAACTTTGTTAATTTCAATAGGAGAGGACCAAGAGGCACAGAATGTACTTGCAAAAAAGAATCTAGAATTTGAGATAGGAATTAGAAAACTCTTACAATTACCAACATCAGATTTAGATGTCGAAAGTGTAGAGGCAACACATGAGACATTAGATCCAATTCCTAGAGAAAATTCAGAATCATTAAGAAAATTAGATCCATTATGGGAATCAATCAAATTAAGAATTCAAACTCTTGAAGAAAAATCACTCTTATCTCCTGAATTCAACGCAGCTAAAAATAAAATGAATTTGCAAAAAAATACACTATTTGATGAAATTGATGGTTTACTTAACTCATGGAATAATGAGATTACAAACAAGGGTTCAGAGAAATTCATTATCATACAAATTCTTCTAGTTGTAGATATTGCAGTATTTTTCTTAGTTCTCCTAATCATCAGACAGTCATTATCGCCATTAGGTGCAATAAGTAAAGCACTCTCAAAAGTAAAGGAAGGAATCTATGGTGAAAAAATACAATATTCAGGTACTGATGAAATTGGTCAATTGATTGATAACTTCAACATAATGTCAAATACAATCCAAGTTAAAGAAGAAGAAGCAAGAAAAACAGACATTGCAAAAGATGAATTCCTTGCAATGATCACTCACGAACTAAAAACACCATTAGTGCCGATTCAGGGCTATTCAGATATTTTGCTTAGTGAACATTTGGGGAAATTAACGGACAAACAAAAAGAAAGGATAGGAATTATCAAATCAAGTTCAGAAACTTTGTTATCAATTATTTCAGATTTGCTTGATGCACAAAAATTAGATTTAGGTCAACTAAAAATGAAAAAACAAATGGTCAATATTAAAGAAACCATTGATAAAGCAATTCAATCGTTCAAACCAGAATTTGAAAGAGATAATGTTGAGGTCACAACGGATTTGATAGATTTGGAAATTAATCATGATCCAGAAAGAATAGGACAAGTAATGACAAATCTAATTAAAAATAGTCTAAATGTAATTACACCAGGTTCAGGTAAAATCCACATACAATTAGAAGATAGACCAAATGAAGTGAAAATAAGTGTAAAAGATAACGGGGTTGGAATTCCAGAAGAAAAGCAAAAAGATCTGTTCAAAAAATTCTATCAGGTAGATGCAACATTGACTAGAGAAAAAGGAGGTAGTGGACTTGGCTTAGCAATTTGTAAAGGAATTATTGACAATCATTATGGAGTAATTTCAGTTTCTAGCGTTCCAAATCAAGGAGCAACCTTTTCATTTACCATTCCTAAAGAAGAGTCAGAATCTACAAAAACACCAATTTCAACTTAAAGAAAACAAACTTTGAGAACTAAAAACACTCACTCTCTTTAAAAAATGTATATTTTAAGATAAAAAACATGCCAAATGAGTTCGAAAAAAACAAGGAATTTTACAAAAATTGCACATCATATTTTGAATATTTGCGCAAAAAAGGCACTTCAGATTACGACTTTGAAGATGAGTATTATTTTACCATGCCTGCAATTTCAAATAGTTAAACAGAGAAGATTTACGAGTCCATAATTCCAATAGATTGTGGAATCATCCCTTGAAGATTTTGCTGATAAAGCCATCAATTATGCAGCGGGCTTAGGAGTTCAGTATTGCGATGCACGAGCAGAGCATCAAGGAAAAAAATCAGTTTTAATTGAGAATGGGGAAATTGAGCATTCTAGAATTATCCAAGATAATGGGATAGGTATCAGATTAATTAAAAACGGAGTATGGAGTTTTTGCTCCATTACAAACCCAGAGTCTTTTGATAAGATAAAACAAGTACTTGATGACACAATTAAAAACAATTCAGTTCATAATGATAATGATAAAATCAATCTATTTCAAATAACATGTGAAGATAAAAAACTCGATTACCCCGTAATTAAAAAACCAACAATTGAAGAGTTGACACAATTAGGATTAGAGTGTAATAAAATAATTTCAGACAAACCAGACATAATAAAATCAATTATCAATCCATGGTATACTACTAATTCAAGATATTTTGTAAACAGTGAAGGATCGCACATTAAACAAAACTATACAGACGTTGTTGTAGATATGATTGCAACAGCTCATGAAGGAGGTCTTACACAATCAGTAAACATTACAGAAGGTGGAAGAGGAGGTATAGAACAATTAACTACCAAGGATAAAATTCAAAACAGTGCAGATTCAATATCAAAAAGAGCATCCAGTCTAATAAAAGCAAAACCAGTAAAAGAAGAAAAGGCAACAGTAGTAATGAATCCAGACTTTGTGTCATTACTAACACATGAGATTTTAGGCCATCCATCTGAAGCTGATAGAGTCATGGGAAAAGAGATGGCATGGGCAGGAGGTGCATGGTGGAAAGGAAAACTAGGGAAAAGAATTGGGTCAGAACACCTCAATGTTTTTGATGATCCGACAATCAAAGAGAGTTTAGGGTGGTATGAATTTGATGATGAAGGAGTTAAAACTAAAAAAACATATCTTGTTGAAAATGGAATTCTAAAAAATCACATGCAAAACAGAGAAACTGCAGAATTTTTCAATACAGTACCAACAGGGAACATGAGGGCAACAAACTATCGTTTCATGCCCCTAATTCGAATGGCATGTACATGTATTGGTAATGGAGATAGAAAGGTTGAAGAAATAATCAAAGATGTAAAAAATGGATATTTGATTTCAAATATGAAAGTCCCATCAATTGATATGAACAGATACAATTGGAGCATCTCCTGTCAATATGCACAAAAAATTGAAAATGGTGAGACCACAGATTTGCTCAGAGATGTTATTGTAGTGGGAACAGCGCCTGAATTTTTTGAGTCAATTGATGCATGTGGGAATGACTTTACTGTAAGACCAATTACTAATTGTGGTAAAGGTGACCCAATGCAATCAATGATTATGGGAAATGGCGGTCCAACAATTAGAGGAATTGCTACTGTGAAGAGTGTGAATTAAAAAATGAGTCAAAAATTAGAAGAGATTAAACAAAATGTTATAGAATGTACAAAATGTGATCTCTGCAAAACTAGAATAAATTCAGTACCAGGCAAAGGTAATTTTCACTCAGATGTGATCTTTGTAGGAGAAGCACCTGGAAGAAATGAAGATGCCAGTGGAGAACCATTTGTAGGAGTGGCAGGAAAAAAATTATCATTTGCTCTTGAAGAAGCAGGTATTTCTAGAGATGATGTATATATTACAAATATTGTAAAATGTAGACCACCAAAAAACAGAGTTCCAACAATTGCCGAAAGAGACACGTGTAAGAATTACCTCAATGAGGAAATTGCCATAATTAAACCAAAATTAATCTGCATATTGGGAAATACTGCCTTTAATTCATTGTTAGGAGGTTCTGAAATCACTAAATTTAGAGGAAAAATTGTAAGAAAAGACAATCAACTTTATTTTCTAACTGTTCATCCTGCAGCAACAATTTACAACCAAGAACTAATCAAAGTTCTAAATGGAGATATCAAAAAACTCTTTGAATCAATCACAGAGTTAAAAAACGGTAATGAGATCAAAGTAGATATTGAATATTCTTCCTAGAGATTTTTATTTGCAAGACACTGTTACAGTTGCAAAAAATCTACTTGGAAAAAGACTAATAAGAAAAATTGGAAGAACAGAAATCTCAGGAATTATTATTGAAACTGAGGCATACAAACACAAAGAAGATCCTGCAAGTCATGCTTTTAGAAACATCACAGAAAGAAACAAGGCAATGTTTGGGCAAGTAGGGCATTCATATGTTTATTTCACATATGGAATGCATTATTGCTTTAATGTAGTGGCAAGAAATTCAAAAACTGCAGCTGGTGCAGTATTGATTCGAGCAATCATGCCTGAAAAAGGTATAGAAAAGATGATTGTAAATAGAAAAATTTCAGATTTTAAAAACCTGACAAACGGGCCTGCTAAATTAACTCAGGCCTTGAAAATTACAAAGGAGCATTATGGTGTAGATTTGACTAAAGATTCCAAATTATTCATAACTGACGGAGTAAAACCTAATAAAATTACAAAATCATCACGAGTTGGAATAAAAGAAGGAACTGAAAAATTATGGAATTTTAAAAGCATCTAGTCTTTATTGTTTTCATCTAATGTCCAAGGAGCAAATTTTCCAAGGATTCTTTGCCAATCTAATCGTAAAAGTAAAACAATCACAGCAGTCATCATTACACCAAAAATAATTATCCCAACATAAATTGGAGTTGCATCATCAATGTCTTCAATAAATGGCTCTACTAAAGACAATCCAAGATAATGAGAGACAAAAACAATAACATAACTTAGAACAATTTTACCAGTAAGTGTAGCAATGAAAAATCTTTTTGGATTGTATTTAGCAAGTCCTAATGGAACATAAACTAAATCATCAGGGATAGGAGTTGCAGCTGCAAAAAATGCAGCACCTGCACCATATCGCTTTACAAGCCTTTCAAAAGGGCGCATTCTCTTTCGAGTTTTCTCATTGATAATTTTTCTACCACCATAGCTAACGTAGAAAATAATTTGTTTTGCCACAGTTGCAGTAATTGCAGATAATAAAGCTAAAACATGAAGATCAAACTGATCTCCTACTGCCATCGTAGCTAAGAGCAAGAATCCAGGTAATGGAACAAATGGTACAAGCGAACCAAAGAAATTGACAAGGGATAAACTAAGATAACCTACTTCAGGTGCAAATGGAAATAGGTCAACAAAATCCACTAAAGAGTCTCAAATCATGCTTTATTTAATTAAATCTAGATTGAAATTTCGGTTATAATCATTAAAATATCATCTATTTTCAATCCCATTAAATGGTAAAAAAGGACTATCAACAAATTTGTGATGCAATTACAGCAATTAGTCCATTTATTAGATTTGTAGGCGTAATTGGTGAGGATGGAGAGCTATTATCATACACTAGAAGAGCAGATTTACTACCATTACTAAATGCAAAAAATACTCAGTATCAATTTTCACACATTGCAATCAAAACTGATTTGGAGAGCTTTTTCGATAAGAATCTAGGAGAAGTTGAATTTGTCTGGGAAGAAAGAAAGAAAGTTCAGATCATTTCATTTGCCATAAAAAAACTAAGAGTTTGGATATCAATTGATAAAAAAGTAATCAGATCTGAAGTTCTAAGAATTATCGATTCTTGTCTTCCATTGGTTAAAAAATACTCTTAGAAATAGAATCACATTGAAGTGCCCATATTGTGAGATTGATTTGGATGCACTAAGTATGACAGATGGTCTCAAACACATTTTAGAACATAAAAAACAAAATCAAAATTAACTTATTTTAGTAGCTTTTATGAAAAATATGAAAGAGCCAGATGAGCTTGAAAAATTAATTGATGATATTAGTTTTAGAAAAGCTAAGTCTAAAAATTACAAAGATATGAAGATAGAACAGATTAGTCAAGAACTACAAAATGTTATGAAGTTTGAACAAGAATCACTGAAAAAAATTGAGATGTTTGGAAAGATTAAACAAGACGAAGAATTGATTACTTATTTGAAAATGATTTGCAGAAATACAACAGAAAGAGAGATTACTCAAATTCAAGAGATTTATTTACAAAAAATTGATAAAGAATATCTAAGTTCAAAATAAAATTATTCATACAACCAACATCGAACATATCCAGTTTTAGTTTTTAGTTTTGTTGGAAGTGTCTTGCATTTTTCAATTGCTAATGGACATCTATCAATGAAACGGCATTGTGTGGGAGGGTTTAGTAAGCTTGGTGGATTTCCTTTAATGTATTTTGGAGCAGTTCCCTTTAGAGTTGGAATGGATTCTAGCAGTGCTTTAGTGTAAGGATGTTTGGGATTTTTGTAAATCTCTTCAGATGAACCAAATTCGACTATTTGTCCACCATACATTATGCCAATCTTATCGGCAATCTCAGATAAAACTGCCAAATCGTGCGTAATTAGCATAAATGACATGCCAAGTTTTTTGAGATTTTTTAATAAATTAATTATTTGAGCTTGAATCAAGACATCAAGTGCTGTAGTTGGCTCATCAGCAATAACAAATTTTGGTTTCAAAAGTAAAGCCATTGCAATTACGACACGTTGTTTCATTCCACCACTAAGCTCATGAGGGTATTTTTCGAGTATAGATTCATTCAAACTCACTGAATGTATTGAGTCAGATATCATCTTGTCTTTGTCACCTTCAAACTTGTGTTGTTTGATAATTTCCAAAAACTGCTCCTTTATTGTAAATACAGGATCTAAAGAATTCATTGCTCCCTGAAAGATCATTGAAATCTTTTTCCAGCGGTATTTGGAATTAAAATCAGATTCACTTTTCTCCAATATAGATTCACCATCAAAGAGAATCTTACCTGTTGTTTTTCCACCAGACATCATTCTAATTATTGAAAGCCCCAAAGTACTTTTTCCACATGCACTCTCACCTGCAATTCCAATGGATTCACCATCATTGATATCAAATGAGACATCATCAACTGCATAAACAGGTCCTTGTGATGAAGAATATCTAGATGATAGTGAATCAACTGATAATTTCATATTCTTCTAGATCCAAACTAGAATTTCTGTTTTTCACTAAGGGATATAAACAAGATTATTTGAAATAAAAAGTCGATTCAAATGAAACTTCCAATCTGTGGTTTTGATGCAAAAAATGCCGTACTATGTCCAAAGTGTGAGGAAAAGGTAGAAGTAGGAGCACTATCAAAAGCAGACGTTGATGCATCAATAATCCTTGCAAAGATTGCCAAATCAAATAGTGAAATAGAAAATTTTAGCCTATATTCATGCAAAGAGTTTGATGAAAATTTTGTTTTATCGTTAGCAAAAAATGACATTATGATAATTAGACAAAGTCGCACACTCTATCGTACTTTACAAGAGCAATTCAAAGGCAAAATTTGGCTAGTTGAGGCAGATGAGACAGATAAGAAATTCATAGAAGATTTGTTTTTTCCCACAAAAATTCTATCAATTAATTCGGTTTGGGCTCCAGGGGGCGTTCAAAAGACTAAAGCAGTAGTTTCAGGGAAATGGACTCCAAGATTCCCAATTGATACAGAAAAGGTAGTTCAAATTGTAAAAAATGCCCGAAACCTTGACATTGAGATAGAATTTGAGGATAAAAGATAGGAATAAGATTATGGTTTTTGTAAAAACTCACGACATTAATGAACTAACAACAGAATTAATTGGCAAGCAAGTTGTTTTGGGCGGTTGGATTGAGGATCTAAGAAAACTAGGAAAGATGACATTTATCACTTTGAGGGACGTCTCAGGAATTTCTCAAGTAATTGTAAAGGGAGAATTAAATGAGAATTTAGGAGAAATAAATCGCCAAAGCGTTGTGAGTGTAAAGGGAATTGTTCAAGAGACTAAAGCCAGAGACTTTGCATTTGAAATCAAAGCTGAAGAAATTGAAGTTCTAGGAAAAGCAGTTCATCCATTACCAGTCGATCCAATTGGAAGACTGGAGAGTAATATAGACACAAGATTAAATCACAGAGCATTAGATATGAGAAACCAAAAGACAGCATCAATTTTCAAATTAAGACATCATGTATTGCAAATTTTACGAAAGACACTTGCAGATAAAAAATTCATAGAAATTACAACTCCAAAAATTATTGGAAGTGCAAGTGAGGGTGGTGCAAACTTATTCTCATTGGATTACTTTGGGAAAAAGGCGTATCTTGCACAAAGCCCACAACTCTACAAAGAACAAATGACAATAGGACTAGAGAGAGTATTTGAGATTTCAAATTTTTATAGAGCAGAAAACTCTCACACAGGAAGACATCTAAGTGAATTTACTAGTATCGACATTGAAGCGGCATTTATGGACTACAATGATGTCATGGATATTTTAGAATCACTAGTCATGGAAGTTTACAAATTTGTATCAGAGAACTGTAAAGCAGAACAAGATGTAATTGAACACAAAATAGAGATTCCAAAATCACCTTTTGAGAGAATCACGTATAATCAGTGTGTAGAGGAATTAAAAAAAGAAGGAGAGAAGATTGAATTTGGCGATGACTTGCTTGATTCACATTTGAGAATTATTGGAAAAAAACATCCAGGGTTTTTCTTTTTAACTGATTGGCCAATGAAACTAAAACCATTTTACATTCGAGAAAAAGACGAAGACAAAACATTGTCTCGTTCATTTGATTTGCAATACGGATATCTAGAATTATCATCAGGTGGAACTCGACTTCACAATCCTGAAATGCTAAAGGAGAGACTAAAAGAGCAAGGATTAGACCCAAACCAGTTTACTGATCATCTCAAAGCCTTTGATTGGGGAATGCCTCCACATTCAGGTTGGGGTATGGGATTAGATAGGTTAATGACTACACTAATTGGAATTGATAATGTCAGAGAAGTTGTCTTGTATCCAAGAGACCCAGACAGATTAAGTCCATAGTAATTCAGATTTTTATTGCAATAATACTATCAAAAACCATGATTGAAAAAGAAGATGCAAAAAAGGTAGTCGAAGTTATTGGGAATAATCTAATTGGCGTATCTCATGATTCAAACAGTTTTCAAAAGCTTCCAGATTCGTTTTGGGGATATTTTGCAAGAGGTCATGATAAAAAAGGGACATTTGGAGTAATTTTGACATATTCAGAAGACGGTAAAGACGTGGATGAATTAATCAAAATGTACGAAGAGTGGGCAGAGAAGAATAAAACAAAATCAGAATAATTATTTTGTTTCCTTCAAAAGTTTACGATAACCTTGGCATTCCTTACAAATAGGCTTTCCCTTGTATTTTGGATTACCATCAGTGATTTTCAGTGTCCCTTCAGCAATCTTGCAAATACAACAAACTACCATGTATGATAGCAATAAAATGCAATTTATAAAAATTGATAATTATTAAAAATAGATAAATTCAAAGAAGTACAACTAACCCTGGTGTACAAGTGTGATTTTTGTGGATCAGTATTTGGGGATAGAATTTGCTACTTTTGTGAGAAGAATTGCTGTACATCATGCATGGTAGATGATAAAACTCGTTGCAAGAGCTGCTACATTCACAAACGAAAACTAGGATGGAAAAAAATTGTAAAAAAGAACAAAGTGGTTTTAGTTTTCATAGCATTTTTGTGGCTATATGCAGTTTTTCCAGGACCATTAATTCCAGGATTAGACCCAGGATTTTACACCATTTCAATAATTGCAGCAGTGCTTATCATGATTCCAGTAGGATTAGCTTTGTTCTTCTGGTCATTGAATCCACCTACATCAGATATCAAAAAAAGAAAAGACTGAAAACCCTTCAATCAAATTTTTTACACTTTGATTAGTTTAACAAAATAAATAATTATTTTCTATGGATGCAAATTACGAGGCATTTTTGTGGATAGTTCAAAATCAAAAGAAGATTCATGAAGAATACATTGAGAGTATTTCTTAGAGATTATCTGTAAAAAACAGAAAATATACTGTTAAAAAAATTATTGAGGCATAAGAGATGAGATTTTCTATGCCTCTAATTTAGTATTATTTCTTTTTCTTGTCGGTCATTGAAAACAACCTCCGTCGCAGTGGATTGTAATTCTAGAATTTGTACTTTATGAACAAATTGTCTATGATTCTTCAATTCAACTATTGAGATATTCTCTATTTTTACGCAGAAAAGGAGGATACCATTTTTAGAGATGATCTGTAAAAATGGTTTCTCTTTTCCTTCAGAATCTACCTCATCCTTTTTGATCATAGTTAGCCATTTGACAAGTTTTGTTTTGTTATCTTTAGCCAATTTTTGAACTTCAGATTCACCTTTCCCTTTGTGATGTTTTTTTGCATCTTTGACCATGTATTGAAAAAATAACATGAATCTTTTTGCAGAATATTTCCTACCCCTTTGGAATTTGATAAAAAGCTCCAAACATGTCCACATGTTAATCACTGAGCCCGCATATGCTTCAAAAAACATTTTTTGTGGCAAGTAGCCTTTGGACTTTGGAAATCTTCTTGGTGTAGGCTCTCCCAAAGAATCTGCATAGACCGATTTGTAAATCAGTATTCCTATTTGATCATATGTTGATCTGACAGTTTCTACTTTATCTTCAATTGCAGTAAATATACTCAAATCCAGATTGTCCTTTGTCACAAATTGTTTGTATGCATTCACTACACATTTCCTTGCCTCCCGGTGTTTTTCATCATCAAGCATATCAAAAATTCTTGTAATTGTGTTAAACTCTAAATTTTTTTTCTGATAATGCGATGTGACCAATATTGCAAAAACTGAACCCGCTAACCCTGATGCCAATACAGCTAGAATTTGTTGAGTTAGAGGATCTTTGAAAACATCGACAAGAAAATCAACAACCATGTATGAAATTGTGATCATTTACAAAAAAGCATTACGTCAAAACGTCATATTTCTATGTGTAAAACGGGGGGATACTGTTTTTAGAGATGATCTGTAATCTGCTTTGTAAATTCAGTTGTACTCATAGTACCGCCAATATCCTTGGTCTTCATTCCTGATTTTACCAAATCAAAGATTGTTGATTCGAGTTTTTCTCCAACTTCAATGCATTTAGAGTCATTGTTTTTTGTTCCCAACCAATCACACATCATCTTGATTGATAACAAAAATGATGAAGGGTTTGCAATATTTTGTCCGGCAATATCAAATGCAGCACCATGAACAGGTTCAAACAATGCAAAAGAGTCACCAATGTTAGCAGCCGGTGCCATTCCTAATCCACCAACAATCTGTGATGATTCATCAGATAAAATATCACCAAACAAATTTGTTGTAACTATAACATCAAACTGCTCAGGTTGACGAATTAAGTTCATGGCACATGCATCAACATACATCTCCTCAAAAATAATGTCAGAATATTCTTTTGATACTTCATTACATGATTTAGCAAATAACCCATCAGTTACTCGCATAACATTAGATTTATGGACACATGTTACTTTTCTCATTGAATCGCGTTGTTTTGCAGTCTCAAATGCATATTTTGCAATTCTTTTTGAGGCTTTTTCAGAAATTATTCGTAGTGCAACAGCAGAATCTCCAACTGAGAATTCTTTTCCAGTGTAAAGATCTTCAGTATTCTCCCTAACTATCACCATATCAATGTCATCTCTTAATGCAGGCATGTGAGGGTAGGATTTTGCAGGACGAATATTTGCATACAAGTCAAGCATTCTACGCAATACAACAATTACATCAGCAGCTGATTCTCCAACAGGGGCTTTCATGCACGCATCTGATTTCTTTATTGCATCAATGGTTTCACTAGGTAATGCTTTTCCAGTTTCTTTGAGTGCTTTATCTCCAGCAGGTAATTTAGTGACATCAAATTTCAAATCAAGTTTGTCATTAATAGCATTAAGAACAGAAATTGCAGATTCTGATAACTCAGGTCCTATTCCGTCACCAGTAATTAATGAGATTTTATACATACCATTACACCAATCAAAGGGAATTTTAGGATTTAGCTTACCTGCTTTTCTTGTAGCATCTTTTTGAGCATTATTCTGTTAATTGCATCAATTACAGCTTTGACTGATGTTGTAACAATATCCTCACCAACTGATTTTGCTGAGACCTTGTTACCTAATGCATCTTCAACTTTTACAGTAACCTCACATAATGCGCTTGATCCACCTGAAATTGATGCCAACCCATAATCTTTGATTCTGATTTCAGAAATCTTTCCAGTAATTTTTTGAATAGCATTTAATGCTGCATCAACTGGTCCAACACCATAATCAGTTCCAATATGATCCTGACCATCAATGTTTAATTTTACAAATGCATAAGGCATTGTTCCAATTCCTGTTGAAACTGAAAATCCTGTCAACTGTACAATTCTTTTGAGTTCTTTCTCACCTAAGACATCACTTGCAATGGATAACAACTCTACATCTGTGATTTGTTTTCCAGCATCACCTAATACTTTGATTTTCTCCAAGATTTTTTGTGATTGCTCTTCGGTAGGTTTTACACCATACTCTGCAAGCATTGCATTCATTCCATGAACACCAGCATGTTTTCCAACTTGCAACCATCTCTTTCTTCCAACTAATTCAGGGCTAATTGGCTCGTATGTGAGAGGATTACTCAATACACCATGTGTATGAATGCCTGACTCATGTCCAAAAGCATTGGTTCCAACTATTGCCTTGTTAGGCTGAACAATTATTCCAACAGTCTTTGAGATAAATCTAGACGTATCATAAATTAATTCAGATTTGATGTTTGTCTCATATTTTTGCTCAAATGGAAGGCACTTCAATGCCATTGAGAATTCTTCTAATGATGCATTACCAGCTCTCTCACCAATTCCATTGATGGTTACATGTGCACATGATGCGCCAGCTTGAATTCCAGCTAAAGAATTAGCAACTGCTAAACCAAAATCATTATGACAATGAACACTCACTGGAAGGTGCGTAGCTTCTACAGTATCTTTAGTAATTGCTGCCATGTATTCAGGAGTTGAATATCCTACAGTGTCAGGAATATTGACTCTATCAGCTCCTGCCTTTGCAACATCACCAAATACTTTTTTTAAGAATTCTCTATCAGTTCTTGAAGCATCTTCAGCAGAAAATTCTACTTGAAGACCTCGTGATTTTCCATATTCGACTGCCTCAATTGCCTTTTCAAGTGCTTGATCACGTGTCATTTTGAGTTTGTATTCTAAATGGATATCAGAGGTTGCAATGAATGTGTGAATGTAATTAAGTCCAGCATCAACTGCAGCATCAATATCATTTTTGATGGTTCTACATAATCCTGCAATCTCACAAGACAATCCTTCAGAAGTAATCATCTTGACTGCTTTTAATTCACCTTCAGAGATTACAGGAAATCCAGCTTCAATGGCATCAACTCCTAATTCATCAAGTTTTTTTGCAATTGCTAATTTTTGATCTGGGGATAATGACACTCCAATTGTTTGCTCTCCATCTCTTAATGTGGTGTCAAATATTCTAACTTTCATGCTCCGCTCCTTTGCAATGCAGTTACACCAGTTCTTGCAACATCAATTATTCCAAAGGGTTTTGCTAATTCTTCAAATGCCTGAATTTGATCAGGTGTTGCAGTTAACTCTACCATAATGGAATCCTTCTTTACATCATGAACTTTGCCACCGTATGCATTTGCCAATTTGTTAATTTCCATACTATCATTAGCATTACTTAGTTTAATCTTAAAAAGACTAAGTTCACGATATACTGTTTTGTGCTCATCTAAATGCTTGACTTCTACAGTATCAATCATTTTATCGAGTTGTTTTACAATCTGTTCAACTTGTTTTTCATCTCCATATGTGGTGATAGTCATCCTAGAATATTCTGGATTCTCAGTAATCCCTACTGAAATACTATCAATATTGAAATTCCTTGATCTGAAAAGATGAGTTACCTTAAACAAGATACCAGGTTTGTTTTCAACTAAAATAGAAAGAATTGCCCACATTTCAAATCACTATGATGGTAATATCATATCCGATAGAGAAGTTCCAGGAGCTACAAAAGGCAAGACGTCTTCTTCAGGATCAATTGGAATATCAATTACTGTGGCAACATCACTACTTAGTGCAGTCTTTATTGCTTTGTCAAGCTCATCCATTGATTGTGCTCTAAGTCCTTGAGCTCCGTAAGATTCAGCTAATTTAACATAATCAGGACATTTTCCTTGATCAACTCCAATCATCCTTCTATCATAGAAGGTTCTCTGCCATTGAGCTACCATTCCCAATGTAAAGTTGTTTAAGAGAAATACAATCACAGGAATATCTTCTAAAACTGCAGTTGCAAGTGAATTTTCAGTCATGCTAAAGCTTCCATCACCTGCAATATCTACAACAGGAACATCAGGTTTAGCTACTTTGGCACCAATGGCAGCTGGAAATCCCCAACCCATTGTTCCAAGACCAGTGGAGCTAAAGAAAGTTCCAGGTTGAATTACATCATAAAATAACGATGCCCACATTTGATGTTGTCCTACTTCAGTAGTAACAATAGATTCTTTTGGTAATAATTCTCTGAGTTTTCTTAAAATTTTTGCAGCACCCATTTCTCCTGGATGGAGTTTCAAGTTTTCTTTCCAGTAGGATTTAGTTTCCTTTACATGCTTTATCCATGTAGTTTCTTCTGTTTTCTTTATTGCACGTTGTAAAAGCAATTTGACCATGATTCTAAGTGAAGCTCTAACATCACCAACTACTGCAACTGACGTTGTTTGGTTTTTACCAATTTCAGCAGGGTCTACATCCATATGAATAATTTTTAATCTCTTCTCAAATGCTTCGAATGTTCCAACAGACCTATCTGAGAATCTAGTACCAATGGCTAAAACACAATCAGCTTCGGCCATCATTTTATTTGCCTCTGCATGTCCATGCATTCCAATTGGTCCTAATGACAAGGGATGATTTTCAGGGAATGCTCCCTTGCCTTTGAATGTTGTAACTACTGGAAGCATCAATGTTTCAGCAATTGCTTGCAATTCTGCAAATGCTGATGAAATAATTGCACCGCCACCAGCTAAGATAATTGGTTTTTCTGAATTAAGTAACATATCGATTGCTTTTTCAACTGCAACAATATCAGGATCAGTCCATGGATGATAACCTTGAATTTTAAATTCATCAGGAAATATCATCTGTGCTTCATTTTGTTGCACATCTTTTGGAACATCAATTAATACGGGTCCAGGTCTTCCGGTTTCTGCAATGTAGAATCCTTTTCTAACTGCCATTGGAACTTCTTCGGCACTCCTTGGTTGAAATGCATATTTTACAACAGGATTTGCCATTCCAATAATATCACTCTCTTGGAAAGCATCTCGTCCAATCATTGCAACTGGAACTTGGCCAGTTACTGCGATCATAGGAGCTGAATCAGCTTGAGCAGTTGCAATTCCAGTCAAGATGTTAGTTGCACCAGGACCTGAAGTTGCAAAACAAACACCAGGTTTTCGGCTTACTCTACCAAAACCATCTGCCATATGTGCTGCAGATTGCTCATGTCTAACCAAAATGTGTCTAATGTCACATCTGGCAAATTCATCATACATTGGAAGATTTGCACCTCCCGGTAAACCAAATACTTGTTTGACGCCTTCTTTTTCCATAGCCGTCATCAAAGCCTTTGCACCTGTCATAGTTTCCATTTTATTCATCAAATCAATCGCCATAATTTTAATGTGTTAAAATTAAGCACACTTTACAACAGAACATCAACTAACAATTCTTTGTCAAGTTGTCCTGTAATTATTGTACTCATTGAAATCAAAAAAGCAACCATTTGATAATTAATAAAGATTATCAGAGAAATAATCGGGATTTTAGTCATTTTTTTCATAAGACTTAAACTGAGAATTTTCATATTTGAAACGAGTGTTTTGACAGATAATGAAGAAATAATTAGAATTATTGAAACACTCTTTGAAGCAGGAATATCAAAGGATTTGTCTGTTCTAAAGGACATACACCTGGATGACTCAAAATTTTCGAGTTTTAGTGATTTGCCACCTTATGATCTTAAAGACTACAAAACTACACTTGAGCTAGAAGAATTAAGATTTGTTAGCATATCTGATTATTCTTATGAGATTAAAAATCCAAAGATTAGTGTTTTTGGAGACACAGCAGTTGTTGCATTAGAATTAATTCAAAAAGGAATGCTAGTAGATAACAAAGCATACACAGGTGAACATATGATCATTAATGGTCGTGCAACATTTGTTTTAGTGAAGCAACCTACATGGAAAATTGCACACATTCATCTATCAAAAATCTAGATAGTAATTCTAGTTTTTAGGTTTGTTTTGTGGTTTGTTTGATTTGTTTTGATTAGGTTTGTTTTGTGGTTTGTTTGATTTGTTTTGATTAGGTTTGTTTTGTGGTTTGTTTGATTTGTTTTGATTAGGTTTGTTTTGTGGTTTGTTTGATTTGTTTTGATTAGGTTTGTTTTGTGGTTTGTTTGATTTGTTTTGATTAGGTTTGTTTTGTGGTTTGTTTGATTTGTTTTTGAAATTCTTATTTTTAGATTTGAATTGGGATTCTTCATTAACAAATTTTTTGTATAAATTAAAAGCTTGATCGACATCCATATTTCCATGGACAATAGAACGTACTGCTCTAATCATAGCAACTGGATGTTCTGATTGCCAAATGTTTCGCCCCATATCAACACCGACGGCTCCACCTTTGATTGAATTATACGTTAATTGTAATGCATCTCGTTCAGGAATCTTCTTTCCACCTGCAACAATAATTGGGACAGGGCATGATTGGACAACTTTTTCAAAATTTTCACAGTAGTATGTTTTGACTATATGTGCACCCTGCTCAGCTGCAATTCTACAAGCCAATGAAAGATAACGTGCATCTTTGCCTAACTCTTTTCCAACTGCAGTAACTGCTAAGACCGGAATTCCATATTTGTTAGCCTCGTTTACTAATTTTCCAAGATTAACAATAGTTTGATACTCATATTTTGAGCCAACAAAAATAGACATTGCCAATGCACTTGCATTAAGTCGGATTGCATCTTGAATTGACACAGTAATATCTTCTTGAGACAAATCATCACCAATAATACTAGAACCACCAGAAACTCTCAAAACCATTGGAGTACTAGTTGTTGCAGGAACACTAGTTCTTTGAACACCACGTGTAAGCATCAAAGAATCACAGTGTTTCAGTAATGGTCCGATTACTTTTTTTGGATTTTCTAATTTTTCAGTAGGACCTAGAAAATATCCATGATCAACTGCAAGCATTAAAGCTCGATTATTTTGTGGTTTTATGATACTTGCAAGTCTATTTTCTAATCCCCATTCCATATCTCTTCGATTTTGAAAGAATAGAAATACCTTTCTTAAGCCTTTTTATTTTGTGATAATTATTTTCATTGCATTATCACCTGTGCGTGCATGATCAAATGCTTTTTGTGAATCTACAATATTGTAAGTATGAGTGATTAGTTGTTTTACATCTATCTGAGAACTCTCAATTAGTTCCAGTGCTGATTTTGTGTCTTGATCTGAAGCAGCATAGCTTGTTACAAGTGTTATTTCTTTTGAATAAATTTTGCTCATATCAAGTTCTAATGTTGCGCCTTTTGATGGAACACCAAACATCATAATTGCTCCACCTTTTCTAACAATATCAATAGCGTCATCTAAGGCTTTAAGACTACTAGTTGCAACGATAGCCACATCGACTCCTCGACCATCTGTTTGTTCTAGTATCTTTTGTTTTCTCGAATCATCTTTTGAATTAATAGAATCAGTAATATTGAATTTTTTAGTAAAATTAAGCCTAAACTCGTTAACATCCAAACAGAATATTTTTGAAAATTTCTTTGCATGTGCCAACATTACATGCATCATACCTGTTGGACCTACACCAAAAATAGCAATGGTGTCATTTGGTTGGTAAGAAAATTTTGTCCAAGCACGAACACAGCATGCCAATGGTTCAATCATTGCAGCTTCTTGAAAACTTAACGAGTCTGAAATTTTTAAAACTCCACCATGAGAGACATTCCATGCCGGAACTACATATTCTTCGGATAATCCGCAAGGAGAAAGATTTGTTTCATAATATTTCTTACACATAGTTTCATTCCCATGTTTACAAAAATGACAATCATAACATGGAACATGATGATGAGTAAATACTCTATCACCTTTTTTGAATTCAGTGACATCAGAACCAACCTCTAGTACAACACCTGCAGGCTCATGTCCTAATCGCATTGATGGTTGCCCATATTGTCCAAACACTTTTTCTAAATCAGAACCACAAATACCACAAGCTTGCATTTGAACTAAAATATCACCAGACTCTAAAACAGGTTTTTCTGTTTCATCAATTGAAATTTTTGATGGCTCTTTAACAAACGCTGTTTTCATGGAATGACAATAAATTATTGATTATAAGTAGATTAAAGCAATCAGACGCCAAGAATCTTCTTGAGCATTAATCTATAATCAACTTCAGTTTTTTCACTTCCAGTAGCAGGTAGTGCAAAAACCAGAGTGGATTTTTCTGCTCTAAGTTCTGTCAATTCATCATTAATGGATTCTGTAATATCATCACTAACCAAAACCAAGCCAACATCAGAATCATCAGTTAATTTTCGAATTTCATCAAGGGCTTTTTGTGGAGTTTCAGAAATTACACCTGGAACTCCAGCTAATTGAAAACTAGTTACAAAGGATTTGCTGCCAACAGTGAAGATTTTCACAGTTAAAAATTTCCTACATTCTAATTTAACCCTTTTTGGCAGGTATTTAGCAAGAAAGATTGATTTACTCAAAAAAATCAGTGAATTTATGGCAGAAATTGACACTCAGAAAGATATCTATCTATTTCTTCATGGAAGAATGGATCTAAAAGAAAAGGCAACAAATGCACTAACTTCAAATGGATTTTCTAGTGAAAAAATCATCATGGCATTACCTAGCAAAGTAGGAAATGTCGGAGATTATATGGCAATGCTATGGATGCCGCCAAATCCAGATCATATAAAAATTCAACAAATTACAAAAGTTGAACAAGTTGAACCAGAAGGAATGATCGGACTTTGGAAAGGTGTTTCAAAAGACGATATTGACACAGTTCAACTTTAAGAACTAACTAAACCCAGCACCAAATTCGGTTCCTTTGTCTAATAGATCACCAGAATCAGAACTTTTTAATTTTCTAAACAACAAAGTTTCGTAGACTAGCTTCATTGCGTCCTCATCATCTACATTACAATCTTCTTTGATTAGATTTTTGTATTTTTCTAGTTTTTCAGCATCCTGTTCATCAGGGGAGATATTATCATGGACCATAAGATTTGCAATTTTTTCTATTTCAGAATTTTGTTGCTCATCATCCATAATTTTTGATATTGTTTCTAGTTATTAATACATTCGAATAATTTACTACAAATCAGAAATTAATCCCGAAATAAAATCAGAAAACTCTTCATCAGAGAAAATAATTTCCTCAGTTTGATTTTGACTCTCTGCTAGCTTTGCAGATTCTAAATGATAGCAAGTTTTTTTCCCATTAATTACTCCAAAATAGAATCCAGGGCATGAACAAAAATCATTATCAGGATCAATCCAGTGCTCTTCCCCTCTACCAACTACTGTCCAAATTTTTCGTTGACTAGGCTCAAAAGTATGGATTTTTACACGCTTTTCAGATACTATAGATTCTAATCTATCAGAATCTTTGTTCATAAGGATTTAATCAGATATCTTTAGTATAACTTTGATGTTGCACTCAAGAATCATACCATCAAAGCCCGCATTAATTTTGGAGGGGGAAAAAAAGAATCTAGTCATCACAGACATCCATATTGGATTTGAGAGTAGTATGGCATCAAATGAAATTTTCATTGGTAAAAACTCTACAATTAAAGAAACAATCAATGAGATTTCAGAAATAATCGATGATGAAAAACCAGATTCTATAATTTTACTAGGAGATGTAAAATCAAGTGTAAAAAATATTTCAAGAAATGAATGGGATGAAGTTCCAATGTTTTTCAAAGAGATTAGCAAAAAATGCGATGTAGTACTAATTCCAGGAAATCATGATGCCAATATTCAAAGATTAGTTCCAGATAATATTTCCATGATTAGCTCCACGGGAATGGTAGAAGAGAATATTTTGTTAACACATGGTCATACAATGCCTTCAGAGAATTTTTCTCATGTTGATAAAATCATAATGGGTCATTTGCATCCTGTATTTTTTCAGGAAGACTCTGTAATGAATGGTCAAAGAGTATGGCTTACTATAAAAACTGAAAAAGAGAAAATATTTCCAAATAAATCTGGAGAATTAGAAATTACAATTATTCCATCATTTAACAAGTATTTTTATGCTACACATAGAAAAAAATACAAAAAATCCATTTCGCCAATCATAGACAGAATCAAAACATCATCATCTGCAAAAATAATCACATTAGATGGATCAATTATTGGAAATGAATCAATGATGGAAAATGTAATCTAATTTGTTTTTGTAACAAAGGTACCTTTATGAGCACAGTTAGGACATCTTTGTGATTTTGACCATACTTTTACAGTATCAGAATAAACAACTTGAATTTCATAGGAATAGCCACAATTACTGCAAGAAACATTTGCAGGGTATGTGTTTTGGTTCCAATCATCACTAGGAGTTCTTGTAAATTTTTCAAGTAAGGAGCGTCCTTTCTCAGAAATTCTATAGAGGGTTAAATCGTGAAATCCAGGTTTGTCATCAAAAGGAATTCGTTGCACTAGACCATTTTCATCAAGAAAAACCAAAATATCTTTTAATTTGAATTCAGGGATTTTTATTTTTACAAAATTCTTCTTGACATTATTTTTCAGATATACAAATCTAATTCCATCGTTATCAAATTTTTCAATTCTACTTAGAACCTCATCAAGTTCATCATCGGAGAATTTTTTTGCCATATTTTTATTGAGGATAGAAGTCTTTATGTTTTTTAAAATTATTCTAATTTATCATATGGCTCTATAGGATCCTTGGTAGTTTTGTTAGTTTTTAGCCATTCCAGAGTTTTAACAAATGAATCAGCCAATTCCAGTGTTGTCAAGACAGGGATTCCTAGCTCCAAAGATTTTCTTCTAATCTGATATTCATCATCTAGCATTCCAACATATTTTTCCAAAGTGGATGTGCTTGGAATATTTATAATAAAATCAATTTTTCGCTCATACAACAAATCAGCAATATTGGGTTTTCTGCCCGGCTCCGAAATTTTATGAACAATTTGGATTTGTCCAATTTTTTCTTCAAAAAATTCTGCCGTATGCTCTGTTGCTAAAATTTTAAACCCAAGATTTTTCAATTTTGCAATTGATGATACTAGTTTTGCTTTATTTTCAGCACCACCTACAGTAACAAGGGCAGTTCCAGTCTCTGGGAGATTATAACCAACAGAAGTCAATCCTTTGGATAAAGCATCATAGAAACTGTTTCCAAAGCAAGCAGCCTCACCAGTTGATTGCATCTCAACACCTAATGCAATATCGGCACCTTCTAACTGCATAAAAGAAAATTGTGGAACCTTGATTCCAAAATTAGTAATTTTTTGCCATTTATTTTCGGGAATCTTAGGCAGGGGTTTATTCAGAATAGCCTTGGCAGCAAGAGAAATCAGATTCAATTTAACAAGTTTTGAAACAAACGGCATAGAACGTGATGCTCTAATGTTTAGCTCAATTACATAGACATGATCATCATGGACCAAAAATTGTAGATTAAATGGACCTATCACATTAAATGTTAATGCAATCTTTTTTGTATATTCATTGATGGTTTCAATTATTTTGTTACTAAGACGCCAAGGAGGAATGCACATCATTGCATCACCAGAGTGAACACCGGCACTATCAATGTGTTCAACGATTGCACCAATTACAACTTCTTTACCATTACTTATTCCATCAACATCAACTTCCAATGAATTTAACATAAACTTTGAAATTACAACGGGGTGATCCGGTGAAACATCAGTGGCTTCTTTAACATATGTTTTAAGTTCATCTTGAGACCAGACTACTTTCATTGCAGCACCAGACAAAACATATGAGGGTCTTACTATTACAGGAAACCCAACATCTTGTGCAAATAGTTTTGCTTCATTAAGATTTGAGAATGCTTGCCATTTTGGTTGTTGAATGTGAAGTTTATCAAGTTCTGCACTAAACTTTGAACGATCTTCAGCTCTATCAACATCCTGTGCACTTGTACCCATAATATTTACACCATGTTGTGCAAGACCTAAGGTCAGATTGTTTGCAGTCTGACCACCCACACATGTAATAATTCCTTTAGGGGTTTCAAACTCTACAATATCTAAGATTCTCTCTTGAGTTAACTCTTCAAAGTATAATCTTGTACAAATATCATAATCTGTAGAAACTGTTTCAGGATTACAATTAACTACTGAGACATTTTTTTCACCATTTTCTTGTAGCCCCCAAACCATGTTTACAGTTCCCCAATCAAATTCCACACTGCTTCCTATTCGATAAGGTCCTGCCCCTAGTACAATAACTCCTTTTTCATCTTTTGGAACTTCAATGTCATTAGAATACCCACCATAAGTTAGATAGAGGTAATTTGTGACTGCAGGCCATTCAGCAGCTAGAGTATCAATTTGTTTTACTGATGGAATTACGCCTAATTTCTTGCGTAAATCACGTATTTCATCAGGAGATTTGGTCTTGGCCTTTGCAATTTGTTTGTCGGAAAATCCCATTTTTTTGGATTCCCATAAAAGCGAAGTGTCAAGTTTGGATTCTTTTAGTTTTGATTCAATGTTTACAATGTTTTTTATTTTTTCAATAAACCAAGGATCAATGCTAGATAGTTTGTAAATTCTCTCAACAGATATTCCCATCTTTAATGCAATTGCAACATTATACAAAATATGATCATCTTGATGAGATAATTTGTATTCTATTTCTTCTTCATTGTATTTCTTTTCAGTAACACGGTTTAAGACCAGTCCATCATTTCCAATATCTAACATACGAATAGCCTTTTGAAGAGATTCCTCAAAAGACCTGCCAACTGCCATAACTTCACCAACAGATTTCATTGTTGGTCCCAATCTTCGGTTTACAAGTTCAAACTTTTCAAAATCCCACCTAGGGTGTTTACAAACAATATAATCAAGTGATGGTTCAAAGCACGCAGTTGTACTTTTAGTAATTCTGTTAACAAGTTCTGATAAGTTATATCCTAATCCAATCTTTGCAGACATGTAAGCAAGAGGATAACCAGTTGCTTTACTTGCGAGGGCAGATGAACGTGATAATCTAGGATTTATTTCGATTGCAACATATCTAGCAGATTCAGGATCAAGTGCATATTGAATATTGCACTCACCAACAATACCCACATGTTTTGTAGCTCGTAGTGCAGCAGAACGCAACATATGGTATTCATGGTTATCAATTGTTTGGGATGGTGCAACCACAATGTTATCACCAGTGTGAGCTTTCATAGAAAGAACATTTTCCATATTGCATACAATCACATTATTTCCATCATAATCTTGCATTACTTCATATTCGATTTGCTTCCAATGTCCAATGTATTCCTCAATTAAGACTTGGCCAACTAAACTAGCTTTAAACCCACGCTCAACAATCTCATGAAGTTCAATTTCATTGTAGGCTACCCCGCCTCCTCGACCTCCCAGTGTGTATGCAACACGCACGATTACGGGATAGTTCAGTTCTTCAGCAGCCTTTTTTGCATCCTCAAAGTTTGTAACGGTCTTACTCCTCAGAACGGGAACATCGCATTCTTTCATAGAATCCTTGAAGAGTTGTCTATCTTCGGTTCGCTGAATTCCAGGAACCTGTGTACCTAGAACCTTAACCCCATATTTTTTCAAAATTCCAGCTTCATCGAGTTTTACGCCACAGTTAAGAGCAGTTTGCCCACCGTATGCGAGCATTATTCCATCTGGCCTTTCTTTTTCAATAATAGATTCAACATATTCTGGATTTACAGGAAGAAGATACACTTGGTCTGCAAATCTAGTATCGGTTTGAATGGTAGCAATATTTGGATTGATTAAGACAGTTTTTAGTCCATCTTCACGAATTGCTTTAAGGCATTGACTTCCAGAGTAATCAAATTCTCCAGCTTCACCAATTTTAATTGCTCCACTTCCCAGTACAATGATTTTCTTTAGCGATTCATTTAATGGCAATTTTTCAATTCTCCATAAGTCGCTTTAATTCTTCAAAAATGAATTTACAATCATAAGGACCAGGTGCAGCTTCTGGATGAAACTGTACTGCAACACATTTTTGTTTTTTGTGCTTTATTCCTTCAACTGTTTTATCATCTGCATTTGTAAACCATAATTTAAAATCAGATTTTTCTAATGATTCAGGTTTAATTCCATAACCATGATTCTGACTCGTAACATATACTTGATTATTATCTAAATTAACACAAGGTTTGTTTTGTCCACGATGACCATACTTTAGTTTGTAAGTTTCAGTGTTTCCTGCAATACCAATTATTTGTGCACCTAAACAAATTCCAAGAGTAGGAACATTATTTTCAATTAATTTTTTAGCTGTATCAATTGTGTCTGGGCATTTTTGCGGATCACCAGGACCACTACTAAGCACCACGCCATGAGGTTTGTAAGACATTATTTTTTCATAAGGAGTGTCCCACGGAAGTAAGATTGCTTTGTAACCTAATTCACGAACATTTCTCAATATTGCATTTTTAGCACCAGTATCAACTACAACAACTAGTTTCTCACCATCACCATAAACTCGTTCTTCTTTAGTAGATACAATATCCATGAATTGCTCGGAATCATAGTGTTTTGCAGAGGACAATTCCTTTTTGACTTGCTCTACATTAATTTCGGAGTCAGATACAACAAGAGCGGCCATCATAACACCACTTGATCTTAGTTTCTTTGTAATCTCTCTAGTATCGATTCCTGAAATTCCAGGAATCTTTTCGTTATACATCCACTCATCAAGAGTCATTGATAGATTCCAATGACTTGCAGTTAGAGATAATTCATGAACTACTAATCCACGAATTTGTATTTTATCTGATTCAAAGAATTTAGGAATACCATCCTGATCAACTATTGATGGATCGGGAACACCATAATTTCCAACAAGAGGATATGTCAGAGTAAGGATTTGACCATTATATGATGGATCAGTAAGTGCTTCTGTATAACCCACCATTCCAGTATTAAATACAATTTCACCAAAAACAGTAGTAGAATAACCAAAACCTTCACCATCAAGAACAGTACCATCATCAAAAATCAGTTTTCCAAACTTTTTTGCGTGGTTTGATTTCTTTGTAGTAATTGTGACCCTCGTAAAGTCCGATTTAATATGAATTTAAGTTTTGTGAGGATCAAAAATGAAAAATATTGATCGCGAATTGTTTCTTAAAGTGCTTGGAACTCTTCGCTCCATTTATGATATGCACGAATCATCTCTAATGAAACACTTGGTTTTCTTCTTGCCATAATATCTTTGAAATCAGAGGTGGTCAATTCTCTAGGTTGGACTGGAGTTTCACCCTCTACCGGTTCGTGATAATCAGGGGCATTGAAAATTTCATGTACTGTTTTGATTTGTGCTGCTTGACAAATATCTTTGATATCGCTTGCACTGTATCCATCAAATAATTTTGCTAATTCAGCAGGATTAACTCTCAAATCTTTTCTTAGCGGTTCAGTATATTGCTCAAACAGATTTTGTCTGGCTTCTTGTGTTGGGAGTGATACATAGATTCTTTTTTGGAATCTTCTCAAGAAAGGCCAATCAAGACTCCATGGTTTGTTTGTTGCTCCAATTACATAGAGCATCAAATCTTTTCCTTTTCCATTTACACCATCCATTTCAGTTAAGAATTGATTTTTAGTTCTAACCTCTCCACCGACTTCACTGTTTCTAGAGCCGAGAAGAGAATCAACTTCATCAACAAACAAGATAACAGGTTTTCCTTCTTTTTCAGCATATTGTCTTGCCATTGAAAATAATTTTGATACATTTTTTTCTGCTTCGCCTAACCATTTGCTCATCATGGATGAGGCATCAACATTAATGAAATAACCATCCATTTCATTTGCAGTGGCTGCTGCAAGCATTGTTTTTCCAGTACCTGGTGGTCCATAAAGTAGCATTCCTTTTGGCCAACCCAGTGGGAAAAGGTCTGGTCGTTTAGTAGGGTAAACAATAGATTCACGTAATGCACTCTTTGCTTCATCCAAACCAATTACTTGATCCCAAGTAACATCTGGTTTTTCTTTCATTAAAAGTTCTTCAAAGTCATTCTCATCTTCTTGTCTCTGAACTGATGCTTTTTGTTCTTCTTCTGTAGCTTTTGGATCAACTGCCGGTTCTACGCCGTGAGCCTGCTGTAAAGCATTAATTCTATTATGATAAGAGTTACAACGCTCTTTGTATATCTGATTTAGTTTACTTGTTGGGTATAGTTGCAATAATTTTACCAGAGCATCTATTGCATGCTGATAGTGTGTAATTGCCATTCCACGGGCACCTTGAGAATCAAATTTTATTGCCTCAGAAGCATATTTGCTGGCTGTATTTTCTAATTCTTGTGGGGCTAAACTCATCTCAATTACCTACGCAGTATGTCCTCGATTATTTTGTTGGTATCCTACAGTGTTAATCTCTGTCGCAAAATTGGTTAAATTAATTGCACTTGTTTCTTGCTCATCATATTCAGGTCCATTTTGATAATTCCTTTTGAAATCAGATTTATCAGAGATGGTAGTATGCATATCTTTTACTTTGTTAATAGAGTCTTCAGCTGATAGGATTAGTTCAGAAATTTCATCATCAAAATCAGATATCGAAGTGGATGCCTCTGAAATTATTGATAGAAAATGCTTGAGAATTGAGCGCATTTCTTTTTTATCAGAATATTTGCATAAAAGAAAATCAGCAATACCCACAATTTTATCTAAATCCTGTAATTCTTCAAAGGATAAACTATCAATGGTTTTATCGTCAGGGGATTTTATCTCAGATAATTTTTTGTCAATTTTAGTTGAAATTGCTCGTATACGCTCAATATCCTTTGTAAAATCACGTTTAGAGTTAAGCAAAGTCAAGTATTGCATTATTTTGAAAAATCAAGATTAGGGTACTGCTTTCTTAATTTAGAGTCTACAATCAATTTTACTTCATCAAGAAAAATTGCAGATTCCTCATTTGAGTGACTAAAATCAAATCTTGCCTTTGTAAGGGCAGCAGAATCTAAAACAATACTACCCAAATGTACAGATAGTTCAGATAGTTTTTGGCTACAGTTTGGAAAAATATCATATAATTTAGCGCTAACAGTTCGAATCACAGGTATTAGTGAAGGCAATACCTCAGGAAGGGTATTAACACCAGATATTCTACTTACTCGTTTTTTGATTTGTAAGAGAGCCTCTAGGCAAAATAGAATGGTTTGTTCCTGTTCTAATGATTTGATATGTGTTTTATCGTTAATATCAAAATCATCGAGTAAGATTTGATTTTGTTTCTTTTCTTCTTGTCGTTTTTCCTTTAAGATTTCAAGGTTTTGATATAATAGATTTAGAGAATAATCTAATCGTGGAACTAGTGTTACAGAGTGAGAGATGTTTTCAATCTCCAATGAATTGTAATTAACCAACATACCAACACTGGCTTTTAGATTTTGTATTTGAGGTCATTGTCTCAAGTAATTTAGTAACCACAGTTACACCCATCTACAGATACAATTTTGATTTTTTTTGAGTATTTGTGTAAAGGAATTTAGCTCTCAATTTTACCTAATAACAATTCAAGTAAATGCATGGTCAATGAGCATGTTTTAACGGTTAGTTTGGAAGAATTTGGCTTGAGCAAGTATGAAGCACAAGCATATGTAGCACTAATTTCCAAAGGAACTATTTCTGCTAGTGAATTAGCATATTATTCTGAGATTCCTAGAACAAAAATCTATCCAACGTTATTAAAATTAGAAAATAAAAAACTGGCAATCATTTCAAAGAGCAAGCCAATAATGTGTACAGCAATTGCTCCAGAAGACGCATTTGACGGAATAATCCATGAACAAATCAACAAAGTTAATGCAATGAACTCTCTAGTATCAAACCTAAAGAAGGCAAGTGAGGAGAGCAGAAAAACTAGAGGGTCTGAAGAGAAGAGATACTTTCATGTCGGAGCAAATAATGTCTTAGCACAGCTACAAACAATGATTGAAGGTTCAAAAACTTCAATCAAAATTATGGCAGATCAATGGGGGTTTGGATTACTAGCAGAATGTAAAGATCAATTATTATCAGTTCTTCGCAGGAATCTTGAAGTCAAAGTACTGGTATCACCATCACAGATATGTTCAGAAGCATACAGAATTATTCCAGATGGTGTTGAAATTCGATCATCGGAGATCACACAGAATTGTTTTATTTTTGATGAGGCAGAGTTGCTAATGGTCAATAATGACAACGGTAAAGGAGCAATCTTCTCATCAACTGATATTCTAGGTGCAAACCAAGAAAAAATATTCACAACAATTTGGAAGAACGCCATTAAAACAAAGGCATTAGCTGATATGACAAAAGCTGAAGCCCAGGAAATTTTCAAAATTATTAAAACTGTAAACGATTTGGGGTTGCCATACATTCTCAACTCGTCTATGATTTCAAAAAAATCAGAAAATGATTTGTTTAAGCTATTAGAGAAAAATGGGATTTCATTAAAATCAAAATCACTTGACGATATTATTGAGATAATAGATGCCATTATGCAAATTACATGTTCAGGGCATGTCAATTTTGAGGCAAATACAAAAAACATCACAGTAGAATCAAAGATAAACAGTGGACACTCACTTCCATGGGTTTCAATTTTAGATGGATGTCTTCAAAAACAAGGCTACAAGACAAGAACAGCTTATCAAAATAACTCATCAAAAGGCGAACGGGTTCATATCAAAATTAGTAAAAGTTAGAATTTAAAATAGATAGAAATTATTTTTCAATCTTTTTTTGTGACTCTTTGTAGGCAATATATGCAATAAATTCAGCAGTATTCTGAAAGGGAGTATTACCTCGAAGATTTTGTGCAATGAACTTTGATACCTTGCTTGCAATAATTTCTGTATTAGTCATGTTCATATTCCAACTTTATCATTTCAATTGTTTTAGAGTCGAATTTATCAAAACATTTTTTCAATTCTTCCTCATCTAATTCTTCATCATGGTATAGCATTTTGAACTAAATCAAATTATCAACACAGTATTCATTACATTAGCAGGTAAGAAACTTGTACAAAATACTCAGTTTTCCTAATCTAAAACCAGTCACAGGCGCCTAACAAGACAAAATTTTAGGTTCACCACCAATAAATAATTCCAATTAAAATAGAGCCCATGCAAATGATCTCAATTAATTATATTCTAGAATGCATGAATGATGAGAAAAACTATTTTGGAGATTTGTGGAAAACTTGTCTAAATAATAAAAAAAGATTCAACAGAACTAAACTTAAAGAAATTTTAAAAAAAATGGAGTTACTTGGTCACATAAAGAAATATGGTTACAAAAATGACGCATACTATGAAAAATACTATCATTATTCAGTTGAAGACCATATTGGATTTATTAACAATGCAATTTTTACCTTTGAATCTAGAATAAATTCATCAATAAGAAATTTAGAGAGCAAAAAAATATTTTTAGACATATCAGTTGATCTTACTTCATACAAATTTAGTAAGTATACAAAATCCGAATATGAGTCATTGTTAGCTAGCATGACTAGTATGTTTGAGATAGCATCATCAATTCTATGGACTAAAGAAAACAGCGATGATAGTGAATTAAAAAAAGAATTATCTAAATGCTTCAAGCAAATTAATGAGTTTATGGATGAGATTAATCACAGATTACTTGAAGGTAGAAAAACACAAGAGAGAATTTTGTTACAAAGAGACTTTAGCAGTAGGATTCCAAAAGAAGGATATCTGAAAATCTAAAAATTGCCACTAGTGACATTTACTAGATCCTCATCATAAAATGCCTCTAGTGACAAATAATTACAAATTTTTCTAATATACAAGATCTTCTGTTAATTTTTTATTTGATAATTCATTTTATATGATTTGTAAATACTAAAATCAGACTAAAATAAAGCATCATAATCTTGATTGAAGAAAAACTTGAATCACTTGGAATTACACTACCAAATCCACCCACACCTGCAGGTTCGTATATTCCTGCAATTAGAACTGGGAATTTGCTCTTTATCTCAGGACAGATTCCGATGCAAGATGGCAAAGTAATCTTTACAGGCAAAGTTTCAGAAGAAAACATAGAGACTGCACAAAAATCTGCAAAGATGTGTGCCATTAACATTTTAGCTCAAATCAAAAGAGAGTTGGGAAGTCTGGATAATGTTTCAAAAGTAGTTAGATTGTCAGGATTTGTAAATTCTACGCCTGAATTCTCACAGCATCCTAAAGTAATCAATGCGGCTTCGGATTTGTTTTTTGAGTTATTTGGAGACAAGGGAAAGCACTCAAGAATTGCACTTGGAGTAGC
Organism: Nitrosopumilus sp. S4; assembly: GCF_054515835.1. NCBI lineage: Archaea > Thermoproteati > Nitrososphaerota > Nitrososphaeria > Nitrosopumilales > Nitrosopumilaceae > Nitrosopumilus > Nitrosopumilus sp. S4. The sequence goes on along the minus strand of NZ_CM137258.1, from coordinate 659,151 downwards.
TAATTTGCCCCTAAATTCCATGACAGAGATAGACGCAATAATCGAAGTAGCATAATCTAGCAATATAGAAAAGGAATGGGATTACGACTGGTTCAAAAACATAGTTAATATACAAAAAGAAATTAAGAAAAATAGTGTCTAAGACTATCTTAATGGTATTAATTGCAATTTCATTTGTGTCTACTGCAGCATTTGCAGAACCCTCAATTGAAGTTGGAGTATCATCTGAAAACATCAAATCATTAGATTCAGTTTTTGTTATTGGAACAATTTCAGGAGTAACTGATTACTTACCAGTAACAGTTACAGTAACAGACCCAAATGGCAAAGTAATTTACAAAATTCCAGTATCTATTGGAGATGAAGGTAAATTTAGAGAATTGATAAAACCAACAATTCCAAGTTTCATGGCAGGAACATACACAGTATCTGCAAGTCATAAAGATACGGAAAAAACTGCAACAACACAATTTACAGTAACTGCAGAAAAAATCCCTAGAAATCCAAATGCCCCACAAAGCAATGAATCAATTATTGGCGGAGAAGCACCTAGTCAACCTGCAACACCAGCAAGTGGATTAACAATTTCAGCTGATGCAATCAATGGATCAGATGTTATCAAAATTACAGGAAACACCAGTGTTAGAGGTTCAGATGTAACACTAGTAGTGAAATCACCTTCAGGAAATATCATCACAATTAACCAAATCTCACCAGGACCACAAGGAAACTTCAATGTAGATATTAAGACAGGAGGTCCATTATGGATGGAAGATGGAATGTACACAATTACTGCAAACCAAGGAGCAGCATCAGAGTACAAAAAGACAATAAATGTTGAAATTAAAGACGGAGTAGTAATTCCAGAATTCGGAGTTATAGCATCACTGGTTTTAGTAGTATCAGTATTTGCAGTCATCGTATTTTCAGCAAAATCAAAACTTAGTATTTTACCAAAATACTAGAAATTTACTGTAGGAAACACTTAGAATTATTATGACATATTTAGATGAAATAAAATCTCAGAAATATATCTCGCTTGAGACATATAGAAAAAACAATCAACCAGTAAATACTCCTGTATGGTTTGTAGTAAAAAACAACTTAATCTATGTAGTCACAAGAAGTCAAACAGGCAAAGTAAAACGGCTAAAAAACAATAATCAAGTAAAAATTGCAACTTGTACAATTAAAGGAAAAGTTACAGGAGAACAAGTTTCAGGAATTGCTACAATTCTAAATGATGAAGAAACTAAAGAGGCCGTAAAATGGAGAGACAAAAAGTATGGGTTTATGGCAAAAATTGCAAAATTTCTCAGTAAAAGTAAAGGAGATTTTTTTGCATTCTCTATTAAAATCGATTAAGTGATTTTTTGTAATTGTTTTTCTTTTTTTAGTTTGTAAGCTGTTAATCCAGTAAAGGCAAAAACTATTGCCAATCCAAAATAAGCCAGAACCTGACTATACTCAATCAACATAGCGGAAATTCCAGTTCCAACAACACTTGGAAGTAAAGAAAGCGCATACAGCCACCAACCACAACAACCAAGCGGAACAAGAGAAAAGAATGAAAAAAAGGATGTTGCAGCAGTACTTCCAGAATTTCCGCCAAATGTTTTGTTTTTTACATCAAGTTTACATCCTAGTAATTTACTTTTTTCAGATAAGAATATCTGCAAACCAATTCCAAGCCCCATTCCGAAAATTATAATCGAATTTAACTCAAAGGCAGCATTAATTGAATAAATTGGCTCCAAGGCAGGAGTCGTTATCACAACCACCAAAAGATACAGAAGAATGGTAATTAATCCAACAAGTGTTGCTTTTAGAATTGGTTTCAACTAGTAATCACCATAAACGAGAGTGTTAGGATGAAATGCAACCCATTCAAACCAAAATCCAGGTTCAATAGGGATTCTCTTTAGTTGTTTTCCAAAATGTTCTCCAGACACACCCATTCCATCATAATTCCATTCAGATTGTGTTTGTTGATCAATGATTTTGTCATCAACATATTCAAAATCAAGTACAACACCATCAATTATTCTCTCATATACTCTAGAATTTTCTGCGTACAAAGACCAAAGCACCAAGGGAACTTCATTAATTGAATCATTAATCAGTATGTTGTATTCAATATCTTTTTGCTTGTATGCTTTATAGACATCATCAATTTCCAGTCCAACAATAATTTCTTTTGGATGAACTCTATCATCTCTATGTTCGACTGGGAACATTATGCGTGGTTCAGTGTAATAATTCCCATAAGGATCAGTTGCATAAGATCTGATGTGTCCTGTATCAGTAGTTAACACCAAAGTATTTGGGTAAAGTGTTTTCCAATCACCCCAAGTCATCACATCAAATGGAATTAAATTCAATTGATAACCAGTTAGATCTCCTTTTACTGCAGTACCTAATGCTTGGCTCCAATAAGACTCAGTTAGTCTATCATACATTAACAAATTACTATTGTATAATTTTCCTGAAGTCCCAAATTCTACTTCTTGTCCATTAATTTTTCTCTCAAATACCTGATTAGTATAACAAAGGGGACAGTATGTTACAGCTACGGGAATTCCACCAATGTTATCATTTACTATTTCGTGCCATACAAGAATGAAGAGAGGATATGCTTTGGTTTGACCATTAATACTCAAACCAATTACAGTATCTGAATCAGACATAAAGAAAGAATTTTTCACATCAACAAAAACAGGATGGTCTATTGAAGGAATGCCATCTTTTGGGGGACCGCCAGATTTTATTTTATCAAGGGGGATGATGTGCTTAACTCCATTAGTCTCCATTATTTGAAGAGGTTTGTTGAAATTATTTTCAATCAACTCAGATGAATTTGTTTCAGAAATTTCTTTTTGTTCAAATTGAATAAGAAGTACAATAACTATTATTACTCCACCTGCTACTACAGGTACAAAAAATTTGGGATTCAATTTTGAATAAACTAGGGAAATTGAATATTAAAAAATTATACCAAATCAAGTCGAGATTTGGATAAATCCTTTTAATAAAAAAATCCCAAGATATTTGCAATAACTATTTTATTTTTTTGTTTAGTTCGGTAATGAATTTTTTAATTTTCGGTTTTGGAATAACTGCACCACATGCTTTGTCATGTCCACCACCAGAACCCCCAAGTTCAGTTGCCAAAAGATTAACAATTTTTCCTAGATGGACTTGGCAATCTTTGGAACCTCTTACAGAGACAGCATAGATGCCATGATCAACTCTTTCCTTGTATGCAACACCAACATTCTTTCCAGACAATCCCATTACAAAATTAACTGCACCACTAGCACCTGCATCTAAAATTTCCATATACCCAAGATTTTTCATGGTTTTCATTCCTTTTTTGACTTTGGCAATCATCTGAGATAGTTTTTCAACTTGGATTTGTGCAAACTCAAAGGTATTTGGGATTTCATGTGGGAATTTAGATTCTGCTAATTCTTCAACTAAATACAGCAAATAATCTGGCTCTTTTTGATGTCCAACAATATTGTAAGTAAGTACAGTTGCACTAATTAGAGCAAATTGTCTATCATAGATTTGCAATAATTTAGAACCTATTGGTCTGTCTTCCATATAATCAGTGATTGCAGCACAGGTTGCAACAAAAGTTGCATGATCATTTAATTTGGATTTAAACGCATTGTAAACTAAAACTGCAGAACACTCATTGATATTATGAATCACTTTTACTTTGATTTTCTGTAATGATTTTACAACATTTGGATCAATATCATGATGATCAATATAGGTGACACTGACTTTATTTTTCCTCAAAGTAGTCATGATGTCAATGAATTCATCTTGAGTCTTTTTGCTTAATCCCAAATCACAAATGTATAACGATTTTAATTTTTCATCAGATACAACTTGTTGTAATGCCTCCATTTGTCCAGGATAATCAACAAGAATAGAATCACCACCAAAAGCTTGTCTTATCAAAGCTGCAGAACTAATTCCATCAGCATCTTCCTTGTGGGAAATGCAAATCACTTTGGTACGTTTAGTAGTTAATTTTTTGGTTGAAGATTTTTTTGAAACTTTAGCAGTACTTGCCTTCTTTGAAGTTTTTTGAGAACTCTTAGTTTTTTTGCTAGTCTTTTTTGGGGATTTTTTAGATGAAGACTTTTTAGTTTTACTTAATGCCAATACGATTTAAAAAAATTATATTCCCTCATTTAAATGAAGAATGGCTTATTTTGATTCATTTTTTGATTTTTTGATGCTAGGATTAACTAAAGAGCTTGAATCTACATATACGTCATAAAATGAGACGCCCTCTAATTGAGTCTGATGGTCTATTTCTTGAATTTTTTCTAGTTCTTCAGGGGAAGAATTTAGAATTAATTCATCCAATTTTTGCAAGTGTTTTCGCTCAAGTGGAGTCATTTAATTTAAGATTAAAAATTCTCTTTTATGACCCAAAGTTGGCAGATTAGACTAATTGCTAAACTTCACAGACACAATTCTTGGGAATATATAATAGAAGATTTCATTGTAGGCTCAGTATGGAAACTAAGAATATTGGGCTTAGAGGAATTGAAGTTGCAGATACCAAAATTTCCCATATTGATGGTGAGAAAGGCAAGCTGATTTACCGTGGTTATGATATTTTAGATCTTACAGAAAATTCTACATTTGAAGAAACAGCATATCTACTACTTTATGATAGCCTTCCAACTAAACAACAATTAGATGAATTTAATGCAAAACTCGTAGATGCACGATTCATTCCAAAACAAATGCAAAAAAACATGGGAAATTGGAGAAAAGATGCAGATCCTATGGATATGCTTCAAGCATTTGTTGCAGCACTTGCAGGATATTATGATGAGGAGTTTTCAAACAAAGATGCAAGTTATGACAAAGCAATTAGTTTGATTGCAAAAGTTCCAACAATTATTGCAAGTTGGCAAAGAATTAGAGACGGTTTAGAAATAGTAGATCCCGACCCCACACTTAGCCATGCAGCCAATTTTCTTTATATGATGTCAGGTGAAAGACCAGATCCAGAAGTTGAAAAAATATTTGATGTTTGTTTAATCCTTCATGCAGATCATACATTTAATGCATCAACATTTACTGCAAGACAAGTTGCATCAACTAGAGCACATATGTTTTCAGCATCAAGTGCAGCTATTGGTGCCTTAAGTGGAGAACTTCATGGAGGAGCAAATACCGAAGTAATGAAGATGCTCTTAGAGATAGGCTCAATTGAGAAAGTTGAAGGTTGGATTAAAGATAAAATGACAAAAGGTGAAAGAATTATGGGAATGGGTCATGCAGTTTACAGAACATACGACCCTCGTGCACAAGTACTAAAAGAATTATCAAGAAAACTTGCAGAGAAAACTAAAGAACCATGGTATTCCATCACAGAAAAAGTTGAAACTACTACAATTGAAGAGATGAAAAAACAGAAAGGAAAGGACATTTACCCAAATGTGGATTTGTATAGTGCTTCACTATATTACATGCTTAAAATTCCAGTTGATCTTAACACACCAATCTTTGCAATATCAAGAGTTGTAGGATGGGCAGCACATATCATAGAAGAGAAATTTGCAGAAGCAGCACCAAAGCCTGCACTGTATAGACCAAAAGCAGTCTATGTTGGAAAATATTGCGGCCCTGAAGGTTGTGAATACAAAACTCTAGACTTGAGAAAATAATTTAGTTTCTTGTACTTAGCCACTCTTTTGCTTTAGAGTTTACATCATGTTTGTAGAGTACTTCAAAGACCATATCATAAAATGTGATACCTTTTTTCTGTGCCTGATCATCTAACCATTTAATTCCATCTGCTAGTTCTGGATCATACTCAGAGAATTCAACTAATTCATCTACCATTTTTGAAAAGAAGGCGTGTGATTCAAGCATATGTTCACCTTTCAATCTATGATCATAAGTGGGGTATTCAAAATATATAGACAAAAAACCCCTTTTTGGTTGACAATTGAAGCATCTTTTTTACTATAATGGCGATGCAAAAAATATTTCATGGGTAATTCAAACAAATGAATCAATTGTTGAGCAAAAAAGAGAACACGTAGATATTTACAGAGATAAAATTTCAAATGTACAATCAAAATACATTGCATTACATGTTGGATTATTTTGGGGGATAGGAGTATTCATTATCAAAAATGAAGATACTATCCAAATAAAATGCGATGATAAAAAAATCTTTGATCATTTATCTTCAAAATTAAAAAATAAAGATGAATTTATTGAAAAAAGAACATTTTTCATCAATCAATTAATTAATCAAAGAAAATTAAAAGTAGAATTTGATTTGATTGAAGAAAATGATAACTTGGCAAAAATTGAAAAATAATGTAAATGAGCTTAAGACCAAAAACGGGAGTTACTTGGTGACAGCTCATCTACGATGTATGAATTTCTTACACATGGGTTTGATAAAACAAAGAGTTGTTTACTTTCATTGACAACCCTCAATACCCAATTAAAGCGATCATGTGAAATTTACAATTATTTTATAAAATTTTTGTAATAATTTATGAAATTAATGAGATAAATGAGTGTAAGATGAATTCTTGAATAAATGTGATTTATACAAATAACATTTTTTCAAAATTTTCGTGAAAATAACGATTAGGTTTATTTAGCATTGAGAAATCAGTTGGATCATTATGGCAGGTATAGACAGAGCTGCAATTGCATTCACTATTGCAATTACAGCTATCGGCGCAGGATTTGCATTTGTTGGAGATTCTGTGGATTATTCACCACCAGCCGCTACAACAGCTCCAAAGGTAATGCAAGATACTACAGAACCTAAAGCTCAAGCTGATCCATTTGCAGACATAGCAGCAAAAGTCAAAGATGCTCCTAAACAAGCAATGGATGAAGTAAAAGAAGAGGTAGAAGATGTTGCCGAAGATGTTGCTGATGTAGTTGAAGATTTTGGTGAAGTAATTATCGAAGAAACTAAAGAAATGGTTTCAGGTCCTGAAACACACAAAGTTGACATTCCAGTAGGTACCTCAGTTCCAGGTTGTGAAGAGACTAACGCATGCTATGCACCAGCAGATATTACAATTAAAGCTGGAGACACAGTAGAATGGGTTAACGTTGACACAGCTGCACACACAGTAACTGGCGGTAGTCCAGCAGATGGTCCATCAGGTGTATTTGATAGCAGTCTAGTCATGGCAAATGCAAACTATGCATTTACTTTTGATAAGGCAGGAAGCTACGATTACTTTTGCATGGTACATCCTTGGATGGTCGGTAGTGTAACAGTGAACTAATCCAAATTTTTCCTTTTTATTTTATGAAATTATGCATTTCATGATTTTCAAAGATTAGCTTTATTTACCATAAAAAAATTAGTGGATCCATTATGGCAGGTATAGACAGAGCTGCAATTGCATTCACTATTGCAATTACAGCTATCGGCGCAGGATTTGCATTTGTTGGAGATTCTGTTGACTATTCCCCAATTGTCTCAACTCCAGCTGCTTCAACAAAAACTGCAGAGCCAATGATGGAAAAAACAGATCCATTTGCAGATTTGGCTGATAAAGTAAAGTCTGAAACAGTTAAACCACTCAAAAGTGGTTGGGAGCGATTAACATCTGAGACGGATCCAGGTGTTGGACATGAAACACATCAGTTAGCAATAATTTTGGCACCAAGTGACAAAGTTTATTCAGGTACACTCAACTATGATGCATCTGAACCAATTCAACTTGTCACATTACATGGACCATTAGCTAGTGGTGAAGATAAGGGACAAGCAACATGGACTCCTGATGGAAAAACAAAGTTTGCATTAACTTTTGTTGATCCAAAGAATGCAAAAGGCAAATGGGAATTTGCCGGAAACGCTTTAGCAGTTCACACAATGAAAACAGAGCCATTCACAGTTGATTACAAAGTAGATTTTAGTGAGAAACCAAAATCAGATACTGTTATGACCGGTACAACCACGTCAGTAACAGATCCTGGACTGGGTCATGAATCACATCAACTTGCAGTGCTACTTGCACCATCAAGTAAGATGTATTCAGGAATTCTCTCATATTCTGCTTCTGAAAATATTCAACTAGTATCACTTAGAGGACCAATTGGTTCAGATGAGAAACCAGACAAAACTTGGACTCCGGATGGTGAAACAGTATTTGAATTAACATTTGTTGATCCAAAGAATGCAATGGGCTCATGGAAATTCACAGGAAATGCTTTAGCAGTTCACACAATGAAGACAAATCCATTTACTGTTAGTTATTCTGTAAGTGCAACTGCAGGAGAACAAAAGAAAGAAGAGGTCAAAATGGAAGAAAAACTAATGATGAAAGAATCATCAGGTCCAAAAACACACAAAGTTGACATTCCAGTAGGTACCTCAGTTCCAGGTTGTGAAGAGACTAACGCATGCTATGCACCAGCAGATATTACAATTAAAGCTGGAGACACAGTAGAATGGGTTAACGTTGACACAGCTGCACACACAGTAACTGGCGGTAGTCCAGCAGATGGTCCATCAGGTGTATTTGATAGCAGTCTAGTCATGGCAAATGCAAACTATGCATTTACTTTTGATAAGGCAGGAAGCTACGATTACTTTTGCATGGTACATCCTTGGATGGTCGGTAGTGTAACAGTGAACTAATCCAAATTTTTCCTTTTTATTTTATTTTTTCTAATGTTTCTATTGTATGCAACCCCAAATCTATGAGACTCATCTCGTGCATGCTGTAAAATTTTCAAAGAGGATTTCTCTTTTGGAATAATAATTGGTTCTTTAAGTTTTGGAATGTATACTTCTTCATTTTCTTTTGCAAGAGAAACACAAGGAATTTTAAATCCAAGTGATTGTAATGATTTAACAGCTGCACTTAGTTGTCCTTTACCACCATCGATCAAAATAAGTTCTGGAAAGTCAGAATTTTCTTCGGCTAATCTATAGTATCGTCGTTTAATGATTTCACCAATCATTGCAAAATCATCTCGGCCGTCAATTGTTTTGATTTTAAATTTTCTATATCCAGATTTGTTAGGTTTGCCATTAACAAATTGAGACATTGAGCCAACTGCAAATTCATCACCATGATTTGAGATATCAAAACACTCAATCGTGGTTGGAACTGAAGGTAGTGATAAAATTTCTTTTAATTCATACAAACCAGGTTCACCACCTTTAGAGTGGATTAATTCAATATTTTTCATTATTAAATTCAAAATTTCTTTGCGTTTTCCTTTTTTTGGTTGTAAAATTTGTACATTAAATCCAGCATGTTTTGATAACAAGGATTCCAATAATTTTTGGTTATCTGGAAGTTCACTAACTAGAACAAATTTTGGAATTTTATGAGTTGTATAGTATTGATAAAGGAAATTAGTAAAGGAGTTATCCCCTACTAGATCAAAAAAGAACTTGTCACTGTCACGAATTACACCATTAATCATTCTAAAATTCATAACAGTAGCTGATTGGTCCTGAATTCCGATTCCAAAATATTCCTCATCAGAATTCTCAACATATTCCATTTTTTGTTTTGTTTGAAGGCTCCCTAATCGAATCAAGGTATCTCTAATGTCTTTTGCACGCTCAAATTGTTGCAAAAGTGCAGCATGCCTCATTTCTTCTTCTAATTTTTTTGTAAAAATTTTAGTTTCATTATTACCCTTTAGAACTTCTTCTAAGGCAGACACATGTCTAGAATAGTCTTCTTGTGCTTCTTTGAATTCACATGGCCCCTCACAATTTCCAAGATGATATTCAAGACATACTTTTTTTGGAAGGTTTTTACAAATTCTAATTTGGAATGCTTTGCGAAGAGTTCCAATTGTAAGTAATTTGGAGCTTCCCTGAGTAAAAGGTCCAAAAAAATTTCCCTTACCTAAAAATTTTCCATCCCTAGTTCTTCTTGCAACTAGTAATCGCGGATATTTTTCATCAGTAATTCTAAGATACGTGTATCTCTGTTGATCTTTTAATTCAATATTGAATCGAGGACGGTATTTTTTAATCATATTTGATTCAAGAAGAAAAGCTTCACTCTCATTATCAGTTAAAACAAATTCAATGTCAGAAATATTTTCAACAAGTTTTTGAGTTTTATAATTTTGATTTTGTAAAAAATAAGATTTTACTCTATTTTTTAGATTCTTGGCTTTTCCAATATAGATAATTTTTCCATCAAAATCTTTCATCAAATAAATTCCAGGATTTGTAGGAATGTGTATTTTGGATATTTCAAAAGTCATTTTTTCAATAATTTTTTTAGATATTTTCCAGTATAACTTCCTGGAGATCGGGCCACATCCTGAGGAGTTCCTGTAGCCACAACTGTTCCCCCCTCATCCCCTCCTTCAGGTCCAAGATCAATTAACCAATCAGAATTTTTGATAACATCCATATTATGCTCAATTACAACAACAGAGTTTCCCAAGTTAACGAGTCTATTTAGCACATCTAGTAATTTTTGAACATCAGCAAAATGAAGACCAGTTGTGGGTTCATCGAGGATATAGAGTGTTTTTCCAGTTCCTCTTTTAGATAATTCAGATGCTAATTTTACTCGTTGAGCTTCACCACCAGATAATGTAGTTGATGATTGACCCAGTTTGATGTATCCCAATCCAACATCATATATTGTTTGAAGTTTTCTCTTTATTACAGGTATATTTTCAAAGAAATTTAGAGCCTCATAGACGGTCATATCCAAAACATCTGAAATGTTTTTTCCTTTGAACAGTACTGATAGTGTTTCAGAATTGTAGCGTTTTCCCTTGCATTCATCACATTTTACATATACATCGGATAAGAATTGCATTTCAATTTGTTTTACTCCATCACCATCACATGCAAAGCATCTACCGTCGGCAACATTAAAAGAGAATTGTCCTGGCTTGTAACCACGCTCTTTTGATAATTCAGTGTTTGAATATAATTCTCTAATAGGAGTAAATGCTCCAATATAGGTTGCAGGATTAGAACGAGGTGTTCTGCCAATAGGGGATTGATCAATTGCAATTACTTTATCAATATTCTCAATACCTCTAATTTCTTTGTGAGATCCTGCACGAACATTAGATTTGTAAAAGTGATTTTGCAATTCTTTGAGCAATATATCATTAATCAATGTAGATTTTCCTGAACCTGAAACACCAGTAACGGAGACAAAAAGTCCTAATGGAATCTCAACATCAATGCCTTTCAGATTATTCTCTGATGCTTTTTTTATTATTAGAGAGCCAGATGGATTACGAACTTTATCTTTTAGTGTAATGAGCGTATTATTTTTAAGATAATCACCTGTAACAGATTTGTGTCCGTTTAGAATTTTATCAATTGTTCCCTCAAAGACAACATTTCCACCATGCACACCAGCACCAGGACCCAAATCAACAATCCAGTCTGAATTTCGTATAACTTCTTCGTCATGCTCCACTACAATTACTGTATTTCCAAGATTTCGTAGCTTTGTTAGCGTTTTAATTAGTCGTGCATTATCACGCTGATGAAGCCCTATTGTAGGTTCATCAAGAACATACAAGACACCGGTTAAATTAGATCCTATCTGAGTTGCCAATCTAATTCTTTGTGATTCCCCACCAGATAATGTTGAGCTTAATCTTTTTAGTGTCAAGTAGTTTAATCCAACATTCATTAAAAATTCCAATCTTTCTTTGATTTCTTTCAGAACATCTCTTGCAATGTATTGCTCATTCTCTGTTAATTTTAGTGTAGAAAAGAAATCATAGCAATTATCAATAGATAAATCACATACATCCATTATTCCTTTATCATTAATTTTGACTGCAAGTGATTCAGGTTTTAGTTTTTTACCATTACAGGAATTACAAGGAGTATCACGCATGAATTGTTTTAACCATTCTCGTTTCGATTCGGAATCAGTCTCCATGAATACACGTTGTAAATTTACTAAAACTCCCTCAAATGCATCAGTGTATTGCCAAGAGGAATCACCAGATTTTGAGCGATACTTAAAATCAATTAAATCATCAGTTCCATGAAGAATAATCTTGAGATGTTTTGGTTTTATTTGATCAATTGGAGTCATCAAATCAAAACCAAATTTCTTTCCAACTGCACGTAACGCTTGTCGTCTAAATGATGAAAATCGTCCACTCCAGGGTACAATAGCTCCATCCAAAATGGATTTGGATTTATCTGGAATGACCAAATCAGGATCAAATTCCATTTTAACTCCTAATCCATTACAAGTTTTGCACATTCCAAAAGGAGAATTAAAAGAAAATGTTCGTGGTTCTAACTCACCAATTGTTAATCCACAATGAGGACATGCATTATTTTGTGAAAAGATTTTTTGTGTTTTCTCAGTTGCAATCATAACATCGCCTTTAGATGTTTTAATTGCCGTCTGTATAGCCTCAAAAAGTCTTGAGCGTTCAGATTTGTCAGTTGTAATTCTATCAACTACAATCTCAATATTGTGCCATTTTTGCCTATCAAGTGGAGGAATTTCAGAATCTAGGCTCAAAATCTCCCCATTTATGCGAATTCGGGAATATCCATCTTTTTTGATTTGCTCAAAGAGTTTCTCATATGTCCCCTTTTTTCTCTGAATAATAGGAGATAACACCAGAATTTTTTCCCCAGTAAAATCTTTGATTACCGAATCACAGATTGTTTCTACTGATTGAGTTGAGATTTTTCTTCCACAGTTTGTACAATGTGGAATTCCAATCCTTGCAAACAATAATCTCATGTAATCATAAATTTCAGTAGTAGTCCCAACAGTAGAGCGTGGGTTTTTACTAGTAGTTTTTTGTTGAATTGAAATTGCAGGAGATAATCCTTCAATAGAGTCAACATCTGGTTTATCCATCATCTCTAAGAATTGTCTGGCATATGCAGAAAGAGATTCAACATATCTTCTCTGTCCCTCAGCATAAATTGTATCAAATGCCAAAGTAGATTTTCCAGAGCCAGATAAGCCACTAATTACAACAAGTTTATTTTTAGGAATATCAACATCCAAATTCTTCAAGTTGTGGTGTCTGGCTCCACGAATTTTTAAATTATTTTCTGCCATCTTTGAATTCAATCTCCTTTTCTAGTCTTTTTATCCTATCTCTACACTCTATTGCACGCTCAAAGTCTAATTCTTCAGAATACTTTTTCATTTGTGCATCAAGTTCAACTATATCAGTAGTGAGATCATGAATCGATTTTAGTTTTGACTCATCTAATGTTGTTTCTTGTTCTGGAACAGATTTTATGATTGTCTTTGGAATAATATTATTTTCTTTATTGTATTGAATTTGTTTTTCCCTACGACGCTTAGTTTCCTCTATGGTATTTTTTATGGATACAGTCATGTTATCGGCATACATTATTACTGTTCCATGTTCATTTCTTGCAGCACGACCACATGTCTGAATAAGGCTTGTAAAATTTCTCAAAAATCCCTCCTTGTCTGCATCCAATATTGCAACCAAGGATACTTCGGGAATATCCAAACCCTCTCGGAGAAGGTTAATTCCAACAAGAACATCAAACTCACCTAGCCTTAATTGGCGGATTAGCTCAGTTCTTTGTAGTCCGTCAATTTCTGAATGCATGTATCTGACTTTGACTTGTTTTTTTGAGAGGTATTCAGCAAGATCTTCGGCCATTCTTTTGGTCAAAGTTGTAACTAAAACACGCTCAGATTTGGCAGCTCGTTTGGATATTTCTTCAATTAAATCATCCATTTGGTCTTTGGTAGGCCTAATCTCAACTACAGGATCTAGCAATCCAGTAGGTCTAACAAGTTGCTCTACTATTTTAGAAGAGATTTTTCTTTCATATTCTGATGGCGTAGCAGAAACAAAGATTGTGTTTTTGATGTATTCTTCAAATTCTTCAAATTGTAGAGGTCTATTATCATATGCACTAGGTAATCTAAATCCATATGTAACAAGCTCTTTTTTTCTGGAATGATCTCCTTTGTACATTCCATGCAATTGAGGCAAGGTTACATGAGATTCATCAATTACTAAAAGATAGTCATCACCAAAAAAATCCATCAAACAAAATGCTTTTTCACCAGATTTTCTTCCATCAAAATGTCTAGAATAGTTTTCAATTCCAGAGCAATAACCAAGCTCTTCAATCATTTCCAAATCATATTTTGTTCTCATTTCAAGTCTCTGTTTTTCAAGCTCGTTTAATTCAGGCAATCTATTTGCTAATTCCTCTTTAATGGATTTGATAGCCTTCTCTCTAACATCTTTTGCAATAAGATAGTGTTTTGCAGGAAAAATTTTCATTGTCGAAACTTTTTTCTTTTCTTTAAGTGACACATGATCAAGCAAAGTAATTTTTTCTACTTCATCACCAAAGAGAGAGATTCTAACTAGGTCTTCAGAATATGCAGGAGTGATATCAATAGTATCGCCTTTAACTCTAAAATTACCAGGTGCTACTTCTGTGTCATTTCTTTCGTATCTAGCATCAATTAATTTTCTTATAATCTCATTTCTCTTTACTTCATCTCCAGCATTAATTGTAATTGCCAAATCTTCCCAATCCTTTGGATTTCCTAGCGAGTAAATACAAGAAACAGTAGATACAATAATTGTAGGCTCTCCTGATAACAACATAGCAGTTGCCTCTAATCTTAATTTTTCAATTTTTTCATTGATTTGGGTATCTTTTTCAATGTAGGTATCAGTTTGGGGCAAATAACTTTCTGGTTGATAGTAATCATAGTAAGATACAAAATATCCAACATTGTTTTTTGGAAAAAATTGTTTTAGTTCTGAGTAGAGTTGGGCGGCAAGAGTTTTGTTATGTGAAATTACTAGAGTGTTTTTTCCAGTTCGTGCAATGACGTTTGCAACTGAGAAAGTTTTTCCACTGCCAGTAACGCCAAGTAAAGTTTGAACTGATCCCTTATTGACTCCATTTACTAGTGCATCAATTGCCTGGGGTTGATCTCCTGTAGGGACATAATCAGACGCTAATTCGAATTTGTGTATTTGTTCCAACAGATAAAATCATCAAAAACTGAACTTATAGCTAACGTTTCCAATGTAGAAACTTGTAGTCAACAATAAAGAAAGCATGTTAGCACTAGTTTAGAAATTGATTTTCTCTTTATATACAAAATATTATGTTATAATTTCATGAAAAAAATCTGTGAGAATTGTGGGAAAGAGTATGAGAATAGATCTAGTAATTTTTGCTCAACAGATTGTGTTTTAGAAAATATCGATAATGTTGTGATTAGTGTAAATTAAAAATATTCACCATATAGGATCATCAACCATTTTCAATCCATCATCAGTGATTTGAAATCCCATAATTTCTAGTGTTTTTTTAGATGTTGGAGAATTGCGTTCAAGAATTTTTTGTGCTAGAATTGCTCTAGATTCTGGGCGCATATGTTGTCCAATTTTATACTTCCCACGAATGGACTGAGGAACTATCTTGATTACAGCAACCTCATCTAATACCAAATCATCTTTTGTGAGAGGGTCATAGTGTCCTTCAGGTTGATATTTTTCCATCAAGGCATTTAGTGCTAATGATTTCTCAATATCATCTTCAACTATTGAAGCAATTCCTTTGATTACTACGCTGATGTAAAGAGTATCTGCTTGTGATGCATCAGTTGGATGTGAAAAATAAGATGGTAAAAACTCTAGTTCACGATCAACTTCAAAACCAACCTTATCATTTCTAGCAATATTATCCAGTTTTTCACCAATCGTGTAAGAATGCATGTAGATTGCATCATTTAGAAATGCAAAATTCATTGGGATTATCTGAGGAAATCCATTCTCATCCATACTTCCAATCCTACCCACATGTTCTTGAAATAAAAATTCCTTAATTTTCTCATAGGACTTTATTTCTAATCGCCCTGTTAATTTCAAATCAAGTATGGTTTTCATAATTATTTAATAAACTAAATGAATCAATAGAAATAAAATTCAGAGAAATCCCAGACTACAAAGATTCTAAATACAACAAGAACTCAAAAAAATTATGAAGGATCCATATCTTGATGAATTAAAGTATGAGTTTCAAGATTATTCGACACAGTTAAAAAAATTAAAAAAGAAATTATTAAAAACAAAATCAATAGAAACTCAATCAAAGATAATTAAACAAATAGATACAATTGCAAAAAAGATGGAAAACAATCAACGTCAATCAACCAAAGTAACAAAATCAAGACTAAAGGAATTAAAATCAAAAAGATAGTTTATTCAGATTCATCTAATTCTTTAGCTAGTTCTTTGATTTGTAAGATTCTGCATTCCAATTCATCACATTCGTCAGAGTGTTTAGAGACCATAATATTACTTAAGAGGAAACATCAAAACCAAAAAACCCCATAAAACTTGACTTTTTTGATCTAAAATTTTTATCAATTTAAATTGCTAACATTTTGAACAAATCAGCAAGTCACATGATAGAAATTAATGAAGAGATGGAAGATGCAACAAAACAAGTACTGCAAGTCCTAGAAGAGTGGGGATTAGAATCAAAATTCATTTGGTTTAGAGAATTACACAGAATTACTGACATTGACAAAGGATTATTACGAAATATTCTCAATGAATTAAAAAAATCAAAAGAAGTCAAAGACATGCATGGGACTAACAATAGAATATTTTTTTGTCTAAAAAAATACTATATCAAATGCAGAGATGTTGAATATAGATTCAAAGGAAAAGAAATCATGTTAAGAGACGGTAGTAGAACAAAAATTATTCAGGGAGCTACTAAATCATCAGAGCGTACTAGAAAAAGGCTTGAAAAGCAGAAAAATAAACGAAGAGCAAAATCATTTACAAAAGCAAAAAGTAGAAGGCCACACAAATCATAGATTAAAGAGAATTCTCAGATTGTCTTCGCACATAATTAAATTCAGCACGCTTTAGTTTGGATGCTTCGGCTACATCTTCTGCCATATCATACAAATCATGTAATTTCAAATCAGCAGTGAATTCATCTTCTTTCTCATCATCTAATGCAGACTCAATATTTGCCAGGATTTCGACATTTTCATCTAAAATATCAAGACATTTTTTGACTGTATCAGGTAATTCGTCATCCATCATATTTAGTATGAACAAGTAAAGTAAATGATTTACTGTGTGTTATAGGTTAGAACGTCTTACTTTTTTGCTCGCTCACGAAGTGCAGGCATTACATGGCTTGCAAATTTGTCAATAGAGCCAAAGTAATTCTTTCCCCAGAATCTAATTACAAAGTGATTAACGCCAGCATCCATGAATCTTTCAAATGTTGGAATGATATCATCAGGAGTTCCAACTGCAGTTGATGAACGTGCAACTTTTTCTGGGATTTTGGTTGCAGCCTCTCTCATTTTTACGATCCAATCTTGATTAGACATTGAATATTCTGTAAAGTATTTTCTAAAGTCAAATCCTTCAATTTCTTTCAAGCCATGAACTCTTAAAATTTCAGGCTTGAATAAACTGACCTTTACTGCTTCTTTCATTCTAGCCCACGACTCTTCTGCATCTTCAGAAAAGTAAACATCAATATCTAATGCATATTCAAAATTATCTTTCTCTTCTTGTGTTCTGTTATTCTCATCCATTGCTTTTCTAATTTGACCAGCATGATCCTCAAACAATTCAGGAGTATATCCAATTGGAAGCCAACCATCACCTAACTTTCCAGTCAAAGCAAGAGTGCGTGTTCCACCTGATGCCATGTAAGTTGGTGGTCTAGGTTTTCTAATTGGTGGTGCTTGTAAACATGCACCTTCAAGTTTGTAATATTTTCCGTTATAATCTACTGTATTATCTGGAGTTGATTTGTATAATGTATGAATAGTTTCAATTTGTTCTTCCCATTTTGAGACTGGTTTTTCAAATGGAATACAGAATTCTTTAAGATTTTGAGCTTCTCCTGCACCAATTCCAAGAATTGCTCTACCTTTAGAAACTCTATCAAGAGTAATTGCAGCTAGTGCAATGTTTGATGGATGTCTTCTAATTGCATCAGTTACACATGTTCCTAATTCAACATTATTTGTAACTGCAGCAATTGCAGACAGCATTACCCAAGGATCTAAAACAATTGCATTTTTCCATTGTGGGACATTAGTATGGTCCATATAGAAAATAGAGTCATATCCTGTTTTGTCAGCCAACATACAGGCAGTTAAAATCTGGTCTTCAGTATAGCCAGCTCTGGCAACATTTAATCCGTTTTGAATTCCAAATTTTATATCCTTTCGAGTCACGTATAATTCCCTCAGAGTATTAGCATAAAAAGTTTAATCAAGCTGCCAATTTCGTAGTTTTTCAAGAAAATAGAAAAAAAGTAAAAAATATTGAATTTTTTACAAATTGCCTGCTTTGATATCTTCAAGACATTTTACAACGTCTTCTTTGGATATTGGTATTGGATTTGGATCCAAATGTCCTCTATCAGTCATTACAACGTCTGCAGCTTCAGAAACATCAGCTTTGAGCTCTAATTTGTCAAATCCGAGTTTTTCCATAGCCTCTTTGAATCTATCATAGAAGATGGACTTGTTATGTTTGTGTGCAACTGTAGTACAAGATGATAGTGAATAACCATGAGGTACTCCTTCATTTGAGAAAACATAAGATAATGCATGTCCTAGTGTTGTAGAACAATTTCCAAATCCCATCCCAGATAACATTGAACCATATGGATAGTTTTCTGGTTTGTCATTCATTATTGCATCATAGAGAATCTCAAATGCTTGTTTGCACAGTGTTCTAGTCAAGTCATTTCCTAATTTGCTATCATAACCTTCAGTTGCTTGAGCACAAGCATCACAAACTGAATTATTTACAATTTGCTGCGGTGTACCTTTTAAAAAGTATGAATCAACTACGGCCATGTCTGCAAGGAATCTGTCTTCACGTAACAGTTTCTTTTTGCCATCAAATTTCAAAACGCAGTATGTTGTCATTTCAGCTCCTGTTCCAAATGTAGTTGGAATCAAGATCTTCTCTACTCCAAAATCTTGAGCAGAATATTTTACAACATCTAATGAGCTTCCCCCACCTAATCCAATTAAGACAGATGGTTTTTTGTCCTTGAATTCAGCAATCAATGAATTAACATCATCAATTGATGGTTCAGGCTTTACTTTGTCATAAAGCATGTAATCTTGAATGCCCATTTTGTCAAGCCACTTTCCAGATAATTCTGGAGGAGCAGTTGTTACAACTAGAGCATTTTTTGGATACTCTGTTTCACCAAGTGCGTTTTCACCAAATTTGATAACTTTTGGAATGCGTACTGTGTGCATAGTTCAAAGACATTATTGATTATTATTATATGTTGCAACAAGAAATTACGAAAGAACTAACTTTCATTTTTAGGAATTGGTTTTTTTGACAGCAATCCCATAACTGATTTATTAGTCACAATTCCAATCACTCGACCATTGGGACTGGGTTCAGTTACTGGGATCATATCATAAGGATGAGAATTCATTTTTTGAATTACAGAAAACAGATACTCCTGAGGAAGTACTGTATTGAATTTTTTATTCATGATATCCTGTGCAGTGTATTTATCATAACTATTTTTGTTAACTTTTGAAAGATCTCTTTTAGAAATTATGCCTATAGTATGATCAACATCATTTACCAAGCATGGCATCTTGGATAAATCATATTTTGCCAAAATATCTTTAATTTTTTCATTTTGAAAAACTACAGGATATTTTGAAATCATTGCATCTTCTGCTTTTTTATCAGATACTGCACGTCGGAAGTAAATTGGCAGCATTGCAATCTCTAGATCCCCCACTTTGACTTGAATTACTTTTTTTAATTTTCTCTGCAATTCAACACTAGATACAATCATTGTGATCAAAGTTCCTAAAACAAGCAAAGAGAACAAATTCTTGTCTACAATATCTACTTCAAGTAAAGACAATAGTAGTGCAAGGTCTACGGCACCTTTCGACATTACACCATAAGCTACAGTAGTAGCAGGATACATTCTTGCTATACGAACAGCAATCCATGAAGATACAAATTTCACCCCAACAATAATTCCTATAAAAATTACAATTACCCAAATAGGAATCTCCAAGAAACCAGTTGTAAAATGTAATCCTATACCAGCAAAAAATATCGGTATAAACAAACCATACCCAATTACGTGCATATTTTGAGAAATCTCGGTATAGTCTTCCCTATTCATTCTAGAGACTGCAATTCCTAATAGCAGTGCACCTATTGCTCCATGAATTCCACTTAATTCTGCAAAGTATGCAACTAAAAGAATCATGCCAACAACTAATCCAAAATAAATTAGTTTTACCTGCAAATGTTTTCGAATTAATCTGAAAAATGGAGGAACAACAAATTTTGATACCAGTCCTGCAACTACAAAGAAGATGATCATTTTTGCAAACAACCAAAGGAATTCAGAAACTTCGGGATTGTCACTTTGATTAACTTGAATTAGAACACTTGTGATTATGATTGCAATAAACTCTACAATTGCGGTTACGGTAAATATTTCCAAACCAATCGTTGAGCGAAGTTTTCCCAAGTCAGTTAGAATTTTTGCAGTAACACCAAGACTGGATGCAGCAATTACACTTGCGATGGCAAAAGCATGAATGAAATTCATATCCAATGCAAGCCCAAATATTCCTGCAGTAACAAATGGAATTAAAAATGCAACTGCAGAACCTGCAAAAATTCTTCCTCGCATTACTTTGAATAATCCTGAGATATCAATTTCTTCAAGTCCAATCAAGAAAAATAGGAAAAATACTCCTATTGAGACAAAAAGATCAATTGCCTCTACGGGTTGAACTATTGCAAATAATGCAGGACCAACTATCACTCCTGCCAGAACATTTCCAATAATAGTTGGCTGGTGAATCCTATGCATTAGTTCGCCAAATAATTTAGCTGAAATAATCAAAACTGCAAGATAAAGAATGGATTCAAAAACCAAGACTAGAAAAAGCTAGTTACGTGTATTATTATATCTTGATTGGGGAGAAGGAGCATGATAATCAAAAACTTTGATGAATTGGCAAATTCGGACAAAAAGAAAGATTGTCTTGAAATTTTAGAGGCAGGTTTGCAAGCTGCAAATCCTGAAAATATCATACCAAAATTTGTAATGCCAAATAAAATTAAAATCAACAAGGACGTTATTGATCTTGAAAAATTTTCAAATATCTATTTAGTTGGATTTGGAAAAGCAGCAGATTCAATGACTAGAGCACTTAATGCAATAATTCCAATAAAGAGCGGGATAGTTGTCATTCCAAAAGGTTCAAAATCAAAAATAAAAGGTAAGAAATTTCAAATTTTTAATTCAAGACACCCAAAACCAGATAAAACAAGTGTAAAGGCTGCAAAAGAAGTTATGAAATTTCTTGAAAACAGACGAAGTGATGAATTAGTTATTTTTCTAGTCTCAGGTGGAGGTTCATCATTACTGGCAATACCAAATGAGATAACACTTGATGATAAAATCCATGTTACAAATTTACTCTTAAAATCAGGTGCAACAATACAAGAGTTCAATTGTGTACGCAAACATCTATCAAAAATCAAAGGAGGAAAACTAGTCGAAAATATGAAATGCAGCGGAGTAAGTTTGGTAATGTCTGATGTAGAAGGAGATGATCTATCATCGATTGCATCAGGAACTACATACATGGATAACACCACTTATTCGGATGCATTAGATATTTTAGAGAAATACAAATTAAAAAGAAAAACGCCAGTTGAAGTTTTACAAGTGTTAGAAAAAGGCAAAATGAATCAGATTGAAAATATTTCAAAAAAACCAAGAATAAAAAATTACATTATTGCAAATAACATGGATTGTCTCAATGAGATGAAAAAGATTGCGAAAAGCAAAGGATACAATGTCAATTCAATCCAAATTTTCGGAGACATCAAAGAAGCTGTCAAGAAAATCCTGGAGAACATATCAGATGAGCAAAAATCATGCCTAATTTTTGGTGGAGAGACTACAGTCAGAGTTTTGGGAAAAGGGATGGGCGGTAGAAATCAAGAATTAGTTTTAAGACTGCTAAAGAACACACAGAAATTAAAAAAAATGGTTATTGCATCACTTGGAACAGATGGTATTGATGGGAATTCTGTTTTTGCAGGAGCAATCACAGAGAACATCAAAATAGATTTGGATACCATGAAGGAGTATCTTAAAAATAGTGATTCAGGAAGATTCTTTCAAAAACAAAAATCAAACATCATTACAGATTTTACACATACAAATTTGATGGATATTGGTGTGATTCTAAGATAAAAAATTTAAAAAATATTTAAAAAATGTTCTAAAACTAAACAAATACCCAATCAATAATGAGAGTCTTTGAAATAGGATAAAGTCGTAATTAAGATATGATAAAAAATGAAAAAGGCTTTTGTAATGATGAAGCGTGTAAATGTGACTGCCATAAAGGATCAAGTTTTAGAAGAGGGAATAGGAGGAGACAATATTGCTAGAAAAACAATTCAAGCCAGAAATGCTCTATAACAAAGTAGTGCATTTCTACATGGATAAGAAAGGGTATTCAAAAGATAAAGCAAATTCTATTGCTCAACTAGTAGTTCAAAAAGAAGCTCAAAGAAGGATTTGTAAAAATGAAAAATGCAAACATTTCTCTCATGATCATATTAGAAATTCTGAAACGTGTCTAGTATCGGATTGCGAATGTAATAAATTTACTAAATAAAATCATCAAGAGAATTTTCAACTAGGGGCTGTGCTTTAATTCCAATCTTCTGTAAATGAAGTGCAAACTCCTCAACAAATCCATGGATTGTGTAAACTTGTTCTGCCTCAGATTTTATCACCATCTCAATTAATTCATTGAAATCACAATGATCACTCATAGGAAATGAATAATCAGTTCTCCTACCAAATGGGAATCTAGAAGACTGTGCCCATCCACTAAATCCAATTGTTACTGCACCATACTTTGATTTCATCTCTTGAATGAATTTGTTTTTTGCAGAAAGCATAGGGGCAACCATCATCCAGGGTTTTTTGTCAAGTAATCCAGTTTTTTGAGCCTCAGTATGACCAATTCCATCATTTAGTGGCACTCCAAATTTTTGATGTAGGGAGTTCATCTCTTTTACAGAATCATGAAAGTACAATGGGCCCCAGTGACCAAAGAGTTGGGTGATGGTTTGTGCTTTTCCCAACTGATAGCCCATTAGAATAACAGGAATTCCCTTAGAGTAAAGTTCAGAAACTAATTCATTTACTTGTTTTAGGATCTCATCAAGTTTTGGAAAAACAAATTCGGGAAGTCCAAATGTGCATTCAGTAATCAGAGTTTTACATTTTGGAATTTTTGCACCTTGAAGAAAACCTCTATTGCGAGTACAAATATCTCCAGTGTAAAAAATATCATCAAAGAGAAGTCCTTTTGCGCCAAGTATATGGCCGCTATCAATTAATGAAAAGTCTTCAAGGGATTCAACATGATTTTGCATTTTAAATCCACGAAGATGGGCTATCTCATTAGTCTCAATTGAGGACAGTATAGTTCCACCATTTTTTGACGGAAGATGATCAGAGTGAGCATGAGAAACAAAGTTTATTCCATTCACATGACTGTTTTTAGGATCCAAGAAAACTCTTTTACCTACAGTTTCACACAAAATTCCATTCTTAGTCATCCGAACTTGTCTTTGCAACGAAGATGAAAATAATTAGATTTGTTATAAATTACTGGTTTAGTTTTTGCAAACCCTAGATCAAACTATTTTTCAACAAATTAGATTTCAAAGTAATCATTTCAAGATTAAATAGAGCAAATCATTCTCAAGAGATTACAAATGGAGTTAATCCTAAATGTTTTAGCTGTGGCAGGTGGTCTTGCTATGCTCTATTTTGGAGCAGAGTGGTTAGTAAAAGGCTCAATCAACATTTCAAATAGATTAAAGATAAGCCAACTAGTCATTGGTCTAACAGTTGTTGCCTTTGGTACATCAACACCAGAATTAGCAGTGAGTATATCATCTGCCCTACAAGGATTCTCAGATGTAGCATTAGGAAACGTTGTAGGTAGCAACATAGTCAATATTGGATTAATTCTAGGAATATCTGCCATTATTACGCCTATTGCAGTCTCAAAATCAACCATAAGAAAAGAAGTTCCCATAATGATTGGAGCAGGATTGTTATTGACTGCAGTAATTATTGATGGAAAGATTGATTTTTTAGACGGAATAATTTTGATTGTCGGAATTATTGGATTTCTAGCATTTAGCTACAAAAGCTCAAAAAAAGAAACAGACATTGAAATTATAAAACCAACTATAGTTCTTACACAAAAAAGATTCCTAACAAAATCATTGA
The DNA here is from genome assembly GCF_054515835.1 of Nitrosopumilus sp. S4. Lineage (NCBI taxonomy): Archaea > Thermoproteati > Nitrososphaerota > Nitrososphaeria > Nitrosopumilales > Nitrosopumilaceae > Nitrosopumilus > Nitrosopumilus sp. S4. Next base: position 634,772 of record NZ_CM137258.1, on the reverse strand, counting down.
TACTAGTTGCAGTTGGACTTGGATTATTAACTGCAGGATCATTTCTAACAGTAGATAATTCTATTGTAATTGCAAAAAGTTTAGGGATATCAGAATTGGTTATTGGGTTAACTCTAGTTGCAATTGGAACATCTTTACCAGAACTAATCACTTCAGTAGTTGCTGCAAGAAAAGGCCACGCTGATCTAAGCATTGGAAATATTATCGGAAGCAATATTTTCAACATATTTGCAATAGTTGGAATTGCATCAGTTATTGCAGGAATTCAAGTAAGCGATAAAGTGATTTTGGATATTATTGTAATGATTGCTTTTAGTGTTGTATTAATTCCAATCATGCGCTCAGGTTTTAAAATTAGCAGAAAAGAGGGCACGATATTAGTTGGAGGATATTTAGCATATATCATAATCTTACTATTCAGATAAAATACATTAGAGTTTCATAGACTTTAATTGCAGGTTATTTTTACAGAGAGTAGTTGCTAAATCTAGGAATTTTAATCTCAGGTCGTGGGAGCAACATGGAATCCATTTTAAAATCCATAAAGCGAAAAAAAATGCCAATCAATCCTGCAATTGTAATATCAAATAATCCAAATGCAAAGGGGCTAAAAATTGCTCAAAAGTTAGGAGTAAAAACTGAGATAATTGAAAGTAAGGGCTTCAAAGGAACAAGAGAAGAATACGATGCAAAAATTATTTCTGCCTTATCAAAAAATGGAGTCACACCAAAAAATGGACTTGTTTGTCTTGCAGGATTTATGAGAATTATAAGCCCAAAATTTGTAAAAAAATACAAAAACAGAATTATCAATATTCATCCAGCTTTATTACCAGCATTTCCAGGATTGGATTCGCAAAAACAAGCCTTAGAGTATGGTGCAAAATATTCAGGCTGCACTGTACATTTTGTTGATTCTGGAATGGACACAGGTCCCATTATAATTCAAGCAGTAGTCAAAGTAAAAGATAATGATACAGAAGAATCATTATCAAAAAGAATTCTAAAAGAAGAACATAGGATTTATCCTGAGGCAGTTAATCTGTTTGCCAGAAAAAAAATTAAAGTGAATGGAAGAAAAACAAAAATCACTTAGGAATCAGGTCCACCAAAAAAGTATAACACCTTAAGTTCTTTTTTGTTACCATGAAAATAATGTTCAACATTTTTCCCAACAAAAAATGCTTTATCTTTTGATACTTTGTAATCTTTATCTTTTATTTTGAGATAGCCATCTCCAGATATGACATAGTATATCTCATCACTGTCATGTGGAGTTTGAGTATCTTCTTCACCAGGTTGTAAAAGTAAAACTCCTGCAGCTAAAGTGGATTTGTTGATAAATGTGTGAAAATACGAATTACTGCTTTTGATTTTTTTATAATATGGAGTTAGATCAAAATCAAGTTTCAATTTATTCAGCAGCTACTGTGAATGTTTTGCGGATAGGATCAGCACTCATAAAAGAATGCCCCATTGGGTGAATTTTTTCATGTTCTGGGCTTTGATGCATTTTGATAAAAGTTTCTTTACTTTCATGTTCTACAAAAATTCTATAGCTGCCATCTGGAGATTTTAGGAATTTTCTAGAGATAAATCCAGGAAAACTTGATAGAACCTTGTTTGACTCTGAAAACCATTTTTTGAAATCCTCCTCAGCTCCATCTTTGAGTTGAATATCTGCCATCATTACAAACATAGTTTGTCTTGAAAAAATACCATTAAATTTCTTTTCTAAGATTGTCACAACCGAATTCCAAGAATTAAATATCTACAGATCAAAAGCAGGGTATGACAGGAGTTAGAATAGACGGCAAAGTCATCGCCCAGGCAGTCAAAGACAGGGTCAAAAAAGCAGCAGATGAGATGAAATCTCAAGGAATCACTCCATGTTTAGCCACGGTTCTGATTGGTGATAATCCAGCTTCGGCAACATATGTGAAAAACAAACACAATGCTTGTCAAGAAGTAGGCATTCAAACTAAGGATCACAAACTGGATGCATCAGTTTCCCAGAGTGAATTAAACAGTATCATTGATAATCTAAATTCAGATAGTTCAGTTCATGGAATTTTAATCCAATTACCATTGCCAAAACATCTAGATGAATTTGCAACAATATCAAGAATTTCACCACTAAAAGATGTTGATGGTTTGACGCCACACAATGCAGGACTGCTTGCAATGAAAAAAGCAGTTCTAGTTGCATGTACACCATCGGGGGTAATGGAAATGTTTGATTATCACGGAATTAATTTAGAAGGAAAAAATGTTGTTTTAATTAATAGGAGCAATCTTGTAGGAAAGCCTCTATATCATTTGCTTTTAGACAAAAATGCAACGGTCATGACATGTCACTCAAAGACAAAGAATCTAAAAGAGCTTTGTCAAGCAGCAGACATCATAATTACAGCAGTTGGAGACAGAAACAAGTTTACACTAAGTGCTGACATGATCAAAGAAGGAGCTATTGTAATTGATGTTGCCATTTCAAGACACAATGAAAAACTAGTTGGGGATTCAGATTATGAGGAAATTATTCAAAAAGCATCTTTTGCAACACCAGTTCCGGGAGGAGTAGGTCCAATGACAGTTGCAATGCTATTAAAAAATACTATAACTGCAGCATCTCTGAGTAGTCAAATTGGAAGATAATCCCGAAAAGAGATCACTTAGAAAACTTCTTTTGGAAAAAAGAGACAACACATCTTTTGATCTAATGAAGATTGCAAGTGCAAAGATTCAAAAAAAATTAAAAAAGATCTATGCATACAAAAATGCAAAAAAAATTGGATTGTACTATCCTATTGGAAGTGAAATGTTAACGCAAGATATCATCCAAGAGATAATCAGTGAAGGAAAAGATGTTTTCTTGCCAAAAGTTGTTGGGAAAAACTTGGAATTTAGAAAAATATCGGATTTTTCAAGCCTAGAAAAGGGAAATTTTGATATCATGGAGCCAAAAGATGATTGTCCTGCAGATAACAATCTGGATGTGATAATTGTGCCAACAGTTGGAATTTCACCAGACGGGGTGAGATTAGGATATGGTCATGGATTCTATGACAGATTTTTAGCTGAAAACAAGACAACTACAATTTCAATTACATTAGAAAAACAGATTGTAAAAAGAATCCCAAGATCAGATCACGATATTCTAATTGATTGGATAGTTACTGAAGATAGAATGATTCAAACTCAAAGATAGGCTATGCCTTTTTGACCAATATCTTTTCGAAAATATTTGTGAGGCCAGGATATTTTTTCAACTGAGTCATATGCGTTTTTTATTGCAGATTCCAAAGTATCACCTAGTGCTGTAACTCCCAAAACACGTCCCCCATTTGAGAGAATCTTTCCATCAGATTTTTTTGTACCTGCATGAAAAACATACGAATTATTTGAATCAGAATCAAATCCGGTAATTTCTTCATCTTTGGAATAGGCTTCAGGATATCCCTGGGATGCTAAAACAACACAAACTGCATATTGGTTCTTCCAAGAGATTGGAGGCATTGATGATAATTTTCCTTCAGAGCTAGCAACAAAATAATCATACAGATCAAAATCCATTCTCATTGTAATTGGTTGACATTCGGGATCACCCATTCGAACATTATATTCTAAAACATATGGCTCATTGTCTCGAATCATAATACCTGCATACAGAAATCCTCTAAAGTCAATTCCTTCATTTGCCATTGCATGTATTGTTTTATCAATAATTTTTTCTTGGATTTTTTTTGATAGTGCATCATCAATAATTGGAGTAGGAGAATATGCACCCATACCTCCAGTGTTAGGTCCTTGATCATCATCAAAGATTCTTTTATGATCCTGGCTTGATGCCATAGGAATTGCAATCTTTCCATCAGAGAGTGCAATGTAAGAGGCTTCAATTCCATCTATTCTCTCCTCAATAATTATTCTATTTCCAGCCTCACCAAATGTCTTTTTTACAAGAATGGTTTGAATTGCAGAAACTGCTTCATCATTGCTATTGCAAACAATGACACCTTTTCCTGCTGCAAGTCCATCTGCCTTTACTACAACATTGTAATCAAGTGACTCTACATACTCTTGGGCTTTTACAGGATCATCAAATATTTCAAATCGTGCAGTGGGGATATTGTTTCTTTTCATAAAATCCTTAGCCCAAATCTTGCTTGATTCTAATTGAGCTGCACTCTTTGTTGGGCCAAAAATTTTGAGACCAAGTTGAGTGAATTTATCTACAATTCCAGATGCTAGAGGGTCTTCAGGTCCAACTACTGTAAAGCAATTGTTTTTTTTAGCAAATTCAGCCAAACCATCTAAATCATTTACACTGATTGGAACATTATTTTCAGTTCCTCCATTTCCAGGAGCTGTAAAGACAGTTTCAACTTTACTACTTTGAGATAGTTTCCAGGATAAAGCATGTTCTCGTCCCCCAGAGCCAACAACTAGAACATTAACCATGAAAATTATCTTTATTTCAACAATATAATCCAAATCTTGTAAAACCAATTTAGCTTTATAATGCCACACACATTAGAAAGTCCAGATGGAACTTTCTAGCAAATTTGATGCAAAAGCAATAGAATCTCAAGTCAAAGAATACATCAATTCATTTGATTTGGAAAAACAAATCTTTGCATCAGATAAACCAGAAAAAATCCGATTTATCGAGGGCCCTCCAACTATGAATGGAATTCCTCATGCAGGACATCTAAGAGGAAGAGTCATCAAAGATTTGTGGTATAGATTCAATACACTTCAAGGAAAGAAAATTGAGTTCAATGGAGGATGGGACACTCAAGGGCTACCAGTGGAACTTCAGGTTGAAAAAGAGTTAGGAGTAACAGGGGGCAAGACTGAGGCAATAAAGCAATTTGGTATTGAGAGAATTGTTTCAGAGTGCAAAAAAGTTGTAGAGAAATACAACAAGGTTTGGGTTAAAGTTGATGATATGCTTGGCATGTCATTTAATCATGAAAAAGCATATTGGACTTTTAGAGACGAGTTTATTGAAAGAGAATGGCAAATTCTAAAAAAAGCATATGAGAATGGAATTTTAGAAGAAGACTTTACTGTAATTGCTTATTGCCCAAGTTGCCAAACATCACTTAGTCATGCTGAAGTCAATCAAGGATATGAGGAAGTCAAAGACCCATCGCTATACTATAAAGTAAAACTAGTTGATGAAGATGCATTTTTGATTGTATGGACTACAATGCCTTTTACACTAGTTACTGATGCAATGGTGGGTTTTCAACCAGAGGAAGATTATGTTTATGTTAAAGTTGAAAATGAAACTTGGGTGGTAGGAAAAACAAGACTAGAAGAATTCATGGAAGAAGTAAAGATTGAAGATTATAAAACTGAAAAAACAGTAAAGGGTTCATCATTTGAAGGAAAAAAATACATTCATCCATTATTGGATTCAATTCCAGAACTAAAAGAGCATTCTAAAGCAGAGAACTTTCATGTGGGAGTGTCTGAATCATTTGTCGATGCAAGTACAGGAAGTGGATTGGTTCATCTGTCTCCTGCAAACGGTGAGGAAGATATCAAAATTGCAAACAAAAGAAATGTAAAAATTTTCAGTCCAATTGATGATGAGGTAAAATTCACAACTCTTGCAGGTAAATATCAAGGAATGTTTGTAAGAGATGCTGACAGAATAATTGTCGAGGATCTAAAAGAGTGCAATGCACTAGTAAAAATTGGAAAGATAAAGCACAAGTATCCTCTTTGCTGGAGGTCACACCATCCAATTGTATGGCTTGCAAGAAGAGGCTGGTTTTACAAATTAGACAGGCTAGAAAACAAAGCAATTGATGCTGCAGAGAGTGTAGAATACTTTTTTGAGCAGCCAAAAAATAGATTCCTTGGAATCATCAAAGAGAGACATCCTTGGTGTATATCACGAGAGAGGATCTGGGGATGTCCATTACCTGTTTGGAATTGCCAAGATTGTAATGAGAAAAATTGGTTCTTCTCAAGAAAAGAGATCACAGAAGCTGCAGTAAATCTTCCAGATGGTCCAGACTTTGAATTGCACAGACCTTGGATTGATAATATTTCTGTAAAATGCAAAAAATGCGGAAGTTCAAAGACAAACAGAGAAGAATATGTTTTAGATACATGGCACAACAGTGGTTCTGCTCCATATTCTTCACTTAGTGATGAAGAATATACAAAAGAAATCCCAGCACCGTTTTTTACAGAAGGAATTGATCAAACCAGAGGATGGGCGTACACACTATTAATTGAAAATGTTATTCTTAACAATGCGCCAACTCCTCCATTCAAGGCATTCTTGTTTCAAGGACACGTGCTTGATGAAAAAGGAGGCAAGATGAGCAAAAGCAAAGGAAATGTAATGGAAGGCGAAGAACTACTGCAAAAATATCCAGCAGATTTAGTGAGATTCTATTTTATGTGGAAGGCAAGCCCAATTGAGCCTCTAAGCTTTAGTACTGATGAGTTAATGTCAAGACCATATCAGGTGATCAACACCCTGTTTAATTTGCATCTTTATTTTAAGCAAAATAGCCAATATGATAATTTTGATCAAACAAAGACAATCGAGTGGGCAAAGCAAAACAATTTGCTTACATCTCCAGATATCTGGCTCTTATCAAAACTACAAAAACTTGTTTTAAAGATCACAGAAAAAAATGATACTTGTAAATTCCACGAAGGTGCAAAATCAATTGATGATTTTATAATTAACAATCTCAGCCAAATCTACATTCCAATTACTAGAGGGGAATTGTGGGATGAAGATGAAGAAAAGAAAAACAGGAGATTGGCAATCTATGCTGTACTAAGCGAAGTTCTCAAAAAACTAGATATACTAATTCATCCACTATGTCCTTTCACTAGTGAGTATCTTTATCAGACAGTCTTTGAAGGAGAGCAAAGTATTCTGCTTGACAAATGGCCCCAATACCAAGAATCACTAGTCAATGAAGAGATTGAAGAGGCATTTGATATTATGAAAGATGTAGTTTCAGTATCATCAGCAGCTAGAATGAAAGGGAAGCTAAAGAGAAGATGGCCACTTAATGAGGCATTGATTTGTGTAAAAAAAGATCAAAAAAATAAACTCGAATCATTATCTGATTTATTGCAATCACAACTCAATGTAGAAAAATTCAACATAGTTGAGACACAAAAGGATACAGGATTAGAACAAATTTTAGAATTAAGAGAATTGGGATTGCCGGTAATTCCTTCAATTCAATTAGAGAGAAAGAAAATTGGACCAAAGGCAAAACAACATATGGGAAAATTAGTTTCGACATTTTCAGAGACTAACCAAGAAGAAATCATATCATCATTACAAGAAAAAGGAAAGTTTGATTTTGAAATTAATGGAGACACCATAACACTAGATAATGAAGATTTCATAATTGACTTTGATGCTGCTGAAAACTTTGCTGTATCAAGTAGAGACAACTATACTGTGTTTATCTCAACGTCTAGAAACAAAGAGATGATGGCAAAGGGATTGATAAAAGATGTTGCAAGAAGACTACAGACTTTAAGAAAAGAGAGAGGATACAATCCTACAGATGTTTTAAGGATTGCATCAATTTTGGATTTAGATGAGGAATCACTGGATATGATTAAAGAAAAGGCAGAAGAGTTAGCATTTCTTGTCAGAGTAAAAGAGGTCAACTTTGAGCAATCCTGTAAGCAATACAAAGATGACGATATTGATGGTCAAAAAATCAGAATTTCTGTAGAGTAAATTGAAATTTAATGTAATATTTTTATTGGAATCAGATTTGATAGGATCAAATGTCCGAATCAAAAGCCCCAAATGTTGTTGGAATAAACGTTCTAAAACAAAACGGCCTTGATGTTGATGAGCTGGTAAAAGAGTTAATCAAAAATGCTGCAGTTGAATTTACTGCATACTATTACTTTACCAATCTCAGAGCACATTGTACAGGCATGGAAGGAGAAGGACTCAAAGGAATTATCGAGGATGCAAGACTAGAAGATCTTAGTCACTTTGAATCATGTCTTGAGAGAATCTACCAATTAGGAGGTTCGCTTCCAAATGACGCAACAGAATTTATCAAAATTTCTGGTTGTGAATTCCTACAACTTCCAGCAAATCCAACAGATCATAAAGCAATTCTAGAGAAATGTCTCAAAGCAGAACAGGGTGCAATAGTCAACTGGAATAAAATATGCCAGATGACCCACGGCAAAGATCCTGCTACATATGATATTGCAAAAGACATCTTAGCTGAAGAGATCGAACATGAGTCATGGTTCCTAGAGTTAATCTATGGAAGACCATCAGGACACATGAGACGAAAATATTCAGGTGAGAGACCACACACAAGAAAACACTCTAGAGCACTTGATATGGCATAAGTGCCAAATCATTTTCTTTCTTTTAGTAATAATTAATGTGATTTGAATAACGACACGTTGTGAATATGAGCTGTTTTATCACGGTTATATAGAAAAATGACATTATAATATTGTGGTAAAGCAAATCAGCCTTGATGCTTGGCAGATTCAGCAGTTATCAGATCTGTTAGAAAAAGGCTCAAACATTGTTGCAAAAACAAACAAACCAATTGTCTTGTACAGACAAACCTTAGAAGAAGAAGACGAATCCTATGAGGAAATTGTTTGTACTCTAACAAAAGGATATGTCATTGAACAGATGGTTACATCAGGAGGAGTTTTGGTTCCAAGTTTTCATCAGCAATTTGTTTTTACTATTCAAGAGTACCCTCAGGAATTATTGAGAAAAAGTAAAGATCGCTTTTTGGAGATGATTGATTTTCTTGAAGAGCAGCTAAAATAACATCATAGTTAATAAAGACCGTAAAATTCACAAATTTTGCATGCGTTTACTAGAATTTCAAGCAAAGGAATTATTCAGAGAATATGGAATTAATCTACTTGATAGTAAGGCATCAACTGATATTGAACAAGGCCGCAAGCACGCAAAAGAGTTAGGATATCCATTTGTAATTAAAATCCAAGTCCCAGTTGGAGGACGTGGGAAGGCAGGTGGAATCCAGGTTTGCAAAAACGATGATGAGTTTGAATTAAAGTATCCACAAGTAATGGATTTGACAATTAAAGGAGAAAAGGCAAGAGCCATACTTCTTGAAAAGATGGCAGACATCAAAAAAGAATTGTATCTGTCATTATTTTTGAATCGCTCAAAGAGATGTTACACAATTATTGCATCAGCTGAAGGAGGAGTTGAAATTGAATCAGTTAAAAACCAAATCATCAAAGAGGTAGGATTAGGAGATGTCTCAGATGGACTTGCAAAAGAAGTTGCAAAAGAGATGGGTCTTACTGGAAAAACTGCAGACCAATTTGTCGACACACTCAAAAAATTATCAAAATTAACAATTGAAAAAGAAGCAGAGCTTGCAGAGATTAATCCACTGGCCATTATGCAAGATGATTCAATCATGGCCCTTGATGGTAAATTTGTAACAGATGATAATAGTAATTTCAGACATGATGAGCTGCAAAAATATCAAGAAAAGACAGAGATAGAAGAGAGAGCAGAAAAAAGTGGTTTCTCACTTGTGGAGCTTGATGGAGATATTGCAGTAGTAGGTAATGGTGCAGGACTTGTAATGTCTACACTTGATATGTTATCAGATAATGGCGGAAAGGCAGCATGTTTTCTTGATGTTGGTGGCGGTGCAACAACAGAATCAGTTTATGAAGCATTAACATTGATCAGTAAAATAAAAAGAGTAAAAGGAATTCTTGTAAATCTCTACGGAGGAATTGTAAAGACCACAGTAGTAGCTGAAGCATTTCTTAAAGCATACGAAGATAATCTAATTGACTTGCCAGTGTTCTCTAGACTAAAAGGAACAGAATCAGATAAAGCAAAAGAAATGCTTCAAGGTTCTAGAACAAAAATTTATGATTCAGTTGAAGAGGCAATTAATGCTGCAGTAATGGGAGTAAAGAAATGACGGACATTTTTGGATTGCTCAAAGGAAAGCAGGAAGATTCTGATTATAAAAATAAAGGAGTCATCGTTCAAGGGATCACAGGATCATATGGATCACTTCATGCGAAAAACATGGTGGAATATGGAACAAATGTTGTTGCAGGAGTTACCCCTGGAAAAGGCGGACAGACATGGAATGACAGTGTACCAATTTACAATACAATGAAAGAGGCAGTAGAGGCAACGGGTGCAAAAATATCCATTGTCTTTGTTCCTGCAAAATTCTTCTTATCTGCTGGAAAAGAGGCATTAGAGGCAGGAATCAAACTACTAGTTGCAATTCCAGAACATGTTCCAATTAGAGACACCATGGAATTACTTGACATTGCAAACAAAAATGACGCTGTGATAATTGGACCAAACACACCAGGAATTATGATTCCAGAATTGATAAAAATTGGTATCATGCCAGCAATGCCTTTCAAAGCAGGAAACATTGCTGTACTATCAAAGAGTGGAACTTTACTTTATGAAATTTCAGATGCACTAACTAATTCAGGATTTGGTCAATGTATAACAATAGGAATTGGGGGCGACCCAATTAATGGAACTAGACTAATTGATGCATTTGATATGGTAAAAGACATTCCAGATTTAGAAGGATTGGTAATTGTTGGAGAAATTGGAGGAGACTCTGAAGAGATGCTAGCTCAGAAAATTATTGATTCAGGATTCAAGAAACCAACTGTGGCATACATTGCAGGACGTGCAGCACCTAAAGAGAAGAGAATGGGACATGCAGGAGCAATTGTAATGGGAACATATGGTTCTGCAGAATCTAAAGTCTCAATGTTTAACAAAGCCAACATTCCAGTGGCAAAAAGACCTGCAGAAGTTCCAGTATTACTAGCAGGAAAAATGGAAAAATCCGCTTAGAATAAAAGGGAGAGAAATAGGTGAAAATTAAATGCCAATCACAGACCCAGAAAAGAAACGAATTGCACAACAAGCACGTCTTGTAATGAGAATTTGCTTTAACTGTGGTTGCAGAAATGATGTTGGTGCTAAAAGATGCAGAAAATGTAGAAACCCATATCTGAGATTAAAGAACAGAAACCTCGGCGTCAAGAAATAGAACTAGTAATTTAACAATCTTTGTCTATAAGATACAATTGCAGATCTTAGCTCAGTTTTGTATTTAGATACAAATGATTTTGCAGCATCAGAATTATCTAATTCTTCTAAAGGTATCTGAATATCATCAGGTAGTTGATCATTCATTTGATATAGAACTTTGGCAGCTTCAACATACTGTCCCAAATTCTCTGCATACTCTAATGCCAATTGCATTCTATCAATTAGGGCATCAAATTCTTGTAAGGACATATCAGTTTATTCTAAAATCAGTAGAAAAGCTCAAGGTAATATCAGTATCACAAAATAGCAAAGACAAAAAAACTCGTCATTTTGTAGAAACTTTGGACCGGTCGTCTAGTTTGGTTTGGATGACGCACTCACACTGCGTAAGGGAGCAATCCCCGCAAAGGTCGTGGGTTCAAATCCCATCCGGTCCATTTTCAGTTTTGCAAATTCAGGAAATGTCTATAAGTAAAAAAATGTAAAGTGCAGCATGACAGAAATTATTAACAATGTAGATTTAACCAAAATTTCCCAAACTGCACAAAAAGGAAGAGAGGATAAAGAGTCTCTAAGAAAGCCAGTAAAGCTTGAAGGAGAATGGATATTAGATCAAAGTCATGGATTTCAATTCAAAACAGAACTTGGATATGAAAAAGGAAAGCAAATTATCGAGGTTGATTCACCATCATTTCTAGGAGGTCAGGGAAACAGACTAGGCCCAATGGCATATTGTGTTGCAGGAATAACATCATGTTTTATTGGAACATTTGTTGGAATTGCTGCACAACAGAAAATCAAACTAACCAAACTAAAAGTAAAAACACAATGTCAGATAAATTTTGCAAAAACATTGGATGTTTCAGATGAACCAATTACAGAAGGAATTAATTTTCAGGTAGAGGCAGAAAGCGAGAATGCTGACAAGGAAAGGCTTCAAGAAGTATTAGCAATGGCTGAAGAACGATGCCCCGCAATGTATAGTATGTCACACAAAATCAATGTAGATGCCAAGATAGTTTAGAATTTTGAATCAATAAAAAGAATTCATTTTTTAAAAAATCATTCAGTTACCATTACTTTCATTTCCAATGAAGGGCTTATTGCCATCGGATTAGTTAGACTGCTCCAGACAAAAATACTCACATCATACTCACCAGGTTTTTCTGGCAACCAGGATGCAGAAGGAGAAAACGCTTGACCTTGAACAATGTTACCTGAAATCCATGACAATAATTGAACTACACCATCTGTATCCTGAATCTGTACAAAATAGACAAATGGCTGGTTAGCAACTTTACTGTTGAAAATATCAGCAGTTACTTGAATTTGCTTTCCAACATTGACTTTAGTTACAGAGCTACCTAGAGGATCAACTAGTCTAAGATTTTCTGCAGGGGCTCGCTCCAGTGGAGGATGTACTAGACCAATCATTGTACTTGCAGAGATTTTCAACTCATCGGCTCTTGTATATGGAGCTGGAAGGGTATTGTCTTCATATCTTGCCGTAACAATATCTCCTTCAGTTACTCTGAGTTTAGAGCCAGATGATTGATCCTTTGAGGTAAATGTAACGTATCCTTCAAAAACACCAGTTGCTTTGCCAGTTTCTACAACAGTAAGATCAACTCCTCCTAGATCAGAGTCAGACCAAACATCTATTGTGAAAGTATCTACTGTTTCAGGATTTAGATTCATGTCAGGATCAATTACACGAATAATGCCAATACCATTCTCTGAATTTTGAGATTCACTCCATTGAATATCACCAATATTCCATTTTATCAAAGCAGAAGACGTAATTGTGTCTCGTTCAGAGTATCTAAATGAAACAGTTATTCCGTCATCATTTTTGGTTTCAATAAATCCATTTGTCGGTCCACCCTTTTTGGCAGGAGTGGTTCTAGGTGAAGTATCGTATCCATCAATATCACCACTTGAAGGATTTCCATCAGCATCATGTTTGAAGCCAGTAAGAATTACAGAACCAGTAAAGATTCCAGTATCAAATCCAGTCTCAACTAGTTTGTACTGTGAGAGTTTTTGTCCACGTGTAGATATTTTTATCTCATTTGCATCAGTGGTTCCAATTTCATCAATTTTGAATTTATCAAAGTTATGATCAGGGGCTACAATTGTAATGTAGACTTTGTCAGTCCAAGAATAGATCTTTTTATCCAAGTTAATCTGGGAACGCAAGTTTGATGTTTGGAATTGTAGTTTTACATCTTGATCTTCTGAGCCAACAAAGTCTGCTCCTGGTGGACCCCAATCAGTATATTCAAGAGTAATTTTTTCACCTCTAGACATTGGTTTTCCATTTATCTCAGAGGGGATTTCAATTACAGTTTGGAAGATTCCTGTGTTAAGGCCTGTCTCTCTTAATCCAAAAGGTTCGGGATCAAAGATTTTACCATTATTAGTAACTGCTCCACCTAATGCACCCATAGTAGTCTTGGCATCACTTGATGACCACTTTAAAATATCTAAAGAGTATGTCTCAGCTTTTGAAGAATCAAAATCAAGGTCAGGATCAATTAATGTCAAAATAGCATCTCGTCCAATAATGTAAGATTGCTGATCTGATTGCAAAGTACCCATTCTAAGATCAAACTTTGCAGAAGCAGTTACAGTTCTTTGTGAGCCAGAACCATCAGCCAAATCAGTATACTCTATTGTAATAATGTCACCTTGCAAAATACAGTAACTTCCAGTTGCAGGTGCTGCATTAAATCGTGCTAGCACTCCGGTCTTTGTTTTATCCAAAGGAGTGTATTTTGAATCAGGAGTCAACGGACATTTTGCAGATGAAGGACCATCAGTGTATCTAATAGGCAAATCAAACTGGAAAACACCAGAGCTTGGAGAGATTTCCTGAATAGGTCCAAGCTCTCTTGTTATACCGGATTGAGTGTTCTTGCCAATTGTAATGACTCCTGTTTTTGCTTGCTCACCACCAGCAGTAGCTAAAACAACAGTTGAAGTTCCGCGTGTCACCATAACTTTAACTAGACCATTTGAAGTTCCTGGAAGATTTTGTGAAATTACATCCTCCCCATTTGGAGATAAATTATAATCAGCATCATGAATTCTTACATGAAGCAGAGTGTTCTTTGGTCCAATTTCCTCTCCTTTATCAATTGCATTTTTGTCACCATTTTTTGTAATGGCAGTTAAATGAAATGGGAATATAGAAAGATCATTTGGACTAGTGGATGTTGTTTTTCCAGAATCAAAAAAGTCAGAGACTGAGCCAAATGGAACAGGATATACGGTTCTATCTAGTTTTACAAATCCACTTGTAGCGCCAACTGAAGAGACAGACTTTGTGATGGAGGCTTGACTTGATTGACCTCTAAAATCATAGTACCTTGCACCGATATCAACTCCACTAACTGATTTTACTGACCCACCACTGTTTCTGGAGCAGTATTCAGAAGGGATTTTGAAATTTCCTTGGAATTCTCCTGTTTTGGTTCCTGTCTCTACTAGTGTGAACCCAGTAGAGTACAGTCCATCAAGTCCAGTAATTGGAGAGCATTGTTTACCATTTGATGAGATAGTAGATTTTAGCCATCTTTCACCATCAAATGTAATCTCCATTAACCTACCAAAGGGTTGATTATCTTTAGTTAATCCAAGATTAGCCATTCCAACAGTATCAGCTGCAGGATCACTTGGATACATGGTAGGATTCACAACTGTGAAAATATCAACTAGGTCTGAATCAGTGTTAAGGTCTTTATCAAAAACTGTTACAGTTACAACATCTCCAGGTTTGTATGATTTTGCTGAAAGGGCAATAGTTCCAGGATGGGAAAGAACATCCTGTTGATCAGATATTCCAGTAAGAACACCATCAGAGCCTAAATCATTGTAGCTCAAACGTGGTGCATTGTTTCCTTTAAGCTCATCAATAATTATGAACACAGGTTCATCATCAATTGTAATAATTTTTTCATATGTTTTCTCATCAAATATGTTTAGTTGGTTTAATGCAATGTATTCTAAACTTCCTCTAAATTTTCCAGCGTCTTTTTTGATTTCTTCCATTTCAAGGCGAACTATTTGGTTTGCAATCCTATCTGCTTTTTCTAGACCATCATCAATCAAACCATAAGAGAAAAAGTCAGCAACTATTGGTCTGGTTTGTGTTCCAATATTTTGAATATTTGAGAAAGCAAACATCAATCCGATTGGTTCATTGCCGCTAAAACTTTGTGAAAATAAATTAGAATGCAGAGTTTGAGGATTTGCAATCTGTTTGGTTGAATTGAGATTTATAAGATTTTGTAGCCTAGTATCAGATGCTATTTTAATTGCAGTCAAATTATTTGCAGGATTTCCTAAAGAGTCAAGTATTGTAGAGGAAGATGTTCCAACTAGCAAGTAAATATCCACGTTACTAATGGTATCATTAAGTGAGCGAATATCATAGTTGAACATGTTAATTCCTTTGAAATTTTTAGAAGCATCAAATGGGTTGTTAATTGAATTATGTAGTTCTTTTAGAGGAGTTTTCAAATCAATCACAAGTGCATTTGCATTGGTAGACACAATTGGATCAATTCTTGCTCTGTCGCTGAACTTTTCTACAACAGTATTTGTGAATGTTCCAAGTACGGGAGAAGTCAGAGTGAATTTATCATCATTAGGAACTAGTGTGAATCCAGAAAGAAATGAGGACAGAATCTTCGTTGCACCTTCAACGCCACTCTCACCTAGAGTATATGGATCACCAGTACTCAAAGCAGGAATTGCCTTATAGGCAGGATTAAACAAATCTAGAACCTCCTTTCTCAAATTATTTTTGTTGGCATCTGAATCAGTCAAAATAACAGGCATCTCTTCCCCAGAGTTCCACTCAGTTCCTTTCAGTTTTTCATCAAGAATCAGTGTTGCTTTTCCAAATCCAATAACTAGTGATACTGATTTTTTGTTATACTCTATAGTAGCAGATGTACCCCTTAGTGCATTCTGAGTGGTAATCAGAACAGAATCATTGTTAAAATCATATGTAGTAAAGACACTGCTGTTAGGAGATGTTTCAGTAATTGTTATTGGTTGTTTTCCAGATGTAATTGTGCCAGCTGAGGTTGCAATCAAAGATATGTCAATCTCACCATCACCATTTGTTGCAGAATTTTCATTGTCCTTAATTGTCAGAACATTTGTTTGTCCTTGTGAACTGGGATTTATCTTAAGAATACCATTATTTTTGAACATTAGTGAGTTCAAACTAGGTACTAAATTGACAGCACCAGCAGTACCATCAGAATCTAGTTTTCCAGATTCTTCATATAGCAAATAATAGACAGATGGATCTGAAATTGTTGTTCCAAAGGACCAAGAATCCTCATCTGTAGGATCTATGTTAAGTGAGAGATCAGTAATTGTGAGATTGACATCAGATGATCTTGGATATGAAGTTCTGTCAAGTTCATGTTTGACTAGTTGATCAGCATTATCAAAAGTCAGTGTTGCTTGTTGTGGACCACCTCCTTTGTTGTATTGAATAACAACATTTCCACCTTTTGTGAAATCATATAGTTGAATAAATGGCCATAAGTCTGCTGATGCCAAACCAATTTGACCAAGACCAACACTGCCACTACCAGGATTGATAGTTTTTGCTTGTCTTACAACGTTAATGTTATTTTTTGTATGAGGGGTTGAAAAAGTACAATCATTTGAAATTTCATTTGGTGGGTTTACGCCATTTTGACCTCCAATTCCTGTACCACTTAGGGGTATGGCAATTCCTTGAGTTTGACTAACTGACACACCAAGAACAGAAGTAGAACTAGTACAGAGAGTTCCAAAGTCAAGTCCTTTTCCCGTCAGACCAACTGTACTGTCTGCAATTTGAGCTTGTTTTCTGTCAGCAAAATACGCATACCAATTTCCATCAGTTGCCTGAACCATTCTAAGAGATTTTCCATTAATAGTTACATTGGGCTCTCCCTTTCCTTGTCCAGTATCAGAAAGAGTTTGATCACGAATTACAACTTCTATTACCTGAGGACCTGAGAATCTATTGTTTGTCGAAGGATTGCTTGCAGAAACATAAAGATTTGTAGTCTGAGCATCCACATTTAAAAAATCACTTAGAGATACACTTCCAGTAAAAATTAAAACAGATAATATCACTGTGGTGAAGATTTGGTTTTTCATTATTGTGGAATTTGATTGGCAAACATAGTTAGTAAGCATTTCTCATAAATTATGACGGTCATAGTTTTCATAAATTTTAAATATAAAAAAGATATATCTAATTGGCGAACTTTTTGTGGTATGCCTTTATTATGAAAATTATCTAAAATTTTATTTTAGTAAATCAGATTTTTCCCAAAATAGTTCAAATAAAGAATCAAGCATTCCAACCAGAGTATCTGAATCAGACCACCATGCAAATACCTGCCTTGTTGGATGGTTTGCATTTCTCATAAAGATGAGAACATGTTTTGAATCATTTATCAAAAAGCACATTTTGTTTGATTTGTTTTCCATGGTGCGAATATTTCTGGAATTTATCTCAGATAGGAATTCAGGTGTTGTATCAGATGAGGATATCAATAACTGCATATTTGTTGGAGACTCTTCTAACCACTCAAAAACATCTGAATGGTAAAATCTCATTACATCTTGCATGCTACCATATATTTTGAAATCATCAACACTTGAATCAATCATCTCTTTTATTTTGTTAAAAATTGGACCAGTACCATGAAGCATCTGCATCTTTTCTGTTTTTGATTCATCCGTATCTATTGCAAAAAATGGAACCTCTTTCCACATTGCAGAAAGCATCTCTTCTTTTTCTGCTAGGGCATCAACTTTGGTTTGCTCTTGTCTTACCAGTGTCTCTATTGCTTTTTTTAGCTCTATTGCATGGTATTTTGTTGGATGTGCTAGCTCTGCTACTACTAGACCCATACTTTGCATAGAATTTATCAAATGATATGTCTCAGTTCGAGGAATCTGCAAAGACTTGGAAACATCAGATGCAGTCTTTGAGCCATATTTTCCCAGATACATGAAAACTTTGACTTGGCTTTTTGTAAGGCCAAATCCAATTAGTTCTTTGTTTATTTTCTCTAGTGTAACTTTGTATTTGTATAATTGAGTATCCGATTGATTATCAAATAGGGTTATTTCTTTTGAATTCACTGAAATTTTGTAATTATTTTTAATTAATAACTGGATCCCCAAATTCCCAGATATGGTAAATCTTACAGTATGAATGTAGGCATAATTTAAAAAATGTCTAATTTAACAAATAATATTCCACTTGTAATATAGTAGTAATTATTAAAATTAAGATTTCAAATATTACAGCATGGATGTATACCAGGCCAAATTTGAATTTGAGTCATCAAAGGAGAATCTACTTCAAACCATACTAAAAAACAAAGAAAATCTTGATGCACATACAATAAGTCTGGCAATCAAGGACTTTGTTAGAAATCATGAAAAATATAATTTTGAAAAAAATAGATGGTTAGATGTTATCTCTGCAACAGATAACAAACACCTATGCTTTTCACACTAGAGAAGACAATAGTTTTGTGTGACTAGTGTCGTTTCTAAAGCATTCATCTAAACGTGCTTGGAGATTATCATGATAGCATTGGTTTGAACAAAACTCCTTTTTTCCAGTAACAAATGGAGAAACACACACTTGGCAGGTTTTCATGCCAAAATCTCCATTGTCTCTATCTGATCTTTTTCTCCAAAGCACTGTTTAGTGGAAAGACATGCCTCACATACTAGCCATTTAGGAGCATGATGACCATTCTTAGCAGGTTTGTAGGTTACCTGATATTTTGGAGTGTGTCTATCTTCGCAGATATTCAATTTTCAATCTCCCGGTCTAATTGCTCAACTTGGCATGTGAGTAATAGGTAGAATTGTCTAAAGGCACTCATACGTAGACCCCCATGGTGTGGTTTTTTATCTTCATGACTACATTTTGGGTCATTTCTATGAGATTTGCCATTTCAGACTCTACAAAAAATTCTGAAGTGGAATCTTTTCTTTGGATTTTGGATGGTGTGTTCATCTTTATTCATAGTATAGTAGGTTACAATGGATATAACCAAGGATTTCGATATGACTGCAATTTAGTATCGATTCATGCGAACCCCAAGTGCTTTAGTTGATTTTTAGGTATTTTTAGCAGGTCAATAGGCGTGTATGAGAAGTATCACGCTTAAAGCACTCATCAATTTGAAATTGAAGATATTTAAGATAACAATCGACAGAGCAGCAATTTTTCTTACCATCAGTGTAAGACTTTGAACATATTGGACATAGACTCATGCTATTATCTCCATTGCTTCAATATCAGATTCATCACCAAAGCACTTTCTTGTTGCAAGACATCCTTCACATACTAGCCATTTAGGATTATGCTGACCATTCATTGCAGGCTTGTAGGTAACCAAATACTTTGGAATGTGCCTATCTTCACAAATGTTCATCATCAATCTCCCGGGCTAATTCCTCAACCTGGCAGGTGAGTAGCAAATAGAATTGTTTTAGAGGGTTCATAGTGTGTCCTCCTTGGATTGTTGTTTAATCTTGGAAAATACATCATTGGTCATTTTGAGTAGTGACTCCATTTGTGGGTCGATAATTGAAAGGGTCAATATATTGCGCCTCCCTTCTCCCAAGACAATTCAAAGAGAGAACTCATCATTTCAACTAGGACGTCTGAATCAGACCACCATGCAAATACCTGTCTGGTAGGATGGTTTGCATTTCTCATAAAGATGAGAACTTCTTTTTTGTCATTTACAATGAAACATTTGTTTTCAGCTTTTGCTGGAAATGCTCGAATCTCATCGGAATCAAATTCACCTAGGAATTCAGGTGTTTTTGATAATGGTGATACAACTATTTTGAGATTTGTTGGTGCGTCCTCAACCCAATCAAACACATCAGCATGATACATTCTGAGCAAATCAGAGACGCTGCCGTAAATTCTAAATTCGCCTGTACTAGAATTTACCATTTCTCGGATTTTGTTGTTAATTGGTCCTGAACCATGGAGTAATTGCATCTTTTCAGATTTTGACTCGTCAGTTTCAACCATAAAGAATGGAATTTCTTTCCACATCTCAGATAGCGATTCTTCCTTGTTTGCAAGGATGTCAATTCTTTCTTGCTCTTGCTTTACGAGTGTAGAAATGGCCTCTTTCATATCCATTGCAGTGTATCTTGTTGGATGTGACAGTTCTGAGACTACCAATCCAAAATTCTGCAATGAGTTCACGAGATGATATGTCTCGGTTCTAGGCAATTGTAGTGCTTTTGCTATCTCTGAAGCTGTCTTCGATCCATACTTTCCAAGATAGATGAACACCTTTGCCTGACTTTTGGTAAGGCCAAAATTGATTAACTCATTTCTTATCTTCTCAAGAGTGAGTTTATGCTTGTACATTTCTGTGTCTGATTCAATATCAAACATGCTGATTTCTTGTTGGGGGGTCATTGTTCTGAAGAAACTAATGGTTACAATCGATATAACCAAGGTTTTCGCATAGGCACAAAATTTGGTTCGAACCATGCGAACCGACCTAAAAACAAGTCCCGTTAGTGGGAATACATACCATTGCTTATAAAGGAAAATAAGATATTCATTTCGTTGAAAAAGAGGCAGATAGCCATCATTAGTATTGCTTCAATTGTAGTTTTAGTTGCATCATCTACAATTATTGCCACTCCAGAGTTGCTAAATGCATATGCAGGTGTAACACTGTCAAATGACAATGTTGCAAAGACAATCCAAATTAGAGTAAACCCAGCGGGAACAAATATTGAACATACCTTTGATTCGTTCTCAAGAGTAGGATTTGTAGATGGTGATCAGAATTTTTTGCTAGAATCAGTTCCCAGTAAAGACAAAAAGCCATTTTATGTATTGGTTCAAAAATCCCTTAATGACAAAAACCCCCTAATTACCAATACACGAATGAATGTTGCAATTGATATATTCTCAGGGGATGGAGAAATAATCCATACATTACTATACAAAGAGTGCGACGTTACAGAATATTTTGTTCACGGTGTAGATTCAAAGGGTAAGATCTTCTTTTTAGAAGAGGATGGGACTGTTGAGATCAGAGAAGTTACAAAATTTAGTTGTACATCATTCTCACTGGAGATAGACGTATCAGATATTCCAGTAAGCGAGATTACAACTCCAGTAAAGGTATTTGATAGAAACAAATTCGAGATAGAAAATGACATCTATTTTAGCACACCTTCAAAATCTGAAGAAGGTGAATTATTTTACAATAGCATTACCAATAAACTCCAGAAATATGTGAATGGAACATGGGTGGATATTTCAGGAGTAGGCGGACCTCCATCACCTAGAAGATAAGACAATGAAGCTGCAATTCATTGTAATTCTATTATCAATAACTGGAATTACAGTAGGATTAGCACAGTTAGGGGATGAATACGTATCAATAATTGTAACATCAGAAGGAAAGGCCAAAATATCTCAGACATTATTTCCCAAAACATTTGTCTCATCAATTGATGTAGATATCGTTTCAGAAAACATATCAAATCTGCTAGCAATAGATGAAAAAAATATTCTCTTAGGAACCACTCAAAACGAGGATCTTCTAAAGATTGCCACATTAGGGGCATCAACTGTTAATCTCAAATATAATGCAGATATTCTTTCCTACGAATCAGGCGTTTTCAGGCTCAAATATAGTAGTGATTTGGAATCAAGGGTCAGTTTACCACCTCTATCAAAATTAGTTTCACTAAATACCATTCCAATTGAGATATCTGAAAAAGAATATGTTTTGCCACCTGGAGACATATCACTTAGTTATTCTATCAGACCAGTTACATCAAAGGAGTTTTTTGTAACAGTGGATAATTCAGAGCAAAAAGTAGAGGCAATAACGGCTGCAAAGATTGAGGAGTTTTCAGCAAATAACAAAGAAATTCAATTCATCATTAAAGACAGGGCAATAGTTCTAACAATCATTCCAAAAAAAGTAGTAAATAACCCCAACAGTGTGATTTTGAATGGTCAGGAAGTTGATTTTAGTCAGTTCCACCAAAACAGCACACATTCTTGGATAAGAATAGATCCTCATGAGAAGGGATTGGTAAAAATTTTCGATGTAGATACAAAGACAGATGAGGGTGGAGGTTGCCTAATTGCAACTGCAATATTTGGTTCAGAATTAGCACCCCAAGTTCAGATGTTAAGGGAAATTCGAGATAACCAATTACTCAAAACAGATTCAGGTATTTCATTTATGAATGGATTCAATGAAATGTACTATTCATTCTCACCATTAGTTGCAGATTACCAAAGAGAGAATCAAATTTTCAATGAATTGGTGAAAATTGGAATTACACCAATGCTTTCGTCACTATTAATTATGACAAATGCACATTCTGAGGGAGAAATATTGGGATTAGGTATTGCAGTAATTCTAATAAATATTGGAATGTATCTAGTTTTGCCAATAATATTATCTTATCAAGTTATGAGAATAGTTCGAACCAAACGCCTGCTAAAATCGAACCAGTTGGTTATATCAAGTAAATACGTAAGATCGGTGTTGAAAAATAGCCTCTTCGGCATTATTGCACTAGCGATATTATCAGTTAGTGTATCATCAGCTTTTGAATATGCATATGCAGATGATCATGAAGATCCAATCAAGATGGTTTTAGATATCACGTATCAGAATATTTTAGAATCAAGGGAGGGATTAGACGAGGTTCCTGAAAATGCTGAGACATTTTTCGTTGCAGGTGAGGAAAAATACAATGAGGCCTTAGCTGCCCTTGAGGCAGGAGATATTGTTACTGCAAGAGAGAGTGCAATAGTTGCAATGGCGCTATTCGAGGATGCGGCACAAGAGATAGGAGCATTAGAAGAGCAGGCATCAACACAACTACCACCAGGATTTGGATCTGCAATTGATAGTGCATCAGATACTGGAATATCCACAGGTCAGGGATTAGGAGTTGGAGGAATTCCGCCAGGCATCCTAAAGCAGATAACTGCTGCCAATATTTTTGAGATTCAAGAAGAGATTACCAATGTAGATGAGGAGGTTGAGGAATTACGGGCATTAATTGAATCAAATAATCTAGATGTTAATTTAGAGGAATATGATAAATCAATAAATCTTGCAAAAGAAGTTTTGGCAAATGGAGATATTCCAGATGCTCATGCAAAACTAGAACTTGCAAATAGTATCAAAGATAGTCTTTTTGAGCAGATCAATGCAGCAACACAAGAAAATCAAGATGAGAGAATCCAACAATTTGTAGATAATAGTATTAATGAAATTAGCGAGATGTTAGCAAAAGAAAACCTTGGTCTAACTAAAAAGGCAATTAAAGAATTAGAGGACACATTAGAGGTCCTCAATAGTGGAGATATAGATGAAATTTTAGAAAAGACAAATGACAAAAGTGAGCTTGCAAAGGAATTAGATAAAGACGGTAAGGAGGAAACTGAGTCTCCAGGAAATAGCGGAGATGCACCAGGACAGAATAAAGAAGACTCTCCAGGAAATAGCGGAGATGCACCAGGACAGAATAAAGAAGACTCTCCAGGAAATAGCGGAGATGCACCAGGACAGAATAAAGAAGATCTACCACCTGGTCTTGGAGCAGCAGGAGAAAACCCATCTGAGAATGCAATTGAAAATGGGCAAGGACTTGGAATTGGAAATATCCCACCAGGTCAATTAAAGAAATTAGATATTGGAGAATTCGGAACATACAGTCCTGATGACTATTTTGAAGATGCAATTGATGATTTGACAGAAGATTCTTTTGAAGCAAAATGGGATAAAATGGACAAGAATTCAAAGGCAAAAGAAAAAGCAGATAAAATCAAAGCAGATAAAATCAAAGGCAAAGCAAATGCCAAAGGTAACAGCGGTGGAGGAAATCCAAACTGTAACAATGAAGGAGTTACAGACAATGATCCTACAAATACATCAGGACAAATTGGAATACCTTACATAGTTGAAGATTTCACTGCCGTAGGAAGTAGTTGTCAAGTAGCTGCACCTGAAAACATCAGCATTCAAGTTGACAGACCTACTGGAGGACCATTAAATCTAAACCAAGGTGATTCATTCATTCCAACTGAAGCCGGAACTTACACCATTACAGCAAGTTTCCAAGGACAGTTTGAAATTAGAACAGTAGAGATAACAGGTGGACTAGATGCAGATGCAGGTCCTGACCAAACAGTAAATGATTGTTCAGACATTACACTAGATGGTTCAGGTTCAACCGATGAAGCTCCTGGAGTAATTGTATCATATTCATGGGTTAAAGAGGCACCAATGCCAAATAAATTTGCAGAATTCCCCAATAGTTTGATATCACCAACATTCACTCCAGATGATGTTAGTTCTGATGAAACATACACATTCACATTAACTGTTACTGATGACGATGGAAACAAGAATTCAGATTCAGTAAACATTACTGTAACTGATGGCGGAGCATGTGGAGGAAACACTCCACCAACTATAGTTAATTTCACAGGAACAGATAATCCAGTAAATGACGATGGTGTAACTGAATGGTCACTTACCGCTACGGTAACTGATCCTGATCCAGATACTCTAACATATCTTTGGACATATAGCGCTCAAGGTGGAATTACAGTCAACATAGATAATCCAAAATCATTATCTACAACATTTGACGTACCAAATTTCACTGGTCCACCATCTAGAAACATTACATTTACACTGACAGTAAATGATGGTGTTAATCCTCCTGTGCAAGGCCAAGTAGTGGTAACAGTCAATAATATTTAGGAAATCATTTTAGGTTTTTCCAATACTTTACAAATTTTCAATTATCTTTAATCTTTGAATAGTTTGATTCGGAGATAATATCAGATGAGTGCATTTCTTCAATTTTTAATTTGATTTGCTCAGAGAGATATTCTGAGAGTTTCTGGTCATATCCTTCTTCATATTTTTTTTCAGGAGATTCTACTCGCTCGATTACTTTTTCAACAATTCGCTCTACGGGTTTTTCCTCAATTGCAGGAGATGTACGTTTGAGTTTTTTAGCCCCAATCACACCAACTACTAGAATTGGAATTACAATGACTCCAATTAGCAGAGAATAGTTCTTCTCAATATTAGCAGTTACTGTAATTGGGCCATCAATGAAGACCTGAGAGGTGTTTCCATCATACATCACATCAGCTCCTTCCCAGCCATATACAGAATTTAGAATTAACCCATCTCCTCCAGCATCAACTCCAATTGGGACGGTTTCTCCTTGCTCATACCATCCACTACCAATAGTTGTTCCAACATCAGAAAGTACATTGAGTTTGTACTGGTATGTTGCAAAGAAATCAACCTGATGATACTCATTCATCAAAATAGGAGGGGTTGTAAAGGAGGTAGAGCCGTCATCCTCAATATTCCAAAACTCTTCCTTGTCAAGGGACCAACCAGTAATCTCTTGTCGAACTTTGTTTGGTTCAACCTCAGTAGTTCTTTGTACATTTACAGATACTTCTGTTCCAACATCAAACCAATTGTCATTTGTAGGAGATGATGGTAAAAATGAAAAATCATTTGTTCCCTCTACCCCAATTGCATATTGAGGAACTGCAGAGAACACAATTGTATGAGAAGAATCAGTTGGAATGTTTATTGTAAAATCACCTCTGGCAGTTCGAGATATCTTCACAGTCTCACCGTCCAAAGTGTAAGAGACTAGATTATACCTGCTAGTTTCATCCTGAACCCATGAATGATTTTGAGTTAGGGTAAATGTTTGTCCTGAAACAAGTGGAACATCATAGGACGGTAAAATGTTATTCTCAAAACTCACCTTCAGAGTATTCTGGTTTGAGAATTGTGCAAATGCATCACCTCCAAAGACACTTGCCAAAATAATTGCAGATAAAAGAAAAACAATTAACTTCATGTCATCACCAATGCCTCAAGTCCAGGATATTTTGAATCAAGTTTTTCATTAATTTGCTCTAATGTTTTTGCATAATCACTATTAAGGGTCTCATATTTTCCACGTGGAATCAAATCTGCATCAAAATCAGAATGTAGTTTTTTCAGGGATTGTTCATATCCAAACTTTTTTGCAAGTAGTAAGTAAAATTCATCAGAGATAGGCCATGTAGATTTTGGCAACTCAAATACATCACCAATTGGTTGCGAGCTCTCACCTCTAAAACTATCAATCTCTTTAATTTTTTGAAATCGATATGCAGTCAAAATGTATCTAACGTCATTTGAGGAATATTTTAGCTTCTCAACTAGACCACATTTGAGAAGGGATTTCTCTATTGTCAGTCGCACTAGATCCTGTTTTGATTTGTCATTATCACCTGTAGTTTTTTGTGCAATCTCAGAGAGTTTGACTGGTCCCATCTTTTCTTCAGTTAATTCAGATATAGCATAGATTATCTTCTGAGTGAGGAGTTCTTTTGATGATTCTTCAAGATATTTGAAGCAGTTTTCTTTGAGATTTTTTACCTTGAGAATTCTAGAATAAAGATCTTCTTCACTGAGCAATTGTAATCACCATTTCTCTTATCAACTAGAACAAAAGTGGATAGACATATTATTTTTGATTAACTCTAGAGATTTTTTGTGTGATTTTAAAAATAATTCGAATAATTATCCCAAAACACTACTTAAAATGGGTCAAGAACAAAGGATATCCATGAAGGCCAGATTTAATGGAAAATGTGTGGAATGTGGGGGAGAGATTAAAGTTGGAAAGGAGATCCTCAAAAACTCAAAAGAGCAATGGGTTCACAAAGCATGTTCAGATCTGGAAGATGAATTACCTTAAATGAAATTGGAATAAATTAGTCATAAATTTTTTAAATTACCTCAAATAATGAATCTCACAATGGGCAGATCAAGTATATTTTTGATGGCATCACTATTGGCAGTATTTGCAGTAATGATGATTCCACAGAGCATCTCAGCTGATTCAAATCAAAACTCAGTTACCATTACTCCAATTAATGACGAATTAAGCTTGAAAAAGACAGTGACTACAATGAATGTTCCAGAAGATAATAAACTCCCATGGGGTGCAGTAAAGGGTTCACCATCAGAGTATGTAGAGAGATATCCAGTAATCATTCAGTTCTACAAAGGAGAAGACCCAGTTCACTTTGCACAAGTTGATGTAAAAGGAGATGGCTCATTTGATTACAAATTCAGAGTCAGAAATGTAGATTTGAACACAGGAGAAGCAGTAAACATCTTTGAAGGAGAATACACCGTAAAGATATTCAGAGTCATCCCAAATTCAAGTGAAACGATTTAGCATAATTTTACTTTGATTTCAAATTTAGTCAGAGAATTCATATACTGAATGAATTTTTGAAGAGCTAGAAAATGAGTAAAAACTATTGGCATGATATTGAATCCGGAAATGATATTCCAGAAATCATCAATGTCGTAGTAGAGATTCCAAAGGGTTCAATGAACAAATACGAATATGATAAAAAACATAACATGATAAAACTTGACAGAGTTTTATTCTCACCATTTCATTATCCTGGAGATTATGGTCTAGTTCCTCAAACTTTGTCTGATGATGGAGACCCACTAGATGCACTAGTATTGGTAACAAATCCAACTTTTCCAGGAATTTTAATTGAGGCAAGACCAATTGGATTGCTGCAAATGAAAGACGATGGAAAATTAGATGATAAGATAATTTGCGTTGCAACAAATGATCCCAGATATCTTCACACAACAGATATTTCAAACATTGAAGATCATTATCGTTCAGAGATTGCACATTTTTTCCAAGTGTACAAAGACCTCGAAGGTAAAAAAGTAGATATCATTGGTTGGAAGTCAGCAAAAGAGGCAAAGGTTGTAATTATTGATTCAATAAAGAGATACAAAGACACTTTGAAAAAATATTAGAATGACAAAAGAATGTGAACATTTCTCAAATGAAAATAATGTTTCATCAAATTCTAAAAGCTGCGAAGAGTGTGAAAAAGAACACCTACCAATAGTTGCAATTAGAATGTGTTTAACTTGCGGTCATGTCGGATGTTGTGATTCATCCATTGGAAAACACGCGACAAAACATTTTGAGGAGACAGGACATCCCGTAATGAAGGCAATTCCAGGAGATATTTGGAAATGGTGCTATATCCACAAAGAATACTATTAACAAAAAAAATTATTTCATAAAATGCCAGTTAAAAAATAACAACACTACAAAAAATATCCCAAATATGGGAATTTTATGCTTAGTTTTAATACAAATTTTGCAACACCAGTACATTGACATCACAAACTATGGAGATACCAGGTTCAATTAGTTTGGAAATGTACACACTATTTTATCAAACAAACAAGATTTTGGATAAAATCAAATCTTTGAAAAAAACATTGTGATAGATTCTTCAAAAGAGTGATTTAATTTCTCAAGATGAGAATTATCAGTTTTGAGAGTTTTTGAATCAAACCAAGGCTCTGATAAATACAAACTTCTATTCATCTCAACTTGAATCCAAGGGATGGGATTATTTCCATATGTCTTGGTAATGTGTCCACCATGAAATGGATCATTTAGGAATATCTCATCTCTATTAATTGAAAAGGATTGAGATATACAATATGCTAAAAGTTCAATCATTTCAGCAGAGGATGTTGCACCATCTTGATTTGAAAGACAAAACAGAGGTCTTTTTTTGTTGTTCCCATCAGGGGAGACATTTGGAGCAACAGAGGCCATTGAATGACAATCAATACATAGCTGCAAATCTAGTTCATGGATATTCTTTTGAATTTCTCTATGATATGGCAAATAATATTTCTCAATCAGTATTTTTCTTAGATAATCATCAGGTTCTTTGCCTGTAACATAGATTGGTCTTTGATAGCATGTTGCACTTTTTATCAGGCCATCAGGATTTTTTGGGGGAAGATCCTGCAGAGAACGATTAAGATCAACAAATGCTCTTGCAATATCAGATTTGATAACTTTTTGAACTTTATCCCCAAGATCATAAATCTCAATTACAAAAGGATCAGAGTCATCAAACTGATCTTTTTCTGTAATACACAAATGTCCATCAAGTTCTGAAGGTTTTTGTGTTCCACCATGTGGAATGGATAACAATATTGGGAATTTATTCAATCTAATCCTTCTGCAGTTCCATCACGTCTTACTTCTGCCACTCCATGAAATCCAGATTGGGATTGCAATTTCATCACTGCATGAATTGCTCCATGATAAAATGAATAACGTTCTTTAACAGATATTTCATATCCCATTTCTTTAAGGTATTCAACAATTTCAGGCTTAAAGCCACCATCTTCAATACTAACCATTCCACCAATAGAGCAATGAAATCGGGGTCTTCTTATTGCCTCATTCATTGGAAGGTTTCCATCAATTATTCTGGAAAGAAATTGAGTAATCGTTGAGAAAATTCTCTGACTGCCAGGACTACCCACAACCATCCAAATCTTGGAATCATTAATTATCAATGCTGGAGATACAGATGTCCAAGGAATTGCATTTGGTCTAATAAAGTAAGGGTGATTAGGATTGGTAAATTCAAATGCTGACATGTAGTTATTGTACAAGAACCCCAATCCATCTGCTGCTGCCTTTGAGCCATATGCAAGCTCTATTGATTGTGTTATTCCTACTGCATTTCCCTCATCATCCATTGTTGATAGATGTGTAGTGTCTTCTCCTCCAAAATCAGGATCAGTCATCGGTAGTGTTGCATCCATAGAGTTGCGAATAGATTCGGCCATCTGTTTTGCAAAAGATCTTTGGAGATGGAGTTTATCTTGGATTTGATTATAAGTATGAGGATTAAATGGCCTCTGAATTCTATGCAAGAATGATTTTCTAAATGTCTCTGCAACAAAGTGGTATGAGCTTGGTTTTCCACTACGCAAAAACTTTGAAGGTAAATGATTGAGCATCATCAATGTTAACAACAATGTTCGTCCTGCAGCTGGTGGAGGTAAAGTAACCACAGTAAGATGTCGGTATTTTCTACTGATGGGTTTTCTTTCTATTGGTTCAGGTATGTATGCCAAATCTTCTTCTCGAATTAATCCTCTATTTGTTTTCATATCAGTAGAAATTTTTTTTGCAATCTGACCATGATAGAAACTCTGAAATCCATGCTCAGAAATTGTAGTTAGTGTTTGTGCTAAATCATCTTGAATGAATCTATCACCTACATCATATGGGACTAGACCATCTTTTAGAAAATATTTTGCTCCAGATTTTGATTTAACGGATAGAAAACTTTCAAGCTCCCGTTGTTGGAGACCATTTTGTAATGCAGTGATTTTGTATCCTTTTTTTGCAATTCTAATTGAAGGTGCAACAATTTTTTGCCACTCTAAGCGACCATATCTTCCATGTAAAAATCCAATTACAGCTAAAGTACTTGGAACTGTTGTTGCTTTGTAACCTATTCTACTTCGTTTCTTTCTTCTATAAACAGATGAATGTGCTAGAGATGGAGAACGACTAGAGCCATCAAGTGCAACTGTTTTCCCATTAATATGAAAAATAGCCATAGATTGGCCTCCAATCCCAGATGCCTGTGGCTCACAAACACCTAATGCTAATGCAGTTGCGCATGCAGCATCAATTGCATTACCACCTTTCTTGAGCATTTCAACTCCTGCCTTGGTGGCATCAGGAAATGCAGATGCCACCATTCCTTTTTTTGCAGTTGAGGATTTTTTATCAGGTGATGTCCTAAAAGATTTTTCTATTTGTTGGACTATCAATTTCTTTTATTTCCCAATGATCGTAATCCAACTTTTTGAAGCAACATTATAGATAAAACATTTCGTTTAGCAAGATATTTTTTTGTGTAAATTAATTCCAATAATTACTTTGTTTGAAACATGCTAAAAAAGTGATCATTTATTGTTTTAGAAAAGTAGAAAATCTTCAAATACAAGATTATTTCATAACGAAAATTTACATTAAAGCCATTTTCGTTTCTTAAACCAACCAAGCATAATGCCAGAAATTGCAGCCATTGCAATTAACATAACAAAGTAGCTACCTTCCCACTCTAACTCGGGAACATATGAAAAGTTTGTTCCATAAATTCCAGCAATAAAGGTAATAGGAATAAAAATACTTGCAATAATTGTAAGTGTTTTCATTACTTCATTCATTCTATTGCTAACGCTGGATAGATAGGTGTCAAGCATTCCACCAATTACATCACGCAATCCTTCTATAGAATCAGTTACTTGAATTACATGGTTGTAAACATCTCGTAGATAAGTTCGTGTATTATCCGAGATTAACGGAGTAGAATCACGTCCAAGAAAATCTAATATTTCTCGAGCTGGCCAAATAGATTTTCTCAAAGATATCATTCTTCTTTTTAGTGTTTGAATGGTTTGCATTGTTTTTCCCGTGGGATTTTTCATCAATTCTTCTTCCAAGTCCTCTGTAATGTCGCCAACTTTTTCAATTACTAGGAAATAGCTATCAACAATTGCATCAATTATTGCATAAGTAAGATAATCACCTTGCAATTTTCTAATAGAGCCTGCTTTATTTCTAAGGCGGTTTCTAATATGATCAAAGAAATCAGCCTCAATTTCCTGAAATGTCAAAACATGATGTTCTGCCAAGACTATTGAGATCTGTTCTAATTCGAGCTTTCCTGTCTCTTCTATGTAATGTGGCATCTTAAGCATTATTACAATATAATTATCTGAGACCTCAATTGAAGGTCTCAATTCAGTATTCATGATGTTTGCTTGATGTAATGGATGTAAACCGAAACTACTTCCAAAACTTTCAATAATTTTTGGATCATGGATTCCTATTATATTAATCCAGGAAACATTTGGTTTGTCTTTGGATTCTAAACATTCTTCTATTGTTACATCTGTTTTTTCAGAAATGTTTTCAGCATCATATTCAATCATATCCATTCGAATATGTTCTACCTTTTGTTCACCAACGTGAATTAAGGCACCAGGACTTGATCCAATAGTATCAGATAAAGTGGTTCTTTGTGTTTTTGTTTTATTTATCAGTAGTTTAATACCTGTGATTTCTTGTAATCCCAAATCTTTTGTAATTGCTTTAACTTTGGCTGTTTTACTTGTAACACCAATAATTATGAAACCAGTCATAATTGAGAAAATTAAACTAAGATAAAGAGGGATAAAATTTCCACTTGTTGCTGCCTCATAAATTGCTTGTACATCAGCAGATGTGTTTGTTCCTACAAAAAATCCAATCACAGTATCCATTAAAAAGAACATAAATGAAATAATAGAACCAATTACGATTGCAGTAACAATTGTAATCTTTGGAGGAATCTCAATATTTTTTTCTCCTCTGTATGGTGAGAAATACCATTTGTATTTTACAATAAATATTGCTATCAGAGTTATTATAATTGTAGAAATAACCCACCAGCTAATTAACAAAATTCCTTCTTCAGATTCAATCTTCCCTATTCCTGAAAAAAGATCCGATATGTTTCCAGTCAGAGGAATAGAAAGTAATGAGGTTGCAACCCCAACTACAATTTGATAAATTAATGCAAAAAGAAATCCAATTGAAAGTCGATTGATTAGTTTTCCCACATTATCTATCAAAGGCCATCAGTATTCTGTAAAAATATCAGGTATTTATGAACACGTTTTATTTGACTTGTAAAAGCAGGCCATAGAGTTTTGCTCGTGATTCCAAAAGGTCGGCACGTAACTTACTAATCTTTTGTGCGATTTCAGATGCGAGTTCTTCCTCTGCAGGACCAAGTTGTTTTGAAACGAGTTTATTTAGGGCTGTTCTTTCAGAACCTAATTGAGTTTCTAAATCAGCAATTAGTTTCTCCAAATCAGCAATTTGTGTTGAAACACCAGAGTTACCACTAATAGTAGTCACAATAGAATCAGAATCTATTGCATTGATTCTAGTGATTCCTACTTGACATGAATTTGGAATAATTCTATCAATGAATTTAACATCTATCGATTCAAAATCAGAACTCACAGTAATCAGAGGCAATCTTATTGTATCTTTTCCAGAACATGCTTCAAAAACTACATTGTATCGTTTAAGATCAGGAGAACCAGTTTCAGGTTTTAGTACACTTTCGGTAACAGAAATTAGATCAGTTGTTAACCCTTCAAGAGGTTTTCCAGTCAGAGTTTTTGGAATGTCTAATTTTGAGACCTTTAGATTAGATGGAACATAAAGTACCATTAAATATCGTCGTAATTCGTCTTGAAGTAATTGTAGTTCTTTTTTCATTGTAATAATACTAGTCAAATTTTCACCATCTGGTTTTTGTTCTAAGGATACGGGGATTTTTTGCTTGGCAGTGTTTATTTTATTTTTAAGGTCTGCAATTTTGTTTTCCAAAGTTATGATCTTATCAGATACACCTCCCATATTCACCATTGTTGCAGTAATAGAATCAGGGTTTGCAGCTTTGATTAAAACTGATGTTGTATAACATGAATTAGGTTTTAGCATACTACCTAATTTCACACTACGAGTTTCACTATCAGAGGTTGCAATAATTTCAGGAGTGCGAATTTCAGTGGATTTTGCACATGCATCAAAAACAAACGCATAACCTGTTATGCTGGTAGAAGTTCCTGCTTTGGTATTTTTAGAGAGTTGCTTTAAAACAGCAATCTTATTTATTGTTCCAACAGGTTCTCCTTTGGTCAATTTCATGATTCTAATTTCCTCAAGTTGTTCTGGAGATAATGTTTTTGCCCAACCATTCTCTGCTAATTTTTCTGCAGTTGATGGAGTTACACAGGATGGAGTATTAGAAGATATTTTGAATACTTTAACCAAACCTTCACTACAGATTACTTGTTCAGCTAAAAAATTTAGTTTTATTTGTTGTTTAGGAGAAATTACATCAGCAAAAGTTTGAGAGGGCAAGGTCCCAGATATTAAAACAACAACTAAGAATATCGCAATCCAAACAGAGGATTTCACATTAAATATTTCATACATGACACTAAAAAGCATTACCTATGACTATGGTTTTAGAACAGTACGGATTGTTGAACATTTTTCTATTTTGTGTTACAATGAATTCATATCTATAGATTATTCTCAAAATGTGGCATGTCAAAAATTGAATCAATGTAATATTCCCACCAGGGGTTTTTTAGTATCGGATTCATCAGGTCTAAAACATAATTGATCATGAGATCTTGGAATAGTTGGATGTGCACAAATTCTACAAATAAACTGTGTAGCTGCTTTACATTTTGCACATATCAAAAGTTCCATGAGTAATCCCCCACAACGTCTACATGACTCATCAGGCAATTATTTCATCTCCATTTTTTGATAGTTTCATACAGCAGGTTTTCACAGAAGTATAATTGGATGACTAGAATACCGTGGCATGCCATATGAAATGAGCCCAGAAGATCACCATAATGATTTGGCAAAATTAGTGTCTGTTTGAAATCATAGTAGTTTTCTTACCATTTTTGAGGGCGGAAGAGAATCATAGCTCCAAAAAAACTCTATAGTATCAGGATTTTTAGATAATATTTGAGCCCAGAAGGAACCACATTTACCATCATAAGGTCTTGGAATATTTCCATAGAATTGTTCTTTATCAGATATGATTAAAACATATTTTGATTTTTGATTATTCTCTGAACATAAACTGAACTTTATCAAATATTGTTCATGCCCAATTTTCATTTTTGAGATAATATTAGGACTAGATTTTGATTTAGAACTGGTGCCTGTTAAAAAAGAAAGATATTTTTCATCAATAAGATTTTTTCCTGAGAAAGTCCAATTAGGCGAATTAAATAATTTCAAACAGATATCTAATGTTGGATGTGCAGGATAGCGTTTTCGTAAACCATCTTCTCCTAAATTTTTAAATTTTTCATAGAAGTTTTTACATCTTTTTTCCGTATGGGGTTTCAAAGTTTCTGCATGAGATTCTAAAATAGCATAATTTGAAAACAATAATACAGATAGAAGAACTGTAAGATATTTTCTCATATCAAATTTTTAAAAAGTAAAACTAAAAACAAATGATTAATGACATATTATGATTACATATCAATGATGATTTTTGAGTAAAATGAAACATTTTAGATTTACATCTTATTTTCCATCAATGCCAATACGAGTTGTTGTCTGTTTACCAATGTAAGAACCTCCAAGTCAACACTAGGCAGTTATTATTTAACCATAGATTGATGTTTGTGGTATGCTACAGTGATAATAATTAGTTTTTTTGGAATAAAATCTTTGGCCAAGAACCATATTTTGTTTTTACTCTATTGCTTTTCATGCTTTCACCACCGATAGGGTTTTTTTGGAATTGATAAAGTATTCAGAATAGTATCCAAATACTTGTTTTGAAATAATGTTAGTATTATTCATGCAGATTGTTAACATGATTATAATTAGAGAAGTTATTATTTGGGAATGCCCAACATAATGTGGCATGCCATCACAACAACTCGACACATTTTATGGAAATTTACATGCCTATAAGATGTATACAAGGCCTACGGCTCAAAGGCTTTTTGGAAGTTACTCTTTTAGAAAAAGACCAAGTACCAAACACCACGAAAATGTTCAAAAAATGTTGGAAATTTTAGCACTAAATGGAACACTAACAACTTGGGGAATGGCAAAAACTCATCTAGATAAATCTGAGGGCATCAGGACTAAAGAGAAAGAATACAGAAGATTACTTGTAGGACGAATGGCAAGGGGCAAACATACTGTGGGACTCTTAGAGGTAGGTCTTGTTGTAAAAGATGGAAAAAGTTTTGCAAAAGCTCCTGCTGATCAATACAGATTGTCATTGCATGGAATTTTGTATTGCCTGGATGTCCTAGATCTTTCAGATAAACAAATTGACACTATGGCTGAAAAATATACAAATGTATTACCGATGGTTTTTGAAAAATGGAAGTATCTCAAATCAAATATCGGAAACGAAGTGTATAGGATAAAAAATTTAGCTGCGGGTTTGTTCATGGATAATATTCAAATTGCAAAGATTTCAAATTTTCCAGTTTATGAATTAATGACGTATTTGAATGTAAAATATCAAAATAATTTTGAGCAAATATCAGAAGAAGATTTAGCAAATCAAATTTCAATATGGTTTTACACAAATCTGCTTGTTCCTACAAAATTTAGAGCTACTGGCAAGCATTCATCACTTGAGATAAAACAATGGAAAAAAATCATTCAAGAAGATCCGAAACTCAAAAAATGGTATTACGATTTTGTAAATGAAGCAATCAAATTCTATAATAACAGATTCAGTAAGTTAAAGAAATTAGAAAAAAATTAATCAGTAAATTTTGTGACTATATCTTCAAGTTGTTCAAAAGAATAGGGTTTGTTTATAGTAGCAAGTAAGGACATACTTTTTGCTTTTAGATGTTTTTTTTCATCAACTGCAAATGCGGTTATTAGAACAATTTTGGCTTCAGAATCAAATTGCTTAATTTTAAAAAATGCATCAAATCCATCCATTTTAGGCATTTTGACATCCATGAGAGTTAAATCAGGACCAATTTCCTTATATTTTTCAACAGCATCTTGTCCATTCTCAGCAGTCACAACATCACAACCCAGACTCTTAATCATATAAGCAGTATTCTCCAAAAGATCAATATCATCATCCACCAAAAGAATGGTTTTCTTTAAAGACATTGTAAATACCACTATCGATGCTTGAGATAAAACTTTCGAAAAAATTGTCTTTTTTTGTCAACGAAGGGGTAAAGTTACAACAAATCGAGTCGGATCGTTTTGAGCAGTAATAGTTCCATTATGTAGCTCTATCACATTTTTACATGTAGATAATCCAAGTCCTGTTCCTTTTTGTTTTGATGAGATCAATGGATCAAATATCTTAGGGAATATATCTTCAGGAATTCCAGGACCTGAATCTTGAATCACTATAATTACAGATGCATTTTTTTCTTCAATTGTACAGTTAATAATTCCAGCCTCTTTTCCTATGGCTTGAATAGAATTCAAAAATAAATTAATAAAAACAATTTCTAATTTTCTTATATCACCTTTAATTTCTAGATCTGATTTTGGGATAACAACTGATACATTATCTGGGATTTCTAAAGAGGTTTTTGCCGATTCTAATAAATCCTGAATTTTAATTGGTTGCAAGTCTAAAGGAGTAATTCTTACAAAATTAAGTACATCATTAATTTGATGAGACATTCTATCTATTGCACGATGCATTCTATTTACAATTTCATTTAGATCATCACTTTGCTTTGTATTATTTTTTAAAATTTCAGTGGAGCTTTTTATTGTTGCAAGAGGATTTTTCATGTCATGTGCCATACTTGCAGCCAGTTCACCAATTGCAGTTAATCGTTCATTTTTAATTTTGACTTTGGCTTCAGCTAATTGTTTTTCTGTTTCAATAAGCTTTTTTAGATGACGTGCCATATCTTCAAAGGAATCACTTATTGTTTGAATTTCATCAATTTTACTTGATTTTATTTTAATATCGAAGTTGCCCTTTGATATGGAATTAGCAATTTTTGTAAGACGCTTTAATGGAGATGAAACTGTACTTGAAATTAAGAATCCTCCAATAATTGAGGCCACCATTCCTGCAATAGATACTGCAAAAATGGAATTTCTAAGTTCAATAAATTCAATTACTATTGAAGAACTATCCTGCTCAATTACTACAGTCCAATCAAATCCCTCAAATGTCCTATATCCAGTAGATTTTGCATACGAAATTAATTTAAAATCATCAACAGCATCATCTAATTCAAAAAACTCTACATCTTCACCTTGATCTAAAATATCAAAATATGGAACTGTTAAGGCAGAAAGCAAAATAGTTTGATCCAAATAAATTGGTCGTCCAAGATCATCTAAAAGTAAAACACTACGTCCTGGAATTGTAATTACATCAGATTCCTCACTAAAATCACTTAGAAGATCATTTAACGTAATTGATGCTCTTAAAATTCCTATGAAATTACCATTCTCGTCATTAATTACATAAGCAAAATCCATCGAGTAAGAATTTGTTGATTCATTAAATTTGATTTTACCAATATGCAATCCAGTGTTTTTAGTGATTTGCCACCATTCTTCTTCACTTTGAGAATATACCGAAGTTCCCGAGGTAAGTGCAACGTTTGCACCATATGCATTTGTTACAAACAATTCCTCAATGACATCATAATTATATTCATCATGATAAAATTTGATTGTGTCTAAGAGCTCATCTGTAAGAATACGATCCTCAAGCTCACCAAGAAAAGGAGTTGTTTCAACAAATTCAGCATCAGGAGATTCTAAATTCAATTGAGACTTCATTTCTTGGAACCGTTCATATTTTTTATTAGAGTCAAGTAGTACATCCTGAATTATTTTTAAATTAGTTAACCCCTTGAAAGCCAGAATTCTATTTTCAATGTGCTTATCAAGACCTTGGATCATGTTAAATGCAAATCCTTCATTTCTTGAACCAAGTAATTTCTTTATTTCATCAACAGTAATCTCAAAAGTCACATACCCCACTATAGTGAATGTTAGAGAGAGTGCAAACATCACTGCAATTATCATAAAAGAGATTTTCAAGAGAGATACTAGCCAAGTTCAAAGATATTTGAATTTAAAGATCACTAATAGGAATAAAAAATAGCATACCACAAATTATAAGTTAATTCCAAATACCATTTATTACAAAGTTTTTCATGTTAGGCATATCGTCTGTCAAAAAATTCATGGAAAAAGAATCAAAGAATCAGAGTTGCAATAACCCAAATTTCAAGATGGATTTAGATAAAGAGGATCTATCAAGAGAGATATTTTATGCCTGTGGTATTTGTGAGGGACCATTAGTCCCAGTATCAAGCTGCGCTTTTTGTAAGAGAACATCATTGAGGAGATGTAATAGATGTAATAGAATCAAAGATATGCAAGTTCATGAATCATGTAAAATCTTAGTAAATTTTGGGTGGACTATTGCAAAAAAGCATATTCAGAGGGAGTAATTTTGATTTATTTCAACATAATTTTCATTAATCTTGGTTATTGGGATTTAAAAAATCAATGACTTAAAACTAAAATTACCAGAAAAATGTCCATAATTATGCCAATACTCTCCGCAGAAAACCTCAAAAGACTTGATGAACAATGTCAGAAACTATCAGAAGAAGATAAAGTAAGACATGTAGGAGTAATTAATGAATTAGGACATTTGATTGCTGGAGGCTTTAGAAAAGGAGTTACCCCAATACTATCAAAAGAGCGAATAAAAATGGTATACATGCAAATGCAACTGGATTTTAACATGAGACAAGAATTAGATGACGTTCTTGGAACCATTGACTATATTGCATCAAGAAGAACTAAGCAACTTATTATCAGCGTACCAATTGGAGAAAACTTGGTTCTAATAACTGCAGAACCAGATGCAGATGATAAAAAAATCATTAAAAAGGCTGAAGAGTTATTTGATGACATAACAATATCAACAATTTAGGAAATCACTAACAAGATTATTCTTGGGTTTTTTCCTTTTCTGAATTTTCTTTTTCTATCTTCTTTTCTATATCATTAGTTTCTTTTTCTATTTTCTTTTCAAGATCTTCATGTTTTTCTTCTATTTTTTCCACATGAACCTTTATCTTTTCATCAATTTGTTTTTCAATTTGTTCTTCAAGTTTTTCTTCAGCTACTGGAATAAGTTTTCTTTTTACCAGGAATATTATTCTCAAGAATGCTTCTACCATTATTGCATAAACCACAAATCCAATTATTTTTCCTAAAAATGGAATAAAATCATAAACTCTAGAAATTACATCTTCAGATGTAAAAAAGATATTACTTGTAAGGAAAATACCTAACAAAGCAAATGGAATTAATTTAGCAAAGTCTTTTGCAAGATCTTCCTTGTAGTAGGCAGCAATTCTAACTGTAACTACAAGTGAAATCACTATAAGAAAAACATGCTCTTTAGATAGATCTGGTGCCATAAAGAACAAAAATGTAGAATAAACAACAAACCAGACTAAAACAACTAGAGGAAATACAACAACATATTTGAAAACATATGCTATAACAGAAGTAATTTTTTTACCATCTGTTTGATATTTTTTTAATTTTAATGGAATCATTTCACGTCTTGCAATAAAACGATAGAAATGCCAAATGAAAAATCCATAAATGACCATTCCAATTGAATATGCAATAAGTTCAGTAAATGAAACCTCAATTCCAAATTGACTAGTAATGTTTGTAAAATTTGATACCAGTTGATCAATTAGAGTTTCGTCAAATGTAATTCCACCTAAGGTGACAAAATTGGTAAATACAAGGGAATCATCATAGTTGCTGTTTTGTGCAAATGCCAAAGGAGTAAAGGATATTGCGAAAAGCAAAAAAAGTAGAAAATGAATTTTCAAATAACCACTCTCAAGAATAAGAGAATAAGGTAAATAGGTTTTAAAAAAAATAGCTTAAAAATAATTAGAAAATCATGAAAAAGTTACGAATGAGCCTGTTGTGCTTTTTTAGTGCTCCAAATTTGCTCATTGACAACATGACATTTGCAGTCAGAAGATTTTTCTTTACAATTTTTTTGATGCAAGGGTTTATCACATTTGTTACAGTCAGGATCACGCCAACTACATTGGTTTCCACAATTAGCACATCTCATATTTTTATTCACTTGTGCTTGGCTGTTTTCCTAAGGTATTCCCTACGTCTTTGAGATTTTTCCCTAAATGAATCAGAGTCATCTCCAAAAATTCGAGTTATAGAATCCTCAAGATTTTGAGGTTGCCAATCTGTTTGAATGCTTTGATTTGTTTGCATTTAGTATAAAATTACCAATTGCATTATTTCACCATATTCTTCAAATTGTGGCATGCTATTTTTAGGAATGGGATTCCTCTGAATCTAAATTCTCATCTTCTTTCAAGAGACTATCCATAATATGACCATGAGATAGTTTCTGAAACACAAACACCGAGTCAGCTATCAGAATAATTGCAATGGTCAAACCAATTCCAGATATTATGAATGGTAAGAATGGTAAAAATTCAATATCTCCAATATATGGTTGAATCACAGCTATCATTATCAAAATGAATCCAACAAAGAAAATATTTCTTAATAATCGATGAAGGGGTTTTTCTTCTATCTTTTGAGTATCAGTCGGAATTAACTTTGTGGATAGCACATCAGAAATTATTGTTACAAATTTCTCTATTTTTCCCAACAATGCAATTACAGGGTAAACAATTAGTAAGATGCTAATTATCGTCAACAATATTTCAGGATCTATTGCTAACGGAATTCCACTTTGAGTGATCAGTAAGATAATATCAGAATTAAAGTAATCAATTATGGCTAAAATTGCAATTACTATCATCAAATTTACAAAGAATTTAGGACCGTGTTCTTTGAGGATTGTGGTAAATCGACTATTATCATCAGGGGTGTTTAGTAAATTATTAAAAAATCTACCAACAATGTAAATTGGTTTTAATATTTTCATGGGAAACAAACTATTCTTATCAGCCAGAGTAGGGAATGCTCGCAACAATAATGGCATACAAAACATTGTTGCCAGTGTAACTAGCATTGTTACAGGGTATAGAGTATCTCTAACTGCACCACTATCAACTGCTTGTTTTGCCATGATAAATGAAAATTCACCTCTTGGAACCATGACGGAGCCAATAGTTGATGCACCAGTGACATCATGACCACCAATTGCAGAACCAAAGAAATTACCCACAAATTTACCAATCACTGCAAGAATTACTATTGGAATTGAAATTAGGGCAACTGAAGGTATTGCTGTAATGTTTACAAGCATTCCAATTGACAC
The DNA here is from genome assembly GCF_054515835.1 of Nitrosopumilus sp. S4. NCBI lineage: Archaea > Thermoproteati > Nitrososphaerota > Nitrososphaeria > Nitrosopumilales > Nitrosopumilaceae > Nitrosopumilus > Nitrosopumilus sp. S4. The sequence goes on along the minus strand of NZ_CM137258.1, from coordinate 592,761 downwards.
AAAAAAGATCACACCAAAGAAATCCCTTAGTGGAAGAACTTTCTTTATAATACTCTCAGAATGTTTTGATGATGCAATAATCATTCCCATGATAAATGCACCAATTGCAGAGCTTTGTCCCAGAAAATGAGCTAATACTGCCAAACCAAATCCCAAAGCAAGTGCAGTAATAAAGGGCCCTTCAGGAATATTCAAGCCATGAATTTTTTCTAGTAGTTTAGGAATTAGTTTAATTCCCAATCCTAACGCTATGACAAAAAATGTTAGACTTTGTAAAATCAAAACTCCAACTCCAGTAAAATCAAGCTCTGCACCAGCTGATGCATTTCCTAAAATTACTAAAAGTAAAACAGCAGCTAGATCCTCTACAATTAAAATTGTAATTACAGTATTGAATTCCTTTGTTTTAACTAACTTGAGATCCCTCATGATTCTCAAAGAAATAGCTGTACTACTAATTGACAAAATTCCAGCCAGATAAAGAGACTCTAAATGAGTCCATCCAAATGAATAAGCCCCAACATATGCTAAGAAAAACATTATTGACAGCTCGGACATTCCTACAATGATTGCCTTAATTCCAGCTTTTCGTAACTTTTGAAGACTAAACTCTAAACCAACAACAAAGAGTAAAATAATAATTCCAAGTTCTGCTAAAAGATTAATCAGCTCAACATCATCAACTATCCCCAATCCATACGGACCAGCAATCATTCCAATCAAAATAAATCCAATAATTGTTGGAAACTTTATCTTTTTCATAATACCAGCTCCTATCATACCTCCGCCTAACAACAAGGCAAGCAAAGCTAGAAATTCAGTTACTGCTACTCCTGCCAATAATTCACTCCACTATTTTTGAGAAATACTAGGATAAAATGATTCCAGAATCAAAAATGACATATTTCAAATGGAATTCAATAAGTTGAAAGATTGATTTTTTAATAGTTAGAGAATCATGAAATTCGATGTCTGAATACAAGTTAGGAATGTGGGATTTATCTGAATTAGCAAAGAATCCAAAAAGTCCTGCTTTTCAAAAACAAATTCAGGATTTGGAAAAAAAGGCAAGAGAATTTGAAAAAATAAAATCAAAGTTGAACTCGAAAATGTCTTCGGAGAAGTTTTTGAATATTTTACGTCATGTTGAAGAAATTTCAGAAAAGATGAGTAAAATTGGAGGCTATGCATCATTGTCATATTCATCTGATACCCAATCAGACGAAGCAACATCTCTGATGACAAGAATGTCAAAATTAGGTTCAGAGATTTCAAACAAAATTTTGTTCTTTGATTTATGGTGGAAGATTCAAGTGGATGAAAAAAATGCTAAACGACTCATGAAAGATGCAGGAGAGCTAAAAGAGTATCTAGCCCATAAGAGATTATTTGCAAAATATGCATTAAGTGAGCCTGAAGAGAGAATCATCAATACTTTGGATGTAACAGGAATTTCGGCCCTTGTAAAATTGTATGATAAAATAACAAATGCCTATGAATACAAAATGAAACTAGGTAACAAAACTAAAAAAATGACAAGAGAGGAGCTCACAAACTATGTCAGAAGTACTAATCCAAAGATTCGCGAAACAGCTTACAAAACAATTCTTTCAAAATATTCTGAAAACAAGGGAGTAATTGGAGAGATTTATCAAAATATTGTTCTCAACTGGAAAGACGAGGGAATTGAGATTAGAGGATACGAGACGCCTATCTCAATGAGAAACATAGGAAATGATGTTGATGATAAAACAATAGAATCACTTCTTTTAGTGTGTAAAAATAACTCATCTGTTTTTCAAAAGTTTTTTGTACAAAAAGCAAAGATGCTGAAAATGAAAAAGCTAAGAAGATATGATCTGTATGCACCAGCTGCTGCAAAAATTAAGGAAAAAAATTATTCATACAGTAAATCAGTAAATCTGGTGTTTGAATCATTAGGAAAATTCAGCAATACATTAGAAGAATTTGCAAGAAAAGTCTTTAATGAGAATCACATTGATTCATCAATTCGACCGGGAAAAAGAGACGGAGCTTTTTGTAGTACACTTACTCCAAAAATTACACCATATGTTTTAGTAAATTTTACTGGCAAATCAAGAGATGTTTTTACTTTGGCTCATGAGTTAGGACATGCAGTTCATAGTCAAGCAGCACAAGATAGGTCAATTCTTGTACAAGATGCACCATTACCTTTGGCAGAAACCGCCTCCACATTTTCAGAGTTACTACTATACGATAACATATCTGACAAAATTTCTGATGACGAAAAAAAGATAATGCTATCTGAGAAGATAGATGACTTGTATGCAACAATTCTAAGACAATCATTTTTCACAATCTTTGAAATTGATGCACATGCACAGATAGGTAAAGGAACAACAGTAGATGAGATTTCAAAAACATATCTTAAAAACTTGAAAGAACAGTTTGGAAATTCAGTTAATTTATCAGATGATTTTTCAATTGAGTGGAGTTGTATTCCACATTTCTATCATACCCCATTTTATTGCTATGCATACTCTTTTGGGAATTTGCTAGCATTATCACTTTTTCAGAGATATAAAAAAGAAGGCAAAGACTTTGTTCCCTCATACATCAGCATTCTTGCTGCTGGTGGGTCAAAAAAACCCGAAAAACTACTCTCAGAATACGGATTCGATATCAGATCCCCCAAATTCTGGAAAGAGGGTTTTGATTACATTGACACTCAGGTTAAAACACTAGCCAAATTGAATTAGATTTTGAATAAATGGGGCTGACAGTCCAACGCAAGGACTGCCAGCTTGTTCCCCGAACGGTTTGAATTCGATGTCATTTTAGAACCAATGATATTCAGATTTAAACCTTTGAAATTATTCTTCTAATTTTTTAGGTTTAATCTTTCTAATAGTGCCTGCCAAAATTCCAATAGTAATACCTAACTGATATAGAAAATACAAAAGAACTTCAAATGTACTCGGGGTAAGATCTGTGAATCTACTCAAACCTGTCAGAATAAGCAAAAGAACGGTAAAAAAGAAAATGAACCCCCTTGCCAATCCATGAAGATGAGTAAATTTTAGAAGTACAAAGGTCATAACTGTGATAGAGATAGCAAGAACAGTTAGAAATCCCGTATTCATTCCAAAAATTAGAAACAAAACTGATGCAATCTCAGAAGGATTTGCAGCTGACAAATTAGAAAGGTCAATTTTTTCTGGAGATGCAAAACGTGGAACACTAAGAACTGCATTGATCAAAAATAAAATAAACAATGTAATAGAAACCGTTTTTAGATGATTTTGGAGACGAGGAAATCGTAAAAGAATAGCCCGACCTAAAATAATTCCTTGAAACAAACCAATACCTAAAGCCCCTAAAACAGATACTATCGAAAAAACAGGATCTTGAAAAATTTCAACAAGAAAAGGGATTAGAGCCATTTCAATTATTTAATTATTAAAATGAGAATATTAGTTAGTCGATACATTGTTCTAAAAAGAAATCAAAAAATGAAGAAATAGGAGTAAATTTAATAATTTCATCTAGATGGGTCTACCTATGCAAAAAAGTCTATTTGTTATTGGATTGATTATTTTTACAAGTATTTCAGTTAATCATGCATTCTCTCAAGAAATTGGATTATCTACATTTCAGGAAACAGCGCAGTTATTTGTAGACAAGAGCATCTCTAATAACGTGACAGCATCAATTACATTACAAACAACTAGTATTCAGGAGATAAAAATTCCTCCAGAGTTAGAACAGAGGATTAGGGAAAATGGAAATATTTCAGCAGTAACTTTGACCAATCAAAATCAGTGTATTTTGGGGGTGGATAATCAGTCATGTATTTTAATAAATGTAAAAAGAAATCAAAACGATAAAAATTTTGTACAGATACAAAATACAACACTGAGAATAGCTAATCAGTTCATTGAGGATATTAACCAAGTATTTGATACAAATGCCAAATTACATTCAACATTTATTCACAGCAATGATGAGACAAGTAAGGCACTAGAAACATCAGGTGTTATTTCTGGAAAGGGTACAGTTTCAGCAGTATACACTATGCCTATGGAAGACACATCTTCAATGTATGAGAAAATATCTGCAATTCTAATTCCAAAAGAAATTAGAGAAGATGGGGGATTTTATGATGTTGCAAGAAACCTCTCTATCAATGATAATGCAAAAATGACATTTTCCATCATTCCTTCGGAGACTAAATCATTGATGCAATTAAGATTAACATCAATATATCCAAATATTGCTCCATCAGTTACCGAGATTAATCCGCTGCAATTTCTCAAAACAGATGAATTAAAGAGATCAAAATATTTTTCATCAGGAAATTATCCATTAAATTCAATAATTCAAGTAGTAATTTTATCACCTGAAGACACAAAGATTTCAGATGTTAAAGGAAATATCCTACATACACAAATGATTGGAAATGAAATGATTCCCACAGACATTACAAAAGCAGGGTGGGTGTTTGACCCAATGGAAGGACAGAGAATTCAAGGAAAATATATTTTTGGAGATAAATCATCAGTGAGTAGTGAAGAATTAGTTTTTTCACTTGGCGGAGATCAACTTAAAGTTGATAATGCAAAGATAGATTTTGATGAATCAATTGCAGTTGTTATAATAATTTCAATAGTGGCAATATCTGCTGCATTGTTTTACCTTAAAGGGTATAGAAGATAATCAGAGTAAAAGAACTGCAGCTGCAAAAACAGTTGTCCATTTTCCATCCTTATCACCTTTGGTTGACTGTGTAATATTATGTGTGTTATAGATTTGTCCGGAAATTGACCACTGTTGTCTTTTCTCATCCCAGTTTTTATCAACATCAAATGGGATACCTAAAGAAGATGCCAACATTTGTGCTGCAATATCTTCAGCATATTCACCAGCTTGAGTTTCATTTTGACCAAAGGATTCGTATTCTGAAAGATATCCATATCGAGTCTTATCTTTTGGTTGTGCAAGACCAACGGATGCAGCACATACACGATAAGGTTCGTTTGTTTGATTCTTGGAGTATATTGTAAATAGAATTTGTCCAGGTTTTATTCTGGTTAATCCCTCTTTTCTTGAAATTAGTTTTGCGTTAGGAGGAAAAATACTAGAAATCAAAACAAGATTAGTACCTGCAATTCCTGCATCCCTTAGTGCATATTCAAAACTTGTCAATCTATCTTCATGAACACCCTTACCCTTTGTAAGAAAGAGATTCTTCGCAACTAAATCAAGCATTTATGAATTGATGAATTATAGTTATTATTTATACTTTAATTTACAAATAGAGCATTACATCTGTTTTAAAAAAGCTGCAATTTGTTCACCATGTTTTTCAACATCAATATCTCGAAAAATTTTTCGAATGAGCCCTTTTTTGTCAATAATGAATGTTGAACGCTTTGGCAATCCAACAATATTTAGCCCTGTATACTGTTTACATGTTTCTTTTGAGGGGTCACTTAGATGAAGATATGGGATTTTGTAATCACTTACAAATTTTGCTTGATCTTCAACAGTATCAACAGAGACTGCAAATAGTTCAGTTTCAGTGGAGACAATATCATCATATGATGAGATTACACTTTCTGCCATTTTGAAAACTTTTTTTGAAGGACATCCAAAGAGGTGATTTTTAGGATAAAAACAAAGAACTACGTTTTTTTTATCCCTAAAAGAATGCAAAGTTATAGAATCACCATTGTTTGCAATCAATGTGAAATTTGGTGCCAATTGACCTTCTTGCATAACCGTAATTATTTACAGAGTATTTAACAACTAACTGTCAATCGCATACAAGTACTTTTAATAAGCATCTAGTCAGTCTTTCTTTTTTTCTTTCTCTTATCAGGAGACTTTTGTGTCTGAGTTAACAGGATAAATGAAAAGAATGCACCTAAACCAAAATTTATCACACCCATGAAAGTAATTATCATAGTCATTGAGGGGGGAGCAATCACCAAACCAATAATCATCCCCATTATTCCTGTTGCAAAAAACATCATCATTAGAACCTTAACTCGGGTTGGTTCGATGTATCTCATAACAGGTATCAAAATACGACATTATTATAAACTGACGGAAATTAGATCAAATTTTTTATAAAAATTGTTTCCAATAAACTCTGGTAACACTTTAAAGCTTGAAAAATTTCATTTTACATCGTGCCAATGTAGCTCAGCCTGGTTAGAGCAGCTGATTTGTAATCAGCAGGTCGTGGGTTCGGATCCCGTCATTGGCTTTTAATTTATTTAAAAACCAAAATTCTCAAAGATTAGGCAATACGATTAAGTATACACAAATTCGGAATATCTTAAATGAGTTCAGATGAAGTGGAGTTTTTGTCTCCCAGTAAAAGCATGGTATCGGTAAAAAAATCAACTTTCAATGGATTAATTATTGGAGTAATCATAGCAGTAGCAATAGCCTCATTTTTTGCAGGATCCTACTTTAGCAATAACTCTAACCAAATATCGGAAGAAAAGTTAGATGAAGCATTAGCAAAACTTGAACTCAAGATTTTACAAAACCAGCTACCATCAGAGCAACCAAAGCCCCCGGTAAAAGTTTCAATTGATAATGATCCCATAATTGGAGATCCTGATGCGCCAATTACAATTATAGAATTTTCTGACTTTCAGTGTCCATTTTGTGCAAGATTCCACATTCAGACACTTCCTTTAATTTTAGAAGAATATATTGATCAAGGAAAAGTCAAACTAGTATTCAGAGATTTCCCAATTCAAAGTATTCATCCCAATGCTTTGCCTGCAGCAGTTGCAGCAGAATGTGCAAATGAACAAGGAAAATTCAGAGCGATGCATGACATGTTATTTGATAATCAAAATGAATGGAGTAATCAAGAAACAGTAAATGCAGTTTCTATTTTTAGTCAGTATGCAACTACAATTCAATTAGATCAAGAAAAGTTTGATTCGTGTCTATCAAATGGAAAATACATTGATGAGATTAGAAAAGATCTAGATGATGGAAGAGATTATGGTGTAACAGGCACTCCAGGATTCTTTGTTGGAAATGATAAATTAGGATATGTAGAACTGAAAGGTGCTCAACCATTTGATAGCTTCAAAAAAATCATTGATGTACAATTAGATGCATAAAAAATAACAAGCGTTTATTAGACCTAAGCAGGGTCTCAAAATATCGGAATAATGACGAGTGGGCAATGAGCTTTTTCGTCATTGCTAAAGAGAAGTAAATAAAATGACAAAATTTCAAGAATTAGGATTAAACGAAAATATACTAAAAGGAATCACTGATCAGGGATTCGAGGAAGCATTTCCAATCCAAGAGGCAGTAATTCCAGTTTTACTTTCAGGAAGAGATGTTGTAGGACAAGCACATACAGGTTCAGGAAAAACTGCAGCATTTGCATTATCAATGCTACAAGAGATCAAACCAAAAAATGGAATTCAGGGGTTGATCATGGCTCCAACTAGAGAGCTTGCAATGCAGATTACTGAAGAGATTAAAAAATTTGGAAAATATACTGGAATCAAAGTAGCAACTGTGTATGGAGGCCAAGGAATGGGTCTTCAATTAGATATGCTAGATAGAGGAGTAGAAATTGTAGTTGCAACTCCTGGTAGATTAATAGATCATCTAAAGCGCGGGTCAATTGAATTACGAGATATTACCCATATTGTTCTTGATGAGGCAGATACCATGTTAGATATGGGATTTATTGATGATATTCAGTTCATTTTGGATCTCGCACCAGAAGACAGAACGATGTCATTGTTTTCAGCTACAATGCCTACAGAGATTCTAAGACTATCAGAAGAATATCTAAACAATCCAAAACAATTCTTACTTGATGCTGATGATTTAAGTGGAGAAGGAATTGATCAATCATACTTAGTTATCAAAGACAGAGACAAATTCAAGTATCTTATTGATTTTATCAAACCAGTCAAAGGTCAATGCATTGTCTTTTGTTCAACCAAATACAGAACTAGAGATGTGGCAAAATTCCTACATCAAGAAAAATTTGATGCAGTTGCAATTGAAGGGGACATGTCACAACATAGAAGAGAACAATCAATGGGTAAGTTCCGTAGTGGTAAAGCAGACATTTTAGTTGCAACAGATGTTGCATCACGAGGAATTGATGTTCCAAGAGTAGAATTGGTGATTAATTATGATGTTCCAAACGTGGAGATGGCTTATTTTCACAGAATTGGAAGAACCGCTAGAGCAGGTGCCAAAGGAAAGGCAATTACATTTGTATCATATTCATCTGTTGGAGACTGGAATCTAATCAAACGACAAATCAAAGTTCCATTAAGAGATTTGAATGAAGAGATGGGAATACAGATTTCAATCCCAGATCCGCTAAAGAGACAAACGCCTTCAAGAAGATATGGAGGTCAATCAAGATCAAATTACTCTAGAGGTGGACGTTCTGGAGGATATGGAAGATCAGATAGAGGCAGCAACCCAAGAGACAACAGAGGTCCACGAAAAAGATACGGTGACAAGGATAATAGAAATAGCTACGGTGGACGTAGTAGATGGTAAAATAACTGCAAAACTTAAAGACTTCAACTTCTAAATTATAATCAGATTAACAAATGCATAAAGGATTTATTTTATTGAACTGTGATCTTGGCGCCGAAGAGTACATAGTTGATGAGTTAAAACAAATGCAAAACATCAGCAATGCATACCTTACCTTTGGAGCATATGATGTAATTGCAGAAATTCAAACAGAAAACCAAGAAGCCTTTGAGAAAGCCATTGGAATGATTAGAAAACTTTCCAGAGTGGTAAGTACAATGACTCTAAATGTAATAAATCCCGAATAATTGATCTAAGCTAGGTTATCAACTAAATTTTTCCAAGATCTATCAAAAATCACGACTAAATTTCTAACAATTACAACTAGAGTTTTTCCCAAACTTTGGATTACAAATTTTACAATCAAGCAGGCATTTGTCTTCAGGACAATATCCACAAAACTGTTTTTTCTTGGATTTCAAGCCTGTTTATCTAAAGTAGTTATAATATAGAATATTTATTCCATTTTTGTATCCCGTTGAGTGAAAAATCAAAGAATTACTTTACTTCAGTTCTACTGTTCTTTCTAGCTGGGCTTTGTGAGATTGGTGGAGGATACTTGGTATGGCTTTGGTTGCGTGAAGATTTTAGTTTTGTATTAGGTGCAGTTGGTGGTTTTGTATTATTTTTGTATGGAATAGTTCCAACATTTCAGAAGACTCACTTTCATAGAGTCTATGCAGCTTATGGAGGAGTCTTTATTGTAATGTCAGTGTTCTGGGGATGGTTAATTGATGGAGTACAACCTGACAACTATGACATTATTGGAACAATAATTGCAGTAATTGGAGTTTTGATAATTTTCTACTATCCAAGAAAGGGAGAGAAGGTTTGGTCGAAGTAGCATCAACTGTTGGAGTGTTCTTTTTTGCGGCACTCTTAGAGATTAGTGGAGGATACTTGGTATGGAAATGGTTACGTGATCATAAAGGAAAAGTTCTAGGGTTAGTTGGAGGTTTGGTTTTGTTTTCTTATGGAATTGTAATGACTTTGCAGCCAGCAGATTTTGGTAAGGTCTATGCCACCTATGGTGGAATCTTTGTAGTGTCTTCAATAATTTGGGGTTATTGGGTTGACAAGAAAAGACCAGATAGATTTGAGATAATAGGTTCAGTAGTTGTTTTGATTGGAGTTGCAATCATGTTTTATTGGCCTCGCTAAATTACAAAAAATTCATTCAAAATCCATAGGCGCATAATTGTTATAGGAGTAAATTAGGTAATTTTTCAAATTGCAAAAAATAGATTATGAAGGTACAGTTTGGGTGCTAAACAACAACAATCCTCAGCCTCTTCTTGATCATGCTCTTCACATGATAGAAAGACACGGAGTAAATCCTGACGATATTGTAATTACAGATGTTCCAAAGGTAAAAGTTGGCTCCATAGTAGTAGAGATTTGGCCATATGAATTAGTTATTGCAAGGGTAAGATCAGTTCGTAATGAGTCATTTATCAGCGGTTCAGAATTCACAATAGAGTTAAAGTTAGACGAAAATGGAAATTACATAGATTATCTTTGAAAAAAAAGAGTATTCAAAATATAGCAATAGCATCAATAGCGATTTTAATTGTAGGTTTGATAGTTGGATATAATTATTCAGTAGATCAAACTAAACAAAAAGGACTCCAATTCGGAATAGAATTAGAGCAGATTCAAAACGATATAAAAGATCTACAAACAAAATTCTATTCAGAAAAAACAAGATGGGAAGAAGGAGACATCTCTAAACAAGAATTACTAGAATTTTACGATGAACATCTAAACAAATTCAAGGAAATTGTTTTGCGATATGACCAGCTTAGCCCACCTGAACTCTTCAAGAGTTCTGTAGAACTATTGAAACTATCATCTCAGACTCAGCTTGAAAGTGATACACAGTACATAGAGTGGATAAAAACAGGTGATGAATCAGCAAAGATTAGATCAGATACGCAGTTTCAAGAATCATTAGAATATGAAATGTTAGGACTAGTGGAATTTTATTCAGCAAAAACAGGAATAAAGAATTATGATGAGCCTGAAAAATTTCAAGCCCCACAAACAGGATTAACACAGAGAGTAATTCAAATTTCAGAAAATATGAAAAAAGAATGCGACAATCAATACAAAAATGAGTTGGGCGAATTTGATTCTGATGAGATTGAAGTGGAGTGGTTTAATTGTGTAAACGAGGCTCAAAAATGGAAGATTGAGCATCTACCATAGATTCAAAAATAGAAAATCACAACATAAACTTCTTTAGAGAATAAAATACCAAATAGGTATGAAATGGATTGCCATTTTTTCACTACTTTTTGTTTCAGCAATTCCATTTGCTTTTGGCGATGCATATATTGAAAATGATCAGCAATACATAGGTGATGATGGAGCATTTCATATTGTTGGTGAAATCATAAACAATCTAGAGGCTCCATTAAACCAAATCAGTATTCATGCAACATTATTTGATAAAGATGGTCAGATCATAGAGAATAAAAAAACAAGTTCGCTGGTAAATACCATTATGCCGGGAATGAAAGGTCCATTTGACTTAATCTTGGCAAATCACAATTCAAAAAAAGTAGAATCATATTCGTTGGACTTGGACTATAGTGTCAGTCCACCTAAAAATCAAGTAATAGGAATTTCTGAATCAAAATCATCGATGGATAATTTCAATAATTTTATGATAACTGGAACTGTTTCTAACAAAGGAGAAACGACAGCAAATATGATATCAGTTATTGCAACAACGTATGACAAAAATGGCAAAGTTGTCTCTGTAAATAGAGTAAATCCTGAGCCTGATTATCTAAGATCCAATGATAACGCATTTTTTATTGTAGCAATTCCAGATAAGATTCAAACCAGTAAGATTGTAAAATATAGTTTGGTTGCAGAATCTGAAGAATATGCAGCAGTGCCAGAATTTCCAATAGGAACTGCAGTTGCACTTATTCTTACACTTTCAGCATATATTGGAATTACAAGATTCTCTGGACGAATTATGATAAATCTGATTTCTGCAACAAATCTAAAATAGGAAAAATTTCTCCTAGTAATTGATTTTTTTCTAGTGGAGTAGGTTTTGAAAATTTAATTGGAAATGTTATGGTTAACATATCTTGATCAGTGTGGGATATCCTAATGGAATGAAGTGGAGGATTAAATTCAGACAAGAATCTCTTCCATTTTTGCAAATGAGTGTTTACTCTAACTACATTTCTTTCAATTTCTAAGAGATCAGTATCCAAATCAGTATCAAACAAACCAAATTTAACTAAGGGCACCATAATCACCCCACCTAACACTTTATCATGGTTTTTCACCATGGATTCAATTATTTCTTCAACTTTATCTTTTGGAAAAATATCGCCATAATCAGGATCAAAATAACCTGCGACTAATTTTTTATCGTCTAATATTCTAAAATAGCCTTCATCAAATTCTAATTTCCACAACATCTTGAAAATAATTGATGAATAAATAAACGATTAATCAAAAGACAGTTAAATAAACTAGAGATTCATCAAAAAATCATGGGGATATCAAAAGAGAATAAAGATTTCATCGATAGCTTAATTGATTATTACATTAGCGAATCAGAGTCTTATAGACAAATTGCAGAGAATTTTGTACCTGAAGTTGAATCAGTTCCAGATACAGCATTTGGAATAATTACCGGATGTGTTTATTCAGGATTTTTGCAGGCATACCAAAACCAACAGATGACACCAGGATTAGAAGATATGAAAGAATTCAATCAAATAATAAAGGAACGAGCGCCACTTATCAAAAAGGCAATTTTGAACCCAGAAACATCAATAATCCAAAATGAGGAGGCTAAAGAGGCACCTGACGGTAAATCCACAGACGAGAATCCATAACTTTTTTTAAAAACAAGACATATTTCTAATATTAAAAATAAATCACAGTTACAGTTTAATTCTGTTTTTACACATTAAACTCTATGAATGTGGATGGCAGTAAAATCATTTTTGGGTTAGGAGTCTCTTCTGCAGTGGCTACAGCAGTGGTTGCATTGTATTTTGCAATTCGGTAAAGATAAATCATCAAATTATCACATCAAAGCGTTGTCAGATACTAATGAATTCAGAATCACACAAATTGTCGATAATGGTCAAATGATTCAGCTTACACTTATTGAGAATGTTTCAACTGAGCCAATCTCTCAAAAACAAATGATTATTGAAAATGTTTCAAAGAAACTTGATAATGAAACTAAAGAACAAGTTATGCCATTGCTTGAAGCAATATTGCAAGCACAACCAACAGTGAATATAAAATCATATCAGCAAACACAGATCACTATTGCAATGCCAAAATCAAGATATGAGAATATGGGAAGACCTCAAGTTGGCAATACAATCGAAGTTAATTTGAAAAAATCCTAAAGATGAGAATCAATCTCTTCAATATTTGATAAAGGTAAAGAGCAAGAAAAGTTTTTACACACATACACAGATGTCTTATCAGGAAAAGATTTTCCTGCAAAGAATGGAAATTCAGATAGTTTTTCTAGTTGGTTTGAATTTTGAATTGTGACCAAAAATGAATTGGGCAAATACCTTGTAAGTATATTCTTACAAAGGTTTGAATTTTCAAGATTAAGTATAGTAATCTCTAATGGTTTTTCAAGATAAATTGATAATGTGTTTAACAGATAGCCAAATCCAAAAGGGTTTTCAGCTGCAATTTGAGCCTGAGATTCTAAAATTTTTGTAGTAATATCAAGAAATCCTTGTTTTTGAGAAAAGTGATATAGTCTAAGCATTACAAATGCAGAAACCGAATTTCCAGATGGTAAAGATAAATCATAATTGCTTTTTGGTCTAATGATTAGTTGTTCATGATCATCAGAAGTCATAAAGAAATTATTGTTTTTGGAATCCCAGAAATGTTCAACCAGATGATCACCTAATTTCAAGGCAAGTTTAAGATACTTTGATTCAGGTTCAATTTCAAATACGTCAAGTAATGCATTTGCAAAATAAGAGTAATCCTCTAGATATCCATCAATTTTTGCAGTCCCATTTTTGTATGTTCGAAGTAGCTTGTCATTATCAAAGAGATTTTCTTCAATAAACGAAATGCATTTTTTTGCAGCATCAAGATATATTGGATTTCCAGTTACACGATATCCTTTTGCAAATGCAGTAATCATTAACGAGTTCCAAGATACGAGTATTTTATCATCCAAACCAGGAGGGATTCTTTTTGAGCGAACTTTTAACAGTTTTTCAGAACATGCTTGAAGAATTTCTCTTATTTTATCTTCAGTAATTCCAAAATTAAAGGCAACTGTAGAAATATTGAGATTATTACACAAGATATTGTTTCCTTCCCAATTTCCACCATCAGTTACATCATAGTAAAGACAGAAAAGATCAGCATCACTTCCCAGAATTTCTTTTATCTCACTTTTCTTCCATACATAGAATTTTCCTTCTATTCCTTCAGAATCTGCATCATATGCAGAATAGAATCCACCTTGTGGAGAAGTCATTTCACGTAAAACAAAGTCTAATGTTTTTTGTAAAACCTCAAGATAGAAAGGATCCTTAGTAATCTGATAAGCCTCTGCATAATTTACTGGAATTAAGGCATTATCATAGAGCATCTTCTCAAAATGAGGTACTAGCCATCTTGAATCAGTGGAATATCTATGAAAACCACCACCTATTTGATCAAATATTCCACCTTTTGCCATTTTGTTAAGAGTCTTTAGTGCAAATTCATTGAATTTTGAGAGTCCAGAAAGTTTTGAATAACGAAACAAAAATGAAATGTTTGCAGCATTGGGAAATTTTGGAGCAGAGCCAAATCCACCATAAGTTGCATCACCTAATTGAAACAGATTCATTGCAGCCTCATCAAGTAGAACCCTATCTAATGAAGATGGAACCTTGATTGTTTCAGTTTTATTTAATGCGTCAAGAAAATTTTCTGCTGCTTTTTCAATGTCTTTTGGTTTTTCCTTCCATGCTTGTGAGAGTTGTCTACAAATACTTCCAAACCCCGGTCGTCCATACGAATCTAAAACAGGAAAATAGGTTCCAACATAGAATGGTTTTTGATCGGGAGTAAGAAAAATACTCAAAGGCCAACCGCCTTGACCAGTAGCTATCTGACAAACTTTTTGATAGATGTCATCAATGTCTGGTCTCTCTTCTCGGTCTACTTTAATATTAACAAAATTTTCATTCATAAATTTGGCAACTTCTTCATTCTCAAATGATTCATGAGCCATCACATGGCACCAATGGCATGAGCTATATCCAATACTTAGAAAGATAGGTTTGTTTTCATTTTTTGCTTTTTGTAAAGCCTCATCATTCCAACCATACCAGTCAACCGGATTGTGTGCATGTTGAAGTAAATAGGGACTGGTTTCATTGATGAGTTTGTTTTCTGCCACAATAATTCAGATTCATTAGAATATTTGTACCTAATTAAAAGAAATTATCCCCAAATTCCTCGTCCCTCTTCTAATTCATAGATTCGCACATTAATCTTTGCTAGTAATTTGACTTTTGATTTATGGGCCTTTTTGTCATGACTGTAGTCTTTTTTTTCAACTAATTCTTGTAATCTTCTTAATTGAGCAACTGAGAGTTTTTTAAATTCATGTTTTGATGATGTGACAAGTTGCAATAGTCTAACTCTTTCTTTGTCTTCCTCAGAAATTTTACTCACAATTTACAGTAAATCTTGTCCTTTATTTTTCTAATGGCATATTTTGAGAACATGGTAATTTTCAATACGCTTAAGTTAGAAATTATTTAAAAAAATGTGTGGATATTACTCAGAGAAGACTACCAATAATTTTGATAATTATTCTTGTGGGTGTTTTAATTTTTCAATATATGACAAATATTGATAATGCTAGTAAATTGATAGACCCAGAGACCTGTGAAATATACATCAAAGATAAACAAATCAATGTAAAAAAATATCTTAATGAATTCGATTCAAAATGTTTGGAGTTCAAAAATCTAAATTCACCATAGTTTATTTGCGAATCTTAAAATCCAGTAAGTGATTTTATCTAATCATGGAAAAGATGCGTGCAATGGTACTTGAAAAATGTGATAAAATTGAGAATAATCCATTAAAATTAACTAGTATAGATAGACATGAAATTAAAAGACCTGAAGAAATTTTGTTAAAAATCGAGGCTTGTGGAGTTTGTCATTCACAACTTCACGGAATTGAAGGAGATTGGTTAGACATAGGAATTCCGCCAGATCTTCCAACAGTGCCAGGTCATGAGCTTGTTGGCAAAGTAATACAAGTTGGCAACAAAGTTACAAAATTCAAAGTTGGGGATAGAGCTGGGATCACACCACTTTTAGAGGCATGCAGAATTTGTCAATATTGCAAAGAAGGAAAAGAGTATCTCTGCGAATCATCAACAATTACTGGCGAGTCTTACAAAGGAGGATATACTGAATACATTACAGTTGCAGAAGATTTTGCAACAAAAGTTCCAACAAACATGAAACCTGAATATGCTGCTCCATTATTTTGTGCTGGAATTACTGCATACAAAGCAGTGAAAGCCTCAGAACCACAGTCTCACAAAAAAATAGGAATTTTTGGAATTGGAGGAGTAGGACATATGGCAGTTCAATTTGCCAAAGTAGAAAACTGTGATGTTATTGCATTTTCTAGATCACAGAATCATCTAGATGTGGCAAAAAGATTAGGCGCCATAGATACTTTGAGATTCTCGGAAAACCAAGAAGAATTTCTTACTAATCTTAAAGAGAAACATGGTCTGCTTGATGCTGCAATTGTTTTTGCACCAGCAGATATCGTTACTGATACTGCAATAAAGGCAGTAAAGAAGGGAGGACTGATAGTTATTGCAACAATTGGAGAAAAACCGGCATTTATGGCATTTGAAGAAAAAACAATCAGAGGAACTCTGATTGGTTCTACAAAAGACATGGAGCAAGTAATCAAAATATGTGATGAGAGAAATTTAGAGGTGATATCAGAAGTATTTCCATTAGAGAAGGCAAATGAAGTTTTAAAAAAATTAAAAGATTCTGAAATTAAGGCAAGAGCTGTTCTAATTCCATAACTTTTGGGCTTAAATAATAGAGTTATAATTTTCAATTATGAATTGTAAGAGATGTCATCATACAGATGAGGCCCATATTCCAAATGAAGATAGTAATTCGTTGATTAAGATGGGCAAATGCCAGATTCCAACATGTACTTGTCAGCAGTACTTGGATCCAATACAAGAAATTGATGAAGAACTCTTGTAACAATTCATATAGTAAAATACACTACAAAAATTCATGGAAAAACACAAACCATCTGATGAAATGATAAAGGACTTGGATAATATTTTATCAAAAATCAATGCTATGGAAATTGTTGCAGCAGATGATTTTCAAAAAAACACGGTTAAAATTATGAGATTACTAGTAGAAGGACAGATTCATTCAATTAACGAATTTCAGCATTTAAAAAAGGCAATAGACTTGTTAACACTTCAACTATTTGATGTCCAAAACAAAATCAAGAATTAAGTCTTGTATCACTTATTCCACAACTAGTACATCGGTATAAAGTAGATTTTTCAAGAATTTTCTCTGATTTCATTTCTGCACCACAGCAGGCACAAGTTATCTTTTCAGATTCGGATGTCCTTACAACATAATCAGGTTTTGACTCTACTGTTTCAGTATTACATGGTGGGTTGTATCGTTGATTAATTCGGGTAAGAACATTCTGGCGTTGAATTTCACTTGATTCAAACATTGGCAATATTGCAAGATAAAGGGATTTTTCTGAACCAGATTGTTTTATCCAGCATTGAAATTGTGAATGTTGAACAAAATAGGATTTTTCTTCGGTTTTTTCACATTCTCCAGCATAAATTATGTTAAATCTGTCCTTATCTCTAGACAATATCAAATATACCAATTTCTCCATAGGAGGTCCCCATTCATCAAGGGGGATCGGTCCTAGAAACTCATATTGAAGAATTTGTATGCTCAATGAAGGTATTTTTGAGTACTGTCTTTTCTTTTTTTCCCAAAAAAACCACTAGTTCTAGTATTTTGATCGCAAAATATCAACTTGAAAAGATTAAATTCAAGAGCTATGGATTTTTTGTAAATGAAAGAGCCACACAATCATGCAAAGGTAGGATATTCTATGATTGTGGTAGCTGCAAGTTTAGCTGCAGTTGGATTACTAGCACTTGCAATAGGCGATGATGTGCTATATTCAGATAATATTCAAAGACACAATACATTGCATTTCAATGAATGTAAAGAAAATAACTTTGAAGATAAAAGTTGTGAGAAATATTTGGATAGGATTAATAACAAAATTTCTGGCGTTTATGTAGATTTAGACAAGTAGAAACTAGTACCCATTAGCAAAGTCTTCTAACATGTTTTTATTTTTGGTTAGTCTGTTCATTGCAAAAAATGCACCACCAACAATTCCTGCTTGATAAAAAGTATACAGAAATACACCAGAAGATGTAGGATCAGACTTTGTAAAGCTTAGTGCCAACATTGTAAAGAAGATAAAGGTTCCAACAAATGTCACTAATCTGTTTAAGACTCCAGTGTTCATTCCAACTATTCTTTTAGTTGCACCTGCCATCAATGTAATACTGGTAATAATTAGAAATGTAGCTCCTCCATTTGCTGTAACAAATTCATTTAACCATGGCAACAAACCATCTTCTAAAATTGAAATCTCAGGCATTATGCTTCCCCCATTAATTGCAAAATTTACAGAGCTAAACATCCCACCAATTACAAAAAAGAACAAGAAAATTTTTGTAATTGAACGCTTAAAGGAACTTCTTATTTCACCAGGGTCAACGGCTCTTTCAGTAATTCTTACACCATATAGAAATCCTATGGCCATAGCTGGGACAAACATCAGATTAATTAGAATCGGGGATTCCTTGTTAATGGCCTCAATTTGAGGATGAAAAACAAGAAAAAGCATTACGGCCATTAAAGCAGCAGATGAGAACAGTATCAATCCCAAATATTTATGACCATGAGATTCATCAGCATAATTCCAATTATACAATATTTTGCATCTTAAGATAGTCATTAAAGATCAAATCGAAAAATCATTTGGTCAAATTATCAATTCTGTTTACCCTTTTTAATCACACAAAGGAGATTGTATTTGATGAAGTTAGAAAATCTACCAATAGTAATAGGCATAGTCATAGGAGTAATGGGCACTATTTTTCATCTGCAAGGATACGGAGTTGTGGGACCGGAAACATCGTTCATGTATTATAATCCAGACTGGATTAGTTATGGAATGCAAATTGCAATTGTAGGAGTAATCATAATTGGGACAGGTATTGGAATCAGGTATTATAAAAAATCTAGTTAATTACGCGTAATGTGATAGTACTTCTAATTTTAGATAGTTTTCTAACTTTTGATGTTATAACATGATTCATTTCTGATGCATTCTCTGTAACAAATTCTGCAACTAGATCATAACTACCATATGTAATAATACAACTTTTTACTTCAGGAATTTTATTTAGAACATCATATAGATCTTGTTCGCCTCCAACTTCGCAACTAATCAACATGTATGCTTTTTCCATGACGAGTTATTATAAAACATCAACTTAAAGACATCTAAGAAATTATCACAATAGATCTCAAAAACCTGCAAGGATAGGATCTTGAGGTTTCATAATTTCTCTAAGTAATATGGTTGCAAAAGATCCTCTTGACAGAGAAAACTCCACTACATCATCATTAGAAGAGTAATCAGTTACATGAATTGCAGCTTGTCTGAATCCACCTTCACTGCTTACTTCTTGCATCTCTTTAATGTAGAAATCTTTTGGAGAGATTTCTTCTTGAGCCAAGACCTGGGAGATTTGATAGTCAAATCTTGTTTTTTTGTAATAGGAATAACCAACGAAAGGTAATGCCAAATTTTGATCCATTCCCTGTACATGTTTTCCAATCACACCATGATCATCAAAGCAAACGTCACCTGTTTTTGCCTCAAAAAGATTCTCACCATCAGAAAATGCCATACTCAAAGATTTGTTAAAGATAAAAGACTGGTAAGCCTGAATGTAAAATCGTCTCAATGACAGAGGAATGGCCCGAATTGCCTTTGAATAATCATTAGAATCAATCATTTCTTTTAGAACAATTCTTTCAATATCCATCTGTTTTGGGACCTGATCATAAAATTTGGAGTAATTTTCCTTATCTTGGAGTTTTTCTCTAATCTCAGTATTCTCTTTTGAGTCATATGAAGATGTAAAGCTGAGAATCAAATCAACTGCTTTTTGGAAGTTTCTCTGCAATATTGCTTTGCCAATCAGATGAGTTACTGCTCTTTTAGAGCCAAACCTCTGATATCCATAAAAATTTAGAATTTTTTCATATTCAGTAAAATCACATAAGCCATCAGAGCAATTAGAAATTTTTATTTTGAAATGGTTAGATATCATGTCTTTTTTTGATAGGGGTTTTTTGACATAGCCTATTTTTTTAAGAGAGTATTTTTCAGTAGAATAATCCTCAATTGCATTTCCTTTATTGCCAGAGCACACATACTGTTCTGTAATTGCTGATGCATCTTTTAGTCCAAGGGATTTTAGACGAATACCTTTTTTTCTAAAAATATCAGATAGAGCATGATTAGTATCAATCTTTTTTTTTCGTAACTTGTAAACAGCATACCCATCATTATCTCCTATTGCCTTTTGAGATTTTTCTGAAATTATTTCAAATACTTCAAAGTCTTCAGGGGAATCTCTTATCTTTCCTCCAATGCCAACAAAATTAGTACTGTAAACATCAATACCAATTTGTGAATCTAAATCAGGGATCACTCTATTGTCACTGTAATGAATTTACTAATTGCAACATCAGATAATTGAGCCCCAACTAGAATTTTGTAAATTCCTGGAATTGCATCTGAAGATGCAGATATTGTTGTATGAATTGGTCGTGGAGCATCAAAGTCTAATTGAAATGACTCGTGGGTTTTATGATCAGGAATTATTTGCAAGAATTCATGAGTTGGAGATAAAATTAGAGAAACACCAATATCATTTTGGGATTTTGGTGAGACTATAAAGTTAAAGTGTTTTGAATCACCTGGCGATAAAGTAATAGAATTAGATTCTAATTGAATTTCAAGAGGTAATGGCATACTAGTGTCAATTACCCCAATGTTGTTTTCAACCCATTCAGTGAACCAAATTTTTTGTCCATCTACGGTAAAGTCGAAAACTTGAGCTAATCCACAATCAGATATCATCATTCCAGTTCCAGGATCACAATCTGCCCAGTATGGATTCTTTGATGGAATATGATATTCTATTAGGGATTGAGATTTTGGATCCATTACGGAGATATTATTAGCAGTTTGTGCGTTGAATATGATTCGTCCTTGCTCATCGGACTCTATCCAGTATGGTCTTGAGATTAGGGATTTGACTACTCCTGTTTGATTACCATATGTACTCAATAATGGATCTGCTGTGATATATTGTGTGAATATTTCAGTAGTGGGATCAAAACTAAAGAATGATGAGGATGTTGTATCGGCTAACCAAACTATACCATCATCAGAAACTACTGCACCATTTGGTGTTAAGAGTTCTGGGGGTAACTGATAAATTTCAATGTAATCCATTAATGGTAAAAATTTGTCAACGGATTTGGCAGCAGTATTCATGTATGCATTTTGGTCAAATTTGACTAGGACCCCACCTTGCTGGAATAACCAATTAGTAAACCAGACATTGTTGTCCTGATCTACTGCAAAGTCGGCAGTAACTGAATTATCAACAGGAGATGGGATACTCAGATAGTTCACATTCTCAGTTAGTGTAGGATCTAAAAATGTTAGTTTATTTCCAGTAAAGTCATTAATAATAATTTGAGAGCCATGCACTTTGAGTTTTTGTGGTAGTGAATTACCTTCTGAAGGATATTCTAATCGATTGTATTTTTCAGTCAGAGTGGAGAACTTCCAAACAGAATCATATGTCTCATCAGTAAACCATACTGAGCCATCTGGAGAGTAATCAATTCCCCACATCATAGAGCGTCCACCTTTTGGCCATGAAGGATTATCATATTCAGTAAATGTCAATGTGTTAGGATCAAACTTTCCTAGTTTTCCAGTATTAGTTTCAGTGAACCAAACATTTCCATCATAATCAGTTACAATTGCAAGTGGATTAGTACATTCTGTTGGAATTGCATACTCTTGGACATACGCAGTAGACTTTGGTATTCCAGAGCCACAAAATTGTGCTCGTTGTTCATTAGGGAAATTATCAGCAGGAGTTCCAGTTAGAGTCATTTCTGGATCATCTTCGGCAGGAAGTATTCCAGGCAATGTGATCAGTACAGTAGATGAGAGTAAAATAAATCCAAAAAAGACGGTAACAAAAATTGCTTTTTTCTTCACATTTGAAAAAATATCAAGCCTTGTTATATCTTATTCCAAAAAATAATTACAATAATTTCAGATCACCTGTAATTTTATCAATTAAATTTTCAGGAGCTGGACCGATTGAGATGCATGTAGTAGTACCAGGTGCTATCTGAGTATGGCCCGCATCAGTTACTTCTGACCATGGAAGATTCAGATCAATTGCATGTCTTTTTACTTCATCTAACTCTTTAATGCCAGATACCTTTACTACCACTTTTTCTTGACCTGTCCACCATTTCTCATACCATTCTGGATGGGATTTTCGGACATGTTCTGCACCCAATACGCAGGCATGACCAACCTGGGCTGCAATTTTTCCCTTACCCATATCAAGATCAGTTCTAACTACAATTACTTGTTTGATGTCACCCATTAAGAATTCTGGAGAATGCTGAAATGAAAGTCTTTTGATTATTTTAAAAAACCAAGAATTTCTTTAGCTAATCATCTTTATCCTTCTTGTCGTCTTTATCCTTCTTGTCGTCTTTATCCTTCTTGTCGTCTTTATCCTTCTTGTCGTCTTTATCCTTCTTGTCGTCTTTATCCTTCTTGTCGTCTTTATCCTTCTTGTCGTCTTTATCCTTCTTGTCGTCTTTATCCTTCTTGTCGTCATCTTTTGATTTGTCTTCATATGTCTCATTTTCCTCTTCTGTTGACTCTTCATCTGAAGAAACAGATGTGGATGAACTAACATCTACGTCGGCAGTTACAAATTCTTTGTAATCATCATCCTTGTCTTTGTCATCATCTTTTGATTTGTCTTCATATGTCTCATTTTCCTCTTCTGTTGACTCTTCTACATCATCATCTTTTGATTTGTCTTCATATGTCTCATTTTCCTCTTCTGTTGACTCTTCTACATCATCATCTTTTGATTTGTCTTCATATGTCTCATTTTCCTCTTCTGTTGACTCTTCATCTGAAGAAACAGATGTGGATGAACTAACATCTACGTCGGCAGTTACAAATTCTTTGTAATCATCATCCTTGTCTTTGTCATCATCTTTTGATTTGTCTTCATATGTCTCATTTTCCTCTTCTGTTGACTCTTCTACATCATCATCTTTTGATTTGTCTTCATATGTCTCATTTTCAGAGGATTCATTCTCATCGTCTACTTTGTAGTCTTTGTCCTTCTTGTTGTCTTTGTCTTCAGAGAATTCATTCTCATTTTCATTTTCGGGTTCAAACTCATCATTAAGGCCTTGGATGTGATTTAATACTGAAATAATCATCCATGCTTTTTCATAATGGTGAATAGCCTTGTCAAATTTACCATTATTTTCATCAGATACACCTTTTTCAAATTCTTCAATTGCTTTTTGAATTCTCTTTGTAAGCTTTTCAGTAGGATCAGATGCCTGGGCTTCTGAAATGGCATTTTCTGCAAATGTTTTATCAATTAAGGTTATCTTGTCAATAATACCCTGAATAGACTCTAAGAATACAGAAGATTCATTTCCTTTCTTAATGATCTCCATTAATTTCTTTACAGCCTTTTCTTCTTCATGGATTGAATGGTGTCCTTGTTTTGGAGCTAATGTGTTTTCATCTTCCCAATATTTTGGATCAAGACTTTTTTGTATTCTCTTTATTGCATGATCAATATCTTTGATTGTCTTAGATGATTGTGCTGAAGGTTTTAGATTCTCTAATTCGTCAATAATTGATTGTTTTTGTTCTTGAACAGTACCAATAACAGTAGACTCTACTGTAAAGGTGATTGTGTCAGAACCAAGATTACCAAATGAGTCAGTTGTACTTGCAGTGATGGTGTGAGTGCCTACTGATAATGTGCTAATTGAGAAAGATGCAGTATCTGTTGCAATTGATCCATCCAAGTCTGAATTCCAGTCTAGTGTTGTAGAGATATCACCATCTTCAGCATCTATTGCAGTTCCTGCAAAGTTGAGTAATGTTCCTTCATTGACTGTGATTGGTGTTGTTGGTTCGGTGATTGTAACTACTGGTGGAACATCAACTAATACCTCTATTGTAACTAAGATGTCTTCAGTTGAGACATTACCAAATGAGTCAGTAACTGTTGCAGTGATTGTGTGAAGACCGACGGATAATGTACTAATTGAGAAAGATCCTCCAGTGTGAAGTAGCGTTACGCCTTCAGTCCATTCTATTGCTGATGTAAGGTCACCATCTTCAGCATCAGTTGCAGTGGCACTGAAGAAAATAGATGTGCCTTCAGTTTCAGTTAATGGACTGATTGGCTCCACAATTGTAAGAACTGGAGGATTGTCAATTAATGATTCTATTATAACCGTGATTATTTCAGTTGAGACATTACCAAATGAGTCAGTGATTGATACTGTGATGGTGTGAGTGCCTACGGATAATGTGTTAGTAGTAAATGATCCACCAGTGTGGAGTAGTCCATCAAGGTTAGAAGTCCAAGTGATATCAGATGTAAGGTCACCATCTCCAATATCTGTTGCAGTGGCACTGAAGAAAATAGATGTGCCTTCAGTTTCAGTTAATGGGATGATTGGCTCTATAATTGTAAGAACTGGAGACGTTGTGTCAACTACGGTTATTGTGATTGATTGTTGGTCTGGGATGTTTCCTGCAGCATCAGCTGGAGCATCATAGGTTACAGTGTAAACTCCGACTGCAGAGGTATCAACGGTATCTCCGCCAACAGTTACTACTTCAGAGTATGCCGGATCGTTGTCAGTTACTACTGCACCTGCTTCGACATAGGAGTTGGCTGCCTCTAGCTCAACAGTTGCGCTTGCACCATTTGGTGTGATTACTGGTTTCTCAGTATCAGCGCCGACAGTTACAGTCTCAGTGATTACAGAAGAGTTTCCATTGTTGTCAGTTACAGTATAAGTTACAACATAGGTTCCAGCGACATTTGTGTCAACTGTGTCTCCTCCAATTACACTTGATGCAATTCCAGAGATATCAAATGCATTCTGAATTACACCAGGAGTGTATACTCCGCCAAATACAACATTGGTTGCAAAGTCAGCGGTTTGTCCACTTACATCAAAGGTTGGAAGAGTTGTGTCAACTACGGTTATTGTGATTGATTGTTGGTCTGGGATGTTTCCTGCAGCATCAGCTGGAGCATCATAGGTTACAGTGTAAACTCCGACTGCAGAGGTATCAACGGTATCTCCGCCAACAGTTACTACTTCAGAGTATGCCGGATCGTTGTCAGTTACTACTGCACCTGCTTCGACATAGGAGTTGGCTGCCTCTAGCTCAACAGTTGCGCTTGCACCATTTGGTGTGATTACTGGTTTCTCAGTATCAGCGCCGACAGTTACAGTCTCAGTGATTACAGAAGAGTTTCCATTGTTGTCAGTTACAGTATAAGTTACAACATAGGTTCCAGCAACATTTGTGTCAACTGTGTCTCCTCCAATTACACTTGATGCAATTCCAGAGATATCAAATGCATTCTGAATTACACCAGGAGTGTATACTCCGCCAAATACAACATTGGTTGCAAAGTCAGCGGTTTGTCCACTTACATCAAAGGTTGGAAGAGTTGTGTCAACTACGGTTATTGTGATTGATTGTTGGTCTGGGATGTTTCCTGCAGCATCAGCTGGAGCATCATAGGTTACAGTGTAAACTCCGACTGCAGAGGTATCAACGGTATCTCCGCCAACAGTTACTACTTCAGAGTATGCCGGATCGTTGTCAGTTACTACTGCACCTGCTTCGACATAGGAGTTGGCTGCCTCTAGCTCAACAGTTGCGCTTGCACCATTTGGTGTGATTACTGGTTTCTCAGTATCAGCGCCGACAGTTACAGTCTCAGTGATTACAGAAGAGTTTCCATTGTTGTCAGTTACAGTATAAGTTACAACATAGGTTCCAGCGACATTTGTGTCAACTGTGTCTCCTCCAATTACACTTGATGCAATTCCAGAGATATCAAATGCATTCTGAATTACACCAGGAGTGTATACTCCGCCAAATACAACATTGGTTGCAAAGTCAGCGGTTTGTCCACTTACATCAAAGGTTGGAAGAGTTGTGTCAACTACGGTTATTGTGATTGATTGTTGGTCTGGGATGTTTCCTGCAGCATCAGCTGGAGCATCATAGGTTACAGTGTAAACTCCGACTGCAGAGGTATCAACGGTATCTCCGCCAACAGTTACTACTTCAGAGTATGCCGGATCGTTGTCAGTTACTACTGCACCTGCTTCGACATAGGAGTTGGCTGCCTCTAGCTCAACAGTTGCGCTTGCACCATTTGGTGTGATTACTGGTTTCTCAGTATCAGCGCCGACAGTTACAGTCTCAGTGATTACAGAAGAGTTTCCATTGTTGTCAGTTACAGTATAAG
Source organism: Nitrosopumilus sp. S4 (assembly GCF_054515835.1). Taxonomy (NCBI): domain Archaea; kingdom Thermoproteati; phylum Nitrososphaerota; class Nitrososphaeria; order Nitrosopumilales; family Nitrosopumilaceae; genus Nitrosopumilus; species Nitrosopumilus sp. S4. Next base: position 566,351 of record NZ_CM137258.1, on the reverse strand, counting down.
TTACAACATAGGTTCCAGCGACATTTGTGTCAACTGTGTCTCCTCCAATTACACTTGATGCAATTCCAGAGATATCAAATGCATTCTGAATTACACCAGGAGTGTATACTCCGCCAAATACAACATTGGTTGCAAAGTCAGCGGTTTGTCCACTTACATCAAAGGTTGGAAGAGTTGTGTCAACTACGGTTATTGTGATTGATTGTTGGTCTGGGATGTTTCCTGCAGCATCAGCTGGAGCATCATAGGTTACAGTGTAAACTCCGACTGCAGAGGTATCAACGGTATCTCCGCCAACAGTTACTACTTCAGAGTATGCCGGATCGTTGTCAGTTACTACTGCACCTGCTTCGACATAGGAGTTGGCTGCCTCTAGCTCAACAGTTGCGCTTGCACCATTTGGTGTGATTACTGGTTTCTCAGTATCAGCGCCGACAGTTACAGTCTCAGTGATTACAGAAGAGTTTCCATTGTTGTCAGTTACAGTATAAGTTACAACATAGGTTCCAGCGACATTTGTGTCAACTGTGTCTCCTCCAATTACACTTGATGCAATTCCAGAGATATCAAATGCATTCTGAATTACACCAGGAGTGTATACTCCGCCAAATACAACATTGGTTGCAAAGTCAGCGGTTTGTCCACTTACATCAAAGGTTGGAAGAGTTGTGTCAACTACGGTTATTGTGATTGATTGTTGGTCTGGGATGTTTCCTGCAGCATCAGCTGGAGCATCATAGGTTACAGTGTAAACTCCGACTGCAGAGGTATCAACGGTATCTCCGCCAACAGTTACTACTTCAGAGTATGCCGGATCGTTGTCAGTTACTACTGCACCTGCTTCGACATAGGAGTTGGCTGCCTCTAGCTCAACAGTTGCGCTTGCACCATTTGGTGTGATTACTGGTTTCTCAGTATCAGCGCCGACAGTTACAGTCTCAGTGATTACAGAAGAGTTTCCATTGTTGTCAGTTACAGTATAAGTTACAACATAGGTTCCAGCAACATTTGTGTCAACTGTGTCTCCTCCAATTACACTTGATGCAATTCCAGAGATATCAAATGCATTCTGAATTACACCAGGAGTGTATACTCCGCCAAATACAACATTGGTTGCAAAGTCAGCGGTTTGTCCACTTACATCAAAGGTTGGAAGAGTTGTGTCAACTACGGTTATTGTGATTGATTGTTGGTCTGGGATGTTTCCTGCAGCATCAGCTGGAGCATCATAGGTTACAGTGTAAACTCCGACTGCAGAGGTATCAACGGTATCTCCGCCAACAGTTACTACTTCAGAGTATGCCGGATCGTTGTCAGTTACTACTGCACCTGCTTCGACATAGGAGTTGGCTGCCTCTAGCTCAACAGTTGCGCTTGCACCATTTGGTGTGATTACTGGTTTCTCAGTATCAGCGCCGACAGTTACAGTCTCAGTGATTACAGAAGAGTTTCCATTGTTGTCAGTTACAGTATAAGTTACAACATAGGTTCCAGCGACATTTGTGTCAACTGTGTCTCCTCCAATTACACTTGATGCAATTCCAGAGATATCAAATGCATTCTGAATTACACCAGGAGTGTATACTCCGCCAAATACAACATTGGTTGCAAAGTCAGCGGTTTGTCCACTTACATCAAAGGTTGGAAGAGTTGTGTCAACTACGGTTATTGTGATTGATTGTTGGTCTGGGATGTTTCCTGCAGCATCAGCTGGAGCATCATAGGTTACAGTGTAAACTCCGACTGCAGAGGTATCAACGGTATCTCCGCCAACAGTTACTACTTCAGAGTATGCCGGATCGTTGTCAGTTACTACTGCACCTGCTTCGACATAGGAGTTGGCTGCCTCTAGCTCAACAGTTGCGCTTGCACCATTTGGTGTGATTACTGGTTTCTCAGTATCAGCGCCGACAGTTACAGTCTCAGTGATTACAGAAGAGTTTCCATTGTTGTCAGTTACAGTATAAGTTACAACATAGGTTCCAGCAACATTTGTGTCAACTGTGTCTCCTCCAATTACACTTGATGCAATTCCAGAGATATCAAATGCATTCTGAATTACACCAGGAGTGTATACTCCGCCAAATACAACATTGGTTGCAAAGTCAGCGGTTTGTCCACTTACATCAAAGGTTGGAAGAGTTGTGTCAACTACGGTTATTGTGATTGATTGTTGGTCTGGGATGTTTCCTGCAGCATCAGCTGGAGCATCATAGGTTACAGTGTAAACTCCGACTGCAGAGGTATCAACGGTATCTCCGCCAACAGTTACTACTTCAGAGTATGCCGGATCGTTGTCAGTTACTACTGCACCTGCTTCGACATAGGAGTTGGCTGCCTCTAGCTCAACAGTTGCGCTTGCACCATTTGGTGTGATTACTGGTTTCTCAGTATCAGCGCCGACAGTTACAGTCTCAGTGATTACAGAAGAGTTTCCATTGTTGTCAGTTACAGTATAAGTTACAACATAGGTTCCAGCGACATTTGTGTCAACTGTGTCTCCTCCAATTACACTTGATGCAATTCCAGAGATATCAAATGCATTCTGAATTACACCAGGAGTGTATACTCCGCCAAATACAACATTGGTTGCAAAGTCAGCGGTTTGTCCACTTACATCAAAGGTTGGAAGAGTTGTGTCAACTACGGTTATTGTGATTGATTGTTGGTCTGGGATGTTTCCTGCAGCATCAGCTGGAGCATCATAGGTTACAGTGTAAACTCCGACTGCAGAGGTATCAACGGTATCTCCGCCAACAGTTACTACTTCAGAGTATGCCGGATCGTTGTCAGTTACTACTGCACCTGCTTCGACATAGGAGTTGGCTGCCTCTAGCTCAACAGTTGCGCTTGCACCATTTGGTGTGATTACTGGTTTCTCAGTATCAGCGCCGACAGTTACAGTCTCAGTGATTACAGAAGAGTTTCCATTGTTGTCAGTTACAGTATAAGTTACAACATAGGTTCCAGCGACATTTGTGTCAACTGTGTCTCCTCCAATTACACTTGATGCAATTCCAGAGATATCAAATGCATTCTGAATTACACCAGGAGTGTATACTCCGCCAAATACAACATTGGTTGCAAAGTCAGCGGTTTGTCCACTTACATCAAAGGTTGGAAGAGTTGTGTCAACTACGGTTATTGTGATTGATTGTTGGTCTGGGATGTTTCCTGCAGCATCAGCTGGAGCATCATAGGTTACAGTGTAAACTCCGACTGCAGAGGTATCAACGGTATCTCCGCCAACAGTTACTACTTCAGAGTATGCCGGATCGTTGTCAGTTACTACTGCACCTGCTTCGACATAGGAGTTGGCTGCCTCTAGCTCAACAGTTGCGCTTGCACCATTTGGTGTGATTACTGGTTTTGTAGTATCTACAACATTTACAATTTGATTAACAACAGCAATGTTTCCAGAAGGATCACTGGTGCTAAAAGTAACAGTGTATGTTCCAGCTACGTTAACATCAACAACATCGCCTCCAATAACAATATCCTCAACATATGCAGGATCATTATCAGTGGCATTTGCATTTGCAGGATTGTATGTGCCACCTAACTCTATAGTTTCAGAATACGAATCAAGCAGTATAACAGGAGCAGTGGTATCAACTACAGTTACATTTCGGATTTTCTGAATTGCGTTATTACCTGAAGAGTCAGTTACGTCATAAGTGACATCATATGATCCAAGTGCATCAACAAATGCTGATGCATCAATTACAATTGAGCTTGAAATGTCACCATCAGGCACATCAGTTGCAGTTGCTCCAAGTTCGGTGTAACCATCACCTAGTTCAATGAATTGAGGATTGTCACCAAGTAGTGTGATTATTGGAATTGATAAATCAACTACATTGACAGTTCTAGTTACCTGAGTTGCAACATTACCTACAGCATCAGTTGAATCATAAAATACAAAGTATGTTCCTAAAGTGTTAACGTCCACCCCTGTTGAATCAATTATTACAGTTGAGCCATCATCAGTTGTTGCACCAAGTTCAGTGTATGTCCCTCCAATTGGAACATTTTGTGGGTTTGATCCATTTAGTGTGATTATTGGGGCAGTGGAATCTATTGTAAATATAACAAATACACTAGCCTGATTTCCAACAAGATCAGTTGCTTCTGCCTTGATATTCTTTGAGCCATCAGACAGAGGAGAACTTGGAGTAAATGACCAAGTGCCAGATGCAGATGCAGTAGTATCACCCAAAAGCACAGCACCAGAAAAGATTTTGACCAAGGCGCCAGGTTCAGTTGTACCAGAGATGGTTGGAGTGTTATCAGTTGTAGTGGTACCACCAACTGGAGAGGTAATTGAAACGGAGACGGTAGTATCGTAATCAATACTTACTGTGTTAGATGCAGTATTGGTATTGCTTGCCTCATCTTCTGCAACTCCAAAAGGAATTGTAGCATTTACTATTCCATCAGATGTAGGGATAACTGTAAATGTGTAAAACAAAGTTTCAACATCATCAAGAGGAGATAACGAATTCTCATCCACAGTGCCTCCAATAACAACAATATCATCTTCTCTAAGATCTGTCACCAATTCAGAGAATGTTGCATTAAATGAGATTGGAGATTGATTAGTAGGAGATGGTGATGATGAGGTCAGCACAACAGAAGGAGGAACCGTATCAATGGTGATAGTTATAGATACAGAGTTTCCAGCAGCATCAGTTGCATTTGCGGTAATTAGGTGAACACCATCAGATATAGGATCCAGAGGAGTAACAGTCCAAATACTTGATGAGTTTGTTACGGTACTTCCAACTATGTCAGAGTCAACCAAAAGATCAACATTGGCGCCAGGATCAGATGTACCAAAGAATGTAGGTGTGTTATCATTTGTGACCTCACCATTAATGTGAGATAAAATAGTAATTGAGATGGTAGTATCGTATTCTATATTTAGTGTGTTAGACAGTGTGTTTTGATTTCCTGCATTGTCTTGTACAACTCCGGCTGGGATTGTAGCATTTACTATTCCATCAGAAACAGGAACTACTGAAAATGTGTACAGTTTACTGTTAGTTGTAGATAGCGAGCCAGGAGTAATAGAGCCACCCAAGACAACAATTTCACTTTCTTCAAGTCCTGAAACAACTTCATTGAATGTTACAGTAAATGGGATTGGGGAGATGTTAGTTACAGGTGCTGCAGTAGAGGACACAACAGGAGATGGAGGGATATCATCATAAATCACAGTAAGAGTGTTTGATATCAAATTTGCATTGCCTGCAGCATCCTGTGCGACATTTCCAACAATTTTTACTGGAATACTGCCATTTGCGGCAGGATCTACAGTAAAGGTGTAAACAATATTGTCAACAGTACTAAGAGATCCCGGTGTAACTACAGAAGTGCCAAGCACTATAATTTTAGATTCTGACAAGCCAAAAACAGGTTCGCTAAATGTAGCAGTAAATGGAATTGGTGAAACATTGGTAATTGGTGCAGCAGTAGAGGACATTACAACAGTAGGTACAACAGTGTCAATAGTCAGAGTAATTGGCACTGCTGATGCAGTGTTTCCAATAGTATCAGTTGCAGTTGCAGTAATAGTATGAGGTCCATTTGTTAGTGCAGGAGAAGTTTTTGACCATGCACCACTAGTATCAGCAGTTTTGGTGCCAATAGATATTCCATCTATGAAAATCTCAACAAGAGAGTTAGGCTCTGCAGTACCAAAAATTATAGGATGAAAGTGATTTGTAGATGCACCATCCAAGGAAGGATCAAATGCCACAAATGTGCTAGTATCAACTAGTATGGAGATTAAAATAGAATTTGTGTTTCCTAGTCCATCAGTTCCAGTTGCGTTAATGAAGTGAATGCCATCCAAGAGAAGAGGGGATGGAATTGACCAAGTGCCATCAGTAGCATTTGTGTTTCCTATAGAGGTTCCATTAACAAAGAGCTCAACAATAGAGTTTAGTTCAGAAGTTCCAGCAAAGACAGGTGTGTTGTTGTTGATTATTTGACCATTTGAATGAGATGTTATTGTGATCAGAATTGACGAGTCAACAGTTATTGTAATTGGCGATGTTGATGCAGTGTTTCCTCCAAGATCAGTCACAGTTGCAGTTACAGAGTATGAACCATCAGAGAGTGTAGGTGAGACAATGTTCCAATTACCAGCTGCTGAATTTGTGGTACCAATAGAGGCGCCATCAATGAATACTTCAACTGTAGAGTTGGGCTCTGCAGTACCAAAAATACTTGGAGTTGGATTATTTGTAATAGAGCCATCCAAGGATGGATCAATGGTGATAAAGGTTGAAGAATCAACTATTAGAGTAATAGAATCTGAAACAGGTTCTGGCAGTGCTTGAGTATCAGTTACAGTAATGACATATGTTCCATCAGGCAATGGTGGAGATAAATTGTTAAATTGCCATGTACCGCCATTTGTAGAAGTTGTGGTTAGAGTGTTGTTAACGCCAACTCCAACAACATTTAATGAAATGTTGTGATTTTTTTGTGATGTGCCCATAATGTTTGGAGTGTTATCATTTGTTACTGTGTTATCTGCAGGGCTTGTGATGACCAAAGGTTTTGGACAAGTGGTACAGCTGAATTCCACTGTTTGAGGATCAACATATGTAATATCATTTGAAAGATTAGTAGTACTTAATTCAAGAAATGAATCAGGACTAATACCAGAAGAGCCTAAATTAAAAACAATAGCAGCACCAGAAGATGTTCCTGGAGTAATGTCACCAACATTGCAATCTACAATAAATCCAAGAGAAGGATCATAGTTTAGATCAGGAGGTGTTTGTTCATTGGGTTCTAAACAAGTTGAGGTGGTTAGTGCTTTATCTAAAATTAATCCTGGTGCAGACTCTAGATGAATATTAACATCAGTGGCAAGTGCAGATGTAGGATCAGCTTCAACATCTACTATCATAACACCTAGACCACCAAATGTAGGAGGTGAAGGAACAAATGTCAGAGAGTAAGAAACACCAAGATGTGCAGACCCATCATTTGCAAATGCAGAATTTATTGGAATTGAAAAGTTTCCAAAAATTAGAATTGAAAAAATCAGACAAAATCCAATAACAGATTTTTTTCCAGTAGAAAATCTTGAGAGACTCTTCAAAACACATCTCCACACATTACTGTTTTTTCAAAATGATATGATACACTACATGTAACATAGACATATACAATTTCCATTAACCACTGCAACATAATTTTTGAATAATTATAACTAAAAAACCAACTACGAATATACCAAATTTGGGAATAATGGCCAAAATGTAACAAAAAAAGAGTACAAAAATCAGGGTCAAAAAAACAGGTGTAATATTGAAAAATTAATGAGATTTTTAGATCTAAAAACTATCAAAAAAAGGGAAAAATTTGAAAAATTAAGCTATTTTTTAATCATTTACCTTGCCAGGATAATACAAGCTAAACATTTTTTGTAAGGATTCTGATGCCTTTTGGCTTTCAAAAGTCATAGTACTGTTCAATGAAGATGTAATTCGTTCTGTTGGAACAGGTAAATCATAATAGAATATGTCATCTATTTCTTCAAATGGATCATCAGTACACTTTGGACACATCTCTTCGAGCATACTTTCTGCCAGTAGAATTTCATAATCCTTTGCAATAACAAAATGAACAAGATCTCTCTTTAGAAGGGTTATCTCAGATATATCATTCAGATAATTGTCTTTCATTGTATGTTTAATTGCCCATATCTTTTCAGAATTTACCAATTCTGGATCAGTTTTTTTCATAGCAACATAGTCTCGTTCCCATATTCCTTTATCAAAAGTCCAAGTATTTCCATTTTGATCAACGGATTTGTTCTTGCCAGTTTCAGTTAAAGAAAAGATCTTTCCTTTGTAAATTCCAGTGTACTTCATTGGATCATTAAGAGAATCACCAATTACTTGAAATCCATGATTAAAGTAATTTTGCCAAGCGTTTCTATCATGATCCCAGATATTCGTTGATACCATGTTAAACTCAAGTGGAGCTCTAAACGTAAAGTAAAAAACAATATCAAAGCATACATTGTCAATCAATTCACAATCTACATTTTGAGATTCAACTCTAACATTATCCAAAACATTGTAAGGATCAATTAGAGATATTTTTTCAGTTCCATCAAATGATCTGTCCCAGTTAATTATCGCTTCACTATCATTGAATGATTCACCTTCTCCTAAACCAAATGCTAAACCAACATGTGCAATATTATCAGGACCGGAGTTTTCAAATAACCTTAGAGAAATAGAATTTTCTTCACCAACATATGCAGTGATTAATGGGTATAGTGTATAATACAAATCAACATCAGAGAAGTTATCATTAAATGCAAAGCCATCACTTACAACTCTTTTATTATTTTTATCAATTCCAAGAGTAGGAGGAGTACAATCACCACCACATGAACCTTGAGAACCAGACGTAGAAACTAATGAAACAATGCACGATGTGCCACAAGACTGGATTAAAATGGCACTCATACTGTATAGACCAGCTTCTTTTACATCCCAACTCATCGGATCAAGGCCTGCAGAACCGGATTGGACTGAAATGCCCATTCTAAAATTACCACCCAAAAAAGGAAATTGTGTTTGGTGTGTTGAATTTTGGTTTGCACCTTTTACTGAAGCAGTGGAAATAGTTGGTGAAAGCTTATTTCCAGAAAAGAGATCAACTACCAGATCAGTCGATTTAACATTAGTGATAGGGAGAGAAATTAAAGGGCCAGAAGTTACATTTTTTGTTGCAATCGATTTAACAGGAGCTGTTTGATTAACCCCTGAAAATACAAGAGCTGACGCAGTGGCAGGGGCAATTGCAACAGTTCCAGTAGTTACAAACCCTTGTGGTTGTGAAAATGTAATAACTACATTACATGGCCCAGCAACTTCTGTTGCATAAAAAAATTCGTTTCTAGTTTGATTTGCACCTTGTGAGATAGACCCAGGTACAGTTTGTAATGTTTTAGCACCACAGGTCACACTTGAAACAATGGTATCAGGTCGAACATCAAAATTACCAAGTGTTACACCAACAAGAAGTAGATCAGTTTTGGAAGAGCTAATGCTGACATTATTAATTTGCATCGTGGCATTTTCACCTGAAGTAGGTATTTTCTTTGGTGCTGTTAGAGGAAATTTTGAATCAAGTGTAGGAGTAGCATATGCTAAATCTATCTGAAAAATCAGTAATGGTGTTAGAAATAAAACCAATAAAATACATCCAAGTTTAAAAAAAGTCAAAGTTCACCAATCCAAAAAGTAAATTTCATAGGCAGTACTAACAAATCTCGAAGGGAACTATTTTTCATACGTTATTCACATAAGATTTAATTTCTTTAGTTAAAAACCAAGTATGAATATCCCAAATTTGGGAATAGAGTTTTTAGAGAAAATTAAAACTTATTTTTAGAAAATTAGGATCACCTAAAGAATGATTTTAAAAAGACCGAAAAAATTGATGAAGTTAATTAACAGCTTTAGAAAAAAAATAACATGTATTACGATGTGGTTATTGCGGGAGGAAGTGTTGCAGGGCTAGTTTGTGCAAGAGAGATTGCTGCAAACAAAAATACTGTTCTAGTAATTGAAGAAGATTATGAGATCGGTACTCCTGAACACTGTGGTGGACTAGTTAGCATTTCAGGATTAGAAGAATTAGGTATAATTCCATTTAGAAAAACTTTTGATCATATGATAGAGTCAGCAGAAATCATGGCCCCAAACGGCACTAGTTTTACAATTAACTCAGAGAATCAAAAAGTAGTAGAGATTAGCAGACGAGAGTTAGATAAGCAATTGGCTTTTCAAGCTCAAAAAAATGGAGCTGTAATCAAAGTTAGAACATCATTTCAAGAAATAACTGATTCAGGAATTAGAACAAATGAAGAAAATATTGATTGTAAGATTTTTGTTGATGCAAGAGGAGTGTCATCACTAATTCACAAAGACAGGACAGGAATTTTATCATCAGCCCAATACGAGATTTATGCAGATTGGATAAAAAAAGGCAAAGTCCAAGTAATCTTTGATCAAAAAAGATTCCCAGGATTCTTTGCATGGGTCATTCCATCAGGAGATGGAAAAGGCAAAGTCGGAGTTGCAGGAAAAGCAATCAATGTAGCTGAAACAATTGAAAAGGTATTAGAAGAAAGAGGGAATTACTCGACTATTAGAAAGATTTTTGCGCCAATCTGGATAAAGGGACCAATTAAAAAGTTCATTGACGGAAAAACCATAATCATAGGTGATGCTGCAGGTCAAGCAAAGCCAACTACAGCAGGGGGAATATACACAAGTGGTATGGGAGGAGTGTTATCAGGAAAAGCAATATCAAAGTATCTTAAAACAAACAATCCAAAAGACCTAGAATCATATCAAAAACAATGGTTAGATAAATTTGGAAAAGAGTTTGAAAAACAATTACTTGCAAGAAAAATTCTAGAGAGATTAGACAATGATACAATAAACAAACTATTTGATTCAATCACACCCGAAATAATTCAGGACATTTCACAAAAAGATGATTTTGATTTTCACACAGGATCAATTATCAAATTACTAGGGATCAAAAATTCTATTAAAACAGCTCAAGTCCTAATTGGTGGAGAGTTAAAAAAATTACTTAGTTAAAACGTGCGCAATTTCTAAGGAAGGTATAAATGATGTTTTTGGAAATTTGTGGTATGTCATCTACTATATCATTACCATCATGTAGTTGTTGCCACAGACATATTATGCCTAATGATAAATGTGTAAAATTCAACTGCCCCAATTGCGGCGAAGACTTAATCTGGAGATGTCAGAGTTGTAGAGAGGCAGCAAGAAACTATACGTGCTCATCATGTAACGTTTTGGGGCCATAGAAAAATGACACAATTATTACTAGTTACAAAAATTTTACCTGAAGGAACTGAAGTGGATCTTGATAAATTGGCTGAAACAATCAAGTCATCACTAAAAGAAGGAATCTCAATGAAGAGACATGCCAAAGAGCCACTGGCTTTTGGATTAGAATTTCTAAAGGCTGAATTTATTTTAGAAGATCAAGAAGGGCAAATGGATTCTCTTGAAGATGCCGTTAGATCAGTTGAGGGTGTAAGTGAATTTGAAGTCCTCAATATGAGTCGCATGTCAGTTGACATGAAATAGGTGATCTTTTGGTACGCAAAGAAGAACCTTTGCAGATGCGAATTGGAGAAGCAAAGCAAAGAGATGTTGGTAAAAAAAGAGCAAGAATAGGTCCAGAAGCTATGGACTTTCTCAAAGTAAGTCCTGGCGATGTTATTGAAGTTATGGGATCACGTTCTAGTTGTGCTGTAGTTTGGCCAGTTGACGAAGATGAAAAATTCCCAGATATTATCAGAGTTGATGGACAGACAAGAAAAAATGTCGGTGCATCACTAAATGATATTGTAAAGATTAGAAAAGTATCTACCAAATTTGCAAAGGCAGTATCATTAACTCCAGTAAATGATTCAGTTACAGTTGATAAAGAATTTACAGACTTTGTAAAGAATCGATTAAAGGGATTACCAATTACCCATGGAGACGAAATTTCTGTAATGATACTAGGTAACTCTATGGATTTTAAAATAACAAAGACCACACCAAAAGGAGTTGTAAAGATTGACCGCACAACAAATCTGAGCATCTCAACTGATAGTGCAGTAGATAGAAAGGTCAGAGTAACATATGAAGAAGTTGGCGGACTAAGACGCGAAGTCAAAGCAATGAGGGAGATTGTAGAGTTGCCACTAAAGCATCCAGAATTGTTTGCAAGATTAGGAGTTGAGCCACACAGTGGAATTTTACTTTATGGACCACCAGGATGTGGAAAGACATTGCTAGCCAAAGTCATGGCAAGTGAATCTGAAGCTAACATGTTTCCAATAAATGGTCCAGAAATAATGAACAAGTATTATGGTGAAACAGAAGCAAAGCTTAGAGAAATTTTCAAGGAAGCAAAAGACAATTCCCCAAGTATAATTTTCATCGATGAGATTGATGCAATTGCCCCAAAGAGAGAAGAAGCATATGGTGATGTAGAGAAAAGAGTTGTAGCACAACTTTTAGCACTAATGGATGGACTAAACGATAGAGGAAATGTAATTGTACTAGGTGCAACTAATAGACCAGACAGTGTCGATCCAGCACTTAGAAGACCAGGAAGATTTGACAGAGAATTTGAGATTTCAGTTCCAAATGAGGACGGAAGACTAGAGATTCTATTTATTCACACCAGAGGAATGCCAATTAGTGATGATGTAGATCTTAAAGACTTGGCAGCAGAGCTTCACGGATACACGGGTGCAGATATCAAATCACTTTGCAGAGAAGCTGCAATGAAATCAATTAGAAGATACCTACCTGAAATTGATCTAGAGACAGAAAAAATTCCATCAGAAGTACTACAGTCAATGCAGATAAAATTAATCGACTTTTATGATGCAATGCAAGAAGTTGTCCCTACTGCAATGAGGGAGTTTTATGTTGAGAGACCAAAAGTTTGGTGGGATGATGTTGGTGGATTAAATGAGATCAAAAAATCATTAACTGATAATCTAATTGTTGCAATGAAAGAGCCAACAAAGTTTACAAAAATGGGGATAAGACCACCAAAAGGCGCACTAATTTACGGACCACCAGGATGTGGAAAGACATTGTTAGCAAGGGCAGTAGCTACTGAGACGGGAGCCAACATGATACTAGTTAGAGGTCCCGAAATACTCTCAAAGTGGGTAGGAGAATCAGAAAAAGCTGTAAGAGAGATTTTTAGAAAAGCTAAAGCATCATCACCATGTGTGGTAATCTTTGATGAGTTAGACTCACTTGCAAAATACAAATCAGGGGATGGAGGAGTTGGAGAAACAATACTGAGTCAATTACTAACTGAGATTGAAGAAGGCATTTCATCACGGGTTGTAGTAATTGGAATAACAAACAGACCAGATGTTGTAGATAATTCGCTACTAAGAACAGGAAGATTGGATTTAATGCTTTATGTTGCACCACCTGATGAAAAGGGAAGATTAGATATCATCAAGATACTAACTAAAAAGATGCCATTATCAAATGATGTAAAATTGCAAGAGATTGCAGTTGCTACACAGAATTACACTGGTGCAGATTTGGCAGCTCTTTGCAGAGAAGCTGCAGTTCAAGCAATGAGAAATAACAGTGCAAAAATTACCAGTCAAGACTTTGCAAACAGCTTAAAGCAAGTAAAACCATCAATTACATCAGAAGTTGATCAGTGGTACAATACTGTAAGAGAAAGTATATCTAACGTGGTACCAAAGAATGGAGATAAAGCATTTTACGGTTAATCATGGCAATCCCTATTAGAAATTCAGTATTTGACAAGATAAAAGAAGCAGGTTCACTGACTGATGTTGAGCTTTACAAGATACTAACTAAAGAGGGATTTTTAATTCCAGAAGATAAATTCAACAAAATACTCTTAGATTTAGAGATTCTAGGATTAATCAAAGTATCTTGGATTACAAAAGATGAGCGTAGAATTGAAGTTTATGTTGTTGAAAAAGAAGTTGATGATGTAGACGAGCAAAATAAAGAAATGATGGAAAAAGATTATGAAGCAAGTTTTCCAGGATTTGAAAAATAAATCCTAAATTAGAGGAATATGAAAAGCAGCATCTAATGCAACGGCTACAAAAATTATAGTCAAGTATGGTGCTGTAACCTTGTATGCTTTCCATGCAAACTCTGATGTAGGAGTCTTTGTTAATTTGTAATGGTACACTAGCATCAATCCTCCAGAAATGGCAGCAATTACAGTATACACAACGCCCATTCCATCTGGAATAAAAGACAATATCAAAGAGTACGGGATTAAAATTATAGTATTTCCTAAAATGTACTTTGATGTCTTTTGCATTCCAATAACAACAGGAAGCATTGGAACTTGTGCTTGTGCATACTCATCTTTAATTTTCATTGCAAGACACCAAAAGTGAGATGGAGTCCAAACAAATACCAAAAAGCCAACTAAGAATCCCAACAAATCCATACTACCAGTAGCTGCAGACCACCCAGCCCATGCAGCAGCACTTCCGGCAATACCACCAATTACAATATTTGATGTATTGAGTCGTTTGAGCCAAATTGTATAAATTACAACATAAGAAAATATTCCAACTGCAATAAAGAATGCAGATACTGCATTTAATGCAAAGAATCCATAAATTACAGAAATACAACTTACAACTAAACCATATATCATTACTTGAGATGCGGCCATCCTACCAGAGGGGATTGGTCTAGTACTGGTTCTCTTCATTTTAGGATCAATGTCTTTATCATAATAGTGATTAAGTGCACTAGATCCTGCTGATGCCAATGCACCTGCAACTATAATGTGCAGATATGACCAATACTCTAGATCAGGAGTACCTGGAACTAGTTTACTTGCGGCATACATTGATGTTACAGCAGTAATTACTAGGAGAACAACAATTCGAGGTTTGGATATCTCCATTATTTCTTTAAATCCCAATCTCACTCTATCCTATCTCAAAGCCATTTAATTTCTTCGTCTAGAGATCCACAGTATTTCAAAAGGAATAAGTATCTCAGGCCTACCAGCTAATTTGAATGAGTAATTGGGACCTCATGATGCCGGGGATGGGATTAACAGCCATAGGCTTAGCTGGTGTCACCATATCATATGCAGGAATTGCACACACGTTCATCGACGGAATGCATGCCCTAACAGGACTAACAATGTTTGTAGGTCTGATCTTTTTGGCAGCAGGGATACTAGATGGGGGAATTTCAACCAGTAATAGAGCAAAGGCTACGACTTTGGTAATTCTATCAATTGCTCTAGGTTTTGGAATGTATGCATTTACTATGAATACATCAAACTATACAGTCACCATTGCAGGAATTTTAATGGCCATAGCATTTCCAGCAATAATTATCGCATATCTTGCAATGAAGCATCCAACTTTCCTCAAACCGATAGGATCAATTGTAGGAATTGCAGCAGCTACTGGAATTATCATGTGGGTTGCATTTGGATTTGTTTCACCAGATACATACATGATTCCTCAACAAGTAGGAACGGAAGAACCAGTCGAAGAGATGGAGCCAACAGGACCAATATTTGCAATTACTATTTTAGAAGACTCTGCAACAGAAGGAAATCCAGATTATGATCCAGACGTAGCAGTTGTACCGCAAGGTCATATTGTTGAATGGACAAATGTTGACGCAGTTCCACATACAGTTACTAGTTCAGTTGACTTTGGAGAAACATTTGATTCAAGTTTGATTGATGCAGGCGGAGTCTATAACCTTGACACAGCAGATTTGCAAGCAGGAGAGTATGAATATTTCTGCATTGTACATCCTTGGATGATTGCAACGCTAATCATTGAAGCACCAAAAGAACCAATCAAAGTATTGATTCCAGAAGGAGCAGCAGTTCCTGCTGATGATCAAATATACTATGATCCAGAAATTATTGACGTTAAAGTTGGAGATACAATAGTGTGGGATAATCTAGATAACACAGTACATACTGTTACTTCAGGTAACCCAGATTCAGGTCCAAATGGAAACTTTGATTCAGAAATGCTAGATGCAGGTGAACAATACGAATTTACATTTACATCTACAGGAGTAGAGGATTACTATTGCATATTCCATCCATGGATGGTTGGAACTGTTAACGTAGAATAGATTTGAAAAAAATTACATTAACAGATTCTCAGAAACAAATTCTACTAGAGCATGCTGAAAAAGAAAAACCAAACGAGTCTTGTGCCATATTATTTGGAAATGAAAATGATCAAAATACCACGGTTAAAGAGATTTTTCTTACCAAAAACATAGAAGAATCACCAGTAAACTTTACCATTTCAAATGATCAGTTAATTGAGGGGTATAACTTGGCTGAGCAAAAAAATTTGGATGTTGTTGCAATTTTTCACTCACATCCTAATTCAATTGCATATCCATCAGAGACAGATAAGAAATTCATGTATAGCAATCCAGTAGTATGGATAATTTATTCAGGAAAATCAATGGAATTCAAAGCATTTGTTTTAGATGAAGACATTCAAGAAATTCAAATTCAAGCCTGAGAAATTCATAATTTCTTAGATAATTGTCTGTGGGAAAACAAACACACAGAAAAATTTGGTTTGTACGTAAAATAACATACTCGTAATTATGTAATTTTTTAAAAAAATAAAATTTGTGTTCAAGATTGCAATAATCTTCATGTTAGGATTCATAGTATCAACTCAGCTTGCATATGGTAGTGCGGTAATGCCAGGCGAAGAAGATACAATTTACTGTCAATTATGCATAGATAAAGTAATAAAAAAATCAGATAACAAAGCATTCAATCTAAAGGGGTTTGATTTTAGTGGAAATGATATGAGAAAATATCCTGATTGGATAAATTGGGTACCAGCAGAAAATGAAATTAGAGAAGTAAAATCAGCTCTAGAGACAAAAATTGAAAAAGACACAGGAACATCCCATGGATTATCAAGGGATCATATATTTTTCAAAGTACTAATGAAAGCAGAAGAAGGTGAAGCTATAGAAAAAATCAATTTAGAAAAAATCAGAAATGATGATTTTTACAAATCAGATAATTTTCATACAATTTACTTGTATGAGCAAGAAAAATCTACAGAAACACTAAACCAAGAAATTCTAATTCAGAGCCAACGAGCTGAAGATGTACTTCAAAATATTCTCAGCATTAGAAACGACAGATACTAATTTTTCAATTATTTTTTTCTAAATGTTGCAGTTTTTCCATCGGCAATGTTTAGAACAGATTTATCAGGAGTGATTATTTTCCCAATTACATTTACTGGTGATGCAGGAGTGATCTCACCTTTTTTACCAATAGGTGTTGGACCAAAAAATAAACAGATTGCCTTTCCTGTTGGCCAGTAAGCAACATCATTAAGATCTACAGGAGATTTTGCATTTTCCTCAGCAACAGTGATTGGAGATTCGTTTGTGTATATCTCCTCACCCCAAACATTGAGAGTAAGGGTAAATGGTAATTTAGATAGGAATTGCTTAGCAGTTTTAGGGGAATGGATATCATCTAATTCTAGAATTATGTTTGATGTGTTTGAAATGACAACTTCAATCATTGTTTTCATGGTTTTTGATGATCTTTGAAATAAATATCCCTTTTTTGTTCAATTAATTATGGAAATTCACGTATACGACACTTATGTCAAAGCAAAAGATGGACATACCATGCACTTTGATGTAATAACTGGTGAAAAAGATCACGATAAAGCCTTAGCATATGGCAAAGAGTGGTTACAATCAATTGGTGAAGGAGAGGCAGTAATGACAACTAATGAATGTCAATTCTGTCATTCACAAGGTGCACCAGAGCCTGTAGAACAGGCAATTAAGGAAAAAGGCTACTTTATCCAAAAAATGGAAGGCTGTCCTTAAACTTTTTTCTTTTTCTATAATGTTTTTTAAACAATCAATTACATCGATTTCATGGAAGATCACAAATATTCAAAGTGGACAGTAGAAGGAGACAAAAAGACCAGATGGATTTGCGGTTGTTTTCAAACTGCAGATGATTATTTCAAGTTCTGCGATATTCACAATGAAACCCTAAAGAAGGCAATTCAAGCTCAAGTAGATGAATTAGATATGACTTTAGTAATTGAAGAGAAAACTTAGATTGCAATAATTGCTACAAATGCAGATACAAATACGATTGCAATTGTATTTAGTAATTTAATTACCGTGTTTAGTGCTGGACCTGCTGTATCTTTGTAAGGATCACCAATAATATCACCAACTACTGCTACTTTGTGAACTTCAGAGCCTTTTTCACCTTTCATCTCAACTAGTTTCTTTGCATTATCCCATGCACCACCGGTGTTTGCCAAATGATAAGCCAAAAGAATTCCAGTTGTAACTGAACCCATTAGTAATCCAGCTACGGCAGTTGGACCTAGAAGAATACCCAAAATTATTGGTGCAGTGATTGCCACAATTGCTGGCTTCCATAGTTCTTTAATGGATGCAACTGTTGCAATATCTACACAGTTTGCATAATCAGGCTTTGATTTTCCTGTAAGAATTTCAGGATCTTCTTTGAATTGTCTTCTAACCTCATCTACCATCTTTCCTGCGGCTCTAGACACACCATTGATGAGCTGACCTGTAATGATGAATGGGATTAATCCACCAATGAGTAGTCCTACAATAATTGCAGGGTTTGTTAAACTATAATCTAAATCTAAAACACCTTCAAAGATATGTGCTGCTTCAAACTGAAATGCCTGAATCATGGCAAGAGCAGCTAGTGCAGCACTTGCAATTGCAAATCCTTTGGTTACTGCCTTTGTTGTATTTCCAACGGCATCAATCTCATCTGTGACTTTACGGTTTTCCTCACCCATTCCAGTCATCTCAACTATTCCACCTGCATTATCTGCAATTGGTCCAAATGCATCAATACTTAGAACAATTCCTGCAAGACTCAACATGGCCATTGCAGTGAGTGATGTTCCAAAGATTCCATAGAGTACAGGGTCTGCTCCTTCAGGTGCAGCTGCGGAGGATATAGTGTAAGAGATGATAATTGCAACAACGAGTGCAATCATGAATGGTCCAGTTGATTGCATTCCTTTGATAATTCCCATTAAAGTAAGTGATGCATATCCCCATTTTGCAGAGTCTGCAATTTCTTTGACAGGACCATGTTTGTAACTTGTGTAATAGTCAGTAATCTTCTGAATGATTGGAACTAGAATAACACCAATAACAGTTGTACCAAATAATGCATATCCTGCATCAGATTTTTCAATGAATTGGGTAATGAATACAAAGTTTAATGCAATTGCAATTGCGGCAGACACATAAAATGAGCGATTAAGTGGTTTCATAACATCTGTAATATTCTTAGAACCAACAATTACAACACCAATAATTGATGCAATCATTCCAGAAGAACCAATAAGAATTGGATAAAGGAAATAGTTTGGTGCACCAATTAATGCTGCAATTAGCAATGCAGCAAGGATTGTAACAATATAAGACTCGTAAACATCAGAACCCATTCCAGCAGCATCACCTACATTATCACCCACGTTATCTGCAATTGTTGCAGGGTTTCTAGGATCATCTTCAGGAATGTTTGCCTCTACTTTTCCAACCAAGTCAGCACCCATGTCTGCTGCTTTTGTAAAAATACCACCGCCAATTCTAATGAACAGTGCAATCAGACTTGCCCCAATTCCCACACCTGCAATTGTAATTGGATCTGGATAAATTAGATAAAGACCAGTAATAGCTAATAATGCCATTGCAGGAACTGCAAGACCAACAGTTGCTCCACCTCTAAAGGCCATGGCAAATGTTTTGCCTAGTCCACTTCCACTTAGATTAGCTGCCCTAACAGCAGCCTTTACTGTAATTTTTAATGAAATAACTCCTGCAACTGCAGATAGTGTTGCACCAACTGCAAATGCTATTCCGTTTGAGGGTTGAAGAAATGCTCCAATAATTACCGACAAGGCAATAGCTACTGGGATAATAATTTTCATCTCTCTTTTTAGAAATGCTGCTGCACCTACTCGTACAGCATTTGAAATATCCATCATCTCTTTTGTTCCAGCAGGTTGCTTTGAAATCCAAGCAACCAATCCGCCTGCAACTAAAAATGATGCAATTCCTGCAACAAATGGCAGAATTTCAGATATTTCCATGTTATACTCAGCTTGCCCCTTTCTGGGAAATATAAATCAAATAGCGGAAATTTTGCTTCTTTTTCTGTATGGCAAAAATGATTTTCCTCTAAGTCCTTGTCTTACCAATTTATTGAATCTCTTTCCATGTGCAAGATATGGGAATCTCATATGGATCAGTTCATGAACTATAGTATTCTCCAAAGTTTTCTCATCTGGAATTTTTCGGACATTGATAAAGACTAGATTATGTTGCAAGTAAGATACCCCATAATACTTGTAAGCAGATGTTCTTCTTCCCTCAGTCATTTCTTTTGGAGTGTCTAGTACCTCTTTAGTTGATAATAGAATTTGTGGTTCAGGAATGGAGAAGCGATTAGAATAGATTCCAACTTTTTCTAAAATGGACAATCTAAGCTCAGGATCTAGTTTCACAATATCTTGTAATCGAATCAGTGTTTATCTTCAAATGTCAATTCTTGTGAGAATTTTGGTTGATTTTGATTCTATAAAATAATGAATTAATAGGGTCAGAGGTTTTAGTAGAGTAATCACAAATCATACAGCCACCGTCTCATCATACCCCAATTATTCCATTAAATCAAGAAGTCTTTGTGCTTTATTTCTAATTTCTGTAGTTATTTTAGTTATAACTAGTCCTTCGTTTGGTTGCCCATACATAACTACCGAGTTTTCTGGAGCATAAATACAGACAGGCAATACCAAAAGATCTTCTTCACCATTTACCAAAATTCTAACAGGTGTTTTCATGGAAAAAGATTTTTTGATTACATCAATGCTTTGAGATGTGATTTCAGCTGCAGGGTTATCAATTTGTAATTCAGTGGCATTAGATAATTTTGGAGGTTCTCTTTTCTTACGTTTTTCTTGTCCATCAATTATTTGAAGAGAAGGAATCAAACCAAAATCAATCATCTTCTCAGTGGTTCTATCACCCACTGTAATGAGAAATGAATTTTCAGAGATGAATTTGGAAATATTTTCTTTATCTGCATTAATTTCAGGTAGCAGTATTCCTAGAGGAGTCTTCAGTTGGGCTCTAAGAGAATCAGGAAGTTTCACAGAAATCGCGGCTAGTTTGTACTTGCCTCAGGTGCAGATTCGCCAGAACTTTCAGATTTCATCTCTTCTTGTAGTTTTGATGCAAGAATACTACACTGAGCTGCGATATTTTTTGCACTGGTTCTAAATGCTTGTGCACTTGGAGAATCAGGATTTGTAATCATAATTGGTTTTCCCAAATCAGAGCCAGACATGATTCCAGAGTTTAGTGGAATTTCACCTAAGAAGGGGATTTTAAATTGATCACTGATCTTTTTTGCACCACCATCACCAAAGATGTAGTGTTTATCATTACAATTAGGGCAGATAAAATGACTCATATTTTCTACAACACCAATAATTGGAACATTTAGTTTTTCAAACATTCCAATTGCTTTTACTGCTACATTACTTGCAACATCTTGAGGAGTTGTAACTACAAGAATTCCTGTAATCGGAATTGTTTGTGCTAATGTTAAAGGAATATCACCAGTACCAGGAGGAAGATCAACTATGAGATAATCTAGATCAGACCAATTAGTATCAACTAGGAATTGTTTTAAAATGCCTGAGATTATAGGGCCACGATAAATTGCTGCTTGATGAGATTGTTCTGCAAAAAAGCCAAAAGATACAACCTGCAATCCATTTGATTTTGCAGGTTGAAGTTTATTGTCTTCTACTTCCATAAATCCATCTTTCATTCCAAGCATCAAAGGAATGCTAGGACCATAGATATCTGCATCAAGTAATCCAACTTTAGCTCCAGTTTGAGATAATGCAAGAGCTAAATTCAATGCTACTGTAGATTTTCCTACTCCACCTTTACCACTTGCAACACCAATAATATTTTTCACAGTTGCCATCCCAGTATCAGCATCAAGGGAACGACCTTCCATGACTTTGGCAGTCACATTCATATCAAAATTCTTCAAGTCAGTTAATTCTCCAATTGCCTTTCTAACATCATCTTCAATCTCAACGTTGAAAGGACATGCAGGAGTTGTCAATTCTAAAGTAAATTTGAGGTTTCCATCATTTAGTTCCAAGTCTTTAATCATTCCCATTGAAACGATATCTTTTTTCAAATCAGGATCAATTACAGTACTGAGTTTTTCTATAACTTGGTCAATTCCCACCATTGCGTCAAAAAGCCATTGAACATTATTTAAACATAAGTTACATGACAAAAGAAATTGTCATTTGTTTGAAAAATTACCAAAATCTTTGGAATTTTCAGCCTAAATTACCCAAAGATTCATAAATTGAAATTCAAGAAAAATATCACAGTTGTTTTCTATATCCACCCTAGTTGATGTTGTTAGGATTCCTCCAAGCTTATTTGGAACTACACTCAAAAAGGCAGCAGTAAACATACTCAAAGAAAAGTACGAGAGTATGATTAATGCAGATTTGGGATATATCATTATGATTTTAGACGCTAAAGTTGATGAAATGGGAAAAATGATTGCAGGAGACGGCGGAACATTTCACAAAGTGGAATTTGAAGCACTAACATTCTATCCAAAATTACAAGAAATTGTACAAGGAGAGATCGTAGATATTACAGACTTTGGTGCATTTGTAAGAATCGGTCCAACTGATGCATTACTTCACTTATCTCAAGTAATGGATGATTATCTAAAGAGTGACGTAAAGTCTGGAATGATTTTAGCTAATCAAAGTGGAAGAACACTAAAAGTTGGTTCAACACTCCGTGCAAGAATTACAGCTGTGTCTTTAGGAAAAGCAGCCGCTATGGGCAAGATTGGAATTACTTGCAGACAACCATTCCTTGGTGCTGATGCATGGATTGAAGAAGAGATAAAGAAAGCAGGTGGAGAAGAACCTGCAAAAGAAGCTAAAGTAGAGGCAAGTTAAGATGGCACGAGAGATGGCTTGTAGAAAATGTAAATTTGTTACAACAGGAAAAGTTTGTCCTGTTTGTAAATCATCAGACTTGACACCTGATTGGAATGGAATTGTACTAGTAGTTGATCCAACAAATTCAGAGATATCAAAAACTTTAGGCATCACTCAAAAAGGCAAATATGCAATTAAAGTAACATAAAAAAATTCTAAATCTTTAAAATTATAGATAGATTGTATCAGTGTATTGACATTGAATTCTAAAAAACAATTATCAGGATTTCTAGCTGAAGATATAGGTAAAGGAGACATTACAAGTAAATTACTCTCCAAAAAAAAGATCACAGCCAGAATAATATCAAGAGAGAATGCAATAGTTGCAGGAGTAGAATATGCCAAAGAGATTTTCAGATTAAAAGGATGTAGCGTCACTATATCAAAAATAGACGGTACAAAAATCAAACCCAATCAAACCATTATGAGCATAACAGGAGATGCTGGAAAAATTCTAACATGTGAGAGGACTGCATTGAATTTACTTAGCAGAATGAGTGGAATTGCAACTCAAACAAATGAATTAGTAAAACAAGTTCCAAATAAAACCAAAATTTATGCAACAAGAAAGACAGCACCAGGACTTAGATTTTTTGACAAGGAAGCAGTGGAGATTGGAGGAGGAAAAAAACACAGACTAAAACTAGATGAGATGGTAATGATAAAAGACAATCACATTGCAGTGGAAGGGTCATTGCCTTCATTAATAAAAAAAGCAAAGAAAAAATACAAAAAATTCGAAGTTGAAGTTGAAAGTATTCCAGATGCAGTTCTTGCAGCAAGAGAAGGTGCAACTATTATCATGTTAGATAATTTTCCTCCATCAAAAATTAAAAAAACAATCCAAGTTCTAAAAAACAAAAAATTACGTAGGAAAGTGATGCTTGAAGCATCAGGTGGAATTAATTCAACAAATATTCACAATTATGGAAAAAC
This sequence comes from Nitrosopumilus sp. S4, assembly GCF_054515835.1. NCBI lineage: Archaea > Thermoproteati > Nitrososphaerota > Nitrososphaeria > Nitrosopumilales > Nitrosopumilaceae > Nitrosopumilus > Nitrosopumilus sp. S4. Next base: position 542,689 of record NZ_CM137258.1, on the reverse strand, counting down.
AGGCGTAGACATCATTTCTGTTGGAAGCATTACAAATTCCGTAAAAGGAATCGATATGAGTTTAGAGATCTAAGGCTCTAGTTGTAACAACAGTTCTGCTACAGATTTATTTTTTGGATCAATCTCTTTAATTTTTTCACAGCATTGAATTGCAGATTTATTTTCATCTAATTTTTGATGAGAATAAGCCTTTAACAACAAGACATCAATATCATAAGATCCAATATCAAGTGCCTTATCAAAGTAAGAGATTGCTGTTCTGTACTTCTTTTTGAGATAATAGATTCCACCCACAGTAAACAAAACATCGTGGTTGTTAGGGACTTTGGCCAAATATTCTGTGCCTGATTTTAGGGCTTGATCATATTTTTTTTCTTTGACCAATTTTTTGAGTTCTTTAATCTTCGCTACATTTTTTTTCTTTTGAGGATCTTTTGGTTCTCGTCTAAACAGTCCAACCAAAGCAATTCACTGAGATTAGCTTATTTCAAGCATTCTATCAATTGCTAAACGAGCTTTGTCTGCAATTTCTTTAGGTACTGTAATGACATTTTTTTCATTTACTAATGCATCATATACTTTCTCAAGGGTAATCATCTTCATGTATTGACATTCAGCCTTATCTGATGCAGGAATGAATGTTTTGCCAGGATTTTGTTGTCTCATCTTATATAAAATTCCAGTTTCAGTTGCAACAACAAAATTCTTTGCTTTAGATTGGCTGACATGATTTAGCATTCCTTCAGTTGAAAGAATTGAGACTTTTTTATCATCATAACTTCCATCTGCAACATCATACATCATTGGAGTAGTACAACTACATTCAGGATGAATAACAAATTCTGCATCTTTTATTGAATCAATTTTCTTAATCACATCTTCAGCTGTAATTCCAGCATGTACATGGCATTCACCAGCCCAAATATACATATTTTTTCTACCAGTAACTTTGGCAACATAAGATCCCAAAAACATATCAGGTAGAAATAAAATTTCTTTGTCATCAGGAATGGCTTTTACAACATTAATGGCATTAGATGAGGTACAACAATAATCAAGTTCTGCTTTAATCTCAGCTGTTGTATTAACATATCCTACTGCAATTGCATCAGGATGTTGTTTCTTCCAATTTCTTAATTCATCAACAGTGATTGAATCAGACAATGAACATCCTGCTTCCAAGTCTGGCAGTAAAACTTTTTTTTCTGGACTAATTATTGCAGCAGTTTCTGCCATAAAGTTAACACCACAAAACAGAATGGTTTTTTGTGATACTGTAGCTGCTTGTCTTGAAAGCCCCAAAGAGTCGCCGGTAAAATCTGCTACGTCTTGAACATCAGGAATTTGGTAATTATGTGCTAAAATTACCACATCTTTTTCCTTCTTGAGCCTCATTATTTCGTCTTTGAGCTTTGATGATTGTTGTACAAGCATGATACATTAAAAATTGGAATTTGAGGGGATTTAAAGAAAGGGAAGATGTCTAGAATTCTCTGAAAACCTATCAAATGTGGCAATTATTGCCATATTACGTTCCAATTTGAATCTCATCAGAGCAATATTTTCTCAATGTTTCAATTGCAGATAATATAGCCAGTCTACTTGTTTTAGGATTGTTTGGATCTGGAAAATTCTCAATAGTAAAAGTCATCATTCCAAATTTCCCTGCAGCTTCAATTTGGTGAGTATTTTTATCAGTATCTGGATCAGCCATGATTTTTACTCTAGTTTTCTCACTTCCAATTCCTGTAAGAGATAGTAATGCTGCAACATTGATGTTTGCAGGAAACAATGACACTGCTTCTTTTGCAGTTCCTTCAAAAATTTTAGTAAGGGTATTAATTTTATCAAGATCAATATTTGAATTTTCAAAAAACTTTGCGCCCTTTAGGGAACGTGGGTGTTTTGTAGAAGTAATTGAAAGAGTATCTAATTCATTTCTCACAGACTTGATGCCATCCAGTCCAGCAATTGCCCCAGAAGGAAGATAGATAGTTTTTTTGAAATCTTTGCATGCGTCATACAAGATATCATAAATGGATTCATCAAGTAATGCCCCAACACTCATGATCATTAAATCACGTTTATTTTGCAGGACACTTAATCCTACATCTTTTACTGCATCTTGTGATGCGGCTTCTACAACAATATCAACAGGATGCGAAGACAATAGATGAGAATTTTCAACAATAATTGGTTTATTTTTTAATTTTTCAACAAGGGATTCAGATGCACTTTTAGAACCATCATATACATGAGTCAGAGTGGCAGGTATTTCTCCTGAATCAATTGCTAGTGCAATTTGTGTTCCAATTGCACCGCATCCCAGTAAACCAATTTTTTTCATGTAATATTGCTAGAATCTATCACTTAATTAATTCTAGTCCAATTTTTTACAAATGAGAATTTTCTTGAAAAATAGACCAATCCAATTATAGATATGGCTAGAATGATAATTGTATATGCGCCAAATTCTGGAATCACCTTTGTTCCAATAATTTCAATATTTTTGGTATCTTCTGAAATAATAAATCCAATTACATAGTCATTAGGGAATTTCATCAAATCATATCTAGTATCAATACCATTAACTAGAACTGTGAATTTTTCACCATCTGCATAAATGAGATCCTCTGGCGCTCTTACCCAAAAATCTGTTTTTTCAGGGACATCTTCCATTACTATTTCAAGAGATTTTCTCTCTTCATTAAGATTCATTGAAGATAAAATTGGGAAAGCTGAATCGGAACCTATCGCGTCAAGACTTCCATGATATCCATAATAGACATCATAAGAGACATCATCAAAAGTAAAAGTCATTTTTTCTGCTTCAAGTTGAGAAATATCAAGGTATTGTGCAAACGCTTCGGGATTAAAGATGTGTTCTGCATAGGCAAATCCCGATATTGGAAGCAATAAAAGTGAAATAAACAACAAATATTGAATCATGCATACAAAATAGTTTTTTTCAAATATAAGGAGAAAGGAAATTCTCAATCATGGTTTTATTGATAACAAATCATACTCAATCTTTTTTTAATTAAAAGAAACAATTACAATTCATGAAAAAAATTCAAAATTTGGTTTTTACATTATTATTTTCACTTTTAATATTTTCAATTGCATTTCCAGCAGATGCCAAACTTGAATCTCCAAAAAAGCAGATAGAATTGGGAATCTCACTAGAAGATGTTCAATGTAGAGAAGGATTAGAGTTAGTAATTCGAACAAATGGATTTCCTGCATGTGTAAAACCAGAAACTGCTGACAGGATGGAAAAAAGAGGCCTAGTTGCCATTCCCTTAAAATTTACTGACCTTGAGCAGAATATTATACCTACAAAAATTGCACAAAAAGAAATCCAAACTGTTCCTGCATCAAATAGATCAATAGTTAACTTTTACATCACTGATCATGATCTCAATGTAGCTCATAATGGAGTTGAGATTGTATCAACAGAAGGGTTGTTTGAGTTTTCAATTAACGGTATTCCAATTAAGGGACCTAAAGAAATGATTGAGACAGGTCCTAACACAGGTCAATTTTATTTAAAGTTAGAATTGCCGGCCACAATTAATGGAAAACCAATTAGTCAAGATGATGTTATAGTGATAAAATATTTGGATGAATCAGATTATTCAGGAGAAAAAAGAACACTAATCAAATCAATTCCTCTTAGTACAACATATGCTAATTTCCAATCAAGTGGAGGTTCACGAATTGGGCATGAGTTCACACTTAGGATTTATGAGCCGGATGCAAATAGAGATTCAAAAAATGAAGACAAAATTCCCCTTAGTGAATTTGAGTTTAAAATGAAAGGAGGTATTAAAACAACACTTGCAAATCCCAAATTTGATGCAAATAGAAGTTTCCTAGTCGAAACAGGTCCTAACACAAGTACATTTGAAGTTCAAATAAAGATCCCTAGAGAGATAGACGGTAAAGTAATTCACATTGGGAATACTTATGAAATAAAATACATTGATAGAACCACACCTTCTGGAGATAATGAAAAAATTGTTCTCAGAGGTAAGATTGGCTAGATTGTTTTGATGGATCAGTTTTGTCAAGGTTTGATATAACCTAAAGATTTTATTCAAATAAACGAAGTATTGTTGTGCTCAATACTGTTTACAAGGATGCAATTATCAATAGAGAGAAAATGTTATCAATTCTCAAAGGGCCTAAATTTGAGCAAATTATACAAAAAGCACGAGAGAATTGGGTAGAATTTACGCCTAGCAAAGAAGAAGTAGTTACAGCAGGAATTGATAGTAGTTTTAACAACACAAAATTTCAAGGAATAGAGCTTTGGGCAACAACTGCAGTTTCAATTAAATCAGATGGAGAGATACTAGTGGATTTGCATGATTCAGGATTAGGCTCAGATACTGATCTTTCAAGAATAGCAAGCAAGATGGAAATTGAAGCTTGTGAGAAAACTGTCGACATGGTGGATTTAGTTTTAATGGATGGATCACTTCATTCACAGTTTATGACAAGACAATCATCGCTGGATTCATTGGTTGTGAAAACTATGAGGAAAAAAGACAATGTAATATTTATTGCAAAAACATCAAACACTAAAAAACAATTTGAAGAGCTAGGTTCTTTGGCAGGAGATATTTTTTATTATAATCATGTAAGTAACAGTCCAGGTTTTAGTAAAATATTTGTAGAAAAAAAATATGGAACAGACAAAGTTATTTCATCAACCTTTGTTAGATTAAGTGATTCAACACCTATTATCAAATTAGAGTTTTTGGGAACACAGCATGACGATAGCGATATTAAATCAGTAATGAACAAATTATTCAAAACTAGTGTTGGTGGATATCCATATGCACTAAAGTTAGCTCATAACAACTGTAAAATATCCGACAAAGAGCTTTCAAAAATGGTAAGTTTGTTGGGATTAAGTAATGAGATAGGTTCAAGAGAGGTATTAGGTTGAGTTTAGGTTTTGTAATAGGAGAGTCAAAACCCACATTTGTAACAGCAATCACTTCTAGAGCATTATCTGTTGGTGAATATATTAAGATAAAATCAGAGAATAGAGAAATTTTAGGACTAGTAGAGAGATCATCTGTATCAAGTGCAGCATTCACAGACGTTAGAAATTTTGATGAGGCTTCAGAAAGTACAGAGATTGCAGAGATGAATAAAAGAGACAAAACATACACGGCACATATTGGGATTTTAGGATATTTAGAAAATTTAAGAAAAGGGCAATCAATTATTCCAGCAATTCCCCCTATTCCAGGCACAGAAATAACTCAACCAACCCCACAAGATCTTGAAGAAATTTTTAGTCCTAAAAATGAGGGATGGGTCAAAATTGGAACTCTGTTAAGAAACAAATTAGTTGATGCCAAAGTCAATTTGGATAAAATAGTTTCAAGACATTTAGGGATTTTAGCAATGACAGGAATGGGAAAAAGTAATCTAGTTTCCCTTGTAACAAAACAAATTTCAAAATTAAAAGGAACAGTAATAATTTTTGATTATCATAATGATTACACATCTCTTAACATTCCAAAAATCAATGTAGTTGATGCAAAAATAAATCCCAGATTACTTGATGCAGATCAATTATCAGAAGTTTTAGAGATTAGAGATGGAGCAAATGTTCAACAACGGGTCTTAAGAATGGCTTTTACAAAACATGTTAAAGAATCAAAAGAATTTTGGAGTAAATTAGAAACTGAAATTGATTTTATTGTAAATTCTGAAGACAAGAAATTAAAAGAAATTAGAACTTCAGCTTATAGAGTTCAAGATATTGTTGAAGAGGCACAAAGAAGATTTGAAGATATTCTTGATCCTGATATGGGAGACCCAATAAGTTTCATTAAAGAAGGACGAACAAATATTTTGAATATTTCAGAATTATCTGAAAAACAAGCAAACGTAGCAGTGGCATTTTATTTGCAACAACTTCTCAAAGATAGAAAAGATGCAAGTATTGCAAAGCATGGAAGAACAAAAAAAGAAAGATTCTACAAATTCAATTCACCAATTTTTGTTATTATTGAGGAAGCTCATGTATTCATCCCAAAGGATCATGACACAAGTGCAAAATATTGGGCAGCAAAGATAGCAAGAGAAGGAAGGAAGTTTGGTCTGGGGTTAGGAATTGTTTCTCAGAGACCCAGAAGTGTAGATTTGAATGTTCTAAGTCAATTGGGCTCATTTGCAATTATGAAAATAATTCAGGAAGATGATCAACGTCAAATAGCCTCAGCAACTGAGTCTACTAGCCGTGATTTGATATCTCAATTAACATCATTAAATGTGGGGGATGCAATTCTAGTTGGGCAATGGACAAATCTACCATCATTAGTGCATGTTGAGGAAGTTAAAGAGAAGATAATGGGGGCAGATCAGAGTGCAGTTAATGCTTGGGCAAATGCAGATAAAATGAAAGAAGTAGCAGTAGAATCAACTCAAGGATTAGTTCAAAAAGATTTGTTATTAGATTAAATGTTATTTTCTCACATATCAGATACACATTTGGGACTAGTTCAGTATGGTTCAGAAGAACGTGCACAGGACGTTTACGATGTATTTAATCAAGCAATCGACACATCCATCAAGGATCATGTTGATTTTGTAATTTTTGCAGGAGATATTTTTCACATTCCAAATCCAAGTGGAACAGCAATAGTACAAATGGGAAATGGTTTAAAAAGATTAAAACAAAATAACATAGATTCATTTTTTATTTTAGGGGAACACGATATTAGTAGAATTAGAAATACACCTATTCCGTATGTCTATCATAATTTAGAATTTTCAAAATACATCGGTCAAGGCAAACCAATTGATCACAAGGGAATTCTTATTGCAGGGTTTGATAAAATCAGAAAAGCAGAAATTCCTCAATATGAAGAAAAGTTTGCCGCAATAGACAAAGCAGTTCAGAATCATTCTGGACATAAAATTTTAGTTTTACATCAAGGAGTTACTGAATTTAACAAATTTGCCGGAGAGATTCAATCAACAGATTTACCAAAAAATTTTACATATTATGCAATGGGTCATCTTCATGATAAAGACATCAAACATTTCAATCACCTTAATGGGCCAATAGCATATCCAGGTTCAATTGAATTAACCACTAGTGAAGGAATAAAGGAAACAGAAAAAGGATTCTTTGAAGTCGACATCTCAACTACCGAAGCCAATACAAATTGGATTCAAGTAGACACTAGGCCGCAATTTTCTTTTAAAACAGAATATGAAGAATTATCAAAAACAATAGAAGAAGTTTCGAGCAAAATTGCAGAATCCAAGAAAAAACCCATAGTGGAAATAAAAATACAAGGAAAAGACATAGAAACAGATCACATTCAGGCACAAATTGCACGCCTAAACGCTCTAGTTTTGAGATGTTTTTGGAGAATAAGCACCAATCAAATTTCAGATTCATCTGTTCTCATGGATAAGCCCAACGTAATTGATGATGAGATGTTTAGATTATCAGTAGATACATTAGGTTCTGAAAAAATTGCGAGTTTTGCCATTAGAGAATTACTACCAGCATTATCAACAGGACAAATAAAAGAGGCATCACAACTAATCTTTGAAAATTTTGAGAGTTTCAAAAAGGAGAGAAAGACATGATCACTTCAGTAGAGTTAGGTGATTTCTTAGCCCACTCTAATACCAAACTAGAATTTGAAAATGGGGTAACTGTTTTTGTAGGAGATAATGGGGCAGGAAAATCTAGCATCATTGATGCAATAACATTTGCATTATTTGGACAACATACTAGAAAATCAAATAAGGGTTTGATAAAACGTGGGTCAAATCAAGGATTTGCAAAGATTGGATTTTCTATTAAAGGTAAGCAGTTTGAGGCAGTAAGAAAAGTAGACAGCAAAGGAACATTATCTGCTAAATTTTCTGAAATAGTAGATAATGATAGAATAGAGATAGCAGCTGGAGAAAGAAAACAATTCGGAGAATCCATGACTGAAGAAGTAGAAAAAACAATTGGATTGAATTTTGAAAAACTAAAGATAGCATCTATTGTTCAACAAGGAGAGTTAAATGCAATAATAAATGCAAAACCAAAAGAATTCAAAGAATTACTTAATGCAATTATAGGTATTGATAAGCTTGATGTTGCATCTGAATCAATGAAGGCAATTAATAAGGAATTTCGACAAAGAATACAAGATAGATTTGGCTATGACGACACACATATTGAAATTCTATTACGGGATTTAGAAAGATATGAAAAAGACATAACAGAATCTAAACCTGAAAAAAATCAATTTGAATCAAACCAAGAAAAAATAAGGACCGAAGTTGAGAATTTAAGAAAAAAAGTTGAAACAGATGCTCCAAAGATAGATAAAATCAATCAAATCGAGTTACGAAAAAAAGAACTTTTGGCATATGCAAGGGAGGCAATACGTGAAATTCAGCATGAAATTAGTGAAAATGAGCGTAAAATTAACGACTGTAAGGGATGTTTTGAGAATGCAGGTCAAAAAACAGATTTAGAAGTAAAAATTCAGAAAATAGAGCAAACAATTGAAGAGACTTTTAAAAAAATACAGGAAATAAACAATCAAAGTATTTCTTTAAAAGAAAAACTATCTTTAGCATCAAAACTTCAACTCAAAGATAACAAATGTCCTGTATGCGATTCTGATGTTGATAAACTAAACCCTCTTTTTCAAGAAGAGCATTTGAAACAAGAAATCACATCATTAAATGAAAAAAAAATTCTAAAAGAAAAGGAAAAAGACATGTATATTCAAAAAAAGAATGATTTTACAAAAAAAATACAAGATGCAAGGGATGCAGAAGCTACTCTAAGGGCCCATTCAATTAAAAGTAAAGAAGATTTAGTAAAAATTCAAGAATATGTAAATATTAAAAAACAAAACATACAAAAAATTCCTCCAACAGGTAATGGTAATTTATTAGAAATTGCACAATTAGATTCACATGCAAAAATGATCTTTGATAACATAGTACAATTAGAATCTGAAACTAAAGGATTCGATGAGAAAGAATTTGCAAATCTTAAAAAAATAATTAGTGAAAAAGAAATGGAATTATCTCAACTTGACCAAAAAATTGGGGCAATTTCAGAAAAAATTTTGAAAGCAGAAGAACAAATTAAAAAAATAAAAAATGCAGTATCAGAGCTAAAAATCGTTAAAGAATACGTAATCAAATTAGACGAGATTCAAACTAATATTTTTAACAGAGATGGACCTGTTGCAACTAGTCTAAGATCATGGGCGCTAAACACAATATCGATTAAGTCATCAGAATACCTTACATTACTTAATACTAAAATTCAAAGAATTGTTCTATCAGAAAAAGCACGAGACATATCAATTTCATGTTTTGCAAAAAATGAAGTTTTAGATTTAGAATCACTTAGCGGGGGTGAAAAAGTAAGCGTGGCATTAGCTTTAAGACTAGGAATGGCAAGCCTGTTGGGAGCATCAAACCTCAATTTGATGATATTAGATGAGCCAACTACCCACTTGGATGCGGAAAGGAAAAAATCTCTTGTTAGTGTATTGTCCCAATTATCGGACATTTCTAATTTGGAAACACCAATGCAATTTCTAATAATTACACATGACTCTGAAATCTTTGATGATTCTACGGTAGAAAGAATATACAAATTTGAATCATCGGAGAACGGAAGTAAAGTTATTGCACTTTAACTAACATGAATTAGGCCAGTCATCCAAGGATGTACCATACAGAAATAATCATAGGTTCCTGCATCATCAAATGTAAAGTCATAAGTTGTTCCTGACATAAACAATCCAGAATCAAAGACACCTGTTGGACCAGCATTAACATTTCCACTAGTTACAGTATGTGCTGCTGAATCATCATTACTCCATGTGATTTGCCCACCTACTGCAATACTTGCCTCATAGGGCAAATAGCACTCGTTTGTTTCTTCACATCCAGGAGTACCAGATCCTTCTGGAACTGAAATTGTTAATGACGTTGGTAATATTTCTGTAATTTCTGCCTCAACTTCGGGCATTTTAGGAATAACAGACATTACAGTTTCAACACCAATTGGTTCAGTGATATCATCACCGTGTCCCAATCCTTGAATAATTACTTTAATTTCAATTTCAGACTCGCCTAGAATGTTAGTTTCATGAATTGGATGCATTCCAGGATGTCTATGAGATTTTGGTTCAGATAAAATTACATCTCCATCTTGTGTGGCAGTGATATCATAATTTACATGATCAACAATATTGTTATCATCATCTCTAAATTCAACTTCAATTATTAGGGTCTCACCGACAAGGGCAGTTTTAGGTAAAATATGCGAGTTTACAGTAATTGGTTCAGGTTCAACTATCATTTCTTTTGATTCCTCAACATGAATTATTCCTACCATCCATGGATGAACCATACAGAAATAATCATAGGTTCCTGCTTCTTCAAATGTAAAGTCATAAGTTGATCCAGCCATAAATAAACTGGAATCAAACAACCCATCATGTCCATCAGCTGGACTTCCACTAGTTACAGTATGTGCTGCTGAATCTGGATTTTCCCATTTAACAGTATCACCAACAAAAATATCTACAGAGTATGGCAGGTAACATTCCATAGTTTCATCACAACCAGGAGTACCAGATCCTTCTGCAATCATAACTGTATGAGTTGATGGCGGAATTGGAGTAGACATTGTGGGTTTAGTTTCTGTTTTTGGTTCAGGAATGTCCTCTGGTTGAACTCGTGGTTTTACAATTGGATCAATAACACCACATTCACCTTCATGAATTAATTCAACTCCAGATGCATCAAGCATACACATATTTCCATATGTCTTTCCATCAATTCCACATACTGGAGCATATTCCATAGTACACATTGTTGGTTTTTCTTTTACAGGAATTACTCTTGGCTCAATTATATCAGAAGGATCAGCTGCAATAAATCCCAAAGAAATTGCCACTAAAATTCCAACTGCAATTATAATTCCATAAGAAAAATTCATCTCATCCACCCGTTAATTTTGCAAACTTTTCGTTCTTACTTAACTTTTCCATAAATTCAATATTAGACAATGCAACGATGGCAGATTCAACTACTGGTTTGTCAGGATCATTTAATGCCTTTTGAAGTGTCTCTTTGGCTTCCTTATTTCCTACAACACCCAAAGCAATTGCTGCCTCATGTCTTACAAACATGCTAGGATCATTTAATGTAGCATCAGCTAATGAAGAAACAGAACTTGAATAACACATTTGACCTAATGAAAATGCAGCTTCATGTCTAACCAATTCATTTTCATCATTTTTCAAAACTTTAGCAATATACGGAACCTTGTCCTCACCACCAAAATCAACTAAAATGCATGTAGCCCTTGTTCGAATAACATAATCAGGATGCTCTAAAAGTGAAACAAAATACTCTGTATCTTTTTGCTCATATTTTGATTCCATCTCAGCAAGTAATGCCAATCGATCTTCAGTTACTGCTTGCAATTTGTTTTGAAATTTTTTGTGTCATATATTAGGGTACTCGAGAGTAATTGAAAAATTTCGGAGTTATCTATTTAATGGAAAAAATATCATAATTTACTATGAGTGCAGTAATTGGGCAAAAGGCACCAAATTTTGGAGTTTCAGAATGGGTTCAGGGTGCACCAACTAATTTTGATCAAGAAAAAGATCATATTGTTTTACTTGAAGTCTTTCAAGTAAATTGTCCTGGATGCTTTATGCATGCAATTCCTGAGGCAATCAATCTTTACAACAAATACAAAGATGAGGGAGTTCGAGTTTTGGGTTTAGCGACTGCTTTTGAAGATTTTGATAAAAATACTTTGGATAATTTGAAATTATTATTAGAAACAGGTGAAGTGATTGGAGAAACAAAAGAAGCCCTCTCCATGTATGGACAACTAAAAGATGGAAACAAACTAAATTATAAAATTCCATTTCCTGTGGGAATGGATAATCTAGTAAAAACATCAGGAGAAATAAGCCAAGAAAAAATTATGCAGTTTATTTACCCACAAATTCCTGAATTTGATTCACAACCTGAAGATTATAGAAATCAAATAATTCAGAGAGTCAAAGATTACATGAAATCAAAAGAATACTCTGCTGAAACATTTGAAAAATTTGCACTACAGGGAACTCCATCAGCAATAGTAGTGGACAGGAAGGGAATTCTTAGAGATGTGTCATTTGGACAATCAGGCCATATTGATGCATTGATTCAAAAATTGTTAAATGAAGATTAAAGTTTCAAATTAAAACAAGTGCAATAGATAACGCAATAACAATAACAAAACCTCCAATCAATGCAATTTTTGGATTATCCATTTTTATTTTCTATTTTTTAGAATAATTATTAACACTATTGCAGCTATAGCAATAACGATTGCAGTTGCAATCCATGCAATAAAGTAACCATCAACATCTTTCCCATTTTCCATTAAAGTTTCAGATTCAGTAGTTTCATTTACAGAGATCCCATCCAATCCATTAAGAGTGGTAGTGCCAAATATTGCCAACGTATGATTTCCAATTCCTGTAAAATTCATAGTCACAAATGAAATCTTGTCATTATAGCGTACTTGAGGAAATAGTTCTTGATCATTTAGGAAAAAAGTAAAATTCCCACTCAAAAGTTCTTTAGGGATTTGAATGTCTGTTAAACTTTTTTCCAAGCCACTGTTAATGTAAAGAGTTAGTTTCTTTTGGTCTGCACTAAAATCATATTTTGTAATATCAAAATTTGAAACAGTTTCTATTTCAAAAGAGTGTCCACCAACTTCAACATCTAGGCGATTAACCAATCCAGTACTATCCGATAAAAGTTGAGCAAACACAGGAGTTATTGTAAATAACAATACTAGAGAAACTAAAAAGATAATTTTCAATTATGCAGTATGAGATATTCGATTGTTTATTTCTTTATCTTGTGCAATTCTTGGATGAACAGGATCTGCCAAGATTACTTCAAACCAATAATGCATTCCATCTTTATAGATAAAGTAAGAACCTAAAAGTTTCAAATTTGGATATCGCTCAAGAACTCTTCTCTCTGCAACTGTCTTCATATCATCATCGGCTTTAATTCTTGTAACACCAAGATGTTTTGGTCTTCTACCACCTGTAGGTCTTTGTTTTCTCATACCCCCAGTTCCAACTCGCATCCTAACAACTATGATTCCTTGTTTTGCCTTGTATCCCAATCGTCTAGCTCTCTCCAATCTGCTAGGTTTTGCAATACGGGTAACTGCATTTTGTTTACGCCATCCAACGACACGTTCACGTAGTTCAGGTGCATTTTCCTTCCAGAGTCCGATCCACATCTTGTCTTGATGACTAGGCATATCGGGCATAGTAAAATCCCCTTTAATAACTGTAAATCGATTATGTGGTAAAAACCATAATCAATTAAAATGTCCTTGAGTGGGATCTTCGCAATCCACACCTCAAAGAGTTTGTATCCACAGAAAACTCGATAATAAAGATAAGGCTCAAGTTCTTAAAAAGTATTCCTCAGAATTGCTTTGAGATTTTTATTGAGCATGATGGATATTGTAAAAGATGAATTCAAGAAATGCAGTTTTACCCATAATTTTGATAATCAGTGTAATGAGTATTCCACCCGTATTTGCCGAGCCTTCAGTCTCAATAATTATGGAAAAAACAACATACAGTTATTGTGAGAAATTATTCTATACCATCGAAGTATCAGAGATAACAGGAGATCCAGCAATTATTCATATTCGAGATGAATCGGGCAAGGGAAGCAGTGCAATTCCAATTTCAATAAGTGATTTTAAAAATCCAATTCCATCATTAATTGCATTTCAAGAAGAAATCTTTCCATTAGGAAAATATTTCATAGATGTACAATATTCAGGTTCAGAGACCACTGCAGAATTTACATTAATTGATTCAAATAAAATTTGCATTCCTGAAGTGATAAAACCTATTTTAGCTAATTGGCTTAGTGGAAATATTTCTGATGGATTTTTAATGGATGCAATTCAAAAATATATCAGCACAGACATCATCATAGTACCATTTGACATTAATGAGTCAAATGTTTATGATATCAAAATTCCTGAATGGGTCAAAAATGTAGGTTACTGGTGGATTGAAGGTGGAATTTCTGATGATGAATTTGCCAAAGCGTTTAACTATCTATTAGATAAAAAAATAATTTCTTACTCTGACTTTAAAGAAGAAATATGAACAAGTATTCAATTATCACATTTATTGCAATAGCATTAATCATTACTACTTTTGCATATTCAGGATTTAGTGTTTTAGGGGCTAATCAACTAGAATATAGATGGCATAGTCCTGGAGATTTTTCTTTTTTTAAAATGTCCAATCATGGCGAGATGGAATTTTGCAACACATTACCATTTTGGATTAGTTTTCAAAAATTTGAAATAATTACATTTTATGATGAAGAAAATATGGGGGTATTTACCATAGACCCAATGACTATCAATCCACTATCATCTGTAGTTAAGAAAGGAGTTTTTTCATCAACTGAATTTACTTCTGCTCAGCATATTTTCATGACTCTTGATTTTGAGTTTGATGGAGGAGATATCAGACTGGATCCAAACAAACTCATTGTCATGATTAGAACAGATACACCGATCATAGGCATAATTCCATACACAACTACAACTCAAATTTCAGGATTTGATTTTGATAAAAATATGAACGCAGAAGATCTTACTTGTGATTAATTTGAGCTCTTACTAGCTTTTGACATTATTGCCAAAATTAGTCCTACAGTTCCTGCAATCACAAATGCTGTAACAACACCCATGATCATTTGTCTACCCATTCCCTGAGATGGTTTATCAGAAGACATTGTAGGATCAATTACACATGAACCATCTTTTAGAATAGTTCCAGGACCACATCGTTCATCAAGCACACAGGCACCATCTTTTAGAATAGTTCCAGGACCACATTGAGTCTTTGGTGTCTCAGTCTTTGGTGTCTCAGTCTTTGGTGTCTCAGTCTTTGGTGTCTCAGTCTTTGGTGTCTCAGTCTTTGGTGTCTCAGTCTTTGGTTCTTCAACTACTGGTTCTGGTTCTTCAACTACTGGTTCTGGTTCTTCAACAGTAGACTCACTGCCAAAAACAGAACCGATAATCTCTAACTCTCCAGTGCCAGATGGTAATTCAATACTTAAAGTTCTACTTGTAGAAGTTGTTTCAATTTCTGCAAAAGTGGCCTCAATACCATCTGCCAATACAAAAAAATCTTCATCTAATCCATCGTAAATAGAATCAAAGAAAGATCTCTCAAAAGTAATATCCAAAATTCCAGGAGAATCAGTTACCTCAACTGCAAGTATTAATGAAATAAAATCAGTATCAGCTTCAATGGCAGATACAGTCATTCCTATTGTAGAATATTCTACATTATAGGAAGTTCCATCAACATTAACTGATATTGTCTCAGCATAAACAAGTGCTGTAGAAATAATCGTAAATAGAATCAACCCAATAGATATTTTCAAAAGAGAATTGACATTAGGAAGATATCTTAGTCTTTCAGACTGTATTTTTTCCATTCGGTTATTAGTTAGCACTCCTTGTAAACCTCCAAATTGACGTTAAAAAGAATTAGACGATAATTAATCACGTATGGGTGAAAGTTTTTTAGTTATTTTTATACTTAATGGAGAATTTATTAGAAAAAATTCAGATGACCCCTCGGAGTATCTGAATAATCTTTTCTGCAATCACATTTGCAGCCAATGATTGAGCCTCTTTTGTTTGTGCTCCAATATGAGGTGTTAAAATTACATTATCTAATTCTGCTAACTTGTTTCCAGTTGCAGGCTCTTTTTCAAAGACATCCAAAGCTGCACCTCCAAGTGTTCCGTTTTTGAGCGCATCATACAATGCTTCTTCATCAACGACACCACCTCTTGAAGTATTGATAATCTTTGCAGTTTTTTTCATGGTAGACATCTTTTGTGCATCAAGTAAATGGTATGTTGAATCCAGTAATGGAACATGAATTGAAATATAATCAGAACTTTGCAAAAGAGTATCCAAATCAGCTTTCATCAAACCAACTTCTTTTGAAAATTCCTCATCAATTGGAATTACATCATATCCAATTATGTTCATGTTAAGACCTCTTGCAAGTCTTCCCAATCTTTTTCCAATGTTACCTAAACCAATAATTCCCAAATATTTTCCCCTAAGTTCTGTTCCCTTTAGTTCTTTTTTGAGCCACTGCCCATTTCTTATTGCTCTATCACCTCGGGTTGTTTGTCTTGCAAGGGATAGCATTAATCCTAAAACTAATTCAGCAACGGCATTCATTGCGCCTTCAACGGCATTAATTACTCGAATGTTTTTTGCTTTTGCAGCTTCTTGATCTACATTATCTAGGCCCACTCCAACTCTAGCAATTATTTTACAATTCACAGCTTTGTCAATCATTTCTTTGGTAATTGTAGTTCTACTTCTTACGATCACAATATTGAAATTTGAAATTTTTTCAAGGATTTGCTCCTTAGTTATTTCTGGCTCATATGAAACCTTCAAACCATTATCAACTAGAATTTTGTTCAAGATAGGATCGACTTCATCACATATCAATACAGATTCATCAAATCCCATAAAATAGAAAAATGAACTACGGCATATAATTCATTAAGAAAATAAAAAGAAAAAAAGATGTTAAAAGATCAAGAAGTGAGGATTTCTGCTACTACAGGAATTACTTCCCATAATGCGACATAATCGCCACTTGCTTGCATTTCAGAAGCTACTTCATCAGTGTATAAACCATGAATGTTTAATGCCGGATGAGCAATACTGTTCTTTCCCATTGGTGGGACAGCATCACTTGGATTTCCTAAGGCATATGCATAAGATGCTACTGGTGCGGGTATTACTCCTTTCTCAACTAGAACTGGGTTCAAGCCAAATGGATCACCTGCTACAAAGACTGTAGCTGCGCCAGTGTAAATTGCTGCATAGTCATGATTTACTGCTGCGTATGCACCTGGTTCATCAAATACCAAGTCAACAATCATTCCTTGTGAGCCACCGAGTAACCATGTTTCAGTTGCTGCGGATTGTACTCTATTGCCTTGAGTAACTCTGTCCAAGATTTCACCAACAATGTGGAAGAAAACTGGTTCGTTACCTTGGTTTTCAATAAAGAGTCTCACGTGTTGATCATTTTCAACAAACAAGAGTTGTGATTGGTATTGCTTGTGTTCAATTCCATTCCATGGTTGTGCAACAAAGATGTTCTTCTTTACATCGCCATTGACGAGTAAGTTATGAGCCATGTTTGGTACATAACCGAATTGCATTCCGTTAACAACTGTTGCAGTGTTATGATGTTGGAACATTGCTCCTGCATCATAATTACCTTCAGGTGTTAGGTACAATTGATTGTATTGGAGTTGGAACTCTAATGCATCTGCACTATAGAACTTTCTGTCTAGTTTTACTTTGTTGTCAACTACTTTTGTTTTCTCTACCATTAGTTTCTTGTATCCATCGATTGGATCAACGATTGCAATTCCGTACATGCCGGAAAGAACGTGTTGGTCCATACCAATTAGTTTGACACCAGAACAATGGTATTTGAAAATACCAGCAGCTTCAGCAATGTAACAATACTGGGCTGTTTCGCCAGGATTGACAGACTCAAAAGCGCTAGCAGAGATTTGTGATGCGTGCATGTCGTTACCGTGTCCAGTAACTTCATCAGCTGGAATTGAAAGTGTCATTTTGACAACATCTCCTTGTGTAACTCTTAGTGTTGGTCCTGGGACTGTTCCACTAAAGGTCATAGCATTGAATGTTTTTCCTCCCATAATTGGAAGTTCAACACTTTCACCAGTTAGATTAAACTCGACGACCTTGCGTCCAGAATCTTCTAGTACGCCACAATCAGTTTCTGCAAATGCTTCAGGCATTACAAGCTTTAAACCGCCCATTTGATGGATTTTCTCAATTACATCGATATCCATTTTGTTGATATCGAGTGATTGTCCAGCAATTTGGGTTTGTGTGTATGTGCTTCCGAATAAGGTTGCCCCCATTACAGCTACTGCTGCAATTGTAAAGAGCATACTAACACGCTTATTCATTATGCACCGTGACTTGCGATTCCTATATAATAATTACCCTGAAACCATGTTGTGAATTTATGAAAATCTCCCAAAAAGAATGAATAAATGGCATCCATACAACAAAGTCTACATGAAATTCAGACTGGATCAAGATTCACTTGGCAAGGTCAAAATTCCATCTGATGCATACTATGGAGCATTTACTGGAAGAGCAATAAAACAATACCATGTAACAGGAAACAAAAGCCACGAAAATCTGATTAAATCATTTGTCATGATTAAAAGATCAGCAGCAGTTGCAAATATGAAGACTAAAGCAATTGATGTAAAAAGAGGCAAAGCGATAGTCTCGGCTTGTGACAAGATACTTGGTGGAAAATTTGTTGATCAGTTTGTAGTAGATATGATAAATTCCGGAGCTGGAACAGCATTTAACATGAATTCAAACGAAGTCATTGCAAATGTTGCATTAGAAATTTTGCATAAAAAGAAAGGACAGTATGAATTCTTACATCCTAATGATCATGTAAACATGTCACAATCTAGTAACGACACTTATCCAACTGCAATGCATGTTGCAATTTTGATGAATCTCAAAGAAACAATTCCAGCAATAGAGATTTTGATAAAGTCACTTTCAAAGAAAGCAAAACAGTTTTCATCATTTAAAAAAATTGGAAGAACCCATCTAATGGATGCTTTACCAGTAACGTTAGGGAGTGAATTTGAAGCATATGCTACATCAATTACTAAAGCAAAAAATGAAATTGTTGCTGCTCAAAAAGAATTACAAAATGTTGCACTAGGTGGAACAGCAGTTGGTTCTGGTGCAAATACACCAAAAGGTTACAGAAAAATTGCAATAACAGAATTATCTAAAATTTCTAAACTTTCACTTAAACCAGAAAAAGACATGCAACATGGATTACAAAGTAAGTTTGCTGTTGCAAATCTATCAAGTGCTTTGAGAAACTTGGCATTAGAGATTGGTAAGATTGCAAATGACATTAGATTAATGGCATCAGGTCCCATAGCAGGATTAGCTGAGATTGGAATTCCTGCAGTTCATGCTGGTTCATCAATTATGCCAGGAAAAGTAAATCCCTCATTAGCAGAATGCATGAATATGGTTTGTTTTAACATAATTGGAAATGATACCGCAGTTGCACACGCAGCACAAGGAGGACAATTTGAGCTAAATGTCATGTTGCCTGGAATGCTAAAGTGTATGTTAGAGTCAACAGATATGCTCAAGAACTTTTTGCCAATATTTTCTGCAAATCTAATTGATGGACTTACTGCAAACAAAAACAAACTACGTGAAGATATTGAAAATAGTCCTGTGATTGTAACATTACTTACTCCAAAAATTGGTTATCTAAAATCTGCTGAACTGTTCAAAGAATCACTAAAAACAGGAAAGACGATTAGAGAATTAGTTGTTTCAAAGAAATTAATGAGTAACAAAGAAATCGATGCCCTCTTTGGATAAATAATGGCAAAAATATTTGTAGAAGCATATGGATGTTCGGCTAGTTTTGCAGATTCGGAAATGATTTCAGGACTGATACTAAATGGAGGGCATTCATTGGTTGAAGATTCATCAGAGTCAGATCTCAATATTGTTGTAACATGCTCAGTCAAAGATGCAACTGCCAACAAGATGATTCATAGAATAAAATCACTTAATTCAAAACCACTAGTTGTTGCCGGATGTCTTCCAAAGGCAGAAAAACATACAGTTGAGAAATTCTCAGAAAATGCTAGTTTACTAGGACCAAATTCATTAGGTAAAACTCTACAGGTAATTAATTCAGCACTAAGTGGAAAAAAGCAAATAGCATTAGAGGATTCAGATCTATCCAAAGTAGGACTTCCCAAAGTCAGACTAAATCCAGCAGTTGGAATTGTAGAGATTGCAAGTGGGTGTATGAGTGAATGTACATTTTGCCAAACCAAATTATCAAAAGGGGATCTTTCTAGTTACAGATTAGGAGATATTGTAAGACAAGTTAAAACTGAAATCAAAGAGGGTTGTAAGGAAGTATGGTTAACATCAACAGATAATGGTTGCTATGGATTTGATATTGGAACAGATCTCCCATCTCTGGTAAATGCAGTAGTAGAGATTCCAGAGGATTTCATGGTCAGAGTAGGGATGATGAATCCAATGTACATGCCCAGAATCAGAGATGACTTGATAGAATCTTACAATAATTCCAAAGTCTTCAAATTTCTACATATTCCAGTTCAAAGTGGTAGCGATAAAGTTCTCCATGATATGAAACGAGGACACACTGCTGGAACATTCAGAGACATAGTAAGTAGGATTAAAAAGAGATATTCTGACTTTACAATCTCAACCGACATCATAGTAGGATTTCCTTCAGAGACAGAAGATGATTTTCAAAAAACAATCGACTTGTTAAATGAAACAAGACCAGATGTGGTCAATTTATCCAAATACAGTGCAAGACCAGGTACAGATGCTGCTGAATGGAAACAAGTAGATGTTGGAGAAGTGAAAAGAAGAAGTAAAATTATTTTTGAGCAGATCAACAATATATCGCTAGAGAATAACAAAAAGTGGATCGGTTGGAGAGGCAAAGTTCTATTTGATGAAAAGACTGAAGAAGGGATCAAAGGAAGAAACTTTGCATACAAGCCTGTCTTTGTAAGAAATGATGTAGACATTGGACAATCACATACTGTAGAAATTACGGATGCTACCATTAGTGGCCTGATTGGTAAGATCGCAAGCTAAATTTTTTAGATCTAAAATTTGATTAAAAAAACGTAAGAAGGTTTTTTATCTAAATCATCAAATAGGATCTGAAATGAGTTTTAATGTAAAAGAACCAGTTTTAGTAATTGGCCTTGGTGGCGTAGGCTCAAAATTAGCAATTAAATCCAAAGAGGCTCTAAATTCAGATTGTCTTCAAATTAGTAACAATTCTAAAGATTTCTCCAATGAGAATCCAGCTATTCACGTGTCTACTGATTCAATAATTAATCCATCAGTTCAGTTAATCAGAGGCTCAACATACAAAAATGCCGATGAAATTAGAGAAGAGATTTCAAGCTATTCTACAGTAATTTTAATGAGTAATTTAGCTGGCAAAGCAGGCTCAGCTATGGCTCCAGTAGTCTCAGAAATTTGTAAAGAATCCGGTAAAGGGTTAATCTCATTTGCAATAATGCCATTCAAGTATGAAAAAGATAGAATTTTCAATTCTGGTGTTTCTTTAAAAAGAGTTAGAGCAAATTCAGATTGCACAATAGTTCTAGATAATGACTCGCTTCTCGAAAGTAATCCAGATTTGAGTCCAAAGGCTTGCTATGAGATTGCAAATGGCGCAATAATGCATGTTGTAGAGTCACTTGGAACATCAGACATTACTGCTGAAACTAGTATTCTTACTTCTAGTAAAGAAGGACAAAACATTGAGGATTCACTTAGAGATTCACTTAAAATGCTATATGGAAACGCACCACCAAACTCAGTTAAACGTTCTATGATCTATGTAGTTGGCGGAAATAACATTCCAGCAGGAGTATTAAATTCCATTACCAATTTGACAAGTGGTATTCTTAGTGAGAGTAACTCACAGATCGACATGTCTTCTACTGCAGATGAATCCAAAGTTGTAATGTTATCATCAATTCAAGGTATGACCAAATTTGATAATTATGATCCACTTGGAATGATTCCTCAAGAAGACACACTTGATTGGTCTACCCCAGACTGCAGTATCGACTGTAAACTAGATTTATACCAATTAGAATAAAATTATTTTTTAAGAATGTAATTTTTTGAAAGATACTATTTTTAAGATTCTTTCTTTGGTGTTTCTTTAGCTGGAGTTTCTTTCTTTGGTGTTTCTTTAGCTGGAGTTTCTTTCTTTGGTGTTTCTTTAGCTGGAGTTTCTTTCTTTGGTGTTTCTTTAGCTGGAGTTTCTTTCTTTGGTGTTTCTTTAGCTGGAGTTTCTTTCTTTGGTGTTTCTTTAGCTGGAGTTTCTTTCTTTGGTGTTTCTTTAGCTGGAGTTTCTTTCTTTTCTTCTTTAGCTGGAGTCTTTATTTTATCATCAATTTTTTTGGTGTCTTTTTCAGCAGCAATTTTTGATTCTGCTTCTTCATCATAACGTGAAACTAAAACATAACCTTCATCAGTCTTACTCATTCTGACTCTAATTTTTCTTGGTGGACTTCTAACTCCTCTAGCCCAAACTTGATGAGCTAACTCTTCTTCAATTTTAATATCTTCAACTTTCATATGGTGTCTTGCAAATTCTTTAATCATGTTTGTTGCTCTAACAGCCCTATGTTGAGATTGAGAGAGTAAAGCCTTACCCAGATTGATAGTATAAACTCGTTCTAATTCTTGAGACATCTATCCTACCTCCACATCTGTAGATCTCCAAGCTCTACGCTTTGGATTGGTTCTAACACCTCTCTTTGTTTTGAGAATTATCCAAGCTGGTACTGGTGAAGCCTGCTTTGTTTTTTTAAGCAGACGAATCTTTCTTGGAGAAGACTTACGAGCAGCCATAGTTTTTCAGGCACGAAGAGCTCTTTTTAAATGAATCTCAGGTTTGAAGATGATTTCTAAGTTGTTTTAGAATTCGAGCAGAGGCTCCCCAGACTATTTGATTCTGATACTCAAATGTATACATCTCTTGAATGATGTTATGAGTAGGATCAGGATCTTTTGCCATTGTTTTTAAAAATGATTCAAAAGGAATATGAAAAATTTTTTCAACCTCACGATTAGCAGATAGTGGAGGAATTTCATCAAGAACTGAAACAAATGGCAAAATCAGGAATCCAGAATTCAAAGTAACAACAGGATCTAGTTGGCCAACTACCTGCTTTCGTGTAATTTCAAGGCCTATCTCTTCACTAGTCTCACGTAATGCTGTGTGAAGAAGATCCTGATCATCTTCTTCTAACTTTCCTCCTGGAAAAGATATTTCACCAGCATGAAATGTCATATGTTTTGGTTTCTCAGTCATTACAATTCTTGGCTCACTACCATAAATCACCACTAGAACAGATGCCAAACGATATTTTTCATCAAAATCAATTTTAGGATTTATGGGATTAGAAAATGTGGATTTTAACTCATCTAAATTCATCTTGAATCTTTCCTACTAGTCCTTGTTGGTTTTGGTATTCAAAGGTTTTAACCAAGGAGACAAAAAACGACAATATGACAATCAGATACGAAGCAAATCCACCAAAAATTTTACCTGGAGTAAACACGGATGAATCAGTATCAAAATTTCTTGATAAAATTAAAAGCATATCAAAAAAATGTGATGCAATACACCTTACAGAAAATGTACTTGGTCACCAAAGAGCATCACCAATTGAAGTTGGTAAAAAACTAAAAACAGAAATTCCAAATATTCCTATTACTGTAAGTCTGAGAGTTAGAGACAAAAGTGAGAAAGAGATTTCAGAATATGTAAAAAAATGCATTGATGTAGGTTTTTCTGGAATTTTAATCCTAATGGGAGATCCATCACAAACTGGAACTCCAGATTCAGGCCAATTCCCAAGTACAGTACTAAAGAGACTAAGAGATGAAAAAATAGATTCTAAAATTGATTTGTACCTTTCCATTTCAAATAACCCAGATTTTACAAAAATTTCAAAAAAGTTAGATGCTAAACCCAAAGGATTCATGACTCAAGTAATTCAAAAAATAGAACAAGTTCAAAATCTTGTAGATAATCTTAAAGGATTTTCAATAATTCCAATTATTTTATTTCCTTCAGAAAAAAATGATAAATCAGCAAAATTTTTGAATTTAGATTTTGCATCCTATAATCAAAATTTTAAAGAGTTTGTAAAAAAAATTCATGATTTGACGGGGGATGTTTTAATTACATCTCCAAATGATTTTAATGGCTTGAATGAATTTTTGCAAAAAAATAGTTAGAGAACAAAATATTTTGCATCAGGATGATGAACAACTATTGCTGCAGTAGATTGTTCAGGAATTATCTGTCCAGATTCAGTTAATGTCATTCCAGACTTTTCAGGTTGCAATAATTTCCATACCAAGTGATGTTGTGCAACATCAGGACAACTGGGGAATCCCCAGCTATATCTTAAACCACCTTTTTCTAAATTCATTTCAGATTTTATTTTACGATTTACCCATTCTGCCAAAGCTTCTGCAACTTCTACGGCTAATCCATGCAGATAATATGCATCAGTATACTTGTCTTCCTTATTCCATTGTTCAATGATTTGTGCTACTTTATTCCCAACAGTTACAGATTGAAATGCAACAATATCATTTTCACCAAAATAATCTGTCAGACATAGGTGATCAGGTTTTGTAGAACGAGGAAATTCTAATTCCACATCCTCCCCGTGCGGATTCTCTACTAGTAATTTTCTATTTTTGTTATGACATTTGAAATAACCATAAACAATTTGAGGTTCAAATAGTTTTTCTCTAATTATGCGCATCTTCCATTCTGTTAGAATCTGCTCATGATCATCTTCAGATGCAGAACCTGCCTTTCCTCTCAACCCCCAAGATAATTTGAATAATGATTTTTTATCAATCATAGTCCAAACTTCTGCCATATTGATTTGATCTAATGTTAATCGAATTGGTTCTCCAATTGTTTTTAGAGTAGGGGCAGGTACAGGTTTTATATCACTTTTAGGAAGTGTGTCAGGATCTATGGATGCAGTAGATTTTTCTTTCCAATTTTCTAGTTTTATTTTCCAATCAGCTAAAAGTTTTGGTTTTTCATCTGAAATTAAAACATCCATTGTTTTTAGTCCTTCAAACATAGTATTACAATAAAAAACACCTGGTTCATAGATGCCACCATCTTTTGCGATTCGATTGATATAGTTGCTGTTAATTGCAGCACCCCCACAAAGAATAGGAATAGTCATTTTATTTTTCCTAGCATGTTCTACAAAAAACTGCATTTGTTTTGATGTAGAAACTAATAATGCAGATAATCCAATAGCGTCAGGTTTTACCTCATCAATTTTTTCTATGAATTTTTGTAATGGCACTTGTTTGCCTAGATCATATACTGAATAACCATTATTTTGAAAAATTGTTTTTACCAAATTTTTTCCAATATCATGAACATCACCATAAACTGTTCCCAGAACTAATTTGCCTTTGCTAGTTCCTTCTTCTTTAACTAGATACTTTTCTAATTCTCCAACTGCAGCCTTCATACATTCAGCAGATTTGAGAACAAATGGCAAAATTAATTCCCCTGCACCAAACTTATCACCAACTTCCTTCATTGCAGGAAGTAGATCTTCATTTAGAATTTTAATTGCCCCATCATGTGTTAATTCTTTAGGGGCATCAAGGGACAAAATACCATCATTATCTTTTATGATTTCAGGTTTTCCAATTTTATCAGCTATTGCCGCTACAACATCATTTTGAATTCCATCCTTTAGGCGATTTACGATTCTAAAATTTGCACGTTTTCCTGCAGGCCAAGAAGGATCAACATCTACTTTTTTAGATTCAGTAGTCCCTTGCGGACCTGTTTTTTCAAAATAGGAAATTAAATCAGATAATGCATTGGGATGAGTATTAAAGATTAGATCTTCTGCTAATTTTTTCTCTTTATCATCAATTTCACCATATGGAATTATTTCTTTGGCATTAACAATTGCAGAATCCAATCCAATTTTTACAGCATGATATAAAAATACAGAGTTGAGAATCTTTCTAGCGTATGGGGCCAACCCAAAACTGATGTTACTTAAACCCAATGTTGTAAATGAATTTGGAAATTTTTCTTTTACTAGTCGTATTCCTTCTAAAGTGTTTTTTCCTGCATCAAGGAATTCATCCTCACCAGTAGCTAAAGTAAATGTTAAAACATCAAAAATAAATTGTTCAATCTTTAAACCATATTTTTTTCCTGTCTCATAAAGTAATTCTGCAGTTTCTACTTTTTGCTGAGGAGTCTTTGCCATTCCGTTTGGCCCAATGCATAAAGCAATTGCAGGTAAGCCATATTTTGCCATTAAAGGTGCTAATTTTTTGAATCTACTCCCATCACCTTCAAGATTAATGGAATTAATTATGGGTCTTCCAGGAATTTGTTTTACAGCTGCTTCTATTACTTCAGGATCAGTTGAATCAATTACTAGAGGTGCATCAATTTCTAAACTTAATCGTTTTACAAGATTTAACATGAATGTTAATTCATCAGATCTTTCAGTTGTTGCAACACACACATCAAGACAATGTGCTCCATCCTCAACTTGAGCACGAGCTAAATCAACTAGTCCATCATAATCATCATTCAAAACAAGTTGTTTGGCTTTACGTGAGCCTTGAGTGTTAATTCTTTCACCAATAATTAATGGTGCAGGAATTTGTTTTAATTCAACTGCCTTTAATGCAGAACTAACTCTAGGAACATTCAATATTATAAAATCACCACAGTTTTTCTAAATACTTAACTCTCTATAGAGTTGGCTCTTTCGTCAATTACTTTTCGTAGTTCTTTAATGTGTTCAGGATTTGTACCGCAGCAGCCACCAATTATTCGAACTTTTTTGTACTGATTAAGAAAATCACTTAATGCTTCACCCATCTTTTCAGGAGTCATTTTGTAAACTGCTTGTCCACCTTGATTTTCAGGCATACCAGCATTTGGAACAACTAGCAAATTATGTTCATTTTGCTCATTTAACCACTGTACACTAGGATTCATCTCAATTGGACCAGTAGAGCAGTTCAGACCAAAAACATCAATCCCCATATCTGAAACCGTGGTATATGCTGCTTGGATATTTGTTCCAAGTAACATTTTTCCGTATTGATCTAAAGTAGTGTTTGCAATAATCGGAACTTTCTTTCCTGTTTTCTCCATTGCATTATGACATGCTTCAATTATCAGTTTTACTTCCAAGATATCCTGACTAGTTTCAATTAGTAATGCATCCACTCCTCCAAGAATCAATCCTTCAACTTGTAACTCAAATGCAATTCTTAATTCATCAAGTGGTTTCTGTCCCAAGTCAGGATCATTTGAGCTTGGTAAATATCCAGATGGGCCCATAGAACCTATCACATATCGAGGTTTGTCAGAATATTCTTCACAAACTTCACAAGCTAATTTTGCTATCTTTTTGTTAAATTCTACAGTTTGATCACCAAAACCATATTCATCTAATTTTATTTTATTTGAGCCAAAAGAATTTGTTTCAATACAATCAGCTCCTGCATCTAAATAATTTCTATGTATTTGTTTAATCCATTCAGGATGTGTAAGTACTAGACCGTCATTAAAGCCATCTTGGTTATTTGGAAAGTCTTCAGGTTTTGGATCATATTTTTGAATCTCAGTACCCATGGCACCATCAAAAAGTAAAATACGGTTTTTTAATGCATCATTAAATGGTTCTTTAGCAGACAATTAAATTTCAAAATGTTCTTGGAGAGTTTAACTCTTTTCAGAAAAATCCACAAAGATTCAGGTTAATGACACGTATATTGAAATTAGGTAAAAATTAGATTCAATTACATTTATGCAAAAGATTCAAGTGAATAACCTAGTTCGTAGTGCAACCTTCTTTCAACATGCAGGAATCTCAATTATTTTTGTTTTCATGCCTTTAATTGCAAAGGGAGTTACCGAATCCATTTTTGAGATTGGGCTCTTGGTAGCATCGTTTAGTTTTGCCCAAATTTTATCAGAAATTTACTTTGGAAGACATTCAGATAAGAAAGGAACTAGGCTCAAATTCATCAGACTAGGCTTCATTGGTTGTGCTATTGCATTTGGATTGCATTATTTTGCTGAAGACCTGAGCATGTTTTTTTTGGTACGAATTGCAGCAGGAATTGCAAGTGGGATTATGATTCCTGCAATGATTGCATACACCTATGAGGCAAATATTGATAAAAAAAGAGCAGCAACTGTAATTTCATTTCATGCATTAGGTTGGCTTGCAGGAATTGCGGCAGCTGGATTTGCAAATGATCTTAAATTAATTTTCATTATAAGTGCAGTATCATTTGTAATTGGATTTTTGTTTACAATAAAACTACCAAATCCTCAACAAGAAAAAGAGCTAACTCCAGGTACAACAAAAAAAGTTATTTCAAAAAATAAATTCCTTTTTTCTTCTTTGTTGCTAAGGCATATTGGTGCATCAGCTGTATGGACCATTCTTCCAATTTTATTAATGGAAAGAATGGGTGCAGAGCTTTATCAGATTTCAATAGTATATGTTGCAAATACATTGACTGCATTTATTCTCATGAATGTCATGGCAAGTAAAATTAATTTATCAAATGTAACTAAATTTAAAATTGGAATTGGATGTACTGCTTTTGTTTTTGTAGGACTAGCATTAATTACTGATTGGTGGATGGCAATGCCATTTATGTCACTAGTTGGAGGTACTTGGGCATTTTTATTTATTGGAGGTAACTTTCACTTAATGGAGAATAATCCACGTTCAACATCAACAGGAATTTTCAGTTCAACAATATCTATTGCGACAGTTGTGGGTCCCGTAATTGCAGGAAGTATTGCATTTCTATTTGATTATGTAGCAGTAATGTATTTTGCAATCGCAATAATTATTGGTGCATTTGCAATATCATTGAAAATACCAGAAAAACAAAAAGAGTTTGTTGGAAATCAAAATTAAATATTTACTAGTAAAATAATTGCAGAACAAACTCCAATCAAGGCAAACATGTATTTTCTATATTTAGGATCACTTGTTCGCATTACATCGTATTAAATAAAAATACATTTAAGGATTCATAATTTCTTCAACTAGAAAGGTTTAGACATTAATAATTTCTAGTGTTATTCACATAGTAGAATAATTAAATATTAGAATTGTAAATTAAAGAGCTTCTTCGCCCTTTGTGTTCTTTTGTATGTCAATTAGTTCTTCTATATTAGTTACAAAGATTTTTCCAATTCCAGCAGTTGCTTTGATTGTTTCTATTATTTTTTCTACATCTGAATCATTGGATAATATCAAGAGAGCGTTACTGTCTCCAAATTCTGAGAAATACAACCAATGTCCCATTTGGTTAGGCTCTGGAAGATTTTTACCACGACCTTTAGTGTCAAAAATTGTCAAACCAGAAATACCTATTTTATGCAATGCATTGTTAACTTCAGTAAGTTTCTTTTCGGGAATTATTGCACAAATGCTTTTCATCATTACTCTACCTCATATTCTCCATACTCTGTGAAGTATTAATTTTCCCCAGGATAATATTTCGAATTTTTACCATCTTTCTTGCTAACATGAATCCAGCACCAGTCATACTACTACCCAGAATAACATGCAATATCCCTGAATCTTGTTGTGGTGCAACCATTAGGACATAAGCAAATCCAGCAATCATTAGCAAAATACCAAAAGATGCAAAAATTGCCATCATTACAGGGATTCTTGAAGGAACAGGTGGCAATAATGCAGTTCTTGATGATGACTCTATACTATCAAGGTCTTTGCAAACATTACAACATCTGTGTCGTTGTTTGTTCTGCCAAGTTGTAGTTAAGAAGAAAAATTCTTGGTGACATGAATCACAAGTTCTTTTTGGAAGAGTAATTTTTCCATGATCATCAAAATCATGACCAATCTTTTCCATACAACTCTTACAAAAATATCCTGGAATTCTCCATTGCTTTTGAAAGTTGTATTTCTTCCATCCTAATGTTACATTGCACCCAGAACATGAAGTCAATTCTTGTCGCCTCCTGATGCTTCTGCAATGGACTTCTTTCCAGCAAATACTTGGGCGATTCCCTTTCTTGCCTCAATGATGGGTAAGAATATGATGAAGAATGAAGCAATGCTTACCCAAACTACTGAGATTCCTACCCAAACGCTGTAGGCCATTACATCAAATACTATACCACCAAGAATCAAGGGCATTGGCCATGCAATAATTAAGACTAAAGTCATTATACCGCCACCAGTAATACTGAACTTGAAGGCTTTCTTTAGAGTCTCTTCATTTTCAGTAATTTCTGCAGACTCTGCTTCGGATAATTCTACAAGAGTAATCCTCTTTTTGAGATCAGCCCAGTCAAACTCAGTTTTAGTTAGAAGACTTCCAAAAATAGTAATTGCACCACCAGTTAAGATTCCTGCAACGTTTCCAAATAGCATAGAGTAGTTATGACCAAGACTTGCCAGACTAATTTCTCCACCAAATTCTGGCAAGGATGCTGCTACTGATACCCAGGTAGTTACTGCAACCATCAAACCAATAATGGCTCCAAGTGTGGCAGCGACTCTGTTTGTTCTCTTCCAAAGTATTGTCAGTGCAATTGGAATTACTGCTGCGCCAATTATGATACCCATTGCGAGATATACAAAGCCGAGACTTAATCCCAGATGTAAGAGCACAACTGCTAAACCGCCCATACCAAGCCCGAATCCAACAATGGTCATTCTAGATATTTTGACTAGTTGTTTGCCAGAGGCATTTGGGTTCTTATACGTTCGGTAAATATCATAAGTTATTAGCGAAGACACCGCAATTAGTTCTGCAGAGCCGGCAGAAGTTACTGCCATGAATAACATAGTTAGTACCATAATAGCACCGACTTCACCCATTAGTGCTGTAGCTGCTGCGGGAACTACCAATCCTAATTGAACTTGTGCTGGGGTTAAGTCAACATCAAGCGCCACCGCCGTCAGTCCCATTGTAGTTGCAAGTGTAAATGGAATTGCAAACCAACATGCACCACCAAGTAAGAAACCCTTGACAGTTGATGATGGTTTTGCAGCAATTGCTCGTTGCCAATATGCTTGGTCAACAAAGACAGTTCCAAAGTTTCCTACAATGTTGATGATACCAAACATCAAGCCACCAATGGATGCCATTGTCAGGAATGCACCTGCTGCATTTCCTTCAATTGGTCTCAAGTCCGCAGCTGCAACTAGTTTTTCATACATTCCTTCAACACCTCCAGTAACGTCAGTGTTGAGGTATACTGCTGCAACAAAGGTTAGGATTACAACAAATATAATTATAGTATGCATATAGTCTGCAACAAAAGTTGCTTTTAGCCCTCCAACCAGAGTATAGATCATAACACCTACTGGAATCAAGAAGGCAGCAAGGGAGATATCCATGCCAGTAAGACCATTAACTACTGCTGAACCACCTAGTAGAAGCATGGCAGTTACAATCATGTTAGTCATTAATGCAAATACTAGGAAGACTTTGTGAGAACCGTCACCAAATCTGGCACGGATGATTTCTAGGAATGTGTGTGCATTTGGTGCTTTACGTTTTAATTCAATAGCTAATATTCCGAACAGCAGTACTTGGATTGATGCTCCTGCTGCATACCAAAATGGACCGCTTATTCCATACTGATATGCTACAGTTGAAGACTGAAGTAAAGTTGCAGCCCAAGTCCAAGCAGAAACAATAGCAGCAGCAGTTAGACCTGTTTTGATTGTTCGTCCGGCAGTATTAAACATCTCAGAGGTCTGGTTAACGCCAAGATACTTTTCTTCAATTTTTACTTCAATAGAAATTATCACAGCAAAAACTGCACCTAAACCAACAACAATTGCCCAACCAATCCATTCAGGTAATGCTTCACCAATTGCGAATCCTTCTGAAATGGCTCCTGCTGCAAAAACGGTTTGTGGAGCTCCAGCAAGGAATACTACAGTAGCAAAAAATGCAGTCATTACAAAGGGTAAAGATTTTGCCTTGTCCACAAAAATGAATATTCTGAGATTTACTTATCGATTGAACAAGGATAGTCCTTTATCTACTCAATTGAAGATCAGCGTAAACAATTGAAAAGAATTGCCGACGTCGACAAAAAAGAAATTAGATGAAGAAAACAAGATTGTAAAAGTATTAAAACAGGTTATAAAGTCGGGCCATAGAAACTTTATCAGTAGGATCTACAGTTGCAAGTTTTCCATCAATTTTTACCTCATATGTTTCAGGGTTAATTTCAATTTCAGGAGTCAAATTATTGTATAACATGTCTTTCTTGCCAATAGAGCGACAATTTTTTACAGCCACTAATCGTTTCTTGGAATTAATTTCAGATTCAATACCACTATCAAGTGCAAGTTGTGATGTAAAAGTTACAGAAGTAGATTGAATTGTTTTGCCAAGAGCACCAAACATTGGACGATATAATACAGGCTCGGTGGTGGGAATTGATGCATTGGGATCACCCATTAATGAATATGCAATTACTCCTCCTTTAATGATCATTTTTGGTTTGACACCAAAAAATTGAGGCGACCAAATTACAATATCAGCTAATTTACCTGATTGTAATGAACCCACAATATGAGAAATACCGTGAGTGATAGCAGGATTTATGGTAATTTTAGCAAGGTATCGCTTAATTCTAAAATTATCATTTCGCACATCATCTTCTTCAAGTTTTCCAGTCATCTTTTTCATTTTATCGGCAGTCTGCCAGTTTCGAGTTGTCACCTCACCTACACGTCCCATGGCTTGACTGTCTGAAGACATCATACTCAAAATACCCTTGTCATGTAGTACATCCTCAGCTGCTATTGTTTCACCTCGAATTCTAGATTCTGCAAAAGAGATATCCTCAGGAACTGATGAGTTTAGATGATGACACACCATCATCATATCCAAATGTTCGGCTAGTGTATTTACTGTAAATGGTCTTGTAGGATTTGTAGATGATGGAAGAATATTTTCTTTACCTGCAATTTTCATAATATCAGGCGCATGACCACCACCGGCTCCTTCGGTGTGATAAGTATGAATTGTTCGTCCAGCAATGGCTTCAATAGTATCATCTACAAATCCACATTCATTTAGAGTATCTGTATGAATTGCAACTTGAGTATCAGTTTTATCTGCAACAGTT
The DNA here is from genome assembly GCF_054515835.1 of Nitrosopumilus sp. S4. Classification (NCBI taxonomy): domain Archaea; kingdom Thermoproteati; phylum Nitrososphaerota; class Nitrososphaeria; order Nitrosopumilales; family Nitrosopumilaceae; genus Nitrosopumilus; species Nitrosopumilus sp. S4. Next base: position 509,675 of record NZ_CM137258.1, on the reverse strand, counting down.
AAAGCAGAATCAATTGTTGCTGGAGTTGAACCCCAATCTTCATGCAATTTTAGACCACATGCACCAGCCCTTATTTGTTCTAACAATGCTGTTTCAAGAGAATCATTTCCTTTTGCAAGAAAACCGAAATTCAGCGGGATGTTATCAATAGATTCAATCATTCTATGAATATTCCATTTACCAGGTGTACATGTTGTTGCATTTGTTCCATCAGCAGGACCTGTACCGCCACCAATCATAGTTGTAGTGCCATTACAAATGGCATGAATTGCTTGTTGTGGAGAAATAAAATGAATATGTGTATCAATGGTTCCAGGGGTACAGATTGTATGCTCTCCAGAAATAATTTCAGTGTTGGATGAAATTATCATATCAATTCCATCCATAATGTTAGGATTTCCAGCGTTTCCAACACCTACAATTTTTCCATTTTTAATTCCAATGTCAGCTTTAATAATTCCCAAAATAGGGTCCATTACTACTGCGTTAGTAATCACCAGATCAAGGGATTCCTCTCTAGATATTCCACTTGCTTGTCCTTGTCCATCACGTATACTTTTACCACCTCCAAAAACAGATTCATCACCATAAACAATCAAATCATTTTCAATTTCTGCAATCAAATCAGTATCAGCAAGACGTATTCTATCACCGGTTGTGGGACCAAACAGATCAATGTAATTTTTTCTCGGAATATTCAAAGTCATGAGGCTATTCCCTTGAATCTTTTTTCTGCAGCTTTCTTGAAAGCTTCTTCTTGATTTTCTTTCAGATTTCCATTCACTAAACCACTAAATCCATAAACAATTTTCTTGCCACCAAATTCAGTTAGTTCAATTTCTTTTGTTTCACCTGGTTCAAAACGAACTGACGTACCAGATGGAATATTGAGATGACATCCGTAGGATTGTTTTCTTGGAAATTCAAGAGCTTTGTTTACTTCAAAAAAATGTGTGTGAGAACCTACTTGGATTGGTCTATCACCAGTATTTTTAACACTTATGGAAGTTGTTGATTTTCCTGCATTGGCGATAATTGGTTCATCAGATGGAAAATATTCGCCTGGAATCATAATAATCACACAATTGGATCATGAACTGTTACCAGTTTAGTTCCATCCTCAAAAGTTGCTTCAACCTGAATTGAATGTATCAGATCTGCAACGCCTGGTAAAACGTCATCTTTTGATAAAACGTTTTTACCAGAACTCATCAACTCAGGAACTGTTCTTCCATCTCTTGCACCCTCCAAAATATGATCAGCAAGAATAGATATTGCTTCAGGATGATTAAGTTTCAATCCTCTACCTTTTCTTCTACGTGCAAGTTCTGCTGCAACAAAGATATTTAGTTTTTCTAATTCCCTGGGAGTAAGCATCATTAAAGAAATTAGGTAACTAGTGTATTTAATTATTAAAAATACAAAAAATATTTCAACAAAGTATAATTTCAACATTATGTAAACTCACTTGTGTTAGAAGTTAGTGCACCAATAGGAAATATTTTCCTAGATAAAGAATTTGATGAATTAAAAAATAATAATTTTGAAAGACTCAAGCTTTCACGAACAGAGTTAGAAAAGAGAATTATAAGAAGAAATGGAGATCTAGGCACGGATATAGGTTTGAAATTAGAACCAGGGATAAAACTTCGTCATGGGGATGTGATTAACAATGGAGATACAAAAATTATTGTCGAGCAGCTGCCAGAAAAAGTAATTGTTGTGAAACCAAAGACAAAAGACATGGTTGATGTAATGGTGTTATTAGGACACATTATTGGGAATAGACATAGACCCATAGCCATCAATGGTGATGAAATCTCATTTCCAATTCAGGCAGATTCAGAAAAAGATGTATTTGTAAAATTATTTCAGAGTATTATTAGTCATTTAGAGATAAAAATAGAAGAGCAGATATTTTTACCAAGTACAGGTGCAGATGTACATGAACATTGATGAGATAGAGAATGATTTGGGAATTATGCAGTTATCAGATTCATTTTTTCCCACTGGGATTTACGCTACATCAAATGGATTAGAATATTTAGCAAAAATAAGAAAATGCGAAGGGATGACAGATATTTTCAACATGATTAAGATTAACATTACACAACAGATAGGACCTTCGGATTGTATTGCACTTGGAAATGTATTTGATAGTCTATACAGAGATGAATTTGAGAAAATTATGGAAGCAGACAACATTGTTTTTACTACAAAACCAATTCAAGAAATTAGAAATGCATCAGTTAGATCAGGAATTCAATTAATCAAATGTGTGAAAGAATTTGTTATAAATGATAAATTTATCAATCAGTATCAAAAGTGCATTTCTGAAAATACTGCATATGGTGTTTTTCCAGTAGCATTTGCAGTTTGTTGTAATGCATTAAAGATAGAAAAGGAAAAGAGTATGTCGATGATGATGTATGGATTCACAGTTGGGATTGTAGGAGCTGCATTACGATTAGGATTAATTCAACATTTTGAAGGACAAAAAATAATCCACAGAATTAAACCAATTATTGGTCAGACTATTAAAGAGTGTTCAAATAAATCACTAATAGAAATGTGGCAATTTGCTCCTCAAATAGACATTGTTCAAATGTCACATGAAAAAATGGATTCTAAAATGTTTATTACATAAAAATCAGATTTCTTGTCATGACTCATATTCCAAGAATCGGGATTGGAGGACCTGTAGGTTCAGGAAAAAGTATGTTAATTGAAAGACTGGTCCCCATATTGGCACAAAAAGGGTACAGTGTCAGCATTATCTCAAACGATGTAATTTCAAAAGAAGATGCAGACAGGATGAGAAATAATTTGGCTACTAAGAAAGGATTATTGCCTGAAAATTTGGTTATTGGCCTTGCAACAGGTGGTTGTCCTCACACTGCTGTAAGAGAAGATCCCTCTATGAATTTAGCAGTCATAGAAGAATTGGAGTCAAAGCATCCAGATCTAGATCTCATAATTATTGAAAGTGGTGGAGACAATATAACGACAACATTTAGCCCCATCCTTGCAGATTATTTTATTTACATAATTGATGTTGCCGGAGGGGATAAGTATCCTAGAAAAGGAGGTTTGGGAATTGAGAATTGTGATCTTTTAGTGATCAACAAAATTGATCTTGCGGATATGGTTGGTGCTGATCTTGAAATTATGAAAAAAGATGCAGGTAAAATTAGAAAAGAAAAGCCATTTGAATTTATCAACTGTAAAACGGATCAAGGTATGATAAAAGTGGCAGAGCATATTATTCATGATGTTTTACTAGACTCAACACCAAAGTCTGAAATTATGCAAAAGGTATGAGTTATTGAATAATCTAAAACACTATACGCCTGACGATATTCCTAAGGAAATTCAGATGTATGAATCCAAAGTAAACCAGTTAGGGGTTGGAAAAACTGGAAAAGTGGGGATTATCAATTTAGAACTTCAAGCAGATGATACAGGTAAGACAGTAATTACAAAACAATTCTCACAGGTTCCTTTGCAAATTCAACGTGCAGTGTATCCTGAAAATTTATTTCCAAAAATGATGTATCTGTATATCATTTCACCATCTGGAGGGATTTTACAAGGAGATAGATACAGAACGGATATTTTACTAAAAAATAAATCAATTTGTCATATTACTACTCAAGGCGCTACAAGAATCTACAGTATGAATTCAAATTCGGCATCACAAATTCTAAACATCACAGTTGAAGAAAACGGTTATCTGGAATATATTCCTGATCAGATAATCCCCTACAAAAACTCAAGATATTATCAAAAAGTTAATCTTAATGTTCATAATAATTCCACTCTAATCTACTCTGAAATTTTAACACCTGGAAGGGTTGCTATGGGAGAATCTTTTGAGTATGACATTTGTTATCTAAGAACTCATTGTAGAAACCAAGATAAAAAAATCAGATTTTTAGAAAATACAAAAATTGAGCCAAAAAAACAAAAATTAAACAATTTTGGAATTTTGGGCGAACACAACATTGTTGGAACAGTCTATATTTTCACTAGAAAAGACATTGTTATTGAATTGGAAAAAAAGATTAATCAGGACATTAAAAAAATACAGGATAGTATTTTTGTTGGAACATCAATCTTGCCTGATGAATCAGGAGTGATAATAAGAATTTTAGATGATAAGACAGATAGTGTTTTGAATTTAGTTTTAAAAATAGTTGAAATTTGTAGGAAAAAAATTCTAAACACAGGTTTTAGCAAAATACGAAAAAGCTAAAAACTAGTTAGAAATCCTATTTCAAATATAATATGCATGCCAAGTATCAAACTGATTATGGCGGTTCCATATCTGAAAAATTTGCTAATAAAATGGAGTCTTGAAGTCAGCAAAAAAGGCACTCCCAACAAAGCACTAACAGAAACCATTCCAATAAACGAGCCTAATCCAAATAGAAAAACAAATGCTAATGCCAATTCCATGTTTTCAAGAGTAGAAATGGCCAAAACTACCATACTGCCACTTCCAGCAAATCCATGAATTAGACCAATTAGGTATGATTTGTGGTCATGTCGATGGTCATCATCGTTATGTTCATGAGAATCAAAATGCAGATTCCCATCGGAATGTTGATGTGGATGTCTATGAGAAATTTTTACCTTTTTTTTCCAGATTGCAGAAATTCCTAAGAAGATCAGCATAAAACCAACCAACAATTCAAGATTAGTGAATATTTTAGAATTAATACCAATTGCAAAAAAATACACAATAAAACTCATAATCAAAAGAGTTGTAGAATGTCCGGCACCCCAAAAAATTCCCACTATCGAAGGTTTTGCAAGAGTAGTTTTCAGTTTATTTTTTTTTCTATGATTGCCGGTTGTTTTTTTGAATAACTGAGTACCAATTGCAGCAACATGATCAGGTTCAAATGCATGCTGTATGCCTATCAGAAATCCTAAACCTAACATCATAGTAGGAGTAAAATTACTAATGGATGAAATTAGTTCTTCAAACAATTCTAAATATCATATCAAAACTAATTAGGAATTTAAGAATTCCAAATAAGGTTTTAAAAAAATAAAAATTAATTTTTTTGATTTTTTTCTTTATCAAACCACTCAGGGATAATCACAGCTCTAATGAATTCCTGTGTACTTATGCCACGTTTTGATGCTAATTTCTTGATTTTTTGGTAAACAGAATTATCAACTGTCATGAAAAATTTTGATGTTTTTTTAGTGGTGCTCAACACAAAAATAAGAAAAAATTAATTTAAAATATTAATTAATAGAAAAACATAGTAATAGATATCAGTAGAATTATTTTTAGAGATATAGTCGACGTCGACTAATCATTGATTATTTAATCATTAGAGAGCCTTACAAAGATAACTATCAAGTTTTTTAATATGAACCAATGACATATGATAAAGTCAAAATCAGTTTCATTACAGCAGTACTTGTTGTGTCTATAGCATCAATATTATTTGATCAGTCATTTGCACAACAGAGTAAACTCAATCAAGAACAAGAACGTCAAAATGCAATTAAACAACAATTAGGGCTTTTTTCAGGCAGCGCAAAACTCGGAGAAAAAAAGCCAATTGAAGGGTATGATAGGATAATTTCTAGTGTAGATCCAGGAATTGGACATGAAAATCATCAGCTAGCAGTACTAATTCCAATTTCTGAAAAAGAGTATACTGGGACATTATACTATTCTGCATCAGAGCCCGTTCAGTTGGTTTCATTAAAAGGTCCCTTAGAACCAGGAGAAGAAAAAGGAAAATCAGTGTGGACTCCAGATAATGAAACATACTATGAAATAACAATAGTCTCAGATTATTCATCATCTGGGGAATGGAATTTTGTCGGTAATGCTTTAGCAGTTCACACATTCAAATCAACCCCATTTGTAGTAGACTACAAATTAGACTATTCAGAAGTCGACGATTCAAGTATAATGTCAAAAAACAGTCTAAATGATGTTAGCATCAAAGCAGAATTTAGTTTTGATAGTGGAACCATAACCATCGATAGTTTTGACGTATTCAAACAAGTATCAGGGTTTGGAAAAGTTCAACCACAGTTAACATTGCAAGGAACAGTAGGAATCGATAAGAGTCAACTATACAGAGCTGCAGACTATGAGTATAATAAAAAATCATCAACGTATAATCATGAATTCTCAGAGTTTGGAATGAAAATATACCTTGAGCAGGGCGACATACCCATTAGAATGATCACATACAGAGAATGCGACATTTCAAATTATACCATTGATACTCTATACGATAATGATTATAGTTACAACAGTGCTTCAGTATTTGTATTGGTAGACAATTTTGAAATTACGTGTAAAGGAATGCAGCCATATCACTATGATTATCAAAAATACATAGACGAGTATGGAGTGGATGCAGTGATGAAAATGAAGAACATGAAAATTACCCCTAAAGATTATCAAAGTTATAATTTAGACGGCTAATCTTGGGAAATTTCTTTTTTATTAAAAGATAGTAGATTAAAGTATATTTTTTAGGATTTTATCATCTTCATATGATTCAAGTTAAATTCAATATTTGTAATAATAATTTAACAATCACAAAAAAAATTCAATTTTGTAAAAATCATGAAAAAAATTTTGAAATAATTTATGGCATAGCAAAGGAGATAATTGAAAGAAAACAAAAAAGAGAGTTAGAACAATTTATGATCATATGTTGCCATCATATTGTAAAAGAAATCAGAGAGAGAAAAATCCCAGGGATAATTGAAGATAATCTATTAGTTGAATTATCAAAACAGGGAGATATTTTGAAGACTCTAAAAGAAATCAAAACCATAAATATTGAGGCCAAAGTAGACAATTTTCCAAAAAAAAACATATGTTTTTCATCCAAAAAGAGGATTTTGCACCTATTCTAATAGAATAACAGGTTTTGAGGTTAGTTTGAGTACTTTTTGTGTGACATGTCCCAAGTCTGAAGTAGATTTTCCTATTCCACTTTTGCCCATTATTATCATGTCAATTTTGAGTTTATCTGCAAGTTCTGTAATTTTTTCAGCAGGATCTCCTAATTTGACCATGCGTTTGTAATCATTGATCTGTTTTGGTACAACGACACTTCTAAGAATTAATCGACCTTCTTCTTGAATTTGGGACGATAATTCTTCATCCATGTTTTCTTCATTTTCATCAGTCCATTCAATTACATGTAACAAGTAAATTCTCACTTTAACAGCACCTCTGAAAAGATAATTTGCATGGTAAAGTGCCTTCATAGATTTTGCAGAACCATCAATAGGTACCAAAATTCTGACCAGAGGAGAATTATCACTATAAGAATAAGGAGCGTGAGAAGCATCGTTAATTTCAGAATTCATTTTTGCCTTATGGAAAAGTTCATTGATATTTTTTCTTGCTTCAATAAGAGGCAAAAATATAATGATTCCTGCAGCCACAAATGCCCAAACTATTGCAAGCCAAACCCAAAGATGAAATGATTGCTCCTCAAAAACAAATTCAGTTAGGTAGAAAGAAGATGGCCAGAGAACTACAAGAAAAATAGATATTGAAAATCCAATTCTTTTATACAGTTTTAGAGAGCGTTGAAGAAATTTGTCATCAGTATCGCGTTTGATCATAGAACGAATCTTATCATCCACAACTAGGATTTTTTGTTTCATGATATGAAAATCAAAGTTTTCTGGTTTTATCATACTTCCAATGACAGTTATGCCCAAGCTTACAGAAATGGAAATAACATTTCCAATTAGGAGAGGGAAAAGATTTCCAGTTGAAGAAAGGGTAATTTCACCATACATTAAATTAGCAGACCAGAGCCATGACACAACTCCGCTTAAAAGTCCCATAATGGCTGCAGAAGTTGCAGCATATTTGTTGGTCTTATTCCATAAAATTGCCAATGAAACAGGGGCTACTGCAGAACCTATCAAAACTCCCATCATAAGGTAAACATATTGCAAACTAAACCCAGAATGAAATAGTAAAGATGCAAGCAATCCCATTCCCATTCCAAATCCAAGAATTGCGAATCGAGAAACTCTTATCAATTCACGACCTGATGAGGAAGGTTTCAAGTATGTACGAAACACATCATAAGTTACTAGAGATGAAACACTAACTAATTGCGATGATCCTGCGGCAGTTACTGCTGTAAAAATGATGGTTAAAAGAATAATAGCGCCAAAATCTCCCATTAAATTAGATGCAGTGGTAGGAGCAACCAGTCCTAAACCAATCTCATTTTCTGTCAAAGTAACACCAGTGGCTATTGCCGCCAAGCCAAGTGTTGTTGCAAGAGTAAATGGAATTGCAAACCAAGCTAAGCCTCCTAGGATAAATCCCCCAGTTGCTGCCTTTGGTCTTGAAGCAATTGCTCTTTGCCAATAAGACTGATCAACAAAAACAGTTCCAAAGTTTCCAACAATATTGATTATACCAAATATCAGAGCACCCATAGATGCTAATGTCAGATAGGTTCCAAATGCATTTCCTTCAACAGGATTTAAGACAGATGCATTAGTCAATTTTTCATACATGCCAGAAATTCCACCAATTTCAGGAGTAGCAAAATAAATTACTGTTACAAAGATCAATACTACTACAAAAATTAATGCGGCATTGAGATATTCCGCAAAAAATGTTGCCTTTAAACCACCAAAAATAGTGTAAAGGATTATTCCAATTGGGATGAGAAATGCAGCTAATGTAATATCTACTCCAGTAAGGGAGCTGATTACTGCAGCACCACCTAGAACAAGCATTGCAGTGACAATGGTATTTGTCATCAGTGCAAAAAACAAGAAAACTTTGTGAGAATGCTTTCCATATCTGACATAAATCATTTCAGGAAAAGTGTGAGTCATAGGGGCCTTTCTTTTTAATTCAAGTGCAATTATTGCAAACAAGATTACTTGAATACTTGCACCAGCTGCATACCAAAACGAACCTCCTAATCCAAAGGTATAGGTCACAGTGGATGATTGTAAAAGAGTTGCTGCCCAGGTCCATGCAGAAACTATTGATGAGGCAATTAATCCAGTTTTGATTGTACGGCCTGCAGTATAGAACCATTCGGATGTTTTTCTAGTTCCAAGCCATTTAGTTTCAGCCTTGACCATCAGGGTTACAGATAATGCCATGATTAGTCCAACCCCAATCAATACAACATATCCAATATTTTCAGATAAAACAGAACCCAACTACACAATATTTGAAAAACAGGTATTAAAATAAAATTACAGTATTTGAATAGTTTGCAGGCTAGAATAATACAATTAGTAATTTTATTAAAATAGTTGGTCAGATAAAAATAATCATTGATAGACAAGGTTGATGAATTAATAATTTCGGCACTTTCTCAAAATTCAAAACAAGAAGTATTTGAGATTTGGGATTTTTTGAAAGGATTCAATTATAATTTAACAGAAGAAGAAATAGAATCCAGAATTTCAAAACTCGAAGAAGAGGAAATAATCAAAGGATATACTATTACTGTTGACTCAAAAAAGATTCCACATAAAGTCATTCGAGTAGATCTTGTTACATTTAGAACATCACAAGCACTTCCTAAACGACTAAAGGGACTAAAAAAATATCTTAATGATGCACCATTTGTTTTATTTTCAGGTAGAACACGTGGAGGATATGATTGGATTACTGTAAAATCATTTTTATCAAATGAAATGGCAGATGAAGAAAATGATATTTATCGAAACCTATTTGGAGACATTATTCAAATTTACGAGGTCTACGACTTTGTTCCACAAACAGAGGCATCAATTTATGCATTAACATATACTGAGGACGAATACAAGAAATTTCTCAAAGAATGGGCACCTCCATTTATTGGGTCATAGATAGAAAATTAGCTTGAATATGTCTTTTTGAATTTGATGGTTTCATCAATCATTGAATGTGTTTTTAATCTAAGATTCATCAGGAATTTTATCATATCTACTCTTTGTTTTGGTTCAATATTATGAGCATCTTCTATAAGGTCATCAATTCGTGAGAGTGTAATTTTAAGTGCAAGATTGCTTTTCTTTATTATGTTAATAGACTTGGAATTTTTATTTGAAATTGGTTTGAATTGATTCAAATCAGATTTAAAATTCTTTTTCATCACTCGAATTTGTTTTACAGTTAATTTGTTATCAACTATCTCATTTACTAATTCATCTTTTAATGAAGCACCAATGGTTGTTAATTCTAGTGCTTGGCTTACACTCAAATCACTATGAGCCAATTTCTCTTTTACAGGACCAGGAAGTTTCAATAGCTGCATCCTATGAGATACATATTCTTGACTTTTCCCAATTTTTTGACTAAGGTCATTTACACCCCCCCAGCCAAATTCATTTACATATTTTTGATATGCTTCAGCTTCCTCGATAGGATCCATAGATTTTCTTTGAATATTTTCTGTCAATTGAATTTCATATGCCTGCTTGTCAGACAAATCCCGTATTCTACAAGGAATAAACCTCCAACGCATTGATTTACATGCTGTAAATCTTCTATGTCCAGCAACTATCTCAAATCCATGATCAATTGGCCTAATAACAATTGGTTGTAGAAGTCCATGTTCTTTAATACTGGATTTTAGATTTGAAAACTCGGGTGAATTTGAGGGAAGTTTGTATCTTACTGGGAAATTAGATGGTCGGATCATTCTAATTTCAATTGGTTCTACAATTGAACTATCAACTACCTCCACCTACAAACACACCTCCATATCCAAAAGTATCAAAGAAAAAATAGTATTTAGGCTTTAATAGAAATTTTACAATAAAATATTGAATAATTTGAATTTAATTATGTATTTAATATATTAAGAAAGTCTCAATGTTTGATTTTTTATATTTTTGTTTTCAGATAATTTTAACATACGAACTTATTTGAGAATGGAATAAAGCAGTAAATTAATTACGATAACCTTCATGTTTGTGATAAAAATTATTTTGTTCTGTTTATAGAATTCCTTTATCTTAGGATTCAAAGATCTAGCGTAATCCCCATCTTGACATTACTTTATGTTCTAATCTCTTGAATATGAGACCATCAATTACAAGACCAATTCCCATAATCACAAGCATTATTGCAATTACCTGTGAGACATCAGTTAGAGAACGCCCAGCATTTAACAAAAAGCCTAATCCCAGGAATGAAAAAAGCAGTTCTGCACCTATTACACCCCTCCAGGCAAAGGCCCATCCTTGCTTGAATCCAGAAATCATGTATGGAAATGCTGCAGGTATCAAAACAGCAGTGATTAGTTGACTGCCTTTTGCACCCATATTTCTTGCAGCCTCAATAAAATGAGGATCAATGTTTTTGACGCCAGTGTAGGTGTTAATTGTTACAGCAAAAATTGCGCCAATTGCAGTAACAAAAATTATTCCACCATCTGTTAATCCAAACCAAAGTATTGCAAGCGGAACCCATGCAATTGATGGAATTGATTGTAATCCTAATACTAGTGAACCAACTGTTTGATTTACAACTTCTACTCTTGCCATAAATATTCCCAACACAACACCACCTACAATAGCAATAGCAAGGCCAATTGCCAATCTCCACATGCTTGTTGCAATCCCATAAAATAGACTACCATCTGATGCACCATATGCTAAATCTTCAGCTACCTCATAAGGAGATGGAAAAATATTATCCGGCCAAATTCCAGATATAGAAATTACTTGCCAGACAACTATTATTCCAATGTAAAATGCAATTCTATGAAGGGTAAAATTTTTTGCCATCAGTATCACTCTTTACTTTTCTTTACCTCTGGTCGTAGCTCTGCTAAAATATCTTGTTGGAATTTTAATAATGATTCATCTTGAGTTACTCTGGGTCTTGGGAAATTATTTTCAACTTCTTTTTTAATAATTGATGGGCGATTACTAAAAATTGCAACTTTAGTTCCAAGTACTGCAGCCTCTGCAACATTGTGAGTTACAAATAGAATTGTTTTCTTTGTTTTTTCCCAAATCAATTGCATTTCTACTAACAACAAATCACGAGTTTGTGCATCAAGTGCGGCAAAGGGCTCATCCATGAGCAATACATCAGGATCCATTACAAGGGCTCTAGCAATAGCTACACGTTGTTTCATTCCAGTCGAAAGTTGGAATGTGTAGGAATCTGCAAATTTGGTTAACTGCATCATGTCTAGATATCTATTAGATATCTTTGCTCGCTCATCTTTTGGAATTCCAGCCATCTTTAATCCAAATTCTACATTATCTTGAACTTTGAGCCAAGGAAATAAAGCACCTTCTTGGAAAACCATTATTCTCTCAGGACCTGTTTCGCAAACGGGTCTTCCATCAAAGAGAATTTGGCCTTCATCAGGGGTTTCCAAGCCAGCGACAATTCGTAAAAAGGTAGATTTGCCACATCCAGACGGTCCTACCAAGCATACAAAGTCCCCAGCCTCTACCTGTAGATTTACACCTCCAAGTGCTTTGAGTTTGTGAGAATCATGGGCAAAATATTTTACAATATTTTTTGCTTCGAGTTTAGTCATTTACTTTCATTTACCTCCAAAGAGTCAGTATCAAAATAATAAAAAAGATCAGTCAGGTCATATCCATTTCGTCCCAAATAACCAAGAGTATCTGCTTTTTCTGCAAATGAGTAGACAGAGTTTGGAAGAGGATCAGAAGTAATTACAAGATTGGATAGAGCAGTATCAATAACTTCATCAGACATTGATTTTCCTAAATGTGATTTTATAAAATCATTAAATAGGATTCTTGTTTCAACAGGATTCTCATTAATCCACATTACAGTTTCTTGGTGAGATTCTAAGAAATTAATTGCTAATGCAGGATTTTTTTTAACAAAATCGGTATTTGCAATTAAAAGAACAGTAGTAAATTCATTATTTGTCCATAAATCCTCTTCATAGAATAATCGTTTTCCATTAAGTTCAGTTTCTAAAATTGTGGCCCATGGTTCTGCAACCCAAGCACCATCAATTTCTCCTTTTACAAATAATGTGTATATATCAGGATTAGGAATATTGTAAATTATTACAGAGCCTCCTTTTTCTGCAGGTTTTAATCCGTGTTCATAGATAAAAGTTCGTAAAGAAACATCCTGAGTGTTTCCAATTTGTGGTGCAGCTATTTTTTTACCACTAAAATCAGAAGCACTATTAATTTCTGAATTTGGATGAACGATAAAGCTAGCACCGCCACTTGCAGCGCCAGAAAGAATTCGGATGTTATGATTTTCTGATTTTAAATATCCATTAATTGCAGGAATTGGTCCAACATATGCAAAATCAATTGAATTTGCAAATAATGATTCAATTACTTGTGGTCCACTATCAAAGACTCTAGTTTCAATTTTTATTTCATCACCAAGTTTATTTTCAAAGAATCCATTTTCAATGCCAACAATGGGTACTGCATGTCCAATATTTGGAAAAAAAGCAATTCTAATCTTGTCAGTAGATGATTTATCAGAATTTTGAGAAATAATAAGCGCAGAAATCAGAGCAACACCTACAATTCCTGCTACAATTACCGATCTGGTTTTCATAAAACAGCGTTATATTTGACCGTTAAATAATCATCGAATTTTAGCTCAAGCTAGTCAGAGATTTTTCAAAAATAAATCAATTTCAGCCGTAACACAAAAGATAAATTCCAAATTACGACGGGAAAGATGTTTTATGACTCAAAAAGGAATTCTTGCATTTTCTGGAGGACTAGATACATCTGTTGTTGTAAAATATCTACAAGAAGAACATGACATGGATGTAATTACAGTCACAGTTGATGTTGGACAAGGAGATGACCATAAGAAAATTGCAGCAAAGGCAAAGAAGCTTGGCGTAAAAAAACATTACAACATTGATGCAAGAAAAGAATTTGTAAAAGATTACATTTTTCCATCAATAAAGGCTAATGCATTATATCAAAAAAAATATTGTCTTGCAACAGCTCTTGCAAGACCACTGATTGCTGAGAAAGTTTTAGAGATTGCAAAAAAAGAAAAAGTCACATCACTTGCACATGGTTGTTCTGGAAAAGGAAACGACCAAGTTCGATTTGATATCACACTAAGGTCTGGTTCTGATCTTCCAATCATTGCGCCCATTCGAGATAAAAATTTGGACAGGGTTACAGAATTAAAGTTTGCAAAAAAACATGGAATTGAAATTGATTCTGTTGCAAAAAAATTTAGTATTGATCAAAATTTATGGGGACGTGCAATAGAAGGTGGAGTTTTAGAGGATCCATACAATGAACCACCAGATGATGCATTCATTTGGGTTAAAACTAAAAACTTACCTGACAAACCAACATATCTAGAAATTAAATTCGATAAAGGAATACCAGTAGCAGTGGATGGTAAAACAATGGATTCACAAAAATTAATAGAATATGTTAACAAAAAAGCAGGTTCTGCAGGTGTTGGCATAGTTGATCATATTGAAGATAGAGTTGTTGGAATTAAATCAAGAGAAGTGTATGAAACTCCTGCTGCAACTTGTCTAATTGAAGCACATCAGGATTTAGAAAAGATGGTCCATACAAAACATGAAAACAAGTTCAAATCCTTAATTGATGATGAATGGGCATATTTGGTATACTCAGGATTATGGCAAGATCCACTCAAAACGGACCTGGATGGCTTTATTGAGGCATCACAAAAGCCAGTCTCCGGAACGGTAAAACTCAAGCTATTCAAGGGAAGTCTGAGAGTAGTTGGAAGAAAATCAAAGAGTTCATTGTACAGTCACAATATTGCAACATATGGATCAGAATCCACATTTGATCAAAGATTAGCTAAAGGATTTGTCGAATTGTGGGGAATGCAATCAACAGAAGCTAATAAATTACAAAAGAAAAGGTCAACAAAAACATGAACTGCCCAGAATGTGACGCAACACTAAACATCCCAGATGATGCCTCAGTTGGAGAAATAGTCTCCTGTCCTGATTGTGGCGCTGACTTTGAAATCGCAAAAAAAGACGGATCAAATGTTGAGCTTAAGCAAGCAGAAAGCGTAGGCGAAGACTGGGGAGAGTAATGTCAAAAGTCTGTATCGTGTTTGACCGCTTAAGAGCGGAAGAAAAGATGCTCCAAAAGGAGGCATCAGATCTAGGACATGATGCGGTGATGTTAGATGCAAAGATCACACAGATTAACACAGATAGTAAAAAAGGAGATTTTGACCTTGGAGAGGTTGTTTTAGAAAGATGTGTTAGTTATTTTAGAGGTCTTCATTTTACGGCAAGTTTAGAATTTCTAGATACACCAGTTCTTAACAAATTTGAAGTTGCAAGTATTTGTGGAAATAAAATGTTCATGACATTACTTTTAAAGAAAAACAATATTCCTACTCCTAAAACGTATTTTTCATTTTCAAGTGAGAGCGCAGCTGAGAATTTAGAAAAAGTTGGATTCCCATTAGTCATCAAACCAGTAATTGGTAGTTGGGGAAGAGGCATTATGCCAATAAAGGACAAAGATACAATGGATGCAGTTTTTGAAATTAGAGATATCACAGATAGTCCACATGATAGAATTTACTATTTGCAAGAAGTTATCAAAAGACCTCCAAGAGACATTAGAGTAATTACAATTGGGGATGAACCCATTGCAGCCATGTATAGGAAATCTTCAGGCGGTTTTAAAACAAATATTGCATTAGGGGCAGATCCAGAACTTTGTGAGATCACAAAAGACATGGAAGATCTTGCCAGTAAAGCATCCAAAGCCATGGGCGGAGGCATTTTAGGAATAGACATGATGGAGGATGAGCAAAGAGGTTTAGTGGTCCACGAAGTAAATAACACTGTAGAATTCAAAGGATTAGCAAGAGTTGCCAAGCAGAATATACCAAAAAAAATGGTAGAATTTGCGCTAGACTACGTTAGGAAATAAATTATACCTCATAACGAGGAGGTTTATCATGAAAGTAGGTGTTGTAGGAGCATCAGGTTATGTAGGAGGAGAAACACTTCGTCTTCTTGTTAACCATCCAGATGTTGAAATTGCTATGGTAACATCAAGACAACATGTAGGAGAATATTTACACAGAGTTCAACCAAGCTTAAAGGGATTTACAGATCTAACATTTTCAGAATTAGATTATGACAAGTTAACTGACAAATGTGATCTTGTATTTACTGCAGTACCTCATGGAACTGCAACTGAAATCGTAAAAGCCCTCTACGACAGAGGTGTGAAAATAATTGATTTGAGTGCAGATTACAGACTACATGACCAAGATGCATATGATAAATGGTACGGATGGGAACACCCACATCCAGATTATTTGGCAAAATCAGTTTTCGGAGTTCCAGAATTACATAGAGAGGCAATCAAAAAAGCACAACTAGTTTCATGTCCAGGTTGTATGGCAGTAACATCAATGTTAGCCCTAGCACCATTAATTCGAAATGATATAATTGATACTGAACATATTGTAGTAGATTCAAAAATTGGATCCTCTGGTGCAGGTTCTGGTTCAGGAACTGCACATGCAATGAGGGCAGGTGTGATTAGACCATACAAACCAGCAAAACACAGACACACAGGTGAAATAGAGCAAGAGTTAAGCGAGATTGCTGGAAAGAAAATACATGTATCAATGAGTCCACACGCAGTAGATGTTGTTCGTGGAATTTTATGTACAAATCACACATTTATGAAAAAAAATATTGAAGAGAAAGAACTGTGGAAATTATATCGTCAAACTTATGGTGAAGAGAAATTCATTAGGCTAATCAGAGATAAAAAAGGATTATACAAATTCCCAGATCCAAAATTTTTGGTAGGTTCAAACTTTTGCGATATAGGATTTGATATAGACGAAGACAACAATAGATTAATTGCATTATCTGCATCAGATAATCTGATGAAAGGAGCTGCAGGATCTGCTATCCAAAACATGAATGTAATGTGTGGTTTTGATGAGATGAATGGACTCAGATACACACCATTAACTCCTGTTTAGAAATGATCACAATCAAAATTGGCGGTAGTGTTGTCGATAATTTACATCCATCTACAATTTTAGATATAAAAAAAGTTGCAGAAACTGAAGGAGTAATTTTAGTTCATGGTGGAGGAAAAGAAGTGACAAAAGTTTGTGAGCAATTAGGAAAAGAACCAAAATTTGTAACGTCACCAAGTGGAATCAAAAGCAGATACACTGACAAAGAAACTGCAGAGATTTTTACAATGGTAATGTCTGGCAGAATCAACAAAACTATTGTACAGATGCTTCAAAAAAATGGAATTAATGCGATAGGACTTTCTGGAGTAGATGCAAAAATTATCGAAGCCGATAGAAAAAAGAAACTCTTGATTATTAATGAAAAAGGCCGAAAACAAGCAATTGATGGTGGATACACGGGTAAAATCAGAGATGTTAATGCGAAATTTATCAAATCACTCTTAGAGCAGGGTCTTACTCCTGTGATTTCACCAATAGCAATTAGTGAAGAGTCAGAATTTCTTAATGTAGATGGAGATAGAGCAGCTGCATATGTTGCAGGTAAAGTAGGAAGTGACAAAGTTCTATTCATCACAAATGTAGACGGACTCTTAATGGATGACAAACTTGTAACCAATCTAACATTAGCTGAGGCAAAAGAAATTAGGCCAAAAATCGGCCCAGGTATGGAGAAAAAAATTCTTGCATCAACTGAAGCCTTAGATATGGGTGTAAAAGAAGCACTAATTGCTAATGGCCAAAAAGAAAATCCAATATCATCTGCAATTGCACATGATAATTGTACGGTGATCAAACATGAATGAAGATCAATTCATGGGAAACCTCTATCAGAGATTTCCAGTAACCATTGAAAAGGGAGTAGGAGCTCATGTTTGGGATACTAACGGAAAAGAATACATTGATTGTATGGGAGGATATGGTGTTTCATTAGTTGGGCATCAAAATCAAAGAGTAAACAATGCAATAAAAGAACAAATTGATAAAATAATTACTGTACATAGTTCACTTTACAATAAAACTAGAGAAGAATTTTTAAAATTACTAATAGGATTAGCACCAAAGGGGCTAACACAAGTCCATTTAAACAATAGTGGTGCTGAAGCAATTGAAGCTGCAATCAAGTTTGCTAGAAAATTTACAGGAAAAAAAGGAATGGTTGCAATGAAAGGATCCTATCATGGAAAATCATTTGGAGCTTTATCACTAACATTTAATCCAAAATACAAAAAAGCATTCGAACCACTTGTAGAGAAGGTTTCATTTGCATCATTTGGGGATATAGAATCACTTCGTCAAGTAATTGATGATGATACCGCGTTTGTAATTTTAGAACCAATTCAAGGAGAGAGTGGAATCAATGTTGCACCAGATGGATTCTTACAAGAGGTTAGAAAACTCTGTGATGAAAAAGGAATTCTGTTAATTTTTGACGAAATACAAGCTGGATTAGGAAGAACTGGACGATTATGGGCATGTGATCATTGGAACACAGCACCAGATATTTTATGTCTTGCAAAAGGAATTGCAGGAGGAGTTCCAATGGGGGCAACTCTAGTAAGACCAGACATACTTGCAGCAATGAGTAAAGGTGAACACTCGTCAACGTTTGGAGGTAATCCAATTTCATGTGCAGCTGGTATAGCAGCATTGAAGGCACTAACTGAAGATGGTCTGATTGAAAATTCTGAAAAGATGGGAAAATTATTCAGAGACGGTTTAGAAAAACTAAAAGAAAAACACACTATGATCAGAGAAATTCGTGGAAAAGGACTAATGATTGGAGTTGAGATGAAATTTGAAGTCAAAGACATACTTATGGGATTAATCAAAGAAGGTGTGCTTATGCTTTATTCAGGCCGAAATATACTAAGAATTTTACCACCTCTAGTAATTACTGAGGAGGATATAACAAAAGTTTTACATTCTCTAGATTCCGTATTAACAAAAGAGGAAGAAAAGAGAAATGTATAAGGACAAAGTAGATGAGAAAATCATTGGTTATCTAAAGGAGGATTCAAGAGAATCTTTTGTAGATATTGGTAAAAAACTAAAGCTGTCTGAATCAGCAGTTAGAAGAAGAGTCAAAAATCTGGTTGATAGCGGAACAATTAAAAAATTTACACTTGAATTGGGTGAAGAAAATACAACTAGTGCGATTGTTCTTGTTTCAGTAGACTCTGCAACAGATACCGCAAAAGTTTCACTAAAGTTAGCTAAACTTGAAGGAGTAAAAACAGTTTATGAGATCACAGGTCAGTATGACATCACCACAATAATCAGTGCGCCAAGTATTGCAGAAATCAATAGTAGTATTGATGCACTAAGAAAAATTACAGGTGTAGTTGATACAAACACTGTAATTATTTTAAGAAAAGTTATCTGATGCGACTTTCGCGTAAATAAATTATTTCAAAACTAATTTAGGATCAAAAATAATTAAAAACAACGAAGATAGTACGAATATGTTTATATCATCTATTTTGGTTAGCGATATCAGTAATGAAAGATCCGAATCACTATGCAAATATTTACAATGCATATGACAAAAATCCAAAGAAAATCAAGGTATTAGACAGCACCTTAAGAGAAGGTGAACAGCACCCTGGTGTTTCTTTTACAAGTAAACAAAGGATTCAGATTGCATGGATGTTAGATTATTTTGGAGTTGATCAAATTGAAATTTCACCTGTTGTATCAAGTGATCATAAGGAAGCAACTAAAACAATAATCAAACAAGGGCTAAAAGCAGATATTGTTTCTCATGGACGTGCACTCAAAGAAGACATTGATGTATCACTTGATTGTGATGCAAAATGGTGTGCAGCATATTTAGGGATTTCAGATATTCACCTAAAAGACAAACTAAGAATTTCAAGAGAGCAAGCACTTGAGAGAGCTGTTGAAACTGTAGAGTATGCAAAATCACATGGTCTAAAAATAAGATTCACAGTTGAAGATGGCAGTAGAGCAGAACCAGAATTTTTACTAAAAGTGTGTAAGGCAATTGAAGAGGCTGGAGTTGATAGGATTAGTCTTCCTGATACTGTTGGTATTTTACGCCCTATTGGAATGTATAATTTTGTTAAAAAAGTTAGAGATGTAATTGATGTACCACTTGATGCACATGTTCATAATGATATTGGGTTTGCAGTAGCAAATGCATTCTCTGCATGTGATGCAGGAGTAGACCAAATCCATACAACAATTGACGGTATTGGTGAAAGAACTGGAATTCCACCACTTGCTGAAGTTGCAGTGGCATTGACATATTTGTACAAATCACCAAATGATTTCAGATTAGATATGCTTCTAGATCTTTCAAGATTAATCGAGGATTACACATCAATAAAGCCATATGATTCAAAACCCATTGTAGGTTCATCTGCATACAAGCACAAAGCAGGAACACATCTTGCAGCAATACTTAGAAATCCTGCAGCATATGAGCCAATTCCTCCAAGAGCAGTTGGAAATAGAAGAAGAATTGTCTTTGGAGAACTAGCTGGAAAAACGGGTGCAGCCTACTTGATGTCATTATTAGGCCTGGAAAAAGACGATGAAGGAGCAAAAGCAGTGGCAGCTGGACTTAAGGGTCTCAGAATGGGAGATCTCATCGAAATTCCATTAGAAGACAGACTTGAAAAAAGGATAATTAATGATAAATAAAGAGGATTAATGGAGAGAAAATATGTCAAAATGTGAAGAATGTGATGCAGAGATTTCCATACCAAGTGATGCACTTGAAGGAGAGATTGTAACATGTCCGGAATGTGGCGCAAGTTTTGAATTAGCAAAAGGTTCAGATGGTTTCGATCTAAAGCCTGCCCAAACGGTTGGCGAGGATTGGGGGCAGTGAGTCCTGACGTTACGATTCTTTATGATACCATCCGTTGGGAAGAAAAAGCTCTACTAGAATCAGGCAAAAAAAATAACATCAACATTCAGATGGTTGATTGTAAGAAACTCGCATTAGATTTAGAAAAAAAACCAGAAGATTATGGAATAGTTATTCAAAGATGTGTAAGTTATTATAGAAATCTTCATTCAACTGCAGCCCTAGAAGGACTAGGAGTCAAAGTAATCAATTGTCTTAACACAGGAGTATTTGCAGGAAATAAATTATTTACCCATATGCTTTTAAAAAAATTTGGTGTGCCAACTCCTGATGCAACTGTAGCATTTTCAAAAGATGCAGCACTAGAAGCATTAGACACACATGGTTATCCCAAAGTTATCAAACCAACAGTTGGCAGTTGGGGCAGATTAATTTCAAAACTCAATGATAGAGATTCAGCTGAAGGTATTATCGAAAGTAGAGAAAACATGTATCCAATTTATCAAATTCATTATCTAGAAGAATTTGTTAAAAGACCTCCAAGAGATATCAGAGCAATCATGGTAGGAGATAAGATTGTGGCTGCAATTTATCGAACATCAGGAAATGGAAATTGGAAAACAAATATGGCACTTGGTGGAATTGCAGAGCCATGCAAAGTAACGCCAGAGATGGAAGAGATGTGCATCAAGGCTAAAAAAGCAGTTCAAGGAGATATTGTAGGAGTAGATTTGATGGAAAGTGATGAGAAAGGATTAGTGGTACATGAGGTTAACAATACTACTGAATACAAAAATACCGTTAGAGTATGTGAAGTAGATATTCCTTCTTTAATGTTAGATTATGCAATAAAGGTAGACAAGTGAAAATTGGACACTCATTTTACCGTCACACCAAGATATGCAGTTAAAATGCTAGAAAAAGCACTCAGATTGTACACACCATCACTTAGTGAAAAACCAATGGCAGAATTTTTAGCTGATAAATGCGATGATCTTGGATTTGAAGATATTCAGATTGATGAAGTAGGAAATATTATTGCAAAGAAGGGTTCTGGTTCACCAAAAATTATGTTATGTGGACATATGGATGTAGTTCCTGGAAAAGTAAAAGTAAGAAAGGAAGGAGATTCATTATATGGTCGTGGTGCATCAGATGCCAAAGCGCCACTAATGGCAATGTTATTTGCTGCAGCCTCTATTCAAAATAATAACGGAACAGTGTATTTTGTAGGTGCCGTTGATGAAGAAGGAAATGCAACTGGAATTAAAAATTTAGTTAAAAAAGAGATTGGAATTGACTATGCAATATTTGGTGAACCAAGTGGAATCAAGCAAGTAACAATTGCATACAAAGGAAGACTAGCAATTAATCTAAAGATCAGTGTAGATGATAGTTCACATGCAAGTGCACCATGGCTTTCAAAAAATGCAATACAAGAATCAATAATTTTTGCAAAAGAGCTCAAAGATAAATTAGAAGAAGGACAGGATGAAAGATCTAAGGGGATGTTGTTGACTGCAACAATGACAGAAATCAAGGGTGGGACAAGTCACAATGTAACTCCAAAAGATTGTGAGACTACTTTTGATATCAGAATCCCAGTAGATATGAATTGTAAAACAGTTGAACAAAAAATTGCAATGTTAGTAAAAGAGATAGCGCAAAAAAGAGAAGTCGAGGCATTTTATTCAATTCTTGATGAAACTGAGCCTTTTGAGGCACCCCATAATTCATCCCTAGTAAGGGCTTTCACCTTAGGAATAATGGAAGTTGAGAATTCAAGACCATCATTAATTAGAAAAACAGGTACTGGCGACATGAATGTTCTAGGAAATCAATGGCACATTCCAGTTGTCACATATGGTCCAGGTGATCCTCATGAAGCCCATACAATTGATGAAAAAGTATCAATTGATGAATATCTACGCGGAATTGAAATTCTCAAAAAAACTCTACAGCATTTAAAAAGACTACACGATAGAAAGATGAAGTAATGCTCTGGTTTGTAGGTTTAGGCGTATCTGGATTCAAATCCATCCCAATTGAAGCTCTAGATGTTTTATCTAAAGCAGATATTGTCTACTTGGAGCAGTTTACAAGTCCAATTGGAAAAGCCGATTTAAAAAAAATTAAAAATTCAACTAAAGCAGAATTCAAAGAAGCAAAAAGATGGTTAGTTGAAGACGGCAGTGAGATTTTGAAAAATGCAAAGAAGAAAAAAGTTGTTTTGTTATCATATGGAGATCCCTATATTGCCACAACTCACATCGAGTTAAGAACCAGAGCAATTCAAGAAAAAATTAAGACATTCTCAATTCATGCATCATCATCATTAACATCTATGATTGGTGAATGCGGTTTACATTTTTACAAAATTGGAAGAATTGCGACAATAATGAGTGAAATGAAATCTCTAACTACACCATACTATGTAATTTACAAAAATATGATTGAAGGAAACCACACAATTCTTCTCTTAGAATATAATCAAGATAAAGATTTTTTCTTAGAACCAAATACAGCACTAAAGGGATTACTAGAAACAGAAAAAGGCCAAATGAGAAATGTAGTAGATTTGTCAACATTTGTAATTGTTGCATCAAGGATTGGATTCAAAGATCAGACTATAATTTCTGGTAAAATTTCTAATCTAAGAAAAAAGGACTTTGGGAAACCACCACACACAATAATTATTCCTGGAAGACTACATTTTACAGAATCAGATGCCCTAAAAATACTAGGAGAGTGTATTGATGAGCCATTTGATAATTCTGAAAAAACCAATAAAATTTCGAGTCAAATGATGAAAAAATATGTTCCAATGATAAGAGAGGCATTAGAAGAAATCAAACCACTCTACAAAGATCAAAAGGAATTTCAGACAATATTAGAAAATGCAGAATTATACATTCAGGATGCTGAGAAGTTTTTAGAAGATGGTCAAGACGAGGTAGCTATATTGAGTATAGGGTATGCTGATGGATTAATTGATGCATTAAGATTGGCAAAAGGCCTTGATCCAAAGATGTAGTTTTTAGCGATGAATTAAAGAGAGGGTCTAAGTTAGAAAAAATAATGGAACAAAGTGAAAAATCAATTCTTGCTGCAATATACGTATCAGAAATTGAGGGAGTATCCCCATTTGAAATAATTAGTAAAAAAACCAGTCTTTCATTAAATGAAATTAATTCTAAAATTGATGAGTTGGTAAAAAATCAATTAATTAACAATGACAGAACAACTTTGACAGAAATTGGGCGCAATTCATTAAGAGTTGTTTTAGCAGGAGGGGTTTTTGATATTATTCATCCAGGCCATATCCATACTCTAAATGCTGCAAAGGCATTAGGAGATGTTTTGGTAGTAGTAGTTGCTACGGACAATACAGCTGTAAAAATGAAAAAAAGAAGGCCATTACATAGCCAAGAACAACGACAAGAATTAGTCCAATCATTATCCATAGTTGATCTCTGTCTAATTGGACAAGAAGATGATATCTTCAAGACAGTTAATCGAGTCAGGCCACAAACAATTGCACTTGGTTATGATCAAGCCCATCAAGAAAAGTTCATTATCGATGGCTGTAAAAAAATTGAACTTGATGCAACTGTTGCAAGATTACAGTCCCCAATACCTGAGAGTTCAAGCTCAAAAATAGAAAAAGAGTACGGAGAATCTATTCACGGGATTTAGTAATTTACTTGAATTCTGATTGATATTTTAGAACCATCTTTGAGTTTTGCAGATTTTCTAATACATACTTTGGAAATTAATTCAATAATAGACTCATCATGATGTGTTCTCTCAAGAATAATTAATTCACAGTTAATTGAATTGTTAATCTTTGCTTGAAAGCATTTTACCCAACCATACGTTCTTTTACCATCTGAGAAACTATGAATTTTAACACCATTTAGAGTCTCAAATTGTTTTATGGCCTCTTGGTGAATTTTTTTATCTAATCTTACATTTAGAGTTCCCGGAAATGGAATATAACCAATTTTTGATTTGAATTGTTTTGTATAACCCTTCAGACCCATATAGTATGCACCTTCACCCATTCCTGAAACTAATGTTCCCTGAAGATCTACATATGATGGAGATGAATCTAGGCTCTTTTTTAAAATTGATAACAGTTTAACCATTTCAGAATATCCCTTTGATGTAATTTTTACTGAAATGTTTCTACCACTGATTATTCTTTCAATGAATTGGTTTTGTTCTAATTCAAGTAGGTGCTTTGATGCAGCTTGTTGAGATTTTTTAATATTTTTTCCAAGTGACGAAGTTGTTATTGTGACATAATTGTATTTTGCCCCTTTTGATAGAAGATAAGAGAGAGTTAAGATGTGCTGAATTTTTAGTTCAGTCATCTAGAATCCTATGCTACGCCTAGGTCACCGAATGTTTTTAGAGTCATTCCATCAGAGTTGGAAAGTTTTGCAACTCTATGTCCAATTACACATTCTATGCCAGCATTTTTGGCGCCTTCTAAGAGTCTTTGAGTAATAATTCCATCAAGAAGAAGATATTTGATTCCTGATTGAGTTGAAAGCTTACTTACAACTTCACTAATTGGGACTTTGAAAATCTCATTTTGATCACTGTCTAATGCTACAGCTTCCAAAGTTTCATTTAGATTTGGAAATACTTTGGAGGCAACTTCTGCAAGGGGTTTATCATCTTCACTTTTTAGAGAAGCAGTTGGCTTGCCAGTTTTAATCTCTTCAGCGATTGGACTTAATATTTCATCAATTCTTTGAGGGGTTAATTCTTCAACTTCAACTCCAGTATCTGCTTGAAGTTCATAATCCAAGTTAACAACTGATTTGAGTTCTTTGAGAATAAAGCCACCAGATCTATCACCATCTAAGAATGCAACTACAGTATCTTTGGAATTACACAATTCTTTGATAGATTCATCTATTTTAGCACCTTCAATTGCTAACACATTATCATAACCAGCTCTTAGAAGATTAATCACATCTGCACGTCCTTCAACTAGAATTACCCAGTTAGAATCAAACAATCCAGAACTACAAGTAAGTTTGGATGGCCCATAGGTTGATAGTTTTCCTGTATCACCTTGATGGACATCATTTAGCATACTTTCTCCTTCACTTACAGTTTTAGTTGCCCATTTTTGCTTGATTTCTTTTGCACGTCGGACAATATCGTCTTTCTTTGCTGCTCGTACATCATCAATAGCTTCTAATCTAAATTTACAATCAAATGGACCTACTTTGTCAATGCTTTCAATTCCTGCTGCAATTAATGCACAAGTATCAATATCAGTACTCATTGGAATTAATGCATCACCAGTGGTGGTGTTAGCAGTAGATTTTGCATTAACTTCAATGCGACCTACTTTAGAAACTCGTTGCAGTTCATTCAGATTCATCTCTGGACCTAACAGACCTTCGGTCTGTCCAAAGATAGCTCCGATTATATCTGCTCTTTCAACGAGCCCATCAACTTCATAGGAAAGTTTAACATGATATTTGACAATTCCTGATTGAGGCATAAATTATTCATCTCCTTAATTATCATATTTTGAGTTTCTACCTTCGATATATGAGGGTATCGCAATTTTTTTAAAAAAATATTTGAAATTTTAGCTAAAATCGATGATCAGCACAGGCTAATCAAAGATAAAAATGAAAAATAATGATTTTAGTTTATTCAGTACTAAACGAGTGACCACATGAACAGGATTTTGTTACATTTGGATTGTTGATTTTAAATCCAGAACCCATTAGGCTTTCAATATAGTCTACGTTAGCACCCTGTAAATGATCAACACTGTAGCTGTCAACTAGGAGTTTAACTCCGTTTTCTTCCATGACGATATCATCTTCTTCTGGTGCTTTTTCGAAGCCCATTCCATAAGATAGACCAGAACAACCGCCACCTTGAACATATACTCTAAGGTATTCAGGGGCTTCTGCTTCTTCTTTCATGAATTCTTTGATTTTCTCAGCTGCTTTTGCTGAAACTGTGATCATCTTTTGTGTTTGTTCAGTTGCCATTATAAGAGAAAATGGCTGTTCAAATTATAATAAGCTTTTCCCACCCTACACACTATTAATTCAAGAAATTTGTAAAATTTGTGCGTTGAAAATCAGTGATCTGCAATATGCCTGACAAGATCACTTGATGTGATAATACCTATTACTTTATCATCTTCAATTACAGGTAATTTTCGAACATTTCGAGTTGACATTAAATCTGAAGCAACCCAGAGATTAGACTCAGAATCAATTGAAATCAGTGGAGAGGACATTATCCTTCTAATTGGAGTGTCTATCGGATAGGAATGGGCAGCAATTTTAATTGCAAAATCCCTATCAGTTACAATCCCCACTGGAGAACCACTTTCTAAAACTACAACAGAACCTACACCAGTATCTTCCATCATCTTTGCTGCAACTGTTGCAGATACAGAGGAATCAACTGAAAGTATCGAAGTATTCATAATTTCTTTAATGCGTGTTTTTTGTTGGATGGGATTTGTTGAATTCATACAAATTTTTTATGTAAAGTGATATTTCAAAGCATTAATTGAATTTCATTTTTGATAATCGTGTTCATTAAAATCAGAACCTAATGGTACGGACAAAATTACGGTGGTATCAGTTGTTTGAAATTTGAGTGGTTTGTCTGGAATAAAGCTACGAAAAACTTGAGCCAAAAGTTGTTCAGTAAATACAGACCACTTCATTCCCAAATCATGCTGGATTAGAAATGTGTGAATGTTACCTTCAATTCTGTGATCAGAATTCATTCCCGATGCACGCATATAGTCTTCCAATGTTTCAATACATCGTTTCAAATCATATCCACCCTTGATGAACAATACAGTATCTTTTATCATTGGAAAGATCAAATTAATTATTTCATCAATGTCTTTGCCATCTAATTCACTACCAAGTGATTCAAGTATTCCTTTTGGAACTGGAATCATCCCTATTTTGTTTGAAAATCTATCCCATTGGGTATACTTTTCAAGAATTTGTTTTACTAGTACATTTTGAGATATACCTTTCATTGTGGCTTCGGTTTCCAAGTCATCAACTAGTTTTTCAGGAAGTCTATAGCTAATACTTCTTGTAGTTTCTTTTTTTGGGCTGTGTAACTGTCGTTTTGTTGAAACCAATTCAATCATTTTATAATCTTCAATTATAAAATGATGATGGATTTTTCATGAAAAGTTAGGTACAATTTCAATCAAAGATTGATCTAAATCACATCTGATAGAAATTGACTTTACTTTACTTTTGTACAGAAAGTATTTTTTGCCATCTTCACTAATAGAGCCAGAAATTCTGACTAATTTTGCATCATACAGAGTTTGTAGTCTTCTGTATACAGTGCTAATAGGTATCTTTTTTTCACTTGAAATTTCCATTGCAGATTTGGGTTTTTCAAGCGTAATGGATAGTATTTCTTTGCAATACTTATCAGCAAGCACTTCTAAAATCACTTGCT
Source organism: Nitrosopumilus sp. S4 (assembly GCF_054515835.1). Classification (NCBI taxonomy): domain Archaea; kingdom Thermoproteati; phylum Nitrososphaerota; class Nitrososphaeria; order Nitrosopumilales; family Nitrosopumilaceae; genus Nitrosopumilus; species Nitrosopumilus sp. S4. The sequence goes on along the minus strand of NZ_CM137258.1, from coordinate 481,356 downwards.
TTTTTTCTTCATCCATTATTTTTTGGGTTTGGATTAATTCTTGCATGAGTAAAGCATGTTGTAATGGTATTTAGAAAAGCAGTATGCAATGTAATGCAGTGTATACATAGAGGATAAATTCTTTGGATAATTTCAAGCCACATGAAGAAATCAATCACAGTATTACTTTCAATAATATTCATTTCAGCTTCAGTAAGTGGGGCATACGCCGAAGGTATTCCAGAATGGGTTAAAAATAATGCATTATGGTATGGTCAAGGACTAATTTCAGAAACAGAGTTCCTTGATGCAATTAAATTTTTGATCGAAAATGACATCCTAATTGTAGAAATAGGAGAGCCACAACCAACAATAAAACATGCATCAGTTTTGATACCCAATGGAAACTCTGAAATTTCAAAGGCAGGATTTTATTCGCCATTAAATCTTCAAATTCCATCAGGTACTACAGTTTCATGGGTAAATGAGGATTCAGTTTTACATAACATCCAAAGCTTAGATGAAAAGGGAAAAGTTGTTGATTGGTTTAACAGCCCTCCATTAAATACTGGAGATGTATTCGAATTTACTTTTGAGGACCCGGGAGTTTATCACTACTATTGTTCATTCCACCCATGGAGAGTAGGAACAGTAACCGTTGAATAAAATAAATTCAAACCTATTTTTAATTTAATAAAATAATAAAGAAATTGAGGATAGCTATTTCTTTGATTTGTTTACAAATGCTGTCATTCTTTCTTCTCTATCTGGATGAGTAAAGCAATTTCTCCATGCAAGAATTTCTAGTCCAAGACCAGTGTCAAGATCTGCATTTCTTCCCTTGTTAATTGCTACTTTAGACATTTGAACACCCATTGTAGAGTTTCCAGCAATTTGTTGTGCCATTTTCAAAGCTTCTTCTTGTAAGGATGCAAGTGGAACTACATGATTGACTAGTCCAATCTCTTTTGCCTCATCTGCTTTGATCATTTTACCTGTGTAAACAAGTTCTTTTGCCTTTGCTATTCCCACAATTCTCATCAATCTTTGTGTGCCACCCCAACCTGGAGGGACACCAATTGTTACTTCTGGTTGACCGAGTCTGGCAGTATCTGCTGCTATTCTAATATCACAAGACATTGCAAGTTCACATCCTCCACCTAAAGCAAAACCATTAACTGCTGCAATTGTTGGTTGTTTTACCAATTCAACAGTTGCAGTTACAAGTTGACCAGTTTTTGCATATTCAACTGATTCATCTGCAGAGATTTTTGACATGTATTCAATATCTGCACCAGCAGAAAATGCCTTTTCACCTTCACCAGTCAAAATGATAACTTTGACATTATCATTATGGTTTAGTTCTTCAAAAGTTTTGATTAGTTCTTTTGCAACATCAGTATTCATAGCATTGAGTTTGTCAGGTCTGTTTATTTTGACAGTACAAATGCCATCAGAAGTAGATGTGGTAACTAGTGACATGATAATTTGCCAAGTTATGCGAGACTTAAATGTTATCTATTTTTTGAGGAATTTGCCCCATTGAGCTAATGCCCCAGCAGCTTCAACCCAAGTTCTAAGATCTTGATAAACAGGTACCTGATGCTTCTCAACTAATTTTGCCATTTTTTCAGTATATGGACCACCATTGCATCCAACTAAAAGTGGTTTCTTTCCTTTCTTTTGGAATTCTGCAAGATAATCAACAATTTTTTCTTCTAGAGGATCATCTTGAAAAACAAACCATGGCATTGCAATATCAATATTTTTTTCTTCCATGAATTGTTCAATGACAAATCTATAATCATCTGCTGTTGCACCACCACCAACATCGGCGGGATTACCATTATGAATTGGTACAGCTGGTGGGAAACGTGCTTTCATTTTTTTGAGAAGTTTTGGAGATAACTTTCCTATAGTTAGACCAAATCTTTCTAATTGATCAATTCCACCAATCATTGGACCGGCACCATTACTAGTCATAGCAACACGGTTGCCCTTTGCAGCAGGTTGCCATGCTAGGGCCTTTAGAACTCCTGCTAGTTGCTGATAACTGTCAACTGAAATAATTCCAGCTTGTTTGAAGGCACCCATAATGATTGCATTTGAGCCTCCAAGCGAGCCTGTGTGTGATGCTGCTTGTTTTGCACCTGCAGCAGTTCTTCCACTCTTCCAAATAACAATAGGTTTCTTCTTTTCTTTCATGACACGTTTAGCAGTATTGATGAACTTTCTACCATCACCAAAGCCTTCAACGTATAATCCAATTACTTTTGTTTGAGGATCATTTGCAGCATACCAAATCATATCTGCTTCATCAACATCAGAACGATTACCAAAACTAATCATCTTGGATAATCCAAATACATCAGCACTTTCTAACATGCTAATTCCCATAGTTCCACTTTGTGAGAAAAATGCAACTGGACCTAATTTGGAACGTACCATTCTTTCTTGTCCTTGGAATGCACAATCAAGACGATTTGCTGCATTAAACATTCCAATACAGTTAGGACCAATAATTCGAATATTGTGTTTTTTAGATAATCTTGCCACTTCAGCTTCATAATCTGCACGTTCACCGCCAAGCTCTTTTCCTCCACCTGAAACAATAACCACACTATGAACTCCTTTCTTTGCACAATCCTCTAAGACTGGAGGAGTTACAGACAAATCAACTGAAATTACAACAAGATCAACGCTACCTGGAATTGCTGAAACCGATGGATAGCATTTTTGTCCAAAGATTTTATCGGCCTTTGGATTTATTGGATAAACCTTTCCTTTGAAATCATAATTTACAAGACTGTCTAAGATAGAGTTTCCAATCTTTCCAGGCGTAGCAGATGCACCAACTAGTGCAACAGATTTTGGAGTAAAGAATGTCTCCATATTTTCTCTGTTTGGTTTTGCTTTAGAGATGGAATTTTTCTTTAATTCATTGTTGAGAATAATTTTTGCATCAACTACATAATGAGATTTTGGATAAACAATTACCGGATTAAAGTCGATGCTGTTAACATAATCAGCATTATCTACGCCTAATTTTCCAATTTGAACTAGCATTTTTGCAACCATGTTAATATCAATTGGTTCACTTCCTCTGAATCCTTTGAGAAGTTTTGAGCCCTTTAGTTCATTAATCATTGATTTTGCATCAGAAGTTGTAATTGGAAGCATTCTAAATGCAACATCTTTCATTACTTCAGTCATTATTCCACCAAGACCAACCATAATGATTGGACCAAATTGAGAATCGTTTTGAATACCTACAATTAGTTCAACACCTTTTGGAACCATCTTTTCAAGAAGAATTCCTTTAACTTCTACGCCTTTCTTTTTAGAAAGTCGTCCATACATGTCATTGAATGTTTTTTTGACATCAGATACATTATCCAAGCCAACTTTAACACCACCAACATCAGTCTTGTGCAAAATTTGTGGTGATACTACTTTCATTACAAGTGGAAAACCAATCTTTTTAGCTTCTTTGACTGCTTGATCAGCAGATGTTGCAAGGGCATAAGGGGGAACCTTAACTCCATATGTTTTGAGAATGGATTTTGATGATTCTTCAGTGATAACTTTGTGATCGGTTTGAATGATTTCTTCAAAAATTTTCTTAACCACAGTCATCGTTCGATCGATGAAATTAAAACTCAGTATATTAAACTTTGGTCAAAGATGAAATGATGATTTGAAATTATTGTAAAAATTCTTCATATTTGTTTTCACAATTGAAATATTTTCATCAATATCAAATCTTATTTTTTGAGGATCAATGTATAGAATTTTTTGCAATTTTTCCTCAGTATTATCTAGCCAAAGATTTACCATTTCCTCATTTACCTCTAAATGAAATTGTAATCCAACTGCACTCTTGTATTGAAATGCCTGATTAGAATAGTATTGAGATGAGGCTAAACGTATAGCATTTTCCGGTAAATCAAATGTATCACCATGCCAATGAAATACAGTAAACGGGTTATCAAATCCTGAAAATAATGAATTGTTATTATGAATTATCAAATCATTGTAAAATCCAATTTCCTTTCTTGGACCACTGTAAACTTTAGCACCAAATGTTTTGGCAATTAACTGAGAGCCTAAACATATTCCCAAAACAGGAATATTTTTTTCAACATAATTTTTAATTAATTTTTGTTCAGCTTGTAAATATGGCAAATCATCATTTGCACTCTCAGGAGCACCCAGAATTACTGCTAAAGAGAAATCATCATTAGGGAGATTTTCATGTTTTGCATTGACTGAGGTTATTTTGAATCCATCATCTTGAATTAGTTCTCCTAAATATCCTGAACCTTCAATTTTTGTATTTTGTACAAGCAGAACATCAGACATTATTTTGTTATAACAAAAGTGCTTAATATGTTAAAATGAGTTTAGAAAACATGATAGTAACAGAGCACGAAATATCAGAGTTAAGAGGTTTCATATCTGAATTAAATTCGATACAAGATAGTGTAGTGATAGTAGAAGGAAAGAGAGATTCGAACGCTCTAAAAAAACTTGGCTACACAGGACAAGTTTTAGAATTTCATAGATTCAATGGAATGATAAATTTTACTGACTCGGTGGCAAAATACAAAAAGATAATCATACTTTTTGACAGGGATAAAAAAGGCAGGCATCTTACTGGAAGAACATTAAATCTACTACAAAGAAGAACCAAAGTTGATCTTTCTTTCAAACGAAAACTTCGGTTAATTACAAAGGGAAAGATAATGTTTATTGAACAACTAGTTTGCTACGAATCGTATCTTGTCTAAGATTATGGCCAAATACCTTTTTGGTTAAAGGCCTCTAACACACGCTCAACTGCTAGAACCATTGTAGCTTTTCTCATATCGATTTTGTGTTTTTTTGCCACAGCAAAAGCATCCTTGAATCCTTTAGTGATATTTTCTTCCATCTTATTTGCAACTTCATCAAATGTCCAATAGTAGCCCATGTTGTTTTGAACCCACTCCAAATAGGATATACATACACCACCAGAGTTAGCCAAAATATCAGGAATTACCAAAATTTTCTTTTGGAAGATAATAGGATCTGCTTCAGGTAATGTAGGACCATTGGCAGCTTCTGCAATAATTTTACATTTTAGATTCTTTGCGATTTTTGCGTTAATTTGATTCTCTAATGCACCAGGTACTAGAATATCACATTTAGTAGTAAGCAGTTCTTCAGTTGAGATTTTTTTGCTTCCAGGAAATCCAACTACTGTACCTGTTTTTTGCTTATGTTCGAGAATTTTGCTAACTTTTGCTCCATTTGGAATAGAGATAGAACCTTTAGAATCACTAACTGCAATTACTTTAGAACCCATCTTTTCAAGATATTCACCAGCAAAAGTAGATGCATTTCCAAATCCTTGTAATACTACTTTAGCACCTTTCAAACTTAATTTCAATGCTTTAGCTGCCTCTCTAATTGTATATGCTGCACCTAATCCAGTTGCAACATTTCTTGCAAGAGAACCACCCATTGAAATTGGTTTTCCAGTAATTACTCCAGGAGAATATTGATTATCATTTAGTTTGCTAAAAGTATCCATGATTTGGGTCATTTCTTTTCCTGTTGTGTAAACATCAGGAGCTGGAATGTCTTTGTTAGGTCCAATTATTTCAGAAATTTTATACGCAAATCCTCTTGTCAGTCTTTCAAGTTCACCTTCACTAATCTTTTCAGTTTTTGGATTTACAAAAATTCCACCCTTTCCACCACCAAGAGGAACATCAACTATTGCACATTTCCAAGTCATCCAAGAAGATAAAGCCATGACTTCACGTTCCATGTACTCAACACCGCCCTCAGGATTAAAGTAACGAATACCACCTTTGTAAGGACCTCTGTCATTGTTATGTTGACTTCGAAAACCTGTGAAAATTCTAATTTTACCATTGTCCATCTTTACTGGAATCTTTACTCTCAAAACTTTGTTTGGCATTGCCAAATATTCTCTAATACCTTTGTCTTTGATTCCTAAAACATCACATGCATCATTAACTTGTTGAGTAGCATTTGCAAATGGGTCATGTTTAACCAAGGTAATCGTGTTACGGAATATCAGATTATATAAGTTTGGTTTAAAATCTCTGATCGCAAATTAAGATTTAGGTTTACAGATAGATCTTTTTGTGATTTAGTTTTCTATCTAATTTGTCAATGGCTTCCTCTAAGGTATGGATGTTAATTTCAAGAAAATTAGACAGATGAAAGATTGCTCCATATTTTTCGCCAATTTTAGAAACCAAGTTGTTTTTCTCAAGAACATTCATGTGATGTTGAACTGCCTTGTAATCAAGATCTAGTTCTTGTGCCAATTGATGGGTATTGTATGGATGCTCTAACAGATGTATCACAATACGTAATCTAGTAAATCCGCCCCGAGTACTTGTAAACAAGTAAAGAAGAAGATTGCGAGTTTGTTTATCGACTTTTCTTTGTTGGTTAGGTTGAGATCTAAGAATCTCTTTGAATTGAACCAGTTGATTGCCCATGTTAATTCAAAATAGGTCAATTATGCTTAAAACCATATGTCCAGATCTTTTCCAAATTAAGCATCTTGGACATCAAGACAATTACCCTTAAATTGACTGAGAATAAACTCGTGATAACATGATGGCATCACGTGGTTACGATATGACACCTACAATGTATTCTCCAGACGGCAGAATATACCAAGTTGAATATGCCATAGAGACTGTAAAAAGAGGAACTTTAGCATTAGGAATCCTCAGTAAGGATGGAGTGATTTTAGCAGTAGAAGAGAAACCACGAGCACTACAAACTGCAAATGTAACACAAAAGATTTTCCAAGTTGATTTTCATATCGGAGTTGCTGCAGCAGGATATATTCCAGATGCACGAGTTCAAGTCGATAGTGCCAGATTCTTTTCACAGGGAAATAAAATGACCTATGATGAATCAGTTGAAGTTGCAACTGTTGCTAAACATTTAGCAGATCAATCTCATCAATTTACTCAATATTCAGGAGTTCGTCCAAATGGTGTCGCATTGATTATTGCAGGAATTGATCAAAAAGGAGAATCGATCTATGTAACTGATCCAAGTGGAACATATGTTCAGTATGCAGCAATTGCAATTGGTTCAGGATCTGATGAGGTAAATGCATTTTTGGAAAAACATTACAATAGTGAAATGAGTTTAGAGGATGCAGCAGCATTGGCCATTGCAGCAATTAATCTTAAAGCCGAAAACAAAGACGGACTCAATCATGTAAAAATGGCAAAGATTACAGCTAAAGAAAAGACATTTGAAAAAATTTCAGATTCAGAATTACAAAATTATTCTAAAAACTCATCAAAATTTTCAGCTCAATAGAATTAGATTTGAAAACTATTCAAACTAGGATATAGATACGAAGTATTATGGGATTAGGAAGTTACTGGGGAGAAGTAATGGAAGTACTTCGAGAAATAATTCCAGTTTATGATAAAGTAAACTCAATCATATCACTAGGAAAAGACGTAGAACACAGAAACAGAGGAATATCTCAAAGAGTATTTCCGGGAAACAAGATACTAGATGCAGGTTCTGGATTTGGAAACATGTCAAAGACAGCTCTAAAACTAACAGATGGGAAAATTTCAATCACACTTTACGATCCTCTTGTGCCAATGCTCAAAAATACTAGTTCTCATTTTGAAAAACCTCCAGATATGGCAAATGGGGTTTTTGAGCACATTCCATTTAGAGATGAAGAGTTTGATGTAGTGCTATGTGGTTATTCACTAAGAGATGCAATCAATCTAAGAATTGCAATATCTGAGATCCACAGAGTATTGAAAAAAGAAGGCAGGTTTGTTATTGTAGATTTAGGAAAACCAGATAGTGCATTTATCAGAGCAGGAGTTTCATTTTATCTAAGATGTATCCTACCCATACTTGCATTTGCAGCAGGTGGAAGGTTGGGATTAAAGTTTGGAACACTGTATGGAACTTTCAAAAGATGGCCCCAAAATAAAAAACTCGAAGATTTATTGTTAGAAAAATTCTCCAAAGTAGAATTTGAGAAAGATCTTATGGGCGGCGCTATAATGGTTGCAGCATACAAATGAACAGAGTTCTGATACTAGTAAACATCACAGGCTTAATCATCGGTATCTCTTATGGATTACATGGACCTATACTTCCAGTATTTGCAAAAAATATTGTAGGTGCAACTTATTCTGAACTTGGATTTATTGGATTAGCCAATTTTATTCCATACATGTTCATTCCACTTTTTGTAGGAATTCTTCTTGATAGGATCAACAATGGTTACCTACTTGCACTAGGTGCTGCAATCAACTCGGCATCAATTTATCTTCTATCAATTGCACAGTCAGCTCCTGAAATAATGGGATTTAGAATAATGACAGGAGTGGCACATGCATTCTTTTGGCCTCCATGTGAATCCATAATTTCGAATCAAAGTACAGAGAAAAACAGAGTCAAAAACATCTCTTGGTTTACAATGTTTTTTGTAATGGGATTTATGGTAGGCCCACTTTTAGGCACAGTATTTCTTGAAGGACTGGACATCACATACAGAATTCTATTTCAGATTACGGCATTTATTCTAGCAACTGCAATAATTACTGCACTCCTAGTCTCAAGAAAAAGAGTCAGAATTCATCATGAGAGAATATCATTTTCATCAATAAAGGAGATGAAGAGATTTCCTGAAGTCATCGTATTGTTGATTTTTTGTACATCATCATTTGGGATAATTCTGACTATCTATCCTGCATTCTTAAATGATAATGGAATGAGTGATACGGATATTTTGTTGTTGTTTTTTGTTTTTGGAATTTCACGAGTTGTATCACTTGCACTTGCAGGAAAATTTGCTAGAAAAACAAGTCAAACATTGATTGCTGCAACAATTTCAGTTTCAATTGGATTAGTAATCTCTGTTTTTGCCGATTCAATCATTACATTTGGAATAGCCTTGGTGCTAATGGGATTTGGATTTAGCATATTCTTTCCATTGACATTAGAGATAATTTTGAGTAGAACATCAAAAGGAATTTCAGGTAAAATTATTGGGGCATATGAAACGATATTTGGATTAGGATGGGCAATCGGTCCAACCATTGGAGGACCGATAACTCAATCATTTGGAAATCATACTCCATATTTGGTATTTGGGATTATAGGAATTGGAGTAACAATACTTGCTATAATTTCTAGAAGAAAACTAGAACCACAAAGAGTTCTAAATTGATGTGGTTCCGCGTTTTTTAGTACATATGTCTAGTGCATCACTGACGGCTGTTACAAAGACTTTGCCATCGCCTTTCTCTCCAGTACATGCAACATTTGCAATGGATTCTAAGATTTCATCTAATTTTGGATCTTCTACCACACAAATTACCATATCTCTGCTAAAGTATTGTCCAACTAAAGGAGGATCTTCTTTACCTTGTCCTTGAACATGATGAATAGTGACACCACCTACACCGTGTTTTTTGATTTCTGAAACCACCTTATCTCTTAAAGCAGGTCTAACTATTGCTTCAATTTTTTTCATAAATTATATCAGTAATGAACTTCTTTAAATGAATTCGTGTATTCTCATGGTTGATTTTCAAAGATAGAAGTCATTCTTAGGCATAAACTGAACATTAGGTTTAATTTTAAATTAAAAAATATCTCATTATGATTGATTATTCATTAAATGTTGGTGGTAGTGAATGGATAATCATAATTTTTGTTGCACTAGTTTTGATTTTAGGAACAGGAAAACTTCCAGGTGCTGCAAGGAAACTTGGGCAAGCAGTAAATGAATACAACAAAGCAAAAGATGATTTCAAAGATCAAATGAAGGAAGCAACAGAAGAAGCTCCAAAAATTTCAGGTCCTGTCGGAACTGAACGAGAGAAATTAGAGATCATGGCAAAATCAATTGGTGTTAAAGTTCAAGATAAAACCGATGATGAGTTACGAGAAATAATCTCATCAAAATTAGGTCAGAAAAAGACAGACAAGCCCGATCAGGGTTAGTTATTTTGATTTTTTAATTCGGTACAAATCTTCATCTAGTCGTTTTTTTGCAAATTTGTAATAATCCGGAACAATTTCAAATCCAAGAAAATTTCTTTTGAGGGATTTACTGACTACAGCAACCTGACCTGAACCAAGAAACGGATCCAACACTAGGTCTTTTTTTTCACTAGAATAAGTTAGAATTTTTTCAATAATTTCTGAAGGAAGTTTTGTAGGAGTCTTTTCATCACCTGTCCAATATTCTCTTTTAATATCCCACACATCTTCCTTGTCTCGATAATGTAAGCTTCTACCATCCTTTGTTTTAGCATCTTTTTTGAATCTAGAATAGGGGAAAAATTTTCTTTTCTTATCATCTTTGCAAACATAAAGACAATGATAATGGGATGTAACAAATTTACGTTTAGTTACAACCCCAAATTGATACTTCCAAATGATATGATTTACTGTGGTAAACCCAGTATCACTTAGAGCTTGTAAAATATCTTTAAGATTATTCCAACCAGAAAAAACATACATGCTCCCAGTATCTTTTAAAATTCTAAAAACCTCGCTCATCCAGGCAAATGTAAAATCATAGTAATCCTCTGGTTTTATCTCATTATATCCCGTAAGAACTCGTGAAGAGGTTCGATTGTAATTTGCTTTTTTAGCCTTAAAGTTTATGGCAAATGGAGGATCGGTAATTACAAGATCTATAGAATTTTTCTTAATGGAATTCATTCCATCAATGCAATTAACATTGTAAATATTGTTGATTTGTATTTTTTTCATTTTTAAATTGAAGACTATTTCCTATCTTAATAATGTCATGGGTAAATTGGAGTGATTAAACAATAAATCACCTAGAATAACTAATCGATTAGATGAAATTTTCATGTCCAAAATGTAATTCTAAGATTGAGATTCAAAGAACATTCAATAAAAAAATGCATGTCTCATGTGTAAAGTGTGGAATTGAAGATATTTTAGAATATTCGAAAAATATTGATGAAGTTTTCTTGGAATTTCTTTCAAGATATGATCAAGGACTGGTTTCAGAGACTGGAATATCAGAAGGTCTTCAAGATCAAGGAATTGTCAGGGCTGAAAATGAAATCAAAAATATGATAGGGAAAAATAACCCAGACAAGATTACCGAAGAAATTCTATTTACAAAAAAATACTATGTATCAGAATACAAAGTTTTGAAGAATCCTGAGCCTAAAATGGGCTCAAAAATAGAAGATTTTGGTTTTGATGATTCAATTTCAGATTATCTAAAGGAGATAAAAATCGAGCAACTCTATCAGTTTCAAGAAGAATCAATTCAAGAGATACTATTTGGAAAAAACATAGTAATAGAGGCACCAACAGCATCAGGAAAAACTGAAGCTTTTTTGATTCCAGTAATTCAAAGAATAAAAAAAGATTCTGTAAATGGAAGTGTATTTGCAATTTTTGTATATCCAACTAAAGCATTATCAAGGGATCAGTACCCAAAAATTCAGAACTTTGCAGAAAAAATCAATGTCAATGTTAAGATTTTTGATGGAGACACAAATCAAATAGATAGAAGAGACATTATTGATAATCCACCTCAAATTCTAGTTACAAATTTTGATGTAATTCATTATCACATGTGGCACCAAACAAAATTCTCATCATTGCTTGCATCAACTAGAATTTTAGTTGTTGATGAGGCCCATGTATATTCAGGAATTTTTGGATCAAATGTTCACTATATTATCAAAAGACTCAAAAGAATCTGCAATAATAAATTGCAGTTTGTAGCAGCTTCTGCAACACTTGATGATGCCAAAGAGTTTTGCCAAAAACTATTTGGAGAGAAGATGCAAATCATTTACGGCTCAGGTAAAAAAGGCCAGACTGACTTTGTAATGCTATTTCCATCTTTAAGGACTCAAAGAGCACTAATGGTTGATTTGACAAAAAAATTAACTGAAAAAAATCACAAGACAATGGTCTTTAATAATTCACATCTGAATTCTGAGCTTTTGGCAATTCAGGCAAAAAAACAAAAAGTAAACATCAAAGTTCACAGGGCAGGACTGATGGCAAATTATCGAACATCAGTTGAAAAACAGTTCAAAGAAGACAAGCTGCAGGCAATTTCATGCACTCCTACGCTTGAATTAGGCATAGATGTGGGAAATGTTGATTGTGTTATCTCATCTACCATTCCCGTAAATAGACTGATTCAGAGAATTGGGAGGGCAGCAAGAAAAGGCCAAAGAGGATATGCATTTTTAGCATTAGGAAACGATCCTATTTCTCAATACTACAAAAATCATCCAGATGACTATTTTGAAGATATTGAAAAAACATACATTGATCCAAAAAATCCCTTTGTAGAAGAATTTCAAGTACTGGCGATGGCATGTGATAGACCCATCTCAAAGCATGAGTTAAAAGAGCATCAAGAAGTAATTGAGCATCATATTATCAAAGAAAACCTTGTAGAAAAAAACAACAGAATCATTCCTAATTTTGATAAAATTAATTCACTACTAAATAATTACAGCATTAGAGGAATTGGAAACTCTATTGATATTTTCTTAAAGGATAGAAAAGTGGGAGATAGAGTATTACCAATTGCCTTAGAAGAATTGCACAAAGATGCAATTTATTTTTTAGCAGGAATTCGTTACAAAGTAAAAGAGTTTGATTATCCTAAAAAAAATCATGCAAGACTAGAGAAAATCCCAAGAGACTATCCATACTATACAAAGTCACTTACTGAGGAATGGCCAACAATTGAAACAGTTTATGATAAAAGAAAAGCAAAGGGTGTCGAAGTAGCATTTTGTAAGTTACATATTCAAAAGAAGGTGTATGGATATGTCAACATTGAGCTTGGACAAGAAGTCACTCAAGGAGAAAAAGTATTACTTGATAATCCCCTAGAATATGATTTTGTAACAAAAGGAATTGTATTTCATGCGCCAAGACCACTTAAAATTATTGAAGAATCTGAAGACGAAGAATATGCAGAAGCTAGCGGATATCATGCAACAGAGCATGTTGTAATTGAGGGGAGCAACATGATTACAGGAGGAGTTTCACAAGATTTAGGTGGAATCTCACTAGGCACTTCAGGCTTGATTTTCATCTATGATGGGGCCATTGGAGGAAGTGGGGCAAGTAAAGCACTCTATGACAGATTTGAGAAAGCACTTGAGCGAAGTATGCATATTGTAAAAGAATGTCCATGTCAAAATGAATCAGGATGTCCGAGATGCACTTTTTCGTATAGATGTGGAAATAATAACGAGTATTTGCACAAGTATTCTTCCTTAGAAATTCTTGAGAGAATCAACGGCGGTGAAGAGACAGAACTAATAGATCCCACTGAAGGAGACAGACCCTTAGTATAGAAAAATCAAAATGGGATAAATATGCCACAAACATAGCAACAATATGGAAAAAGTAGCTCTAATTACAGGTAGTTCTTCAGGAATTGGATTAGAGACTTCACTTGCACTAGCTAGAGAAGGATACGTAACTTTTGCAAGTATGAGGGATACAAAAAAGGCAGTAGAACTAGAGCATGCTGCAAAAAAAGAAAATCTATCTATAGAAATTTTAGAATTAGATGTTGATAAAGAAGAATCAATTGTTTCAGCAATAAAAAAAATTCAAACCCAATGTGGAAGACTAGATGTACTAGTTAACAATGCAGGGTATGGACAATTTGGATGTACAGAAGATGTCAGTGTTGATGATTTTAGAAAACAGTTTGAGACAAATTTTTTCAGCATTGTCCGAATTATTCAAGAAGTTGCCCCCATAATGAGAAAACAGAATTCAGGAATTATAGTAAACATTAGTTCTGTTGTTGGAAGACTTGGATTGCCAGGATCCCCAGCTTATATCAGTACAAAATTTGCTTTAGAGGGATTAAGTGAATGTTTAAGATACGAGTTAGGTCAGTTTGGAATTAAAACAACTCTAATTGAGCCAGGAGTAATAAAGACCAACTTTTTTAATTCAATGAAAGTTCCAGAATCAAAAACTGATCCTAAATACAAATCATTAACAGAGAACATTTTGGCAGGGCTAAAAATGATGGTTGAGATGGGAACATCGCCATCAGAGGTAGCAAAAGTAATCATCAATGCAATTAATGACAAGGAGATATTGCCAAGATACACAGTAGGAACTGATGCTGCTATGTTTTTGGAAGCAAAAAAGATGAAAACAGACCTGGAATTTGAAAAATACATGAGTAAAGAGCTTTTTCCTAGCTGACATCGTACTTGTACGTTAAATTGATATACACATAGGATAGAGTTTTTGTCAAAGTCCGCAATTTTAAAGTGAAAAAAATGAAATGGAAAACTCTACAACACAATGGAATCTTATTTCCACCTGAATATGAGGCTCAAGGTATTAAGATAAAGATCAAAGGGGAACCAGTCAATCTTAATTCAGATCAAGAAGAGATGGTATACCAGTGGGCAAAAAAGAAAGACACCCCTTATGCTCAAGACAAAGTATTTCAAAAAAACTTTACAGCAGATTTTGCAAAAACCCTAGATCAAAAATTTAGAAAAATTTCATATGAAGATATTGATTTTTCAAATGCCTTCAAGGTAGTTGACAAGGAAAAAGATCTACGAGAGATGATGACTAAGGAGGAGAAGAAAGCTCTTGCTGCAAAAAGAAAAGAACTTCGTGAGAAGCTAAAGGCAAAGTACGGAGTAGCAATAATGGATGGAAAAGAAGTAGAAGTTGGAAATTACATGGCAGAGCCTCCAGGAATTTTCATTGGAAGAGGCGAGCACCCACTCAGAGGTAAATGGAAACCACGTGTTACTGCAAAAGACGTTACATTAAACCTTGGAAAAGAGGCAAAAGTTCCAGAGGGTAAATGGGGGAAGATTATTCATGATAAGGATTCTATGTGGCTTGCCAGTTGGATGGACTATCTTACTCAAAAGAGAAAATATGTTTGGCTAGCTGATACTGCAGGACTAAAACAAGACAGAGACAAGGAAAAATACGAAAAAGCAGTAAAGCTTTCAAAAGAGATTGAAAAAATCAAAGATAGAATTGTAAAAGATATGAAAAGTAGTGATCCTAAAATTAGCAGGATTGCCACTGCATGTTACTTAATTTATAGAACTGCGATGAGGGTGGGAGACGAAAAGGATCCTGATGAAGCAGACACAGTTGGTGCCACTACACTACGAAAAGAACATGTCAAAATTACTTCAAATGCAATTGAATTTGACTTTCTAGGTAAAGACAGCGTAAGATGGCAAGAAAAAGTAGTTGCTCAAGGACACGATAAACAATTTCAGGAAAACCTAAAAAAACTAATTGAAAAGAAAAAACCAAAAGATGAGATTTTTGATGACATAACATCTAGACATGTTAATGCATATTACTCTAGTATTGTCAAAGGGTTAACTGCAAAAGTGTTCAGAACATATCTTGCTACAAATGTGGTTAAAGACTACCTAGTAAAACATGACGATATCAAATCAAAGACTGCAAATGAGAAATTATATCATGCCAAACTGGCAAATCTCGAAGCTGCAATCATGTGTAACCACAAAAGAACTATTCCTAAAACATTTGAGCAATCACTAGAAAAGAAGAGAGAGACCCTAAAGAAGGTAGAAAAAGACCAACCTTGGAAAAAGACACAAGAGACTCTAAAGAAGGTAGAGGCAACAACTCCAAAGACAGATGTTCAAAAGAAGACCAAAGAAAAGAGAATCAAGACATTAAATGAGCAAATAAAAAAACAAAAAAAGAAACACAAAGAGAGATTAGAGAAATTACAATTACAGATTGATTTATCAGAAAAGACAAAGGATTACAACATTGGAACATCTCTGAGAAATTACATAGATCCACGAGTTTTCAAAGCATGGACTGATGAAGTGGGTGCAGAATGGGAAAAATTGTACACATCTGCATTGCAAAAGAAATTCCTGTGGGTAAAAAATGAAAATGTCAAATGGCAGGAAATAAAGTAAAAATTCCATTAAAAACCAAAAAATTATTTTAGAATCATTTAATTTCCCAAATTTTCAGGCATATACTATGCCGGGGTAGCTCAGCCTGGTTAGAGTGCCAGTTCAATTGGTAGACTCTAACGGTTCTCCAACTAAGGCAATACTCATAATCTGGAGGTCGCGAGTTCGAAACTCGCCCCCGGCACACATAATTCAGTTACAAGCCCAACATCACACGCTCATAACTATGCAGAACTAGGCAGTTTTTGGAGAGTATCAAACTAAAACTACAACACCGCAATGGGGTTTCTAGTCCGGCAGTCAATTATTTAGTTTCAACAATATTTGAGCAAGATCAGCCCCAATTTTTTTTACTTGTTGCTCTTGTTTTTCATTTTTCATAGAGCCATCCAAATTAATAGCCTCATTAGCTTTTGATATTGCTACTTGATTTGGGATTACCATTACTCCGATATTTTCAAGAATTGCACGAACATGAACTAATCCTCGTAATCCACCTAATCCACCAGGTGATGCACTCATTATTCCTGCAACTTTATCTTTAAAACAAGACATTGGTGATTCGTCATTGCCTTGTCTTGATGCCCAATCAATTGTATTTTTAAGAACACCTGAAATTGAGCTGTTGTATTCAGGAGAGGATATTAGAAATCCATGATGAGAGGACATCAATTCTTTTAGTTTAATGGCACTAGATGGTAATCCTTCTTTTTTTTCTAAATCCTCATCATAAAGTGGCATTGGAAAATCACGAAGATCAATTACAGTCACATCTGCCCCTGCTTCACTTGCTCCAGCTGCTGCAATCTTGACTAATTTTTTGTTAAAAGAATCAGTGCGTGTACTACCTGCAAATGCAAGAATTTTTGGTCGTGTCATTTCTTTTTTCTCCATTGCACCACCCAACTATCAAGTTGTTTTAAAATTTTTCCAAGTTCCCGTGTTTGTTTTGTTATTTTATATTCTACACGTATTGGTACTTGAGCATATACTTTTTTTGTAATCAAACCATGCACTTCAAGATCACGTAATCTTTCAGACAACACAGTGTTACTAATAGTAGGTATTGCTTTTTTTATTTCATTGAATCGTACAGATTTCCTTTCTGAGAGTTTTTTTAAAATCAACAGAGCCCAAGCTTTTCCAAGTATGCCCCATATTTCATCAACATCACATACCACATGGTTACGGGTTCTTTTTTCTTTTTCAAATTCTGTTTCCATACCTAGTAGCAAATCATTACCTAATTATAAAAAGTGAATGTAGAGAAAAGAGTTTAGGAATAAAACCAATTTTAAAAGTCAATTTTCCCCATCTTTCCACTGTTGTAATCTACTACTGCTTGTTGGATTTCATCTTCTGTATTCATAACAAATGGACCATACCTAGCAACTGGCTCTCCAAGTGGTACACCTGCAATCAATAGAACTTCCAAAGGCAAATCTGCATCTTCACTTGCTTTTATAGTCACCTCATTTCCGTTTCTTTTAAAAAATACGGATTGTTGTTTGCTTGCAAGTTTTTCTTCTTTGCCAAATAATCCCTTACCATTAATGACATATGCAAAAACATTGTAATTCTCTGGAATTTTTTGCATTATTTTTGCACCTTGTTGTATGGTATAATGCAAATACAGGATTGGAGTTCTAGTATCAATTACAGCTTGTTTTCCCATTGAGTTACCAGCAATTATTTTGACTTTGACACCATTCTCTTCCACTGTTGGGATTTTATCTGATGATACTTCTTGATACCTAGGATTCATCATTTTGTCTTTTTTGGGAAGATTTACCCATAATTGAAATCCATGTAATGTTCCACCTTTTTTAGAAAATTCTTTTTCTGGCATTTCTGAATGAATAACTCCAGATCCGGCAGTCATCCACTGTACATCTCCAGATTTTAAAATTCCAGAGTTACCTTGAGAATCCTTGTGTTCAAATGCACCTTCAATCATGTATGTGACTGTTTCAAATCCTCTGTGAGGGTGATCAGGTGCTCCTTTTGCCTCCCCTGGTGAAACAATGAATGGTCCCATTTCATCTACTAGTAGAAATGGATCAAACTCTCTAACAGTTTCATTTGGAAACGCTCGATGTACAACAAATCCTTCTCCTTCTGTAGTTGTTTTTGCATTTACAACAGATGAGACTAAACGTTGTTGATTTGTTTTGTTTATTAGATTTTGATTATTGTTTGTATTTTCTTTCACACTATAGCATACACTACATATTATTTAAAACAAGTAGTAATTTCTTACTTAGTATGGCATAATTACCATACCAAGTAAGAAAATAATTACCAGGTATATATCATGAATCTAAGATCTTGCTGAGAAACAGTAGGAATCGGTTTAAAATCATATGAATACAAACCTACCACTAAAATCAAAATACTAATTCCAACCAAAGAAATGATAGAGATACTCTATTCAATACATTCGCCAGTATGATCAATTGTAATGTGTTGAGAATTAATCATACATTTGTTACCGTATGTAATTCCATCAATTCCACAAACAGGAGCATATTCTAGAGTACATGCAAAAACTGGAAAACTCTTCTGCCAGCCTCTCTCAACCAGATTCTCCATTGCATGATTGCTAACACATGCAGGAGAACCATCATGAGATTTGAAGATAAGATTCAAGTTTTCGGCACATATCACATCACTTGCTGCAATGCCTGCATTGCCTTGTTGGGATGGTCTAAGATATGGCTGTTTTACTCCATCCATAACACAGACTTTTCCAGGATATATTCCAGGTCCACATCTATCATTTAGAACACAGATGTCACCAAGTGAAATAAACCCAGGTGCACAGATATTTTTGTATGGAATGTGTTTAGGGTATGATTTTTTATCAAGAATTTCAATTAATTCATATTGTTTACTTGAAGCATCTGCAGGAGGATTTGTGATATCAGTTACTTTAACAGAAATCTTGTAAGATTTTCCCTCAGTATAATCAAATCCTTTGATGGAATCATAGAAAATCTGCCAACTAGAACTAGGATCTTCACGAATTCTCATGCATTTTTGAGGCCCCACGCCAACACAATCAACTAGCATTGAATCAACATAGAGAATTTTATTTTCAAATGGCATTTCCAATCCAAGTTCGACTCTCACTTGTTTTCGTAATTCATCTAGTTCTTCTATGGGGATCTGAATACTCACCATCTTTCTAATCTGATTCATCAAGACTAATCCTTCTTGATCATGAGACAATTTCTGACCCATTTCATCAAATGCATAATATGCTTTCATAATTTCCAGACGTTGGTTTGTATCATCCTCATCTGGATTTTTCATCCAATTCTCAACCATAGTTTTTAATTTTTGTTGAGTGATGGATGAAATTGCCTCTATTTTTGCTTCCTCTGCAAATGATTCCTGTAAACCTATAATTCCAAAAAAGACTAGCGGAATAATTGCTAAAATTAATTTCATATGTATCATATGAAATCACAGTTAAAAGACTTTGATGAAATTTGATTTTTAGTAAACATATCTCATCTTATTTACACTTACAGTTCCTTTCATCCAAGGATGTAAAGTACATAGACAACCAAATTCACCAGATTTTTTAAACGTATTACACCAAGTGTTAGATTTTAACCAAAAGTGCTTTTTTGAGACCGTTACATCTGTTTCTTACTGTTACCTCAGTAATTCCTGCAGCGTCTGCAATTTCTTTTTGAGTGGTTCGGTTCCCTTGATTAATACTTGCAAGATACAAAGCAGATGCAGCAACACCCATTGGATGTTTTCCTGCCAGAGCATTTTCCTTTTTGGCTTTGTCAAGAATTTTAATTGCATTTCGTTTTACTTTTTCTGACAAGTCAGCGCCACTTGCAATTTTTGAAATACATGAAACAGAATCAACTACGGGCATCTTTAATTCCAGTTCTCGAAATATCACCCTATAGCTTACAGTAAGATCTTTTCTTTTAATTCCAACTGACGTTGCAACCTCTTTTATGGTTCTAGGAGTTTCAGATTCACGACATGCTGCATAAAGTGAGGCTGCAATAACGGACGCAATGGAGCGTCCTCTAATCAATTTCTTATCTAATGCTTTTCTATAGATATATGCTGCCTTTTCTACAATTGCCTCAGACAAAGATAGTTTGTCTTTCATTTTTAGTAATTCAGCTAGTGCGTATTGGAGATTCCTGTCTTTGCTGGTTTTACTTTTGCTTTGGGAATCTAGTTTTCGAAGCTGTTTGATAGATGATTTCATAGAAGATGATAAAATATGTCCTGAAGAGTCTTTGTTCGAAGAGTTAATCACAGTGCTAAGACCACGATCATGACTGGTCAGTGTTGTCTTGTTTCCTGTATGGGATTTGTTTGTAGAAGAGTTTGTAAATGTTCTTTCAGGTCTGCTATCAAAAACACTTTCATTAATCACCATACCACATTTTGAGCAGAATACTTCGTGGGAATCCACATCAGTCATCAAAGAGTCTTTGCCACATCTAAGACATTTTTCTTTTATCAAAGACACGATAATACCCCGCATTTTGTTTTATTCATTGTATAACTTTCCATGTTGGGGTATTGTTATCATAGCACCTGTTATAAAACCACCGATAAGAATCAACAAACAAGATCACAGTTACAAAGGAGTAGAAAACTTGTCAATTTGATTAAAATTTAAAATTAATTGGCATACATTTTCATGTTTTTAGACATTGTAATTAATTGTGGTTCCAGTTTTTTCGGACTTGCAATATAAAAGTCAGCATAAAAATGACCATCATCCTCAAATCCATCAGTATCCAAGTTATTATCATGCAAAAGAGATAATGTTTTGTGTTGTTCATCCAAATCTGAGAATCTCCTTTGACGAATTGGTTTTATGTCACTTTTTATAATAGAATAGCCATATTCATCAAAAGTTTTTTTAATTTTTTTCATATCAAAAATTCTTAAAACCGAAAATGCAAAAATTGGCCATTGATTTGGGTTTGAGGAAAAGTTGGATTGTTGTTTTTTTATTAACTCAAAGAGGTTGGAGAATGCTTTGTATCCAATGTATCCTATACAACCAGTTGCAATAATCATATCTGAGCGAGGTATTTCTTTTATTGGCAGATTTCCTGTCTCTAAATTGACACATATTCCTTTTTTGCATAATTTGACATCTTCAGAGAATGTTAAAGCAGGTTCAGATATGTCAATCTGATTAAAACTTAATGTGTTATCTGTAGGAAGCTCTTCAAAGAATTGTTTGGATTGTTCTTTAGAAGGTAATGTTTTTAAAAAAAACTCATCCAGATCAGACATCTTTAAATCATATTTCATTAATGCTGCATTAATTCCATAAGAACTACCAATATCTAAAATTTTAATTACTCTTGAAAATTTTTTGTAAAGTTGTTTTGCAAGAGACATGTAGAGAGGTTTGGTTTTATCTGGAATTCGGTAATCTAATTTTTTCATTTCTTTAAGATATTCATACGGAAGTTTTTTTGTGTAAATATTTGTAAAATCTTTTTTTACTTCTAACTCTTCCATGTTGACAAAATATTATCATAGCACCCGTTATAAAACCACCGATAAAATTTATGATTAGATTAAAAATAAAAAATAGAACATATTATCAAAATCATTGAGTTTTGGATGCTCTTTTCAATGCTTTTTGATAAGTTGTTTTCTTTTTTCTAGCTGATTTTTCTGCCGCTCTAAGAGCCTTCTTCATGCTTTTGATCTTGTTATTTGCTTGTTGAAGTTCTCTTTTTCTTTTATTTGCTACCAGAGTTGCTCGTTTCTTTGCCTTACTTACTGTGCGTTTGACTTTTCGAGTAGCTTTTTTTGCTTTTGTGGCAGTTCTTTTTGCTTTTCTAGTAGTTTTTCTTACAGCTTTCTTTATACGTCTTACAGGTTTTCTTTTAGACGTACGTTTTTTTGTTGCCATGGAAAAGTTGTGATTTCATATTGTAAATAACATGCACATCAGTAATTTTTTATGTAAACTCAAATAATTTTACCAAATTATAATATTTTAGATAAAAAATAAAAAAGAATTATTCTTCTTTTGCTTTGTTGTGTGTCCAGCAATACGAAATTTTTGATGGCAACAACCAAAATTTTTTTGCATCGCCGTCAATCTCCACTAGATCTGAGGATTTATCAAATTTGACGTTGTGTTTGTGAAGTTCAAATTTTTCTCCAGTGTCAGACATGACCATGACTTCACCTTTTTCCTCAACTAGTTGTTGTAGTTGTTCGAGTTTCAACATGAAATTACTTTGTTCTAAATTCAGATTAATATTGGTAAAAGAGTAAGCTAATTTTAAAAACAATAGCTTATGAAATTACTTATGATTTTGATAGTAATACGTTGAAAATTCAACATTTGACATAATTATTTGGATATAATTAAAAAAAAGAATCAGTATTATTTTACAGATATGCTACCTTGCATCCATGGATGTACCAAACAGAAGTAGTCGTATTCAAAGGCCAGATCTAGTTTAATTGAGTACGTATCTCCAGCCATTATCAATCCGCTATCAAATAGTCCATCAGGACCATCATGGGGATTGCCAGAAGTCACAGTGTGTGGAATGGAATCATGATTTGTCCATATTACCTCACCGCCTTTTTTCATTACTGATTTGTAAGGAATGTAGCAGGTATCAGATATTTCACATCCAGGAGTGCCTGTCTCAGGAGGAATGCTTACGGTTTCAAGTAATTTTCCTTCAGATTGTTTCACTACCTTTGGCACATCAGGCAATACATCAACTACCACATCAGATGCTTTATCCAAGACTTCAGAAGGAGTTTCAGATTCTTCTAAAATCTCATCAGTAATTTGAGGTATGTCAGTTACCAAGTCTTCTGTTTTTTCAAGTACGTTTGATGATACATCATCAATTACATCAGGGGCATTTTGTAGTTCTGATACTGTCCTATCAATCACAGCGGTTCCTTGTGGCTGAATTGAATTGTTTGCAGCAAATTCAAAACCACCAACAACACCTATTGCAATAGCAGTTACAGCAACAGACACTATAACACCAAACTTGTCATTAATGTTTTGCATAAAGTATTATGCATAAACATAGTATATCATTTTGCATAAGCAAGAATTATGAAATTAAGCTTCTTTTGTAGTATTTGATTTTCTTGAGTGAGGCCTTGAAATCTTTTTTGCCTTTTTCCAGTAATGCTCAAAATAATCCATACACCACTCGTGAAACATGCTAGTTTTTCCATAAAACATATGTCGAAGATCTGGTTCGCCATCAGAAGTTGAAAAAATTATTCCAGCTTCTTTTTCATTTAGAATTAAAATGGTTCCAATATCGCTAATCTCTTTGCGTTCAATTTTATTTTTCTTAATTAAATCATAGTATCCAAGCTTTTGCAAGTCTTCTTCTCTTCCTTCATGCTCCTTGAGATCCTTTGTTAAAATATGGCGATACTTTACATCGTTTTTTATTCTTTTTAGCAATACATCATCCATTCCAGGAGGGGATTCGTTTACAATATCACATATGAACTCTTTTGAGTTTTTGTAAATTTTCTTCCATTTATCCAGTACCAAAGTCACACCTTTGATATGTTCACAGTTTTCAAGAACACCTAATCTTCGAGTAAATTTTACAGGTAATTGTCCTATATCATGAGATAAGAAATATTTTTGATTAGTGGAAACAAACAACATCAAAGGCATTTGACTGAGCATCAATTGCCCAATAATAGTAATGTGAAAATGCTCATCTGTACCTTTTTTGACAAATCCAGAATTTGAGAGACGTTCAAGATTTCGATGGATTTCCTGCGATGTGACATTTAGTTTTTTAGCCATCTGAGAGACTCTATGAGGTTTAATGTTCAGATTTGAGAGAATTCGGAGTCTTTGTTCGCTTGCCAACTCCAAAAAATTTGAAGATACGATTTCGAATTTGTCCATAACAAAAAATATTATATGATTCCTCTTAAAATCTTTGCAATAATTTTGATAAATTTATTTTTTAGTATTTTTAAATCGCTTAGAGTACTCTTGAGCCAAGAGTACAGGAAAAGTAGTGAATTCGATCATTTCATAATATGATTTTATTTGTGCATCAGATAACCTTTGAAGATATTTTTTAACATTTTCTTCAGTCTTTAAATAATCATGGTTTGGATCTAGTAGATTTTTCATAATTTAACAACACGAATCATTAGTTTGGCCACATCTCCTTCCATGTTTTATAAAATGCTTTAAGGGTCACATGATAAGCATCTAACTTTGAAATGGAATCTTTTTGTAATTTTTCTTGTATTTTAAATCCCAAATCTTGAAGAGATTTTTCAGTAGGATCAGATAGTATTTTTTCATAATCTTCCTTAATAACAGGCATCAAATCAACATAATCAGTATCAATTTTTTTAATCCAAGAGTGGATAAATTGTTTCATTGTTTCTGGAGAGCTAGTTTTTGACTTTCTAATTACTTCAGAATAAAGTCTGGTCAATTCAATAGATGAATTATGAACTACAGTAATTGCAGTTTGTAAGGTCTTCAAATTATGAAAATAGTGGCTTTTAAGATCAGACCAGCTATCAGTAGAATTTTTTAACATGTTAATGATTAGTAACAGTATTACTTAGATTGTTGTAAGCTAATTTTTCTAATTTAAGCAAGGTATATGAAAAATGAATACACAATAGAAAACACATAGCTGAAAATAAAAATACTAGCTTAGAATAGCCTATTTGCAATAAATTTTTAGTTCTAACAATGCCAAATTTCACTCAAAGAAATGGGTAATGAAATAATAAAATCTGAAAAGTGGAATTCTGGATTTGGTTTCGTACTTGCTTGTGTAGGATCTGCAGTGGGAATAGGAAACATTTGGAGATTTCCATACATAGTTGGAGAAAATGGAGGAGGTGCTTTTTTGATTCCATTTTTAATTATTGTTGCAAGTTTTGGTTTTCTTTTAATGCTTTTAGAATTTGGAATTGGGCGTAGATACAAACTATCAATTGTATCAGCATTGGGAAATATTTCAAAAAAATTCAGATGGGGAGGGGTAGCGATCACACTAGTCTCATTTTCAATGCTAAGTTACTATCTTGTAATATTAGGTTGGATTCTTTCATTTTTTATTGCAAATTTAGGTCAATCTTTTCTAGAATTTGAAGAATTTACACAATCATACTATCCAATATTGTCATTTATTGCAATTTCACTAGTGGTATACATAATTGTTAATCGTGGAATTACATCAGGGATTGAAATTTTCAACAAAGTAGGGATTTTGTGCCTAATTGGAATAATCATACCATTAATGCTCTATGCCATTTCACTTCCTGGTGCAGACCAAGGAATAGCATATTTTTTGGAACCAGATCTGACTAAGATTAATGAGCCAGAGATTTGGTCAATAGCTCTTGGCCAAGCATTTTTCTCATTATCTCTAGGTTCTGGATCACTTTTGACATATGGAAGTTATTTACGTGGAAATCATTCTTTGATCAGATCATCGTCAATAATAATAGGTGCAAATACGGCAGTTTCCATAATTTCAGGATTGTTAATCTTTGCATTAGTGTTTTCTTTTGGAATGAATCCTCAGGGAGGAATTCCTTTAATCTTTGATGTACTACCAAATATTTTTTCAAATATTGATTTTGGTTTTTTGATTGGCGCAATTTTTTTCTTTTTGTTATTGATTGCAGGTTTAACATCTGCGGTTGGATTATTTCAAGTACCTAATGCATCTTTACAAGATGTATTTCAAATATCAAATAAAAAATCAAGTAAAATTATAATTATCGGTATAATCATAGTAGGACTACCATCGGCATTAAGCTATAGCAGTGTCAATTTGGAAATTTTTGATACAAAATTCTTAGATAGTATGGATTATATTTTCGGAACATATGGAATTACATTAGCTGAGTTAATTTTTGTTGTAATAGTTACATGGTTTGTAGACAAGAAAAAAATTCTTGAAAACATCAATGCGTCATCAAGATTCAGCATTCCACATCATGCAATTTCATTTATAAAATATGCCACACCAGTAGTAGTAATTTTAATTTTAATTACAACCACAATTTCAAATTAAATTTTTGTTAAAATGTTGATTTTTTAATTAAGGCCTGCTCTTTTTTTCATAACGGACAAGGGAATTCCACTTCCGTGTCTTCCCGATTTCTTTGAGGGGTTTGATTTTGGTAATTTTTTATCAATTTTTGTGTCTAATTGTTTTGAAGTCTCTTTCACTATCATAACAGGAATTCGTGAGTTTTGTAATACATAGTTAGAGATACTACCAAAAACTAATTCTTTTAAAACACCTTTGCCAGATGAGCCCATAATTATTAGATCGTGATGATATTTTTTTGCAGTCTTGATTATTTCTTCAGCCTCATCACCTTTAGCAATGATTTGTTTTGCAATGACATTTTTATTTTCACAGTATGTTTTAGCATAATTAATAGAGGATTCAGCAGTATCTTGCAATTCTTTGAAAATATCCTTAATCAAAAGAGATCTTCCAAAATTTATTTCAGGAATGACCTGCATTACGGTAACAGAGGAACCCAGGTGTTTAGCAAAATATATTGCGGCATCTAGGGCTCTAGTCGATTTTTTAGTCAGATCTACAGGCACAAGAATGCTAGATATGCCACTTCTCATGATTCGTTTTTCTTTTTTTGTACATACGCCGCATAAGGGAAAGATAAGACTAGAGCCGACATCTAATTCACCAATAAATTTTCCACAGATAGAACAGTCTATCTGTTCTTTATCATAAATATTCATTTTCTCACCATTGTCTTCATCATGAATGTAATATGAGACAAGGAAAGATAATTTTTTGTAAGCTTGATAATGAAAAATAAGCTATCGATATAGATTATTGCAATAATTCATCTAGTTTTCCTTTTTTTATCATGGTTAAAATGAACATTTCTATTTTTGTCATGTTACATCTAGGAAAATGTTTTTCCATTCCATTTTGATTTTTGACAACTATTGCATCATCAAAAACATGAATGGAAAGATGACTGTTATCGTACATGAGGGTTAGATATTACTGGTGGCGAGGAATAGAGGGGAAGCACGCTAATAATATCATCAAGCGGACGTATACTTGATACTACAAGTTGCATCACATCATCAGAAGTCATTTTATCAGTTTTTACGATGCAGTCAAACGATCCAAACACAGGAATTGCTTCATTCACTCCATCTAAATGGCGAAGTTTTTCTGCTACAACCTTATTTTTGTGAATCGTACAAGAAAGAAGCAGAAACGAATGGTCCATAATATAATATAACAAAAAATAGTTTTTATTATTTTGTAAGCTTGGTACTTTAAAATAAATAAATTATTTTATAATATTTTATATGATTTTTTAACTAATTTATCACATGGTAAAAAATAGAGATCTTGAAGATTATGAAAGAAAAAGATTGGAGAAATGGCGTTTTGGCAGGAAAAATTTTTCATGAACAAATATTACAACTGAAATTTTAACATGGTTGTTATTTTTTTATTAGTAATTTAGATTAATAATTACGAGTCTTAAATCAGAATTAAAAATTGTTCGTTATAGTATTATCATTACCATCACATCTACAATAACATGGATAGGAATTGAAGAAATTCTAGATAATTATAATATTGAAAAATTTTTTTATAATTAGTTTAAATTAATGAAAACTGCTATAAAGGATAACTACATTATCATTTGCCATGATGAATGCACCTTCCAGACAATCATCTGGAGATGAAAATTGTCCAATGTGTAAAAGACCCAAAAGCAAGCATACCAATGAAGAGCTTCTTGCATGTTCAAGGAAATTACAAGAATTCAATAAAAATACCACAGGTGGAGCAGGAATAGAGTAAAGAAAATTTATGAGATAAGTAACATAATGGAAAAAAATCTAATCATTACAATTTTAGGAAGTATAACAATAGGAATTGTGATGACATTGGTAATTAGATATTTTTCACTATCAAACTAATGTTTTGGAAAAACTAACACCATCTCTTCACTGAATTTATGATTAGGGATAATCATCTTAGTTCCATCTTCAGTTACTGCAATTGTTTTTGTCAAATGCAATCCAGTAATTTTTGCCTTTACATAATCAAACTCAATAGTGTCACCGACATTGATTTGAGAATTTAGAAATATACTAATTCCAGAAATTGTATTTTTTAATTGATTTTGAAGTGCTATTCCAAGTACCACTGCTGCAGCACCTATTGATGCAATTACCTCTAATGCAAAATTAAACAGTCCAAAGGAGGTACCCAAGTAAATTAACTCTCCAACAATGATTCCAATAGACACCATACCTAGAAGCTTATCAGATCCCTGGAGATCTTGCAGTTTTTTATTAATTATTTGTCGAGATATAAAATAAAAAACAACAGTGACTATTACAGATAGAACACCATAAAACAATTCCGACATGGACAGTTACAATAAATCCTGATTATAGAATTGGATTAAATCTCCTTTTATGAAAACGTCTGCACCTTTTTTAAAAGAGAGAGTTTCAGTTAAACCTCCCTGCAAAGTTAATGTTATCGAAGAACCATTTTCTTCTGACCTAAAATCTTGATTTTTGTCTTTTTGTTTCCAACGACCTTTCAGTTTGCAGGTGCTGAATACTTTATCTTGTTTAACACGAATATTCATTTGTTGTTTAATCATTAGAAATTCATCTCACATAGTATGATGGGGTTAAACTTAGAACATGAAATTTTAAAAAATATTTTATTTGTCATTATAGAATTATTTCGTTAAAAGTACTAATTAATTCACTTAATCAAGATAGCTTAATTTTATTATTTTAGCTTAATGTTTTAAGTGACAATAAAAATAGATTATTCCAAATCCTTAATGAGGTTTTGATTCAGTTTTGTGAACTTGAAATCTAATTTCTTAGCTTTTCGCATATACAGAATATCAATTACAACCGTGTTTGATAATGCGTGGTGAATCAAAACTTCGAACATTTTTCACATAATACAGGTTTGTTTACAACGTAAACTAATTTTGTATCTTTTTCAGATATGCCACACTTAAAACATTCAGCTACTCTTACCACATTAGTTTTTCAATTTAATCATTAAAAAATGCTCTGACAATTTAGTCCAATTTTTTGTATGTTTAATAACATAATTGATTTTTACTGGTTTTCATATTCTAATAATATAATGAATTTTTCTTTGTGTCTTTTAATTGCGGAGTAAAGAAGAAAGAAGACAGTTGAAACAAGAGTTATTTAAGGAAAACAGAAAATCACGATAAAATAAACACCACAATTAGATAGGAATTAGTATGCTTTCAAGTCCTTTATTATTGTGACTGAAGAGTTTGTGTTCAATGTTCTGGTATTGTTAGTAACTGCAGTTGCATTAGGAGAAATTTTTAAACGTATAAAATTGCCTGCAATGGTAGGTCATCTTTTAGCTGGAGTTATAATTGGACCGACTTTGCTTGGAATTGTCCATATAGATGATTCATTTTTAGTATTCATTGATCTTGCTGTTTTCTTTTTGATGTTTCTAGCTGGTTTAGAATTACATCCAGAAGAAATCAAAAAAGCAGGAAAACGAGGTATTGTTTTGTCATTACTTGCTTTCAGTATTCCTTTTCTATCCACATTTGCTTTGATGGATGCATTAGGTCAATCCACCATATCATCATTATTTGTTGCGTTGACTTTGGCAATTACTGCAGTGCCAGTAAGTGCGGTAGTATTGATGGAGTTCAAATTGTTGAATAGTAAACTCGGCACTACCGTAATGACTGCAGGCATCATTAACGATATTTTGTCATTAGTAATTCTTGCAATAATTTTGCAAATGGCAGTTAATGGAGTTGATGGTAACAATGAGGGGGAATTTTTAAACTGGGTAGAAGTCATTATGTCTACTGCCAAAATAGCTGCGTTTGTAGGGGGTATATTTTTTGTCGATTATCTTCTTAACAAATTCAGTCGTCAGGTACCTAGAAAACTCATTCCAGTTTTTTCAAAGTTGAAGACAAGAGAATCAGGTTTTGCCATATTATTAATTGTAACATTAACAATTTCTCTCTTGGCAGAAATAGCAGGACTTCATTTTATTATTGGAACATTCTTTGCAGGTCTGATAATATACAGAAAAATCATAGGAAAAGAACATTTTGAAACTATTAATGATGTATATGGTAAGATCACTTTTGGATTCTTTTCGCCAATATTTTTTGCGTTCATAGGAACTGAATTACATGCTCAATCTTTGTCTGATTCTGTTCCGTTATTTTTGATGTTACTGGCAGTGGCAATTGCTGGAAAGATAGGAGGGGGATTTCTAGGAGCAAAGATTGTTGGTTTTTCAACTCAAAAAAGCAAGGTAATCGGGTATCTTATGAATAGTAGAGGAATGGTGGAGCTTGTAATTGCAGTAGTAGGGTTAGAAGCAGGAATTATTGATGAGACGATCTTTTCAATAATTGTAGCTGTAGGATTTATCACTACGATTCTTGCACCAATCATGTCACGAATATCTATAAAACATTCAAAGGAAAAATTCACATGAAGTAAATGTAGCATTATTAAAAACAAATCTATTTTTTCAAATACATTTAGTTTCTTTTATAATGTAAAATTATTTTTTCATAGATTTAATTATCTAATAATCAATATTGAATATTTTGCATGCTCTATAACTCCATTAGTAGTACTTTCAACATGCATTTTTTCTGCATTATTGCCAACTTGAGATTTACTTATTATTATCAAATTCATTTTATGTTTTTTTGCAAATTCAATAATACAAGAGGATACTTGTATTCTAAAATAAAATCATGAGAGCATGTGAAAAGACTAACATGTTTATCTTCTTGTGCATAAGTAGGTAAATAATCACATATTATCAAAATTTTATTTCTTTGTCATGATTTCTTTTACTTTGTTATTGATAAGAGACATTGCAATTTTTGCACCATGTGGTTGTCCTTTAGCAAGGGATTTTACAATATTTTGTAGATAATTAAGATGAATATCTGGAGGTAATGGAGGCTCATAAGGGTCTACAAAAACATCAACAATTACAGGTCCTGGAAATTTCAGAGCTTGTACAATAGTCTTTTTCATTTCTTTGTATTTTTTTATTGTAAATCCTTTTCCACCACAAGCTTCTGCAAATTTTGCATAGTCTATTGGGGAAAAGTCAATTCCAAACTCCGGATTACCCGAAAATGCAATTTGTTCCCATCTGATCATTCCAAGTATGCTATTTTTTATCACAAAAACTTTGATTGGAAGTTTGTATTTTACTGCAGTAGAAAAGTCACCTGGCATCATTCCCAATCCCCCATCACCCACAAATGCAATTGATTGTCTATCTGGAAAAGCAATTTTTGCTGCAATAGAATAAGGTAATGCACATGCCATAGAGGATAATGTTCCTGACGCAGAAAATTCCATATTCTCTTGCATATCCAAATATCGTGCAGCCCAACTGGTATTGGTACCACTGTCTACTGAAATAATTGCATCAGAATCCAGATGTTCTGATAACATAGCAGTAAATGCCTGTGGTTTTATAGGATTGGATTTACTTGAGCTTCTTTTTTTAAGAACAGTTTTCCAATCATTCATTTCTTTTTGTAATTTAGACAAAAAGTCACTGTTTGATTTTTCTTTAATTTGTTTTAAAATCAAATTTATGATAGATTTGGAATCTCCAACCAATCCTATTTTAACAGGATATCTAAGCCCAATCTTTTCAGGATTAATATCAATCTGAATACCTATTGTTTTTTTTGGATCTGGTAAATATTCATGATATGGAAAAGAAGTTCCTATTAACAATATTAAGTCTGCATCATTCATAGCTTTACTAGCAGGCTCAGTTCCCAACATTCCTAACCCACCAAGACTAAACTCAGAATCATCAGGAAGAACTGCTTTTCCCAACAAGGCTTTTACAACAGGAGCCTGAAGTGTTTCTGCCAATCTCTTTATTTCTTTACGGGCATGTAATGTTCCTTGTCCTACAAGAATTACAATCTTATTTTTTGAATTTAACAGATCACATGCTTTAGAAATTTCTTGTATGGATGGAACAGATATAGATGTTTTGTAATCAGACGTATGATTTTTTGTTTTATGAGGACTAAAATTATTTTTGGTTTTAGTGTATTGCACATCAATTGGAATGGATATGTGGCTTACTCCTTTACGTGAAATTGCAGTTCTGCATGCAATATCTGTAACCATCTCTGCATGTTCTGGTTTATTGATTCTGTTGTTGTATTCAGATACATCTGAAAATAATTCTAAAACATTTACATCTTGTTGATAACTTGAACCTATTAAATCAGAATAAGTACTACCCGTAATTGCCAATACTGGAGTGTTGTCTGCTTTTGCATCGTAAAGACCAGTTAGCAAATTAGTAGCCCCAGGACCAGTAGTAGCAAGACAAACACCCAACTGTTTTGAATATTTTGAATAAGCACATGCCATAAAAGCTGCTGCTTGCTCATGCCTTGTTAAAATAAATCTCATATCATCATGTGTTCTAATTGCTTCCATAACTCCATTAATTCCATCACCAGGAATTCCAAAAATAACTTTGACACCCCAGTCACTTAATGAATCAATTAGTATTTCAGCCGTTGTTTTTGATATTTTATCTTCCCCCATATTTGATATTACGTGATTTTCTTACAAATAAAACAACTGCAGTTATGCCTATGATTGGTCCAATTATCACATACAAGTAATTCAAATCTAACAAGTCTTTTTTCTCCATCTGGAATTCCCCTATTGCTGAGCAATCTAAGGATTGTTCTTGAAAGAATGAGGTATTCTCAGAATAAGATAATACCATTCCTGTTTTCACCAAGTAGATGTCAAGATATTGTTCATTCATAGAATTTACAGTTATAGAGATCAAATTTGTTTGTCCACAAGGAATTAGCAGCACTTTACTTCCTACTTCTTCTACAGTATGTGTGATATAATCTCCATCATGTATTTCAGCAGTCCATTCAGCATCAGTATATACTAACAATTTTATTCTGTCGTCTAATTCTTTTGATTTTTCAAGTTCCTCGGCCAAACTTCCAATCAAAGATTCTGTTTGAGAAAAAGCACTTGGAATCATAAATAAAATTGGAATTAGCAACATTACAAATAATTTGATTTTCACATGTCTTAATGTTCCTCTGTAGGGTTTAGTCTTCTTATGAAATGAAGCTGAAAATAACATTAAAAGCTTAATGTCATTAATTAGTAATCATATCCAAATATTTGTAATTTCTCAGAAAATAATTTCATCTCTTTGTGCATTTTATCAAGTAATGGTAAATCCAAATTTATTGGGATTTAATAACTTGTTACATGCAATATTTGTATGAAAAGAATTCTGGTCCCTCATGACCAATCAACTGCATCTGATTTCGCCTTTGAAAAAGCAGTAGATCTTAGTGCAAAATTGCAATCGAATCTCTTTCTTTTAACAATCATCGGAGCTCAAAACAGTACTTCTGGAATGTCTTCAAACATGGCTCGAGTAAAGTTAGATGAGTTGGATACCAAAGCAAGATCATATCTAGAAAAATATGAGAAAAATCAAATTGCAATATTTAATTCTGAACATGTTAAAATTATAATTATAACAAATGATGATGGATATGATTATGTGAGCCCTATGATTAATCCCGATGATCAAATAAACTACATTGTTGAGACTGACGAAAATGGAAATATAGATATAAAAAAATCTCTACAAAGCTTAAGAACAGATTTTAACATATCTAGAATGCTTAATGACGGCGGTAGGCAAATGTCAAATGGCATGAAACAGTTAGGTTTGTTAGGAGGGGAAAGAATTTCATATGAACCTAGTCCGGGAGATAACTATGTCCCAAAAATTATTACCGATGATATGATTCTTGGCAGAGATGGGATGGGGATTGATGGTTCTGCTGTCAAAGATTCCATTACTGTGTTTTCCCAAAAGATCAACACATCAAGAAAAGAATCACTCAATCTTCACTTGTATCCGATGTGTAATTCTTGAACAATATCAATCAATTTTGCATTGTCGCATCCATCAAAGTAAGTGTAGAACGTACATTATCCATTTTTCGAATGTTCCAATTAATAACATTACGTAGATCATCTTTATTGTCATTTTCTACAGTTACGACTATATCATATGCACCAAATGTACCTTGAGCATCTTTAACTGAGTCAATACGAGTTAGATTTTCAATTACATCGCTTTTTTTACCTAATTTACTATTGATCAAAACATACGCAGTTACCATGATACTAGTTATGCTGTAGTTCATATAACTTATGATAAACAATCTAGCTTATTTTCTGATATTAAGCTTGCAAATACAACATGGTTTTGAGAATCTATATTTACAATCCCATTTCGGATTTTATCTGAGTACACCACTGCTTGACTCGTTCTTCAGTGCTTTCAGACTCGCTGTCTTCATCAACAGGTAATCCACAAAACTTTCCATCAATTACACTTTTTGAACCAGTGAAGGTGTATCCATCCGTACTTACATACCCAACCATTTTTGCACCAGCTTTTTGAAAATACCTGTGCAATTCCTCTATAGCATCAACAAAATTATCAGCATATCCCGTTGCATCGCCTAATCCACATATTGCAACTGGTTTGCCCTTAAGATCTAATTGACCGATTTTTTCTAATATTTCATCCCATGCAGTACCAGATCTGTTTTTTTCTTCACCAGTATTCCAAGTTGGAATAGCACAAACAATGCCATCTACCTTTAGAAATGGAGTTAGATCTCCGCCAAGTTCTGAAACGTCCTTAGGATCTGCAGCTGTATCTCCTAATTCGCTTTTTATTTGAGCACAAACTGACTCAGTTTTGCCAGTTTGTGTGCCAAAATAAATTCCAACTACCATACAATCTATTAGTTGTCATGATATTTAACTAAAATTCTTTTCAAGTTTTGAAAAAATATTTCTGAGATTGTAAATTTTTTATCATTGTAATTTAAAAATAAATAAATTTTAACAACATATTCTCATTCTAAGAAATAAGAATAAAATCCACCAAACCAATAACCGTAAAAAGACACATTTATTTTAGAAAATTCAATTGAGATATCAATATATTTTATTTATTGGTAGTATAGATAGAACTAACTTTACTTGGGTTTAAAAGGTAAAAATACGTATTAAATCATATGATGCAAAAATGTCAATTTAATTATTGCAATAAAAGTAATTTGATCACAGATACATTTAATGGAGAAATTTTTTGTGCAGATTGCGGTACAATTATTGAAGATAAATTAGCTAATCATAATGAAATCCCGCTTCATAGTCTAGAGGATTTTATGAGTAAGAGTCAAGTTGGCCCAAAACAATCACTTTCAATGCATGACAAAGGAATGTCATCTATTATTGGAAAAGATAAAGACTCTACGGGCAAATCATTAAGCTCATCTAATAAATCCAGATTCAATAGACTAAGAAGACTAGATAATCGAAGTAAAACAAAAAAATCATCACAAAGATCACTTGTAAAATCTTTGACTTTTCTAAACGGATTAAAAGAAAAGCTAGGCATTTCTGAGAACACGGTAGAAATTACATGTTCATTATTCAGAAAGGCACAAAAACATCAATTGACCAGGGGCAGGAGTTCTAACCATTTAATGGCGGCATCTTTGTATGTATCGTGCAGGCAAACTATGACCCCAAGGAGTCTGGAGGATATTTCCAAGACAGGCGACATTACAAAAAAATATCTGCAAAAATCAGTCAGGGTTTTAATTAATGAATTTAACCTGAAACTGCCTCAATACAGCATATCTTCATTTCTAACTAAATTATCCAATGAACTTGGAATTTCTGAAAAAACAAAACGTTATGCTTTGAAAATATTATCAGATAGTGAAAAATGCGGCTCTGCTACTGGAAAAAATCCAATAGGACAGGCTGCTGCATCACTATACCTTGCATCTGCATTAAATAATGAAAATCTCAACCAAAAAGAAATTGCTGAGATGTCTGGAATATCTTCTGTTACAATACGTCACAGAATAAAGAGCATTAGAAAAGGATTGAATCTATAACTAAGATAACTAAATAAAACTATGAAATCAACTAATCTACAAGAGCAAACATCAATAAAAAACCCCAACATAGTTGACATACTTTTAGGCAGAAAAGAATCCAATGACGCAGTTGATTCTGCTACACTAATAAGAAATGTTCAAGAAAGAATAAACAAATCATTAGAAACTGGATATGAATACACACGAATAGTTGACTCATCAGACAAGTATCTAAGAAAAAGGACATTCCAGCAGTTGAACATGGCAGTATTATATGTAGACCTTGTTGGTTCTACAAAAATGAGCATGGAGTTATCCCCAGAAAAACTATCTACTTTGATAAGTTCCTTTTCACAAGAAATGGCATATGTAATTAATATCCATAATGGGTATGTTCTCAAATTTGTAGGGGATGCTGTGATAGGGTATTTTGTTGAAGATAAGTCAAATTCGTTTAAAATCGTAGATAATGCTGTAGGATGTGCAGAATCCATGATAAAAGTAGTAAAACAAGGCATCAATCCAATACTAATGGAAAAAGGTGGTTTGTCTGAGATTAATGTAAAAATTGGGATAGATTTTGGCAAGACAGTTGTAGTTAGATATGGTGCAGATGAAAAAAGATCACATGTTGACTTGTTAGGGCCAACAATGAATATAGCATCAAAAATTCAAAATCTAGCAGAGCCAAATCAAATTCTTGTTGGTCATGAAATATACAAGAAACTACATCCCAAAATACAGAAATTTTTTATAAACATGACAAAAGCATTTACCGACACCTGGAAACATAAATCAAAAAATTCAGAAGAGACATACCAGATATATCGATACAAATATTGACATACATATTGCAAATTTTTGTCTTTTATAGAATGGGTGTGTAGTTAATACATGTCTTTTAGAAAATGTATTCATTGTGGGAGAGAGTATGAGAGTATACGTAATGACTCAACATGTTCATCTTCATGTGCACGAGAAATAGGCAAATAATCAGTTTATTAAACACAGATAAAGAATAATACAGTTACAATAACACCCTTATGATTATTTTAAAATCTATAAGCTTTGTTAATTAGAATATAATATTTAGCTTACAACACCATATAATTAACAAAATATGAAATAAGATATGTATTTTAAGAATATTTTAGTACCCTTTGATGGTTCAAAATTTTCAAAAAAAGCAATAAATGTTGCAACAGATCTTGCAAAAAAATACAAAAGTAAGCTTACAATTATAAATTGCATAGAGGAATTTTATGTAGGGCGATGGTATAGGGATAACAGAATTGAAGAAGAGTTATTTGCCAAAGAGTACAATACAATAAAAAATGAATTAAAAAAAATAAAACAAAATGCTCAAGAACAAGGAGTTCCAGTAAAAATTAAAATTATAAAAGCACTAGATGTCACGAAAAAAATTACTGATTATTCAAAAAAAAATAGAATAGATTTGATTTTAATGGGTTCACATGGACGCACAGGATGGAATAGATTATTTTTAGGCAGTAAATCCGAGAATATATTAAAAAGTGCCAGTTGTCCAGTTTTAATAATAAAATAATATATTATAATTTTTTTATGAAATAATCATAAGTACAAAACATTTTGATCACATGTAGATATAATGAGAGTTAAGCTGAACATAATAAATTCAGCTAGAATATTAACATAAAATAATATGCCATGATCAAACAAATTACATTATGACCACACAAAAACAAATTAGCGCATCACAAAAAAATATCAAAAGGGCGCAAAAAGTTTGGCAAAATATGACTACTAGGCAGAGAGCACAAAGACAACCTGAAGGGAATTCTAGAAAAGAACCAGGAATGGGAAGTAATGCAGAATATTATCACGTGTTAATTAGACCAAAATCAGAATTTATTACATTTCGTACTCATGATGTAGGGCGATCAGGACATACACAAAGAATTGCGGGAAAGCGTGCTAATGGAAAGTGGGCAACACATGCATGGCTGATAAGTAAAAAAGATGCGTATATTAAAAACAAAATTTTGAAATCAGATTTAACAAAAATAAATAAAATTTTAAAAGAGCTAAGAGGGCCAATTAAAAAAATAAGAGGAGATATTTTTAAGGCAAAACCAAGAAAAAATGTTCCTGAGAAAGACAAACCCACTAAAAAGCAACAAATAGCCAGAAAGAAAAATATCAAAAAGGCGCAAAAGGCTAAAAAAGAAAAACATCTATAAAATCAACAACACATGTGAAAAATATCATTAATGAACAGATTTTTCAAGCTTGATGAGAAAATTCAATTAAAGAGCTTAACTCATTTAATATACCATTGTCTTTCATCATATAATCATGAATCAAATTGATCAAGATATTGTAAAATGCGGCAATTGCGGAGAGGCAATGGGCGAGATAGATATGGGTTCAGATGTCAGTACACCAAGATGCAAAAAATGTGTTGCTAAAAATACAATAGAAGAAAAATCAACTATATAAAACAAAAAAAGATTAGCATTAATGAAATTAATCAAGTACTGTTTCAATCAATAGTTTTTTCACACCCTTATTTTGAAAAATCAGATGGTTATTCTTAATAGATATTTGGGAATTTTTTTTAAAAACATATTCATAGATATTTTTTCTTTCAGAATTATATAATTTAATTTTAGCTTTAGATATTGCAAGAAATGTCTTTAGATTTTCACTTGAGATTTTGCCTAATGATTGCCAATTTTCATCCATTTCATATCGATTGAATTTCTTTATAATTTGTTTTTTATAGAGAATAGGGATTTTAGATTTATTCATGTCTTTAATGTTAATTGGAAAGACAGTAATCAATACTAATTTTCTGATAATCTGTAAAATACCCAGTAAAGAATCCAAATGCAATGAATATTCCAGAAATCATCTTTGATGTACCTGTTAGTGAGGCAAGATCCGCGGTAATCATCTGCTCAGTTTCAGTCATATTTGTAACTAGTTGAGCAAAGCCCGATGGATCGGCTACCTTTTCACATCTCCCCATCAAAAATAATACCTCCCAAATCTTAAAAAAATACCAAAATCATTTAATTTAGATTTTGATGATGCAGATAAATAATTTGGAATGATGTTTGATTGGATATTAGGCATTAATGAAAAGGATCCGTTAGCACAAATAATAGATTCTAAGCTTTAAGTTAGAAAATAAGCTAGGTACATTAGTTTAGGTTATGTATTTTTTTTATTATCATTAGTTATGACATATCAAATAGGAAGAGAGAACCCTAAAAGAGCTAATAAAAAAATTAATTTAATTAATTATTTTAAATCAACAAAAAAATCAGTAATTGAGCCACTTATAAAAAAAACATCAACGTTTAACTCGGAAGGAACCATATCTGAAATATTATCCAAATTAAACGACAACAGAACTGAATGTTTTACTATAAAAAATAATTCATGTTATTTTATCAATAACAGAATGGCATTAAGCAAGAAGAAAAATAACAGATCTATGAAAATCCATCCTCTGATGCAACCAATTCCGTATTTAAGAAAAACAGATACAATTGCAAAAGCAGTAAAGATTTTTTTAAATTATAAAGTTAATTCAATACCTGTTTTAAATAATAAAAAAATATCCGGAGAGGTTAGAATTTTATCAATTTTAGAGAAAATGCTTGAGAATAATTTAACATCAATACCAGCAGATTATTTAAAGCACAGATATACAAAAATTGCATCAAATAAATCAATTAATTCAGTAAGAAGAATGTTAAAAGAAGAGCAGATGGATGTTTTGCCAGTTGAAAAAAAGGGCAAAATAAATCAAATTATTACATCCAACGATATTGTTTCAATTCTCAATACACCGCAAAGAATAGGGACATTAGGAACATTAGGAAAAACAAAAATCAGATCACTTGGAATGCAAATTGCAAATATAGGAACAAAAGAATTTCCAAAATGCGGTACAACCGAATCTCTAGAAGAAATAGTAAAAAAGATACTGGAAAAGGAACAAAATTATTGCGTGTTAACATCCCAATCAAATGAAGATTCTTGGATTACATCTCATGACATCATTGAATTATGTAATAGAAATACAAAAGAACAGATTCCAATATATTTTATAAAAGACAAAAATGAGAAAAACTTAAGGCCATTACTAACCAAACTTAACAAACCACTAGAAAGATTTTCAAAATCAATTGAAAAAATTATCGAGGCACGAATTTCTATAAACAATCAAAAAACAACAGGACTTGAAACACAGTATGAGCAAACATTATTGTTAATCACAAGTAGGAAGCATTATTCTTTTTCCATTAATACATGGTCTATTGAAGAGGGAATTTCAAAGTTTGCAGAAATGATTTTAGAAAAAATTTCTTCTAAAAAATCAAAATCAAGTAAATCAATTAGAAAAACATCAAAATATGAAATTTTAGCAAAAAAAGGAAGCAGAAGTTAATCATAGAAAACAGTTAAGCAAGTAAAGATCGAACATGGTTTTAAAAATAATAATTTTTAATTTTGATGACACATTAATTTCTTCAAATAAACATCACATAGAATCCTTTAAAAAAGCAACAAACAAGCATGGTTTGAACATAGACGAGGAAAAAATAACCAAGCTATTTGGTAAACCAGTAATTGAAATATTGAAACAAACTTTTCCAGACATACCAAAATTAAAATTAGAAAAAATCAAAGAAGAAAAAGAAAGAATTTATAGAAAAATAATCAGAGACAAGAATCCAAATATGTTAAAAGGGGCCAAAAATCTTTTGGGTTTTCTGAAAAAATCCAATTTTAAGACAGGAGTTTTATCTTCAGATTCCAAAAAAAACATAGAATTAGTACTTGAGAAAAATAGAATTTCAAACTGTTTTAACAAAATAATGGGATCAGAGGATGTCAAAAGTCACAAACCCCAACCAGACGGATTGTTAAAAATTGCAAAACAGTTGAAGAGTCAGACAAAAGAGTGTCTCTATGTAGGGGATTCAAAATATGACATGATAGCAGCATCTAAAGCAAACATGATAGGGATTGGTGTTGCTTCAGGACATTATACCAAAGGACAATTAAAATCACATGGTGCAGATATGGTTTTTAATGACTTAGATGAGATGCTTGCAAATATAAAATCAGGTAAAATCCCAAATCAATAAATTCTCAATTATAAACAACAAACAAAAAGAAATCAATAACATAAGAAAACACAATACAAATCAATATTGAATCATATCAAAAAACTTCTATAACATTACAGATTATTGGATATGTGTATCAATCAGGGAATGTATAGAAAGGGACAAGGTGTTTTTGTAAAAACAGCATCCACGGTACTATCATAATACATTCTTTCAGCATGAGTTAACTTCTTGGATCTACACATCACAATAAGATCAACCTTTTCATCTTTTGCATATTTAATAATAGTTTGTGATTCTAAATCACTTTTAATGATTTTAGACATTATGGTAATTCCAAGTTTTGTTGCTTCGTTAATTATTTGTGCATGATGTTTTTTAACGTTATTTTTTTCTTTTTCAATCTCTCGTTTGTCAAATTTTGTTTTAAAAAAACCAAATGTTGCTTTATCTCTAATACAGGTTAACAACAAAATTTTAGAATGATATCCTTCAATTAATGAAAAAACTTTTTTGATAACTTTCTCATTGTTTGGAGTAATATCATAAGGTACTAAAATTTTTTTTAATTGCATAGTTAATAATTAATTTAATTCTATTTAATGATTAAAACATACAAATAGACGGTAAATTTTTCACAAGAACACTAAAGTTATGAAAGCTAACAAATTTTCTTAATGGCTACAAAAAGAAAAATGCTAGATTTCATTATCAGAACTTCATAATGATTAATAAACAATTTGGATTATTTTCTTTGTTTCTATTTTTAAAATGATGAAAAACAAAGTTGAGAATCAGATTATTTTTGAATCATATAAAATAGAAAAATATGAAGAAGATACTCAGATAATACTAAGCTCTTCTTTTTCTAACAGTTCGTCTTGCTGCTCTACCATATGCTGCTTTTGTAACGGCTTGACCTTTTTTGGCAGGTTTCTTTGATAATTTTCTTGGACCTTTACCACTTAGGGTAACTGTTCGTCTTGCTGCTCTACCATATGCTGCTTTTGTAACGGCTTTACCTTTTTTGGCAGGTTTCTTTGATAATTTTCTTGGCTTTGGTTTATTTTTTGATGTTTTGACAGTTCTTGCAGCGGCACGCTTCCATGCAGGTTTTGCGCTAGTTGTTTTCTTTGCAGTTCTAGTTGCTTTCTTTGCAGTTCTAGTTGCTTTCTTTGCAGTTCTAGTTGCTTTCTTTGCAGTTCTAGTTGCTTTCTTTGCAGTTCTAGTTACAGCTTTCTTGACTTTTTTCTTTATTTTTTTAATTGCCAATAAAAGGTGTTATTTCAGATATGTTTTAAGTTAGGACTAATAAATAAAATTGATGATTTGTAAATAAAATGAACCCAGATCAATTCCGTTTTGTAATGTTTTTGAAATGTAATTAATTTTATAGAATCTCAACATGTATTAAAAATTAGTTGGCAATTTTTTATCAATAGTTTGGAATATTTAGTAGAAGAGAAATGTTTAAAATTTTAAATTTTTTTGATTGTTTGTCAATTGTAGATAAATAATACTTTAACACAGCAAAGGGTTCAATTCCACGCAAATTCAGTCACTATTTTAGGGATAGAAATGGAAACAGATTCTATCTTTTATACCGTTGGTAAAGATGAAAATTATGCTCCTGTAATACTGCATCTGTTTGGACCAAGTTCTAAATCAGGAATGTCTGCCAGAGTCAATGGAATTGTTCCCTTGTTTATCTGTATTATTCTCTGATAGTTCATTGGTCTTGGAACCGTAATACTAACTACATGTTTTACAAATTCATCTTTTGATAGTTGCAATACATCATGTTGTTTTGCCTTCTCTATTGTAGTTGAATATACTCCATTTTCAGGCTTTACAGTCACCCCATGATGGGTTGGAAATACCAGAGTTTCAGGCAATAAAGTCAATATCTTGTTGTGCAATGAATCGTAAAGATGATTTGCAAACTCTTCTGCCTGGTCTCGAAGATCTGGCCTTCCTATACTTTCAATAAACAAAATATCACCAGTAAAAACATATTTTTGATTAACCAGATAACAAAGACTTCCAGGAGTATGGCCTGGAGTATGAATTATTTTAATTTTTGAATCTCCAAATAATATTTCGTCTCCATCTTTTAGAAGATTTGTATCTCTATCCCATGTTTCATGTCCACTTTCAAACATTGTAGCACCTGTAATATCTGAGAGTTGTTGAGCTGATGAGATATGGTCAGCATGTTGATGTGTATCTAGTATCTTGACTATCTTTGCGTTTTGTTGCTGTGCAATCTCTTGATATTTTTTTGGTGGAAACAAAGGATCAATTACAACTGCTTCACCTTTTGATATGATCATGTGTGAAAGACAACCTTTTCCGACTTTTTCAATTTGAATTACATCTGGGTTTTGTGTTGCTTTTTTTGAATTAAGAACTTGACTCCATCCAGCAAGACCACCTTCAAGTACATGTGATTGTATGCCATTTCTTGCCAACGCAAATGTTGCAATCATAGCTCTGTTCCCATGAGGACAGATAGTTATGATTTCTTTGTCTTGGGGAATCTTTGAAATTTTTTCAGAAATAAATACATCTGGAAGTGGAATGTTCACACTACCAGGTATTTGAAAATCAGAAAACTCATCCTTGTCTCTGACATCTAGTAAGAATACATTATCATTAGATAGTTTATTCCATAATGTATCAGGTTTGATAGTACCTGGTGGATGACCTTTGACAAGTTCTTTATCCCATCCTTTCATCCCATCTTTTAGAAAATATGCATCTAATCCAAATGAACGCATCATTGAAGAAGTCTCTGATGACATTGCTCCATCTTCATCAATAAGAATAATTTTCACATTTTTTGGAATCTTCGGCATTATGGTTTCTTTTGACTTTGTATCACATACTGCATG
Source organism: Nitrosopumilus sp. S4 (assembly GCF_054515835.1). Lineage (NCBI taxonomy): Archaea > Thermoproteati > Nitrososphaerota > Nitrososphaeria > Nitrosopumilales > Nitrosopumilaceae > Nitrosopumilus > Nitrosopumilus sp. S4. The sequence continues at coordinate 437,232 of NZ_CM137258.1, read as the reverse complement.
AACTGAACCCTCAATATGTCCAGAACTATATGTTTCCAATAATCTTAGATCAAACAATAAGAAAGGTTCTTTTTTCTGAAGAGATGAATACAGTTCATCGGATGTAATGGAGTATTGCTTATCTAATTTCATATTCTATTTTACAGGATTCAACATATCTATTTTATTGGTATTTCTCAAATTATGGATTTGATGATTGAATGTGTTTTTCAATTTTTTCTAATAATTGTTGTTTTAATTCTGGATCATCAATAGCATGTTCAAGCAAGTCTTTCATTAGTAAATGATGTCTATTCATCTCGTCAATTACTTGTTGTTCCATTATAGGATCACTTATTCCTGACATCATCATATCATGCATTGATTGGTGTTGAGTCATACCTGTAGCATTGCCCATCATCATTCCAGAACCCATCATGGTATTTCCCATCATCATTCCAGAACCCATCATGTTCATCATATCTTGATTGTTCATCATTGAACTCATCATACCTTGATTGCCCATCATGTGATTCATCATCTGTTGTTGCATTTGAGGATCATTCATCATAGTATTCATCATAGGACCCATCATCTGATTCATGTGCTGAGGATTTGACATCATCATATCATGCATTTGTTGCATTAATTGAGGGTCATTCATCATAGTATTCATCCATTGGTTCATTTGTTGAGGATCATTCATCATAGTATTCATCCATTGGTTCATTTGTTGAGGATCATTCATCATTTGTTGCATTTGTTGGGAATTCATCATCATAGGGGTTGTTGGAATAGATGATTGTAAAGCAGCATATCCTATTCCTAATCCTGCAAAAAATACACCAACTGCGACACCAATCAAGATTCCCTGACTGACCATGTTATTCAGTAGAATGAATGATAAATAAACTGTCAATGGATTTTCATTATTGATTTTTAAGATATAGAAGGTAATTAGTTCAAACCCAAAAAGATTTGAACCGTTTTTGGGCATCAGAATAGGTTGGCATCAAACGAATTTCACAAAACTCACCCCCAGCACACACTAAAATTTCTTAATCAAATGCAATATTAGGCTCGTAACTAAGCAGACTAGGTAGTTTTTTTCATAAAACATGCTAATTTGGAGTATTAATCACAAAAGACATTAGGATATCGCTGTGAAAAATTTAGAAACCCATGGTTTTAAAGTCACAACAATAAATGAGGTAAATAGGATAAAATGGCAAAAATATTCAAAAATATAGCGGTTGCAATTATTACTCCAGCACACACAAAAAAATCATTTAACATAGGATTAGAGATGGCAAAGAAATTTGATTCAGAATTAACTGTAATTGAATGCATGCACAAGATCCAACCAAAATTGTATTTTTTTGAGACAAAATCTGACAAAAAAATAGCTCAAGCTCAAATTTCAAAACTAAAAAAAGAGTTAGAAATTTGGAAAAAAATTGCAACTGAGAAAGGGGTTAAAATTAAAACAAAGTTTGGATTAACTGATTCTGTTTCACATTGGGTAATTGATTATGTTAAAGAAAATAAAATTGATCTTCTAATTGTAGATTATCCTAAACTATCAATGGTGGAAATGTCGCTTTATGATGATATAATTAATACCATACATCACGAATCCCATTGCCATCTGTTAACTACAAAACAATAACAAACTTTGTATTGTCCAATACTTTGTTTAGACTACCAGTGAATAATTATAGAAATTTTTAAAATTGTGGCTTTAGTGATAAGAATCCCAGCAATATACTCAGCCCAATGAAAATTGTAATTGTAATAATCATGTGTCGTTGAGCTTTTTCTTTTTCGTAAAACTTTCTGGGTGTGACACCACCAATAAAAAATACAACCATCATTCCCAATACCAAACCAATAATGTTAGCTCCAGTAAGAGTCAATGCACTTGAAAAGATTTCAAAATCCCATAAAGCAATTCCTATTCCTGAGACAGCTGCAGGAGGTACTAATGCTGCTGCAATTGCAACACCAACTAATATTCCAGGAATATTTGAGGACATTGCTATTCCTCCAGCAAATCCAAGTGCAATTGCCACTGCTAGAAATACAGGAGAAACAACAGTTCTAGATAGTATTTCATCAGTTAATGGCAAATCTACGAATTGTATAGTAATTCCAGTTACTATTGCACCAGTTGCAATGACTGAAATAAGTAAGATTGATCCTGAAGCCAAGGCCTTGAGCATTTTATCAGTCTTGCCTACTGCAGTGTTAAATGAGAAAGCAGAGATTGGTCCAAGTAAAGGAGAGATAAGCATTGCACCAATAACCAAAGATGCATTGTTAGCAAATACTCCAGCAGTTGCAACTCCAGCTGCTATAACAATCATGAAAAGAAGATTTTTGTTAAACTTTACATTTGGCTCAATTAATGACTCGTATTCTTCTATGAGTTTTTTCTTTTTTACTTTGACTTGTTTTGTATCAAGTTCTTTGATATAATTTGAAAGGTAATCAGATAAGGTGGCTTCAATTGCAAGACTAGTCACGTATAATTCCTTTCGTCTAGTATCGATAATTTTGTTTAATTCATTTGTTAATGCATTGGCCAAAGAATCAGGACATATTCCAGTATAGCGAAGAAGCTTTTCATCTTCTGCCATGGTTAATTCAACGTGAAACGGAATTTTGTATTTTTTAAAAGTAAATACTACACTTTGGCTCTGTTGCTCATAGCAAATAATTTCAATTTTCCTCAATTCTAATCTTGATTAATGGTTTACTTTATGAGTATGATAAACATTTTCAAATATGAAATTCATCTAGTATCTTTATCAACAATGATTGAACATAATAGGCATGAAAGAAACAGTTGATTCGCTAGTCAATGACGTAAAACGCTATTCAGAAGGATTAGTAACTGCTCTAGAAAATAACCGTCATTCAGAGGCTTTTGGCTATGTTCAAGATATGAAAAATTATCTAAAAACTGTTGAAGAATATCTGGAAATGAAAAAAGATATCAAATCATAAACAGTGTGTTCATAATATTAAAACCAAAAATGATAATTACACATCATAATAATATACTTGAATACGAATTATATTCATGAAAAATATAATCTATTTTTTATTCATTATTTTGATATCATTTCCTGCTATGAATATAGCTTTAGCAGACGTATGGGAGATTCAAATTCCAACTGATGCATCCAAAATAGATTCAAAAGCACATTTCATCCCTCTAGAGATTTCCATTAGACCAAATGACATGGTAGTATGGGGAAATGGAGATGGTGCAATCCACACAATTACATCAGGTTCTTTGGAGACAGGTAGTGATGGTAAATTCGATAGTGGTTTTTTAAATCCTGGAAGACAATTTCTCAAAGGATTTGGTGAAGAATATGGAGAATACAAGTATTTTTGTACAATTCATCCGTGGATGACTGGAATTATCAATGTAGTTGATCTTCCTGAAGGTTTTCACGTATTTCATAATGTAGGCTCCAAAGTTGCAGATACATCATTTGATATCCAGTACAAAGTACAGAGAAATTTATCTGAAATCATAGTAGATCCAACAAGAAAAATGCTTGTTTTTAACTTTGTAGGAAAAATCGATAATGATGTATTTATTATTCATCTACCTCAAGAATTGATAAAAAATCCTCAAACAGTATGGGTAGGAAATGAACAAATAATGAATTTTATTTCAGAATCAACAAATGAAATTACAAAGATGTCTATTCCACTTGAGGGACATACATCTCAAGTTAAAATTGTTGGAAGTAGTGTAATTGGAGAAACTCCAAAAAAACCATATTTGTTAATTAATCAGGTTTTTACAACTACCGATAAGAAAGCATACAATCCTGGAGACACCATTACAATATCAGGAGAAATAAAAAATATCAATCAGCTAAACACCATAACTGCAAATATTATTTCACCAGCAGGAGTAACCATTTACTCTAAAGATATTGCGTTGATGGGATCAAGGTTCACTGTGGAGGTAAATACCGAGATTCTGAGGAATTTTGGAGAATATAAAATAGAGTATCAAGGAAAGGATATGAACGCAGCATCAATTCATTTCAATTATGAATTACAAAAAGAAAAGAATCTTTCACCTAAAAAACAAATGCACATGGTTGAGCATGCAAGTGATGTAGTATGTAATGAAGGATTAGAGTTGTTAAAGAAAAAATCTAACGGAAATGCTGTTTGTTTGAGTAAGGACACTGCAAAAATCCTTGTACAGAGGGGATGGGCAGGTTACTTTTAGAATTTTTAACTGAAAATCATTCAATATAATTCCAATGTACTTTAAATTATCAATCGACATACTTGAGCCATGGCAAAATTCAAAAAGATCCTAGTTCCACTTGATGGATCAGCAAATTCAATTAGAGGATTACATAGTGCAGTAGAAATTGCATCAGGATTAGATTCGGAAATTATCGGCTTTCATGTATTTCAGTTACCTCTTGTAAAAGGAGTAAAAATTACAAAAAAAATGAAAGAAGATATGAAGGAAAAAGCTCTTAGGTCAATCAGCCCTGCAATAGAGATTGCAAAAAAAGAAGGAGTTCAATTTACACATCATACAGGATGCGGTCATGTTGGTTCTGAAATTATAAAATTTGCACAAAAAGGTAAATTTGATATGATAATTATAGGTGCAAGAGGAAATGGTTTGTCAAAAGAATCTTTTCTTGGAAGTACTACCAATTACATATTAAATAAATCAACGATCCCAGTTCTCATTGTAAAATGAATGGCATCTAAATGGGAATTAAAATTAGCAAAAAATTGAAAAATGAGAAAATAAAACGATGAAATTTAATCTAAGAAAATTGGGCATGGGTTTAGGACCTTTACTTTTTTTCCTAATCTTATTTATGCCAACACCAGATGGAATGTCAGATTCTGCAAAGGCAGTTTTGGCAATTTCAGTATGGATGATTGTATGGTGGATTACAGAGGCAATTCCAGTATATGCAACAGCATTGTTACCAATTGGATTAATTCCATTACTTGGAGTAATTCCAGTAAAAGAAATTGCAGCAGAGTACATGCATCCAATAATTGTACTGTTACTGGGAATGTTCATGATAGCGCTTGCTATTGAAAAATCAGGATTACACAAAAAAATTGCATTTGAATTAATTTCATTATTTGGATATTCTCCAAAAAGAATAGTATGGGGATTTATGATTACAACAGCATTACTTTCAACAGTAGTGATGAGTACTACGGTAGTTTTGATATTACTGCCAATTGCAGGCATAATTTTAACTGCATTATCTAAAACAAATTTTTCAACAACAAAATTCAAAGTTATTTTCATGTTATCAATAGCATACTCATCATCGATTGGAAGCGTAGCAACTTTAATTGGAGCTCCGCCAAACCTACTTTACGCAGCAACAGTAATGGAAATGTTTTCACACAAAGTAACATTTGCAGAGTGGTCTATGCTTGGAGTACCACTTGCATTTTCAATGCTGATTCTTTGTGGTCTATACATGAATATGCATATTGGTAAAAACAAATTTGAAACAACATCTGAAATCAAAAAAACAATACTTGTAGAAAAATCCCAAATAGGAAAAATGACGGTGGAGCAAAAGACGGTTTTATGTGTTCTAATCGGAGTATTGGTTTTAATGTTTACAATACCTTTATGGCAACCCGAAGGATCTTTTATTACAAATTCAGTAATTGCAATTTTAGGAGGAATTTCTCTATTCATTCTTCCAAAAACACGTTCTGAAAGTTTGATGAATTGGGCAGGTATTGAAAAGCTTCCATATGGATTGTTATTTTTACTCGGAGGTGGATTTGCATTGTCTCTAGCATTTGTAGATTCAGGGTTAGCAAATTGGATTGCTCACTCATTCTCATTTGTTGGTAATTATCCATTTGAATTAGTAATTGTAATTTTGGTTGCAATGATCATGTTTCTGACAAATGTTAAATCAAATACTGCAACTGCAGCAATTTTTATTCCCATTGTAGGAACTATGGCGATTTTAAATGGATGGACTCCACTACCAGTTTTGTTTGCAATAACAGTTGCAACATCATTTGCATTTCTTTTACCCATGGGAACTCCACCAAATGCTCTGATTTACGAAAAAGCACAGATTTCAATTAAAGCAATGGTAAAACATGGAATAGTTCTCAATATGATGGCAATTGGATTGATTTCTGCATTTACAATATTGATTTCAACGAAAATTCTAGCTTGAGAAACAAATTAGGATTCAGGGTGTTTAGGTACATGAATTATGAATTTCAATACGCTTAAGTTGACACAGAATTCAGACACATATGAACTGTCATCAAAAAAGTGAAGCCCATGTTTGGAGGTATTCAAAGCACAACAAAATACGTAGATGTACAAAGTGTAAAACTCGAATTCCAATAACTCAAAAAGAATTTGAGTCAAAATGGGGCAAAAAAACTAGTAAATCGGTATAAGATTTTGTAATTTTTCAAAGTAATGGAATAACAAGACCAATTTAGAAAATTAGGCCAGTACAAATAGAGCTACAACTAGGATAAATTATGAGTTTATTTTGTGAAAAATGCAATAATCGTAGATTACCAAAATGGATAAAAACAGAAAATGTGACACTTTGGCTTTGTGATACATGTAGTAATTATGTAGATTCTGAGAATCAATTCATACGTGACGTTAATTAATTAGAAAATCCAATCATGTTTGAAAAATTTTTGTGTCTAAGAGATTTGAATTAGAAAAAATACAACAGTAAAATGAGGATTTTTAATTGTTTATGATAAAAAGAGAAAAATGAGAATAACTAAAAATTATTTCTAACGTTTAGCCTTTCTTGCAGTACGTTTTGCTTTAGTTGCAGTTTTTCTAGTCTTTCTTTTGGTTGTACTAGCTGCTTTCTTTGCAGTACGTTTTGCTTTAGTTGCAGTTTTTCTAGTCTTTCTTTTGGTTGTACTAGCTGCTTTCTTTGCAGTACGTTTTGCTTTAGTTGCAGTTTTTCTAGTCTTTCTTTTGGTTGTACTAGCTGCTTTCTTTGCAGTACGTTTTGCTTTAGTTGCAGTTTTTCTAGTCTTTCTTTTGGTTGTACTAGCTGCTTTCTTTGCAGTACGTTTTGCTTTTCTAACAACTTTTTTTAGAGTTTTTTTGGCTTTTGCCATAACAAATTTTAAAATTCATTGCGCTTTAAATCCAAAACAAAAGCACAAACTGAGCTTTAGTTAAATTTTTTTAGTTAAAAAAATCAAAATAAAATTTTGTTTAGTAATTTATCTGACATTTAGATCGTGATAAAAAATGAAAATCAGTAATAATTGAGAGTATTTTTTTCTTCAAACTATTTTAGTTATGAATAAAATCATGGATCAGACGAGCCAAATCAAGCAAGATGAAGAAATTACGAGAATTCAGGCACTAAAAGACCTAAAAATACTTGATACTCCTGTAGAGGAAAGATTTGAGCATCTTTTTACAACTAAAAATGATGGTACAGGATTTGGACTAGGCATTTGTAAATCTATAATCAATCAACATCAAGGCGAAATCACTGTACAAAACAATCCTACAACTTTTACGATTACATTACCAAAATAGATAATTTCTAAACTTGAGATAAAATTTCAAAAATCTAGTGTGGAGGATAATCCCCCACACTGGTGAATCGTTTGTTCTTTGATTTATGCCAGTGAAGCAACTGTATGAGTTAGGAGATCACCATACATACATGTACTATGGAATTTGATCTGGGTGGTCTTAAAGCAATTCTTGCAAATCTCCTGAATGGTTTTAGTGCAATGGAGGCACTTCAAATGTACTTGAAGTTCTCCACCACAGCTCCTACAAGAAGTATCTGGCAAGGAATATTCACCTCAAGGGAAATTTTTTCTGCCAATCCTCCATTTGCTAACTATGTCCTCAGGGTATGAAGAAATTTTGTCAAATGAAGATTTGACAGATTTTCTGATCTGAGAGAATGTAGTTTTTGTCATACAATCTACCTCCATTCTATTCGACTGACACTAGCTTGCCTTTTGGTTTTTCTTCGGCAAGGGAAAAAGTCAGTTCTAGAACTCCATTTGTGTACTTTGCTTTAGCAGAGTTTTCATCTACTTTGTATTTGAGAGGAATCTTTGTACTGTATTTTCGATCCCCATGCTCTGCTGAAATAGACACAATATTATCATCCACGTTTACTTTAATGTCAGATTTTTCAATTCCTGGCATTTCAGTAACGAGCTTTAATATTCGTGCTTTTTCATCTATTGTCTCATCAACAAATGGTTCACGTACGCCAGACTCGCTAATTGCAGAAACTGGTTTTGTATTTCCCCATTCCTTGACATGAGGTTTTCCATCAGGGCCTACGGTCATTTCATATCCGTAATAATAGGGACCAAAAGTTTGGACTTGTCCTCCTAATGGATAATCGAAGACGTCGCCGGAATTAAAAAAGCGATTCGACAATCTTCGAAATGTATTTTCGAATTGGTCATCAAACCACATTTGTTTATCACCAATTTAGTGTAATACACATTACAAAATATAAAGATTTTGCATAATATGTCTATTTTTTACTTTATGTCAAATACATGACAAAATTAAAATATAGATTCTCATAGTGGAATGTAATGCAAGTTCTCCATCAAGAATTTGAACAAAACCAAGCAAGACCAAAATTGGAAAGGCAGATCACATATTTTTGCAGACTCTGCAGAGAATATGGTGTTAAAACAAGAAAAGCACATTTACAAAATTTTCACAATGCAAACAGAGATACCGTAACGAAAAGAAGCAATCAGGATCTTGTAGATGTAATTTTCATTGAATCAAGATAACACTAGAATTAAAGAAATTTGAATTTTTTTAAAAAAAACAGAACTTCAAAAAACTATTACTTTTTTGAAGCCTTTTTTGCTGTTGTCTTTTTAGCTGCTGCTTTTTTCTTTGCTGCCATAATCATCGATAATTTCACTTAGATTTCTATAGGTGAAATTGAAAAAAATATACCAATTAGGTATAATTCAGATCACTATTTTGGAACACTGTGGATCAAAAAATGATCCAAAAATTACTCAAAATGTAGAATATTACCAAGAGATTAATTTCAAAGAGGAATAAGTAGAAAGATCTTTTAATGGATGGAGAAGAATTTTCCACATGATTGACTATGAAAAATATCTAAAGTGTCAAGATTGTAAAGACTCTGGGTTGTATTGTAAAAAACATAGAAATGAAGTAGAGGCAATTCTCCAAGAACAAGCCAATTCCTAAAATAACATAGATTTTAAAGATAAATTATCTAATGAATTCTAAGCGATATGAATCCATTATTTCAGCTAAGTACAAGAAGTTATGACAAAGAAATTCCAATCATAAAAAATGCGTTAATGGAGTTAGAGAAAGATTGTGATGTAAAAAATGGATATAAGATTGAAGAGCCATTTCAAAAATTTGGTTGGACTTTTTTTAATATTCAAATTAGTGAAGAGATGGCAGATACAATTGAAAAATCGGGAATGATGGAGGGTGCATTAGGATATAAAATTGGAGAGCAAATGACAAATTTTATTGGGCATTATTTGGAAACAAAAGGTAGTTCAGTAAGAATAAAAAAAATAGATTATTGAATTTTAAAAAAATTATTCAAGAAAAGAACGTAGCATCCAAGCCATTTTCTCATGCTGTTCCATTAAGCCTGTAAGAAAATCAGAAGTACCTGCATCACCTAATTGAGTACAAGTTTCAAGATCTTTTCTCAAACTTTGTATTACAGATTCATGATCATCTAAGAGATTTCTAAGCATTGTTTTTGCCTCGGGATAGGTATCTGCTTGCTCTTTGAGTCTAGCATTTCTAAGAAATTCCTCTAGCGTAGCAATGGATTTACCACCTAATGAACGACTTCTTTCTGCCACCTCATCAACAATTCCATCTATTTGTTCATATTGGGATTCAAAGAACTTGTGTAAATCATTGAATTGGATTCCTGTTACATTCCAATGGTAGTTTCTTGTCTTTGTATACAAAACATACTCATCAGAAAGTAAATTATTTAGAATTCCAACAATATTTTTTGAATTTTCAGATGAAATTCCTATATTTGGTTCCATGGGTATTGATAAATTGAAATTAAATAAAAAGGATCTGCATAGTTTTGTAAATTAATTAAACTATTTCAGGAAATCTTGTAGAGTTTTTTTGCATTCTTGTACATGAAATTATCTCTGAATTCTTTTTTGATATTGAGTTTTGCTACAAAGTTTAGATAAGAATCCATTGTACTAATTGGCCAATCAGTTCCATACAGAAGATACCTTGGTTCTCCTGCATAGTTAATTAATTCAGCTACCTTATCTTTCATCATTTTTTCAAAAAAGTGATCAAAAGAGCCAACAACAAGTCCAGATACATCTGCAAACACATTCTTGTTCTTGTAGATCACCTCTTGTGCATCTTGAATCCAGGGATTTCCTAAATGGCACATTACAATTTTTAGTTCAGGATTATCAACTGCTACATCGTCTAAATTAAGAGGTCTTGCAAATCTTAATTTTCCTTTCTCTGAATAAGTATCACCAGTGTGAAACATTACAGGAATATCAAATTCAATACATGTGTCATAGACTTTTTGGTATCGTTCGTCATAAGGATAGTAGTGTTCATAGCCAGAATAAATTTTCATGGCTTTAATTTGACCATCTTTAATCCATTTTCTATATTGTTTTAGATCTTCATCTGTGTGATTATCAATTGTAAATCCTGCTGCAACACCCAAATTGTCGTATTTTTTGATTCCTTCAATGATTTGTTTTGTTGAGGGTCGTTGTGCGTTTACCTTGTAAGATGATAAAATAATAGCATAATCCACATTGTTGCTGACCATTTCAGTTTGAAGCATTTCTAGTCTATCTTCAAGTAATGGAATATGCTCTGTTAACTCATATTGATTTACATGAACATGGCAGTCAATGATCATTTTTACTAAAATTGTGGATTTTTCCACTCAATAAAAGTTGCATAGTTTAATGATCGAGGATCCTTCATGTAATTTGGCAGAATTTTGATGAATTTGAAACCATTTCTTAACTGGAACGATAAGACCGGTTCTTTGACTTCGTGTCTTTTTACCTTTTGAACATATTCTAATGGGGTCATGTTTTTTGCATTTTCACCATAGTTGATTAATCTTCCACCTGAGATAATTCTACGTAATCCAAGTTTAATAGCCAAGTTTTTTCTTGCATCATACAATTTTGTTGCAACCCCTAGCCTTCTAAAATCAGGATGTGCTGAAACATCTGCGCCATAAAGAGAGTCACCTTTGGGATTATGATTCTTAAAGAGACTTCCACCGCATGCTTCTTTCCAAGTATGCTCTTTGTATTCAGGCTCCAAATTTATGATCAAACTACTACAAGATCCAATTATCTTATCTTTGTATGCTGCAACAAACTGTCCCTCTGGGAAAACACTAAGATGAGATTTAAGATGTTCTGGTTTCCAATAAACACCTTCAGCAGCCATTAATGGAAAAGAAGCTTTTTGCAATTCTACTACCTGGGGAATATCATCATAATGCAAATTACGAATTATCACTTTAGTTCTAGATATTTCAGTCAAATCAAAACACCGTGATCAAAAAGGCGTATACCAAATATGAATTATGTTCAATTAAAGAAAGGTTTTGCGTGACATTTACCTCGATTGCATATAAGAAAAAATACTAGATATTTAACATAACTAAATTGACTTTGGTATAATTTGTATCATTTTAGTTCTTTAAGAAGACTCTTTGTAAATCTAGGTGACCCATTCCTAAGCTCATTTAATTTCAAATAAAGGTGGAAGGTTTTTTGTTCTAAAAAACAAAACACAACATCAAGATATTCGTGCATTATTCATCATCCTTGTTAAAAATCCACGATAGACCCATCATATCCATTGCCATTAAACTGGTTGAAACAGGGTTTTTGGCCTCAAGTTCAACCAGAGAAAATGACTGGTTTGGTCTTTGGTCATATTTGTATTGAATTACAGTTGACACAATTTACATTAAATTGAGAATTATATCATAATGTGTTTTGATTTGTGGTATGCTAATTTCCTAGAAAAATTATGAAACTTTGATTATACCTTGACTAATCAAAAATTCAATCCCCTTTACAAAATCCCTTTCAGAAATTAATCCCTGGGCCCACCATCCGGCATTATTTTTAACCCACAATGGAATTTCTTCAGAATTATTTGAATTTACTTCATTGGTATTAACTATCAGCAATTTTTCTTTAATCAAGAATTGAATAGATTGAATAAATTCACTATCGGCAACAATCCCATCTGCCCACCATCCTGCACTGTTCTTAATCCAAGATGGGATAACAGCAGTGGATGGCTCAGATATTATTTCATCTGAAGAGAAGCTAAAATCAGATTTTGATGTAAAGAAGCTATCAAAGTTTTTGGAATTTTGTCCAGTCAAAATTAATTTAAATTGATATTTCCCATCACCAGGTATCAAAATAGATTCTTGAAGAATTCCATTTTGTGCCAATAGACCCAGATATTGATCGCCAGAACCAATGTTTGACCAAACATCTTTTCCAGATGAATCTGTAATGCTATATGCAAACAATGTATTTTTAGCTAGATTTTTTGAGTTATCAAAAAATGAAAATGTAAAAGGTATTTCTTGTCCAGATGCAAGTTTAGAGTCCCAGGTAACATTTGCAGAATATCCATTTTCAAAAGTAAAATCTAGTTGTTGAAGTTCTGTCTTTTGTCCAGATATAATTTCAATTTTCATGTCATTGTTATTCTTGGAGTTTAATTTGCTCTCAATATTCATCATTTCTTGATGGGGAATACTAATTCTGAGAATATTTTCATCATCTGAAGAGACATCATAGACAAGTGCGCTATCTGGAAGTTTTACCCCTTCAGCATAAACAGCAATATCATATCCCTGCTTGAAGATAGGAAAATTCTTTTGAATATGGATTACATTTGTACTTTTAGAAGAGTGTTCTTGATTATGTCCCATTACAAAGGGCATGTCATAGGAGAGTTTACTTGATTTTTCATCAAAACTAAAGTTATTGATTTTGCCATCATAAGATTTAATGACTATAGGGTATTCTTGTGCATTAGCTGTTTTTACAACAAATGTTTCTTTGAGTGGGACAGATAGAAAAGTTTCAAAAAGCAAGTCACTTGCAGTCATTGTTTTTGGATTTGTTGCACCAACAATTGAAACTTTGATAGTGTATTCTCCACTTTTATCAAAAACGGGACCTTGAATTACAGGTCTAGAATCACCTCGTGCATAATAACCGCCTGCAATAGCATGTTTTTCACCAAAATATTTTGTACACTTCCAAAGATTTTGATCTTTACATCCTACTGTAGGCCTTATTTCAAGATCAAGCTTCCCATCTTCATCATAAAAATACTCATTTGCAACTAGATTGTCTTCTTGATAAATTTGTACACGATAGGTAACACTTGGAATGTTAATGTTAGTGTCAGTGTTAAAGAATCTAATAGATAAATTCGCAGTGTTAGAGTCCTCAAAAATAAAATCCAAGGGTGATAAAATGGATGTAACTGCAACGTTGAGTCCTCCTAAATCAATTGGAGGAGCAGTTGAGCCAGAATGATGTTGAGCAAATGCAGGAGTAATAGAAGTAACAAAGATTACTAAAACCAGTCCTAAAATTATTTTCATAATCACAATTTTTTATTATCATTTGAGGATAAATATTATTGCAAAAAAAGCGAGAATTTTTTTAAAATATGAGTAAAATCATCTCAAAAGGCACTCCACAAAATGAAAATTAAATTTATGATTAATTATGTGGTACTGAATATACGTCCTAAACCTGTAATTTATTGGTGAACCGCAAGTCCCCAATTTTATGCGGTCACCAAATTTTGTTCATGTAGCCTTTAGGCACAATATTATCAATAATTTTTCAATTAGAATTAATCAAGAAACGATTTTTTGCCCTAACACAAAATCAACTTTATAATCCAATGTTGCACGTGGGTTTAATTTTAATTTCCACGGAATAAAAGAAGGAGTTTTGGTTTTTTGTGAAATGTTAAATCCCAATTCAAGCATTTTTGTGCGTAAAGTATGCTCGTCAAGTGGTTTTTTTACGGAATTTGTCCCTCTATCAAAATCATAAGGATCAGAGATTAACAAAGCACCATTTGAGATTTGTTTTGAAATATGTTTTAGAAATTCAGTTGGTTCAATTAATTCTAGAACATTGAGTGCAATAATCAAATCAAATTTAGTGAAACCAAATACCGGAGACAAGGAATCTGCTATGATGTAATCAAGATTATTTTTTTGAGATTTTTTTGCATATTGTAAAGCACTAAAGGACCTATCAATCCCCAGTACAAAATTACAAGAGTCAGCCAAATGCGAAGTGATTATTCCTATAGAGCAACCATACTCCAAGACCAAATTAGTTTTTGAATGAGGTTTGAGATTTTTCTTCATTACTGAATAAAATTTAGAGTTTTTACTATTTTGATAAATTTTAGACCATCTCTCTTCAAGTGCCGTTCTATCATCATTTTGTGATTTCTTTAGCAGTGAGGATCTCAGAAATGATTTTAATTTTTTATTGTGAATTGTCTGATAGAGTTTTCCTCCAAGGATTTTACGAGAAGAAAGATAATCAGAAAAATCATCCCATAAAATTGGGATTTTGTCAATTATAGGAAATTTCAATTTACATTTTTTGCATTCTAGAATTCCTTCGTCGATTTCGATATCATGACTTAGTACTTCAAGATCTAGATTTCCACCACATCTGGCACATCTGATAAATTCAAGAGTGGATTCTAGCATTAACAAATCAATAACAGATAATCTAATAATTTCTTTTATTCAGGAAATCAAGATAATGTTAAATGTAGTATTTTTTGATTTTATGCGACTTGGGAGAATTTGAAGAGTTTGCAGAGGCCTTGTTTGGTCAGCTATCAGTTGAAATCAATGAGGAAAAAGAGATCAGGCAGCTTGCAGTCACGGCAAAAGAGGACATCGGGGAGCAGGTAAAATTCAAAGAAATAGACGAAATAGCAAAGGAAATCTTTCCAGAATACAAAGACAAGGTAGAGAAATTTCTTGGGGTAAAGGTTCCAGAGAACATTCAACTAGAGTTTCCAGAGTTAGAGGATTTGAAAAGATTAAAGGGTGACAAGGTGTTTGCTGACAAAGAATCCAAAGAATTTGTAATAGAGTTATTTGATGCAGTTGCAAAAGAGGATCTTAAAAAAATTGCAGAATTAATGAAGAAAGATACTGCAAAGTATTTGGTTTACTCTACTTATGCAATTCAGTACATATCTAAAATTACTACAACATACGGGGATTATTTGGATTCAGTAATTTATCTAAACAAATTCATTTTGTCAAGATATCCCCAAATAATCCTCCACAAACATGGAGAGCCATACCAATCAAAATTCGATAATGTAAATTCAGGATACATTGGTGCTGTTAAAATGACAGTACTAGAAGAATTAATTCATTCAGCACAAGAGAACTTGCAACAAATTAACAAAAATGCTGCAACGCAAGTAAACAAAATCAATGAAGAATTGGCCACCATAATTTTATCACTGGATACACAAACTATCAACAAATTATCAGAGTATTGTCAGCTACAAGCAGTACCAGATGACTTTCCATTTGCAAAGAAAGCAAATCTGTTTTTCTTTTTGAATCCGGATCACTTCCTAATTGAGCAGATAGGACCAGATGTAATGACTTTTACACATGTAGAAATTGATCCTAAAATTGGTGAATCCATCCCACAGCTTTTAGATATCTACAAGCGGTGGCTTGTTCCAATTCAACAACACCATGCAGCATTTACTGCAATGGAAGGAATGGCAAGTTTTGCAATTGAGGAAATCCTAAAAGAGGATAAAGATTTTCAGAATTATCTAACAACCTTTATGGGAACAGATTTCTCATCATATCAGGTTAGAAAAAGTATGGGAAAAGATTTTACAAAAACACTATATGAAAAATTAGGCACAGATACTTTCAAGAAAATGATTGAAATTCCTCCAAACACTAGGGAACTCAAGGAACCTCAATTGTATCTAAAAAAACTGAGTTTGTGATAATTGAAAGAAGATTTTGATCCATTTGTAGCTGAATGGGTTTCATTTGTAAAGAATCCAAACTTCAACCTCGTTGAAAAGTGTTTGAAATTTGCTCAGATTATAGAATACCCAGATCTCAAAGTAGACGATTATATCAAAAAAATCAATGAGATCGGAATGTCTCTAAAAGAGTCACTAAGTGATGTAAAAAATCCAACGTACTTAATTTCAATGTTAAATGAGCATCTTTTTGAGAATTTAGGATTTAGTGGCGATGATAATGATTACTATAATCCCAAAAACAATTTTCTAAATGAGGTAATTGATAAAAAAGTAGGACTTCCAATTACCATTTCAATCCTATATGCAGAAATTGCAAAATTTATTGGACTAGAACTTAAAATCGTAGGATTTCCAAGCCATGTTCTTGTAAAATACAATGAGGAGATGATCTTAGATCCGTTTTATGATGGAAGACTATTAGACGTTGATGACTTGCAGGAAATTCTAGATACAAATTTTGGTGGTGAGCTTGAATTCCAACCAGAGTTTCTAGATGAGATTAGTTCAGAACAAATTCTAATTCGACTAACACGAAATTTAAAAAAGTCATATGTCCAATCGTTTGTTTATGATAAAGCACTTCGATGTGTAAATATGGTTTTAGCAATAGAGCCTGAATCACCAGAAGACATCAGGGATAAAGGAATTTTAGAAGAAAGACTATTGCATCCAGAAATTGCGTTAGAGTACCTCAACAAGTATTTAGAAATTAATCCAAATGCAGAAGATGTAGATTTTATTTTGGAATTAATTAGAAGTATAAAGACAAAAAATTAATCAATAATTGAATCTACGTCGGTTCCTTTTTTGATCATTGAGATTTCATGACGAGCTATTTTATTTCTCAATGCTCTTTTTAGAATATCGACTTCACTTCGGAGTAATGCAATCTCATCTTCAAGTTTTGCAACTCTCTCATAGATGGTTTCAGCTTCTGAACTCATATTTATCTATCAGGAAAAATTTGTCTTAAAAAGTTATGGGTAAATATTTTGATGGACGGGTTAGCTTTTTGAACTATAATTCAAACTCTTGGCGACATTTCTCGCATTTTCCTCTCTCTTGTCCTGGTGGACCAAGAAGGAATACCTTACCAATTGTTTTACAGACTGGGCACATTCCAGTTGTTGCATTTTTTGGGCCTGTGCGAATAATTTTTTGAGTTTTTCTGCGTCCCATTAAAGAAACCTACCGATTCGGTCTATTAAGTTTAATTTTTGATGGCGCGGGGAGGGGGATTTGAACCCCCGAGTCCTTGCGGACATGGGATTAGCAATCCCACGCCCTACCAGGCTAGGCGACCCCCGCATGAAGAAGCCTAGAATTAATCTGTAAATAAATTCACTCGTCAGCTGAAAGATTGTAGTTATTTACCAATTCATCAATTGGCATTCTTTTTCCACCTACAATTTTGAGATCGACTTGTATCTTTTTGTTTGAAATTGTGAGTATGTTGTATGTATTTTCAAATAATCCACGAACTCGCTCTGAGGTTGCAGTTCCAGCATTGACAACTGTTAGTGTTTTAAAATTCCAAGCCCAAGGTCGGTGCTTGTGTCCACATAAGACAACATCAACTTTAGAGTCCAGCACAGCTCGTAAGACATCACCAGCATCAACTACAGTTAGTTGATCAGAGCCAGTGTCAGGAATCGCAATCAGATGATGATGCATTGCAACAATTTTTACTTTGTCTTTGTATTTTTTCATGGTTCTCTCCAACCACAAGTTTTGCCTATGTCCAACCTCGCCCTCATTTCTATCAGGCCTTGCAGTTCCAACAGTAACTAAAACTACATCATCACCTAGCTCATTTACTGTTTCAAATGGAAAATATTTTTTAAATAAAAGATAACCAGTGTTTCTGTAATCATGATTACCACTGATGGTGATAATTTTTTTTGTTTTAAATTTCTCTAGCAATGATTTGCATTTTTTGTATTCTCCCATCAACCCTTCATTGGTAAGATCTCCTGTAATTACAATCACGTCAGGATTAAGTTCATTGACTTCATCAACTAGAATATCAAATTTTTCTTGTAAAAATTGGGAACCGACATGAAGATCAGAGATCTGAACTATTTGCATTATTGTTTAATGTAACAATCATCTTTTAAATCATATCTATAGATTGCAATGAATTCTAATAATCAAGGTAGGATTAAATAATAATCTCCTCAAGTTTATGCAGTTTTGAGTAAAAAAGCAGCAGTGATGAAAGGAGACGGAATTGGTCCTGAAGTTGTTGAATCAATGCTCAAAGTTCTAAAAGAGTGCAATATGCAATCAGAGGTTATTCTGTGCGAGGCAGGCTCTGAGCAGTGGGACAAAAATGGAAGAAAGGACAAATCATACATTCCTGATGAGACTATCAGGATTTTAGAAGAATCAGATGCTTGCTTTAAGGGACCAACCACAACTATTCCAGTTCCAGGTGCACCAAGAAGCGTTGCAGTTACATTGCGTCAAAAATTCGAGTTATATTCCAACATAAGACCAACTAAAACATTTGATAGATTAACACCAAATAGAAAGCTTGACTGTGTTTGTTTCAGAGAAGCAACAGAGGGGCTCTATACAGGAGTTGAGGCAAAAATTAACGATGATGCAGCTATTGCAATTAGAAAGATTACAAGACAAGGCTGTGATAGATTTCTAAATTCAGCTGTAAAGTGGGCAAATCAATACAACTTGAAGAAGATGGTTGCAATCACTAAAAGAAATATTCTAAAAGAGACTGACGGTATTTTTTGGAATTGCGCCCAAAAGGCAGTTGAAGGAACAGGAATTGAATTATCTGAAATTTACATTGACAACATGGCTCAGCAGATGGTAGTAAATCCTGAACAGTTCAATGGGTCAGTACTAGTTAGCACTAATTTATTTATGGATATTATCTCTGAGCTTGCTTCAGGTCTAGTGGGTTCTATTGGATTAATTTATTCTGCAAATATGGGAGATAATTTTGCAATGTTTGAGGCAGCACATGGAAGTGCACCGCAATTTGCAGGACAAAACAAGGTAAACCCAACTGCAACTGTTCTATCAGGTGCATGGATGGCAGAGTATCTTGGAGAAAAAGACATCAGAGATGCAATCTTTGATGCAACATACCAAGTAATTAACGAAGGAAAGGCAGTAACCTGGGATATTGGAGGTAATGCATCAACTACTCAGATGACTGATGCAATTATCGAATACGCAAAAAACAATCTAAAGAAATAATCAATTTCTAGCTTCAACTAAAATCAGTTCTTCAAAGAATAGTTTCTTTTTTGCTATAATTCTAGTACTCAAGCCCAATTTTTGTGCGTAATTGATGAGTTTTTCATAGTTTGAAAGAGAAGATGTAACAAAAACAAATTTCCCATGCTCTTTGAGATTATTAATTGCCGAATCAAAGATTTTTTTTGGAATCTCAAATCCTTCTGCCCCACCGTCGGTTGCAACATCTAAGATCTCATCTGTTGCAAGGTAAGGTAAATTGCACACAATAAAATCGAATTTTATTTTTAGTGCATCTGATCCGTTACAACAAATCAGATTTTGTGTTTTGTATGAGGATTGATGTGTCAATACATCAAAGTTAATGTCAGTTCCAACAACAAATGAGAAATTATCAGTCAAAATAGAGGTTAGATATCCAGACCCGCTACCAATATCTAAAGCAAAATCTCCTTTTTCATTTTCAATATTGTTTGCAATGAAAAAAGTATCCTCAGATGGAGGATATTCCTCATTTTTCAAGTATTTGCTTTGCAAGATTAATTATTTCATCTCCAGACAGATCATCTACTCGTTTATCGATTAATGTTTCCTTGTCAAATTGTTTTAGAATATTTTTGATGGTTTTACGTCTATATGAGAAAATTTTGTTAATAGTTTGAATTAACTCCTTTGGAAGAGTGTTTTTTTGTTTAATTTTTAAAATTACTGAATCAATTTTTGGGGGAGGTGAAAAATTGTTTTTTCCCACTTTTGAGATAGTATTTATTTCAAAAGCATGCTGGGCAATTACGCTAATTGCTTTTCTTTGTTTGGTGGATTTTGCAAGAATCTTTTCAGCAAATTCTTTTTGAACCATTATTACTCCATGTGAAAAGGATTTTTGTGAAAGCCATTCTATTGCATCTTTGCTTCTAGAATAAGGAAGATTTGAGACAAAGATTGTAAATGAATCTTTTTTTTTAAATCCATCTCCAGATTTTAAAATCAAATTATCATGATTTGAAAACTTTGACTGGGCATTTTTAGTTAATTTCTCATCAGCATCAACTGAGATGACCTGCCCTGCCTTCTCACAAAGAAGTGGAGTTAGTATTCCTAGTCCTGTTCCCAATTCAAAAACAACGTCATTTTTTGATATTTTAGCCTCAGAAACGATGGATTGAGCAATTGATTGTGAGTTTAGAAAGTGTTGTCCGAGTAGTTTTCGCTTTATCATCTCTTTACAAAGAGATTCATTCTACTCTCACCAGTGATTTCATCCATGATTCTCTCGGAGATGTGTTTGATTGGTTCTTTGAATCCAACTCTGTCTTGCAAATCCTGATAACTCTCAAACTGTTTCTTCTCTCTCTCCTCCAGCATTGTTTTCATGTAGGTTTTTCCAATTCCAGGAATTAGTTCAAGTGCATGAATTCGTGGAGTCAGAGGTCTTGCATTGTTAAGATATGAAACAAATTTTGATTCATTGCTAGTTACAATGTTTTCTACCACATTTGGCAATTCACTTTGAGCAGATGATGATATTTTATCATAATCCATCTTACCTAAAACAGATAGAACTTTGGTTCGTCCTTCTTTTCCGATGTATATCTTCTCACCAATTTCAAATGTAGAATTTGGAACACCAAGAACTTCTAATAGTGTTAAACGATCTTCACCAATGGCAGTAACAATGATGCCTTCTCTTCCTCTAACTGTTGATGATTTCCCTCTTGGATTAAAATCTAGAACATATGCATATTCCTCATACTTTCTAGGTGGGGATTGTGCCCGATGCAAAATAAAATGCTCCTGAAAAGTTACGAGTGCTCCTTGATTATCTTGAGCATTTTTTCTAGTGTCTCAGCAAGAATTAGTTTTTTCCAACCAAATGTAAAAGAACGCAATTCAGCTAAGCTTGTTGGTCTAATGTTTACAATCTCAACAGCTTCATCTTCTGTCAATTCACATTCTTTGATAAGTTGTTTTTTCATGTCTTTGGCATCTTTTGGTTCTATAGATACAAATTTTGAAACATAATCAAATGTCCAACGTTGAATTTGGTCCATCTCTTCAGGATCAACTTTTCCTAAAATTTCTTTAACTTCTGATAGAGAAATAGCTTGTTTCTTTTTTATTTCTTCCATATCTATACACCGAATGGTTTTATGTGATCCAATCTAGTGATTAAGGTTTTCGATTTATCACCTAATTTTACATCAAGGGTAATAGCACGTCTTCCAACTTTAGTAACGACACCTACTTTACCGTGATATCGTCTGTGTGGTAATCCCTTGTGCTGTCTTGGATCAATGATGACAAGTGCTTGCTGACCCTCATGATATTCACGAAGTAAGAATGAGACTCCTCTTGGGGCGTCTTTTTTCATAACAGATCGGGATTTGTGTTTAAATCCGTGTGAACGACCATGGGATTTCTTAGTTGCCATAAGTGTGAAATCTCTGAAAGCCCTATTTTAAGACTTAGAACAGATTTTTGCAAAAATTAGCCAATTATGTCGGTTCGTAGTTGTCCACAAGCAGCAGAGATCTCAGTTCCTTTCTCTACTCTCACAGTACAATTTACACCAGCATCGGACAAAATTCTCTCAAATTCGAGTACTCTTGCCTTTGATGGCCTCTTAAAATCCCCTGCCGTAGGATTAATTGGAATCAGATTAACATGAGAGCCATTTCCTTTCAAAAGTTTTGCAAGTTCTTTTGCAATTTCTGGAGAGTCATTAACTCCCTCCATCAAGGCATATTCAAAAGTCACACGTCTTCCAGTTTTTTTGAAATAACGTCTTCCTGCCTCAATAATATCTTCAACAGAATTTGGTCCTGCAGTAGGAACAAGTTCTTTTCGTAATTTGTTGTTTGGAGAATGAAGTGATATGGCAAGACCAATCTGTAAATTTTCTTCAGCTAGTTTATCGATTCCAGATACAATACCGATAGTAGAAACTGTGATGTGTCGTTGACCTAGTCCAAAACCTCTATCATGTGTTAAAATTCGTATGGCTCTAATCATTTCATCATAGTTTGCCATTGGCTCACCCATTCCCATAAACACCAAATTGGTTACATGTTCTCCACGTTTCTCTAAAATTTCTGCAAAATGAATCACTTGAGATACAATATGTTCAGCTTTGAGATTTGTTTCAAATCCCATCTGTCCGGTTGCACAAAATACACATCCCATTGCACATCCAATTTGAGTTGAAACACAAATCGTTGATCTTGGATGACCACCAATTTTAGTTGAAGGGTATTGCATCAAAACTGTTTCCACATTATTGTCATTTGATAAATTGAGCAATAGCTTTGTTGTCTCCCCATCTTCACTTACAATTCTATGGGTCTCTTTAGCAGAACCAATAGTGTACCCAGCTTCTGTTAGTTCATCTCGTAGTTTTTTTGGCAGTTGTGGTATGTCGTTGATGTCTTTTGGGAATTTGTAATATAACGGAAGTAATATTTGATCAGCTCGATATCTAGGATAACCCATATCCATTACTAGCTTTTCCATCTCTTCAGGAAGAAATCTATAAAGATCTGTCATGAAGTACTAACTTCTCAAATCATATTATAATTTAATCAATGAAGGAAAAAATTAAAGAAAATAGAAAATAGAGAGGTTTACTCTTCTATTGGTTCAGAATCATCAGATTCTGCACTTGTAGATTCTACAGATTTTTCGTTATCACTTTTTGCAGGAGTGACTTCTGTAGTTTCAACTACTGGTGTTTCTACTGTAGCCTCTACTTCTGGAGTTTCAACTACTGGTGTTTCTACTGTAGCCTCTACTTCTTTGGTCTTTTTGGTAGTTGTCTTTTTAGTAGTCTTTTTGGTCTTTTTCTCTGCATCTTCAGGGTCTATGACTCCTGCTTCACCTAGTGCAAAGATGACTTCTTCCTCAGGATGATGAGGACTATCCACCATTCTGGCAATTCGTTTTTTGCCTGATTTCTTAAAGTAAATTCTGTAGGTACTTGTATGTGCAACTACATTTCCACCAATTGGACGTGTTGGATCTCCAAAGAAAACATCAGGGGAAGCCATTACTTGGTTGGTTGCAATTGCAGCACAGTTGTATGTCTCTGCAATTCGAGATAGCAGATGAACAAAGTGATTTAGTTTTTGTTGTCTTGTAGATAGTGTACCTCTTCCAAGATATTCAGAGCGGAACAATCCAACTGCTGAATCTGCAACAATTAGTTTTACATTGTGCTCTTCAATTATTGGACCAGCTTCTTCTAGGATCAGTACTTGGTGTGCACTGTTGTATGCACGTGCTACTATGATATTATCAAGTACTTTTTCTGGATCCATCTCATGAGCTTGTGCAATGGATACAATTCTTTCAGGTCGAAAAGTGTTTTCAGTATCAATATACAAAACGCTGCCTTCAAGACCGCCTTCTTCTTTGCTTTTTTGAACCATCACAGACATTGTATGAGCAAATTGTGTCTTACCACAACCAAATTCACCATACACTTCTGTTAATGCTTGAGTCTCAACTCCACCATCAAATAACGTATCAAGACAGTTTGTACCTGTTGTAATTTTACCTATACTTTGTCTGTGCTTGTAAATTTCACTTGCACTAACAAAATCTTTAGCAATTAATCCACCTTCAACTAAATGTTGGCGGGCTTTATTGACAATTTTGTCAGCAGTATCCTTTTCCATTCCAGTGATTTCTGCAATTTCTACAGGACCCCTGACGATGAGATCCATGACGTTGTGGATACCTGCATCGGATAATTTTCTTGTAGTTACAGGACCTACGCCCTCTAAACTATCTAATCTTAAATCTTCTACCATACCGTATGGTACGGTACCAGTACTTTATAAGAGTATTGTTTTAGAAAATGATCGCAATTTGATAAAATTCTAGTAATGATTGACTAACGTCTCTTTCTTCTTTGGCCTGGTTTGTTTTGTCCTGGGAATCTACCAAGAACAAATCGTTTTTTGAAGTTGCTCTTATTTCTAAGACTAGAGCTTGTACCTACAATCTTTCTTCCTTCAACCTTTGGAGTTTGTCCTCTTACTTTACCTGCTTTGGTAAGTGAACCGTGTGTTGCCATGTTATAATATCACCATTTAGTGAATTTATGTATTTGTATGACTACCAGTACTTTGCTTTAACAGTCTCAATAACTTGCTCGTGTTCCTTACTCTTTCTGCGTGCATATCTTTCCATTGCACCTAATGGAACACCACCAAGAGATCTTGCTATCGCATTAAAGAAGTATCTCTGAGGTCCTTTAGAACCAGTCTTAGTCATGAATTTTTGAATACCATATTTGAAATTGTGCTGCCATGTCTTGTATAAAACGCCTAGTTGAGCAGGAGTCATTTCATTTCCAATATTGAAGAAATCAGATTTTTCTAGCAATCCAATTGGGACAAATGTTAGTGCTGTTGCAGTAAACATTGAATCAGGTTGTTCATGCTCTAATTCACTAATTAGACGAATAGTCTCCCATGAATCTTCAGGAGTTTCATCATTGTCAAGACCCATAATCAAAGTGAATGCAGGAATCCAATAATCCTGATTCAGAGTTTTGACACCTTCTTTTACAACCCAGTGCCATTCATCTGGTGAGTATGGTGCAAGTTTTCTATCAGCATATTTGCCAATTAATCTAAGGCTTCCAGTTTCAAATCCAGCTTGGACACCAATCATGTTATCAGGGCCAGCCTTCATGATTCTAGAAAGATTTGGAATTAACTTCTCATCTGCAATAGCTCCTGCCAAAGTTCCATGTGTAGGATTTGTGTGTTCAACACCCGTAGACATTATTGCGGTGAATAATTCTTCTAGTGCTTCTCTGTTTGGCTCCATACCTTTTGCAGTACGGGGATCCATTCCATAAACAAAGATATCATCACTGTGAATCCAAGCAGACTTGGAACCACCTTTCTTCATGTTAATTTCGATTTCTCTTTTTACTTTTTCTGGAGGATAATATCTCAATGATCTTAATGTAACGTCACAAAATTTACATCCTCTACCACAACCTCGCATTACTTCAACCATTCCATGCATACTTGGTTCTACGATGTCAGGAATCTCTTCTAGTTCTGGTCTATCCCAGAAATTTACAAATCTTCCATGTAGTTTCTTTCCGTTTCTTTCAAATTCTTTGATGTTAACTTTAAAGTCACTACGTTTTCTGAAAGGATCCATATTTTCAAAATCACCATTAATCAAATAGTTGAAGAATCGACCTGCATGTCCATCAATTTCCGGAGCTATACCTCCAAGTTCTCCTTCTAAAATTGCATAAATTCCAAATTCTTCAATTTTTTCTGGATCATAGTTGTATTGCCAAGTTCCTGAAGCACCAGAAATTACTTTTGCTTTGCTTCCAGTTTTTGCTTTTGCAGCTTTGATTCGATGATGTAGTTCGGTGTTATAATATTCGTCATAGGACATTTGTTTTCTACCATAAGTGAATGTCATTGTTACAGGACCCATTCCAAGTGGATCCATTTCATAGGTTCCAATAACTTCCGTTTGAGGTCCAATGAACTGCTCAATATGATCCGGATGAGCAACTACAACATCCTGTCTACTAAAACCGTCTCGAAGTAAACCAGCCTCTAATTTTCTCAAGCCGTATGGTGCATAATTTGCAACACCGTTTGTATGAGGAATATAATTACAAATAAAATCAAACAAAATTTTTGGAGTTACTTGTTTTCCAAGAATCTTGTACCAAAAACTACTCTTATCTCGATTTGGGTCTATTGCTGGAGCACATCCAAAAAATGTGGCCAATGACAAACCACGGTATGGCGACATTAGCGTTCTATCAGCAGTTAACACTATCTTTGGAGTTCCCATACCCTTCAACGAAATAATTTTATGATTTATTTTAAACCTTGCTAGTCAAACTTAATAATTTTCTAAAATTCCAGCCTTATTCCTGTGAAAATAACCAAATTCTTTATTTTTTGATAAATGCTCTCCATCAAAGACAGTTCCGTCTCTGCAAACAAGATCTTCACCAACACAACAACTACCACAAATTCCAACTCCACACTTCATCATTCTTTCAAGACTTGCCTGGACAAATAATCCTCGAGAATGAGCTGATTTTACTGTCTTGTACATCATTACTTCAGGTCCACAAGTATAGACGCCATCAAATCTTGTTTCACTAACAAGTTTTTCAACCAAATCAGTAACAAAGCCTTTTTCACCATAACTTCCATCATCAGTTGAAACAATTACTTTGTGAGAATTTTTCTCTAATAGTGTATTTGCCAACTTTTCAAAGAATACTTCATCTTTTGTTTTTGCACCAATTAGAACAGTAACATCATCAGTTGGTTTAACAAATGTAAGTAATCGCATCATTGGAACAAGTCCGGTTCCACCACCAACTAACAATAGTTTACCTTCTTTAAGATCAAAAGAATTTCCATAAGGACCACGAATTCCAATTTGTTCTCCTTTTTTGATATTAAATAATCCAGTAGAAGCTGGTCCATGTTTTCTAACAGTAAATGCAGCTTTTCCCGATTCTTTAGAAATCATTACACTCATCGGCAACTCATTAATGCCAGGAATCCAAACCATTGCAAATTGCCCGGGTAAAACATTTGACATTATGTCATCAGAGAAAACTAAAGTTCTAACAGTGGGTGTTTCATCAATAACTTGCTCAACAGTTACAATTGTAGGATGATTATGATTTCTTTGCAAGTCCCACCATATCCTTTATTGTAGAAAATTCTTTTCTTTTCATATATTGAATTATTCCATTGTTAATTTCATCAAAAACTTGAATCCAATTATCACCTATTGCACTTCCCAGTTGAATTCCAGAAGCACCAGCTAAGAAAAATTCTATTGCATCTTCCCATGTAGATATTCCACCACAACCAATTATTGGAATATCATATTTTGAAGAAATTTCATAAACACATCTTAATGCAATCGGTTTAATTGGTGTTCCAGATAACCCTCCAAACTTGTTACTCAAAATTGGTCTTTGTGTTTCAGTATCAATTGCCATTGCTCTAACAGTGTTAATAGCAGTAACAGCATCAATCCCAGACTCTATTGCAGTACCCACAGTTTCAAGATAGTGAGTGGTACCTAAACCAACTTTTGCAATAACTGGAACATTGGTGGTATTTTTTACGGTAGTCACAATTTTTTTTACCAATTCAGGATCATCTCCAACTTCTAAGCCAACTTTGGCAACATGCGGACATGATAAATTCAATTCATATGCAGTAACCTTACAATTTTCAAACTGCTTAACCATCATCTCAAAGTCCTCAGGGATTGATCCAACCAAACTTACAATAATTGGAACGTCTTTGTTTGGTTCTATCATTTTTGCAAAATTAGGTGCTCCAGGATTTGAAAGTCCAACGGCATTAATCCAACCACCTCCCTTTACACTAAAGATTGTAGGATTTGGATAACCCTCCCATGGTTCTGTGCTCAAAGATTTTGTAACAACTGCTCCAGCACCTGAGCGATAAAGTCGATTAAAAACATCCAAAGAAATGCCTAAAATTCCTGAAGCTAACATAACTGGTCTCTTTAGATGAATTTGACCTATGGAAGTTTCAAGACTAGGTTCCACTTTGATTAATGGACTTAGTTTGGGATATAATAGTTGATTTGCTGTTCTGGTACCTTTTTTAAAGGTGATTTAGATTGTACTAGTCATGTATTCTGTAATTTTAACAGAATTGGGAATCTCAGTTTTCAATGATGGAAAGCTGGACAAGGCATTCCCATTTTCGAATTCAGTTAAAGAGTATATTGCAGTGAAAAATAAAGAGTCAAAACTTAATGAGCTTGTAAATTATCTTGCTTCTATTCAGAGAGGAGTTTCAGTCAGTGATGAATCATTATTGGCCATTTTGAAAAAATATTCAATTGATTCACATTTAATGGATTCAAGTGAACTTGAAACTGTTCAAGCAACAAAACCACAGATAATAGTTGATTCAGGTTTTGCTTCAAATCTTCAAGATACATTAGGAAAACTAAGAGAGTTTGCATTAGGAATTTCTTCTTCTAAAGTAACAGAAGTATCAGAAAGTCCAGATCTACACATCATCCAGGCAATTAATTCACTTGATGAAATTGACAAAATTGCAAATGGTCTAAGTTCAAGACTTAGAGAATGGTATGGATTACATTTTCCAGAATTAGATAATGTAATTGATAGTATCAATGGTTATGCTCAAATTGTAATGGCAGGAAAAAGAGAATCATTAACAAAACAAGTTTTTGAAGAGGCAGGTTTTCCTGAATCTAAAGTAGAAATGTTATCATTAATTTCTACTAAAAGTCGAGGGGGGGATATATCAGATGTCAATTTAGCAATTGTCCAATCCATTGCAAAACAAATTCTAGACTTTCATGATTTACGTAAAAAACTTGAAGAGCATGTAGAATCTGAGATGAATACAATTGCACCAAATCTTTCTGCAATTCTTGGTTCTGCAGTAGGTGCAAGAATTTTAGGAAGAGCAGGTAGTCTCAAAAGATTGGCATCACTTCCAGCAAGTACAATACAAGTTTTAGGAGCTGAAAAAGCATTGTTTAGATCATTAAAAACTGGGTCTCAACCACCAAAACACGGATTATTATTCCAACACGCTATGGTTCATTCTGCACCAAGATGGCAAAGAGGAAAAATTGCACGTGCAGTTGCAGCAAAAGCTGTAATTGCTGCCAGAGTAGATGTTTACGGAGAAGGACTAAACCAAACATTACTAGAAAAACTCAATGTCAGAGTTGATGAAATAGGCAAGAAATATGAAAATCCTACTGAAAAAGACATGAGATCACCTCAAACCTTCAGAAGAGAAGGTGGAAACTTTGGCGATAGAAGAAGAGAAGGTGGAGAAAGAAGAAGAGAAGGTGGAAACTTTGGCGATAGAAGAAGAGAAGGTGGAAACTTTGGCGATAGAAGAAGAGAAGGTGGAAACTTTGGCGATAGAAGAAGAGAAGGTGGAGAAAGAAGAAGAGAAGGTGGAAACTTTGGCGATAGAAGAAGAGAAGGTGGAGAAAGAAGAAGAGAAGGTGGATCTGGCAAAGAAAGATCTGGTTCAAATAAAAAGAGAAAGAAGTTTGGAAGAAGATAATCAATCATTTTTTTGGATTAAATCAGATGGCGAAAGAAAACTAGCTACTGAAAATATTGTTCCTGGAAATCAAGTATACAAAGAAAAACTAATTTCCAAAAAGGGAATTGAGTACAGATTATGGGATCCCTTTAGGAGTAAATTAGCAGCAGCAATAATGAATGAACTAGATTATTTTCCATTTGAAAATAAAAGTAAAGTTTTGTATTTGGGAGCATCAACAGGAACCACTGTCAGTCATATTTCAGACATTGTAGGTCCAAGTGGAATAGTTTTTGCAGTTGAGCATGCAAGTAGAGTTGCAAGAGATTTTTTGGACAGAGTTGCATCGTATAGAAAAAATATTATGCCAATTCTTCAAGATGCAAGAAAGCCAAAAGAATATTTTTCAGTGTTTGGAAAAGTAGATGTTGTGTATGTAGATATTGCACAACCAGACCAAACCCAAATTGCATTAGATAATTGTGAAATGTTTCTAAAAAAGGAAGGATATTTTTTTCTAGTAATCAAAACAAGAAGCATAGATGTAACAAAATCACCAAAGAGAATAGTAGAAGAAGAAACAGAAAAAATAAGAAATAAATTTCATATTTTACAATCAATTGACTTGCATCCATATGATAAGGATCATGCAATGATTGTAGCAAAAGCAAAAAATTAGTTTTTTGAAATAATATTCTGTACTGGTTTCCAACTTTTACGCACAAAACTAGGCATTTCTTTATTGGTTTGATAGTATTTTCTAACAAATTTCACAGTAACAGAATCTGATGGATATCCACTTCCTAAATCATGACTTTTACGCAATCTGGCAATTGCCTTATCTCTAGCTACCTTTGCTAAAATGGATGCAGCAGATACTATTACAAATCTACTATCTGCATGATGATATGATTTAATTTTATGATTATTTGAGAGAGTAGAAATTTCCTTACCAAATCTTTTTGGATTTACATCACACGAATCAACATAAGATGTATCAGCATTTAGTTTTGATACAACTTTTGCCATATATTTTGCCTCTAATCCATTTAGACAGTGGTGTTTAACGTTAGCATCAATAATTTTTGGAGAAATTTTTGTAATATAGTAATCATCAACTAGTTTAATGATCTCTTTGTAAAGTATTTCACGTGATTTAGGAGACAATTTTTTAGAGTCTTTAACACCCAAAGAAGATAATTTTCGTAGTTTTCTTTTATCCAAGGAAATTCCTGCAATTACTAGTGGGCCCAACATTGAGCCTCTTCCAGCATCATCAATTCCACAAATTTGCACGAACTTTGTCTAAAAACACAAGTATTAAACCGTTATACGTTTAGAAAAAAATGAAATTAGTTTGGAATTTCCTGATGAATCATTTCAAGAAATAATTGAAGGTAAGACAAAATTACTAGTACCAAAAAAATCATTAACAGATAAGGTTCCACCAAAAAAACCAGCATTCTTTAATCCAAAAGCAAGACTCAATAGAGATTTTTCCATAATTGCATATGCAGCTTTTCTTAATAATTTTCAAGCTCCAAAAATTTTCTTAGAAGGACTATCTGGGATTGGTGCAAGAGGGTTGCGTGTTGCAAATGAATTGCATGTAGATAAATTAGTAATCAATGATCTAAATCCAACTGCTCTAAAAATGGCTGAGTATTCAGCCAACCTAAACAAATTAGAAAACGTAGAATTTTCTGAAAAAGAGGTCTGCAGATTTTTAAGCCAATATTCAAAAAAGGGAGAACGAGGCTCAATTGTAGATATAGACCCATTTGGCTCCCCTGCAGCATTTTTTGACTGTGGAATTAGGGCCACTATGCATGGAGGGATTCTCTCGACTGCTGCCACAGATTTGCAAGTTCTCAATGGGCTATTCAATGAGGCTTGTAAGAGAAAGTACGGAGGAGTTCCTGTTAGAGCAGAATATGGGAATGAGATTGCAATAAGACTGATTTTAGGTTGCCTAAGAGTGGTTGCAGCAAGATTGGGAGTTACAATAATTCCATTATTTGTAGAAAGTGATATGCATTACTATAGAACATTTGTTAAAATTTTAAACAGACCAGATCAACAAAATAATTTGGGATACATAATTCATTGCAAGAATTGTGGACACAGAAAGATTTCATCAGAAACTCAGCAAACATGTGAATTATGTAATTTAAAAATAAATTTAGCCGGACCTTTATGGATTGGAAAAATTTTTGAAAAAGATTTTATTCAAAAAATGTTATTAGAAATTTCTAATTTAGAAGTGGATAAAAATTGTGAAAAAATACTGAACAAATGTCTTGCAGAGTCAGAAATGCCTGGAACATATTTTACAATTGATGAGATTGCATCAAAAATGAAAGCATCGCCACCAAAACTAGAAAATACAATATTGAATTTACAAAAAAATAATTTTCAATCCAGTGTTACGTCATTTAGTCCAACAGGGTTCAGAACAAATGCAAACATAGAAGAGATTATTAAAATTTTTCAGTCTATCCAATAAAACCCAGACAAACATAATACAATTCACTACTTTGTTTTCTACTTGCTTTAGGCTTGGTAAGGTTTATTCTTGAAAATTTTTTCTTGACATAGTCTTTGAATTCCATTGAGAATTCACCATCAAAAACTTTGAAGATCGCATTTCCCTTATGAGCTAAAACTTTATCCATAATTTTGGTACAATCATAATTTAATGAAATTTGTTTAGCATGATCTACAGTCCAATTCCCACTTACTTGCGGAGATAAATCGCAGATAACAGCATTGACTTTACGCCCAAAATAAGACAATACCTCATCAACTACAATCTCATCTTCTATATTTTCACGAATGATATGGGCTCCAGGTATCTCTTCTACATAGGACAAATCAACGCCCATTACTTTTCCTTGATTTCCTGCTAATTTTACAGCCATCTGAGTCCACCCACCAGGTGCACATCCTAAATCAAGAACATAAAATCCAGGACCAATTACCCTATAGGATTGATTTAGTTCTTTTAGTTTGTAAGCTGCTCTACTACGATAACCTTGTTCATGGGCTAATTTTCTATAATGATCTTTTCTTGCATCTTGAAGTTTCATTTGGACTTCGCAGGTTTCTTCATTTCAGCAATTACCCAATCTTCAATGAACTGACAATTTCTTGGACTTATTTCACCTTCTAGTGAACATTTTTGTTCAACAGGACAAACCAGACAAGGAGCATTTTCAATTGATTGAGTACTGATTGGTGTTTTTTTGATTATTAGTTTGTAAGTCCAACGGCCTTTCTCAAGAATTTTTTCTCGAGTAATAGTACCCATTCTTTCTAGTTTTAATGCTAATCTAGAACCATCACGACTTGTAAGTTTAAGTTTTTTCCATAATTCACTTTGAAACATTCCACCTGATTCACGTTCTGCTAGAATATCATAAACTCTGTTAGTGAGTCTTTCCATGTCAACCTTTTCGATTTGAAAATTTTCTATCTCTTCATCAGAGAGTTGTTCTTCTAATTCTTCTTCAAGTGTTTTTTCAGCTTCCTTTTTAGCTTCTTCTAATTCCTTTTTAGTTAATTTTTTTACTTTTACTGGCTTTTCTTCTGTTTTCTTTGCTGCTTTTGCTGCAGGTTTTTTGGCTGCAGGTTTCTTTGCTGCTTTTGCTGCAGGTTTTTTGGCTGCAGGTTTCTTTGCTGCTTTTGCTGCAGGTTTTTTGGCTGCAGGTTTCTTTGCTGCTTTTGCTGCAGGTTTTTTTGATTTAGAAGAGGTTTTTTTCTTTTTTAATTGATCAATTTCACTTTTTATTTTTTCAGCTTCTTCAATTAGAGAATTTTTTTTCTTTGCCATTAAATCACCTTATTTTTTAACCTCAATTTCTTATTAACCATGCAATATCTCATTCCTATTTAACACTAAATGTCCCACTAATTGAGATATTCTTGAGTTGTTTTGAAACCATATCCACTACAATTTCATAATTGCCTGGAATATCTATAGCCTTGGAAAATTTGTCATCGATAGGTAAAATTTGATTTCCTTGAACAAAGCATTGCTCAAAAAATCCACCTTGAGTGATTACATCACTTTTTCCAGCAGAATAAATAGTCACATAAAGATCCCCACAATCAAATGAAGAATCGTTAATTTTGATTTGAATTTCAACAGGTTCAGATGTAGAATACTGTTTTGAAAGCCCAATTATTTCAATGGATGAACTATGAGATGAAATACCATCAGAATGAGACATTGGCCACATGTTTAACTCCCTATCAGGTTTATCTAGAATATCAGCCATAACCGCAGAGCCAAAAATTACTGAAAAGATAACAGGTAACAAAAATACAACAAAAACTCTTCCTGATGCCATTTGTTTTAAGAACTGTAATTCCCTTATATCTATTTAGTAGATTTTGAAAACTTGAGATGAATTTGACGAATGAGTTAAATCGTAGCCGACTAAATATCGCTAGATGCGACTTAGAAAATTCAGAGTTAGAGCATATCGTTGCATTCATGATTCTGGAGAAATAACAGTAGGCGATTTAGCTGCTTTTGTAGGTAGAAATGAGAGTGGAAAAACTACAATTCTTCAAGCACTGACTCTATTGAACAGAGATGAAATTGTTTCAGAGTTAGATTTGTGTGATGAAATGAATGAGGAGCTCAAAGATGAGATAAGATTAGCAGAGGGAGAGTTTGAGTTAAATCAACATGAGATCGGATTGATAAAAGAAAAATTTCCTAATTTACCTGAAATTAAAAAAATCAAATTAATTCGAACAAATAGAAATCCAAAAGTGCAGTATGAGTTTGAAGACATCAAACTTAGTGACAGTTCTAATGAAGGAATCAATTCATGGGAGAATTTTTCTAAAGAGATTTTAGAGTTTTTGAGTACAATTCCAAATCATCTAAGAATACAAATCGACACTAAATTTTTTGAAGGATCAGTACCAAAGAATCAAGAAGCATTTGATAGTGGTATGGCAGAATTTAGTAATCAATTTCATGTTATTGCCATTCAAGAGCCCAAAGTAATTGAAGAATGGGAAAAAATCTACGAAAAACCAGAAAACCAATATCCAAACCTCCTCAGTGGTGAAAGTGAAAAAACAGCACTGCAGAATTTTATTTGGTCAGATTTGCATCCAAGATTTGTATATTTTTCAGATTACAAAAAAATCTATGGGAATATCAATCTTAATGAATATCTCAGAGAAGAAAGGGGTGAAAGAGCAGATTCAATTGAGTATATTGAAGAATTTGACAAAGCCGAGACAGTAAGGAATCTTTTCTATCTAGCAGAATTAGATATGAAAGAGTTAGATGCAGTCAAAGAAAGCCCATCAAAGTGCATCAAATTACTAAATGCTGCAAGTAATAGATTAACAAGTAAATTAAATCCTGCATGGAAAGGTGATCCAATCCATGTTGACCTAAGATACAATCCTGGAAATATTATGAGTGTTGTAATTTCAGATGTTCACAAAGATGGAACAATTACAAACACAGGACTATTAAATAGAAGAGCAGAAGGATTCAAGTGGACATTTTCTTTTATTGTAAACTTTGCAGCTGAGACACAAAGAGCAGAACTAAAAGAAGCTATATTACTACTTGATGAACCTGCAAGAAATCTTCATCCAACACAACAAATGGGCATTTCAGATTTGTTGAAAAATTTAGCAGGATCAAATCAAGTTTTGTATGCAACTCACTCACCATTTATGATATTTGATTACACACCTGGAAATTTGCTTGTTGTGGAATTAGATAAGAGAAAACACCTTAGTAGAATATTTTATGATTATTGGAATGCAGATGATAAAACACTAACACCGATTTTGTATGGATTATCAAGAGGACAAGTGGAATCAATTGTAGACAGAGAGATTGGAACAAATTCACGACCAGTGATCATAGTAGAGACAATGTCAGATGCAATGTATCTTAATGCTTTTGATAAATTCCTCCAAGATCCCAATATCTCAATGAATCCGTTGAATGTAGTAGCAGCATATAACAAAAATTCAGTTTTGCCATTGGCTATATTTTATAGAAATCACGGCTACAAGACCTTTATTTTATTAGATAATTCTGATGAATCAAAACAAATCTCAGCACAATTAGCATCAAATGAATTTTCATCAATTCAGACTATTTTCTTTGAAAGAGAAGGAAAAAAATTAGAATCAATTGAAGACTATATTGTTCTAGAAGATTATCTTTATCCTGTAAATCAAACATATGAAATCAAGTTAAGACGAGAGGGTTTTTCAAATTTGACTCCACTAGAAGTGTCTTCAAAAGAGGGAAAGGGAATTTTGGAGAAATTAAAGAAAATATGGCAAGAACATAGAGACGATGATTGGGGACAATTCAACAATGAAGAGATCACCAGGTATATTTGTGAAAAAATTGCATTAGAGGAGACAAGCTTTCTATCAGATAAAACTAAAGACCAATTTAGATCATTGTACAGGTTAATTGCTGAAAGAATTAGACAATATCAAAATGTTGTCACCAAGCCTGACTTGGATAAATTTCAAAGGGCACGTGCTTAAGATTTAAGAAGTTTTCTCATGAAAGATACTGAAATAAAAAATGAAAAAGTAGGAAAGAAGCTTTAAGGTTAAATGAGAGATGCAGAATCTAACTTACATGAATAAATCCTCTACGAGAGGAATTTTCCTTTCAACAGCATTGTTACTTTCCATTATACTAATTACGAATTTACCAAATTCATTTGCCGAGGAAGTTAATGTAAAAAGCATTGCATTAGAAGAGACAACAATTATCGAGTTAACTAATGATTCAACTAAAGACATTAACACCTTTAGAATATGGTTAGGAAGTGATTTTAGCTTTAAATCTTTTAAAACTGAAAAGGGATGGGTGGGTGAGAAAACACCACAAGGAGTTATAATATTTACATCATCTGAAACAATCAAACCTGGTGAATCAGTGAAATTCGGAGTAAAGACAGACAAAGCCAAACCTGGAATTAATTGGAAGGCATTAGATAAAAACGACAAACAATTAGATACTGGAAAAGTGTTAGCTGGTGATTTACCAAAGGTAATAGAAAATACCCAGCCAAAACAAACTCAACCTACAGATAACATAACTGAGAGTATATCATTAGATTCTACATTTAGAATAATTCCCGAAAAACCCAATGTGGGTTCAA
This sequence comes from Nitrosopumilus sp. S4, assembly GCF_054515835.1. NCBI lineage: Archaea > Thermoproteati > Nitrososphaerota > Nitrososphaeria > Nitrosopumilales > Nitrosopumilaceae > Nitrosopumilus > Nitrosopumilus sp. S4. The sequence goes on along the minus strand of NZ_CM137258.1, from coordinate 400,561 downwards.
CTATTAGAGTTACAGGAGAAAAATTCGGTGCATCTGAAGAATTTGATTTTTACATTAATTCAAAAAAGATTGGTAGTTTCCAAACAGACAGTAATGGGCATTTTATGACTACTATGAAAATTCCCGAGACTGAAAATGCAGATAGAGTAGATTTTAAAATACAAAATAAAGCAGGAGAAGAAAAAAAAATCAGTCTTAGAATTGGAGGAGTGGATAATAGAATCCCAGTTGATGACGTTAAACTTACAGTTCAAGGAGTTCCTAGTGTAATTAAGAGAGGAGATATCTTGGATATTTTTGGCACCGGTAAACCAGGAAGTGCAATTAAAGCAGATATTTATTCTCCAGAAGGAGTAGTGATCAATTCACGTACTGCAACAATTGACTCCAAGGGAAATTGGAAATTACCTGAGCCAATTATGGTACCATTAGATTCTTTGTTAGGAGAATACAAATCAACTATTTCAGATGGCAGACAAACCATTGAGATCAAATGGAAGGTAGAACCACGAAGAGTAATCATTATCAATCCGATTGATTTACAATTTGAACTTGGAGATATTATGAAATTTAACGGAACAGCAATTCCAAATGTACCAATGGAGTTAAGATTGGAAGATCCTATTGGAAAGGAAGTATTCTCAGATATTATTCAAGTTGATGAAACAGGTCTTGTAGAATTTGAATATCAAACTACTATGAATTCTCCAAAAGGGACATACACATTAATTGCTGCCCAAGAAAAAAATAAAGAATTAATTTTTGCAGGACTTGGACAATTAGCTGTAATTCCAGTTAATTTAGAATTTGATAAATTAAATTATAAAGCAACTGAGACAGCAATTATTACATTTTCTGGACAGCCATCAGATGTAGTAAGTCTTTTAATTGTGGATCCTGGTGACAAACCTAAAGAATCAGATATTACAATTCAGCTTTTACCTGATGGAAGGGGAAAATATTCTCTACCATTGAAAGGTTATGCATCTGGTGTTTACACTGCAGTAGTACAAAAGGGAAGTGCACAAAGTTCTGAAACATTCACAGTAGGTCTACAAGTAGGTTCTGGTGAAATTGATATCAACACTACAAAAGTAGATTACAATCCAGGAGACTCTGTTTTAGTTCTAGGCAATACTGGGCCCAACATAATTCTAACTTTATCATTAATTGATCCTGAAGGAAATGAAGTAAAAATTAGGGAAACATACTCAGATAAGACAGGAAAGATTTCTGAAGATTCTTTTAGAATTCCTTCTGATGCGGAACCAGGAGTTTGGACAATAAAGGCAAAAAGCGGGGCAAACTTTGACATTACAGAAATTAATGTTCTAGGAGTAGTCAAAGAAGGAATGGTAGTTGTGGTCACTGATGCTGGAAAATTAGACGGGATAAATGAATTTATTAATATACATATTTTTGGTGCAAAGCAAACAGTAAAAATTACAATTTTATCTGATAGTGGAGAGCAGGTAGAAAAATTGGAATTCCCATCATCAAAATCGGGTGAGATAAATCAACCATGGAAGATTCCAAAAGATGCAGTGCCAGGAACATACACACTGAAAGCATCTGATGCATTTAATGAAGTAGAAACAACTTTTGAGATTTAGTTTCAAACAATTTTATTTCAGATGATATTAAATTCTATCATGAATCTAAAAGACAAGATTACTGAATATCCAAATTTTCCAAAAAAAGGAATTTTATTTAGAGATTTTAGTCCCATATTGAAGGATCCTTCATCATTATCATATATTGCTGATGAGTTTGCAAAATATTTTCATCCAAAGAATATCGATGTTTTTGCTGGGATTGAATCAAGAGGATTCATTCTTGCAACAGTTTTAGCTTCAAGATATAACAAAGGAATGATTATGATTAGAAAAGCAGGTAAGTTACCTGGAAAAACTGTAAAGTTATCATACACTATAGAGTATGGCAAGGATACAATAGAGATTCAAAAAGGCATTATCAAAGAAGGCCAAAGAATTCTCATATGCGATGATCTGCTTGCAACTGGAGGTACTGCAAAGGCATCTGCAAAATTAATCGAGAAGGTTGGAGGAAAAATTGCAGGTTTTGCATTCATAATAGAATTGACAGAACTTGGTGGAATTAAGGGAATTAACAATTATGATTGTAAATCACTGGTGAAGTATTAATGGAAAAAGATATAGAAATTGGAATTTTTGGAGGAACTGGGATTTACGATTCCGGATTACTTGAAGATCCTCAAGAAATTGATATAGATACACCATATGGAAAACCATCAGATACTATTACGATAGGCATTTTTAAAGGCCGAAAAATTGCATTTCTTCCAAGACATGGAAAAAAACATTCGATTCCTCCACACATGATTAACTTTAAGGCAAATATTTGGGCGTTTAAGGAATTAGGAGTAACAAGAATTATTGCACCATCAGCAGTTGGTAGTCTCAAAGAAGAATTAGAGCCAGGACATTTTGTTTTACCATCACAGTTTATTGATTTTACAAAATCAAGAGATGGATCATTTTCCAAAGATGGAAGAGTAATTCATATTTCTGTTGCAGATCCATTTTGCCCTGAATTACAATCATCAATTCTTAAAGTTACAAACAATCTTGAATTAAAGATGCATAAAGATTGTACATATGTCTGCATTGAAGGACCAAGATTTTCAACTAAAGCAGAATCAAAATTCTATAGAACAACAGGAGCAGACATTATTGGAATGACTTTGGTTCCTGAATGCCAACTTGCAAGAGAAGCCCAAATATGCTATGCATCAATTTCTACAGTAACTGACTATGATGTATGGGCTGAAAAACCAGTTACAGCAAAAGAGGTACTGGAAACTCTTTCAAAAAATGTAGAAATGACAAAAAAAATCTTAACTGAATTAATTGATAAAATTCCAAAAACTAGAAGCTGTTCGTGTGCTAAGGCATTAGAAGAAGCAGAATTTTAGTCATCTACAAAGGATTCTTTCTTGAGTCCTTCAGGTAGAGTTAGATCCCCTTGGAGTAGATTTTTTTGAAGTAACATTATAACTTCATCAACATCATATCCCAATTTTTCCAATTCCTTTTCTGTAGATTTAGAAATTTTGGCACCAATATTTTGTCCGCCAATCCTACCAAATGCAATTGCAGTAAATCGAAATTCATTATCATCTATTGTAAAATTACCTGTTATCTTTGCAGCCATTTGGCTTCCATGAACATTATTTATGTGAACTTTAAGATCCATATTAAAAATTAAATTTCAACTGCTTTGTTAATATTATCATCAATTAAAAAGCTCCAATGCTTATCATCCTCAACTTTGAAATTACTAATTTTCAGAGGAACAATTTTTTCATCTAGGCATTCATGTTTAATCTCTCCATTTTCAGTTAGTCTTACTAGTTTCCATTTGTATTTGCCTTGTTGAAGTTTACATACAGTTACTCCCCATTTTGCATCTGCATCAATTTTTGGCATTCCTACTAAATCAGCAATCTCTTCAATTCCTAATTGTTTTTCCTCACAGAATCTTTTCTTACAAACACCGCATCTCCAGACATCAACAGAACCAATGGTTCTCTCATCTATGTTGATGTTTACTACGCCAAAGTAGATAGGCTGATGTTTACAAGTTTCAGTATCTATACTCAATGTTGTTCACCAATAATTAGTATTATTTAGTTCTTGCATCATCATAAAATCTTTCTAAAATTACCCCTATATTATCAACTATTTTATTTCGTTTGAATTCAATTTTTTCACGCTCACACATTCTTCTAAACATATTGACTGCAGTAAATCTAGGATGCATTGCTTCAAATTCTGAATCAGAAATATCTATGAATGCACCTAATTCCATTAGATCTTTAGCTGCCTTTTGTGCAGATTCAAAAGAAATCTTTAGTTTTTCTGAAATAGTTGCTGATGACATTTTTCCATAACAAGTTACTAGTAAATACACTTTAGCCTGAATAGGATCTAGTTTAATTTCAGAAATAAGATCATTTTCTAGTTTAGAAGAATCCATTATTTACCAAAATACAGCATTATACATAAAACATATTCTAAGAATTACTTTTTTACCAATATCTTTTTTGAAATTTTTAATGAAAAGCCCATTGCGATAAAATGCACTACTGCTCCAAGAATTGCCCCTATCATTAAATCATCAAAAACAATCCATGCTAGAAAAAACACTACCAATGATGGCACTGATACAATAATTGCAATTATACTTCCTTTTAGAATAATTTCTTTAGTTGATAGTTTAGAGGTCTTGCCATCAGACAATAGCAAAAATTTCAATAAATGGTAATAAAAACCAAAGATTAGTCAGAAAATATTGTCCTAATTTTTTATGTTAAATTCGATATATGTACAATTTATCATCAATGCTTATGATTTTTGATACAGCTATCACAAAATTCAGAGCCGCAATCATTACACAAAACTAATTGGCCAGGTTTGTATCCAGCAAAACAATTATTTTTCTTAATGAAAAAATTTCTCCTTTTACTCTTGCAGTCTAAAACAATAAATCAGGATATATGTTTTTGAGGTAAAATTACAGTAAATGTTGTAGGGTTGTTTGTTACTTCTATTTTACCACCATGCGCCTCTACAATTTGTTTACAACTAACTAAACCTAAACCAGTACCTGTTTGTTTAGTAGTAAACAAAGGATCAAATATTTTTGAGATTATTTTCTCAGGTATACTAGGTCCAGAATTTTCAAAAGAGATTAAAACATTATCCGTATCTCGAGTTATCTTGATATCTATTTTTCCAAAATTGTTCATTGCTTGTATCGCATTAAGGATAATATTTACAAAAAGAACACGTATTGATTCAAAATCACAATAAAGAGGAACATTATTTTGGGATTTATTCACAGATATTTTTTTAGGAATATGTATTCCTATAAACGAGGAATCCAAAATTTCAGATATATTGTTTAAATTAAAATTTAGCTTCTTGGAAGATACAAATCCCAACACATCATCTATTTGATGTTCAATTCTATTTATTGCAGATTTTATCATATCAAATTTTATAGTTTCTTTTTTAGACATATCAGGATATTTTGATTTTAAAACATCCACAGAGGTTTGTATGACGGTTAAAGGATTTCTGATATCGTGTGCTAATCGAGAAGAAAGTTCTCCAATTACTTTTAATTTCTCGTCTTTGGTAATTTTATCGGTCTTTATTTCGTCAATTGGAAAAATTTTATTGCATTTCGTGTTAAATTTCATATGATGTTTTTCTATAGAATCTATATCAGGGGCTGAACAAATACAATGCAAGATATCTTCCTTTTCATTAAACATCATTTGATGTACTGTGACACCAAATTCATCGGCTTCATCTTCTAATTCCATAATTAATTGCTCTTTGGTGTAATCCCCCAATTTGTGCATATCTAGAAAAACAGGCATTAATCATCAGAAGAAATTGGTATTAAAAAATGCATAGAGGTTTGAAAAGGTCAAACGGGAAACCGTTGTCTATACCCAAGCATTGTGTTGTTGGGGTATAGACAAACAAAAAGAAATGTCACAAATTTTGTCAAATCAAACTAGACCATAATACTATCATACTTCTTTTTTCAGAAGATGCGAAAAAATCAGCACAAGTGAGAGATATTTTAAATATTTCTTGCCCATGAAAAATAAATTTAGCCCTCAAACCATTATAAACCAAATTCACTCAGAATACAGATGGATCCCAACAAAATCTGGCTAAAATATTTGCTTTTCATAGCCATCGGTTCTGTGATTTTATTTGCCACAATTTTCAGTTATGTTCAATATGAGAATATTAAATTTCAACTCATTAAAACAGACAGAGAACACACTGTAGATTTAATCAACTCTGAATTAGATGAAAAGGAACAGATTCTCAATTTGATAGGAGCAAACGTCAAAAGTTTCTATGAGAGCTCTGAATTTGTTACTGCCGATGAATATGAGCAATTCATGAAAGGGGTTCTTGTACAGATTCCAGAAATTAAAAATATTTTTGTTCTTAATGGGAGTATGATAGTAGAATCATACCCTGACAAAAATTTTAAAAATTTTGATTTTAATGATATTTTTACAAGCATTCCTGTCATAATAGATGATCAAAAGGTAGGAACAATAGCGGTTCCAATTGATAAAGAATTGATAATGGTACTTGCAATACCATTTGAGTATCTAAATATTGAAGGAATCATACCACAGAATATCTTTAAACTAATTGTATATGCCCAAGATAGAACATTTACTCTCTTGGAGATAGAAAGCGATGGTACTAAAATCCAAACACAAAATATTGAATTTACAAAGGAACAATTAGACAATTCTGTTCATGTTCAAAGAAACACCACTCTGTTTTCTTTTAAAACCCAACAGCCAATTACTTTAGAGTATATTTTATGGTATGTCCCATCAGAAAATTCTTTCTTATATTTTGAAATTGGAACTCTTTTTATCGGCATCTTCCTTTCTATATTCATTCCATTTTTGCTTTTCAGGGCTGAAAAGTTTAACACTTTCTTGAAACGCCAAAGAATCAAATTACAAAAATCTAATGATGATATAAAAACATCAAATGAGTTTTTAACAAAAACCCAAAAGCTTCTCTTAAAATCAGAAGAAAAATTCAGGAACCTCTACAATCTTTCGCCCTATGCAATACTTGTGATTGATTTAAGTGGGAAAATAGAATCATATAATGAAAAATTTCAACATCTGTTCCAATACTCATCTGATGAACTAATTGGAAAACCATTTTCAGTTGTAGTTTCAGACAAAGGACAAGAAATCGCTCAGAAGTATTTTGAGGAATTACAAAAATCAGGCGAATTAAAAGATAGAAAGAACTGGTTAAAGAAGAAAGATGGTACCGAATTTCCTGTTCTATTTAGCAGTAGTAGCATTATGAACAGTTCTGCCAAAACTAATGGCTATATGAATATCATACTTGATCAATCAGAAGCATACCAAGTAAAAGAGTTGGAACACAAGTATAATGAGTTGTTGAAAGAGAAGTTAGACACACTAAAAACAATTGACAAACAAAAAGGTGAGTTTGCCTCAATGGTATCTCACGAGCTAAAAACTCCATTGTTTCCTATAAAATTTCATGCAAAAATGCTAAATGATCCTGAATTTGGAGAACTAAATCAGAAACAAAAAGAATCAGTAAATCAGATTTATCATAATGCTGTACAACTTGAGAGATTAATTGGTGATCTTTTAGATGCTCAAAGAATTGAGCTAGGCACCATGAAATTTAAATTCTCTGAAATCAGATTAGATAAAATGATGGAAGAGATTTATGATGAACACCAAATTTACATGCAAGAAAAAAATATTTCATTTACAAATACTACTAGTGATGAGCATACATTCAAAAGTGATCCTGACAGAATTAAACAAGTTTTTTCAAACTTAATTAAAAATGCAGTGGATTTTGTACATGATGGTGATGGAAAAATTGAGATCGGTGCTACTAGAGAAGATGACTCTGTATTATTTTATGTAAAAGATAACGGGATAGGAATAAGAAAAGAAAAACAGGAAGACTTGTTTAAGAAATTTTATCAAATAGATACATCTGCAACAAGAAGACATGGAGGCACTGGTCTTGGACTCTCAATTTGTAAAGGAATCGTAGTTGGATTGGGAGGCAAGATTTGGGTAGAGAGTATGCCTCAGAAAGGTACTACTTTTTTCTTTAGTACACCAAATAGTGTTAAATAAAATATTACACATACATACTTAAAAATACTAAAATTTCATACATTATGAATTGAACATACTTGTGATTGATGACAACCAAAGCATTACAGATATGATTTGCTCATACATGAATGCAAAAGGTCACAATGCAACAAGTATAGGAGATGGGAGAAACGGATTACAAATGATAAAGCAAAAGAATTTTGACACAATATTGCTTGATCTGGCAATGCCTGAATATTCTGGTCATAACATTATTGATGATATGGTAAAAAACGACCTCATGAATAAAAACAAAATAGCAATTCTTACTGCATCATCAGTATCAAACGAGGACGAAGAGAATCTTATTGCAAAGGGAGTAAAGATATTTTTGAGAAAACCAATTGATCCAGACGAATTACTTGCTCACTTGGAGAGATTAAACTCTTCTTGATTTCTCAAAATAACATATGAGGCGTGGGATTACAATGCCAAAAGATGATTATACAGATTCTCACATTATGCGAGAATTGGAGCAGGAAAAAGCACTGCTCAAAAAAATTAACATAGATCTTAAACAAAAATCAAAAATCACACAGAGAAAAAAAGAACAGTTGCAACAAGAATTGGAAAAATTCAAACACGATACAAAGGAACTCCAGATGGCAAAGAAATTTCTTGAAAATACAGTTACGACAGAAAAGGAACTAAACAAGAAACTTTCAAAAAAAATTCTGTTGGTATTAGTCTGTGCATCATTAGTTGTGACTTTATCTTCAGTGAGTTATTCTTTATTGGTAATTGATTTAATAGGTCAAGAATACAAAATGGCTAACATAGGAGATATTAAATCTAGTTATGTGATTCAAAATCTTAGAGGAGACACCATCGATACATGGCTCTCATGGAGACTTGTAGAAGATGCTGTTATTTACGTAAATGTTCCAGATGCTCAAAAATATCCTGACAAACTAGAGATTATAAAAAATGTGGTCCTGTCTGATAAAGTAATAGAGGTTGATAATTCCTTAACACATAAGGGTCCTAAGGGAACTACTTCATTGTACTATATTGGGTGGGCAGGTGCACTCTCAAAAGCATCTGAAGTTTCAACTGAATTATACATTCCAAAAAAATTTGATGTAATAGAATCGCAAAGAGGAGAAGGGGACATTACTATAAAATTAACCACGCAGAAAAGTGGTGATGGATATTCTGGGTATACAAAATCAATTGCAGATGAAACACAAAATCAAATACTAAAATCAGAAATTACAATTTTTGAGGTAGACAAATTATCTAAAGCAGGATTTGAAACTATTCTTAGACATGAATTAGGACATGCACTAGGACTTGCACACTCTTCTGCTCCAGAAGATCTGATGCATCCTACTATAAAGACTGAATTTCCATACATATCTGAATGTAACATTGATGCCATAATCTCTCTTTATGATGGAGGAAAAAAAAGTGAAGTGATTTGTGAGAATTAGTACAGTTTTAACGTGTGGGTATTTCATCAGATTTGACGGGTTCCAAATTGGTTCACACCAACATCATATAGATTCGGATAGTTTTTTGATATGACTGGTACTGTTTTGCACTGCTTTATTTAGTGCTTTTTGGATGTCATCTTGATATTTAGCAACATTCTTTTCATCTTTTGTCATCACTTCACATTCTTCAACCATTGGCAACTGCTGAAAATTTTTAAACTGCTCATATGTCATTATGCATGAAAAATATTTTGTCTCGTCTCTGAATCTGTATTTAATTTTAAATGCCAACATATGAATTTCATAAAAATGCTATTTAACTTGATAGGAGAACCGATCAAAAATAATAAAATTCAATTTTAAGAAAAATTGTTCTTGAAAAGATTTTTGATCAACATATTGATAAATGGAATTGTGGATGTCATTGGATCGCTGTATGGTATCATTCTCCCATTATTTCAACCCCATTTAGATACGAATTGGTCTTGAAATTGGTCATAGAAAATAATCGTCAGAACTTTAGTAAATAAAAACTACTTCAGAGTCTTTTGTAGTTGTTGATTTATTATTTTTGAAAAACTTACGGATTGTGCAGAATCTCTAATCTGTTTTGCTTGAATAGTTCTAAGTTTTTTCATCACATCGTCATCAAGCATTATAGTTATTCTTGATCCCATAGTCAAGTAATAAAATTAAATTTAAAAATATAATCTAATGGTATACATTTGAACACAATAAAAATTATTTGAGAATTGTAAAAGAATAAGAATCATCAGACACATGCAAGTCTGTTATTTCATATCCCAATTCAGAGACAAATTCTTTTGAAATCTTGACTGCAAACATTGACCAATTTTTACCCAGAATGTGATTTACAAGGAATTTATGGGAATTTGAGTCTTCATTGTATCTGAATGGAATGTTCGTAGAGTTTAACCAAGTTTGTATGAATTCAGAAGTGTGTTGTAAGCTGGTATCTCCATAGATAAATTTTATCCCATTAATGATATCATGTTTTGTTGATTTTGCAAGTTCGGACATTTGTTGTTCGTTTAAAAATTCAAAGAGAGATTTAACAACTGCTGGATTAAACTGCAGCCAGCCCATTTTTGTAAGATGCTCATCCCATTGAGAGTTTTTTGTGAGTATCTGATTAATCAGTAGGTTCAAACTCATTTGATTTTTTTGGCACATGTTTTCTAAATTCCTTTTAAGAGATACAGGTACACGAATAGTGATTGTATCAGTAGGTTCAGACACAATTTAATTAGAAATTTGTTTTATTTATACCAAGAATATTTTAAGTCACAGTAAAAAAAGAGTATTCCAAATCAAGGTTTGTCAAAGATGTTTTGCATAAAATCAGCTGTGCCATAAAGTAGTATCACTCCAACAAATGAAAAGATTACAGTATACATGATTAAGGAAAATAGTCTATGGGTTCTTCTACGCCTGTAATATCTCATTAATCATCATATCACAAAATATCATTAAACATGAATTGTTTTCATTTCTATCAGAACAATAGTTATAAGTCAAAAGTAAAATAATGAATGCTTGATTCTTGAAAATGTTTTTTAAAAATATGAGAGGTCTGTTTTATCCAAACTATAATATCATTAATTTAAAAATCATTGAAAAAATTGAATGCTGACCCAAAGATGCCAATAGTAATAATCCGTGGTCGGTTAGGATGAATAACTATTATAGATCCAATTTTTCCAATGACTTGATCTTGTATGCCTTGTAAAGGAAATGATAGACCAACATACAAGTTCATTGTAAGTTTATTTTTCTAAATATTATAGGTGTCTGCAATTTTACAATATTATTCTATAACAACAAATCATATTTTATTTTTAAGATCCTGTTTCATGTAATTGTAATAACATGGTAAATCATTCAACATGTTTAATATTAAATTTCTAAGAACTATTTTATGAGTCAACAAGAAACAAAACCTTGGGTGCTTGTAAGTAATCTTAGAGAAGATACTAATTCTTTAGATTTGCAGATGATTGCCCCACAAGTAGCCGCGCTAGTGGATGAATGGCAATCACAAGGAAAAATCATGTGGTCTGGTTCATTTGAAAATGAACAATCCTCAATGGCAATTTTTGAGTCAACAGAAGATGAGGCAAAAGAATTTTTCAAAAAATATGACAATGTCTGTTCAGGTGTTTTGAATTATTATCTACACCAATGGGATGCAATGCCAATTCTATCGGTTCTATCAAAATAATATTCAGGTTGAATCATTTACTTTTTCTTTTTACACGTAGCTGAGTTCTGCAACATGGACACTGACCTCCTTCAAATTCAAGATAGGCATCGCAAGAAGTACATCTTTTGATTCCAGGACCATATCTCTTGTTCTCAGAGCGGTATCTTTCACATATTCCTCTACACGTCAATGCTCATGACACCATGACTCTGCATTTTGGGCATTGATCTTTGGGAGGTTTCATTGGATGAGTACTGTAGACATTTCCACACCTAACGCATATTTTCAATGATGTTAGTTTACCCATCGTTTACTTTCCTGTTTTTGGTAAATGAGATTATGGGCTCATATTTTGTAAGATTGATTTTCACATCTTTAATTTTACTTTGATACCATATTACAATATGGCCTTTTTTTGAAAAATCTGATTTCTCTAAAATTAATGAGCAGTCATTAAGACTATGAATTTTTTTATATACTGAACTGATAGGAATTTTTAACTCTCTAGAAATATCTTCAACTGTTTTTACCTTATCAATTATAGAAAACAGAATATGTCTTGATTCCAAATTTGCAAGTTCATTGAATATCTTATTTGAAATATCGTATTTTTCTACAAGTAAAGGATTAAGTTTTTTTGCCAAACAAAAAATATTAAATTTTAATGAATTTAAAAAAACTAATTGTTCTAAAAACATAGAATAACTTTAAAGAATTTAGTTGAAAAAATCAATCTTGTAAAAATATAGTTCATTTCATATTTTAAAAAACTAAAACAAGATTATGAAATTTGGAATTAGTTAATAACAAAGTCAAGTATACAAATTATTTGTGAGTAATTCAGCAAAACCAATTCTAGTAATTTCTGTAATTATTGCAGCGGTTGCAGGTTTAGCAGTTGGATTTTCAATTAATGGATTATCTGATAACAATTCAGATTTTGTCACCAACAGTCAGGTAAATACTCCAGATAAGATTAAGAAAATTACAATAGCAGTTATGCCAAATGAGGATCCAATGGTGTTTGAATTACAATCTAATATGTTAGAAGAATATTTTACAGACAAACTTGGTGTTGAAACAGAAGTTTTCTTTCCAACAGATGCAACTACAACTGTTGAATCGATTGTAACAGGTGATACACAAATTGCTTTTATGAGTGCACGACCTGCAGAATTTGCCTACGAAAGAAGTAATCAAAAGACAATGCTGTTTATGGCCGAAGTTCGTCCCTTTACAAGTGCATCTGGTGAAAAATTAGACACATTTTATTGGAGTGAATTTTGGGTAAAGAAAGATAGCGGAATTAACAAACTAGAAGATGCAAAAGGTAAGAATGTTGCATTTTCAGGTCCCACATCAACTAGCGGATATTTGTTTCCTATGGCAAAGCTTGTAGATAAGGGATTGATAAAATCAGGAGATGAAGCTAATACATTTTTCAACAATGTTTTGTTTAGCGGTGGATACCAACAATCACTTAATGCATTGATTGAAGGCCAAGTAGATATTGCAGCAGGTGGAGATCATGCCAAATATCGCTACCTTACTCCAGAAGAACAAAGTCAGATCAAAGTAATAGAGAAACAAGGCCCAGTACCAACTCATGGAATTACATACAGAACAGATATGATAAGTCCTGAGATTATTACAAAATTTGAAAAAGCCGTACTAGATATGAAATCTGAAAGACCAGATCTATTGGAAAAAGCATTGTTTGGTGCTACAGACTTTACTCCAGTGAATCATCATGCACACTTGGCAGCATTAGAGAATGCTCTTGCAAGTACACAGATACCTCCTATCTAATATTTTGAAAAATATTCAATTAATGAATATCTGACCAAGTTATCTTTGCAGTATTACCATGTAGGGTATCAAGGATGTCCTGATTATACTTGAAATTTAGATACTAATCTTTGAGATTATTCTTCATCAATTATGGTCCATGACAATCCGTATAGTTGCTCCCAAGATTCAGATTTATTTTCATTTGACATGTTTAGTATTTGCAAGATTTGCTTAAAACACTAATGAACAAATGATCCACGTTATGGAAAATTCCTCCGTCCAATCTTCCATTTTTCTAGTCTTTGCCATTCATCCATGTCATTATCAAATTTTTTTCTTTTTTCTTTACACATGATTGATCTATTGGAATTATTTCAAATAAACAGGAGGTAACAAACTGTTTGCAAATAATTGCAATCAAGATGATCAAAAGACATTATTAATGAACATCATGCTTAACAGAATACTTGACTGAAGAACAAAAAAAGAAGACAGAAACCATGTCATTCAGACTAGAAAGTCATATTTTAGACAAAATGAGGAAAGAATCAGAATCCCAAGGGGTTAGTTTGAACATATTGGCAAACAAGATTTTTTCAAGATATGTAGACTGGGATATGTTTGTACCTAAGGTAGGGATGGTTCCAATAGCAAAACCCATTGTCAGTGCATTGTTTCAAAAGCTTTCAGAACAAGAGACAGTAGATTTGGCAAAACAGATAGGACAAGACATTGTTTCAGATATTGCTACGTTCATGAAAGGTTCCATGGATGTTGATTCTTTTGTATCATGGTTTGTCACAAGAATGAAGATATCGGATTTTGAAATGAATCATACAGTAAATAATTCAACCAACAATTACATCATAAAACATGATTTAGGATATAATTGGTCATTATATCACAAAACAGTGTTGGAATTAATATTCAATGATGTGTTTGAGAAGAAAATTGATGTCATCATCAAAGACAGAATGATGGAAATATCATTTGAAAAATAGTTATTTTATTTTCACAGCTCCAGTCATCCAAGGATGAAGCATGCAGTAATATTCATACACGCCTGGATCATCGAATTTTTGTTCAAATGTATCACCTGGCATCATCATTCCAGAGTCAAACAGATCATCATTGCTAGTAATGGTATGTACAGAAATGTCTTTGTTAGTCCATGTCACAATATCACCAGCATTTGCCTGGTTGAATTTTGGATAGTATGATTTGTTTGATGATGGAACTGCAGAACCAGTTTCCACATCACAAAGATTTGTTTCAACTATCTGAGATTCATCAATTTCAGCAGATGTAGAAATATCGTGTTGGGAATGTCCAGACGAACTGGTAGATGTTTTTGTAATCTTGCCATTTGCATCTGGTTGTTGTAAATCAAGTGTAATCTGTTTTTGCCATTCCCACATGTCAATAGACTTTGTTTTTGCAATATCTACTCCGTCTACTGCATCAGAGGAAGCATCCCTCACATCAAAGTAAGCCATGGTTCCTTTCTCTTCAGGAGTACCATGCAAGTGGAAAAGATATCTTCCTGGTTCTTTCCATGTCGCCTCAAATATAGCTGCATTTCCTGGACTTACTTCCCATGTTTGTGTTTTGATTGGTTTATTTTCCCATATTCCAGATATTATTGTATCAAATATCGTTCCATGAATGTGAAATCCAAATGCTGCAATTGCACCCATGTCAACATAATACAATCTTACTTTTTCTCCAGTCTTTACAGGTAATGGGTTATTCCAGTATTGATCAGCATATCCATTAAAGAAAACATAATCTGGAGTCCAAGTCTCTTGGTCTTCTAAATCATATTCTCCTTTGACTAGAACATATTCTCTGGCAGGTTCTAATCCTTCCTTTGGATCTACAATGAATGCACCATACAATCCATTTCGAATATGTTCAGATACGGGCATTACATGACAATGGTACATGAATAATCCTGCAGGTTCTGCAATGAAATCATAGGTATAGGATTCACCTGGAAGAACTTCTTGGAACACTCCATCATTTTTTTCATTATGATCACCATGAAAATGCATAGTATGTGGAAGTTTTCCATTATTGATAAAATTAATAATTACTCGATCACCTTCTGTTGCCCTCAATGTTGGACCAGGTATGGTTCCATTGTAAGTCCAAGCTTCAACTCTAGTCCCAGGTGCAATCTCAAGTGTTGTGTCCTCAGCAATTACAGTATAGGTACGTGTTGTGGGGGATTTGTGGACAGAGTTGTTTTCTGCAAATGATTGTAAAGGTAATTCGGCATCTAAAAAGAAAATACCAAGTGCAGCTCCAAGAGAGATAACTCCTATTAGCATGACAATAGTTCTGTCCACGAAAAGAATGAAACAATTTTACTATTAACTAGGGAGTTTATTTTGCAATCATTTGCAAACACTACAATACATCTTTCTTATGTAGGGTGATTTTCTTTAGTTCATCTTGGCACCAAGATGTAAAGGATATTGTGTTTGTTTTAAGGTAAAAAGGTTTGATGGGGGAGTAAAATATCAAAATGGGTTAAAGTGGTGTTCTATATGCACTCGATTTATTCAAACAGATTTGATTCGTTGTTCTTGTTGTAATACAAAATTACGAGTAAGGGCTAAAAATCGAATTTATCAAAAAGTAAGTCATAGATTTTAAGAATGTATTCTACAAATACTTGAGAAGGTTTGTGTCATTTTTTTAATTTTCAAAAGAAGGATTCGGCAATTTTGATTATTTCTTCTTCATCCAAACTACTCTTTATTCGAATTTGCTCTTCATCAAGAAAAATCTCCAATCTGTTAAATGATTGTTGTTTTCCATCTTTCCAAAAATACTCCTTAATCATAACTGCAGGTTGATCTGAAATGGTAAGTGTTTTTGATTGTGGATGCTCTGAATTTTCTTGTGCTTTTTCAAACTTGTCATAGTTTGGATCTTCAATCCAACCATTCCATGCCTCATCATAATAGTCAATTACCAAACCATCATCGGAGAAAAATTCTCTATCAAATACAGAATTATGAGTGTCAGGAAACTTTGAGCGTTGCTCATCAGTGAAATAAACAAGATGCACAGACGCATTTGTATTGTGCACTCCGCATTCAAAAGAGTATCCCTCTGGCAGATACTTTGGAAACTTTGGATAGACTTTCACGGTTCCATAAAGGGAGGTCACATCATTTTCTGTCATGCATCGAGGATATGGTTTTACAGTAACACTTCCTTGAAGATCAAACGGTTTTACAACATATGAGATTGGTTCGTTATTCTTGTCATCATATGGAGAGAAATAATACGAGAAAAACTTGCCTGGAGGAATTACTGTTTCAAATTCATTTAGTGTTTTTGCAAATCTATTTTCATGAACATCTCCATCATCTGCATCAATAAAATTCACTACAGGATCATTTGAATAAAGAATCACGTCTTCATCCAAGTTATTGTGAAACAGAACTGTGCTGTTAAATCCACCATAAAATACTGTAATGTGTTGATTCTCTATGTGTGGAAATCCAAAATTTTGGGTGAAATTTACATTAACAAAATTCCCATCAGATATTTGATTTTGAAATGATATCCTCAACATGTATTGCTTGTCTTCATATTCAAAAAAACAATCAAATTGGTACTGTGCATCAGGCATTGAAGCAATATTGTCTGAAAAGACAGTTTTTGTCTCATTAAAGTTGTATTTTGTTAAAAGGTCCAATGCCACTTCTTTTTTTACAGTCATCCCATATCCAGTATACACGCCTGGAGGGTAGATTTGCGGAGAATCATGAAATTCCTCCTCAGAAGCACTTTTCAAATCGTCTAGAAAATCATCTGGGAATTTTTCTACTTCTGGTGAAGAAAGTTGAAAGCAATCTTGGTTTGGATGATTCTCTACTGTTTTGTATACTGACATACCCACACTTCTTACAAGTAGATCATCATAATCTACCAAATATTGGAATGTTTGTTTTTGAGTATCAGTAGAGTTCCATATGCCATAGACTGTAAATAAGGCAATTCCAATAATTGTAAAAGATAGTAAAAGTCTAGTTTTCATTTTCCAACCATAATGCAGTAACTCTGTCCGGCTCAGTCATCAAAACATCTGTCTTCCATATTTTGTGGCATCCTTCAGGCTGTGTTTTGTCAATGTATGTTCCAGTTATCTCAAATGGTTTCAGATCAAATGTTGAAGATATAAAAAATTCAGTTCCGTTAGGTGCAACAAGTGGAGAACAAACCTTGTCATGCTCTAAAAATCCATCTGAATTATTCCAATATGTCTGGTCTTTTGGAGCAAAGTCTATGTTCTTCTGATGTAAAATTTTGTTCCACAGATACGGAATTACAGTTTCAATGTGTTTCTCAATTGGTTCATCATATACTACATAGTCAACACTGACGTCTTTTCCTACAATATGCTGGATTTCTTGTTTGACTATTTGAAATGAATCAGAGTCTGTGTATTTTGATGCAATATCCACAATCAGAGTGTCATCATATGTTCCAAATCCAACAACCACATCTTTCATGTAGTATGGTCCTAGATTCACGTGATTTTGATATGCATCTTGAAGTGATTTTCTTGCATCATATAGTTGCATTTCTGCATCAGATGTTCTTTCTGGCTCTGGATATTCCATTGCTACCATATTCCATCTTGATTTTGTAAATTCTGTTTCAAGAGCACATCGCTCAAAATCTTCGTGGTTAATTCCAGAAGGCAATATTACATCTTCCATTACAAACTCTTCATCAGGTGAGGCTATGTTGGAGTGTGTCAATAAAATTATCTTCATTTCATCAGTACAGATATCAGCAAATGGCAGATGTTTTACGTCCCCATCATAATCAATAGCATATCCGTCTATCTCCTCAGTGGTCATCCAATTTCGTTTTATGAGATCTATGACGCTGTTAGGCTTTACACATGCAGGAGAGCCACTGTGTTTTTGGAGTAAAACAAAATTTTCTTTGCATTGGATTTCATCTGTTGAAACTCCTGACTTGAATTGCTTTAGTGGGGATAGGGATTGTATGTCAACACTTAGCAGAAAATTAAAAGTGCCATCTGCATTACGCCTAACTCCTGCCTGTTTGTCTTGATGCTCTCTGAATTCAACAAATGGGAAAGGTGCGCCGACTTTAGAAATGCTGTATTTTGTTCCATCCTCAAATGCTATTGTAACAGATACGGGCCCTCCAGGGACTGGGGGATTTGGATATGAAGGATATGTAAAAGTCACATCATGCAAACGAATTCTGTCATCAGACTCTTTTTGCAATGAAAAAGGCCCTATGGAATAAAACAATTGTCTGTCAATACTTTCAATTTTAGCTTCATGTGGTTTAATGATTAATGTTGTAGGATTGTCATAGCATGGAGCACGTGTGTTGTTAGGATCAGGGGCACATTGAGCATAGATCATATTTGTCGCAATAATGCCCAGTCCAATCATTCCAATAATTATCAAAAGTTGAATTTTCAATAAATCAAGCTAATGGTATGACATTCATAAGTACTTCGAATAATTTGCAGACATTGTAAAATCTAAAATTCTAGTCGGGCCAAAAGCTGACCCGACTCTGAAGCACTATGGTCTGGTAAACACTGATGAAACGACTCCTCATCGGTATTATACTAGTTAGAACAATTTTACTTATAATGATCACTGAGAAATTATTCATACAAATTCTCAGCATTCTCTAAATACTAATTTCATTAATTTTAGTATAGAAACTGTCGCCAGACAACTAATCGTTGTTGGTCTCAAGTTTCAATTGTATTATTTTAGAACAAGTTTTGGAAGCAAGATTGATTATTCTTGATGAAATAGATGGACCTAAACAAATAGTTCAAATCCCTGTAGTTTGAATCGGTAGAGTTACCTGGAATGAAATTTATAAAATTAGTTTAACATTCTAATGAATATGAGTATCTCTAATACTTTAGAAGATAATGTCGTATCTTTGTACTTTAATTTCCCTAAAGGAAGAGCGTTGTTGGATTGAAGTTTCTTGAATCCAATCTATTAAGATTCGATTTTTGAGATTTGATTATAATCTAGAACGATCTAGTCTAATCTATGCCTACAATTTCCGCAAATGTGACAAAAAAAGAACTAGATGCTATTAGGGAATATGCAAATGCATGTGGCGAAACCACATCTAATATGATTAGAAAATGTCTAATTTCGGAAGCTACATTTAGAAATTTTTATGGTGACGCAAGTGATTATACTTTCGAAATCGAAACATCTCATTGTCTAACTGGTGAGGAAGAAAACCAATTTGTGCTGAATACTTACAATAGAATTAGACAAATTCTAGGTTTAAAGCAACAAGATTCAATTTGATTTCATTCATCATTTACATAAAAGCCAATTTTTTATATTCCGTTTTACAATTTCTTTCATGTCTGAAATTAATGAACTTAAGAAAATATTAAAAAATCATGAAAAACGTATTCTTTCTTTAGAAAAATCCAATTCAAAAAAATCTATTCCTATTAATACTGATGACGAATCTATTATTTTGTCTTTGATAAAGAATGGATTTTTTGACAAACCTAAAAAACTTAATGAGATAAAAAAAGAATTAAAAACTAAAGCAAAATTAAATCCTCAAACCAAATATGCTGACATCTTGGTAAATCTAACTAGTAATGGCAAGTTACAACGAAAACAAATTTCTCATCAATGGGCTTACTCTAAAGGTGGTTAAATGAAAATTCATGTAAAAATTACTGATGATAAAAATCAAATATATGAAGGAACTATGGAATTACAAAAAGCAAAATTCTCAAAAACTACAAAGACTCCAAAAGTTATTCAAACCTCATCAAAACCTTCTACTCCAACCGCATTCGTTAATGGATTGTATTTGGAGAAATTCTTTGAAAATAAAAAAACATTACATGATGTCGAGTCTAAAATCAAATCCAAAAAATATAATTTTGATTTGCCCTTGATTGCAATGGCATTAAATCGTTCAAAATTTTTAAAACGTGAAGGGAAACGTGGAAGCTATTCTTATATCCAAAAAATTCCTCCTAAGTAGATATGTCTTCTGATGCAAAAAAAATCAAAGAATTGGAATCAAGGATTTCAAAATTAGAAAAAGCTGTATTTCCCTCTAATGTTTCTAAAAAAACTAATTCAAAAACATACAAAGGCTTGACTGGTGGGCTTTCCTTGTTACTCGATAATAATTTCTTTAAGAAACCCAAACTTGTCACTGAAGTTCAAGATGAATTAAAAAAAGAGGGATATTACTATTCGTTACAATCTACCGATACTCTATTGCGTCGTGATATGGTTAATCGCAAAAAAATTCTGACCCGTTTAAAATCGGGCGGTGTTTGGCAATACGTTATTAGAAAATAGATTTCAAAATGTCTGACTACAAATGCTTTGTAATAATGCCTTTCTCTACAACTAAGTCAACTTCTGCAAAAAATTGGACACATATTTATGAAAAAATTATACGACCAGCTGTAGAAGATTCTGGATTTGGTTTTCAGTGTAAGCGAGCAAAAGCAACTCGTGGAAATATTATCAAAGACATTGTTACAGATTTGAATGAAAGTGATATTGTAATTGCGGATATGACTGATCATAATGCAAATGTATGTTATGAATTAGGAATACGTCATGGCTTGAATGTTGGAACAATACTATTGGCGCAAAACAGGAAATTTCTAAGTATATTTGATTTAAGTAACTATGGCTCTCACGTTTATAATTGGAAAACCAAGAATGGCAAAAAAACTATGATTGAAAAAATTCGAGAATTATTGAAAGACTATCTTGAAGATCCTTTACGTCCTGACAATCCTGCACAAGATTTCTTGAGCCACAAGCCCTCATTTTCTTCTCCATCAACTGCTGAAATTAAGGATATTATTGAATATGATTCCTCAAACAATCCTCAAATTGTTTTACCTAAGAAGCAATTAAACGGAAAACTTGCGGTAGGATTAGCTTTACTTTCAAATAGTAAGACTGGACTAACTATGAATGAATTAGTACAATTTGTTTCAAAAAATTGGAAAAAAGTAAAATCTACGGATATGTCTCCAATACTTTCTCAACAAATGAGTGGTTTAGTCCTCAAAGAAGGCTCATCTGGAAGTTATGTCTATCGGCTTTCTAAAAAAGGAAGAATTGAGATATTGAATATGATTGGAATTCTTAAAGGTAAAAAATAGGAATCTAATTTCTAGACTGTTATAAGCACTCAGACGGTCGGATTAGTTTTGATACAGTTTTAATCCATGTATGTTACAATCCCCAATGAAGAATTCCAGAATTGCTTAAGGTTTCATATGATTTTGGAACCTTACTAAGTTTTTGTAAGGTTTGGGTAAGATCTTATCAAAACCTTAGAAAAACCTTAGAAACCTTTCGGAAAAACATTGGGATTAGCCTCGATCCAGCAGCTAAGCTAAATTTAGCAAAACCTTACAAGATCTTACTAAGAATTTTGTAAGAATCGTCCAAGGTTTGATAAGGTTTGGTAAGGATAATGAATTTGTGCGTGATAAGGTTTCAAACCTTAGAAAAACTTGGGGTAAGAATTTGTTATAAATAAAAATAATTTATAAATTATTTAGAATTTTTTTATAAATTAATTTCTGTGAATAGATTTTGTTCATAAAGATTTTTTACAAAAATATTTTCACGAGTAATTTTTTATAAATTATTTTGAATTATTTATAAATTAAATAATTTATAAATTATTTAGAATTTCAAGATACAAAAGATCATTTCAAGGAATCAAGCTTGTCTTGTTTGTCTTTTAGATTCTGAATTTTTTCTTGTAATTCATCATTTGATCTTGTCTGAGATGATGCACGTAAGGACTTTACCTCAAATTGTAATTCCAAGATATTATCCCATAGTTTGTCAATAGTTTCAGAATCTGCCTTGTTTGAATCCCTCTCCTTTTGGAGCCTGGAATTCTCTGCTCTGAGCCTAAATTCGTCTGAAATCGTCAAATTTGGGACGGCATTTAGATATTCTTCAATTAATTCACTAACGTGGGCCTTGAAGTAATTTTTATCTAGTTTGATCAGTCCGGCATGGCCCATCATTGTTTCTTTGAGAATTAAAGAGGCCAAGACAGAATTTTTTGATAATGATTTCTTGTTTGCCTTGTTGAAGAATCTTCTAAAGCCATTAAAGGTTGGAACATCATAGCGTCGTCTTCCTTGGGGAAGAGGTGTTCGGATTCCAGATTCCTTTAGAACTCTCTCTAGTCTTTTTCTTATTCCCATCTCAGATAGTTCTCGTGGGAATGGTCCACTTCTCTTAAAGAAAGGATCGTCTGGTTTTGGCTCCTTGTTTGTTTCCTGAATCCACAGATTTCTATAAGATTCAATTGTGTTCCAACACTCTGGTGTGATAAATGCGACATACTCTGAATTGGAATTGGCATAGATTCGAATCATTGCAGCAACTACCTGTCCTTCTTTTTGCACAGACTCTGTAACGTCTTGATCATCCCAAAGATAATTCTCATTGTATTGGTAAATTGGAACTAGATGCTTCCACTTTATTGAAAATGCTCCTGCCCTAATTCCTGAAGATGCAGCAAGCAGTATCAAAACCCTGTCAATTAGTTTTGAATGGTGTAGCATTTTTTGAATTTCTGAGTATGTGTATTCGCGTGTATCATCTTGGTTGTCTGATTCTGGTAGTGTACAACGAATTCTCTTCCAAGAAATAGTTACACGATTCATCTCTAGCAATTTTTGAATTGGAACAAAGTAATTTTTCAAAGATACGGGATTGATGTAGTTAGGATCAGTCTTTGGAAGCTCTGAGCGTTGTCGAAACTTTTCACCGAGTTTTAGCATCAAGTCTTCTGCCCAATCAGGATTCTCTGCTGCTCGCTGTACGAATTCTGTAGCTCTTGCTTCAAAATCAGCATCAGAGAAGGCTCTTTTTACGCCTCTGGACTTTACTTTGTACCTAGATTTGTCTTCTTGTACTAATTTCGGATCGCCTTTCAATATGGGACCAAAAAATTCACAAAGTACTTTTTTGAGTTTTCGCTCGTAATCTTTTCTTGTAGCTTCTGCTCTAATTGATGAATAGAATAATTCTAATGGTTTACTCTTTGTTTGGGTAATTTCGTCAGGACGAATCTCCATTGGTATAGTATGGAATTAAAGTATAGATAAAGGACATTATGTTCTCAAAACCAAAGATACTTTATATTTGGTGAATTAAGATTTTTACTGTTTGGCAAGTTACAAGGGAACATATTCAAATGAGCAATCACTTAATTTTGTAATTCCAATCATAGTAATTTTGTTTTTAGGGATCATCTACATAATGACTCAAAGAGCAGATTCTGGATTTGTCAGTTTTATCTTAATTGGAGCAGCGGCAATTACAATGTTTTATTGGGTCAGAGTTTTAAAGAAAATGACAAAAGATCAAAAACCATCATACACTCAATCAAGAGAACAAGAAACAAAAAACTGGGTCTATGATTTGATTAAAGGAGAAGGAGAATTTGTATTTGTGGCTGAAGTTCCAGGACCTGAGGATAAAATTTCTGTAAGATTAATTGACGGCATGTTATACATTCGTGGTACCTCAGGATTTTCAAAAGAGGTTCCAATTGAGGGTGCAAACAATATGCAAATTTTCGATTTCAAATATAGAAACGGTGTATTGACACTACGAATAAAATAATCAGAGGCTTTTTGCTAGTTCTAATTTTTGTGGCAAATATTTTTCTGTAATATTTGTCAATCCATATTTTGAAAAGGCTTCCAGTTCTGCTTTTCTTTTTAATCTCAAAAACACATCTAGTTCTTTTTTCCAAATTCCATCTTCATATCTTGGATCTTTTTGCAGATCATAACATCTCTTAATGTCCGATTCAGTCATTGGAATTGTTGGTAGTTTGTATTTTTCAATATCAGTAGCCCAAACACCAACCCATTTTGCATCAGGAACAGTAAGCTCTCTTAAATGCGCAGCATTGGCAGAACCAGATTTTATTACCATTGCAATATGTTCTCCATACACATCCCCGTCTGTTAATACAATTACAGGCAATCCCATTTCTTCATGTAATCTTTTCAATAATGTTCTAGTTGAACGAGGAGCTTGACCACCAGTATTGATAATAATAGATTTGAATTTTTTATCAACTTGTTCTTCAACAAATCTAGTAAATAATCCACCTTTTTCAATAGCAATTACTATTTCAGCACTAGTATCGACTAATTCTGCAGTAGTCAAACTTGGACCAATAGAATAACCATCAGGGTGATTGGAAAGATTCATTGTTTTGCCTTCATACCCAGGAATAGTATATTCTATATTCAAATCACCAAAAATGGAGCTTCTCTCTTCAGGAAAAATATGAAAATCTTCTCGTGGTTTTGAAGTAACAGCCTCTAAATCTACTATAATATTATCAGATTCAGATTGATCCTCAAATTCAATTGCAAATGCCTGAGATGAATAATAAACATCTCTTAGAGTAGAGGATTTTTTTTCTTGTGTTAATCTATTTGCAAAAAATGCTAACCACATTAATTGAGTAAAGGAACGTAGTTGGGATGAGTTTCTTGAGCTACGTAAAGCAGAATTGGTTCCCAAAATGTATTGTCTGAGTTTTTTATCATAAACAATATTACTTACAGACCTGCTTGGAATTGAAAACTTGGGGAATTGACCATTATCTAAATCATCATAAATTTTTGCTCCGTGACTTTTAAGCATCTCTAGAATATTTTTTTGTTTTTCGTCTGCTTTCTTACTTCGTTCTTTGATTTTATTTGTTTTCAACTTTAGTCTCCTCTACATTTTTTGAAGTTTCAACAGGCATTTCTTCATCTATTAGTTTCTTGTAATTAGGTTCTTTCTTTTTTCCTGCAAGTTCAGTACAAAATTGTGCAATTAATGGAATATATTTTGCATACAAATTGGCTCGTTTCTTTGCCATTTCAGCTTGTCCTCTTTTTGACATATATGCTGCTAATTTTCTTGACAAAAATTGTAATGCTAATCTTAGCTCTCTTTCAATTTCAGGTCTGTCAGCAACATTCTCTTTTCCTGCAGTTTTGTATGGAATTCTAGTTGAACAAATATGGGATACAATTATGAACGGTGGTTCCCCTTTTACCTTGTAGCGACCCCAATCTGTATCATGTACAACTTTTAGAACAACATCACTACCCTCATCATATAGAAGTGGAATTCTGTTTGCATAACGATAAACATGAGGGCCTCCGGTTTTGATGTCTCCACCATAAGCAATTCCCATTTCAACAATAAATGGAAATCCAGAATATGCCGAAGCAGGACGTTGTACTACTGCAGTAAAATCAGGATTAAAGAATTTTTTAATGCCTTTTTCTAGTGGTGCCTCCCCGAGTGGAGCAAGACAACTAGGATCAGGTGCTAGAAAGTCTTCAAATTTTTGCAATGAATCACTAAGTTGAACTAATTCCTGATTAGTCATAGTCCCCATTCTTTTTTCTGGCTTAAATCCTGAAAACTCTGCAAATTTATTTGCAGTTGTAGGTCCTATTCGTTGAAATCTTTTTGTTAAGAAAGTAGTCAATGGTTCGCCCTGAACAGTATTTGTTAATTGTTTATAGTATTGACTTTCAGGATCCATATCAATAGATTTTGATTGGGATTCACCAAAATCCCAGTAATGTAATTTTTTGTTTGGAATATCCAAGTCCTCAATTGCAATTTTACTTAATTTCTCAAAATCCATTTTAAGAAAGGACATCAAAGCGATAACAACACGGACTTGACGTGGTAAAGTTTTCCATTTTTTTCTTGCTTTTTCCATGATTGCAGTAAAACTAAGATTCTTTTTTGAGAGTCCCAAGTCTTTTCTAACTTTTTCAATCATAGCATCATCAATCGTGGGAATTTCAAATTGCGATTCAACAATCATTCTTCGGATTCTTTCAACATCAATTCCATGTGGGTGTGGTCTAATGATCGTAGGAGCTGGAGGAATATCTTTAACAAATCTTGGATGATGAAACTTTTCTCCTTTAGGATCATCAAATGTAATTGATGCATAAGGAGTGATTAACGAAGTTTCATAAACATAATCACGAATTTTGTTTCCAGCTTTAGAATAATCTCCTTCTAAACAAATACTTACTGAAAGACCATGTTTTGAAGTTTCTTTAGTAGTATGTTTTACTATTATTGGTTTATTTTTTTGAATATCTAGTAATAATTCAAATTCATCTTGGAGTTTTCCATCAACTGAACTTTTAACAATAACAGGTTTGTTTGTTGTGATTTGACCATACAATATTGCCATAGTTGCTCCAAGTCCAAACATTCCTCTTGCTTGCTTTAAGCCAAATTTTGAACCATAAAGAACGGTACCAAATGCAAGTGGAATATGCTTTGAGTCAACACCAGGTCCGTTATCTTTTACAGTCAAGATATAGGGTTTAGGATCAGATTTTTCAGGCTCAACTGCCTTGATTGTCAAATGAACATCAGGCAGAATTCCCTTTTGATCACATGCATCTAATGCATTTTCAACAAATTCTCTTACAGCAGTATAAAGTGAGCGGGTAGGATTACTAAATCCAGCTAAATCACGATTGCTATAGAAAAACTCACTAGGAGATATTTGATTAAATTTTTCTTTAATCAAAGACATCTTGATCTTCCCATAATTTCATTTTTTCTTGTTTAGCTTTTCTATTTGCAGTTTCTAATTTATCATAAACGGCACCATGCATACTTCCACTTGATATTGAAGATATTGCATCAACTGCTAAACGTAATTTACTAGCATCACCAATAATTGAAACAGTTTTTCCATAAACTGAGATATGAGTACCACTTAGATTTTCCATATTTCTTCTTGCTCTCCCACCTTCTCCAATAATTCTCCCTTTTATCCTTTCAACATTTGCATTAGATTTTCCAGCAAACTCTCTAAGATCTATTACATGCAATGCATTTTCACCTTTCAACAAAGTCAAAGCATTTTCAGGTGAAAATCCTCTACCAATTGCTGTAACTATTTCCATAGCTTTGAATGGTTGAATCTTTTCAACATCGCCTTGGGATTTAATAAAGACTTCACCTGTTTCGCCATCAACATCTAAGGATACATGACATAATTTTTCAATGTTAGATTTTACTATACCAGATTTTCCAATCAAAACAGCTATTCTATCATTTGGAATACGAATTAGTTTTTCAAAGCTCATTTAGTTATCTCCTCAAATAATTTATCTGGATCTTCAACAGATATTCCTCTTTTATTGAAGAATTTTGTAATGTTATTAATATCTCTTTTAAGAAATTCTTTGGAATTTGGATGTCTAAGATCAACTGCCGAACCCATATCAAAAACTATCAATCCTTTTTCGGTTTTGAAAATGTTATACTCAGAGTAATCACCATGGACAAGTCGTGCTTTATGATATAGATCTTTGATTATAGTGATTGCCTGCTCATAGTCATTTTCATCAACTTCAGAATTAAGCAATTGTTTTGCAGGAGAACCACCATTTCCAACAAATTCCATTGCAAGCACATTTTTGGTAAGATAAAGGGGTTTTGGAACAGGAATTCCCAAATCATAGCATTGAATTAAGTTTCGAAATTCTTTTTTTGCCCATAAATAAACAAGGTTTTTTGTTCCTTTTTTTAAATTAGAAAATCTAGGATCACCAAGAATGTAGGGCTCACGTTTTTTAAAATTAGATGTGCTAACTAGATAAATTTTCAATGCAACATTGTTATCATTTTCATCAACTGCCCAAAAGAGTACAGATTCTTTTCCAGCACTGACTGAACCATTAACATATGCAATAATATGATCAGTGATCATTTTGTATAGTGTCATAACAGTTGGTTTATCTAAAACTTCATTGATGACTTTGCCTTTTTTGAAACCATCTTCCAAATGCTTTCTCTTTGATTTTGAAATTAATTTATCATCTAGTCGGGATTCAAGTTTTTTACTTAAACTATCAGTCATTAGCTAATCATACATCCACTAGATAAAAGAGGTTTCTTTATGAAGAAAATTACAATTGGAAAAAAGATAGATTTAATCAAAATATTACATTTTAAAAACAATTAGAAATGGAACACCTGAAATTGTCTTCACTCCAGCTTCAGAACCAATTCCAAGTTGCAAACATAACGAAATTGTTTCTTTCCCTACCATATTAATAATTGAAGAATTCTTTAACAAAGATTTAGCTTCATCTTTTTCGACAAATTTTTCTCCATAATAGCTTTCACTGATATGCATATTCAATTCATCTTGAACAATATTTTTTCCTAAAAGATTGGCATCACAAATATTGAGCATTACATTTTTTTGATAATCAGTTACTCTTACTGAAAATTGCATTACGCATATTTACCTTTGAGAGTAGACTTTGCACCGCATGCTTCACAAATCAAGAAGGATATTCGATTTTCTTTTAGAATTTTAGTATCAGGACTTTTACATGTAGAGCATTCAAGATAGTCTTTGACATAAATTTGAAATAATCTAGTAAAATCATCAGGGGCACGTCTTCCAATAAACATAGCCTTATCCCCAAGTCTTTCAGCTGGTACAGCAAATTCTTTTGAGAGATATTGAAGTACTTTATCAGGATCTCTACGTAAAACCTTTGGGAATTCTGAAAAATTTCTCAAGAAAGTTTTTTGTCCTTCCCACATTACATCTACTACAGGTAACTCAAATCTAGCAGAGGTTTCCTTTTCAGTACCTCCTAATTTATCCTCAATACGTTTAAGCAGATTTTCATACTCTGTTTTGGTCAATGAAAAACAGTACATACTAGACCCTATATGGGTTTTGAAAAAGAGAAATCGTGTGGACTTTTGTTCTTAACTATTCCATCTTGCCAATACGGAAGACATTAGTTCCACATGTAGGACATGTACCTTTTACGGCTGGACGTCCATTCTTTAGTTTAGTTTCTTTGGGATCTTTGATGTCCCTTTTTGCTCTGCATTTTACGCAATATGCTTGAACCATTCTAGAATTTGTCAAACTTTGTGGTATTTAGGAAGAGGCTGTGAAAATTATTTAACTATAGACTAGATGAACGTAAATTTTTTTAGGCTTCAAAAAGTAAAAATTCTCAATAATTTCAATGAATTCCTCGATTTTACTAAATAATTATATTTTAAATTCTTTAAAGGGAGATTTTTTCTATTATTTGGGAAACAACAGGTAATAATTATCGAAATTATCAATTATAAACTCCTTTTTTGTAATGTTCAAAATGGCATCAAAAAAAGGAATCATAATTACTGCCATAATTTTAGCTGGGATTACAGGGGCAAGTTTTCTATTATGGATTGTTCCTCAAGATTACGAAACTACGTTTGTAGTAACTGATTATGAAGACTATCTTGATGGCGTAAAAAATATTCATGAAGTTCTACAAGAATCAATAGATATTGAATTAGAGAATTTGAAGAATGGCGATATATCACCAGAAGAATACATAGCAATTACTGAAGTAACTTCTTCACAAGTGACTGCTCAAATTAGTGAATTCATTACTTCAAAACCACCTGAGCAATGGCAATCAAGTTACATTAACTATATGGAAGGAATGAAGAAATTCAATTCATATATTGGGGAAACCAAGGTTTTAGCTAAAATTATCGAAAATGGTGGCTCTGAAGAAGAAATTTCCAAAGTAATGGAAAAAATGGAATCACTAAAAAATGAATCACTTGAATTTGTAAAAAATTCTAATGAGTTAAGACCATAGCCTCAAGACCGAATTATACTAATTTCAATAGTTGGAAATCGTTAAAAGGTAATTCCACAATAGAGAGTTGAATGTCTCAGCATGCAGATAAGGTAGAAAAGGATGTTAGTGTATCTGCCTCAAATAGATTGCTTGTAATTTGTATTGATAGAGATAATGATGTTGGGGAAAAAGCCGGAATATTAACCCCTGTCATAGGTAGAGATGCATGTATTGAGGCAGCACAAAGATTAGCACTTGAAGATCCAGAAGATGCAGATTCAAATTCAATTTTTTCAGCAATTAAAACATATGAAGATTTAATCAGTAAAGGATACCAAGTCGAAGTTGTAACTATTGCAGGAGTTAAAAGTAAAGGTGTGCAAGCAGATGAAAAAATATTATCAGAAACAAGAAAAGTTCTAGAGAAATTCTCTGCAAATGGTGCTGTAATTGTTTCTGATGGAGAAGATGATGAAAGTGTTATTCCAGTAATTCAAAATGTACTTCCTGTTGTATCAGTGCAAAGGGTGGTAATGAAAGTAAGCAGAAGTGTAGAATATTCCTACGCAGTTTTTGGAAAATATCTTAAAATGATTGCTTATGATTCAAAATATTCTAAATTCTTTTTGGGAGTTCCAGGTATTTTATTGTTGATTGGTGGAGTTGCAACAATATTTGGATATTCAGCAGAAATTTTTGCTGTTCTTGTAAGTATACTAGGAGGTGCATTTTTGATTAGAGCCTTTGATATTGACAAAGCATTATCAAATTGGTCAAAACCAACACCGATGGGTTTTATCAGGATTTTTACAATGGTAACAGGAGTATTGTTAATACTTTCTTCATTTCCATCCGGATGGAGTGCAGTTGATGTTAATTTACTGGAATCAGAAGTAGAAATTCTTGGAAAAATTACCGACAAGATAATTATCGGACAATTTGTTGCAGGAGCACTACCAATTCTATGGATTGGTTTAGGAGCAATTTTTGCAGGAACATTACTAAGTAATTGGATTGGAGGCATCCCAAGACAAATTAGCGATATACTAAGAATAATTGTATTAATTGCCCTCTATCCTACGGTAGCACAATTTACTAATATCATGATTTTTGATGAGAGTTCTTTTACTTTGATTCCACCTCTACTTGGAGGTTTAGCAGCAACACTGGTATCAGCTACAATTCTCTTTAAGAAATATAGAAAACATAAAGAACAAGAGATGATTTCTGACTAGAATCAACACCTAGAGGAATTAAACAACAAATTTTTTAAAAAACACTGATATCTTCTATTTGATGTAATATCAGAGGTGATAAAGCATTAGTAGAATAAAAGATGTAATTTTTCAGATATCTGGCCTATACAAAATCTATGGAAAAAGATTGGAAAGTGAGATCAGGAATGGAGATATTCCAAATCACGTTGCTTTAATTTTAGATGGTAATAGGAGATGGGCAAAAAGACATTTGACAATTCCAAAAACAGGTCATTGGAAAGGAGCAGATGCAGTTGAAAATCTTCTAGACTGGTGTGAAGAATTCGATATTAAAATTATCACATTATATGCATTATCAGCTGAGAATTTAGATAGAAATGATGAAGAGTTAGATTATCTTTATGATTTAATTCATCAAAGATTAGAGAAACTATACAACGATCCAAGAATCCATAGAAACAAAATGAGAGTTAAAGCAATTGGAAGAATCGAATTACTTCCAGATCACATTAAAGAAATTCTAAGTAAATTAGATGATGCAACAAAGAATTATGACAATCATTTTCTAAATATTGCATTAGCTTATGGGGGACAATACGAATTAGTTGACGCTGTAAAGAAAATTGGTGAGAAAATTAAAGATGGTTCTCTTGATGTAAAGGATATTAATAAAAAAGAAATTGAATCAAACCTCTATACTTCTCACTTACCGCAATCATCACCGGATATGATTTTACGAACTTCTGGAGAAAAAAGATTAAGTGGATTTTTAATGTGGCAGAGTGTATATAGTGAATTAGTTTTTATGGATATTTTCTGGCCAGAGTTTAGAAAAATTGATTTAATGAGAGCAATTAGAACATTTCAAGAAAGAAAAAGAAGATTAGGAAAATGATAGAAGAAACTTCTGCAGGAATTGTATTATTTAGAAAAGAGGAAAATAGAAATTTATTTTTACTTTTACATTATCCTTCGGGACATTGGGATTTTGTTAAAGGGAAAATGGAAAAAGGGGAATCAACTCATGAAACTGCAATTAGAGAAACCAAAGAAGAAACAGGCATAACAGATATAGAATTTGTAGATAATTTTGAAGAATGGATTGAATATAATTTCCAATATCAAGGTGAATTAGTTCAGAAAAAAGTAGTCTTTTTCTTGGCACAAACAAAGACTAAGGAAATTAAAATTTCACACGAACATCTTGATTATACATGGATGGATTATAATACATCAATGGAAAAAACAACTTTTGATAACGCAAAAACTGTATTAACCAAAGCACAGATGCTACTTACCAAAACTTTGTAATTGAAGTTCCTTTGCAACGTTAATTGGTTTTGTAGAATTAAGAATGCTTCTACCAACAATCAAGAAATCCGTACCAGATGCCATGACATTTTTTGCATCTCCACCTTGAGTTCCAACTCCAGGAGAATAAATGTTCAATTTTTTACCAGCTTTTTTATTGCAATATTTGATAATTTTTGGGAAAGTTGCCCCAACTACAATTCCATCAACTTTAGCAGTTAACGCCCAATCCAAAAATAATTCATAGAGTTTCTGCTTTTTTTGTTGTTTTACCTCCATATCATAGGACAATCTAGCCTCGGGGGCACTCATATGACATAATGTAATTACTCCTTTCTCTTTTTTGTGAGCAGATTTTACCAAGTTTTTCAAACTTTCCAATCCCATTATAGGATTAGCAATAACAGCATCAAATCCCAAATTCCATAGATTCTCCAATGCAACATGGTTTGTATTTCCGATATCATTAAGTTTGATATCTGCAATCGTTTGTAAGCCAAATTTATGAGCTAAAGTATTGATCTTGAGAATTTCTTTTCCACTTAATGGAAGTAATAGATGAAAATTTAATTTAATACCACACAAAAAAGGATGTAGATCTTTGATATTTTTGAGAGTTTTAGCTTGTAAATTTTTTACTGAAGAATCATAATCATTAGCAAGTATTACTTTCCCATTTGATTTTGAGATCTGAGAAAGTCTAGTTTTGAAGGTAGTCATAAGCAACTAATGGATGAGTGTCTTTTAATTTTATTATTTTGATGTAAGAATATCCATGTTCTGATGGATTTTCCACAAATGTTGGTTCAGGACCATTAATTGTTGAAAATTTCATGAATGGTTTTTGTGGATCAGAGTCTAAAACCACATGACAGAAATATGATGTTCCTTCTTCATTAAAATTCATAAAAACCCCAAGTAACCATTTATCATTACGAGGGAAAAGAAATAACGGAAATGGTGTTTCTTCAAAACCCCATGTAAGTTTTGCAAGACTGGACATATCTTCTAATTCAATTGGTTGGTATCTATCTAAAGTTCCATTACCAGGTTTCAAAGTTTTTGGTAGGGATTTAATTCGTACAATTGGAGAATATAGTTTACTTGCATCTGAAGTAGAATCAACAATTTCAGATTCCTCTTTACCACCTTTTAACCCATAACAAAGATAATGTCCGTTGTGTTCTAATGGAGTATAATATACAATTGGTTTTTCTTTTAGAACATCCATTTGCACTGATAATATTTTTTGTCCATTATGATCATGTAAAAATGAAACACGTGGTGCACGCTCAAGTGCACATACGAGCCTAGAAAATTCAAGAGTAGAATTTACTTGAATGTAACGTGGTAATTTATCATTAGTTGTACTAGTTACTGTATCCACAGAGATTTTCTACAGAATATCAAATTAAACTTATCCAAATGTTTGGAGCCTAGCTTCTTCTATCAATGACATCATTGATGGATGGACCAGTTCCAATAATTGTTACAGGCGTGTTTAATTCATTTTCAATGTTTTTGATAAATGATTTTGCATCATTGGATAATTCATCATAGTATGTTTTACCTGCACAGTCTGTAAAGAGGACATCCAGTTTTGTAATTGCAATTTGTGTTGCTCCATTAAGCATGATTGCACGCCTAGCCAAATCAAAATCAAAATCAGCAGCACGCCTCTGTCTACCTGTAACAGTTCCAAATTCAGACCAACCTTTCTTTTCTGCTTCTTCTAAAGAGAGCTCATTGTCAAGAGGGCCTGTTCCAACACGTGTAACATAAGATTTGAAAACTACTATAACTTCATCAACTTTAGTTGGACCAAGCCCAACATCAGCACATATTCCTGATGCAGTAACATCTTTTGAGGTTACAAATGGATAAGTCCCATGCCATAATGATAGAAAAGTTCCTTGAGTACCTTCAATAAGCACATTTTGATTAGCTTCAAGCGCAGAGTCAATCTCTTGTGGAACATCAACAATTAGAGAAGAAAGAGAATCAAAATCTTTAGCAAGTTTCAAAACTCGCATGGCTCTATCAGAATTTGCTGGACCTGTTCCAGAGCCAGTGCTTCCAATCTTTTCTTTGAGTTCACCTTTAGAATCTCGTTCTAGATGAGTTTTTTCAATAATTCCACAATTTTTATCAATAAATGAACGTCCTGACGTTTTAAAATCTAGAATTTCTTTTTGTAATACTTCTGGATTAATCACAACTCCTGGACCAATCATAACTTTTGAATTTGGATTTAGAAATCCACTTGGGAGCATTCTAACCTTGTAAACTTTATCACCATCTTTAATTGTGTGTCCTGCATTTGGTCCAGCTCCTCCTCTAACTATTATTGCTGGATTATCTTTAATTGCCAAATATGAAATAATTTTTCCTTTACCCTCATCTCCAAAAAATCCCCCAACAACTACAGTGGATGTCATAATGTTGAGATTGAATTTCGTTTATTTAAGCTAAAGTGTTTGCACATGATTTTATATTCAACAAAAAATCTTTTAGATCGATGGTTGGTGAAAATTTTGCTGGAAATATCATAGTAAATTTGGCTAATCTACCAGACTTTCTGAGAAACCCAATATTAAAAAAAAGAATGATAGAATTTTTTGGTCTTTCAGAACCAGAAAAAAAAGAGATCATCAATAATGCATTAGAGGCAGGACCAACGATTCCGTTTCCAAATTTTTCAAAGCTTTTCAAAACATGGTTGAAAATTTTAACAACTCTTCCTGAAGAACAAAGAGAAGGATTGTTTTCTGCATATATCTTAGAAATTGCAAAAAATCCACAAAAATTAATCACTTTTAATTTAGATGGGATATTGGAATTGTTTTTATCTTTAGAAGAAAACGAAAAAGAAATTCTTTCCAATACAATTAAAAAAATTATTAACAGTTTGGGTTCAGAAGAAAGGAGAAAAATCTTGATAGTTATACCAGATAATGCTAAAAAACACTTAAAATTTTAATTCTGTGGGGGTTCGTCTGGTTTTCTATTATCCTCATTGGTATAATCAATGATTTCGCCTTCAGGAGATAAAACACCTACAAAGATTTTTTCATGTTTTTTCAATAGTTTTCTATGATCTGGCATGGACATATCCAATTTCATTTCATTCATTACCATTATTTGATATTCTTTCCATTCCGCCCAACATTTGTTACAAGTTGGGTATTTCTCAGCTACAACACCTAATTGCTCTGTATCTGGAATAGAATTCTTACATTTGGTACAGATACGACTCATAGAAATCAGCAGATTAGAACTCCTTTTATCTTTTTTTGAATGTAAAGTAATAATAATTATCACGAACCCATTTGTTCATGAAGATCAAATGTCCAAAATGTAAGGAAGATGCAGAATTAGCAATGGACTTCTCGTTAGTAAAATGTGGATCTTGTGATTTAGAGATGAGTTATGGAGAATATGTCAAATTTGTAGCCCATAATGAAAGTAGATATTCAGATATTCTAGGGGATTATACTGGTAGTACTGAAGGTCAGACAGCGGGTTCATTAGATGAATGGGATTAACTAGATGGTTAAAAGATTCATCAGATTAAAATAATTAGAATCAAACGTTTCTAAACATCATTGGAATTTTTGTTAGAAAATATACTTAATCTAATTGGATTTTTAGTAGGACTAGCAATCGGAATAATGTCATGGATTGGTTTTAGAAATACTGGCAGTCCAACATTGTTTAGATTAACAATAGCGTTTTTTTCAATTAGTTTAGGATTTTTTGTCATTTGGACAGGATACATGGCAGAAGATTTCATAATAAAATCTGGAAGCATAGAAAGATGGATACAAACATTAGGAATTGGAATTCAAACTGTCGGATACTTTTTCATTGCATTTTCACATAGCATTAAATCATTTTTTCCAAAATCAAGATATTTCAGATCAGTTGGAGTATTACCTCTATTCCTAGTTTCATCTGTTCAGTTGGAACACATCTTTAGATCTGTTTCATTTATTTTGTTAGCATATGGTGCAATTGAAACAATGTTATCATATTTTGAAAATAAAAACAAAGGTGCAATCTCTGTTTCAGTTGGATTAGGATTATTGGCATTAGGGGAATTTTTGGGATGGTATTCTTTTGTTTTCCCAGAATCAATCCTATACTCAGCATCAATGACAATTAAAATTGGAGGATTGATAGCGTTGTTCATTCCAGTAAGTAAAGTTCCTCTAACTAAGATAAAATTTGATAATGACTTTGAATAAATCTTGTTAGGCTCAACATTTTGAGAAATCACTGATTTGTCAAATTCTTTTGTCTTTTTGGTATATTGGAAAATATCAATGTCCTCTCATAGAAATTAGAAACATAATCTATTGAGGATTAATGGTTGAATATAGAACTCATATGAAAATCATTGGAGATATTCTGGCTACAACCCGAGATGATCTTCAAGATGAAGATGGAGCGACAGTCACATATCTAATTCGAAAAGCCAACATTTCTCATTCAAGAATTTCAAGAATATTGAAAACACTTGTTTCACAAGGATTGTTAGAACAAGTTGATTCTCAAGGTTCAAACAAATACAGAATTAGTCAAACAGGCAGAGAATTTCTTCAAGCATATTATACATTTACAAACTTTGCAGACAATTTTGGATTAAGTATCTAATCTTCTGAATCAAATTCATCTAGATCATCGTCAAAATCATCTTCAAAATCAGTATTCCCATAATCTGTGGAAGATTCAGACATGTAATGTTTTAAAAATTTAGTATTAAAAATCTATCAAATGTAAATGGTAATTAAACTAAAAAAGAGAAGAAGAACATTGAGAGTTTCATGCGATAAAGAAGGAATAGAAAAGGCTTCAAAAATTATCAGTGAAGGAGGAATTGTAGTATTTCCCACAGATACAGTTTATGGTATTGGTTGTGATCCATACAATATAGAATCAGTGAAAAAAATTTATGAAATAAAATCTAGAGATTTTTCAAAACCATTACCAGTTTTAGTTTATTCAAAAGAGATTGCTGAAAAAATTGCCATCTTTGATGAAGTTACAAAAAAAATTATAGATAAGTTTTGGCCAGGACAGTTAACGGTAGTTGTAACAATAAAAGATTCGGAATTAAAAAAATCATTGAATCTTTCCAACAAAATTGCATTAAGAGTTCCCGATCATCAGTGCACTTTGAAGTTATTAAAAAAATGTAATTTTTTAGTTGGAACTAGTGCAAATATTTCTGGAGATAAATCATTTACAAATCCTGAAGATTGTTTGAATAATCTTAGCAACTATGACATATTTGTGGATGGGGGTATAATTTCAAGTAAATCAGAATCTACAATAATAGAGATTGTGAAGGATGAGATCAAAATTATACGGAAAGGTTCTTTGAGTTATGAGGAATTAACAAAAATATGAATTTGATAATTACATGTGCCAGGCATTTGGAACCTGAAACAGTTGAGGAGATAAGCAGTATTTTAGAAGAAATGGGGGATTTAGAACCCAAGATCACCATTACAAAAATGTCAGGAATTGTTACTGCTGAAACAAAACTAGAACCAATAGAAGTTGTGAGAAAAATTAGAGAAATGCTTCTTGATGAACCCTGGAGTCTCAGATATAGTCTGAGAATCATTCCAATTCAGAGAGTAGTTGAAACTAAAATTGAAAGCATAGAAGCAGCTATTGAAGAGATGTCAAAGGAGATTACAGAAAACGAGACTTATAGAATATCAATAGAAAAAAGAAATTCGTATATTTCAAGTCAAGAACTAATTACAAAAATTGCCAGAAATCTAAAAAATAAAGTATCATTAGAATTTCCCGATAAGATAATTCTTCTTGAGATTTTAGGAAACACATGTGGAATTTCCATATTAGAAAAATTAGATATTCTGAGTACTGAAAAAACAAAAAGAAGTATTTCAGAGTAGAATAGTTGCTTTTTCTATTAAGATATCCTCTAAAGGATGTTTAGAATGAATTGATTCAATTTGTTTTTTTGAGATTTTAAAAAATTTTTTAATAAAATTAGAATGATTATTTGAAAATAAACTGGTCGAGATAGGCAATAATTCTTTAGAAATGGTATCAAGTGATTTTTTATTTCCGATCATTATCATTATAAAATTATTTTTTGGTTTGATTCCGGCTATTTTAATTGCATCTGAAATTTGCTTACTTAATGCAAAACGCATTAAAATATCTGTTTCAATTTTTTTTGAGAGTAATAAATTATTTTTTTTATATTCAAATGATAGACTGAGAATTTTTTTTAAATGATATTTATTTAAAACAAAATTACTTGAAACTGCTTGAAATGTAATTTTTGGGTATTGTTTTCGTAAATTTAAAAGAAAAGTTTCATCAAATGATTTTTTTCCTTTAATTTCTATAATTTGAAGTTGTTTTTTTGATATTTCTAGAGACATGGATTTTGTAGAACCTCCATGAATTACAGGAATAATACTGACAATATCATTATTTTTTATGATAGTTGATTTTCCTGCCATTGCAGATGAATCAGCACCATTAATTGCAATTAAAATATTTTCAGTGTCAAGTTTTGGAGTATTTTCTGGTTTTTCTATTAACAATAAGTCAATTAATTCTTGAATAGAAATATCAGATTTGTCAATTTCTAATTTATCAGATAAAAAAAGCTTTTTTGCTCCGCCTACAAGTTTTACAGTGATCATAATTATCTAAATGAAAAAATGGAAATCTAGGTATTAATTTTCTACTCGGACTTGTTTTCTAGAGTTTCTGATGGTTCTTCAGTTGATGATGCTTCGATTACGGTTTCAGATGTAACATCTTCAGAGGTTTCTGCAATTTCAGGAGTTTCAGATTCAACTTCTTCAACTATTTCTTCTTCATTTTTTGATGCTAGAATTTGTGATTGTTTTACTTTTTCTTCACGAATCTCTTTTTTGATAAATTTAGTAATATATCCTGCAATCTCGTTTTTAAGACCTTTAGAACGTATGATAGAAATTTGATCTAAGATTTTTTTGTTGTCTGCAAAATCTTCACCAAATTTTGATTTGTGTGAATCA
Organism: Nitrosopumilus sp. S4; assembly: GCF_054515835.1. Taxonomy (NCBI): domain Archaea; kingdom Thermoproteati; phylum Nitrososphaerota; class Nitrososphaeria; order Nitrosopumilales; family Nitrosopumilaceae; genus Nitrosopumilus; species Nitrosopumilus sp. S4. Next base: position 361,009 of record NZ_CM137258.1, on the reverse strand, counting down.
AGTACTTCGTATGAAAGACGTTTAATTCTGTCCACAATTTTTCATTGAAATAGGGTATTTTATACCTATATTCCCAGATATGAGTTTGAGTTTCTTTCTAGCATCAAAGCCGTTTCATCAAAGGATTTTGAAAGAATTTTTGACGCACAAAATATTACGCTTGGAATAAAGCTGGTTTGTCCAGATTTCATCTCAAAGCATCTAGAAAATCTAACAGGTCCATCAGTTTCTACCAAAATTTTAGATTCATCGGATTTTGAAAGTAATGTTTGTTTATCATTTGCATAAACCATTACGGGTCCAAATGAAACAAAAAATCCCATATCCATTGCCTTTTGTAGTTGTTTTTTGTTTCCATCAAACCAATGTAAAAGAGCATGTTTAGTACTAAAAGAAGTCATTATTTGTAGAATGTCATCCAAACTTTTTCTAGAATGAATTGAAACAGGCTTTTCAAATTTTTCTGCAGAATTTAAGAGGGATTCAAAAATATGTATCTGACGTTTTGAGTCTTCATCAGTTTTTGTATAAGTAGGATCTAGTCCTATTTCGCCTATACCAGATATGATTTCATGATTTTCTTCAATTAATTCAGTTACAGATTCAAGATTGTCATCTGCACGTTCAGGATGTATACCTACAAAGGGTAAAACTAGTTCACTTTTTTTTGCTAGTTGTAATGTTTGGAGAGAATTTTCATGATCCATTGAAACGCAGCAGGCTTTAATTTTTAAAATTTCCATTTCATTTAAAATAAATTGCATGTATGGCAAATATTCGGGATCTGATAAATGAATATGAGAATCAAAATACCATGTCATTTCTTTAACAATTCTTAAAATAGTCTGTATAAATCGATTCCTTAGTGATATTTTTTCACTCATTATCTTTTTTCGGAAAAAAATAAAATCAAGTTTATGAAATCTTCTGAGCTTGGATTATCTGCCATGTATAGGATATTGAAAAAAGCAGGTGCAGAGAGAGTGAGTGATGAATCAGCTGATGAGTTAAGAAGAGTAATAGAAGATATCGGAAATGCTATTGCAAAAAGCGCAGTAGATATGGCTAATCATGCAGGTAGAAAAACAGTCAAAGGGGAAGATGTGAAGTTGGCTTCAAAGCCATTTAACAAATTCTAATCTAAAGAGTTTAATTGTTCATTTTGTGTTTTTTAAAACGGTACTCTGGCAGAACGGTTATGCGTGAGCCTGCAAAGCTTATACAAGGGGGTTCGACTCCCTCGGGTACCTTATTTTACAATCACTTGTCCTTTCATCCAAGGATGTAAAGTACAAAAATAATCATACGTACCAATCTCATCAAAAACTAAAGTGTATGATTCAAAGGGATCAAGATATCCACTATCAAATAATTCACTTGGAGATTCATAAAATCCAGATGTAACACTGTGAAAAGCAGAATCTTCATTTATCCATGTTACTTGTTTTCCTTTTTCAATTTCTATAACCGATGGGATATAACATCTATCAATTTCCTCACATCCAGGCCTTGAAACTTTTGTAGGCATAATTACATCACCTTTGATCATCAATTCAGAGTCATCTGAAATTTCTTTTATCGAAGTATACGAAAGGGAGATTCCAATTATCAAAATAATTCCAATGCCAAGAATTCCCAATCCAATTATTTTTTTAATCAAATCAATTCACATCCAGAGAGAGTTATAACATAATTACCTAATTGTCTAAATATATAGCATATTAGAAAAATAGTGTCTCAAAATAAAAACGGATTGCTAGAATATATTCCAGGTTCTCACACCCTATTAATTCAAAAAAATTCTAGCACACCATTAGAAGGATTTGCAGAAAATATCAGGGGCAGTATTCACGAATATGCTGAAAATTCAAAGAATGAAGTTGAGAAAGGCAATAATTTTCTACAGTGGGTATTGACTAGAGTTTTTGAAGCAACTGAAGATGATGCAGCTGATGCAATTGTTGATGGTGCTAATGATCTTGGAATTGATGCATATCTTCCAGTAGATTTTTCTGATAATACAATCAGACTATTTCAATCAAAATACGGTACATCACATTCACTAGATGCAATTGCAAAATTCAAAGAAGATGCCAAGAGATTACTATCCAAAGATGTAACTAAAATGAGACCCGAGCTTGCACAACTTGTAACAAAAATTAAAGAAAAAAATCTAAAAATCAAGTGTTGTTACGTTACTGATCAAAAAGTTGATTTCAAAGATGACATGGTTGAAGTGATTGATGAAGAAAAAATAATTCAAAAATTATGGGATAGGATAAAAAAACCAGCTGCAGGAAAGAAATCATCAATAAAACTTGAACGAATGCTAAGACATGAAAATACAATATTAGGTATTTTGAAATTAAGAGAGCTAACCGACTTTGTTAGTAAGAATAGGGATTATGTTTTTGAATCAAATATTCGTCAGTGGATGCAGTTTAAAACCACAGTCAACAAAGGCTTACGTGAAACATTACAAGGAAATCCTGGAAAATTTTTCTATTACAACAATGGAATAACAATTGTAGTTAGTGATTTTGCAGAATTAGGAGAAAATTTGATTGAGCTTCATGCACCACAAATTGTTAATGGTGCACAAACATCAAATTCAATTCTTGATCACTCAAAGCGAACTAAAAACATGGAAGGTTCCATGACTGTAACAATAATCAAAGCAGATGATGAACAAGAACAAAACAACATTACAAAGTATAGAAATTCACAAAATTCGGTAAGAGGAAAAGATCTTGTGTCCTTAATGGATTTTCATAAATCAATAAAGTCACAATTAAAAAATTGTGGATATTTTTATGAAATTCAAGCAGGTTCCTTTGATACAAAATCTAAATCAAAACAATCTGAGTACGAAGGAGATTCAGCATACAATAATTATCTTCCAGAGAATCATAAGAAAGTGATTGTTGCTAAAGATGCAATTCAATCTCTTGTTGCAGGAATTGAGCAAAGACCAACTGAAGCATACAGTTCACCTGCCCAGTTTCTACCAAGAGGAAGCAAGTATGATGATATTTTTAATGATAATCTAAAGGACGATTACAGAATTTTGCTTTATCCTTATCTTGTAAAAGAATTTGCAAAAAAATCTTTAAAGTATGGAAAACAAGGTGGTCACAAAACCAAAAGATATGCTACGTTGTTTTTTGTAGCAGTGTATTTTAGAATTCTTCATAAGAAAATTCTTGAATCAAAGGGAGATTTTAAGACAGACGTGAGGAAATTAGAGCCTATTTTTCGTAGTTTCAAACTAAATTCAAGAATTTTAAAGATAACAGATGTCATAGTGACTAAATTTCTCGAGGATACAGTAGTTGATGATGAAATAGAGTTGGCAAACACAAAACACAACTTCTTCTCCCAACATGTTTGGAATGATTCAATGTTGCGAGTAATAGATAAGAAAATCAGGCAGGAAGAAGAAGAAATTCTTGCACTAAAAAAATTAGCAAATAGTTTATTTTAATTTCAAGGGTAGAAGTCCAACCAAGTAAAAATCTTGCAGGAGGTTTACATTGGTCAGACTATCTACCTAAAAGTGATATAATTGGGTGATATTTAACATGATTTTTTTAAGCACAAGATAATCTAGAATGTTTTTTATATCGATTAAAAAGAGCTAAACTACATTGGGAATAAAAGAAAAATGTGCAATTTGTAGTGAAAAAATTAACTTGAGATATAACCCAATGGAGGAATGGGGAATTGATGGTTCTCTATGTGGCAAATGTTATTCAAAAAAAATCAATGAACATTATCCAGGGGAACATGTTAGAGTAAACAAACATTTGGATTAGATTTATTCAGATTTTGAAAATTTATTTGCAGTAAGACAATTCCAAGCAAGAACATCATCTTTTACATCTTTTTCATCTAAAAATACTATATCAGTTATGGTTTTTTTTCTCTTTAGAAGATTGATTTGAAAACTTGAAAATTCTTTACAGTTACAACTGTTGTAAAGACAAACATCATTGTCACCTTCATCATGATCTTCAGCTTCGTGACCACAATTACAAACAGAGTCTTTTTTTACATCAGCTAGAGATTTTTTTGCATATACCCCTAATCTAAGATAGGCTTCTCCTCCGTGTCCTTTTTTAAAGCGTTCATAGTTTTCAGATTTTGGCAAAATTTTGTAAAATGATAGGTTGGAATCAGGTTTTTGAGAATCAGCACCCATGATAAACCAGTAATTATCTCCTGTTTCTACAAATCTAATTTTAATAGAATGATCTAGCCAGAAATGAATTGTATCATGCCACAAAGATGCCGAGTGCTTTCTATCTGTCAGCAGTGGAACTACATTCATTCTAAGATCATAGTATCGGTATGCAACTCCTACAAAGTCATCAAACCAGGGAATTGAAGAGGATGATGACATTGCTGAAAAATCAGCCCAGAGCTTATTTATCTGATCTGAATTAATGGTAATACCCTTATATCTGAGTTTGAGAATAACCTATACATGGTTTCCTATAGGACTAGTATGCAAATAGTTGCAGATCTGTTAACTGCTACACAACAGTCGGGTCAAGAAGGCATCAAGACTACATCTCTTCTTACAAAGGCAAACCTATCACATTCAAGATTATCCAAATTCCTAGAGAATTTGACAGGGGCAGGACTAATCAACAAAATTGAATTTGATGGAAAGAATACTTTTGTAATTACTGCAAAAGGCAGACAATATTTGGATTCTTATGTAAATTTCTCCAGTATTGCTGAATCATTTGGATTAGAACTCTAAAATCTATTTTCTTGCTCTTCTCTTAGCATTTGCTTTTTGTCGTTCTTTTTTATCCTTGTAAGCAGTATAAATGAAAATAATTATTATTCCTGCAATTGCAGCGTAAAATAGTGGGATAATTGGTGGATCTCTAATTTCTCCTGAAGAGGGCTCAACAAAAGCTATTGGAATAGTTACAACCATAAAAATCAAAATCACAATAAGATATTTGTCCATAAATGGATTAATTTACAAAACCATATATCTTTTTGATTTAACAATTTGATACTAGAAAAAATATGGCAAAAATGTTGGAAATGGTAGGATTAATCCTAGTTGCAATTATGACATTAGGTTTTGTTGGAGTATTTCAACCAACTATTGATGCAGGATTGTCTCCACTATTTTGGGGATGTGCAGGAGGGACTCTAGTAATTATCATGTATCGTAAGATGAAACGAAAACAAGAAGAGAAGGATTAGATCGTTTCATAATATGTAATGAAGTGATCAACTACTTATCAACCGACAGATCTATAAAGGAGAATTCAACGTATTTTATGAGGGGAGCATGGCAGAACAAAATAAACAATGGTGGGAAGGTTTAGGAAAAGAGTTAGAAGTCGATATTGAATCCCTAGACGAATCACATTCTTAGAAATATTATAATCATTTTCAAATATTTTACAAAACAAAGCCCTGGATGGGGTACGAACCCACGACCTAACGCTTACGAGGCGTTCGCTCTACCAGGCTGAGCTACCAAGGCACTTTTGGATAAATCCATCAGAGTTAATAAAAAGCCTTTCCGAGTTGGAACAATTGAAGAAAACTATTTCTGGAATTAGAGGAATTTTTGGAGAGGATCTCAATCTTAAAGACACATTGCAATTTTGTAATAATTTTTCATCTCTAATTAAATCAAAAAAATGTGTTATTGGTATGGATACCAGACCAACAGGTGCTATGATAAAAGATGCTGCAAGTGCAGCGTTGATGAAAAATGGAATTGACGTATTTAGTTTAGGATTAGCTCCAACTCCAGTAGTTTTTAGAGAATCAAGATATTATCAAGCAGGAATTGTGATTTCATCATCGCACAACCCAATAGAGTGGAATGGGATGAAATTCATAATCAATGGACGTGGAATAAATGAAAAAGAATTACCACAGATTTTAGAAAATCAAGAGATTAGCATTTCAGAATTTGGAGTCGAAAAAAATATTTCAACATCTTACATTGAAGATGCAAAAAAGATAGTCGGAGAAATTGAAAATAAACCTAAAATTGCAGTAGATATCGGAGGAGGAGCGGCAAAGGATTTTGCTCCAAAACTACTAACTGAGATAGGATGTCAAGTACAAATTATTAATGAAAATCTAGTTAATTCCTCAAGAGGTCCAGATCCAACCACAGATGGATTATCAGACTTGATTTCAGCGTCAACTAAAAATGAAATTGGATTTGCATTTGACTTGGATGGAGATCGTTTAGTAGTAGTTAGAAATGGCAAAAAACAGATACCAGATGTGACATTAGGATTAGGTATTGTAAAATCTCTTGAATTAGGTTACAAGAATTTTGTTCTAAGTATTGATACGAGTGTATCCATTGAAAAATTCATCAAAGAAAGTGGAGGTACTGTAAAGAGATCTAAAGTTGGTGAGGCAAATGTGATAGATATGATGTTGCAGAATAAAGCTCAAGCAGGCGGAGAAGGAAGTAGTGGCGGTTTTATTTTACCAGAATTTAATTTTTGTAGAGATGGAATACTAACAAGTGGTCTAATCTCCTCAATGTTAGGAAATTCCAATTTTAATGAAATTTTAGACTTTATGGAAAGATATCAGCAAATAAGAGATAAAACAGAAGTTGATTCAAAGTTTCATGATAAAGTTATTGAAAATATTAGTGAGAAATTTTCAAAAGAGTATTCAGATGTTGATACATTAGATGGAATTAAAGGAATTATTGACGAGAATAGTTGGGTGTTAATTAGAAAATCAAATACCGAAGACATTATCAGAGTTTCAGCAGAATCAAATGATAAGCTAAAGTGTGAAAAGATAGTCAAAGATACATTAGAACTGGTGAAACAAAGTTATGAAAAAATTAGATGAAGAATCAATAATTAAAATAATTCAAGGGAAATTAGGAAATAAAAAATTTGTTTCTGAAGATGTAGAGATTTTCAATTTAGGGAAGACCAAAATTGTTTCAAAAATAGATACTCTAGTAGAAAGTTCAGATATTCCCCCTAAAATGGAACTAAGAGATGCTGCAAGAAAGAGCATTGTTGCATGTGTAAGTGATTTTGCTGCAAAAGGAGTTAGTCCTCAATTTGGAATTATATCAATAAATTTGCCAAACTCAATTACACGCTCAAAAATTGAGCAAATTTCTAAAGGTTTCAAATCTGCATGTGACGAATATGGGATAAAGATTCTTGGAGGAGACATTAACTCTGGAAAGGAATTTGTGTTTAATGTTTGCATTTTTGGAAAAACTGATTCCATAGTAAGGAGAAATGGTTCAAAAAGAGGAGATTTGGTATTTGTCACTGGTCCATTTGGGTATACATACACTGGATTGAGCATACTTTTAGGTAAAGAAAAGATTCGTGGAAAATTTGCTAAAAAAGCAATTGATTCAGTTCTTTACCCCAAAGCCATGCTAAAGTTTGGATTAAAGAATAAAAAATATTTTTCATCATCTATGGATTCTAGTGATGGGTTGTCTACTTCATTAAATGAATTATCAAAGCAGAGTAAAACTAAATTCATCATAAATCACATCCCTGCAAACAAAGATGTCAAGGAATATGCAAAATCGCAAAAAATGGATTTAAAAAAATTAGTTTTTCATGGAGGAGAAGAATATGATTTTGTATTTACAATAAATCCCAAATATCGAAATATTATCATGAAAAATTCCAAATTACTTCGAACACAGATTATTGAAATAGGTTATGTAACTAGTGGTAGAGGCGTATACATTGAGGAGGGTAAAAAATTGATAAAACTAAAAGATCTGGGTTGGAAACATTTTAGATAATCATTCACCATAAGAAAATTCTCGTTCTACATTATTTACAATACTAAATACTGAATCTGCAGGAAGAACTGAAACACATTCTTTAATCCATTTATCATCAAGATACATTAATCGATTAAATTCTTTTTCTGGCAGTTCATCAGGATTTGAATCAGGATACATGGAATGAATTTTGTATCCTTCATTTGCAATTAATTGGCATTTTTGTTCTAGTGGGGATAAACCAGATTCATCAGTTGGAGTCAGAAAGGAAAATGCCACTGAACCTAGCAATACAGATGCAATTGCTATTCCAATTGCCATAAAAATTATTGATGCCATTAATTCAAACCAAGCAATCACGTATATGAATAATCATCAATGTTTTCTCCAAGTGCCTGAATAACGAAGGCGGAAAAAATCAATGTTTTTTAAACCCTTCAAGGCCTGAGTAGACATTGTCAGAAACTGAAGCAAAAGTTGAGGAAGTTCCAGTCGAGGAAGAGATAGTTGAGGAAGTAAAATCTGAGGCTGAAGTCGAATCAAATGCTCAACCAGAGACCAAAAAAGAAGGTCCTGACAAATGGGGAATTGCCCATATTTACAGTAGTTACAATAATACAATTATTCACATGACCGATCTTACAGGTGCAGAAACTGTTGCCATTAGTTCTGGCGGAATTCATGTTAATGCAGATAGATACGAATCATCACCATTTGCAGCAATGAAAGCAGCAAATGCAGTTGTGGAATCTGCAAGAACAAAAGGATTTACTGGATTCCACATTAGAGTTCGTGCTGTTGGTGGAGTTGGTTCTAGAGTTCCAGGACCTGGTGCACAAGCAGCAATTAGAGCACTGGCCAGAGGCGGATTTAAAATTGGAAGAATTGATGATGTTACACCTATTCCTCATGATACCACCCGAAAGAAAGGTGGAAAAAGAGGAAGAAGAGTCTAGTTAGATATTTTTATTTTCAAGTCACAGCCTTTAGATCTAAAATAATCTCCAATAAAGTTTGCAAATTTATGAGGATGATCATTTTCGTTGTATTTTGAGATCATATCAGAAAACTTTTCTTCAATTCCTTGTTGTAAATTTGGTTTAAACGCTAGTTTGAAAAATGTCCATCCAAACTTTGATGTTGGTTCACTTAGAACATATCCATTGTATCCACCAACTAAACTTTCCATATGAGATAGTGCTTTTTTTACAGACAGTAAATCATCAACATAATTTTTACTTCCAATTTCTAAAACTATATTCATTTTTAGTCACTTTCTTCAGTAGAATGGGCACTTAGTTTGTCACTTAATGAAACGAATTTTCCGTCTTGCTCAACGTTGATTTTAGTTTGCATTCTAACATTGAGACCAATTGATCTAAACAGAGTCAATAACTTTCCACCATCAATTACTTCGTTTATTTCACCAGATTTTATTAATTCAGATAATTTGACTATAATCATTTTTGTCTCATTAGGAAATTGTGATTCGGCATTTTCTAAAACCTCCAATCCTCTAAATCCCAATTTACTTACTAGAAAATCTCTGGGGTTGCCTTGTTGTTTTTTTTGGTCTTCTTTAGGTGGTTCGACCTCCTTTCTTGAGGAGATATTTTTTTGCATCTCTGCTAATCTTTTTGCTTTTAGTCTTTCAAGTTCTGAATCTTCTTCGCTCAACCTTTAATCACACCTATTGGAACCAATTTAGCAACTTTGGTAGCAATTCCTAGATTATGAGAGACATTTACAACGGCATCAACGTCTTTGTATGCCTGAGGAGTCTCTTCGACAACACCGTCACGAGTCAATGCTTTGATAAATATGCCCTTATCATTTAGGGATTTTTTAACGTCATTTTCAGTATAATTTCGTCTTGCTTTGGAGCGTGACATGGTTCTTCCTGCTCCATGAGCAGTTGAGCCAAAACTCAAATCCATGGAATTTGGCTGTCCAAGTAAAATCCAGCTTGCAGTACCCATTGAGCCTGGAACCAAAACTGGCTGTCCCAAATCACGATATCGTGATGGAATTTCATCACGATTAGCAGGAAATGCCCTTGTTGCTCCTTTTCTGTGAACTACAAGTTTCCTCTCAGTGCCATTTACTTTGTGTTTTTCAACTTTGGCAATATTATGTGCAACATCATAAACTAAATTCATTTCAAGATCAGATTCTGATTGATTAAAGACTCGCTCAAAGGATTTTCTTGTCCAATGAGTAATCATTTGTCTATTACTCCATGCAAAATTTAGAGCAGAAAACATTGCTTTTCGATATGATTCTCCTTCTTCTGAAGTATTTGGAACACATGCAAGTTCTCTATCAGGTAAGTTAATGTTGTATTTTTCCATTGACTGCTCTGATACTCTAAGATAATCACTACACACTTGATGTCCAAATCCTCTAGAACCGCAGTGAATCAAAACTGTAATTGTTCCTTCTTTGATTCCCATTCTTTTAGCTGCAACTTCGTCATGAATTTCTGCAACTTTTTGCACTTCTAGGAAATGGTTTCCAGAACCTAGACTGCCAAGTTGTGGCGCTCCTCTTTTTCTTGCTTTATCAGAGACTTTGTTAGGATCAGCATTTGCAATTTTACCATTCTCTTCACAGACATCTGAATCATCAGTTGAGCCATATCCATGATCAATTGCCCAGTTAACTCCTCTAACTAATACTTCATCAAGCTCTGAATGACTAAGCTTGACTGCACCCTTAGAGCCAACACCAGAAGGAATTGAGCTAAAAAGATCAGTAACTAGTTCTTTTAGTTTTAAGCGAACTGCATCCTCTGTTAAATTTGAGCGAAGCAATCGAACTCCACAATTAATGTCATATCCAACACCACCTGGACTTATCATTCCTTCTTCAGCATCCATTGCAGCTACTCCACCTACAGGAAATCCATAACCTTCATGGCCATCAGGCAAAACTACACTATGTCCAACTATACCAGGAATTGATGAGACATTTCGTGCCTGCATGATAGTTCTATCAGTAAGCATTTTCTGCAATAATGGCTCATCAGCATAAATCCGAACAGGAACTTTCATACCCAAATTAGAATCAGCTTCAATTTGGTATTGGTTTTCTCCAATTTTCTTTGGAGTAATATTTGACATAAGTATCGGTAAAATTTACTTTCAATCCAATTTAAATCATCAGAAGAGTAAAGAGAATAATTTTAAATTAATTGAAAAATTATCAGTAAACATGTTAGATGAAGCAACAATTACACAAAAAGCAAATCAGTTACTTGCAGAATTAAGAGCCAAACCTGATTGGGAAATTGATGAAAAAAATTTCAAGCAAGGTTATTTCAAAGCTCTAGAGTGGGTTTTACAAGATACTGGAATCAAACAAAAATAAAATAATAATTATTGTTGTATTTTGATTTTTGATAATCAGAGACAATTTTAAGTTCAATGAAAACTGTGTATTGTTATGAGTAGTGATCCGTTTTGCCATTGTGGTTCTTGTGGTCATGAAAAAGTTGATGAATGCTACACAAAACAATGTGGTTGTTGTCTGACAGATCATCAAGGCTCATTTGCTAAAAATAGATAATTAGAACCAGAATTGAGATCAGTGATCTAATTTATCTATCATAAAATTATTCATTATACATGGCAAGAGGTAAATTAACTCAAAAAGAAATTGATGAGCAAAATGAGCAGCAAAAAATCAGAGCAAGTGCATCAAGAGCCGCACGAAGGAGTGGAAAGCCTTTGAAAAAAGAAGGCAAGGTAAGTAAAGCAAGAGCAAAAACAAAGGAACCAAGATCCCAAAAGAAAGTGGCTACTGTAAGAAAATCACGTTATTAATTAGTAGATTATTTTACTATCAGAACTGGCTTTTTAGATTTGTGTAGTACATATTTTGAGGTGCTGCCAAGAAAGATTTCTTTTGCAGATCCCATCCCTCTAGAGCCAATAACAATTAGATCAAAATTCTTTTTCTCAGCAATTTCAACAATTCTTTTTTCATCATCGCCATAAGACACACTATCGTAAAACAAAATTCCTTTTTTTGCTGCAATTAACTTTGATTTTTTCATAATTTTTTGGGCATACTCTAAAAGTACTTTTTCAAGTGGAGAAATTGGATCATTTGGATTGGGTTTAGTAATTCCTAACACATACAATCCAGTAATACTTGCTTGGCATTGCCTTGCCATGTGTATTGCAACATCAAGACCACGATAGGAATTTGAAGAACCATCCAAAGGAACAAGTATTTTTTTAATTTTTACTGCCACAAAGTAATTTGAATAATTTTTCTTTTAAAGTAAATTGAGATTATCTGGGATGATTTTCAACTTTGATATTCTAGAAGACTATCAAATATCAAATCAAACATTATAAAATAAAATGAAAGATGCAAAAAGTATTACAATTGGCGATATTATGACAAAATCAGTAATTTCAGTAGATTCCTCAATTACAGTAAATGAAGCAGCAAAAATGATGGAGGATGCTAAAGTAGGAGCTGTAATTGTAGTGGAAAATAATAAACCAGTAGGGATAGTTACTGACAGGGATTTTTCAGTTAAAGTTGCAGCACACGCATATCAAATCACAGCACCAATAAAACAAATAATGTCATCACCAGTTCTCACAATTAATTCTGATGAAACAATTAGAACTGCAGCAGATCTTATGCATGAAGAACGGGTTAGAAAATTACCTGTCATGCAAAATGGAAATGTGGTTGGAATAATTACTGCAACAGACATTGTAAATCTGCTAGCTGTGAGTTCTGAGGAAGATATTCGAAATATGTATTTTCATTCGGTAGCAAAAATATACACAGATTACAGCCCGTATAATTAGGAAATATTATGGTAATACCAATAATTGTATTGTTAGGAATTCCAATTTTACTTGGAATTGTATACATACCACCTTTTGAGATAACCGAAGAGATCCAAGAAGAGGTGATTTCAGAAGAGCCGAATCTAAGTTTTCTATATTATATTTTATTGGGAATTTGGACATTATATTTAATCAAAATTCTTTTTCAATTAAAAAAAGGAACTTTCAAGATAACTCAGAGGTATTAGCATGAACACTGCACCATATTGGAGAAAAAATATTTGTTCGGATTGCAAGCGGATGAAATGCCAAAAAGGTTGCAATTGTGATTGTTATCAATTAAGAGACAGAATTGATTAAGTTCTGATAACAGGAGTAGATTTATTTTCGATGTATTATGACTAAAGGTATTGGCAATTTTACCTATTGATAATGGGCGTTATGGCACTAAAGAAATGATGGCAATCTTTAGCGAACAAAAGAAAATTGATTATCAATTAGAGATTGAAGGTGCTGCTGCAATCTCTCAAAGCGAAATAGGAATGATTTCAAAAAGCATAGGCAAAGAGATCAACAGAGCAGCAACATCTGGAAAAATTACAGCTAAAAGAATCAAAGAGTTAGAGGCAAAAAGTGATCACGACACTGCAGCACTTGTTGAATCACTTAGTGAGAAATGCTCAAAAAATGCCAGGCCTTGGATTCACTATGGACTTACAAGCAATGACTTGGTAGATACTAGTAATTCAATGCAGATGCGAGACGCACTGCAAATTATAGAACCAAAAGTTGCAAAGATGGCATCAATTCTTGCAAAAAAAGCTGCAAAGTATTCAAAGATCCCAGCAGTTGGTAGAACACACGGTCAGCATGCAAGCATCATATCATTTGGATTAAAGTTTGCAAATTGGGCAGCAGAGATGGCAAAACATGTCGAGAGAATTGAAGAAATTAAGAAAAGAATTTTGATTTGTAAAACATTAGGAGTTGTTGGTACTGGCTCCCTAATGGGTGCAAAGTCACTTGAAGTTCAAAGAAGGGCAGCTAAACGACTAAAATTATACCCGGCAGAGGTTACAACTCAGATTGTTCCAAGGGAGAGATATGCAGAGTATGTATTTGAGTTGGCATTAATTGGCGCAACTCTGGAGAAAATTGCAGTAGAGATTAGGAATTTGCAGAGAACTGAGATTGGAGAAGTTGCCGAGCAATTCAAGAAAGGACAGATGGGAAGCAGTGCAGTTCCAGTAAAGAGAAATCCTATCAAAAGTGAGCGAGTATCATCATTATCCAAACTAGTTAGAAGTCAAGTGGCAGTGGCATTTGAGAACATACCATTATGGCATGAGCGAGATTTGTCAAATTCTGCAAATGAGAGATTTGTACTTCCAACAGTTTCCATTCTAGTCGACGAGATGCTTGAAACTATGACTAGAATTGTTTCAAACTTGATGGTCAATGAGAAAAGAATTGTAGATAATCTATACATCACAAAGGGGCAAATCTTTGCCGAATTTGTGCTTGAAGCACTGATCAAAAAAGGAGTACCAAGATTTGTTGCATACAAAGATGTTCAACGAGTTGCATTTGAGGCAAACGACAAAGGAATGCAATACATAGATGCAATCAAAAACGACAAGGCATTTACTTCAAAATTAACTGATAAAGAGATTGATGCCATATTTTCTCCAGAGAAACACCTAGGTGCATCACCTGCAATAATTAGCAATGTAGAGAAATCAGTTAAAAAAACAGTTAGTAAATTTATCTAGTTTTTAGCAATGCTTTGTGAATTTTAGAGCCATACTGTAAGGCCTTTTTTCGTTTAGTGCAAGAAATTTCTGGTACTTTGATTTCACTTGCTAATTTTCTAATAATGTGTTTACGATACAGATCCTCAGAGTCATGAATTTTCTCTGAAATTGGAATAGTTTTTGCATAATCTATAAAATTTGGCGACAACAAGGGCTGTAGTATCTTTACTCCAAATTCAGATGCAATTAGATTTACAGCCTTCATCATTTTTAGTTCATTATCCAATTTGGCATTCATTACATCAATTATTTGAGATTCCCCACCAGAGAATGCCTCTCTATATGCATTATATCCACAAAATAATTCATCTATTCCATTTGCTGTAACTACGGTATCAAGATTCAAACTGTTTGCTAGTTTGGAGACATAATAAAATGCAATACAATTTTCATTCCAGGAAAGATTCTCAGTCTTTATTGTTTCATGAATTTTTTTAGTAATGTTTGGAAAAGTTTCAGGATCAATTTCTAAAACATGGTGAGGGTATTTCAGAAAGGAGTTAACCTCTTTTGCAAATAAAATATCATGGGAGTCAGCAAAGCCAACAGTCAACAAAGTAATATCAAAATTCATCTCTGAGCAAATTTTTGAAATTAAGGTACTATCAACACCTCCTGAAAAAGCAATTCCAATTTTTTTATTGCTAACAGTTTCAGAAATGGAATTTTTAATATTCTCAAGGAGTTTTTGATTCATTTCATTCATAGTCGATCAATATTAGTTCCTATGGAAGGGTAATGAATCAATCTTTTAATTTAAGATTAATTCTAAAACAACATGATGAGATTATCAGAAAATGACATTATTGAAGAACTAAAGAACTTGCCAGGATGGAGCGTAGTCAATGAAAAACTACACAAGGAATTTCAATTTGAGAGCTTCAATCAGGCCTTTGGCTTTATGACTAGGGCCGCCATGGAGATTGAGAAAATGAATCATCATCCAGAGTGGTTTAATGTGTATAACAGACTAACTGTTGACTTGACCACCCATGACGCAGGAGGCATTACAAAAAATGATGTCAGACTAGCCAAAATTCTAAATTCATTGGAATAGAGATAGTATAGAATTTTAGGCACAATCATTACAGAATTTATATTATATCCATAGTCAGATGACTTCACATGGCCACAAGTCCAACAATTCTAGATTCAGATTTTAGATATATCGATAAAAATGGAAATTTACTCAAAACCCGTACTGAATTAACAGTGGCTCAAATGCTTACATTTCTAGAGGAAGAATACCAATACAATCACAAGATTACATTAAAGAACGGTAATCAAGTTACAGTTGATTTTAAAACAGAAAAAGGCCTAATCGAAGTTATTGATAATGATGAAGATATTGAAAAGTACAAACAGATCAAAGAAGACTTTCCTGAAGACAAAGTAATGGCAATAGGTCATGCAAAATATGTTGCACAAATAAAAGAATTACAAGACATTGTATTTTATGATAAAACACCACAAACAGGTTCTATATTTTTAGAAGATGCATCATTTTCATTTGATTATGCACATATCTTGCCTCTAGTTGAGAAATGTTCTATCCTTCATGGACATACATCATCAGTTATGGTGGAATTGGTAGGGCAGATGAAAGATAACTTGCTTTTAGATTTTGGCGAAGCTAAAAAAATCATCAAAGAAGTGGTAAATGTTTTTGATCATAAATTTTTCATCAATAGAAAATACCTTAGAAAAGAAGACGATTCACATTATATGATTCAATTTGAAGGACCAAAGGGAATGTTTGAGTTACAGGTTCCAAAAAATACAACATACCTATTGGAAGGTGAAGCTACTGTTGAGAATCTTTCAAGTGAAATTATCAAACTATTAGCACCAAAAATGCCATCAAATGTTGAGGCAGTTGGAGTTTACATCTATGAGGGTTACAATAAGGGCTCGCATATTATTTCAAATATTTCAAGATAGCTAAAAAATGGACCCAAAGATATCAGAAAAGGCATGGAATCCAGAGTTAGAGAAAGAAATTCTGAAGAGATGGCAAGACGAGAAAATTTATGATTTTACACCAACTGATGATAACTTTACCATAGATACCCCACCACCTTATCCTTCAGGAAGACCATGGCATATTGGTGCAGCAGCACACTATTCTCAGATTGACATGATTGCACGAACAGCAAGGATGGCTGGAAAAAATGTCTATTTCCCAATAGGAATTGACAGAAATGGGCTTCCAGTGGAATTGTACACTGAAAAAAAACACAATATCAGAATGAGGGAGACAGAGAGAGGAGAATTTCTAAAATTATGCAGAGAGGCACTTGATGATCTAGAGGCTGAGATGATTCTCATTATGAAAAGTTTGGGAATAAGTGGAGATTTTGCAAACTATTACAGAACAGATTCAGAAGAATACAGAGCACTAACTCAATCAACTTTCATTAATTTATGGAAGAAGGGTGAGGTGTATCTTGCAAACAGACCTAACAACTATGATTGGGTTTCTGGAACAACAATTGCAGATGCTGAAATTACTTACGAAGATTTGGCAACAAAGCTTGTCTATATGAAATTTAAAATTAAAGACACAGATAAGGAAATAATTATTGCAAGTACAAGACCAGAGCTACTTTGTGCATGTAGAACAATAATTGTAAATCCCGAAGATGATAGATATGTTCAATATATTGGAAAAAAAGTTACGGTTCCAATTACAAATGCTGAAGTTGAATTAAGAACACACCATTCAGCACAACAAGAATTTGGATCAGGTGCTGTAATGGTTTGTAGCTATGGTGATCAAAACGACGTTGCATTATTTAGAGAATTAGAGTTGGAGGAAATTGTTGCAATTGGTCTAGATGGAAAAATGACTGAAGCTGCTGGAGAATATGCAGGATTAAAACCAAAACAAGCAAGAACCAAAATTATCGAAGACCTTGAAGAAAAAGGATTTGTAGAAAAAATTGAAGATATTAATCACAGGACTCCTGTTTCAGAGAGAAGTAAAATTCCAATTGAAATTATTCCAATGGAAGAATATTATCTTAAACAAAAAGAATCAATTGAAAAAATGAGAAAAATGGGAGCTGAAATAAATTTCCATCCTGCAATGCATAAACAAATTCTGATGAATTGGCTTGAATCAATCAATATTGACTGGCCAATTTCTAGACGAAGATACTATGGCACAGAAATTCCCATATGGTACTGTAAAAATTGCTCAGAAGCACATGTTCCTGAGCCTGGAAAATACTATAGACCATGGGAAGAGAAATGCCCCATCAAAAAATGTACAAAATGTGGCTCTGAGGAATTTGTAGGAGAGGAGAGAACTTTTGATACATGGATGGATTCCAGTGTATCACCACTTTTTGTAAGTAAATACAACAAAGATGAAGAGTTTTTCAAAAAAGTATATCCTACATCAATTAGACCACAGGCAAAAGACATTGTTAGAACTTGGTTATACTATACACTTCTTAGATGTGAGCAGCTAACAGGTGAAAAGCCATGGGATGAAGCATGGATTATGGGTTATGGGTTAGATGAGAAAGGAATGAAGATGAGCAAGAGTAAAGGAAATGCAATTGATCCTTTACCAGTAATTGAAAAATTGGGTGCTGACACGTTTAGATTTTGGAGTGCCAGTGAGATCAATCATGGTTATGATTTCAGATGTAATGAACAAAAAATTGAATCAACAAAGAAATTCTTGAGTAAATTGTGGAATGTATCAAGATTTTTGTCTAGCTTTCCAGTAATTGAATCAGGAACTCCTAATGCATCAGATAAATGGATTTTATCAGAACTAGATAATCTAGTTAAAGAATGCAAAAGAGGATACAATGAATATAATTTCTTTGTTCCAGCTATTGCAATCAGAGAGTTCACTTGGAATGTATTTGCAGCACATTATATCGAGATGGTAAAAGCTAGAGCCTATGGAATTGATTTTTCTGATGAAGAAAGAGACGGTGCAATATTTACATTGCACAAAGTATTGGCAACTATTCTAAAATTATTAGCACCAATTACACCATTTATCACAGAATATCTTTGGGGAATTTTGTATTCAAAAGAGAGCATTCACAAACAAAAACAAGTAGAGATAGAAAATATTGAAGACAAAAGTGAGATAACAAAAGAGATTACAGAATTTAATTCCAAAGTTTGGAATGAGAAAAAGGCTCAGAACTTGTCGTTAAAAGATTCAATTAAAATTGAGATTCCTGCTAGTCTAGAATCATTCAAAAAAGACCTAAAATCTATGCACAATTTAGCAGATTAAACAGTCATTATACCATTAGTAATCAAATATTGAATACCCTGAACAAATGTTTCATCATCAATTTGATCTGATGCCCACCATTCAGCATTACTCTTTATCCAAGAAGGAATTTCCTTACCAGATGATTCTCCTGATTCAGTCTCTGGAATATCCATAATTCCATTAGTAATCAAATATTGAATACCCTGAACAAATGTTTCATCATCAATTTGATCTGATGCCCACCATTCAGCATTACTCTTTATCCAAGAAGGAATTTCTATTTCTGGCTCTACAATGAAGGGATTAAGTGTTGTAGTTCCAATTATGTCAATAATTGAATCCCCTCCAAAAAATGGAATTACAAGTGTTCTAGAAGTTGAAGAAGTTTCTTTTTCAACATAATGAGTTTCAAAACCATCAACTAAAACGAAAAAAATATCATCGGATGTATCAAATTTTGCATCTAAGAGGGTTCTAGGAATTGTAATTTCAAAAGTTCCATCAGATGTAGTATCCATTGTAATAACTAATTCAATAAAATCAGGATCTAAATACATTGATTCGACAATTCCATTTTCAATTTCATAAGAAACATCAAATGAGTGAACTAAGATGGAACCTGTATCAGCAAAAGAGAGTTGTATACTTGTTGGTATTAGTAATATTGAAAAAATTAATCCTAAAAAAAACATAGAATTTTTAGTATTCATGTTTAATTCCCAGATAAACCAACATCTTCGTTTAATTCAACAGAAATGTCTGAGCCAGAATTTTCATCTGTCGTATCATTTGGAATTTCATCTACAGATGAAATTATCTTTGTTAGAGTTGCGTCACCTTCAAGAAACCACATGTTTGAAATTTTACTTTGGGGTCCAAGAATAGAAACTTGAGTTGAGCCATCAATTTCGTTAATTGGAGAATCAGAATTTAAGTAAATTTTGAGCGTAGAATGGACTTCTTCCATTAAATTATCTTCTAAAAATGCAATAATTACAAGAGAATCTTTAGCTCCAGAATTACCTGAAGATATAGCTCTGGCTTTTCCAAATCCACAATTGTAAGGAACATCATCAACTAAAACTTCACATTCTTGTAATTCTAATTTCAAATTTGATTTATTTTTATCAAAAGTCTTGAAAGTCATAAAACCAGTAAGCAAAGACGATTGAGGATCGTTACCAATTGAAGTTGCATCTACAGAATCAAAAACAAGTTCAAAGGATTCATCAATAGTTGTTTTACCCATTTTTTTACCTAAATAGTCCCCACTGTTGATTTTTTCAAGAATTTTTTGAGTTCTTGTATCCAATTTTTCTGATTTTTCTAGGAGTTTTTCACGAATTTTTTCAGATTTTTGTGCAATTTTGCTTTCTAATGTATCAGAAAGAGCAGAAAAGTTTTCAACATCATTGGCCCGATTTAATTCAATTTTATTTTGATATTTTTCTTTAATTTCTTGTAATTTTTTCTTAAAGTCGTTAGCTTTCTCCATTAATTTTTCTTCTAACCTTTTTCTATCAGACTCAAGCTTTGTTTTCTTATCTTCAACTCGTTGTTTTTTCTCCTCTAGCTTATCTTCAACTCGTTGTTTTTTCTCCTCTAGCTTATCTTCAACTCGTTGTTTTTTCTCCTCTAGCTTATCTTCAACTCGTTGTTTTTTCTCCTCTAGCTTATCTTCAACTCGTTGTTTTTTCTCCTCTAGCTTATCTTCAACTCGTTGTTTTTTCTCGTCATTTTTTTCGATTTGTTTATCAATTTTATCCGAAGTATCTTTATCAGAAATATTTTGTGCAAATGATTCGTCTATAGAAAAGATTCCAAAAGATCCACTTAGTAAAATAGATGCCATAATACCAAAAAATACAAATTTTTTGTCCATTTTGAAAGCTTGACGGAATAATGGTTAAAAAGATTACTTAGTAATGATATGTTTTAATTTATTTTTGATTTTACGAGATTGAGAAAATATTTGTGAAGTGATGTATCAGTGGTAAGTTCAGGATGAAAAGAAGTACCAATCACATTTCCCTTTTTTACAGCAACAATACGATCATTTAGTTTTGATAAAATTTCGACATCAGAGCCAACATCAGAAACAGATGGTGCCCGGATAAAAACACCGTTAAATTTTGGAATATTTATGGAATCTAATGATATGTCAGATTCAAATGATTCACGTTGTCGTCCAAAAGAATTTCTTTCAAGTTTGATGTCAAGGATATCCAATAAGGGCTGATTGGTCTTTCCTACTACACGATCATCAGCTGTTTTTGAAAGCATTACCATACCAGCACATATTCCTAGAACAGGCATTCCATTCTCAATTTTTTCTTTTAGAATCTTCAATGATCCATTAACCAAAGATAATTGTCCAATTGTTGTACTTTCCCCTCCAGGAATAATCAAGCCATCAATTTTTGAAATTTCATCTGGTGTTTTTACAGCAATTACTTTTCCTTCAACACCTAAATCATCCAGTGCGTTTTTTACAGATAGTAAATTTTCCTGCACATCACCTTGTATGGCTAAAACGCCTATACAAATACTCATGATGTCCCACCACGATCTTGCATACGTAATTCTAAGGTGTTAACATCTAATCCCAACATAGATTGTCTTTCATCAATCATTTTTTGAGCTTCTTTTACTTTATCGGATTCATTCCAAAATGTTGTTGCCAATACAATTGCTCTAGCTCTTTCTTTAGCATCATCAGCATTAAAAATTCCAGAACCAACAAAAATACCATCGCATCCTAATGACATCAAATATGCTGCATCTGCAGGAGTGGCAATTCCACCAGCTGCAAAATTAACAACTGGTAATCTTCCAAGTTTTGCAGTTTGCTCAACAATATCATATGAAACTTTGAATTCTCTTGCCATTCTAACAAGATCTTGATTATCACCAGAGTCATAAATTGACTTTATAGTTCTAAGTTCATCATTTACTTTTTTGATATGGGTTACTGCTTCTGCAACATTTCCTGTTCCAGGTTCTCCTTTTGTTCTAATCATTGCAGCACCTTCTTCAATTCTTCTTAATGCTTCAGATAACGATCTTGCACCATTAACAAAAGGTGTTGTAAAATCCCATTTCCAAATATGATGAGATTCATCTGCAGGAGTTAATACTTCAGATTCATCAATCATATCCACATCAGTTTCTTGAAGAACTAATGCTTCATTGACATGACCAATTCTACACTTTGCCATTACAGGAATAGTTACAGAGTCCATAATGTCTTCAATGATTCTAATACTTGCTGTTCGTGCAACACCACCTGCTTTTCTTACTTCAGATGGAAGCTTGTCTAAAACCATAACTGAAACTGCACCTGCCTCCTCAGCTATTTGTGCTTGCTCAACATTTGTGACATCCATTACAACTCCATTTTTTAGCATATGGGCAAATCCACGTTTAAGAGTAGAGGAGCCACGAATTACATCATTAAAATCTACTTTTTCAGATATTATTCCTTTAGCATCATTACGTTCACCAGATAAAGGTAGCATACTCTAATTTTCACTTCAGCCTATTTGTACCTATTCACTAATTTTAGATATAATTTGATCTAGTTCAGATTCAACCATAGTAATTATTGGAGGAATAAAATTTGATGTGACATTTTGTTCAGGCCAATGGATTTGGTTTGCACGACCATTAAGAGTAACTTTGACATTAGATTTTTGATATTCAGTTGCGTTATCAAAAACTACAAAAGATTCAGATGGAATTGAAATAAAGCCAGTTTCTTTAATCAATGCTTTTAATTTGTTTAAGGTTACTTCATCTATTTTGGAACGAATGTCAGGTTTTGGATATCCTTGATCAGTTACAGAATATTTTACATCACCATCATTTTTAATTAAAAGAATTTCAGTTTTTTGAGATCCAACTCTTTCAGTAACTCCATAAGAAATTTTTTTTAATTGATGCTTTGTGTATTCGATTTCAATTTTATCAAATGAATTAGCTGCAGAAATAGGAATTTCATTTTTAGTTAGTAATGGTACAGAAAGTAAAAGTGCAACAATTACAGGAATTGCACCTAAAAGTAAGTAAAATTTTTTCACCATGATTGATTTACAATGAGAAATCGTTGATTATGCAAATAAATCTTGGTTAAAATAACTTAAAATTCAAGTCTATTTCATTCTTGATTGTGGGGTCGTAGCCTAGCCTGGTAGGGCGACAGTGTCTACGATTAGATCACCGCTAAGGGCTCCAGAGGTAAACTAAGCTAAACTGACTCACGGATGATGTAAGTTTGGAGCTGTAGTGACCCGTAGGTCGCCGGTTCGATTCCGGTCGGCCCCACGTTGAAATTTTTACGGATTATTTCTTAAAACATTAAGTGCTGAGCCAGCTTTGAACCACGCAATTTGTGCTTCATTATAGGAATGGTTTAGCAGAATCTCTTCTTTATTTCCATCACTATGTGTAATTACACATCTAACTTGCTTGTGTGGTGCTAGATTATCAAGTTCAATTAAACTGATTTTATCATCTTCTAAAATTTTATCATAATCAGAAGGATTGTCAAAAGTCAATGCCAAAATTCCTTGTTTTTTCAAATTTGTTTCATGAATTCTAGCTAGACTTTTTGTAATTACTGCAACACATCCCAAATATCTTGGTGTCATTGCAGCATGTTCTCTACTACTACCTTCCCCGTAATTGTTATCACCAATAATCACCCAGTTCATTTGTTTTTCTTTGTATTGACGAGCAATTTTTGCAAATGGTTCTTGTTGGTTATTAAGAATATTTTTGCCAACTCCCACTTCATCATTGAATGCATTAACTGCACCCAAAAGCATGTTATCACTTAGATTATCCAAGTGACCTCTTAGGGATAACCAGGCACCTGCAGGAGAAATATGATCAGTTGTACATTTTCCCTTTGCCTTTACCATTATTGGTAATTCTTCGAAATCTTTTCCACTCCATGCAGGAAATGGCTCTAACCTTTGCAGTCGTTTGCTATTAGGATCAATTATTACTTCAACATCTTTAGAATTCTCTGGAGGGGCAACAAAAATCCCTTCAGGTCTCATGAATCCTTCTTTTGGAACTTCAGGTGCTGGTTTTGGTGGTTCTAGCTTAAACTTTGTACCATCTGCAGCAGTTAATTCATCTTTTAATGGATTAAAAGATAGTCTTCCACCTAATGATAAAGCAATGATCATTTCAGGACTTCCAATAAAGTTTAGTGTATTTCGATGACCATCATTTCTGCCAGGGAAGTTTCGATTAAAGGTTGTAACTATAGTATTTTTTTGATCTTTTTCTAATTCAGGTCTATTCCATTGACCAATACATGGGCCACATGCATTTGCTAATACTGTAGCACCAATCTCTTTTAGGGAATCCATTTGACCATCACGCTCTATTGTTCCTCTAATTTGTTCAGAACCAGGAGTAACTAGTAAAGGAATTTTAGATTTAATTCCTTTTACTCTTGCTTGTTCAGCAATACTTGCAGCTCTTGACATGTCCTCATACGATGAATTTGTGCAACTTCCAATTAATGCAACAGAGATTGGATCCACATAATCATTAGAAGTTACATCATCAGATAGTTCAGAAATACTTCTTGCCAAATCTGGAGTGTGTGGTCCAACAATATGTGGCTCTAATGTTGAGAGATCAATTTCAATTACTCTATCAAAAAAGTTTTCTGGATTATTTTCAATTTCAGGATCTGCAATAAGTGAATCTTTATTTTGATTAGCTAATTCAGCAATGTCAGCTCTGTTTGTATATTTTAGATATGTTTCCATTCTTTCATCATATGGAAAAATCGAACATGTTGCACCAATTTCAGCTCCCATATTAGTAATGGTTGCTTTACCTGTACAACTAATTGATTTAGTACCAGGACCAAAGTATTCAACAATTGCATTAGTACCACCAGATACTGTTAATTCTTCTGCAACTTTTAGTATGATATCTTTTGGTGCAGTCCATCCATTTAGTGCGCCAGTTAATTTAACTCCAATTTTTTTAGGAAAAAGTAATTCCCATGGTAATCCAGCCATTGTTTCAGCAGCATCAAGACCACCTACACCTATTGCAATCATTCCTAATCCGCCAGCATTTGGAGTATGTGAATCAGTACCAATCATTAATCCTCCAGGGAAAGCATAATTTTCTAAAACCACTTGATGAATAATTCCTGCTCCTGGCTTCCAAAATCCACAACCATATTTTGCAGATGCAGATTGTAAGAATTTGAATACTTCACTGTTTTCATCAAGTGAAACTTTCATATCTATATCTCCTTGAACTTCAGCTCTAATGAGATGATCACAATGAACAGTAGTTGGCAAAGATGTTTTTTCTAGTCCGGCTTGCATAAATTGAAGCATTACCATTTGACCAGTTACATCTTGTAGAGCCACTCTGTCAGGTTTGAGAAAAACATAATCTTTTCCACCTTCGAATTTTTTTTCATCTATCTTGTTAAAATGACCTGCAAGAATTTTCTCAGTTAGTGTAAGTGGTCTTCCTACAGTTGATCTGTATTTTTTGATATTGTCTTTTAATTTTAGATATACACTTGAAACTAGTTCTGGGGTGGAATCAATTTCCATATGAGCAATAAATTCATCCCGAATTTATATTTGCAATTACAAAAATATCTAAAATTGTTTTCACAGGCATGAAAATTCTTAACAATTATAAGCGAAAAGCAGCTTCTTAATTTACTGTTGGGGAGTAGCAAATTTTCAAAAATGAGGTGTGAACATGGTCAATAAGGGTTTTCCAAAATTTGGCATGTCACAAGCTGGAGCATTTGTTGCAGCACTAAAAAATTACAATTTGCCAGATTTCATTTTAGTTTTGATTGCCAAAGAATGTAAATCTGAACTTCTAGAGAGGGGACGAATTGATGACAGGTTACAAAGTATGAATGACGATGCTCTAGAACTTTTACACAAAGTCTTTGTTGGTTGTGAAGAAGATAGTGCAGGAAAATATGCACAGTACAGATTCTATGCTTATGTTTCTAGTATGTATCATAAATGTGAAGTTTTGGTTAATGAAACAATTCCGGGTCTATCTGGTAAAAATCACAAAATTCCAGTTGCAGTAAAAAATAATGGAATGTACATTTCTGTAGCATACAACAAAGCAACAGGAAATCCAGTTAACAAAAAAGAAACTGCAAGATTCTACGAAATGGTAGATGATATTAAGAGAGGAGAACATGGAACCATGTTAACTGATGCAATTTATGGTTCATCAGTAGGGTTTAGAGGAGATGCTTTAGTTGAACTTGAAACATTGAGTAAATCAAGACCCAACGATCCTGAAAACAAACTAGATTTTAAAACTGCAAATTTTGAAAATAATATTTATTCTGTAACAAAGTGCTAAGAAATTATAAATTCAATTGAGAAGTATTCATAGTTAGAAACATTGGTTTGTCATCTGTTTTTTTGAAATCTTCACCGTATTGCTCAAATTCTAATTGTTCATAGAAATGCTTTGTCCATATGTCATGAACTTCTTGAACATATTTTTTATGTCCTAAAATTCGTAATAGTTCATGAAGTATCTCATGAGATACAGTAGTACAATTTTTTTCTGCAAGAAATAATGTATCATTTTCTTCTTTAGGTTGTTGCCAAAAAGCAAGACCGAAATTTTCAGCATGATATCCTTCACATGTGCAATCTGTCCACAATGGTTTGAAATGAGTTAGGTAGAAATGGTAAATTTCTTTTCCTCTCTGTTCATGATCACGAACTAGAGTATGTGTATCAAGACGTTGCAATATACTTCTAGGTTGTGTGACTAATTCATCGCATTGAATTTCATATTCTAATCCAGATTTTTCTTTAATCCAAACCTTGTAAAATTGGCTCATTTTTTGGATATATTCAAACTCAAATTTCCTTTTATCAAGATCTTCTTCTTTTACAACAAAAATAAAGTGTAAAATCATTTTAAGAAAAAAGGGTGTTTATGTTTGGCCTTCAATACCCATCAGGGTCAGAGTTGAACGAATCTTTTCAATTTTTCTTATTTTCCAAGTAATTGTTTCTCTAAGTTTTTCAACAGTGTCAGATTCGATCTTGGCCAAAATATCGTATGCGCCAAAAGTTCCATGAACTTCCTTAACACCTTCTAAGCCCTTTAGTTGCTGAATGATAGCTTCTTCTGAACCTAGTTCACAGTTTATTAAAACATAAGCTGTTGCCATAAAATAATTAGATAATTCGACTATATCAATAAACCGATTTTAGTTAGGTTTGAGAAATCTTTAAAATTGCATCCCAAATCGGCTTTGGAACAGGCATTACTGACAATCTAGATATTTTAATTAATTCCCAATCTTTGAATTTTTTATCTTTTTTCATTTCATCTAGAGTTACGGGACGTTTCAAAGTTTTTTTGTATTTTACATCAACAACAATGAATCTAGGATTTTCTTCTTTAGGATTTGGATAAGGCTTTGAAGTAATTTGCATAATTCCTACAGCTTGTCGTTCATCTCCCGTATGATAAAATAGTGCAAGATCACCAGGTTTCATTTCCCTCATATGCTTTAATGCTAAATTGTTATGAACACCATCCCATACCGTTGATTTTTCTTTCTTTAGTTTTTCAAAATTATATCCTCTAGGGCCACTTGGTTCTTGTTTTGCTAGCCAATAATTTACCATTTCATATTTTGTTTTTGAAATGGATGTTTAATGTTTATCTAAAAATGAAAAATGTTCCCCGGTTCTGACTCGCACAAGATCATTGGTATTTTAGCCAAAACCTCCTTGGGTTTTCTAACCGGGGTTGCCCATAATGTAGCACGCCTGGGTGAATTAGAAATCACAGGTATCATTACGATCGACTCATCCTAATCCGTCTGCGTGCCTGCTCTTGGGCGTTTAATTGTAGAATTTACTTCTACTAAAAACCATCGTGGTCATTTTGAATTTATAAAATCAATTTTAGAACTAAAATTAAATCTTGTATTGAAAATGAAATAATGTGGAAATAAAAAACGTCACTTTATTTTTTATAGGAATTGTAGTTTTGATTTTAGGTTCATTGATTATAATTTTTGATTATCCACAGATTCAGTTTTTTGAAAATATGGATCTTCCAACTTACAATTTACTTGATGAGAACTCCAAGCAAATTCATCAAAGACTTACAATAGAATATTACGTCGGATTGGTTTTTTTAGGATTAGGGATTTTATTATTGATTGCTTCTTTTCTAAAGAGATTTCAGAATGGATTCAGAAAGTGAAATTTCAAAAGCCACAACAGGTACACGGATTTTGTAGTTTTCAATAATTTTTGAGTTTATTTCCCCAATAATTCCAATGGATTTACCATTTAGAATAACATCTGCACAACGTCCATCTTCAAAAGTTGGATGAGTTGCAGTTTTTGTTTCAATTTTTAAATTAAAACCTGTATTTAGTGCAGACTGTAAAATCGATTTAATTTCAGTAAAGTTGGAATCTTGATGTGCACTAACACTTGAGAAGTTAATTTCTTCATCAATTGGATTATTTATTGAAAACACAGTTCCTGTTTCAAATAATTTTTGGGGATAAGATTCATGTATATTTTTTGATAAATTCTCTAATAATCCAGGAAGAATAGAATCACGTAATATTGTATGCTCTTGACTTTTTGAATCAAGTACAGAAATAATTTTTGGAGTATTTCTATTTGTCATTTCATACAGAACTCGTTTGCTAGTTAAACTAGAATTCAATGCTTCATTATATCCAAGTCCAGTCATTATTAGGCTCAGAGACTTGAGAGCAACAGAGATAGGACTTGTTTGACCAATGGTTTGTGATGGCGATAGTGTGGGTTCAAGATTTTGAATTCCATAACCTAAAGCAACTTCTTCAACTAAATCCATTGCTCCAAAAATATCAAATCTGTATGAGGGAACAGTACAAACAATGTTTTTTCCTTTAGATATTGCATCCAAACGAGATTTTTTTAAAGAAGAGATAATTTTCGAAGTATTAAGTTCCAACCCCAGTGTTTGATTAACCAGAGAAGGACTAACAGTCATTTTCTTTTCTTCAAATCTTGGCGAAGAATTTTTTGCACCGGAAATTTTAACAGATTCTAAAGAAAAGCCTGCAGTTTGCAGGATAGTTGCAACAACTGAAAGCATGTCTTCAGCATCTTCTTTATTTATACCAGTCACCTCAACAAACAGATTTTTTGTTTTAGTTGTAACAGTCGTTACTGCAGCATTAATGATGGGAGGAAATGAGACAGTATTTTGATTAGCATCTAAGATTAGAGGCATGTGTGGGGAATTTCCCAAGATGCTTGCATAATCTTTTCCAACATCTGTATTTGAGAGAATTTCAGTGATTGTTAGTTCCTTTTCAGAATTTAATGGAATGAACTTGTGTTTTTGATTTGTTGTAGTGTAAACTAGAGGAAAGGTGATCTTATCTAAATCATGAATTCCAATTGATGATTTCTTTCGTTTTCTCCCTATTCCAAAATGCAAATCTTCTTGCATTGCCATTAATTGCTTGATTGTTTTATCATCAATTCTGCCATTTTTGGCTACTATTCCAGTTACATACGGACGAATTTTTGATACTTGTGGTTTTACAGAAATTTGGTATTTGTTTGATTTTTTGATTTTTAGCTTTATTGCTCCAGTTTTTTTCCCAAGTAAGCCCTGCAATCCAAGTGCAATTCCAAAATCAGTCGAATAATCTGGTCTGTTAGGACTGTATTCAATTCTAACAAGATCTTTATCTTCAGATTCGATATCAAGACCTAGAAAAGGCAAAGAATCTGAAATTTGTTTTTTTGATACTTTGCCAACTAATTTTTGTAATCGGGAATAAGATAATTCAACTACTGGCATTTTGTAGCACTCCTTAACCAGCCTAAATTGTTATTGTAAAATTCTCTAACATCATCTAATCCATATTTTAGCATGGCAATTCTTTCAATTCCACCTCCCCAAGCTAAGACAGGTTTGTTTATTCCAAGGGGTTTGGTTACTTCAGGTCTGAAAATTCCCATTCCGAATAGTTCCACCCATTTTCCTAATCTTTCATTATATACCATAGTTTGTAAAGATGGTTCTGTATATGGGAAAAATGTTGGCCAAAATTTTATTTTTGTGATACCAATTCTTTTGTAAAATTCTCGTTGAATTCCCATCAAATCTCTTAATGTTGCATTCTTTCCAACTACAACTCCCTCTATTTGGTTAAATTCTACTAGATGCTTGTAGCTGACTTTTTCATTTCTAAAAACACGTCCTAATGAGAAAACTCTAGCCTCATCAGGCTTTTTTTCAGCAAGATGTTTTATTGTAACACAAGTTGTATGGGTTCTAAGAACCATCTTTCTTGCTTCATTGATATCCCATTGATATCTCCAATTTTTCTTATGAGACTCTGAAACTTTTCTAATTTGCTCAGGTGTTCCAATTTTTTTTGCAGAAATTTTGTCAAGATAAAAAGTATCTTGGAGTTCTCTTGCAGGATGGTCTTGTGGAGTGAACAATGCATCAAAATTCCAAAAGCTTGGTTGAGTCATATTTCCATTAATTTCTGAGAATCCCAATGTAACGAATATTTCACGAATTTCATCGATGGTGTCTTTTAACGGATGGGTTCTTGCAACAAAAACTTCAGGAACTTTAGCCTCAACATCTATTGCACCAGTTGATTCAGAGAGTTCTATTGATTTGGCCGAATCAGTTAATGAAATTTCTTTATTCTTGATAACTTCCTCTACAATAAAATCAGGTCTTCTCAAAAGAGATGCCAAATCATTTGCATCTACTTTGGCTTTTGATAGTTTTTCAGTTCCAATTTGTTTGAGGGTTTTTTCTCCAGGCAGTTCTGCAGGAACGGAAGTGGATGATATTTGTTCTGATGAGCTTTCAAGCCAGTTATTTTTTTTGCATAACCCCATTGCTGGTCCAAAAATTGGACCTAGTTCTTTTTGTAAATCAGATATTTTTTTTGGGCCATCTTTTAATAGATTTAATAATCTTCTTTCAGGCAATCCCTTTTCCAAGGATTCTTTTCCATTTTTTCCCAAAGTAAGAATACTTGAAGTGGATTCGTTTACAATTGCAAGATCTTTGAGTTTTAACCATTCAATCCCACGTCTAACTTGATCTGGTAAAAGAGACGTAGATTTTTCAAGCATTTCAGGAGTTTGTTTTTGAACATCTTTTAGAGACGTGATAATTTTTTTTTCAATCTCATGAAAAACCTGCGACAACAGTGAAAGTTCGAAAAAGACTTTTTAAACCTTAACCTAAGTCAAATTGAATGTCAGTTGATGACTTTATTGTAACTCCTTGGCATGTAGAAGGAGATATCGACTATGATAAATTGACCAAGAAATTTGGTACTGAAAAGATTTCACCAGAATTGAATAGTAGAATCAAGAAGATTGCAGGCGAGGACCATTTTATGCTAAGAAGAGGCATATTCTTTTCTCACAGAGATATGAACAGAATTCTTGATGACTATGAAAAAGGGAACAAATTTTTTCTCTATACTGGCAGGGGGCCCTCAGGTCATACACACATAGGGCATTTAGTTCCATGGGTTTTTGCAAAATGGTTACAGGAAAAATTTGACGTTAACATGTATTTTCAACTAACTGATGATGAAAAATTTTATTCAAAAGCAGATTTAACATTAGAAGATACTGAAAAATTTGCATATGAAAACGCCTTAGATTTTATTGCTCTAGGATTCAAACCTGAAAAAACAAAAATTATCATTAACACAAAAAATATTCAAACGCTTTATCCTATTGCGGCTCAGGTTGCAAAAAAAATTAATTTTTCAAACACTAAAGCAACATTTGGATTTACAAATGAAACAAATCTAGGGATGATTTTTTACACATCATTGCAATCTGCCCCTTGTTTTATTGAAGACAAACCCGTTTTAATTCCTCTAGGCGTGGATCAGGATCCACACTTTAGATTAACAAGAGACATTGCACCAAAAATAGGAAAACCAAAACCTGCATTGATTCACAACATAATGATTCCAGGTTTAGAAGGACCAGGAGGAAAGATGTCAGCATCTGATGAAAACGGTACTGTATACACTACTGATGCACCTAATGTTGTTAAGAAAAAAATTAACAAATATGCATTTTCAGGAGGTCAACCCGATATTGAAGAACACAGAAAACTTGGAGGAAATCCAGATATCGATGTATCATTTCAATATCTAAGAATATTTTTTGAGCCTGATGACAATAAACTAAAATCAATTTATGAAGATTACAAGTCTGGAAAACTTCTATCGGGAGAACTAAAGGCAATTTTAATTGAAAAAATTAATGACTTTCTTTTAGTACATCAAGAAAAAAGAGAAAAAGCAAAAGATCAATTACAAAAATTTCTTTTTGAAAATAAATGAATATCTCTATAGAGTGTGATGATGAGTATGAGGCTCAAAAACTAGCCTCCTTAATATTCATCAAAGATGGAAAAGAAACATACATCACAGGAATTCTAAACATCGTAAAAAATGAACTTGTAATATCTTTGAAAGATAAATCAGCTCACAGCATTTTATTAAAAAACCAGGAAGATGTTGAAAAATTTGCAGATTTTATTCAATCAGTTTTAGATAAAGAACATACCCTAATTTCCACTAAGATTTCAGGACACAGTGTAGAAATAGTAAAGGAGTGAGACCTATGGAGAAAATACAGTGTAAATGGCCACAATTCCAACCATTGCAATAAGACAAATTCCTAAAGCCTTAAAGTCGCTATTCATATTATATTTCAAAAATAATTATAATTAAAGTGTTAATAAATTCTCAGAAATGATTCTAGGATTACCTAGGAAAATATCTGCTCTTTTTCTGTTTTGGTTTTACTTTTTCTACTTTGGGTTTTGTCACAGGTTGTCTGATCTGGTTGCAGTTTAAACACAGAACCTTTAGTTCTTCTCGTGCAAGTTCAGGTTCTGAAATGTATTTTCCCCAAGAGGAAGCTGCACCGCCTCGTTTGACATCATCAAATCCATTTTCTTCAAAAATATGACTTATTCCTAAAGCTCTCTCATCCTTAAATCCACAACTAGAGCAGCT
The DNA here is from genome assembly GCF_054515835.1 of Nitrosopumilus sp. S4. NCBI lineage: Archaea > Thermoproteati > Nitrososphaerota > Nitrososphaeria > Nitrosopumilales > Nitrosopumilaceae > Nitrosopumilus > Nitrosopumilus sp. S4. Next base: position 328,248 of record NZ_CM137258.1, on the reverse strand, counting down.
TTTGCCACCTAGTATTTCAAATAATTTTTCTTTTAGAGATTCATAAAATTTATCAGAAGCATTTGCAAAAAAGCTCTCTCGTTTTTTTAAGAATTTTTCATTTTTTGGTTTTCTGGAACTAGTTCTGTCTCTACTTGATTCCCTGTCATTTCTGGAATATCTAGAGTCTCTATCGTTTCTAGAGTTTCTGTCATTTCTGGAATATCTATCACTAGCTGAATCTTGTGATTTGTTTTGTCTGAAACAATCATTGCAGTAAACAGGTCTATCTGTTCTTGGAACAAATGGAACTTGACATTCAGTACCACAATCAGCGCAAGTTACTGTTGCAGATTCTTCTCGTCTGTCATTTCTGGAATATCTAGAGTCTCTATCGTTTCTAGAGTTTCTGTCATTTCTGGAATATCTATCACTAGCTGAATCTTGTGGTTTGTTTTGTCTGAAACAATCATTGCAGTAAACAGGTCTATCTGTTCTTGGAACAAATGGAACTTGACATTCAGTACCACAAGCAGCGCAAGTTACTGTTGCAGATTCTTCTCGTCTGTCATTTCTGGAATATCTAGAGTCTCTATCGTTTCTAGAGTTTCTGTCATTTCTGGAATATCTATCACTAGCTGAATCTTGTGGTTTGTTTTGTCTGAAACAATCATTGCAGTAAACAGGTCTATCTGTTCTTGGAACAAATGGAACTTGACATTCAGTACCACAAGCAGCGCAAGTTACTGTTGCAGATTCTTCTCGTCTGTCATTTCTGGAATATCTAGAGTCTCTATCGTTTCTAGAGTTTCTGTATGAGCGACTAGTATCATTATCTCTAGAGGTTCTATGAGATTTTTTCTTATCTGAATACTTTGATTTGTAAAGTTCCATTTCTAAGAATTTTTAGATTAATTGGTTATAGATACTTTGAGCTAAAATTTATGCCTAGAAAAAAAATTTATGCTAAACTAGGGATTTATCCATTTCAGTAGCCATCACTTCTTGAACTTTAAGAAAATAGAGTTTTGTAGAATATGGCATGTGATCTAAATTATTATCAACTGCAATCATAAAGTATCTCACTGCACGTTTTGAAATATCCAAATTGAATTTCATTGTGAGAATAGGATCTTGATGAACTTTAATTTTATCTTGTAACCAAGGAGGTGCCATCTCAATTGTTTCACTAATAATTTTCTTGTACCAAAAAGAGAGATTTTGTGGATGGAGTCCCTGCTTTAGATCATTAACATCATTATCAATTATTTTCATCATATTATTGATGATTGCCATTAGGCTCAATCAAGAAATTTTGTTTTATCCCATTTACTCAAAGTTCTGCAAGCTATTTGTCAATTGATAACAGGTTTCCCTCCGAATCAATTTCTGAATTTTTGATTCTCGTAGTAGAAATTCTTGTACCATCTTTTGCCAAAAACATGGGTACAGATATGATTTTTACAGGGGGTAGATTTCTTTCTTCACGTAATTTGTTTAGCACTTGACCCTGATTGCTCGTTTCATCACTAGTAACCAAGGCTTCAACTTCTTTTTCTAAAACTGCAGGACCAAAGTCATTTTCTAATTTACTAATTTGATAGAAAGAATTTGGAAATTCTTTTAAAATCAATTTATTCAAATTTTCAAGTCTTGTTTGATAATCATTAATTGGAACTTTGCCTTTTTTTGATGCCAATTCATCACTTGTCAATCCAATTATTACTTTTTTAGAAATTTTAAATGAGTTTGAAAGTAACGTGATATGTCCACGATGAATTATATCAAAAGTACCTCCTGTAGCAACTACAGAGAATTCCTGCATGAGAAACTATAGACGTCTTTGAAAATAAACTTACTATTTTACAATAATTAATACAAATGGACCCTGTTCTGCAATTGGAATATTGTTTCTATCCCAAACAAAGGTTTCAATGAAAAACAATCCTGGTTTTTCTGGAATCCAGTCAATGGTTTGTGTTTGAAGCCCTGTTCCAATAAATCGCCCATCATATTTTCCAATAAATTCTACATATGGTGATTCTCCTGATTCTTTAATTTGAACATAGTATGTGTATGGAGTTTCATTGGAGTTTTGTTTTAGTGAAAACTGTACCCAAGTTTGACTTTCAATATTTACTGTAGAACCTAATGGAATTTCTGAAAGTTTGTTACCAGAAGTATCTTTAACGGATACATCTGAAATTTTTACTAATTTTGTAAGAGATTGGGGTGGTGGAATTTTCACATCAACAAAATCCGAATAAAAAACATTTGATTCAGCAAATAGCAAAAATCCTACAGCTCTTGCATCAATATTTTCATCAAGCTCAAAAGAAACATCAGCATTTGGTGCTACGTTTCCTAGTTCAATAGTTGAGACCTGCAAATATCTTGGTGGCTCAAAACCATCATAAAAAACGGCATAGACATTTGTGTTGGCATTTGGTGCCCCACCATTCTTTAAAACCCCAGATAGGCGTAATGATGTATCATAAAAAACATCAGTAGAATATACTGAGAGTCCCTTTTGTTTTCCTTCTGAAGAATCAAATCCCAACAAAGTGACAGATGCCTGTGTTATCTCCGAATTGGGAGATGTTGAACGAATTGAGTATGGAGATTTTCCATTTGGTGGAATTGTTTCAAGAATAGTTCCACCAGTTGAGACTTCGATTGGGGAAGGATCTAAATCATCATAGAATTTTACTTGAATTCTAACATTATCAACTGCTGATAAGGAATCACGATTCTCCACCATTCCAACTACTACAGTATATCCTTCAGCATCCTGATAAACAAAAGGAGATTGATTAGTTAGTGCTACTGATAATGTTGGTGCATTATCGTAATATTCTTGTGAAAAACTTTGAGTAAATGGAATTAACAGTACAATCAAAAATATACTAAAAATAATTTTTTGCATCTGAATATCTTCCAAATTGGAGATTAATTTTGTATAGTATATCATATAGTGAACAAGAAAGGTAACAACGTTTAACCCAGTTGACACTAGAAATTAGATATAATAAAAAGAGATTAAAAATAGATTAGTTCTATTTTCTCTTTGCTGTAATTGCTAACCAGTATATCAAACCGGGAGCTAAACCAACAATGAGTGGAATCCATACAGGCCATCCATCTACTGCGCTTGTCATAAAAGAAAACCAAAACTTATCCTATTTAAATCCATCCAGCAGTCTGAAATTCATCGCTGATCGTTGTAGGTAAAGTGGACCGGACGGAATTTGAATCCGTGACCCCCCGCGTGCAAGGCGGGTATACTACCAGGCTATACTACCGGCCCACGAGAGTGATGGTTATTGTGTGGATTTTAATTGTTGTCTTCTTGGCAAGAATTTTATTTGAAAAGAAGAGATTTTTTTTATGGTACTATTAGAATCACAAGTCAAGCTAAAAGCAGGCGATACAGCTCCTGATTTTGAATTACTAGGAATTGATGACAAAAAACACTCTCTAAATGACTATTCTAACTACAAGGGAATATTGATTATTTTCATGTGTAATCACTGCCCCTATGTCAAGGCAAAAGTTGATTCACTAAATGAGTTATATGAAAAATTTGGAAAGGAGATTGCAATTATTGGAATAAACAGCAATGACTCTACTGATTATCCTGAAGACAGTTTTGAGGCAATGAAGCAGACTGCAAAAGAGAAAGGATTCGGTTTTGATTATTTGGTTGATGAAACACAGGAGATTGCCAAGAGATATGGTGCAATGTGTACTCCAGACCCATTCTTATTCAATAGTGAGAAAAAGTTAGTTTTTCATGGAAGAATTGACAATGCAATGAAGCCAGACGATGTAGCCACAGAAAAGACAATGATCAACAATATGCAGAAATTATTGTCAGGTGAAAAAATTGAAAAAGATTTTGACCCATCAATTGGCTGCTCTATCAAGTGGAAAGAAAATTAAACTTAAATGAGTCCTGCCAAGAGATTGGTTCGTGGGCTCGTAGCTCAGCTTGGCTGGAGCGTTCGACTGATAATCGAAAGGTCATGTGTTCGAATCACATCGGGCCCATTTTTCATTATTTAGAATTTTCATATACTGTCTGAGACCACTGCAAAATATCATCAATTTTTTCAGATATCAAGTCTGATTCAATTTTGGTTTTCTTTGATACTTTGCCACAAAGTGCCAGTTTCATTTTTTTGCCTGATTTATTTTTTATAGGAGTAATGGAATCAACAAAAAAGTTCAGCCCCTCACTTGTTTTTGAGAATACAACTACAATTAGAATTCCAGGTTTTTGTTTCCATATTTTTCCTACAAGTTTTTGAAAATCAAGATCAAACAATACATCGATTGCAGAAGACATGTCACCCAAATTGGAAACTCTCCACCCATCAGAATGATATGCAGCAGAAACTGCTTCAGAGAGCAGACTACTATGTGAATCAGCTGAAATCAGCACCACATTTTTTTGTGGATCTGAAACTATAGATTGTTGATTAAAAATTTGAATGGATTTGGATATTGTTGTTCTAAGAAGATTGCGTTCTGCTGTTCCAATCTTTCCATCATCATATAATTTCTGTACAGAATCAATTGCAGGCAAAATAACTTCCAAGATTAATCTATTTACTGTTCCACCCGAATTCAAACAATTACGAATCAGTGAGAAGACTTGGTCTTCTGTTCCTTTAACTAGATAATCAGCATACTGGGGCTGGACTTTAAAATAATCATCTGGGAAATTAAATGATTCCTGACCTGGTTCTAAAAACCATAACGTAAGATTTCCAATATTTTTTTGGCGCAATAATCCTTCGGCTGCAAAGACTTTGAGGTATTTGGACATGGTAATTCTATTTACTCCAATTTTTTCAGAGATCTCAACACCAGACATTCCAGATACTGCGTCCTGCAATAATGAGATCAGTTTTTGTCTTATATCCTCAGTTGAGTATCCTCTGGCCATAGTCTGTTTTGATACAGGTATTGTATAAAGACTAATTTTAGAAATTCCCAGTAATGAGAAATTCAGTCTTTCTTTAAGTACAGAATAATTTCAATATGGATGGGTATGGATATTTTATGTGAATTTTGCAGTGTGTTGCTAAAAAATGGAAAAAATAAATTTTGTTCCCAAAAATGTGTTGACCTGTATATTAGCGGACAGGAAAATAAAATAAAGGATTTCATTATTGCAGATTCAAACCACACCAATAATCTTAAAAAATACTCATCGGTTTAGAGAAGAATCCTCAAGGCTTTGAGCATTAAGACTTGATTCAGGGAAGCAAGTCATAACCTGCAAAATATCTAATCAGAAATGTGAGCACTATACCAAGAGATATGCTGACACCTAAAGCAATGGCTACGGATTTTTGCAATAATATATTGAGAAATTTTCAGTATTACAGTATTTTGATTATTATCAATTATGAATTAACATACCTTAAGGATAATAGATAATCATATCTCATCTTTGAGATAAAACATTATATACTTCGGTACCTTAAAGTACGGTAAGGAAAAGTAAATTGCCAAAAGCCGGATTCAAATCAATCACAGTTTCAGAAAGTGTCTATGATAAATTCCATGAAGTTTATCAAAAGAGCAAAGACGACCTTCAGATGAAAGGAGTCAACAGTTTTTCAGGTTATGTAACTTACATGTTAGAGGAGATGATGCAAAAGGACAAGACCTTTGCAAGATATGCTCCAAAGATTGAAAAGATCTCAGTTGATGATGACAGAGTAATACTAAAGGATAATATCAAAAATAGAATTGCAGAAGTTGCAGTACAGAAAGGAGAATTGTTCTGTCAGCTCTGTGATGAAAAAGACTGTGTTCATATTGGCTTTGTTTTCTCACTGCCAGATGTTTACGAAGTCCTCAATGCCAGAGGAATAAAGCATCCAAAATAAAGAGCAGTGGAGGAGGTGGGATTTGAACCCACGAACTCCTGAGAGACAGGATCACCCATTATTTGATCTTAAGTCCTGCATGTCCAAAAGCACAAAGTGCTTACTTTGGCCAGGCTTGATTACTCCTCCAAAAGTGTAGAAATTTGTGTGAAATTTAACAGTTTAGAGTAATTTGCAGAAGAATGAAGAATTATAAGGATTTTCTACAGGGAAAATTTGTGCTTCGATAGCTCAGCCTGGTAGAGCGTTACATTGGTAATGTAAAGGTCGCGGGTTCAGATCCCGTTCGAAGCTTTCAATAATTTTTAATCAGTAATTCAAAGTGACCAGTTCGCTTTTTTGAATTAGAGTTAATTGAGCGATTTGCCTGAATCTTTTGAATTTTCCAAGTTTTGGATTTGAACATATCTGAAACCTCTTTTGAATCAGAATTAGACAGTAGAACCTTGCATCCCTTTGAATCTAATTTCATGCAAAGGTCTGCCAATCTTTCCAAATCATCAGATGTGAAATCCTTGTTTGTATAGCTTGTAAAATTGGCAGTGCTGCTAACTGGCTGATATGGAGGATCAAAGTATACAAGGTCACCTTTTTTTGCATCCCTTAGAACCGATTCAAAATCACGGCATTTTATTGAGACATTACTTGATTGTAAAATCGCACTTACAGAACGGAGGTTATCCTCATTGACAATATTTGGATTTGTGTATTTTCCTAGAGGGACATTGAATTTGCCTTTGCTGTTTACTCGGTACAGACCATTAAAGCAAGTTCTATTAAGAAAGATTAATCTAGCTGTCTTTTCAATCTCGCTTCTAGGGGAGCTCTCCCTAACCGAGTAAAAGTATGATTTTGAATCTTTTTGATAATTTCTTTCATGGGATTTGAGAGATGAAATTAGTTCATCAATTCTATTTCTAATTGTAGTATATGCTAAAACCAGATCAGAGTTGAGATCAGAGATGCTGCACTTTTGCCCATTTCTCTCAGTTAGAATATGAAATAGTAAGGCACCTCCTCCCAGAAATGGCTCATAGTAGGTTCCAAAGGATTTTGGCAAATTCTCATTTAGAATCGGGATAAGTTGTCGTTTGCCTCCTGCCCACTTTACAAAGGGCTTTGGAATGGAATGCGAGACTTGGCTGTACTGCTGTTTCAATGATATGTATTACAGAATTTGTTAATTGTGAGGTAAACAAAAAAAGTTGATCTTGGGCTAACTTTTTGCTAGGTAGGCAATAGGTTAAATACAAATTTTGTAAATTAAGCAAATTTAAAAAATTAAAAAGAAAAAAGGACACATTATGTTTTGATTACAAATACATCAAAAGTCAAAAGGGAACTGAACATACATCGATAAATTGAGTAAATCTATTTGCTATTTCAATCCTGAATGATAATGCGACATGTAGTCAACGTGTCACTGTATGAACCACCCTTCACATTTAACAGACCGAAGCCAGGCATATTGTCAATGCGGTTGTTATTAAATCCAATGGAGGATTCCGCATCCGTAAAATGGCAATCCCAGACGTTCCAATCTTGGGTGGAACTGTTATCGTCTAAGCCATTTACATCGTTGTTAGAAAATCTCCAAAGGTTGTTCGTTTCGGAGATAAAGAGGAATTCGTCACGCGTAGCTACCGAACCTTGATTGTCCCAGTTAATCATGGCAATTGTTAGACGACAACCATCTACATCTTTACAGAAGTTATCAGTAATCTCACGTGGAATAGGAATAACCTGTCCCACCAAGCTAGGACCAGATTCGATTACATATCTAGAAAGATCAAACACATATGGAGTTGGTGTTCCTCCTCCAACTTGAATTTCTCCAGATCCTTCACTAGTTCCGGTAGATCCTGTAACAATAGGTATCTCAACTGAATTCCCTCCACTAATTTCTAGAGTTTGTCCAGAAAGTGATAATGTCTGAATCTCATTTGAGGAACTCAAGTCACTATCAGCTGTTGTATGTGCATCAATTTCTGCTTGCAAAGCTGCTGCAAGTTCTGCATCAGCTGCTTGTCTTGCTGCAATTTCTTGATTAATAGCATCTTCTAGTGCTCTCTGTAGTGCTTGATCAGCTGCTATTCTATCTGCAGTTTCTGTATCTAGTTCTGCCACCTCTACAAAGACATCAAAGAAAGAGTCAATTCTTGCCGAGTTATCAACAATATCCATCATGTTATCATGAGTTTTTTGTTGTAATGGAGTATCAGCTGCTATTCTGTCAGCAATCTCTTGTTCAAGTGCTCTAAGAAGTTCTTGTTCTGCTGCTATTGCTCTTGCCTCTTCTGAATCAATATCACCACCAAGTGATACTAGTTTTGAATCAAATAGTGTATCCAAAAGTTGATCAGCTGCTGCTCTTGCATCAGCTTCAGAAGCTAGATCTGATTGAAGTTGAGTATCTTCAGCAAGTCTGGCTGCTGTTTCTGCATCCAAGGCATCTTGTAGTGCTTGATCAGCTGCATCTCTTGCTTGTTGCTCAGCTAGTAGTTCCTCAGCATTAATGAAAGAATCAAGAAACGAGTCAATCTGTTCTTGTAAACTAGCATCACCTGCTTGCCTATCTGCAATCTCTTGATTCAGTAGTGAGATATCAATAAACACATCAAAGAAAGAATCAATCTGTGTTTGCATAGATGCAACTGCATCTTGCCATCCTCCCTCAGGTGCATGATTTGCCTTGTGTTCTGCAAATGCATCTCCAGTAATTCCAGTTAATCCTAAAGCAATAATTCCAAACAATATTGGCAAAACTATGCCCCTCATACCCTATAGTATGAAAAGATTAATTTCATTTAAGTCTGATCTTGTAATACAAAAAATATTACAACAAAATTCTGATCGCAAATTGCAAAAATAATTCAAAAAACATATTCATAATTCTCATTTTTTATTCCTAAGGATGCCTAATTTTTTATTTTTTTAATTTTCAAAAATAATGATCGGAAAATCATTAGAGGAATTAAGAAAATGAAAAGGAAGAGGTTGGGTGTTTAGTCCCACTTTGACCAAGCGGCCATCCATCTGTAAGTCCATGTATTCAATTTACAACCCAACGCTGCAAATGTACATGCCAATACTGCACCTGCACCTGCACCTAGAGCCACTGGGCTGTTATAGAACTTACCAACTTGGGGTTCTATCGGTGTCATGTATGGTGGCAATGTTGGTCTTGGATATTTGAATGCCGTTTCAAGTGGGTCTGCTACTGTTATCAGGTTTACCATGTTGAACAATGGTAAAGACATTCCTACCAGTACGCCGCCAAACAGTATCAAGGAGTGCTTGTTCTTCTTTGTAGCCCAGTAAACTAAGTCCAACAGCATTGCTGATGGCAACCAAACTGGAGTCACAATGAAGTCATATGGATATCCAAGTGCAAACCATGCACCTTTTGCTACCCATGTGTATACTGTCATAATCAGAGCGTAGTACGTTGCTGTGCCTGGAACGCCTGTAAATGTTAGGTAATAAGTAGCACCTACAATAAGCATCAACGTTTGCGATATTGAGAATACCGTGTACGAAGTCCAAGCCCAGTCAGTGTAGAAGATGTAGTCTCCTGCATTAATTGTTAACAGTGTAGAGTTAACTGCAACAACTACTATGAATAAGTAGTGTGTACATCGTCTTAACCAGACCATATCAAGGTGAAGAAACGGTCAGTATATAAAATTTTAGAGTGTGATGAAGATCGTTATTTCTAAGTTAAAATGAAAATGAAAAAGAAGTGTCTGAAGGGTTTTCCTTCTAGTTACCAACGAATAGTGATATGAAGATTGTACCTGCTGTAACTGCAGCTACGCTGCCGCCAACGATACCATTACTATTTTTGTTGGAACCTTCTTCCATGACTTTAACACAGAAGATGTAACCTATTGCCTCAATGATTGTCAATACGATGAATGCAAAGTGGCCACTTGGGGTTGGATATGCCCATGGATAATAGAAATATCCTGCTGCAGTACCACCAAAAGTTGCTAACCATGCTGCCCAGAATGAAATTGTAATCATACCAGTCATGTTTTCAACGCGTTTTCCAATCATTCGTTCTACATCGGCACTTGATGATCCACCAGCGCCGCCAGAACCGAATCCTTTAGGAAGAGTCATTCTGGAATTATTCTAATAGAGAATCCTTTTAAGTCTTTCTTAAACTGAGGGGGCAAGTACGATCTACGTCTTTTGAAAATAATAAAAAGGAAAAAAATGTGCTTTTGCACTTTTGTCTATGGTATTGCTCTGCTGTACAATTTGCCTTCTAAGGCCATCTTGTACATTTCTGCAACATATGGGTTTTCTCCAGGAGTTTCTGCACCTAGTTCTACGAGTCTAGCATATACTCTGACTACGTATGCAAGTGCACCCATGAATGCTACTACAACACCCATGTTAAACATCCAGTGATTTGGTACTGCAAAGATCTCCTCTACAAACCAGAAGTGCCACATCTCATTGACTCCAATTGTAAACATTGTTGCAAGGTAACCTAGAATGGTCATCTTCAAACCAGTGTTCATTGAATTATTTGGGCCTCTAAGAACTGGAACTTTTCTATCATAGATTGCTGCTGCTCCCCATCCAAGTGGTAATGCGATGAAGTGGGAATACAACCACCAGTGAGCTGGTGTGAAAGCACTATCTCTGATAGATGTCTGATGTAGTGATCCATCGACGAAGTTATCTACTTCGACTGATGCTGCAGTGGAACCCATAGCAATAACGATGAGCCAGATTTTTTTAAGTCTCTGAATCTCAACTTCTTTTGGGATTAATGCGGGCATCTGTGCCATGGATACAATCATGTGAGTTCGGCATATAAAGTAAGAGTTTTAGAAATAATAAATTAGAATCAAATTTCTTACAAATTATATCAAAAATTGATGAAATTTTCTCTTTTTATTAATTTGAATTGAAATAATTTTATCATTTTTTTCTCATTTTCATTGTTAATCATTGATGATAAACAATGGTTAAAGCATCGATCCTCGCTATCAAGGTAAAACATATAACGATGTGTATTTCTTTCTCAATATTAGGGATAACTATGGTCGAAAAAAAGATTTTCGTATTTGGACTAGCTGTAGTACTTGCACTAGGAACTTTAGGTTTCAACTGGGTTGAATCCATACTTCCAACTGCAGATGCACACGGTGTCCAAGCACAACTTCAGAGTCGTTTCATCAGAATTGAGGATGAAACCTTCAACAGACAATCCCTGCAAACTGGCGAAACCTTGACACTTCAAGGAACATTAGTCAGTCTTGTAGAAAGAGACCTTAGAGGATGGCTATCTATCTTCTCAGAGTCAACCAACGCAGGTAACAGATGGGAAATGTTGGCAAGAGACCCACCAGGAAACGTCTTTGACATTCCAGGTAACTCAGTCATTGATTACTCACTATCTGCAAAAGCACTTGAAGCAGGTGTATACCACGTACACACCCAACTCAACGTAGCAAAAGTTGGTCCAGGACTTGGTCCAGGTCAAACAGTAGTAGTTGAAGGAGATCCAATTATCAAACCAATCCCATATACCAACATAGCTTACCAATCAATCATCATTGGCGTTGGATATGTCATTACGTTTGCAACACGACCCTGGCAAGTAATATAAACACCCAACCTTTTCCTTTTCATTTTCAATGAACTTACGTTTTACGTAATTGAATAAACCAAGTTTTATCTTCTAGAAAATTAATATGAAAATATGCTAAGTTTCAAAATTATCAAACTAGATATTTTTCAGAGTTATTTTTTTGGAGAGGTAGAATTTCGTTCAGATAAATTCAAAGTAAATATTCAAAATCAGAGAAGAGGTAAAGTTCTCAAACTTCCTTTTGAGATAAAAACAAAAAATGAAAAAGTAATTGTTAGAATGACCGGACCTGGAGATTTATTCATCGAAGATTACATCCCATACAAAGGAGAGTCAGAATGGCTTGAAATTGATTCAGATGAAATCACATACTATATTGCAGATCATCAAGATAAGCTCGATACAATTGAGATAATGATAGAGTAAAAGAAAGGACTTTAAGGTATATCTTGTCAAAGGCAACACGATGAAATATCCTGGAATGGGTGATCCCTACAAAAGGAAAAAAACTATCAGATTTTTAATAATCACAGCAATAATAGCAGTATCAGTAGGAGCAATCAGTTCCGTTCTTCAGGGTCAGTTTAGTCAAAACGATCCTCTCAAAGTATGCATCAATGATAGAGAAACCCCATACAAAATGAAAGTCACTTTGGAGTTAATTATTGACGGTCTTCCAACACCAATTCCTGCCAATATCAATGCCGGACTAAATGATGGAGAATGTAAAAGAACCATGTATACACTAACAGATGATGGAACCATCTATGTTGAATGGGAAGAAGATTACCCATGGGAGATTGGACACTTTTTGTGGATGTGGGATTTCCCCCTAAGGGATATGGATCAGGATAAATCTACATTTTATGTAAACGATAAAGAATCGTCTCATTTCATCAATACCCCATTACAGGATGGATATCACTACAAGGGAGTATTTACTACAAAGGATTATGATTCATCTAAGGACAAGGATTTCCTACCAGAATTAGAAAAATAGAATCTACGACTTTGATAAAAAATTAAATTTTTAAAAAAATTGTGCAAGTAAAAACTTGAGATTTTAAAAATAATGAAAAGAAGAAAGGAAGTGATTTTACCAGTATTTACCGTTGTCTGGAATCAGACCAATACCTTCTCTTTCAAAGTGTCTGTCTAATTCGTCAACCCATCTCTCACGGTTGTCTTTGTAAGCCCATCCGTGTACACGTAACCAGAATGAGATAATTCCGAGAAGGAATATTGTGAACATCATGGTTCCGAAGATGTAAATCATTACATCATAGAATAATGGATCATAGTTTGGTCCTAATTGTCCTGTAATTGAAGACAGGATGCTTAGGAAAATTCCTACGATAGGAGTCATTGTATATTTTGGCTCTATTTGTGCGATATATACATTTCTTTTATTCTCACAAAGTACGAGATCAGTATCCACTAAGAGAGTCTAATAAAATAATAGAAAAGTGAGGTTTTACTATCCTCTACCCATTGCTGCGTATTTACCAGATCTTCCTCTAATGAAGAAGGCTCCTGCAATACCACCGAAGACAGCTGCTGCAATTACTGATGCACCAACTACACCGCCTGCGTCAAGATATGGAGTTCCTGAACCCGATGATGGGTTTGCTTCAGCAGCTTCAATTCTTCTTCTTTGAATTTCAAGTGCTTCTTCTAAGGTATAAGCTCCGGTTTCACCTTGGTCGCCGACATTTCCCATGTACTGTGCAAATGCAACTGATGCTGCACCAATAGCACCGAAGAAAAATACAGCTAGCATTGTTGTTGTTAAGAGTATTTTTGTATTCATACGGTTTACCTGTTCGATTTGAACCCGGTGACTTATTTAACTTTTATTCTGAGCCCCAATTTTCGGTATTATGTACGAGATCAGTAGAAGTAACGTTTAATTCTGTTCTAAATTGTGCAAAATCATGGGAAGAATGCACACTCACAGACATGGAAAATCACATTCCATCAGACCAGCTACTCTACGTGCACCTTCATGGATTACACAGAGTCCAGCAGAAATTGAAGAATTAGTAATAAAATATTCCAAAGACGGATTGACTCCTAGCCAAATCGGAATTAAACTAAGAGATCAGCATTCAATTCCATTAATCAAACCAATTACCAAAAAGGGCATTGGTCAAATTCTTGAAGAAAATGATTTGAGAGCAGAAATGCCTGAAGACCTAGACAACATTGTCCGAAAAGCAGTTGGTCTTCAAAAACACCTCAAAGAAAACAAGGGAGACAATAGAAATGTCAGATCTTTGGAATTAATTGAAGCCAAAGTACACAGACTATCTGTATATTACAAAAGAATAGGACGAATTCCAGCAAAATGGAAATATAAATCCGTGGTTGCTCAATTAGAGTAATGACAAAATCACTTGACGAATCACTTTCATTTTTCAAAGATAAAATTTCAGATTGCATAAAATCAAAAAAATCAATTTCTGTTACAACCCATATCGATTGTGATGGACTTACATCAGGAAGTATCATTACCAAAGCACTAATCAGAGAAGGGGCAAATTGTACAGTTAGAACATCAAAAGAATTTAGTAAAAAAATTGTTGAATCATTCAAAACAGATTCTAGAGACTTTCACATTGTAACTGATTTGGGAGGAGGGTTTGCAAAAGAGCTCAATGAAAAACTAGGAGATAATTGGATCGTTTTAGATCATCATCAAATTTCTGATGAAGAAAAAGATAATGAAAATGTCATCAACGCATGGAGTTATGGAATTGATGGCGGAGTTGAGATATGTGCTGGTGGAATGGCATATCTAGCATCAGTAGCCCTTGATGAGAAAAATTCAGATTTGTCTTCAATTGCCGTAGTTTCTGCTTTAGGAGACAGACAAGACCAAGGAGAAAGAAAGTCATTTACTGGAAAGAATTTCGAGATTGCAAATACTGCCAAAGAGTTAGGATTAGTAGATATTGATTTAGACCTACTTTTAGTTGGAAGAGAAACAAGACCACTTCCAGATGCATTAGCATTTACATCTCAGCCATTTATTGAAGGATTAACATGGAATAGGGATACTTGTCTTTCACTTCTTAATTCATCTGGAATTGAGTTAAAAGAAGGAGGTAGATGGAGGGTACCTGCTGAACTAAACGAGGAGGAAAAAAGACAGGTTATTGAGTCCATTACAAAATTCACCTCCGGTAAAAATTCCACTGAGATAATGTCAGAATTAATCGGATATACCTACACATTTCCAAGAGAAGACAAGAGAAGTTTCTTGCGGGATGGACGAGAGTTTTCAACTATGCTAAACTCGTGTGGAAGAATAAATCGCTCTGGTGTCGGCATGGCAGTATGTATGGGTGATCGAAATAAGATCCTAAGAGAAGGAGAATCGATTTTAACAGATTATAGAAAAATGATCAGAGAATACATGAGTATTCTAGCAAATGAGAGATGGAGAATTTCAGAAAGTGAGACATGTATAATGGTAAATGGTGAAGACATAGTTCCTGAAACCATGACAGGTACCATTTCATCATTAATTGCAGGTTCACCTAAAAATGCAGGAAAAATAGTAATTTTGAGAACCAAGGGAGAAGAGAACACAATAAAGTTCTCATCAAGAAAATCCTATGGCTGTAATTCGGATATCAATCTAAGTGAATTAATGAGAACCGGTGCTGAAAAATTTGATGGTGTTGGAGGAGGACACAATGCAGCAGCTGGAGCAAAAATAACTAAAGACAAATTAGATGAATTTCTTAATTATTTAGAAGTAAATGTCGTTAACGTGTCAAGTCCAAGTAATAATCAATAAAATATCAAAAGAAAAGGCAGAAACTGTCAAAAAGGCATTAGAACCAGATAATGTGAATTTTCCCGAAGGATTGAGTCTTAATGTTGAAAATATTGATAACAAACTAGTTTTTAATTTTGAGAGTAAGAAAAACATGAAACAATTGATTGGAACCATTGATGAAGTATTAGAGCATATTCAGGTAGTATTGAAGGTGATTGAATAATGTTAGATCCTAAATTAATCAAGGAAAAATCTCAAAAAATTCAAGATATGCTAAAAGCAAGATCTGTAGATTTTGATTTAGATGCGCTAATAGAATCTGATCAAAAACGACGTGATTTTATTATCAAGACTGATGAATTTAGAAAAAGGAAAAATGAGATCGGAATACAAATCTCAAAAATGAAAAAAGCAGGGGAGGATACAACCCAGATCTTAAATGAAATGGTTGAGATCTCTGGAAAATTAACAAAGTTAGAATCAGAACAATCAGAAATAGAAAAAGAATATTCAAGATTGGCATTAACTATTCCAAATCTTATTGATGAATCAGTTCCAATTGGAGCTGATGAAAGTTTCAACAAAGAGATTAGAAAATGGGGAGAAATTCCAAATTTTGATTTTAAGGTAAATGATCATATTGATATTTCAGAAAATTTGGATCTGGTAGATTTGGAGAGAGCAGCAAAAGTTGCAGGGGCCAGATTTTATTACTTGAAAAATGATTTAGTTAGATTAAATCAGTCACTAATTCATTTTGGATTAGACTTTCTTGCAGAAAAAAAGTATTCCTTAGTTCAGCCACCATATATGATCAATAGAGAATCAATGGAAGGAGCAGTTATTGCTGATGATTTTGAGGATGTCATCTACAAGGTTGACCAAGAAGATCTTTACATGATTGGAACATCAGAGCATGCCATGGCTGCAATGCATTCAAAGGAGATCATAGATGGTAAAGATCTTCCTCTCAGATATGCTGGAATTAGTCCTTGTTTTAGAAAAGAAGCAGGGGCACATGGTCGGGATCAGAAAGGGATTTTCAGAGTTCATCAATTTGATAAGATTGAACAATTTGTATTTTCAAGACCTGAAGACTCTTGGAAGGAACATGAACGTATGCTGTCAGTTGTGGAAGAATTTTATCAGAAATTAGGAATTCCTCACAGAGTCATGCTACTATCAAGTGGAGATATGGGCAAAGTTTCTGCAAAGACATATGATGTTGAGGCATGGATGGCAGGACAAAATGCATACAGGGAAATTGTTTCATGTTCAAATTGTCTAGATTATCAAGCTCGCAGATTAAAGATCAGATTCAGAGATAAAACAAATGAGGATACTCAATATCTACACACTCTCAATAGCACACTAATTGCTACAACAAGAATTTTGGTAGCAATAATGGAGAACAATCAAACAAAAGACGGACATATTAGAATTCCAGATGTTTTACAAAAATACATGGGAAATCAGAAAGAAATCTAGTGACATACCCTTATATTTTGGATTCAAAGGTCGATAATAATTGGCACGTAGAAAAGGTCGAGTAAAGGACAAGTGGAGAGAAAAACGCTGGGTTACAGTTAGTGCTCCAGAATCATTTAACAATGTTCCAATAGCTTACGTACCAATCACTGATGATGAAAATGCAGTAGGACGAGTTTTAGAAGTTACATTATATGATATTCTAAAAGGAGATCCCTCACAGCACCAATACAAAATCTATTTCCAGATAAACAATGTGGAAGGAGAAAAGGCAACAACAATGTTCAAGAGATTTGAATATTCAAAAGAATTTTTACGAAGTTTGGTCAGAAGAGGTTCATCAAAAATTAATTTCATCATAGATATCAAAACTAAAGATGGATACATCTTTAGAATTAAAGTAATTGCACTTACTCACAGACAACTAAATACATCTAGAAAACACGCTCTTAGACTAATTGCAAGAGATGTAATCAATAAAACAGTACCAGATATGACTATTGATCAATTTGTGCAAGCAACTTGTTACAGTAAGATTAACTCAGACATCATGGCTGCATTTAAGAAAGTAATTAGAGTAAGACATGTGGGTCTTGAGAAAGTCAAACTTATCAGAACTGCAGAAAAAGAAACAGTGTTGCTTGAAGCATAAAATCTGAAATCATTCAAAATCAATCATGATTGAAAAGATAGAAATTTCTATTGATGTCATAGTTCATGCCACTGAAGATATTTCAAAAATTTTCAAATCATTTGAATTGTTTGATTTAGAAGAAGAAGATTTTGAGATAAAAGAAACCTTAGGATATTTTGATAATCCCATCAAAATCTTAAATGCAAAACTTACCAAAAAAAATGCTCAAAAATTTATGAATAAACTTGTAAGATTATTGTCAAAAGATCAAATTAATGAGTTAATTGATGAGATTGAAGAAAGAACCGTAGATTCAAGATTTCATATGAGATTAGACAAACAGGAATTAATCAAAGGTAATCTAGCAATCAAAGAAAAAGATACAATAAAAATAAAAATCCATACGCCGATTTACAATAAAAAAGATACAATCAAGTCATTTACAGAAATTTTTCAAATTGCCTACTAGATTAAATAGGAATAAGAGAAGAATATCATTTGGGAATGAGGAAATAACAGCCGCTCCAGTCTGAGTGAATACTATGAAGACGCCGCGACGAACCGACCCCATAAATCATCAGATCAATTGAATTTCCAAATAATTTCGCAATAATCATGATGGTATTATTTTAAATACGGATAGACGAACCCCATAAACGTGGCAGACTATGATGTTATTGTTGCAGGTGGAGGACTTGCAGGTACTATTACAGCACAAGCTATAGCTCATTATTCTAAACAAAATCTGAAAATCCTAGTAATTGATAGAAACACAGAATTTTTGCCAGGTAGAAAATCATTGGCAGGTTGGGTATGTGGAGATGCATGCTCCAAAGAAGCAGTTGATTTTATGTCAAAAAGGATCAAAGTCGAATGGACCAGACCTGAAATTGAACATGATGTTAAAGGAGTAATGGCATTCTCACCAGATAAAGAAACTGCAATTCCATTTGATGGTGCAGGATACATGCTTAATCGTCAAAAACTACCTGAGATTCAAAATGAAAGATGTAAAAAAATGGGAATTGAGTTTGAATATGAAATTAATCTAACTGGTTTAATTTATGAAGGACAGCAAGCAGTTGGAGTTAAAGGAATAGATAACAAAACAAAACAGCCCTACAAAAAAACATCAAAAATTGTTATTGATGCGACAGGAGTTACATCAATGCTAAGAAACGGACTTCAAAATTCTACAAAGGTTGAAAAAAGAATCGATAGAAGAGATTTGGAATCAACTGGCAGATACATTATGTATTTTGATCAAGGGCAAAAAGATCTTTCCGAATTTGATCCTGATTATTGTATAATTCACTTAGACCAAGATATTGCCCCTGGTGGATATGGTTGGGTATTTCCTAAAGCAGAAAACAAAGTCAACATTGGTTTAGGGGTAGAAAAGTCACTCTTAGAAAGACGAAATAAAAGATTAGGTAAAAAAGACAATGTCGAATCTTTAATGAAGGAATACCTAAATCGCAATACTGCAATAAAAAATCCAAAACTATCAGAAGACCCAGAAGATATCAATAACAATTCAGGAATTTTTCAAGTGTCTGTTAGAAGACAAAATGATTGTATGGTCTCTGGTGGATACATGTTAGTTGGTGATTCAGCATGGATGCCAAAACCAATTGATGCAGGTGGAATTGGTCCGGCATTAATTGCAGGAACTATTCTTGGAAACAATGTAGCACAAGCAATTGAAGCAAATGATGTAACAGAAGCAGGACTTTGGCAATACAATTTAGATTTTATCAAAGAGTATGGATACAAAACTGCAGGTCTTGAATTGTTTAGAAGATTAGTACAACAAATGAGTAACGAGCAAATCAGTTATGGAATGAAACACTTTTTGGGAAATCTTGATGTAGAATCAATCAGTAAAGGCGAACATCCTGACTTTTCAGGACTAGGTAAAATTGGAATGATTATCAGAGGTGCAATGAATAAAACAGTTGCAGACGGACTGCGATACACATCAAAACAAAATCAATGGTTAGTTGAGCATTACTATAACTATCCAAAAGATCCTTCCGGATTTGAAGAATGGAATAAAACATTACATCAAAGACTTGATGAGGCTTTTGCAAAAGTAGAAGCATTTGATAAATAGATCTAATATTAAATATTGAGATAATCATTAAAAACATACTTGGAAGAAACTCAATATCTTGATTGGAATAATTCCATTCAAATTTTAAAAAAAGCCTATGAAGCAGGTCTTTTTGTATTAATTATCGGTCCAAAAGGAACAGGCAAAACATCTCTAGTTAGAGATTTTGCAAAAAGTATGAATTCAAATTTAGATTCCATAAATTTTAGCCTCAGAACAAGAGAAAGTCATCTTGTCGGGACAAAAACCCTAACCGATGGAACAGTAAGTTTTGATGAAGGTGTTTTGATAAAATCAATGAGGCAAGGAGATTTGCTTTACTTGGATGAAATTAATTCGGCTGAAGCAGACGTGTTATTGAGATTAGATGAAGCATTAGATGATCGACGACAAATTATGCTAAAAGAATCAACAGGGGAACTAGTAAAGGCCAATGAGAAATGGTTTGTAATAGCTACAATCAATCCATTAACACATAGTGGAACAAAAGAATTACCTCCACAAATCTTAAGCAGATTTCCTGTAAGAATTAGATTAGAATATCCACCAGAAGATGTAGAACTTGAAATTATCAAAAAACATGTTTCAGGAGTAAAGGATTCAGAGTTAGTTCAAGCAATAAAATTAGCAAATACATTAAGACAAGCAGCTGCTGTAGAAGAATTATTTTATTCACCTAGCTTGAGGGAAACAATAGCATTTGGAAAATTGGTAGAAAAAGGAATGTCTCCAAAAGATGCTGCGAATTATGTTTTTGGAAATGTTTACACGCAATGGGGAAGTATAGAATATCAAAAAGTAAGCGACATCATTACTTCTATGTTTGGAAATTAGATGCAAGCAATTCAACTTCAAAACGAGTCTTTAGTTGAGATTGCTACTTTTCTTGTAAGACGATGGTCTGAAAGAGACAACATGATAGTTGAGATCTCAGATAAAGTTGAAACTAAGACAAGACTAAATGAAAATAAGGTAATACTTACACCACTTGAAAAGAGAATTGGAAATGATTTTCAAAAATATCGACAATTAAGAACCTCATTATGGTATGAAGCAATGAGAATAAAGTACTGTAAAAAAATTCTTAGCAATGATCATGCATTTGGTTTTATTCTAAATACAATTGAGACATCAAGAATTGAGCAGTTAGGAAGAAAAATTTGGAAAGGGATGACAGATGAAATTATTTTTAATTATGCCTACATGCTAGTAGAAAGGCCTCAATTACACACAGTTTATGGTAAAGCCAGAATCGTAGAGGCATTTTACCAGTATTTTATGTTTGGAGCAATAAAAGGAGAAATACAATCAAGTCACTTTGAAAAAATTAAAGAAGCATCTATTTTTGCAAAAAAAATTGTAAAAAAAGCAATTGAGGAAAATCATGGTACAGAATGGCTTGAAAAAAATGTTAGTCAAATTATTAAAATTCTAGATATAGATTCTCTGCTAACAATTCCAATGTCAGTGTCATTTTTAAAAGCTGGAATGGCACTAACCGAAGAAGAATTATTAAAAGTTCTAAAAATTATTTCCAAAAATAAAGAAGGGGATTTTGGATCTGTAGATTCATCTGCGATTTTAAGAGGGGATAATGTTTATGGAGAATACAAAGTATTACTTGATGAGAATAAAAAGAGTGAAAATAAAGGATTGACTCCTGAAGCAATTGGAATTCAAATCCCATCAACAAAAAATGTCGATGAAACAACAATTTACGATATGAATTTGATTAATGGATTAAAAGTTAAATTCAAAGAATGGAAGACGGGATGGAAAGAGCAACATCTCAGATCAGGAGAAGAGTTTGATGAAGAAAATTACATCGAAGGTCATGAACCATTTTTTACAGATGTTAAAAAATCAATTAAAACAAAAATTGTAATATTATTAGATCATTCATCTAGTATTGCATCAGATGCACTTGAATACAAAAAAGCAACTCTAGCACTCTGTGAAGTTTTATCATATCTCAAAGTAAAATTTGCAGTTTATGCATTCAGTACTGAAAACAGATCAGTTGTTTGCTGGTCTATCAAAGCAGATAATGTAAAGTGGAACAATATAACTGCAAAAAGATTAACTCAGGTTGTTGCAAATGGTTCAACTCCATTAGCAGAAGTTTATGATAAAATGTTTCCAACATTGCAATCAAAAAGACCAGACATTTTTTTGACATTAACAGATGGAGAACCATCAGATCCGGATGCCGTAAGAAATATGACAAAATCTCTCAAAGGACTAGGGATTAAGATGGTAGCCTTAGGATTAGGCCCAAATACCCTCAGAGCAACGACTATTGCCAATAATCTCAGGCATTTAGGATACGAAAAAACAATGGCTGTAAGTAGACTAAAAGACATTCCAAGTAAAGTAATCAGTGTTTTAGATGTCTAAATCAATGAGTATTAATTCCATTCACACCATTTTTCTTATGAAATATTTTATATGAGATTAGAATTGATGCAACCCTAGAGAGAATTTTGAGTGAAAATAAAAACAATTCCATTGACAATGTCTTGTTAGAAAAATTTGAACAAGAAATATGGAATAAAATACCTCATTTGAAAGAAACAGAAATTGTAAACCCAACACCATTAGTTGATCTTACTGAAGATTTCATAGAATGTGCCAAAAATGTGTATAAAATAGATCTTGATAGAAATGATTTGAAAGTTTATGGAAAGTTTGATTCTGCATTATTAAGCGGTTCAATCAAAGTAAGAGCTGCTTCACACATCATCCATGATGCAATCACATCTGGAAATCTTAAAGGAAATCAAACAGTAATCGAAGCTACTTCAGGAAACTTTGGTATAGCACTTGGTCTATTATCAAAGATTGGCGTAAATGTAGTTGCACTTGTATCAAGAAAGTTACAAGAAGGAGTGTTCAAAGAATTAAGAAATGAAAATATTCGAATAATGGATTTGGATATGGATATTTGTCCTGCACCAGGAATGGAAAACAAAGCAGACGAGTTGGCTGCAAAAGCAACTGCTGGAAATATTCGTTCACAATTAGCAGAGCTCGGTTTTGATCCCAAAATTTTTGATGAAAATATTCAAGACATAGAATCACTATTAGCTAAACAAGACATCATTAACTTGGCAAGATTTCTTGCAAAAATTTACAATTTATTCTGTCCAAAACAATACGATAATGAATTGAATATTGATATTCATAAAACAGTAACAGCACCTGAGATTGATCAGCAGCTTCACAAAAACGGAGATTCATTAGAAAATTATCAAATAGTTTGTTCATTTGGTACTGGAGGAACGTCAGGAGGTTTGAGTCAATATATGACTAACAAATATGGGAAAAAATCAATTCACGTAGTTTTTCCAATCCCAGGCCAAGATGTCGCAGGGATTAGAACTAAAGCCAAAGCCACAGGATTGACACTATATGATCCTAACACATATGCAGCAGAGCATGAGGTAGATTTTGAGAAAGCAAAATTTCTTTTAAAGTATTTTGTGGACAAAGGACACGATATAGGAGAAAGCACAGCACTAGAATTATTTTCGGCAATGGAGATGGCAAAATCTGGAAATTATAAAAAATTTGTCATTATTGTGGCAGATGGAATTGAAAAATACAGGAAGAATTTTGAACAGATTTCAAAAAATAAAATGCCAATAAATATTTCATTAGAGCAAGCATCATCAATAGTAAATGATTATGATAGAATTATTTGGGTGCATACACAATATACCCCTAAAGAAGAAGGGATAGAAATGATTGCAAAATCATTAGGAATTGACAAATCTAAAATTTCCATACCAAAAGCAAGTACCATCAATCAATTATTATCAACTCAACAAATTCCAGAAGAACTTAGTAAGGAACTAAATGGTTCAAAAGGAAAATCCTTGTTAGTTTGTATGGCTGGAAATACTTCACTTATGACGGCACAAGTACTTGCAAGTAAAGGAATTGTTACTCAGAGTTTGAATGGAGGAATTACAAACCTACCTGAAGGTAGAGGTAAAAATCCAGGTCAATATATCAAAGTAGCTACCGAATAATATTTTGAAATGCCTTTCAGTTTCCCAACCATTTGCTGATTTAATCATCTCAGGAAAAAAAATTATTGAATTAAGAAAGTGGAATACAAATTTTAGAGGGGAATTTTTAATTCATGCACCAATTAAAATCAGAACTGAAGATTCCAAGAGATTGAAAATAAAGAAAAAATTCGTAACAGGTGCTATTGTTGGCAAAGCAGAACTATTTGATGTAAAAAAATATAATTCATTAAAAGAGATCAATGCCGATAAAAAATTTCATTTTGCCTCCAAAGATCATTATAATAAAACATATGGATTTCAATTAAAGAATGCAAAAGCATTTAGAATTCCAATTCCTTGTAAAGGTCAATTAGGTTTCTTTGAAGTAGATTTACCAAAAACTAAAATAAAAAATAATGAAATAATGTCAGAAATCATTGATGAGGAATTTCGATATCAGTGGATTGGACATCATTGAAAATTTCAAATATTCCAAAAAATCGGACTAGTATATATAAAGGAAGTATTTAAATCCCCTCGTTATGCCTCAAACGAAGCCTATTGTTAGTGTTGAAAACGTTGTAGCATCTGCATCAGTAGATCAAAAAATTGATCTTAATGACATAACTGCAAAATTTCCCGATACTGAATATCATCCTGAACAATTTCCAGGACTCGTTTTTCGATTAACAAATCCAAGAACTGCAACACTAATTTTTCGAACAGGAAAAATGGTTTGTACAGGGGCAAAGTCTGAGGACATGGCAATAAAAGCAGTTAACACAGTAGTTCAAAAATTAAGAAAAGGAAAAATCAAAATAAAAAAAGATGCAGTAATTACAGTTCAAAATATTGTAGCTGCAATTAATTTAGGTGGAAAAATACATTTAGAAAAAGCAGCAAGAACTTTACCTAGAAGCATGTATGAACCAGAGCAATTCCCAGGATTAATTCATAGGATGCTTGATCCAAAAACAGTCATTTTGTTATTTGCATCAGGAAAATTGGTATGCACAGGAGCAAAAAAAGAATCCGATGTTTATCGTTCGGTACATAACTTGCATTCATTATTAGAAGAAAAAAATCTGATGATTTATGATGAATAATTAATTTCATTTGTATTAATTGACTCAAGATTCATTTGAAAAAGAAAAAATCAAACTTACACCACAAACTGGATTTAATTTAGTTGCAATTGACTACTTTGCAGATACTGACAATCAATTGTATTTAGTGGAACATTTTGAAATGTATCAAGATGCACTAAATGCAAAGAAGGGTAAAAAAAATCCTGATGATTATTTTGTTTTGTATAAAGATGGGGCAGGGGAATTTTACTGTAGATAATCATAAAAATAGTAAAACTGTATAATATTTTACAAACTTTCTTATCATCTAGTTAGCGTCTCGATAATTTATGGCAGATGAGACTATAGATTTAATCAATACATTGTACCAAAAAGACAATTTAACAAAATCTAAGCAAATACCCCAGCCAATTAGAAAGAGCCCAAAGGCAAAATACCAGATTTTTGATGAGACTGAATTTACTAGAGGAAGAGAGGTTTTAGGGGATCTTATCGTACATGGTATGGTAGCCTCAGGTGGGACCGATATTGACTGGCTAATTGAGCATAATGGGGGATTTATCGTTTTAGAATTCAAGGGATTTCATAACGATAAGATCAATATTGCCAAGGGACAGATGATTGCCTATGAAAAATTACATGAGAAACTAAACCAAGCGACAAAATGTTTTCTTTATGTGGTAGGCTGTGATGATATTGACTTTTCAAATCCTGATGCAACAGTTTGGTTATTTGAAATGAGGCAATGGAAGTCAGGGGCAATCCCTAAAAACACTACTGACATTTACGGTGAAGAATCAAATCGTCAAAACAAATTCATTGTTTACAGAGAATACATGAATGAGATAACAGTTGAGAAACTAAGAGAGTTACTAGATTCTCATTGGAAAGAATTCTAGTAAATTACTTTGAAAAGGAAAAGGTACTAGATTTAGTTTCTTTACCATTATCAACTTTAAGAGTATAAGTTCCAGAGTTTTCCCATCCAGTGCCACCAGCAATAGCTAATGTGGAAAATCTTCCATCACTTTTGGTAGAAACTTGTTCAGACCAAACTAATTCATTATTATTATTTAGAATTGATAAATTTATAGTTCCTGATGTATCAGAAATGCCGCTAATTGAGATTAGATCTTTATTAGAATATGATGATAAATCAGTTTGAACAGATAGAGAAGTAGGTTCTGTACTTGTTGGAGTTTTAACTGATACAGGCGATGTTTCAGAAATATCGCTAAATGAAACAGCTAAAGCAATTATTATCACTAGTGCAACTCCACCAATACCTAGGTAAAGTTTAGAATTTTTTACATTGGAAGAATATTTGGGCTGCGGTTTAGTTTGATATGTCTGATGTTGTTGAATTGTTTTAACTTCAGGTAAAACAACGTCAGGAATTACGGGTTTATCTTCTGGTGTAGGGGTTTTAATGATTGGTTTTTTGCCAAGATGTTTTTCTGCTAATTGCCTCACATAATTTCGTTCATAATTGCTGATAACTTCATTATTTTCACATGCTCTACAAATTTGCTTGAGTATGCGGTCATCGCCAAAATCTTTGTCTAAAAGTGCCTTTACATCATCTAATAATGGATCAGTCATGTAAAATTCATCCCAATTTGATTATTTATGATTAGCTTGTTTAACATTTCGTATGATTTCTTTATCAAAAAAATAATATTTGAATTTTAATTATTTAAAAAAAATCTATTTTGAGTAGATTTTTTGGGCTTGGATTATGACTGTTCTAATGTAATCTTTAGCAGTAGAATCAGAAACGCCCATTTGTTTAGCTCTCTGATAAAGCTGATTTTCTTGTGGATTTATCAAATAACACTTCAAGAGATAGTTTAGTCTATGAGAGCGTTTTTCATCACTTTTCATATTTTTCATATTTTTTTACACTAAAAAGGCAAGAGGATAATAAAATAACCAATTCAAAAATAGTATCATAAAAATGAAAAAAAAACATATGATCTTTTTTAAACAATAATAAAAAATGAATGAAAATGAAACGAATTGAGGCAACTGTACATATTGATAAAACAGGTGCTGTTTCCAATGCAATCAAAGAGTTAGTCGGAGGATTTACCATTCTAGAAGGAAATGGTAGGGGTTCTGGCGAAAGACAAACAATGAGAGCAGGAAGAGGAACAGGAACTTTTATCGCAGAATTCAATAAAGTTGCAACTGTAAGTACAATAGTGGATGACTCAAAAGTAGAATCGGTTACATCAGCCATTATAGATGCAGCATTTACTGGTAAAGCAGGAGATGGTATAATTGTGATTTCATCAGTTGATGATGTTATCAACATTGCATCAAAAAAGAGAGGTTCTGAAGCCCTCTAATCATTTCTTTTATTATAAAATTAATTATTTTATGAAACTTCTGAGAGGGTCACTACTCCTCTCAGATAGGTGCCTCTTTGGGAGACGATTGTTTTGAAGGGATGGAATAGTATTACAATTTAAGTATAAAAGCAAAGGATTTTGGAAAATTATTGTTGTCCCTCAATTCCCATTAGTGTAAGTGTTGAACGAATTTTTGGGATTTTTCTAATCTTCCAGGTAATTGTTTCTCTAAGAGCTTCTACCTGTCCAGACTCAACTTTGGCCAAGATATCATAAGCACCAAAGGTTCCATGTACTTCCTTTACTCCTTCAATAGATTTTAGTTCAGAGATTACTGCTTCTTCAGAACCTAGCTCACAATTTATGAGAACATAAGCTGTTGCCAATTATGATTCAACTCCTATTTTCATACATAAAATTCCATGTTGAAATATATAAGAATAGTCCAATTTGCTTTAAAATTCAATGACATTTTAGATTAAAACATGAACAAATGTAAAGAGTTCCTAGATTAATATGAAATTTTAAGAGTCTTGGTAAGCATCTGTCATGATTTTTTCTAGTTCTTCAATAGTTTTTGAAAACGTAATTTTAGAGCGCAATTTAGCCCCACCTTTCATTCCTTTGGTGAATCTCATGGCCTGACCCTTTATGTTTGCAAATTTAATTTTATAATTTGTTGTTAAATGCAAATAATCAAAAAATGAATTCAATCTATCTTTAAAAGAATATTCCTTGTATGTTCCAGTTTTTAGATAATCATTGATTTGTTCAAATAAAAATGGATTTCCCATTGCTCCTCGTCCTATCATTATATAATCGCAATTTGTTTGATCAAGCATATTTTTTGCATCTTCGGGAGTGGTAATGTCACCATTTCCAACTATAGGCACGGTAGAAATTTCTTTGAGCTCTTTAATTAATTTCCAATCTGCATTTCCAGAGTATCCTTGACTTACGGTTCTTGGATGAAATGTAATCATTTGAATTCCCTTGTCTTCTGCAAGTTCAGCAATTTCTCTAAAAAGAAATTTGCTAGCATCAGTAACACCGGCACGAATTTTGAGTGTAACAGGTTTTTTTACCGCATTAACAAGAGTTTCAAAAATTTGATTAGTTAGATTAACTTCTTGTAAAAGAGCACCACCTGCCATTTGTTGAGTAATATGAGGTGCAGGACAACCCATATTGTAATCAATAATATCAAAATAGGGTTCAACAATTTTTGCGGCTTGCTCTAAAGCATTTAGATCAGAACCAAATAACTGAACAGACAGAGGTCTTTCTTTTTCAGAGAATTCAATAAATTCTTGTATAGTACTCATTTTTTCTTTTAATTGCTTTTCTTTTGCAATGATACTATGAATATTAGTAAACTCTGTTACAACTAATCCTGCCCCCATTTGTTTACATTGTAATCTTAATGCAGGATCACTTACTCCTGCCATTGGAGCCAAAAATGCCCTACTAGAAAATTTTGGAAGCATGATACAGAGTTAGAATTTATAATATATTTACCATTTTAAAAATCAGACAAGAAATAAAATTCTATGGATCTGGACAGCCGTCTTCGTCTCTGTCACCATCATAATCCTCAGGATCAGATGGACATAGGTCTAGATCATTTATGATTCCATCCAAGTCATCATCATGGACAAATCTTTGCTGTTCTGGAGCAATGTCTGGGCACCCATCATGATCATTGTATTTGTTCCATGTTTCAGGTTGAGTAGGACACAAATCTATGTGGTCATAGTAGCCATCACCGTCTGAATCAATTTTTGTAGGTATAGTAGATTGTGCTGCTAGAACGTCTGGACAGCCGTCCCAATCCAAGTACCCATTAAAGTTCTCTTGTTCATCAAGACATGCATCCCATCTGTCATCTATTCCATCGCCATCAGCATCTGGGAAACTATAAGATGGAATGATTGAGCCAGTTGCATCTGGGCAACCGTCTTCATCCTGGTAAAAGTTGTAGGTTTCAGGCTCTAATGGACAAGCATCAGAAATATCTGCAATTCCGTCCCTATCAGAATCAAGTATAGAGTTAAGGGTATCAGGGCAACCGTCTTTGTCTTGGAATCCATTGTAAGTCTCAGGTTGATTTGGACAACGATCTAGATTATCTACAATTCCATCACCATCTGAATCAGCTGTTGATTTGTTATCAGCAATAGTATCCGGACAACCGTCTTCGTCTTGGAATCTATTGTAAGTTTCTCGAGCATTTGGACATTCATCGATATTATCAGGAATTCCATCAAAATCTGAATCACCAAATGAGTCATAAGCTATTGTGTCAGGACAACCGTCTTCGTCTTGGAATCCATTATATTTTTCAGGGAGGTTTGGACATTCATCAAAGATGTCAGGAATTAAGTCATAATCAATATCAGATAATGCAGATTTTGAAACACCAGGTACATCTGGGCATCCATCTCTATCAAGATAATCATTATAGTTTTCTTTTTCATTAGGACATGCATCCCATCTGTCATCTATTCCATCTTCATCAGCATCTGGAAAAACGTAAGAAGACACAACTGTTCCAGAAGCATCTGGGCATCCATCACCATCCTTGAAAAAGTTGTAAGTTTCAGGTTCTAGTGGACATTCATCTAAAACATTTGGAATTCCATCCATGTCAGAGTCAAGTGTAGAGTTAAGGGTATCAGGACAACCATCATCGTCTAAAAATCCATTGAATGTTTCTGGTTGATTTGGGCAATGATCTAGATTATCAACAATTCCATCACCGTCTGAATCATAAGTAAAGGTATTAGTTCCAACAGCGTCAGGACAACCGTCATCATCTTGGAATTTATTGTAAGTCTCTTTTGCATAAGGGCACAAGTCATATTGATTTGGAATTCCATCTCCGTCAACATCACCAGTCACTTCATATTCTACAGTATCAGGACATCCATCTTCGTCTTGGAATTTGTTAAAATTTTCACGTTCCAATGGACATGCATCACGAGAATCTGGAATACTATCATAATCAGAATCAATCAAGGCTTCAGAAAATCCAATAACATCAGGGCAACCATCCCAATCAAGAAATCCATTATAATTTTCAGGTGAATTCAAACATGCATCCCATCGATCATCTATACCATCACCGTCAGTATCTGGGAATTGATATTGAGCTGTTGTAGAATCAACAGAGTCAGGGCAACCATCATCGTCTTGGAATTTGTTGTATGTTTCAGGTTCTAGTGGACATTCATCTAAAGTATCAGAAATTCCATCTCTATCTCTATCAGTTAAGGTTAATGCATTTTCTGGGCAGCCGTCTTTATCATCAATGCCATTGAATGTTTCTGGTTGATTTGGACATCTGTCCATATAATCAGGATAGCCATCACCGTCTGAATCAGCAATATCTTTTGTTCCACCTGGAGCAATATCAGGGCAGCCGTCATCGTCTTGGAATTTGTTGTAAGTCTCTTTTACAGTTGGACAATTATCAATATGATCTTGAATTCCATCATAATCCACATCATACCATGGGACAAAATCAGCAGGACAGCCATCAATGTTGTTTCCATATTGAGGATCATAGTCTTCTTTTAGATGAGGACAAAAATCAACATCATCAGGAACACCATCACCATCAGAGTCTATTGCTGGATTGGCAAAGGCACCTGTAGGAAACATTCCAATTGTGGATGTAAGTAAAATCAAAAAGCCTAAAAGAATTTGTTTATTCATTATCTATGACACCGCTAATATCACGTATTTATTAAGTCTCACGTTAAATAGATTCTTCTAAAATTATGAAATCTGAGATCATGGATCAGGACAGCCGTCTTCGTCTCTGTCACCATCATAATCCTCAGGATCAAATGGACACAAGTCAAGATCATTTATGATACCATCCAAGTCATCATCATGGACAAATCTTTGCTGTTCTGGAGCAATATCAGGGCAACCGTCCCAATCTAAGTATTTGTTCCATGTTTCAGGTTGAGTAGGACAAGTGTCAACTACATCAGGATATCCATCATTGTCAGAGTCAGCATAGGTTGGAATAGTAGACTCTGCACCTGGAACGTCAGGACAACCGTCTTTGTCTAAGTAACCATTATAATTTTCAGGTTCGTTAATGCATGCATCCCATCTATCTTCAATTCCATCACCGTCAGTATCTGGGAATTGATATTGAGCTGTTGTAGAATCAACAGAGTCAGGACAACCG
Source organism: Nitrosopumilus sp. S4 (assembly GCF_054515835.1). NCBI lineage: Archaea > Thermoproteati > Nitrososphaerota > Nitrososphaeria > Nitrosopumilales > Nitrosopumilaceae > Nitrosopumilus > Nitrosopumilus sp. S4. The sequence goes on along the minus strand of NZ_CM137258.1, from coordinate 297,068 downwards.
TCATCGTCTTGGAATCTATTGTATGTCTCAGGTTCAGATGGGCATTCATCTAAAATATTTGGAATTCCATCCATGTCAGAGTCAAGTTGTGTTGATAATCTATCAGGACAACCGTCTTTGTCTTGGAATCCGTTAAATGTTTCAGGTTGAGTAGGACAGAGATCTATCCTGTCTGGAATTCCATCACCATCAGTATCTGCTGATAATTTATCATCTGCAACATAATCAGGGCAGCCATCCCAATCTTGGAATTTATTATAAGTCTCTTTAGCAAGTGGGCATTGATCTACATCGTCAAGGATGCCATCACCGTCTGAATCACCATTGTATTGAAGAAGAATGCTGTCAGGACAACCGTCATCATCTTGGAATCCGTTATATCTTTCAGCAACTGTTGGACATTGATCTAGATGATCTGGAATTCCATCATAATCAGCATCAAGAAATTCTAGTGAAGTAGCACCTGGAACATCAGGACAACCGTCTTTGTCTAAGTAACCATTATAATTTTCAGGTTCGTTAATGCATGCATCCCATCTATCTTCAATTCCATCACCGTCAGTATCTGGGAATTGATATTGAGCTGTTGTAGAATCAACAGAGTCAGGACAACCGTCTAAATCTTGGAATCCATTGTATGTTTCAGGTTCAGATGGGCATTCATCTAAGTTATCTAAAACACCATCTCTGTCTTTATCATTAAAACCTAATGAATCAGGACAACCGTCTTTGTCTTGGAATCCGTTAAATGTTTCAGGTTGATTTGGACATAAATCTATTCTATCAATTATTCCATCACCGTCAGTATCTGCTGCAAATTTATCATCTGCAATATGATCAGGGCAGCCGTCCAAGTCTAGGTACTTGTTATATGTTTCAGGACTGAAAGGACATAAATCATCTTTATCTGGAATACCATCACCATCGATATCACCAGTGAACTTATACTCAATTAAATCCGGACAACCGTCATCATCTTGGAATTTATTATAATTTTCACGCTCTAATGGACATTCATCTCTATCATCAGGAATACCGTCATAGTCAGAATCTATGATTTTCAAAGATTCAGCTCCTGGGACATCAGGACAACCATCCCAATCAAGATATCCGTTATAGTTTTCTGGTTCATTAATGCATGCATCCCATCTATCTTCAATTCCATCACCGTCAGTATCTGGGAATTGATATTGAGCTGTTGTAGAATCAACAGAGTCAGGACAACCGTCATCGTCTTGGAATCTATTGTATGTTTCAGGTTCTAGTGGACATGCATCCAAAGGATCAGAAATGCCATCTCTATCAGAATCTTTTAGATTCATGGCATTTTCAGGGCAGCCGTCTTTGTCATCAATGCCATTGAATGTTTCTGGTTGATTTGGACACTTGTCCATATAATCAGGATAACCATCACCGTCTGAATCAGCAATATCTTTTGTTCCACTTGGAGCAATATCAGGGCAGCCGTCATCGTCTTGGAATTTGTTGTAAGTCTCTTTTACAGTTGGACAATTATCAATATGATCTTCTATTCCATCAGAATCAGCATCATACCATGGAACAAAATCAGCAGGACAGCCATCAATGTTGTTACCATATCGAGGATCATAGTCTTCTTTTAGATGAGGACACTGATCAATATCATTTGGAACACCGTCACCGTCAGAGTCTATTGCTTGATTGGCAAAGGCACCTGCAGGAAACATTCCAATTGTGGATGTAAGTAAAATCAAAAAGCCTAAAAGAATTTGTTTATTCATATTCATATACTCCATTAACTAGGTGGTGTGTCTGGACAACCATCTTCGTCTTGATAACCATTGAAAGTTTCAGGTTCTAATGGGCATAAATCATAATCGTTTATGATTCCATCTAAATCAGCATCATGTTTGTATCTTGATTGTTCAGGTGATATGTCAGGACAACCGTCACTATCCAAGTATTTGTTCCAAGTTTCTTTTTTGTTTGGACATAAATCATTATCATCAAATATTCCATCTCCGTCAGTATCAACTCTTAGATTTCCTGTAGGTACTGTATCAGGACAACCGTCATAATCTACATATCTATTCCACGTTTCATTTTGAGTAGGACACATATCCATTACATCTGGAACACCATCACCGTCAGAGTCAGGTTGGGTATCATCAACGTCAGGACAACCGTCATCATCTTGGAATCCGTTATAGTTTTCGGCAACTAGTGGACAATCATCATCAATGTCATTAATTCCATCATTATCTGAATCAACTACAAATGACTTTGTAATAGTATCAGGACAACCGTCATCATCTTGGAATCTATTCCAGGTCTCTTTAGCAGTTGGACATGCATCTATTGCATCTGGGATTCCATCTCTATCACGGTCACTTGAAGGAATATAATCATCAGGACAACCATCCCTGTCTAAAATTCCATTATACGTTTCTGGTTGGTTAGGACAATGATCATTGTAATCATTTATTCCATCACCATCAGAATCTGGTATGCCTTTGTTATCTGCTATATTATCAGGGCAACCATCCAAGTCTTGGAATTTATTATAAGTTTCAGGAGAATTTGGACATTGATCAATATCATCAGGTATTCCATCATAATCAGAATCTAAACTGGTAATGTATGGCGGATAATCTGGGCAACCATCATCGTCTTGGTATCCATTATAGCGCTCTCTTTCAAGAGGGCACTGATCTAAATGATCTGGAATTCCATCTCTGTCAGAGTCAAATTCAGTGGGGTTATCAGGACAACCGTCATTGTCTTGGTATCTATTCCAAGTTTCTGGTTCTAGAGGACATTGATCTAATTCATCTCTAATTCCATCACCATCTGAATCCAATACTGCAACATCAGGACAACCGTCTAAGTCACGATAACCATTAATAGTTTCAGGCTCTAGCGGACATTTATCATTCAAATCACTAATTCCATCGCCATCAAAATCAAATATAGACAAACCAGGAATACTATCTGGACAACCATCATGATCCTCAAATCCATTGTAAGTTTCTTTAGCAGTTGGACATTTATCTAAACCATCTGGAACTCCATCTCTATCACGGTCTTGTGTGGATAGAGTATCTGGACAACCATCTCTATCAAAGACACCATTGAATGTTTCTGGTTGGTTAGGACATAAATCAGCAAAGTCAGGAATTCCATCTCCATCTGAATCAGGAATTCCTTTATCAATAGTTATAAAATCTGGACAACCATCATCGTCTTGGTATCTATTGTAGGTCTCTTTTACATTAGGACATTGATCAATACTGTCAGGAATTCCATCTAGGTCTGAATCAAGATCACGAGTATATGGTGGAATATCTGGACAACCATCATCGTCTTGGAATCCATTGTATCTTTCAGGTTCAAGTGGACATAAATCATCAACATCTTTGATTCCATCACCATCGGTATCACCTAATACTCCATCAAATGCAGGAGCTGAATCGGGACAACCATCATAATCTGCAAATCTATTGAAAGTTTCTGGTTGATCTGGACAAATATCAAACTGGTCTGCTATTCCATCACCGTCTCTATCGCTAAATGTAGTATCTAATACAACATCAGGACAACCGTCTGTATCTCTATAACCGTTAAAAACTTCTGGTTCGTTTGGACATAAGTCAATTTTATCTGGAATACCATCATTGTCTGAATCAATAAAAGCAGAACCCGTTACAGTATCAGGACAACCGTCTTCGTCTTGGAATCGATTGTAAGTCTCAGCACTTAGTGGACATTTATCTAAATGATCTGGAACTCCATCTCTATCTCTATCACCAGAACCAAAAGTATCTGGACAGCCATCAGTATCCAAAATACCATTAAATGTTTCTGGTTGATTTGGGCAATTATCTAGAATGTCAACAATACCGTCACCATCAGAGTCTGGCAATCCACCTTCTCCACCTTCTGGAGCAAAGTCTGGGCAGCCATCTTCATCTTGGAATTTATTATAACGTTCTTTAAGACTTGGGCATTGATCTAAATGATCTGGAATTCCATCAAAATCCTCATCATACCATGGAACAAAATTTGATGGACATCCATCTATTGTACTCTCATAATCTTCTTGAAGATTGGGGCACATATCAATTGAATCCTCAACGCCATCTCTATCCAGATCTATTTCAGCAAAAGCTGGACTTAGAGGAATACTAGTTAAAGTAGTAACAAGCAAGACTAGGAACGGTAAAATATGTATTTTTTTCAATGCCTAAAAATACGTCGAGGATCCAGTTATTAAACCTCACTCTAGAATCAGCTAAAATCTTTGAAGATTTAGGGAAAAATTCCATGATGGACAAAAATCTCGATCAATTTAAGTAAATGAGATCAAGATTTGAACATATGAGTTGTTCAGGAGAAACAATTGAAGAGAATGATCAGCTAATTCAGATCAAACCAGCAATATCTGAGCAATTAAAAAAAGCAAAGTACGGTGTTGCAGATCATTCAACAGTAGAGCTTTGTCATTGGACAAAAAAATCTTTCAAGCATGAAGGAAGTTGTTACAAACACAAATTCTATGGAATTTCAACTCATAGATGCATGGAGTTTTCTCCAGCAGGTATGCACTGTGAGAATCGTTGTGTGTATTGTTGGAGACCAATGGAATTTTATGATTCTCTAAAAATGGATACTGAACAAGTTGCAGAACCAGAAGATATCCTAATAAAATTAATGGCAGAAAGAAAAAAACTAATCAATGGATATTATGGTGATTCTAGAAACGATAAACAAAGATTAGATGAATCATTGTTACCAAGTCACTACGCCATCTCACTTTCTGGTGAGCCAACCATGTATCCAAAACTTCCAGAGCTTATAAAATATCTAAAATCACTTGAAGCAACAAAATCAATATTCCTTGTGACTAACGGACAAGAGCCAGACATGATTCAACGATTACAAGATGAGGATGCATTACCTACACAGTTGTATCTATCAACTAATGCTGCAGATTATGAGTCATTTTTAAGAATTAACAAACCAAAATATGATGACTCATGGGAGAGATGGAACAGAACCCTTGACATGTTAAAGAGTTTGGATACAAGAACAGTTCTTCGAATCACTCTAATCCGAGACTTTAATACACAAAAGGAAATGATTCCAGCCTTTGCAGAAATGTTTAGAAAATCTAGCCCACATTTTATTGAAATTAAATCTTACATGCATATTGGTCGCTCAACTAATAGGCTAGAGCATTCAAACATGTTAGAAATGGAAGAAGTAAAACAATTCAGTGAAGAAATTATCAAACAAAGTAAGATATTTTCGTTAATGGATGAAAGTGTTGTGTCAAGAATTTGCGTACTGCAAAATAATGAAAGATTTATTGATCGTTGGATTCCTGCCTATCTAAATACCATTTAGAGAATTTTTTTAGTGCTTTGTATCTATGAGATAATTGATTTTTATTTTTTAATTCAGCAAAAGTTTTAGAAGAATTAATTGGAATAAAGATAGGATCATATCCCCAACCTTTTCCCTTTAGTGATTTACAAATCGTTCCATTAATCTTTGCGTTAAATGATTCTAAATGTTTTTTATCACAAAAAGTAATTATGGATTCAAACTTTGCTTTTCTATTATTTTTTAACAAATTAAGAATTCCATCATTACCAATAGTTTGAAAAACATATGATGAATATGGACCTGGAAATCCTGATAGAGATTCAATAAAAAGACCATCATCCTCTATAATCACAGGTTTTTTACATTTAGAAAACGCATCTTTAGCTTTTTTTGTTGCAATATCTTTTAATGAATTTGATTGAATTTCCTCTAGTTCAGTTTTAAAAAATCCAATTTCAATTCCAAATGTATTGAGAATTTTTTTTACTTCTTGATATTTGTGGTTATTAGATGATACAAAGTAAATATCAAACAACTGTTGCATATCTTCCACGACTCTCAATATCTGAAACCAGATTTAGAATTTTTACATAATACTCATTTCCAACCACAGATTTGTATCCTAAAAGGAAATTTTTCCAGGCTGGAATCATAATTTTAGCATGGGCACTGTTTAGAATTTCTTTAATTAATCTCAAATCAACTGCGTGATCTTCAGGTTTTATAGTATTTTGGGACAGACCAAAATCAATAACATAAACAACATTTTGAAATAAAATAAAATTTGATGTGGTCAAATCACCATGCATTATGCCGTTTTTATGTAGCAATCCAACCAATTTTCCAATTTCTTTTGATAATTCAATTATTTTTGATTCAGATAAATCATGGACGGGTTTGCCAGGGATTTCTTGCATAATAATTGAGGTATTATTCATATTAACAAAATAAACCATGGGTGATGGAATGCCAAATGATTTTACATGAGATAACATTTGAGATTCTTTAATCGTTCTTTGCTTTCTGATTTTTGAATCAAGAGAATCATTACGGTAGTTCTTAATCTTTCTAATTTTTAGAATTGCTTTAGAGTCTTGCCAAAAAGTTTGATAAATATCAGCTTCTGCGCCTTTTTTGATTAATTTCATTAACATTATATCCGTATGAATTCAATAAAAATTAATCATGGATGAAGGGGAAAAGAAGATCAAGCAAGAAGATTGTAATGAGGATAATCTAGGTGCAGGAATTCTCACATTAACAAATAAGAGATTAGCGTTTGATAAGACAAGCTCAAGAATGATGGATTTTTCTAAACGATTTGGTGATACAGTGATAGATGTTTCACTAGAGGATGTCACTAAAACTTGGAAAGAAGGATTACTAATCAAAAAAGTGTGTTTTACAGCAAAAACCGATAGTGGCGAACAAATCTTCAAGTTCGGAGTTTTTAATACTAAAGGATGGTTGAAAAGTATTGAAAACGCAATTAGTGAATTTAAAAATCAATAATCTACTTTAACAGAATCTAATCTCCATGATTGTGTAACAAAAGTATCCTTGAGATTTACACCATGCTTAACCTGAGATTCTAATAGACCAGTCCAGCAAATTTGACTTCCACAATCTCCTGAATATTTTAAAGGTACCACATAAAATTTGCAATTGTGTCTTTTGCAGACATCTTGAAGCATTTCGGATAATCTTTTGTTAGCTGCAACACCACCAACTATCATCAATTCTTTTTTGCCAGTAAATGATAGGGCTCGCTCAACGGTTTCGCTTATCATTGCAAACGCTGTTTCTTGAAGCGAATAACATGCGTCATTCTTACTTTTTTTTGCAATAGATTTTGTTGCAGATAATAATCCTGAAAAAGAAACATCATTTCCCTTTACAGAATATGGTAGTACAACATAGTTTGAAGATGAAGATGCCAAGTCTTCAATATTTTTGCCACATGGTGAAGCAAATCCAAGAGAGCGACCAAATTGATCTAAAAGTTGACCCAGAGTAATATCTAGAGTTTCTCCAAAAACTCGCCACTGCTTGTTTAGAAATGCTAGCAACATTGTATGACCACCCGACACCAAAAGAACAAGTGGATTCGTTGCTCCAGTAAGTAATTTTCCTAATTCAATATGTCCAATTGCATGATTGACAGGATAAATTGGAATTTTATAAAATGAGGAAAGAGATCTTGCTACTACTGCACCAACTCGTAAACAAGGACCAAGACCTGGACCTGCGGCATATGAAATAATGTCTAAATCCTTGATTGAGACATTAGCTTCTTTTAGACATTCAGAGAGAACAATTGAACTGTTTTCTATATGATGGCGTGATGCTTCTCTTGGATGAATACCTTCTCCATCATCTGGGCGATAAATTTTTTTTATATCAGAGAGAATTTTGCCTTTCTTTCCTTTTTTTTCTATTATAGCACAAGAGAATGTGTGAGCAGTACTCTCAATTCCTAGACCAAGCATATTATCCCCTACTTAATGTAGATACAATTTTGATAACATCGCCATTTTTGAGTTTTTGCTCTCCACTGATTCGTTGTTTTGTTTTACAATCAATAGCATGCAAAAATCCCTTTGCAATATCAGCGTGAATTAAACCGGCCAAATCTTTTGCAGTAGAATCTTGTGGAATTAATTTTGTGTCAGGCAAAATTACTCCATCTTTGTTTGTTAGTTTAGTTTCATCCTCTACAGGATAAACTACAATAAATTTAAGCGAATCAAATACTGCCGTGTTTAGAATTTTCTGAATGCCAGTAGAAGAAATTTTTGTTAATACAGACTTTACCAACTCAAGTGCTTTTTGTTGAGGAGGTGGAATTTCTTTTCCTTGAATGATATTGAATTCTTCATCTCCTGGTGAATAGTGTATAATTCCTGCTTTTGCTGCTTTACGTAGTAGCAATTCAGTTTCAGCACTGCAAGGAATTGCAATGTCTGGAATTTTTTTAATCACTTCCAAATCCTTACATAAATCTGCTTTATTTGCTGCAATAATCATGGGTTTAGTACTCTTTCTTAATTCCTTTACAAACCTTTGAATGTCTTCATCTTTCCAATCTTTTGGATTTTTTGAGATTAGACCTTGTCTTTGTAAAATTTCTTGCACTTGATAGTCCTTTATTCCCAATCCAGTAAATCGCTTTGCAATTCCATCAGTTAGTTTTGCACGTTTTTGATCAATTTCTCTTGTAATCTTATCCCACTCTCGCTTTAGAATATCTGCAAACCATTGATCAAATTCATCTTGAACAAATGCAATATCCTCTAGTGGATCATGAGTTCCAACTGGAATTGGTTGTCCTTGGATATCAGTTGTTCCTGCAATATCTACAACATGTATCAGCACTTCAGCTTGTCTTGCGTCATCAAGGAATTGATTTCCTAGTCCTTTTCCTTCATGTGCACCAGGAACTAATCCAGCAACATCAATTAGTTTGACTGGAATAAACCTAGTACCGTTAATACATAATGGATTTTCATGTTTTATTCCAAAATGTTTGCATGCACAATCAGACTGAACATAAGCGACACCAATATTGGGTTCGATTGTAGTAAATGGGAAATTTCCTGACGCTACAGGTGTTTCAGTTGCAGCTGAGAAAAAAGTAGATTTTCCAACATTTGCTTTACCTAATAGTCCAATTTGCAATATTCTCAAAAATTCAATTCTACTTATTAGTATTGCAGAAATCGTTTAATGTTGATTATACAATTTTTAGTTCATGTCGATTGTAATTACTGGAAATCCAGGAGTAGGAAAACATAGTATTTCAGATAAAATTGCTCAAAAATTAAATCTAGATGTAATTGACATCAACCAAATAGCAAAAGATTCGGGATTGTTTGAAGTAAATGAAAGTTCTAATGATGTAGATACTGAGAAACTAAAAAAAATCCTTAAAGAAAAAATTTCTAAAAATAGCCTAATTATAGGACATTTAGCGCCATATGTTTTAGAAAAAAATCAAGTGAAAAAGATAATCATTCTAAGAAGAAACCCCTATGATCTTCTTGAGGTGTATAAACAAAGAAAGTATAATGATAAAAAAAGTAAGGAAAACACAGGTAGTGAAATTTTAGGTATTATCACCCATGATGCAATAAAAGAATTTCAGGAGAAAGCATTTCAAATAGATACGACTGAGAAAAGTATCCAAGAAGTAACAGAAAAAGCCATTAATGTTATTTTAAACGATATCCAAACTGAAGAAGTTGATTGGCTTGATTTAGTAACAAAAAATAATGATTTTAAAAAATTTTTTGATGATTGATTAAATAACGCCTTACATTTTGATAGATTACTTGTTTGAAATATCAAAAACAGATTTAGCTGGAAGGATTGGAACCCTTTATACCAATCATGGAAAGATTGAGACACCAGCTTATGTTCCTGTAATTCATCCAGTAAAACAAACCATTCCATCAAAGAAAATTCAAGATATGGGTTTTGATCTAGTAATTACCAATGCATACATTACAAAAAATAATTATGGAGATGATGCAATTAAAAAAGGAATTCACAAAATTATTGATTTTGGCGGTGCAATCATGACAGATTCAGGTGGTTACCAGGTTTTGGAATATGGAGATCTAAAAGTTTTACCACCAGAGATGGCAAATTTTGAGAAGGGAATTTTAACAGATTTTGCAATACCACTTGACAAACCAACGGGATTCGGTTTACCAATTAAAAAAGCTGAAGCGTATGTAAAACATACTCTTAAAGTTTCAAAGCAAACCCTTGATGAAAAAGATAATAACGGTCAGATATGGATTGGTCCAATTCAGGGTGGAGAACATTTTAAACTAGTTGCAAAATCAACAAAGAGTCTAGTAGACATTGGATTTGAAATGTTGGCTTTGGGAAGTCCAGTTGAATTTATGGAGTCATACGAATATAGATTATTGGCTCAGATGATAGTAGCTGCAAAAAAGAATATGCCTCATTCAATTCCATTGCATCTTTTTGGAGCAGGGCATCCATTAACCATTCCATTTGCAGTGGCTTTGGGTTGCGATACTTTTGATTCAGCATCATACATGCTTTATGCAAAGCAATTACGATATATCACCGATGATGGTACTCGTTATTTATCAGATATTTCCACTTTCCCATGCAATTGTGAAGTCTGCACAAAATACACCCCAGATGAATTACGTCAGCTAGAATCAACGGATAAGATCAATCAGTTAGCGATTCATAATTTGTATTCAATAAAACTTGAAGTTGACAGAGTAAAACAGGCAATTCATGAGGGGAGATTATGGGAGTATGTAATGAAAAAGGCAAGGGCCCATCCCAAATTATTTGAAATGATTGAAGTGATGACCAAAAACTATGAATTTCTAAGTATAACTACTCCAAAATTTAAAGAAAAAGCAATTTTCCTTTATGGAAAAGAAGATCAATTTCGGCCAGAGGTTCAATCATATCATAATATGGTAAGACAGTTCAAATCAAAGAAAAAAAGAATAGTCATCACAAATGAGACCAACACAAAGCCAGCATATCTGTCACATCAATATGTGGGATTAAAAAGAAAAATCAAAGATTTTGAATCTTTCCAAGTTTGTCAATATAACCCAATTTTAGGATTAATTCCAATAGAAATTTCAGATATATTTCCTGCTGCACATCATGAAACTGCTAGAATTGATTTCGATCCTAAAGAATTCTCAATATTTGAGAATACTTGGAAAACATTCTTTGACAAAAATAAATTTGAAGAAATACATTATGACAAAAAGGATGAGTTTGTAAAACATTTTGTAAAAACTCTACCAAAAAAAATTAAGAAAAAATCATTTGCCTAATTAAAAATAAGAAAAAAGAATGTGCTAAAAGATTCAGCTTATAGTGCTGCGTCTTCTGCCCAACCTTTGATGAAGATACCGTTTTTGTGAAGAGGTACTGGTTGTCCAGCGGTGTAATTCATTGGTCTCATCCAAAAGATTGATTTTGTTGGGCATACACCTATGCATGCACCATCAGAAATACATCTTTCTGGGTAGAAAACAAATGCTTTACCTCTCTTCCAGCCTTCAACAGGTTTTACTCTAAGGACATCTGGACCAAGAGTTGTACAGATTTCTACACATAGTGCACATCCGATACATCTTTGTTCATCAATGTCTGGAAGTATTGCTATTGGCATTACAATTACAATACTGCTTGGAGACTATTTAAACCATGATTGAAATTCATAACCCTGTTATGAAATAGATCGACGAAAAAATGTGCCCAGAATTTAGTTACAAAAATCCAAAAAACAAAAAGATAACGTGTTTTGCACGTTTATTTTCTCATTGCATCTATTTGACCAGAAGTAACCCAGTCAAGTAATTCTGCAGAAGAAGGATTTAGGTCTGCTTTCTTATTCATCAGATTGTTAACCCAAATCCAGTTAATTTGGTTAAGGAGTGGTTTGTTTGCTTCGTCACCAGCACGTACTTTAGCGACGACGGCTTGATCTTGTTGTCCTAACCAGTCTTGGAAGCTTCTTCCCATAAGGATCGAATCTTAGCTTACACTAATTAAAGCTTTTGTAGATTCTATGACAGACATAATGATCGGCCTAATGCTAAGAAGGTTTTAACGTCGTCTTAAAATCACTTTAATTCTTGAATGTTAAAGTTTTAGGAGCTGCAAATGAAGTTGGCAGATCTGGGTTTTTAGTGGATTGTAATGGAACTAATCTGTTACTAGATTATGGAGTGTTATTTGGAAGGCGAGGAACACCTCCTCAATATCCTGTTCATGTAAAACCGAAGGATTTGGATGCAATAATTATCACACATGCACACCTTGATCATTCAGGAAATGTGCCATCTCTTTTTGTAAGCGGAAATACTGATGTTTATGCAACTCCTCCAACCTTTGATTTATCAAAATTATTAATTGAAGATATGTTAAAAATTGAAAAAAATTCACATCCTTTTGACATTCCTGAACTAAATAATATGATGAAAAACGCCAAAGAGATTGGGTTTAAAGAAAAAATTACTAAAGGAAATGCAACTTTTGAATTAAGAGAGTCAGGACATGTGATTGGAGGAAGTACAGTATTAGTGGAATCTGAAAAAAAGCGTCTGTTTTACACCGGGGATATAAAGACAAATGGTTCTAGAATGCTTCGAGAGATGGATTTGGATATTGGTGAGATTGACTTGCTAATTACAGAGAGCACTTATGCAATGACTGAGCAAAGACCTAGAAAAGAAACTGAAAAAGAATTAATTGAATTTGCAAATGAAGTAATGGACAGAAAAGGAACATTGTTTATTCCCTCGTTTTCAGTTGAACGATCTCAAGAAATCGCATGTATTTTAAAGAGTGCCAACTTTAAACATAAAATCATCATGGATGGAATGGCATTAAAAGTAAATGAAATAATGTTTAGACATCCAGATTATTTACGAGATCCTAAAGTTTTCTCAGAGGCAATCAAAAGTGCCGTATCAATCAGAGAACATAATGAAAGAAAACGTGCAATGGAAGAACCATGTGTTGTGATTTCACCAGCAGGAATGTTAGTTGGTGGGAATGCAGTGTATTATTTACAACAACTTTCATTTGATGATAAAAATGGAATTGCTCTTGTCTCATATCAGGGAGAAGGAACTCCTGGTAGAAAATTACTTGAAACTGGAAAAGTTTCCTCTAGAGGTAAAGATATCCATGTCACTGCCGAAGTAAAACAATTTGATTTTTCTGGGCATGCTGATAGAAATGAATTATTTGATATGATCAAAAAGATAAAGGGAAATCCTAAAGTGTGTACTGTTCATGGAGACACTGAATCATGTGAATTATTTGCAAAGGAAATTAATGAGAAATTTGGATTGGAGACTTTCTCACCGCAAGTAAATGATGTAATTTCAGTCTAATATGCAAAAAAAGTACACAATTAATGTAGATATTTCAATTAATAGTGGCCAAGTTTTTCTTTGGAGAAAATATCAAAATTATTGGTATGGAGTCAATGGACAGGATGTTCTAAAGATTGATGAGTCAGGTAAAATAAAATCCTATGAAAATAAATCCATTGATTTTTTTAGAAACAAAGACAATACAGAGCAAATAATAAAATCAATTTCGAGAGACAAAATAACAAAAAATTCTGTAAAAAAGTATTTTGGTTTAAGATTAATGGATCAGGATCCTTTCCAATGTTTAATTTCGTTTATTGTGTCTTCAAATTCAAATATTCCAAAAATAAAACAAAGCTTAGAATATGTTTGTGCAAAATTTGGAAATAAAATAAAATTTGATGATAAGGAATTTTTTTTATTTCCAACACCTGAAAAATTATCACAAGTATCAATAGATGAAATTCAGAAATGTGGAGTAGGGTACCGTACAAAATTTATCAAAGAAGCCGCAAAAATGATTATTTTAAAAAAAATAGATTTTGAGGAATTAAGAAAAACAAACTACTCGGAGGCTAAAAAAGAAATTTGCAAAATTCCAGGAGTTGGAAACAAAGTGGCTGATTGTGTACTATTATTCTCATTAAACAAACTAGAATCTTTTCCATTGGATAGATGGATGATTAAAATTTTAGAGAGATATTATTCGGATGAATTTAAAATTAATACAAAAACTATTACAGAAAAACAATATGAAATATTACATGAAAAGATTGTAAAATATTTTGGTCCCTATGCAGGTTATGCACAACAATTTCTCTTTAAAATGGAAAGAGAGAATTACAAAAAAAAGTGGCTGTAAACCCTTAAAATGGCAATTATTTGCTATGTTTTTGGGCCTATAGCTCAGCATGGATAGAGTGTTGGACTTCTAATCCAATGGTCAAGGGATCGAAGCCCTTTGGGCCCGTTTAACAAAATTATTTATTCTAAATTAATCAGGTATTTTCGTGAAGGATATAGATTTTAAATTAAATTCTACGGATATTCATCCAAATTCAGAGATAAAGGGGATAATTTCTGTATCTTATCCAGGAAGATATGACGGAGTTGTAATTAATACTCAAATTTCAGATTCAAATGAGCACATAATTTACAAGTCATATAATGGAAAAAACATATCTCAAAATGTTTCAAGATTATTTATCAACAAAGATGTAATGCCTGACAATACTGCAGAATTTACTGCATTAATTAAATTTGAACCAAAGCAAGAACATGAGGTAAAATTTAGAGCATCAATTATTGAGCAACACAAAGAGATTGAGAGTCAGATAATTTTTGCAAAATATTCTATCTAGAATCTACTCTTTTCTACAACAACAGAACCAGTCATCCAAGGATGTGGTTGACAGTGGTAATGAACTTCTTGTGGTTCTGTAAACAGGAATTCGTATGTATCACCAGGTTTGAGAACACCTGAAGAACCAAAGTCACCACTATAGGTATCTGCGTGTCTGTGATCAGGAGTTACAGTATGTGCTGTATCATCCAAGTTTTCCCAAATCACTTTATTATTGATTGTCAATAAGACTTCGGCTTTATTTGGAACATAATTTTCATTTCCCTCAATTACTGCACCTGGAACTATTTGAATAATCAAATCTTTTTCTGGATGTAAAATGTGATCATCAACTGAAGGTTTTGCAAGGGATTCTGGAAGATAGAACGAAGTGTAAAAAACTACAGTAGCAGACATCCCAATAATTAGTGCAATAACTCCAATCCCATATGCGTGACTGGATGTAGGCGCACTCATAATTTTTTTAGTCTCTCAAGTTCTTATAAAGCTTGTTTAGGATTTTTGAAATCATGGTTTTGGAATATCATTTGATCCTAAATTTGGATTAGTACTTGCACCAGTTCCTAGATCTGCTTGTGTTTTTGGGACTGAAACCTCCGGAGCTAATTCTTTTAGTTCCGGTTTTGTTTCTGAGCCAGATTTTCCTTCGGGTAATTTACTTGGTTCAGATGAAGCAGTTGGCTCGGTAAGTTTTGGTTTTTCATCTTGGGTTGGTACTGGTGGAGGTGGAGGTGCATTCTTTTGCTGACTCATTGCATATCTGTAGACATGGAAGAATGCAGCAAACACTAGAAGTATAATTCCAATAAAGAATAGTGAAACGTTCTTCATTCCAGTCAGTGCTGCATTGTAAGCTGCAATGTTTAAGAATACTTGGAATGCCAATAATGCAACTAGTACCCAGTTTATCCATTTTTCTGAGAGATTGATTGTTGCAACCTTCTTTGGACCAGTACTTTTTGCAAGTTTTGATTTTCTTTCAGCTTCATTTGCAAGTTTGATCATCATATAGGTAAATCCGAATCCCAATGGAACCATCAAGATCATAGTAGAGTAGAAGAATATTGGATCAATAACCAAACGCTCTACTAGTGGAACTGAGATATCTGGTGAGATATAGAATCCCCAGTATGTGGTAACCATAATTTGTGCAAGACTAGTTATTCCAAATGCAGTAATAATTGGTCTATCTCTCCAAGAGAATTTCTTGTATCTGTCAATAAATGGAATCAATACAAATGATATGATAAACAGTAATGGCCAAAGTAGTCCTGTGACAAATTTATCGTATTGAGTTCTCATAAATGCATAGATTCCTGTAAGATACCATTCAGGAACTGTAACTCCAGGCGGTACAGTAGGCTCAAACTTGAAGCCCAAATCAATAGGGAAGACACCACCAGTAATTAGAATTGCACCGCCAATTGCCATCACCATTGGAACATCAAAGACTAAGAATCGTGGGAAGTGAACTGCCATCAATCCTAGCATTACTACTGGAAGTAAGAACACATGTTGTGCATAAAATCTCAATACAAAGTCTGAAAATCCACTTCCAAGCGCCGCGTCACGAATTGTCGGTCCTGCAATCGGTATAGATGTAGTTAATGATGCAGCTATACTAATTGCTAGTTCTGCTCTTTCACTAAAAATAACATCATATCCAGTAAAGGCTTCAAGAATTGTTACAACTCCAAGAATGACACCAGTCATCCACAAGACTTCATTTCTTATTTTGTATCGTCCACTAAAGTACTGATAGTACATGTGAAGAACAGCTAAAAGTACCATTGCATTAGAACCATGATAGTGAATGTTTCTAATGTGAAAGCCAAATGGAACTTCATCATTAATGAATTGAACACTATCCCAAGCTCTATCTAATATCGGTTGATAGTAAAACATGAGAAGAGCTCCAGAAACGCCTAGAATAATGAATACAATAAAAGTAAGCATTCCCAAGAATCCAAACGGACTTACAAATCTAGCTGGAAATGAAAACTTGATTCCGGTAAAGATGGTTCTATCTACCCCATCCCATAACCAGTAGAAGAAACCTACAGCTCCTGTTCTTCGTTTAAGCGAAACGGCCATATCCTATAACTCCATTTTCATATGCATCAAACTTTGGTGGTAAAATAAAAACAAATCCATCTGAATCAATCTCCAAAGTTAATTTAGCTAATGTGTTTGATGGTGCAGCTTGTACTGATGCAGGTCCGATAAAAGCTGTTCCAGTAACAGGATCATACATGCTTCCATGACAAGGACACTCACCTCTTTTTCTTCCCTCATCTGGCCAATATTTCCATAGACACCAAAGATGTAAACAAATCATACTATAAGCTCTTAATGCACTAGTATCTTTTTTTGCACCACCCAATTCTTCTGGAAGTCTAATGAACTGCCATTTACGGAATGCTTCTGCATCAAGTGCAGCATCGCCAGTTGAAGGATATGTAATTACTTCAGCATGATTAACAGGATAAGTGTTGATATTTGCCTGAGTTCCATCAGGTAAAATTACAGGAACTTTTTCTAATGAAGCCTGGTTTGGATTTGGCATGAAATTGCCAAATGGGACAAATGGTGCAAAAGCTAAGCCAGTACCTGCAGCACCAATTAGTTTTAGAAAGTCTCTACGCGATAATCCGCCAGACTTTTTTGTCCCCAGCTCTGACATTCAAGCTGACGTACTCGCCAAATTGCTTATAAACCTTGTTCAACATTCAAGGAGATTTTTGTCTAATGAT
The DNA here is from genome assembly GCF_054515835.1 of Nitrosopumilus sp. S4. NCBI lineage: Archaea > Thermoproteati > Nitrososphaerota > Nitrososphaeria > Nitrosopumilales > Nitrosopumilaceae > Nitrosopumilus > Nitrosopumilus sp. S4. Next base: position 279,687 of record NZ_CM137258.1, on the reverse strand, counting down.
AAAAACACAAACAATTCCGATCGCAATTCCAATGACTAGACCAATTGCAATACCTGTGATAAGTGAAGAACTAGAGGTTTCAACGGTAATTGGTTGTGGAGATAATATTTTTGTTTCAGAAATCATATCAGAATCGTCAACAGTAGAATTTATTGATACTAATTCTACTTTACTAGGTTCTAGTGAAATTATCATTTCAGGTGAGATATTGGTAAATTTTGCCGCTAATGTAATTGGTTCAGTTGTAGAATTTCCACCAAACAATGTTGAATGAGTTAAAATTGTATATGTTCCAGTTTGGTTAATTGGGATATACAACACTGTTGAAGTATCATCTTTATTTTTTACAGGAAAGAATCCACCGCCTTGACTAAAAATAGAATTTCCTAACCAATCAAGTGATGCCCAACCAAGAAAATGACCAAATACACCAGAAGGAACATTTGTTTGGATAATTTCTCCTGTTGGATCCATAACAAAAACTGCTAGATTAGTATCATCATGTTTCCATGAAAGCTCAATTGATGCAGAATTAACAGATTCATTTTGAACATCAAAATAAAATTGACGCCAATCACCTGCCATGTATCTATTAACCATATCAAATGCGCCTTTTGTGTATCCATTTCCATAAAGAATATCATCGCTTTGTTTTCCTTTTATCAAAACTACAGAGTCATTTTCAGTAATTGGGTGCTTGACAACAATTGATACTGGAGTATTCACAGAATGTTTGTCACTTTCAAATTTTAAAAATCCCTGATAGATACCTGTCTGCAGATCATTAGGAACAACAAGTGTAACATCAACGTTTAGAGTATCTTTTGGTGGAACTTTAACAGCCTGAGAGTCTGGCCAAATCATTGACCATTTTTGTTTTTGATAGTAACTAGCTGAAATTGTATAATCCATTGAAGTTGAATTTTGTTTTGTATCACCTAGCCAGTAAGAATATCTAGTTGGTACAGGATATACACCAACTAAGGGTGTTCCTTCAAATTTTTCTGAAGGATCTGAAACTCTTAATTCTTGAACAGTTCCCCAAGAACCAGCTCTATTAACTAGAGATAATTCAGAACTTGTAATTTTTGTATCATTGTTACTATCAATCCAATCATAGAGATATAATGAAGAAATTTTGATATCATCTGCATACACCTTTGCAGTCTCATTCATGAATTGACTAAATGGAAAATTTACATTTAATATCATCAAAGATGATTCTTCAAGAGTAGGATTCTCTTTGTTGTAATAATCTCCAAGTTTCGTAGTATTTTTGACATCAGATAATTTAACATAGTTTGGGATAAAAGCATCAGTTTTATTTAAAATTGAATCTTGCTGACGAACTATAGTTGTTCCATTATATTGTGTTTTTTTAATTAATGAAAGCATTTCTGATTTTACATCAATTGTTAATGTTTCATTTGTTGGATTTTTTATTGTAAATGTAGCTGTAGTTCTTTCTCCAGGTAACAGTTGCCCTGCAAACCAACTAGTCATAGGAAAAGATTTCTCTGAAAGTTGGAATTTATCAAATCCTAAAGAAGTAGCATTGAATTTATCAATTGCAGGTTCAAGGATTTTTTTAATATTCTCATATGATTGATGATTATATACAATAAATTTTCCATCAGTACCATGAACATAATTTAATGCTGATTCAATATTTGCAAGACCAGACCCTTGAGTAAAAGGATCATTATTAAGATCAGTAGCAGTCGACATTAGAATATTTTTTATCATAAAAGAATCATAATCTTGGGATTCCTTTTTCATTTCTTCCATTATAATTGCAGTTATTCCGGATACAATAGGGGCTGCCATGCTTGTACCACCAAATAACGAAAAAGATTCAGCCTTTGAGTCTTTGTTAACCTTGATTACATTTGATGGTGTAAATCCATGTGCTCCAATGCTCATCACGTCAGGCTTTGGATCTCCAATTGTTCCTGGACCTCTACTTGAAAAATCAACTACATGATTGTAATGAGATGTATCATTGCCAAATCGTGGTTGATCTTTGAAGGGGCCATAACCTACAAACACGTTATTAGTTGTTGCACCAACTGCTATTCCAAATGGCGATGCATTTGGCAATCCAATCGTTCCATATCCATGTCCAGAATTTCCAGCACTTGAAATTATTGTGATGCCAGGATAATTTTCATCCAAAGAGTTTGGAGTTGCAAGTACACTTAGAATCAAAGACAAAACATCCATTCCAGGTGATGCCTTAAATGATGGAAAATTTGAAACTCCCCAGCTATTTGAGATAATATCTACTCGTGGTTTTCCTGAAAATTTCCATTCATGGTTTTTGTTTTCAAATCCTGCAGCCCACAACCATCCGTATACAGTATCACCAAACCAAAGTGCTTTGATAGGAACAATTTTTGCATCAGGAGCTACGCCCGTTATAGAATATTTTTTAGAGTTATTGTAAATATCATAAGTCTCATGACCACGTGAAGCAATAGATGCTGCACTTGATGTTCCATGACCCATAAAATCAGCCATTACTCCAAAAAATTCTCCATCAGGATCTAATGCAGGAAGCAATGTGCCATTAACTGCCTTTAGGACATCATCAACATCAGTAGAGTTATTTCTAATTACCCCATAAACATCAAGAACTTGTGCACCAAGTGTTCCTGCACTGTAATCATTTTTTCCATCTTTGTTAGAATCATAAACAAAAAATTCTTTTCCACTACCCAATACAATTGGTTTTTCATCAGTAAAATCAAAATCATAGTTAGGTTTTTGACCAGATTTTAAATCAAATCTAGTATAATCTTCCCAGGAAGTACTAAGATCAGGAATTACAGTATCATAAACTCCTGCAATAAAAGAATCTACTACAAGGACAGGTACAACTTGTATTCTAGCTAATGGTCCTTGTAAACCTCCTTGATAAATTACTCCAAGATGATAATTTCCACTTTTTGATTTAATATAGTTTCTATTATCATGACCAATTTTCATATCCTCGGTAAGAGTACCATTAAAAATTACTGTCGAGCCAAATTGAGGATAAAATGAATTATAAATTGGAATTTGGCTTCCTTTACCACCTTTAGAAACATCAAGAAAAACACCATCTTTTGTAACATATGCTTTTGAAGTCATATCTGATGGTATTGGCTTAGAGTAATTTCTGATGATTTCATTTTTGTCAATAAACGCAAAAAAAGTTGCATTTGTTAGAACAATTCCTTGTCCATCAGGATCTAGCATTATTGGATGATTAATTTTATCTCTGGCAAGTGAATGTTGAATATCAGGATTTGAAAAATCAACTCCAGTATCAACAATACCAATTAGAATGTCTTTTCCAGTTGCACCATATTTTTTGTTTGATTCACTTGAACCTGTAATCATGCCAATTCTTGACGCATCTTGAATAGTTTGGTTTGATGAATGGTAATCTAATTTAAAATCTTCAACTACATGATAACCTTGAGAGACTAAAGACGAAGCAGTTTTTTCTGAAAGAACGGAAATGTAAAAAAACCCATTATCAGAATTAATTCCTGTAATTGATTTATTTTTTATATAATCATCTACATCACCACTCCCAAAAATCAGATATCTTTTAAGATTATTTTCAGTAAAAAAATTGGAATCGATGTTAATAATACCTGTATCAAACATCATAGAATTTTGCATATCATTGACTTGGACTAAATCACCAGGAATAGATGCAAAAGAATTTGAGAATACAGAAGAGAAAAGAAGAATAAAAAAGAATAAAGCCGCTTTGGGCATTAGTTAATTTTTATTTCCAGCATTATTATAACTATCTTCTTCTAGCAATTATTGTTATTTGTAGTGCAACTATAATTCCAATTGAAGCAATAATCGGAAACAATAATGAGTTTAGTTGTGATGATGCCTCACTGATAAATTCCACAGATGTAGAAATTGTTCCAGTACTCTCATCAATTTTATCACTTGCTTTTGCCAGAGTATTGTCAAATCCTTCAATTTCTAATTTTAATACATCAAGTTCACTAGATGTCTCATCAAGAATTGAATTTAGTTTAATAATTTGTTCTGAAATTCCTCCTAAATCTTGACTAAGTACATTAGTTGCAGCAGATCCATGAGATGTTGTTCCCTGACTAAATGCAACTACATGAAATACATGTGTTCCAACTTCCCTAGGAGTATAATCCACAAAATACAATCCCTGATGTAAAGTCTTAAAGGAGCTTGATAGTGGTACAGATATTCCTGATGGAAGATGAACATGTGTAGTTCCAAGTAATTTTGTTGGCTCATTTCCAATTAACAATCCATCACTTGTTGTCTGCACAAAAACTCTAATTGGTTGATTTATTGCTGCAGTTTCTGGAGCAAAAACTAGTGTACTTACAAATCGCTCAACTGGTACATCCAGTAGTTCAGTAGTTGATGAAAACTTTACATCAATTTTTTGAGATAACCCATTTTGTTCAGTGCTAATTACCTCAACAGTATATGTCCCAAATGGAAAATTTGTAGATGGTTGGGGCCATGTAAGTATATTGTAATTGTATGAACCATCTTTTTGAGTTGTGATTTGATCAAACTTTGCAATTGTCTCATCAGGTGCAAAAAGTCGAATTATCAGATTTTCTTCAGGTAATCCTTTTCCATAAACTTGTAGATTATGCGAAGGTGCGTAAACTTTACTGTTTGTAGTCAAGTCCAGTTCTGAAAACGAATATGGCGTATTAACAATCATTAAAACAACTAACAGAGAAAATAAAATTTGTAATTTCAATTTATTTAATTCTCATAGTTCTCCTAGATATTACTTCTGGAAAAATTGTCTATAACTTACGTTAAGAGGTATTCAAAAAAAGAAAAAAAGGGTAATGTGAACTAGTTTTTAACTTACAGTAATTGTTGTGCTGACTGGTGGTGATAATGCCGTTGGATTATCAACAGACTCCCAAACAAATGCAGTTGCACTATAAGTGCCTGCTTGAGTTGGAATCCATGATAATGCTGGGCTGAATGATTGACCAGCTGACAATGAACCTGTAATCCATGCTAGTGAGACTGTAACACCGTTACCATCCTGGATCTGTACCAAGTATGCAAATTGTTGCTCTCTATCCTGACCATTTGCTAAGTCTGCACTGATTTGCACCTGTTGATCTACTTTAACAGTGCTTAGACTGTTACCGAAGGCATCAACGGTTCTCAAGTTAGCAGCTGGTGCTCTCTCGAGAGGTGGTACAACAGTACCGATTAGTGAAGTGGCAGTGATATCAAGTTCATCTGCAGTTGTGTATGGATCAGGTAGTGTATTGTCCTCATATTCTGCGGTGACAGTGTCACCTTCTGCGACTCTGAGTCTGTGACCAGAAGATTCATCAGTTACTGTGAAGAACACAGTTCCCTCGAATATTCCAGTTGCCTCATTAGTCTCAGTTACAGTAAGGTCAATACCTCCGGCATCGGAGTCAGACCACACATCGACATCGAAGTTGTCGACGGATTCTGGATCTAAGTTCATGTCTGGATCAATTATTCTTACAACACCTGTACCGCTAGCTGGATAGCTTGCTTCAAGCCACTGAACCTCACCGATGTTCCATCTAATTAATGATGAACCGACTACAGTTTCATCCTCTGAGAATTCAAAGGATACTGTAATACCGTCATCATCAGAAGATTGGATGAATCCGCTAGTTGGACCAGAACCTGTGGTTCTTGGATTAGTATCCTGTCCTGCGGAATTACCGGTTGATGATTTACCATCTGCGTCATGCAAGAAACCAGTAAGGATAACCTCACCAGTAAAGATGCCGGTGTCAGTACCAGTTTCTACAAGTTTGTAGTTATTTAGTTTGTGGCCTCTAGTTGAGATCTTTATAGGATCTTCAGCTGAGTTTCCAATTTCGTCAACTAAGTTACTATCAAAGTTGTGATCTGGTGCGACGATGGTAATGTATACTTTATCAGTCCATGAGTAGACTTTTTGGTCAAGCTCTACAGTTGCTCCGAAGTTTGAAGTAAAGATTGTCAAGTTGACATCTTCGTCTTCATCACCTACAAAGTCAGATCCGGATGGACCCCAGTCGGTATACTCGAGGACAATTTCTTCTCCTCTTTCTAACTTGTCACCAGCTAATATCTGAGGAATCTCGATAACAACCTGGAAGATACCAGTGCTGTCACCTGTTTCTCTGAAATTAAATGGCTCTGGATCGAATTGAGTTGATTGACCGCCCTTTGTACCCATAGATACAGTTGCGGCATCAGAATCCCATTCGATTAAGTCCAATGAGTATGTCTCAGCCTGGTCATTGTCCAAATCAAGGTCTGGCTCAATGAGGGTCAAGATCATATCAGATCCGATAATATACACAGATTTGTCAGATTGCAATACACCGTTTCTTAGGTCAAATGTAGCAGAGTCTGTAACAGTATTGACATCACCGGATGCATCGGCTGGATCAGTGTATTCTACTTGGAGAATATCTCCTTGTAAGATACAATAATCAGTTCCTGCTGCTGGTAATTGGTCAAATCTCTTCAAGACATCTGTTCCTGCTGTACCGCCAATTGACACATATGATGTAGTGTCTGGGCATGTGGCACTTGCTGGACCATCGGTATATCTAATGAGTATGTCAGCTTCGAATATTCCTGCGTCTGGTGCAATTTCATCCATTGGACCAAATTGTCTGATGTTTGTAGACTTGGTAGCATTGTTGTTTCCAACATCTATCTCGCCTGCAACTACAGATGGACCGCCGGCATAACCTAGTACGACTACTGATGAACCTCTGATAACAGAGATTTTAACAGGTCCTACTGGATCTGTGCTTGCGGTATTTTGTGCAATGGAGTCCTCACCACTTGCGGATATATCGAAGTCTGGGTCATTGACTCTAACGTGGACAGTTAGACCACCTTTTGCTAAGAATTCACCAGTTGTCAATCCACCTGTACCGTCCATGCCGGATTGGTGTATTGGGAAGACGGATCTTCCAGAAGGTGTTTCTAAAGTAGCAGAAGGTAATCCTACAAATCTATCTGGAATACCAAATGGTACTGGATAGACTGTTCTGTCTAGACTAACTGAACCGGTGTTTGCGCGTACTCCTGCGCCATCACCGACTTTGATGATTTCACCAGATGCGTCTCTAAAGTCAACATAGTCAACTTCAATATCGAGACCAGTGACAGATTCAGCTGCTAAAGCAGTTGATCTGCACCATGCTGATGGAATTTGGAAGTCACCAACAAAGATACCAGTTTCTGTACCGGTCTCAACTAGAGTAAATCCAGTTGCGGCAAGTCCTGTATCAACTCCTGCAGGTAATGTACAGGAGCCACCTACGTTGGCAGCACTCCAAACTATTCCATCAAATGATACATCTAACAATCTTCCTAGGTGTTCACCATTAGATAATGGAATAGATAATGTGCCATTGGCAAGATTACCTACAATATCTCTGTTGGGATCACCAGATGCGGAGACTGTGGTGTAAATATCAATAAGATCAGAGTCTACGTTAAGGTCTGCGTCTTCTAGTGTAATTGTAACTGTGTCAGCATTCTTGTAACTGGATTTATCAAATGATACAATACCAGAGTGGGATGGGGCTTCTACTTGATCAGCTACTTGTGTTGATACACCATCGGCACCTAAGTCAAGATAATTGACTCTTGGAGAGTCCTCATCTGTTAGGTCTTCAATTACGATGAAACTTGGATCATCGGCAATTGGAGAAATGCCTAGGTATGTACTTGGATCAAGTATGTTAAGCTGATTGATCATGATATACTCCAAGCTACCTACAAAGGTACTTGTGTTATCACCGGTCTCTTCAAGTTCCAATCTGATGATCTGGTTGGCAACTCTTTCAGTTGATTCCGTTCCATCATTTGTGAAACCGAAGCTAAAGAAGTCTACAACGACTGCATCATTAGCATTTGGTTCTCCACCAGTTGTTGCCTTTATAGCAAGTCCAATACGATCCGTGGATGTAAGGGACTGTATATGGTCAATTGTACTGTTGGATAACTGTGTGAGTGATTGAGATGATACGCCAGATGCAATTAGATATGCAAATGTTGTTGATGTCAAATTACCAGTAGCATCAGAGATGACATCAGTACCAGCAGAGCTGTTTAGCAAGTAAACACTGTATGGTCCTGTCATGTTTAGACTTCTAACATCTAAGTTAAGGAAGCTAAATCCACGAAGTTCATCTTTGTCTAATACGGTACTTTGTAAGTCAGCTGCGTCAGTCTCAATATCAAATGCTAATGTATCAACTACTGTACTACTTGTTGAGTTAACTAATGCTCTTTGGCTGAATGCCTGTACTGTTACATCTGCTGCAACTGCATCAGATGGTGTATTTACTAAAGTTCCATGGTGTAATGTACTGTTAGTGGCATTTGCAAAGTATACAGCTTTTGCGACAGTGTCAGAACCTGTTCCTACTTCTCCAATTGTAAATGGATCACCAGTTCTAAGAGCTGGGATCAAATCTACTGCTGGGTTGTTAAGATCAAGGTCTTCATCTGCGCGGCTGTTTTTGTTAGCATCACTGTCAACAAGAACGACTGGCATCTCTTCACCAGAGTTCCATTCGTCATCAGTTGGTTGCATATCGATTGTTGCGAATCCGAATCCTACAAGAATTGTAACTGGGCTTTCGTTGTAATCAATAGATGCAGATTTACCCCTTGGGGCTGTTTCTGCTACTTTGATTGCAGATGTATCTGACTCATCATAAGTTCCGAATACACCACTGTTTGGTCCTTGTTCAACTACGGTAATTGGAAGAGAACCTGCTGCGATTCCGTTTGTGGAAGCAGTAGCTGGGTTCTCTGAACCACCTTCTATAATTGAATCATCGTTATCTTGAATGGTAACGATTGCAGAACCTGTGGATTGTACGTCTGGATTTAGTATGAGTACACAATTGTCTTCACACATCAAGTTTGATAATTGTGATGTGATGTCGATGGTACCGCCTTGTACGGCATTACCGGCATCACCACCATTTTCATCAAAGACTTGATAGAATGTGGTAGAGTTTGTGCTAGATGCACCCCATGTCCAAGAGTCCTCATCTGTTGGGTCAATGTTGAGCCAAAGATCAGTAATCGTGGCATGGACTTGGGAACCTTGTGGATAAATTGCTCTATCTAAGCTTAGTCCGGCAAAGTTGTCAACAGTGTCAAATGTGAGTGTTGTTGTTTGAGCACCACCACCTTTGTTGTACTGTATGACTACGTTACCAGTTGGGTTTAGATTGTATAGTTGAACGAATGGCCATAGATTTTGTTGACCACCAATCTGTCCAGTTGGAATACCGGAAGCAGTTGATGGTGTGTTCATAGCTTTTTGCTCTCTGACAACATTCATGTTATCAATTAAAGCATTTCCTGAGGTTACAGCACCACATGAAGCAGTGATTGTTCCACTGAATGGAACACCAACACCGCCACCGTTAGCACCTAAACCTTTTGGTTCATCAATAGCAACACCAACTGTCTCGGTGAATGTTATTGGTCCACCGTTAGTGTTGTTGCTTGAAATTGTTAATCCATTGCTACAAAACGTACCAAAGTCTAATCCTTGTCCTGCGACTGTTGTTGTAGAGTCTGCACGGACTGCCATGTTTCTATCTGCAAAGTATCCATACCAGTTACCGTCTACGGCTTGAATCATTCTGAGTTTCTTGCCGTTTACAGTAACGTCTGGTTCACCTTTTGCCTCATTGGTATCATTGATATCACTATCAATGATTACGACCTCAATTACTTGAGGTCCTGACATATAGTTATCAAACTGTGAGTTTTCTGCGGATACAAAGAGGTTGGCGTTGGCAGCATGTGCAGCTGGCATTACACCAGGAATTGCAAATGTCATACCACCGGCAACCATAATTGTCATTAATGTAAGACTAGTTATTTTACGTCCTAATTCGTTGTTCATGTTATTGACCTTTTTCTTGAAAGTTTGTATTTAAGCCTAATGGACGAATTGTCCACAAATTGAGTTATTTTTGAAGTTTTTTCATGCCTATTGGGATTTTCATGTAATTTATTGATCGCTTGATGTAATTTTTACATTTTTGATATTTTTTGGGTAGCAATATCCATAAAAATTCATCAATTATTACTCATATTATGCAAATATTATAAAGTATTTCGTAGTTTTGCTACGTCTGATCTGCCATAGAAAGTAAGATAATTGTCTATTCTATGTCAAATGCATTGAAGATTCTCATAACTGGAGGTGCTGGATTTATCGGAAGGCACTTAATTGATTTTTTGAAGAAAAACCACACAGTCCTAGTCTATGACAACTTATCAAATTCTGATAAACTGCCTGATGGGAAAAACGTAAAGTTTCTCAGGGGAGATGTTTTGGACTTTGAAAAACTCGCAGAATTCTCAAATGGTACAGATGCAGTAATTCATCTTGCTGCAATTAGTAATGTTGTCCAATCAATTAGTCAGCCAGACATTACAAGAAGAGTAAACGTTGATGGAACTGCAAATGTTTTGCAGTGTTGTGCAAAAAATAAAATAAAAAAAATAATCTTTGCGTCCTCTGCTGCAGTGTATGGTGATTATAAAGATATAATCACAGAAGAAACTAAAACAAATCCGTTATCACCATATGGTAAAAGCAAGCTTGAAGCTGAAAAGATGATTGTTGATTTTTCCAAAGAAAACAAAATTGAACATATCATATTTAGAATGTTTAACGTTTATGGAAAGGGTCAAAACAAAGACTATGCTGGAGTGGTTGACAAGTTTTTGAAAAATATTTCAGAAGATAAACCAATTTCTATTTATGGGAATGGTGAACAGACAAGGGACTTTGTAAGTATTAGTGATGTAGTTGATGCATTTGACTTGGCAATAAAATCAGACAGATCAGATACATACAACATTGCAAGCGGCAAATCAATTTCAATTAATGAATTGGCTAAAAATATTTTTGATGTGTTAGGGAAAAAAGTTGAGATAAAATATTTTGATAAACAAATAGAAGACATTCAAAACAGCATTGCAGATGTTTCTTTAGCTAAAAAATATCTTGAGTTTGTTGCAAAGAGAAAATTAAAAGACGAGATACCTAGTATCTATCCCTAATCAGATTTGCCATTGAGAACAAAATCACTGAAGTTACAGACAAAATAGCACCAAGCAAAAACATTACAACTGATGCCAATAGAGATCCATAAAAGACAGTTTGCTGGTAAAGATATGCATCAAGAAATATTCCACCTGAAATCAATCCAGCTACAATTAGTACAATTCCTGGAATACCATAAAATGGCAAAGGGTGTTTGATTGACACATACTTTAGTGTGTTTACAAGAACTGATATTCCATGAGAAACAGGATTGTGAACTGATGTATTCTCTCCATATGATATTGTGATTGGAACTTCAGCTAGCGATAGTCCTTTGTTTGATATCTTTAGTAGTATCTCAGTTGATACTGACATTCCTTCTTCAGTTGGATGAATTGCATCAATTGCATTTTTTGAGTATGCCCGAAATCCAGATTGTGAATCAGATACTTTAAGATCTGCACCATAATTTGCAGCTGATGTAATAATCTTAATTCCTCTCTTCCTATATCCTGGTGCTTGTGTGTTATTGTTTAGAAACCTAGAGCCAATTACAACATCAACGTTGTGATCAGTTAGGGTGTTTAGTAGTAGCGGTATCTGTTGCGGATCGTGTTGTCCGTCTCCATCAAGTGTAATCATGATTTGTGCATTGCTGTTTCTTGCATATTCAAATAGTGAAATGATGGCAGAACCATACCCCTGATTTGTCTTGTGTGAGATCACAGTAGCTCCTGCTTTTTTTGCAAGAGATGCAGTATTATCAGTTGAACCATCATCGCAAACAACTACCTTATCCACATGATTCTTTGCTTGATTTACTAAGTCCTCAATGTGTGATTCCTCATTATATGCAGGAATACAGACTAGTCTCATTGTGACTTTTGTCATTAACAGATATGTAAATAGTTAGTTTTTCAAGATTATAAAATCAGCCTTACACTGTTAGTGTATGTACAATAATTTCATTCATTGCATCAATAACCTCAAATAATATCTTAAGCAGATGCTAACGTGTTAAAAATTCGAATAATTACATTTTTTATCTTTTTGGGATTATTTTCACTTTCCTTTCAAATTGGAGCAATGTATGATATTAGTGATGAAGAGGCAAATGCATTTGTTCAAGACTTTCTCTCAAATACTAATAAAATAGATGGCATTGGAATTTTTGTAAATAACATTAAAGCCTCACTTCCAATGTTTGTTCCTGGATTTGGAATCATCTGGGGGGCATATACTGCATGGTCTACGGGTTTTGGTTTTGCAGCAATACAAACAATGGCACCAGCACTTGCAGATATGATTCCACTATCTATTCTTTATCAATCGCCGTTTGGATTAATGGAGCTTGTTGCATATTCAATTGCAATGTCACGAAGTTTTCACATTTTAATGTCATTGGTAAAAAGAACCAATCTAAAAAATCTCACAAAGCCAACTTTAATCGAGGTTGGAATTGTAGTCATCATATTACTAGTTGCAGGATTCCTAGAAGAGTATATGATTAACTCATCATCAGGATTGTAATTAGTTTATATTTTTGCAGAAGAGTTTTCAGCAGTACTGATCTTTATTACATTTTTTACATCATAAGTGAAGATTTTTCCATCACCAGGATTACCAGTGTATGCATTTGCAACAATAGAGTTTGTAATCTTGTTTACTTCTTCTTCAATGCAAACAATTTCAATCTTCATTTTTGGTACAAGATCATCAGTTGTATAGTCCTTTGAATCACCACCAGTTCTAAGAATTCCCACTTGTTCACCTCTTCCTCGAACTTCATATGCTGTCAAACCACGAACTCCCAGCTTTGTGAGTTTTGCTTTTACTTTTTGAAACTTTGTTTCACGGATTATGGCTTCTATTTTTATCATATAGAATCATGGATTGTCAAATTAAAAAAAGATTTTTTTCAGATATTATAATCTGTTAATTTTTCTCTAGTTTTCTATCTACAAATGGATGGGAATTATACCACGAATAATTAAAGTAATCAAAGCACCATTGATGAAATAATGGATCTTCGCTTGTAAAAGCAAATCCAGCATCAAGTTTTCCATCATTATTAGGAAAAATCAGGCATGCCTGTTTTTCATTTAGTATTACAGCAGCACCTACATTTTTAGTCATCATTCTTTGAATATCTCCATTATCAATGAATTTCTTGAACTTTTTGAGTACATCATTTCTTGAATCTGTAACTAATGCCTTTTCATAAAATATTGATTTTACTTTGATACCTTGTGAAAGTTTGTTATGTATCGGGTTTACAAATTCATCAAAGTATGGCACCTCATATAGTATATTGTAGATGTATTCTTGTGAATTTTTGTAGATGTCTTTCCAATACTCAAAGACTTTGACATAGCTTGAAACCAGTTTTGACTCAAATAGATCCCCCATTCTTGATACGAACTTTTGAGGAAGTGAGTTTATGGGATGGCGTAAAAAATATTTTTTGTTTTTAATAATGAAACCCAAATTTGGAGAAATTCCCAAAATCATTTGTCCCAAAGTCGTTAAAACAAAACGACCAGTAGAATTTTTTATTATAAATCCAGACTTTTCCAATCTTTCCAAATTTCTGTGTACTTCAGGAGTTGTCGCATCGAGTTTTTTAGCTAATTCAGTTAATTTGTATTCTTTTTCATTGATTAATTCAATAATTTTTAGTCGCTGTTCACTTGATACTTCAAGAAAATATTTTGCATACTCTTCTATATTATTTATCACTGTTCTTAATATGATAAAGTAATACTAAAGAATTTTCAATGGTTATTTGGCAGAATAAACAGTATAGTCATGTTTTAGTGCAGACTGAAATTCAGCTACTTTATCAAAGTTAAAGCTAGTTGATTTTTTGATGATTTGATACAGGTCAGCACCTATTACTAGTTGATCTGGTTTTGCAAGATGATTAATCTTTGCGCACAAATTTACTGTTGAACCAAAAACATCCTTACATGAAGACGTTGCATATTTTGCAATCATTACAGGACCATAATCTAGGCTTACCCTATAGTGCATTGCGGGAATTTTCTTCTTCTTTAGGATGTTATTTATCATTTCAGTGGCCTCCAAAATTTTTGTGCCACATTTTAGAGGAAGATCACCAGTTATTGCTATGTTTGGAAAATAAAATAAAATTCCATCTCCAGTATTTTTAACAACTTTTCCCCCATTATTTTCAATAATGTATCCTACAGTATTTAGAAAAACTGAATAAAATGAGCATGCCTGCTCCTTGGACAACCTTGCTATTTTTTGGGTTGAGTTTACCACATCAACAACACCAATGCAGTAGTTCTCAGATATACCATCAAATGATATCATATTGTTTGTAGGACTAATCTCTAAATCACCAGTATCTTGCCTCAACATCATCGATATACAATAGGTAATTTAGCACATAAGTGATAGTTAGCTGCAAAGCTAATATCCTGACATTTTTGTTAACAGAACATTATATATCAAAATTGCCAATTATTATCATGAAACAGCATTTCATAGTTTGCTATAGCTGCGACAAATCCTCAGCAATGAGATATTGGGATAGTAAATACAATGGCTATAGAGGATTGTGTAAGTTGTGTGATGGGAATTGGCCAGAATCATGATGACTAAAAATGGGCAATATATCCAAAGTTATTTTGAAGAACTTGTTCTGAGTCTTCTAGCTACGAATTATCATAGCAAAAAAAGATTCTTACAATAATTAATCTAATGTTGGCTGTGGATAATCAAGCCACATTTCTTTATGCACAAAAGTTTGATTATTTTTGTTATAATCACTAATACTGCCATAGCCATTTGATCCTGTCAATGATGGGTATTCAAAATATAGTGCAACATAAAGCGAGTCAGAACCATTAGAAATTTTCTCCCACATTTCAGGTTCGATAAAAAACCAATAGCTTTTTTCCATGTGAGGTAAAATAGGTCCAAGATTAAATTCAGACAGTGATTCTTTTAGAGAATCTTTTGAAAGTGGTTTTAATGATACTAGTGATTTAGCTTTAACATGAGATGCTGGAAGATCTCCAAAGTTTTTAATTGTAATTGAGAATTGAATCTGTCCATTAATGGATGATTCCATTCTTTGGATTCCTGACGTCGGTCCAATCCAAGGTCTTAGCCTATATTCAGTTTCAATCTTACTCATCCTAGTTGAGGCCTCAAGATGTTTGAATGTTCTAAACAAGGCAATTGCAAGAACTATAGTTCCAACCCCAGTTAACCAGTGAGCAACTCCTACCCAAAATTCTAATGCATGTTCAGAAAATAAATCAGATTCCAATGAATTTAAGAAAATAACATTATATTCATACTTTTTGTTATCAAAATAATATGTTTACAAATTAACCAAAAAATTTTTTAAGAAATAGTAAATTAAGAGATCACCAATCAAATTTGTAAGCATCAAAGGCTTTGAGATTTTTTCCTTGCCATGTAATCTGAGTTGAGTCTTTCATGTACTTGATAGTAGCAGGTGGATCAGCATTCCATTTGTATCCTAGCTCAGTATCTACCTTTAAGACCCTGTTTTTGATTTCAGTTCCATTTGGGATGTTAAACTTGTATGTGAAATCTTTGCAATCAGTAGGTATTTTGTAAAAGAATGTACGTTCTGGCTCTTCCCAGTCATACTCTATTGTCACATATCTTTTTCTTTGTCTTGGCTTGATTGGCTTTTTCAGCTTTACGCTAAACTCTTTGTGTGTTGGCTTGTTTTCAGTAAGACTAAGAATGTCTGCCTCCACTCCTTCCTCATCATATACTCGCACATTCATATCTGGAAAGTCCTTTGGCGAATCCCCATCAAGATAGTAAAAGATCTCATCTTTTGGCGAATCTGAAATGTTTACAAGATTCCATCTCCACAAATGATGTGTCAGCATTGTTTTTGGTTCTAGCACATCAAGATTGATATCAATAGTGTTAAACAAAAAGGCTGTTTTGGATTTAAGAGTCTGCTCAAATGTCTCTGTTTTTTGAGTGATCTTTTTCTTTCTTGGAGTAATTTTTTCTCCAAATCCTTCACCATAAATATTGTAGATGTTAAGCTGCTCACCGTGCTTTATGGAGTAATCCCCTATTGGATGCATGATCTCTTTGTATTCAGGAGATAGTACACGAACATCTTCGGCAAATCTTGATGAGCAGAAAATGTTTTGATCACCGGCCAAATCCATTACACGTCTTGTAAGAATAATTCCAGGACCCCAGACATTATCCTGACCATTAAGGTCTTTGATAATATACACTGGTCCGATGTCAATTCCTATTCGAAGCAATACCTTGTCATCTTTTCTTTTCTTGGTCTTGTTGTATTCATTTAGAATTTTGTGTAATTGTATTGATAGTCGTAATGGATACTCTGGACTATCAGAGAAACCAATTGCCATTCCATCCCCTGTTGGCAATATTACAGTAGAGTTTGGATCTCTGTTTTGAAATATTTCAGTTCTCTGGATTAGTTCATTTAAAACAACTACCTTTCTTGCCTGCTCCTTTGTGGGAATGGTTGGATTGGAACCTGCAACAATATCTGTGAAAAACCAAAAGAATGTTCTTGTAAAAGCATTGATATCGCCAATATCATCAATATCACGGCCCTTTAGGGAATCAAGTAGGTGGTTTAGAAAGTCATCAGGACAAGAGTTTAGTATTTGAAATGTATTCATTGATAATTTAATTGGAATTTTAAGTGATTTTTTCTTTATCTGTCTTTTGATCCATTCCTTTGTTTTGTGTGATTCTTCCATTAATGATAGAATCTCTGCCTCCTTTGTAATGCGCTCAAGTTTTTTGGAATCAGAGAGAGAATCGTACTTTTGCATTCATATTATTATTATCTTAAATGCTTTTCAAGATTTCTATTGGTATAAGTAAGAATTTAATCAAATCGTACAAGCATATTACTCATCAAGATGATGTTGACGGATTATTCCTGCATCCTTTAGGTACTTTACGCTCCTGACAAACTCTTCATCAGATATTTTATCATCTGCCCAATATTTTGCTGTATTTTTAAACCAGTATGGAAGTCCAGAAAAATCAGTTTTCTGAAATTCTTGCTTGTCAATCTTCATTTTTTCTTTGACTTTTTCCATCACATCTATTTTGTTTTCATCTGAACCATCTGCTAAGAGAACATCCTCCCATGTTACAACATCAGCAGAAACTGGTCCATCCTTGAATAATACATTGTATTTTTCCTGTTTCATCTCTTGATTCTCAATTGCCAACAACCCTACAGCGTTAGAGTAATCTCCTTCTGAGATCTTTCCTGCAGTCCACCACTTTGTAATTACTTTGCCTAGTTCTGAGAGAGTCTTTGATATCTCTACATTATTGCTCTTAATTTGACTAATTCCAATTGCATCCTGATATGGTGGCATTACAGAAAACGAATATGCCATCTGCTCCACTGAGAGTTTTGTAAAAACAGATTCACAGGAGTCATCATAATTTTTTCTGCATTGATCATACTTGTCATCATACTGATGAACTAGGTCTTCAATCACATGAATGTCAAACTCGAGAAAATACAAAACAAAGTGAGAAAGCTCGTGTGTTAGAATCCACACAGGATCTGAGTAGTAAAAGTTAGGGCAGTCACAGATAATTATTGCATTGTTGAATTTTTTGTCTTCTCCTGCATGCATGAATAGGCCGCCCATCTTTTCTGAATGCAATTCCACTTGGCCAAGATTCTTTGAATATACTAGTACCAGCAAATCAAGATCTTCGGGTATCTCATACATTGTATCATATTGATTGTGATTAACACATAGCGGATTATACTTTGTATTCTCAAATTGATATAGTCCAAAGTATTTTTCTGTAATTTCATCAAACTTTACTGTAGACTGGTAATCATAATTGCTGCATACTGGAGTATCAGTTACGTAAACTAGCTGCCACTTTGTGTCCTCAGAGAAATGTGTGGCAAATGATTCACCAATGACCATAGCACCCAAAGCTAAAATTGCAATTGTAAACATTACAAAGAGGTTTTTTACGCTAGTCAATTCTAATCACTCCATTAACTACAAGCCATTGCATGGCATTTACAAAGTCATCATCAGATATATGATCATCTGCCCACCACCCGGCATTGTTTCTAATCCAGTCTGGGATTTCAGACACAGATGATGTTGCCGTAATTTCATTTGGAACATAAATCATGCCTTTGTTAATCAGATACTCTATTCCTTTGATAAATGACTCATCATCAATTTCATTATCAACCCACCACTCTGCATTGTTTTTAATCCATTTTGGAATTTTTTCTAGTTTAAATTCCTGAATTTGAACTTCTTCTTGTGTCTCTGGAAGAGGATTGAATTTTGGTTCTGATGACTCTACTTGAATTGCATTTAAGATATGAGTATCACGAGAAAAGAGGTTTGGATCCCAGGTTCTAGTAATTATATGAGTGGTATCCATTTCCTTTGCAAAAGTTAACTCTAATACGACTTGTTTTACTGGTGAGTCATCTTTTTCAAGAATTGTGACTGTAGCGTTTGCAAAAAATCCGTTTGGATCTTTGATTTGAAGTGGTTTGCCATCATTGTATAGTATTTGGGTATCACTTTCAGGAATAGAATCGCTGATTCCTCTAAGATTTGTGTATAGTGAAAAGTGCTGTATCTTTTGGGCTTCATAAACAGTGAATTTCATTGTTACTGGAGTATTTGTTTTAAGGGTATGAGTCTGCAATGTGTTTGTAAATCCGCCAAGCACATATCCTTTATCATCAATTACAAGTGGAAAATCAAAGTCCTCAAAGGAATTAGGATCCATTGAAAGTATTGGTATTGAGGAGTCATGATTTAGTACCATATGTTCGATTTCAGCGGGGATACTAATCACAGAACTAGTTATAATATTGTCAAGTGATGTAACAGGAGCAGAACCTCCACTTCCGCCACCGCCAAGAACGCTGCCAATGCCTGCAAGTGCATTAACTACAAGCCCAGGACTTACAAGTCCTCCACCTCCACCACCTGGAATTCCAGTGTTAATAGCTAAAACATAAGCACCTTGACCATCAGTACCTGAAAATCCTCCACCAGAAGGATCACTAGTAATTGTTTTTGCAGAATTATCAAAGAATGTGCATGCAAGTAAAAGTGCAATTCTAGTATTACATGAGTCAGTAATCTTTTCCCAGTTTTGTCCTGCTGCTTTGTGCCACATTTCTAAATCTAAAACATCAATTCCACCTGTAAGATTAGCATTTGCAAAGGATAACTTTACAGTTGGAACGCTACTAAATGATGCACCATTTGTAAGGGTTACATTAATTGCTCCAATTACAGGTTTTATTCCAAGGTTTGTAATTTCTGTTTGATCAAATGACAAATCACCCAAAATAACATTGCCGCTAGAACTTAATGGAAAATTAATTTCTGCTCTTGCAGCTCCTTTAGGATCAGGTGTATAATCAATCGAGATAGTATTACCTGCGACAAAACTTCCAGTGAAGATTCCAGTATTTCCACCTGTCTCAGTTAGAGTCAGAGAGCTTCCACTTACTGTTGCAGTAGCAAAATCAATTGCACTTATGTCAAGATCTGCATTAGTATCATTAAGTGTTATAATGACAGTTTCGCCAAGACGATAAACTGATTTGTCAAGGGATAATGTAGGATCAGGAGTTTGTTCTAGATTTGTAATATCCCTAAAGTTTTCAGTAGCTCCATTTGATATAGATTTTGTAATTTCTCCTGCATAAGCAGGTGTAATAAGCAATGTTAGAGCCAGAATTGAAAAGAATACAGAGTATTTTATGTAATTCATTTTCTCACTTTTATGATTATGTTAATCTCATATTAAAAGTAATTAAGAGATCAGCTAAATTATTATAATAATTGATAACAGGATATGGCATTATTAGAAATTAGCACATTGGCCTTTCTTGTTTCCATTTACTGTGTTAGGTCCAAATACTGCATTAACAGGTGCTGGTTGATTATCTTTACAATCCAAATTGCCGCCTACAGTGTTTCCAGCAAAATTGTTGTATAACCCAGATTCATAAATACTGGTGTTCCTATCTATCTGAAGATTTCCATCAATAATGCTATTAACTACACTATAGTGATGTTCGTTTTTATCAAGTTGGAGATTTCCTTGGACTGTAACTGAGGATATTGTAACTCCAGATTCTGCATTTTTAATCTGAATGTTTCCATTTACTGCTATTCCATTTAGTGTGACTTTATCAGCATCATCTGCTTTGATGTTTCCACCAACTGTAAAGGATTCTCCATATGCTACCATGTGAAGTGTACCTCCTTCTTCTACTACAACATCACCATCAATTGTTATCGAACCACTAGAAGAGTACATGTTGCATGTTGCATTAATTGGGACTTCGATCTTTTCAAATGTGCCTTCTTCAATTAATGAATCACAAATTGTGGTTTCAGCTGCTGTTGCAATAGGCAATGCAGGTGCAACTAAACCAAGTAATAAAATTCCAAACAATCCAACTATTTCAGTTTTGTTTAATGTTTTATTTTTCATATCATTCTCCTTATTTGAACTCCACCAGTACTGTAACTCCCACTCCTGCTACTTGATGAGGTGTTGGATTAATAGAAATTGGAATGATTAGTACTCTTTCTTCAAATATATCATCAGTTGATTCTAAAACTGGAGTGAATGGATCATCGATTATTCCATCTGGTCCCTCTTGAATCAATATCTCAACTACATACTGTACACCTATTGTTTCCTGTGAGTAATCTCTTACCGTATCCCAGTTCAAGTGGTATTGTGTATCAACAAATGGGAAATAACCAATTGTTGTAAATTCTGGAGTACCATTAACATCTCTTACCTCAACTGCCTTTACTCTAGCATCAGTAATTTCTACAGGTGTTTCACCCTCAGCTGCCTTTTCAAACATCTGGAATTTCAATGGAATAGTACGTCCTGCCTTTACATATTCAGTTCCGTCAATTTCCAGTGGAGGATTAATGGTAAAGTCAGAGCTAGATAACTTTAAGATCTTGTTCATTGCACCTGTGTTTTCTCCAATTAGTACAGGTTTGAATCCATCAAATTGTCCTGATGCAGTATCTTTAAAGTTAAAGTTAAAGTTGTCAGGCTCATTAAATGTCTCATAACTTTGTCCTGGACTTGATTGGCATCCAGCAATACCCAAGTCATTTAGATCATAATTACCTGAATCAAGTGTATCTAGATCGCCATTCCAATCAAGAGGATTTCCATCAGCAATTCCAGTCAAGAAATTACCAAATGAAGAGGTAGGAGTTCCCCAAACAATTAATGGTGAACCTGGAATTGTTACGCCATTACTTTCAGTCAAGCCATTCTCAGATAATGTACCAGCATTTTCATTAAATGCCAAAGACCAATCACTTCCAAGGAATCCTGGAAGTTGACCAGTATAGGACATGATACTTTTCTGGATTGGCACACAGTTGAAAACAGTTGATACCAGACTAGTTTCAGGATCATCGATCAAGAATGCAGGACCTCCGTGTTGCATATTTAGTAGGTGTCCTAGTTCATGCATGTAGGTTCCTGAAAGCTCAGATACACTACCTTCAGTTCCTGCATGTGTTGGATCAGTTTCTGCAAATCCTTCACCCAATGATATAATTGCATCATTACCTAATAGTTCTGCTTGGCCTGAAGAGCCGCCAATACTGTGTGCAAATACAACATAGCGGTATGCTTGTGCTTTTGCATTAAGTAGTGTGCTAGTTACAGTAGGATCATCTCTAAGTGTTACTGTATTAATTAGACTATCTGATGTTAATGGTACTTTGATAGTACCAACGTCAGCTGATGTTTTTGCTGTACTAGTTATTACTGGAGATGATACTGCAAGAATATTTTGGTTATTGTTAATTGGGTGTTTAATGGTAGATACTGTAGCATCATTTTGATTTAGTTCAAAGTTTGTGCTATCAAGTGAAAGATTTGCATTGATATCACCGTTTAAAGCAGAGTCAGTAGCATGTGTAACATCGAATTTCATACTAATAATTGCCTCAGTTGCACCTCCAGTGTCAGGTGTAAGAGTATTTGGAGTAGTCAAGTTAATTCCTGAAATCTCTAACATAGATTGTAAATCAGTATTTACACTAACTATGTTATCTACTTGATCTTCAGTTAATTCAAAGTCGTAAACTCTAATATCATCCATCTGTCCTGTAAAGTAGAAACTAGTGTTGGATCTTTGATTTCCAATAACAAGTGCTTCATTATTGGCAGTGTTACCAATTGGCTTATTGGAAATAATTTTAGTTGGTGCTATCGTACCATCTATATAGAAATTAACTCCAGATGCAGAACCAGAGCCATCATAAGTAATGGCTACATGATGGAATTGATTATCTCGTAAAATAACACCTACTGTATCCAAAATAGCAAAAGAGCTTCCACTCCCTAATCTAAATCGTAATTGGTTATCTGATTTTAAAAATAATTGATAACCATTACCAGAAGAATCAATCTTACCTATTAGTAGATCATTTTGACCAGTTACACTGGTCTTATACCACATAGACAAAGTAAATGGATGATTATCTGCAAAGTCAAATGGATCATCAGCAGTTACAATGTGTGTCGAACCGTTAAAGTCAAAGGCTTGTCCTATTTTTCCATTAGAATCAAATGCAGGAATCCCAGTATTAACAGTACCATCGTTTACTCCAACAATATCATCAAGATCACCTTCAAATTGGTAATTAGATAAAGCGCCTGAAACAAAGGAATCAAATATGCCTGTAACTTGTCCAGTAACAAGTTCATAATCATAAACTCTAACATCATCCATCTGTCCTGTAAAGTAGAAACTAGTGTTGGATCTTTGATTTCCAATAACAAGTGCTTCATTATTGGCAGTGTTACCAATTGGCTTATTGGAAATAATTTTAGTTGGTGCTATCGTACCATCTATATAGAAATTAACTCCAGATGCAGAACCAGAGCCATCATAAGTAATGGCTACATGAGTCCATTCATTGTTTCGCAAGCTTGTAATAGGATCTACAAAGGATGTATCAACAAGAGCAAATGAAGAAGAACTACCTAATCTTAGTCTAAGTTGATCAGTAGTACTTGATAAAAATAATTGATAACCATTACCAGAAGAATCAAGCTTACCTATTAGTAGATCATCTTCACCAGTTACACTGGTCTTATACCACATAGACAAAGTAAATGGATGATTATCTGCAAAGTCAAATGGATCATCAGCAGTTACAATGTGTGTCGAACCGTTAAAGTCAAAGGCTTTTCCATCTGGACCTGAAATGTAAATTGCGCTTCCACCAGTATTTAGATTTCCATTATTATTATTATTAGTACCATCTGTAAGTACATCTTCAAATGAGAGTAATAGTTTCTGAGAACCAATATTTGTAGTCAATCCTGAAGCATCAAAAGAGAGTCTCTGATCAGATGAACCAAAGAATTCAGATTTTATCTCATTAAATCCACTCCAAAGTTGAAGTGTATCTTGATGAGGAAGAGAATCATCAACTGTTTGAATCAAATTAACTGTATTTGGTGCAGGGATATTTGAAAATGCATTTTTAACATTAGTTAATACTTGTGCACTTGGTGCATGAGAGAATCCGCTAACAGGATCCACCATTGCATCAATCTCAACTATCAAATCTTTATTTGCAACAGTTGTTCCTGGAAGTGGCAAGAAAAATTCTTGAGTTCCCACAGTAAATGGAATACCTGCAGTTGTTTGTGCAGTTCCAGTATAGTCTGCTTCCCATTCTTGGCAAATTGCATCACCATCTGTATCTCCATCTTTACATGAGAAAGGAATGATTCCAACTCCAATGTCAGGCAAGATTGCAGCAGGGTTAGATACGCCTGATGCACCAGCTGTAATTGATTCAGGCTGGAATGTTGTATCAAATGGATTTGAAACTATGTTAGATGGACCATAATCATCATCCCCTGCAAAAGAAGCAGTTACTTTGAATGGCAATTCTTTATCAGATTCGTCAATTGGTGTTATTCCAGTGGAATCAAAGTTGGTGACAAATTTCAAAGAATCAAATTCACCATCAACTAAGAATTTTGCACTAGATGTTCGAATATCTTCTCGATTTTTTTGTTCAATTTCTGAGATTAAACATGAATCAGTAGATTCTTCAACTGCAATACGTTTTATTCCATCTGGATTAATAATTGGAATTTTCTGTCTTTCAGCTCCTTCATTTAATACTCTTAGAGGAATGGAGCGTTCATTAGAATCAACTATTCGTAGTTTACATTCATCATTACCCATAGGTTCAAGTGTCAAAGAAACTATTTCTTTTGGAGATTTAAACAATATAGAATCATCTTGTTTCAAACGTAAAATTCCACTGTCAACTAATAATTTCTCTTTAGATGCAATCAAGATAGGACCGCTAGTTTCAGTCGGATCAATTGTGAATGGCTCTCCTTGTACTACATCAAATGTAATTGGTTTCCTTTCTACAGTTTCACCATTTACATTATCAATTAAAGATCCAATAACAGTTACAGTAGTACCAGCAGTAACAGACTTGACATCAAGTAATGAAAGAGTTGTAGGATGGATCAAAGTACTGTAATTATCTACATCATCAGGTGCAGGCTCATAGAGATCATCACCGGAGTAGGATAGTATTATTGGAACAGTGTCAGGTGCAGTAACAGTTTTTGTAATAGTATTTCCTGATTCTGTGAATGTTCCATCAGTATTAGTTGTGAAATCAAATTCAAAGGATCCCATACCATCACCGCTTATCTCGACTAATGCGTTTGGAACACCAGTACCAATATGAGTATCAAGTAACGTGCCAGATTTTGTTGCCGATGCTCCCCATGGTTGATTATTTGGCATTAATGAAACATTCTGGAATGCAGTTGGGTGTTTAAGATTCTCAAATGTGTCAACATCATCAATAGGGGCTGCCTCATAGAACTGGTTTGTTGCAAAACTTGTAGTCATACTTAGTCCTGCAGCAATTACTGGAGAAATACCAGTTACAGTAAATACACCATTTTCATCAGTATCAGCAGTCAATGGTAAGTCATGCACTCCATCATTATCAGTATCAATTGCATCACCGTCAATGTTTACAGTAGAAGTCAATGCTACACCAGTTTGTGCAAATGTATCAAACAGCGTTCCAGACTTTGTTACAGGATCAGCCCAAAAGATATCTAGTTGATCATTTACACCTTGGAATTCTACAGGATGTTTTTGTATACTGGCAATTTGGGAATCAGTTGTAGCAAATGTCGGATTGCTAAACAATTCTACAGATATAGTTTGGTCAGTTGCAGATGTTCCACTAGTAAAGGAATGGGTTGAGCTCCACAGATATCCTGCATCAGGATCAGAGCCTGCAGGAATTGCAAATTCTGTTGGTCCATCATCACCATAAGTTACTCTAATTTGCTCTCCATCTAGGAATCCATAAACAGTTCCAGTGGTTGTGATTTCTTCATCCCACAATGGTGTAGTGTTAACCAAAGTATCAAAGAAGATCTCAGATACTATAAAGTCATTATCAGCAGTATCAGTATCAACATCAGCAGGTTCTGTTGGATCCTCTGGAGTCACATTACTGCCATCATCAGCAGTACATGTAATCGTTGTAATTCCCAAGCCAAATGTAACTGCTACGTTTGATTGTCCACCAAGTGCATTGACATGGGTAACTGCATCTTCATCAACACATGTTACATTAGGCAATGTTGTTCTTGGGGAATCAGTTGCAGTTGCACTAAACAGGAAGTCTCCTTGTTGGGTTTCATCTGCTTCTACTCTATCAGCACCAACGATTGTAAATGTGAGTACAGGTGGTGTGGTATCTCTAACCGTGACAGTTCTTGTTTCAGTTGAAGTGTTACCACTTGGATCAGTTGCAGTGTATGTTACAGTAAGTGTAGCAGGATCTTCAGTAACAATTAGGGATGAATCATCAGATAATGAAGGAGGAGCTTCTGGATTGTTATCAGTTGCAGTTGCTCCTGCATCAGTATATGGCGTTCCTGCCTCATATGGATCATTTGGATCTGCATTAATTGTAATTACTGGTGGAATTGTATCAATTACTGTAATTGTTTGAGTGTGAGATGTAGGGTTTCCTGATGCGTCAGTTGTACTCCATGTTCTAGTTAGTGTATAATCGCCTTGGCCAAATGCAGCGCCAGTTCTAACTTCATCAAGTGTTACTGCCGGAGTTGCATCTTCTGGATTGTTATCAGTTGCAGTAATTACTGGAGCAGTTGGAACTGCATCTGGTTCTACTGTTACATCAGCTGGAGTTGCAGATAGTACAGGTGGAATTGTATCAATTACTGTAATTGTTTGAGTGTGAGATGTAGGGTTTCCTGATGCGTCAGTTGTACTCCATGTTCTAGTTAGTGTATAATCGCCTTGGCCAAATGCAGCGCCAGTTCTAACTTCATCAAGTGTTACTGCCGGAGTTGCATCTTCTGGATTGTTATCAGTTGCAGTAATTACTGGAGCAGTTGGAACTGCATCTGGTTCTACTGTTACATCAGCTGGAGTTGCAGATAGTACAGGTGGAATTGTATCAATTACTGTAATTGTTTGAGTGTGAGATGTAGGGTTTCCTGATGCGTCAGTTGTACTCCATGTTCTAGTTAGTGTATAATCGCCTTGGCCAAATGCAGCGCCAGTTCTAACTTCATCAAGTGTTACTGCCGGAGTTGCATCTTCTGGATTGTTATCAGTTGCAGTAATTACTGGAGCAGTTGGAACTGCATCTGGTTCTACTGTTACATCAGCTGGAGTTGCAGATAGTACAGGTGGAATTGTATCAATTACTGTAATTGTTTGAGTGTGAGAATCACTAAGACCTCCTGAATCAGTAACATCCCATGTTCTCTCTAGAGTATATGTTCCAGATAAGAGAGTGCCTAAAGTTACTACCTCTGAAAAGTTTACTGTTGGATCAGGATCATCTTCGGCATCAGTTGCAGTGATTACTGGAGCAGTTGGAACTGCATCTGGTTCTACTGTAATATCAGCTGGTTTTAGAGATAATGTAGGAGGGGTATTAGACACTACTACAGGTACAATATCAAAGAAATGGCTAACAGAAGTATTATGAGATGGATCTCCACCTGAATCTACACCGTCTTGCCAAACACATCCTGCCAAATATTTTTGTGCAGTAAAAGTAGATGTATCAGAAATATCAAAAGTGTGAGATAATACACTTGGACCACTAGTTATTTCAAATGATTGTGAGGCAAGTAATACTCTAGGAGAGTCACTGAATATTTGTAATCTAGGAGTATCAAGACTTGGTGGGACATTTCCAGCTACTGTATTTGGTACATCACAGGAAACAAAAATTCCACCAGCATCTCCAAGTGTAAATTCTGTAGCCTTGACTCCCGTAACTGAACCTACAGTTGTAATAACAGGATTAACATGAGATGCAAATGCATTTTCTGAGGAAAATGTTGTACTGCTAACTAATAAAATAGACAATAATGAAATTCCGATAATACCAAACTTACGTTTACTACCAACCATACCTGCATAAATTCATAATTGCGTATATTATAAAGATGATCTTTGTAATAAAAAAACTGTATGAAAAAAATCATACAACGATTATCGGATCAAGTTTTGAAAAAAATACAATATCAAAAAAGATTATTCAAAAATTATAAAAATTAATTTTAAAATATTACAACATTGATTTTAATAAATTGATTTTCAAAATTCAAAGTTTCAGATGAGAGCGCTCACCTAACAAAAACTCGTGTTTCTTTGGCGAGTCATTATCCTCAATTTCAGAACCATGTGCAATAATACTTGATGTCAAATCTACTTTGGAATCAATTATACAATCATTCATTATGATAGAGTTTTCAACATTACAGTTTTTTAAAGTGCAGTTATCACCAATGCTCACATATGGTCCAATTCGAACTGCAGGGCCAATCTTGCAGTTTTTTCCAATAATTACAGGTCCAGTCACAAAAGAGTCTCGGGATATCTCAGTACCTTTTCCAATTACAACATTCTCTTTGATTTTAGAGTCATTATCAATTAGAAACTGATTTTCAGTCCCTATGGAATCAAGAACTAGTTTGTTTGCATGAATGATATCCTCAGGTGTCCCTGTATCTTTCCACCACCCAGTCACTGTATCATATTCTATCTTGTTACCCTGATTCATAAGCATATCAAGTGCATCAGTAATTTCTAGCTCTCCACGCCATGAAGGCTTTAGATTATCAATTACATCAAATATTTTAGGACTAAGAAAGTAAATTCCAATTACTGCTAGATTTGATGGTGGATCTTTTGGTTTTTCCATTATTTTTTTTATCTTGCCAGAGTTTTCTTTGTCTAATTCTGCAATGCCAAATCTTTTTGGATCATCTACCTCACATAGTAAAATCATTGCATCCGAATCAGAAGCTTGGAATTTTTTTGTGTAATCTGTAAGATCTTTTCTTAATACATTATCTCCTAGATATACAATGAATCTATCATTTCCGATAAAGTCCTTGCATAGTCTTATTGCATGTGAGATTCCTTTAGGTGTATCTTGATAGATATAAGAAATTTTTACTCCAAACTCTGTGCCATTACCATAGTATTCTTTTACTTTTTCAGGATACACATCACCAATAATAATTCCAATTTCAGTAACTCCTGCTTTTTTTAGATCTTCAAGAGCATATTGTGACATGGGTTTGTTAGCAATTGGAAGTAATTGCTTTGGTCCTGTATGGGTAAGTGGTCGTAATCTAGTTCCATGACCGCCATGTAAAATAATTCCTTTCAATTTATGGAATCTCTAATTAGAGTAATATAAAACCGATCACAATCTTTGAAAAAAGAATTCTAGGCTTGTTGAATTGTCTGCGGTTTTTCATAGAATAATTCAGTTACTAGTGAGACATCAAGGGAGGAATCTTTTTGCCTTCCAGTTCATATCAGACATACTTGCTAGGAGTAAGAATTTTTTATCCAAATTAAGTCTCTCAAATAGGTTAGTCAAATCAAGATGTGTTGTAATTACATGTTGTGGTTTTGATTAAGAATAGCAGGAACACGCCTCAATATTTTGTTTAGAAAGATCTTTTACTATTTGAGATTTCAATAGTCCAGCTGAACCAGTTACAAGTATTTTCATTTCCAGGAGAGAGTCCATGGTTGTGGATGTAATGTATTTTCATTTACTAAAGGTTCCCACCAAGAAGGATTTTCTAAATACCAATTTACAGTTTGTTTTAAAGCATAATCAAGATCATATTTTGGCTTCCACCCTGTTTGATTTTCAATTTTAGAACAGTCAATGGAATAACGTTTGTCATGTCCTGGCCTATCCCCTACATATTCTATCATATCATATGATTGTCCCAGGATATCCAATATCTTCTCCACTATGATTTTGTTTGTGATTTCCTCATAAGCTGTAATGTTATATACTTGACCAGGTTTTCCTTTTGAAATTAGTGATTCGATTGCCTGCACATGATCATAGACGTATATCCAGCTTCGAATCTGTGAACCATCTCCATAGAGTGGAACTTTGAGATTCTTTAGTAATCTAATAATGGTTTTGGGGATTAGTTTTTCTGGGAATTGATTTGCACCAAAATTGTTAGTACATCGTGTTGTAATACAGTTTATCCCATATGTTCTGTGGTATGATGCCACTAGATTATCTGCTGCTGCTTTTGTAGCTGCATATGGATTACTAGGGTTAATTTGGGAATCTTCATTAAAAGATTCTTTACCATGTGCATCGCCATAAATTTCATCAGTTGAGACATGAATAAACTGTTTGTCATGCAGTCTTATTGCTTCCAATATAGAATATGTTCCAAGAATGTTTGTTTCAATGAATGGTTTTGGATTTGCAATACTTCTATCAACATGCGATTCTGCTGCAAAATTTACTACTATATCTACATCTTTAACCAGATTATTGATTACAGATTCATTTTTAATATCATCTTTAAGAAAATTGTAGTTTGGATTATTTTCTATATCTTTTAGGTTTTCAAGATTTGAACCAATAGTTAAGACATCAAGATTTATAATTTTAGAATCAGTATTATTTTGTAGATAATTCCTGATAAATGCACTTCCAATAAAACCAGCACCACCACATACAAGTAATTTCATATACTAAGATGGAAAATTTTTGTTTACATAAAAGTATGTGTTTTTGCAGTATTTGAATTTACACTATCTGTATTTTTGGAATTGGAATTATGTATTTCCCTCCATTTGATTTGAAATCCCTTGTTTTTTCCATTATCTCATCAACAAAATTCCATGCAAGTATTAAGAGATAATCAGGGGGGTCGCTTTCAAGATTTGTGATAGGGACTATTGGGATATGACTTTTAGGTGTAACAAGTCCTTGCTTAGTAGGCGTTTGATCAACGATATACTTGATAGAATTAGAATCAATATCGCAATAATTTAATAGTGTATTTCCCTTTGCTGATGCTGCAAATCCGGCAATTTTTTTTCCTTGTTTTTTTAAATCAGAAATTAGATGATTAAGATTTTTTTTGATATCTTGAACTTCTTTTGCAAAATTTAAGTAAGATTTTTCATCATAGTATCCAAGATTCTTTTCAACAATTATATAATCATCAATATTTGATTTTATATTTCTGGTTTTTCCCGTATTTTTCATAGATCTAACTTCGATAGTACCACCATGAATGGGGTACTTTTTTACATTAATTATCTTCATTCCATTTTGTTCTAGTATGTGTTGTAAAGGCTTTACAAGAAAATAGGACAAGTGTTCATGATACACAGTATCAAATTCATGTTTTTCCAAAAAATCAATAAGATATGGTACCTGAATGATAAACATTCCATCATCATTTAAAGCTGTCATGACATTTTGAACAAATCTATGAACATCATCAACATGTGCAAATACATTAAATGCAGTAATAACTTTTGCACCACCATATTCATGTACAATTTTTTTAGCAGATTCATCATTCCAAAAATCATTCAGTGTTTGAATACCATTAGAATTTGCAAGAGTTGCTAGATTTACAGCTGGCTCTATTCCGAGGGTTTTAATTTTCATCTTTTTGAATTCTTGTAAGAGACAACCATCATTGCTTGCTATATCTACAACTAGATCATTTTCATTTAATTGCAGAGTTTTAATTAGATTAATTGCAATAGAATTACAATGAACCTTGAATGTATTTGAGATAGATGACATGTAAAAATAATCATGAAATAATACTTTAGGATTTACCACTACACTAAGTTGTGAAAGTGAACAGTCTTTACAATAGCAGACAATAAGAGGAAATACAGGTTCATTTTTGCTGATATTCTCAGGTTTCACTAAACCATTTGCAAGTGGAGTGATACCAAGATCCAAGTAAGGTAGAAGATTTTTCCCTCGACAGCTCCTACAAGATAAAACAATATTAAAATTTGTTCTAGTCATGAATATGGTTGTGAATTAATGAGACTTTATTAAAGTTCATAAAAAGTGTTGAAATATTTAGATAAAAAGAACTTAATTAATTATTGGTTCCATATAGAGAGTTATATTTTGAAAGATCAAGAGAGGTATCAAAGTCAATATTATTTCCAAACTCGTTTCTAATTGCTTTTTTAACTTGTTTGTTTAGATTGCTAGCATAATTAAACATATTTTTTCGTTTAGTTCCAATGTTTAAAATTCCAGTAATATTGCTCTTAGCAGCCAATAAGATCATAGGAGCTATCACACCAACTGTATCTTTAGATGTCCACATGTCAACAAATGCTTTATCATAAGGAAATGAAGAAGGACCTATACTTGTTCTTATTATTAGTGAATTATCATATTGTCTAACAGCACATTCGCCACCTAGTTTTGACCATGCATATTTGTTTACAGGCAAGAGTTCATCATCTTCGTTATACATCCCTTTTTTACCAGAGTAAACATAATCAGTTGAAATGTAAACCAGTCTCACTTTTGTTTCTAAACAGGAAATTGTAACATTAGATGTTCCAATAATATTATCCATTATTGCTTTTTTTGGATCATTTTCCAGTTTTCTATTATCTGTAAATGCAGCTAAATGTAAAAAAACATCAGGTTTATGTAGTTTGATTTGTTCTAATACACTAGTTCGATTTGCAACATCTAATTCTTTTCGTGTTGTTGAGATTATTGAAGGATCAATTTGTTTGAGTTGCCGTCCTAGCAACCCCATACTACCAGATGTTAAAATTTTCAATATTTTTACAATTGCATATGAATATTTTAGTCTATCAAGAATTTTTTAATATTCAAAATTATTGTCTGCGTTTTGTAAAGTTGGTAATTGAAGATCCTTGGATATAATAGAAGGATTATCAATAGGCCATTTTACAATTATATCAGGATCATTCCATATAATTCCTCTCTCATGCTCTGGTGAATATTCTGAGCTTACTTTGTAAAGTATATCTGCCTCATCACTTAGAACACAAAATCCATGTGCAAACCCCTCTGGAGCATAAAGTAGATTATGGTTTTTATCAGATAGTATCGCACTAACCCATTTTCCAAAAGTTGGAGAATTTTTTCGAATGTCAACAGCTACATCAAATATTTCACCTTTTAATGCCATCATTAATTTTGCTTGTGCTTTGGGGTTTTTTTGGTAGTGTAATCCACGTATAACACCTTTTATTGAATGTGAATAATTGTCTTGGACAAATGGTGTTTTTATCCCATTTGTATGATATACAGATTCTTTATAGCCTTCCATAAAAAAACCACGTTCATCTGAAAATGTTTTAGCTTCTATAACTATTACCTCAGGTATAGATAATCTCTTGAAAGTAAATGGCATAAAAATAAGAAATCAAATTATCATAAATATGTTTAAACTATCTATTTGTGGTCACAATTATAGAAAAAATTCTTGAAACTTTTAGTTTTAAAAATATTGAAAATTTGTTTTGAGTATAATCAGTATAAAATTAAAATATATCAAATTTTAATATTGAAAAAATAATCTATAACGATATAACTCTAAAAAAATTATAATTATTTAATTATTTTTAAAGGCAAGTGTCTCATATTCTAAAGTAACTTTGTTTGGATCACCATATGATTGCAATATCCCATCATGAATCCACAATGCAGTATCACAATACTTTCTTACGATGTCAGGAGATTGTGTTACAATTACAATTGTCTTGCCATCGTTTTTGAATTTCATTATAGCATCAAAACTTTTTTGTTGGAACTTGATATCCCCTACAGCTAAAATTTCATCAAGAATAAGTATATCAGGATTTACTTGTATTGCTGTTGAAAATGCAAGTCTAACATACATTCCAGATGAAAAATGTTTTAGTTTTGTATCCAAAAATGATTCTAATTCAGCAAATTCTATAATAGATTTAATTTTATCTTTCATTTCTTTTTTGCTAAATCCCAAAATAACCCCATATTGAATAATATTATCATAAGCTGTTAATTCTCCATTAAAACCAATCCCTAATTCTATTAGAGGTATTAATTTTCCATTATTGTGTATTTTTCCACTAGAAGGATTAAATATTTTTGAAATTATTTTCAATAAAGTGGTTTTTCCACTTCCGTTAAAACCTAAAATTCCAATCATTTCACCTTTTTTAACAGAAAATGAAATGTTTTTCAAAACATGTAGTTTTTCTTTTTTATTTCCATTAAATATTGAACATAAATTGTCAAAAATGGTTTGTGGTTTTTCATGATAAAGTGTAAATGATTTACTAACATTTCTTAATTCAATAGCAGTATTGGTATTAGGATCATCAAAATTATCTTTTAATATTGCAGATCCTATTTTAAATTTTTTTGAAATATCGTGATCGTTAATTAATTCATCAAATATGTTAAAATCCCATATCCAACCAAATGGTTGAAAAAAGTTATTATCTTCACCATTATTTCCAATTTGAGTTATACTGGAATTGAGTTTGATAGTAGATTTACCAACAAATTTACCATCTAAATAAAATTCAGTTATATTTTTATCGTTATTTCCACGTGCAACTAAAAAGTGTATACCATCACTTAATGACGACATATTAAAACCAGAATCGTTTAATTGTTTATTAACTGGATCCCACACCCCTAAATGAAAATCTTTTCTTCTTACCAATACTGGCACATTATCTTTACCATCACTACAAAGACTGTTGTAATACAATGCTGTTTCAGGTAGTGGCCACTCAAACCAACATGTTATAGAATAATCTTTAGAAATTGAGATTGGATTTATTTCAAGTATACCTCCAAAATTAAACACAGCTCCGAAATCTCTGAAAACTACATTATTCTTGGGTATACCTTCAAAATTTTTTACTCTATCAACATATGTATGATCTAAAATATAATTTGATAATAAAGTCAATTTACAATTCCTCAATCAAATTTTTATCCAATTTTTTAAAAACAAAATATCCAATTAAAAAGATTGTTATGGTAGTGAAAAATATTTGTAATAATGTAAATGTTGAAGGCAGTATGTCATATAAAACAGCATTTTGTGCAGATGTAAAAATTGGGACTAGGGGATTTATTTCAAGTATACGTTGTATGTTACTAGGAAGAATATCCAAAGTATAGATAATTGGAGTTACAAAGAAACCAGCTTGTAAAACTACCCCCCAAATAAATCTGAAATCTCTAAATTTTACATTAAGTGGAGCAAGAATTAATGAGAAACCTAAAGATAAAAAGAATAAATCAATTACCAATAAGGGTAAAAGAAATGCAGTTGTAGAAGGAAAAAATTGAAATAAAATTAGAAAAGCACCAAAAACCGAAAATTCAAAGATCATCATCAAAAATGCAGTAATTGCAGAACTAACAACAATAAATTCATGCTTAATAGAAATTTTCTGAATAATGTTTGATTTGTCAATCAAGCTTGATAGCCCCATAGTAGTACTTCGTGAAAACAGATACCAAAGGATTAAACTAAGTAACAGGAATAATGCATAATTTTCAACTTGACTTTTTATTATATTTGTAAATACCAAATACAAAATAGATAAAATTAGTAAAGGTTCAAGAAATGTCCATAAAAATCCTAAAACAGAATTTCTATATCTTAATTTAATATCATTAGTTGCAAGTAGTATTATCAATGATCTATTTTCCCAAATTTCACATAGTAAATTTGACATTATAATTTTCAAATATTTCTATTATTATAAACCATTTTTATCATAGGTTAGATTAACACTATTTTCAAATTCTTCTTTAAAAAAACTAAGAATTGGTTTGGCTGGATCTGTATTTAGGCCAAATTCAAGCACCCATTTTAATAATTTTGAATAATCTCCATTTTTAACCTCAGGAAAGTGTGTTTGTAAATCTGGTCTTTCAAAATAAACATCTAATAATATTGCCATATATCTAGACAAATTTGAAAACGGTGAAATTCTATATGTACCAAATGCATGAGAAAAATTAGGATTATAGAACATATCTGTTTTCTTAACTATATGAGACCATTTTTTACGAATTAATTTTTCTTCATTTATTGGATGCAATTTACCTCGTGTAGCAGTTTCATAATGGTATAATTTTGCATAAGGAGTATACACAATATAATATCCTAAATCTCTCACACGTAAGCAAAAATCAATATCATTGTATATTGTTGCAATATTCTCATCCCATCCATTAACAGCTTCAAAAATACGTCTTTTGACTAACATACACGCACCAGTTACTGCGCTATAATTTTTTATTGTTAGATGTAAATTGAAATATGGTACATGAAGAGGTTTTGTGATAAATGCATGACATGCTAATCCATCAACTCCAAGAATTACTCCAGCATGTTGAATTGTTCCAGAATGAATTCCGGTGTTTTTAGGATATAATAAGAGACATCCCACAATACCAACATGATTAGGGTATGCAGATTCCAATAATGAATCTAACCAATCTTCATTAATTACTTCAGTGTCATTATTTAGAAAAAGTAAATATTCACCAATAGTTTTTTTTGCTGCTAAATTTGCCATTTTAGAATAATTAAACTGACCTTTGAATGAAATTACTTTATGAGATGTCAATTTAAGATAACGAATTGTTTTTGGATCGCTACTTTCATGATCAATAATTATTATTTCATAATTTTTGTATTTAGTTTTCTTTTCAATAGATGAAATACATTGTTTTAAAAGTTCTACATTATTTTTTGTTGCAATTATTATACTGACTTTAGGATTTCCAAATTTGTAATGAATTCTATAATATGCAGTTTGTTTATTATATTCGACATAACCAGGAATCTTTCTTCTTCTAAGAGTATCTTCTAACGCCTTTAAACCATTAATTCTAGCTGTAGGTTTAGCATCTAATGAAGATGCTGCGGACCCTTTAACTTTTCTCCAACCATATAAAATTTTTGGAATATGTGATATTTTTTGAGTTAATTCGGTAGCTCGTAATGCTAAATCAAAATCTTGACTTCCATCAAATTTACTACGAAATCCATTAATTTTTTTAAGAATATCTTTTCTATACATAATAAAATGAGTCATATAATGAGATGTCAAAAATAAATCAGGAGACCAATCTGGTTTAAAATAGGGTTCAATCCTGTTTCCAGCAGAATCAATTTTATCCTCATCCGAATAAATTATATCGACATCAGGTTTTTCATTTAGTCTTTTCACCATTTCAAAAAGTGCGTCTGGATAAATTACATCATCATTGTCTAATAATGCAATATATTCACCAGTAGCTAAAGAAAGAGATTCATTTGATGCACCTGCAATACCCTGATTCTTATCGAGAAATTTTATTTTGATTTTATCATTTTGCTCATACTTCTTTAAGATTTTTTTAATATGGCTTTTAGTAGATGCATCATCTGTAATACATAATTCCCAATTAGGATATATTTGCTCTTCAACTGATTTTATAGCATCTGTTAACCACTTTTCATCTACATTATAAACAGGCATAATTATACTAATTTTGGGAGAAATTTTAAATGATGTAATTTCCTTTTTAATTATTTGTTTGTTGTAATTAGTGATTTGATGATTTTGTAACCATAATTGATATTGAAGATTTAATGGATGATGTGAAAACGTATTAATTTTTTTAAAATCAAAATCGTTTAAAATTATTTCAGATGTTTCATGAGAAACAAGTTTTTGATTTAATTTCATAGATATTTTTAAAAAAAAAGAATCCATGATTCTTCGTCTTTTAGTATCGGAAGGAAAAGTTTTATTCCAAACTAGGCGGAATTTTGTCAACGCCTTATACCCTATACTATCCGAAATAGAAGCATTAAGATCATTAAGATATGTGTTCTGTTTTTGAAGTATTTCCAAGGTTTTTGTTTTATGGTCTAGTTGGTTTGTAGTTACACTCAGTTTATCTTCAAGTAGGGTGTTGGTTTTTATTGTATCGTCTAGTTTCTTTGTAGTTTCACTCAGTTTATCTTCAAGTAGGTTAGTAATTTGTTTTTTTTGATCTAATTCAGAATATAAATGACGTCGTTGACGTTTTACTTCATAAAGATATTTTTCATAATTATCTATAAGTAAATGTAGATTCGGTTGTTCTTTTTTATATAGATGTGCATGAACTGCAATATAAGATGCTTCATAATTTATTACAGGAATGAATCCATTTTTTAAAAAAAGATTATTCCAATATTCAACCCCTTGTACATTTTTATGAGTGGGTTCAGTAAAATCATCAGGACTTGCAGAAAATAATATTTGATTAGCATTGTCACATAAATTCTTGATTGCTTGTTCTGAAAAATGTTCTTCTATATGTTCTAGTGTCTCAAGACATACTATAAGATCGAATTTTTTTTGAATTGGTTCTAATATAGTTCCTTTTTTTACAAATTGTTTGATATCATCTCGAACTTGACTTATAGCGTATTCAGATATATCCATTCCATAACAGTCTACACCTAAATCACGTAAACATTCTACAAGAAATCCTTTTGCACATCCTACATCTAATACAGATTTAGGATGCAAATCATTTACAATATTTTGAGCAATTTTTCGAAATGTTTCTAGAAAGTTTTCTCGTGTATATGGTTTTCCACAATGTGAGTCAAAATATTCTTTATCATACGTAGGGAGTTGTTTGTCCAATGTTCAAAATGAATAGAATTTAGGACATATTTATTTTACTTTAATAACTACAAACAACAGTTTACTTATGAATAGAGTTTTCATAAGCATGTTTTGATTAAGAAAGCACTATTCATCAAGGTTCCAAAAAAATATTAGTAATTTACTAGCACAACATTTACAAGTTTCATTATTTCTTATAAAAATGAAAATATTATAATTATTAAAAAATATAGTATCTATCTTTAATTTAAATTTAAGATTAATTATTATTGTGAATTTTTTAAGATGTTATAATAGTATTGAATATGATCCTTAAGTAAAGGATAATTATGTTCATTTTTTATGATCCATTTTAATAGTTCTTCAATATTTTCTCCATTTTTAGCTTCAGGGAATTTTTGCTTAAGTTTTTCATCATGATAATATTCATTCATTAGTAGATAAAATGGATAGTGTATTCTAAAAGATTCATCAGCATGTTTGTACTCAATATTGTGTGATGCCCATATTAATAGTTCTGAATATTCCCCATCAAGAACATTCGGAAAAACTTTTCCAATATCAGGACGAGAACAATAAAGTTTTAGCAATTCTTCCATTGCAATATATCTTGATTCAGCTATACATTTTTTTTGATTTACTTCCAAACCCAAACCATGACCAAATTCTTCAGCCATGACAGTAATTATTTGAAAATTAACTATTATTAAAAATATTATAGGAATTAACATCAGGAATTTTAATTTTTTTCTATAGAAAAAAATAGAAAAGCCCAACGTAAATAAAATTACATATGCAGATATTCCTGGAAAAATATGTCGAGTTACTCCAGCTCCATGTGTAATATAAAAAATTACTAATCCAAGTAAAAAGAAAATACTTGTAAAAATTAAAATAAAAGAATTGTTAGAGTTTATTACAATATTTTTATTTTTTATTTTTTTTAATAGAATTAGAATTAAACCACCAAAAGAAATAATTGCTAAGATTTCTGCAAAGATAATAAAATCTTTTTCAATAAAAACATTATTCCATCCAAATCGTGACCATGCAAAATCAAAAGATCTCCAACGAATAATCTCAAAATCAAAAAACCTTTGAATAAAGTCAGAATTTTCAGGTTTAGATAATGCATTTAGTGAAAATTCATTTAAAGTATTTCCCACTATGGGAATATTACCTTTGTTGAGTATTTTATATACAAAAAACCATCCACCTGAAAAAAAAGATACAATACCAAAGAGTAAGAAATTTTTAATAAAATTAAAACTATTTGAATTAGTCTTACTATGAAAATATAATAATGTTAAAAAAATTATTGGGATAAGAACAATACCATTTATCTTTATCAAAATGGATATTCCTGCAAAAACTGATGTCAATAGTAAAAATTTATAATTTTTTTGATCATATCCATATTTCATTAGATAAAAAATACTGATAGTAACAAACGGCCATAACCAAATATCATCACTAATTATAGATGTGGACCAAACAAATCTAGGGATTAATACGACATTAATTATAACAAATAGGGATAGCCAATTATTATCATTAAAGAAGATTTTGGAAATTTTATAAATAAAAATTATTGTAATTAATCCACACAAAATTGAGATGGATCGTAGAGCATGAACAGCTAGTGCAGTTCCGGAATATGGAAATAATTCCTCAGAAGAATGAACAAATCGATTTGAGTCAGCCAGAGGAAAAAGTCCATTTGTAGGAATTTCAGTTGTGTCAGGATGTTCAATAAAATTTAAAAAAAATGCACTTACCAAATAAAAGAGAATTGCTCTCTCAGTACTATCCACTTTTAAATTACCATCATGTAAAATAGATCTTATATGCTCATAGTGAAATTGTTCATCAGGACCCTCAAATGTAGGAGTAATAAGACTATATGTAACAGATAAAATGATATAAGAAATTATTATGATGATGAAAATAATTTTAGTGATGTTTGAGTTTTGGATTATTTGATTCGTGCTTTTCATATTATTCTTGATCTTTTACTTTGATAACTTCCGTTAAAACTTATCCAACATAGAAAATTCATTTGTGAAGTTTAGGAATATTCTTTCCATTTTAATTTACAAGGTTTTTTTCATAACAAGTCTTAGTGTAATAAATCCAACAATTATGCCCAACCAAAGCGTTACTAATCTAACAAAGATTACAGTTGTTGAAGCAACTGAAAAATCCATACCAGTTTTTGTTAAAAGACCAAGAAAAGTTGCTTCGACAACAACAAGTCCACCAGGGATTAACATAAGAACACCTGCAGTCATCGAAGTAAAATAAATCTGACCAATATAGAAAAAATCAAGAGATAAGTTCATTGATTCAAAAACAAAATACACTATTCCCAAAACAGAGATCTTTGCAATAAGGGTCAATGAAATTGTTTTAATTATAATGGACTTTGAGAATAGTTTCCTACTTGATTCACCAAACTCCTGATGATTGATCGAAAATCGCTTTAGTGGTCCTAATCGTTTTGTAAATCTGTTAAGCATATGCACACTTTTAGAACTTCTGAATAAAACTATCATTGCAATGGATATCCCAAGAGCAATCCCAAATACTATTCTTGATTCTAATATATCTATCCAGAAGAAAAATAAACCAAGCAGGATAACATTTGAGATAAGATCTACCCACTTTTCATAAATTATGGTTGGAGTGGTACTAGAATATGTTCGTCCTATTTTTTTCTTAAGAATGTGAGATTTGATAGTAACACCAACACCACCCGGAGTAAGAAACATTGACATGCCAGATAAATATAAAAGGAAACTATTCTTAATACCAAGTTTTATGTTAAGCTTATCTAATATTATCTTATATCGTAAGCTTCTCAAAAAAAAGTTTACTCCAACTAGGGGAAATATTAACAAAAAATATCTAAAATCAATAAATGTAATATGCGCAGAGATTTTTGATACATCTGAAGCAAAAACTATTCCGGCATAAAATAGAATTGAAATAATTACAATCAAAAATGCTTTATTTTTTAAACACAAATCTATCTTCTTTCTCTTTTCCTTATTCATTTAAGGTTAATTAATCACTCAATTGAATTATCTTTGTTGAGTATTTTATTATTATAAATTTTTTTAAGCAAAATATTGATAATTTCTAGCAAGACAAAAAACTCACTTGCAATATTTAATACAATAAAATGATCAATGTTTTGAAAAAATAATTTTGGTTTGAGATTTTTAAAACACCATTTAGTAAGTGGGTAGTGAGGAAAAAGATATCCTATCAAGCCATAATCATTTAATTCCCTAGCTAATTTCAGATTACCTTTGGTAGATAACCCGCCATTATACTTATACAAGAAAACATCATTTTGGACTTTAATATTTCCAAATCTTAAAATATTTAGTAACCATATAACATCAGGACCTATTATGTTAATCTCAACTATACTTTTACGTAGTTCATCTATTCTGAACAAGCCATAAATAGTAACATAAGTAGATTTTTTAAAAAGAGTTCTAACTCTTTGTGCATAATTTCCTTCAATTGATTGTGATATGCTAGGACGAATTTTTTTTATTAACCCACGTTCAATATTTTTGAGTTTCTGTATTGTTGTTAATTTTTTATTAATATTTCCATAATATTCAACTTTTCCTGCACATCCTACATAATCATTATTTCTTTCTAAGAAAGCAATGTTTCTTTCTAAAAAATTTGTGGACCAATAATCATCAACAGCTGCAAATACAAAATAATTTCCAACTGCCTTACCCAACACAAAATTGAAATTCCAAATTGCACCTTTGTTTTTAGAATGTCGAAAATAACGTATTCTAGAATCCCGATCTTGAAATTTTTTGCAAATTTGGGATGTATTATCTATTGACGCATTATCAGATATAATAATTTCAAAATCTGAAAAACTTTGATCAAGTAATGAAGTAAGACATTTGTTTAAAAAATTCTCTCCATTGTAAACAGGTAAGCCAATACTAATTTTAGACAATTTGGTTAAGTTTTCTTATCTATAGTATAATGTTATCTATAAAATTATAAAATTATTGAACGAGTAGGGATAAATGAAAATTCTTGTTGTAGGTTCAAGTGGAAGGGTAGGGTATGAGTTAGTTAAGTACTTGAAAAATGAAAATATTGTTGTAGGAACGGTTTTAAAAAATAAATTTTCAGAATCACAAGTTGAACTTGTAAAAACAGATATTACAAATAGAAATGATGTAGAAAAGGTAATTAAAAATAATAAATTTGACATGGTTATTCATTGTGCGGCGTTAACCAATGTAGATTTATGTGAAACAAATCATTCCCTTGCAGATAAAATAAATATCAATGGAACTCAAAATATTGTTGATGAATGCATAAAAACAAATTGTAAAATAATATTTTTTTCAACATCATATGTTTTTGATGGTTCAAAATCAAAGTTTACAGAAAAGGATAAATGTAATCCCAATACTTATTACGGACATACAAAATCAATAGGTGAAAAAATCATTATGGAATCAGGATTAGAGCATAAAATTATTCGAATAGATCAACC
Source organism: Nitrosopumilus sp. S4 (assembly GCF_054515835.1). Taxonomy (NCBI): domain Archaea; kingdom Thermoproteati; phylum Nitrososphaerota; class Nitrososphaeria; order Nitrosopumilales; family Nitrosopumilaceae; genus Nitrosopumilus; species Nitrosopumilus sp. S4. Next base: position 236,877 of record NZ_CM137258.1, on the reverse strand, counting down.
ATATGGATGGAAGGAAACTTGGCAGGAAGATAATTCACTAACAAGAATGTTATTAAATTTTAAAAAAGGAAAAGTGAGAGAGATCATTGATTGGTATAACAATCCCACATATCTAAAAGACATTGCAGAAGGAGTAAAAAAACTAATGGAGGTAAAAAAATCTGGAATTTATCATGTTGTAGGTCCAGATTTCATAAGCAGATTTGAATGGAGTAAAATTGTGGCCGAAGTATTTAATGAAGATCCTAATAAAATAGAACCTATTCAATCTAGTCAATTAAATTTATCAGTAAAAAGAGCTAAAGTTAATCTATCGAATAAACAGATTTGTACAGAAATTGGGATAAAAATGAGAGGGGTTAAAGACGCAATGAGAGAAATGTTGTTTGAAAAACAAAAGAATTTAGGAAATTAATTCCAAGTTAATATTTTCATTTTTTAATATTTCATAATTTTCTTGGGAATAATTTGGATTCATCAAAATAGCAGTATTTACATTTCGTTTTGATGCATCAATATAACTAACAATAGGATGTCCACTTCCAGGAATAAACCCACCTTGTTTACATGGATTTATATCAATTACACAGTCTATAATTTCATGGTTAGGATCTATAAGATTGGTAAAAGTAACACCTTTTGCACCAGCACCCCATAATGCAATTTTTCCTTTATCGGCAATATTTGAAATCTTATTTTTCCAATTTTGAATATTTGTTTTTTCATTTGATGAAAATTTCAATGCCATTTTAGATACAAGATCAGGTTTAAGATCAGTTGTTATTTTTTCATTTGAAGATGTTGCCTCAAGAAACAAATATTGACCATCAAAGATAGTTTTAACCTCATTTACATGAAACCCAGATAATTGAAATGCAGATGTTAGAGAATATGTTGAAAATAGAGAACAATGCTCATAAAAAAAATCCCAAAAAACGTTGTTTTTTAAAATCCACTCTACACTAGGAGTCTCAAAAAAGATTTTTGTTTTAGAGTTAGATGTTGATTTTTGTATTGTATTAAGTATTTTTAATGGATATTGAATGTGTTCAATAACATGCCTTGATATTATTACATCAGCTTTAATATTTGTGCAATTCTCATCATAATATTGTTTTTCAAAATTAACTCTACCTTCTAAATCAGTTTTAGGTCCTATATAGCTAGGATCAAAACCAAATCCAATGTTAGAACTTTCTTCTATCAATTTATGCAAAAAATAACCCTTACCACACCCCACTTCAATAATAGTAGAATTTGATAAATTTTTTTTATGAATTAGGTAATTTATAAGATCTGATAGATAATCACGAAAATATTGAGAGTGGTTTTGGGAGTTTTCATAATTTTGACCATATTTGACTTTTTCAGGATCAAAAGTTTCGTTAAAAACAAATCCACAATTTTTACACACTTCCATATTAAGATCACCTCTATCAATAGAAATGGCAGCATCCTGTGATTTTAGTATCAAATTTTGAAAAACTGGAACGTTTTTTCTTGTTAAAAATCTCACAGTGTTTTTAGAATTACATAAATTACAAACCAATAATAGTAAAAGATTTAATCAGTTTTATGAATATTTGGAAATTTATTTATCAAATTGATTATTGAACATATAATTTTTCAATCATTAAAAGATGGAAAATTTTTGTCTTTTTCTGACATATTAGAAACATCTAGTGGCCATTCTAAATTAAAGGCAGTGTCATTCCATAGTATCCCTTGAGCATATTCAGAGTTGTAGATTTTAGACATTTGATAAAATACTTCTGAATTATCTTCCAATGTTTGAAATCCATGTGCAAATCCTTCTGGAATGTAAAGCATTTTGTGATTAACTGCAGATAGTTCAATTGAAAACCATTTTTTATACGTATTTGAATCTTTTCTCAGATCTATTATTACATCAAATATTTTTCCTCTAGTGCATCTCACTAATTTGGTTTCAGAAAAAGGGGGTTTTTGAAAATGCATCCCCCTCAATGTTCCTTTTTTCTTGTTAAATGAAATATTACATTGGACCAAATTAGAATCAAGTCCATTTTTTTCAAAGACTTTCTTATCCCAAGAGCGAGCAAAAAAACCACGATCATCTGAAATTTTTTCGATTTCTATAACATAGCAGCCTTCAAGAGTAGTTTCTACAAAATTCAATCAAAAACCTCCAGAGATGGAATTAAGATTACAAATTTTCCACCCCATTTTCTAACAAAATCCATTTGTTGTATAATTTCATCTTTAATGTTCCAAGGCAATATCAAAAGATAATCAGGTTTTGTTTTTGATACTTCTTCTGGTGCTTTTATTGGTAGATGAGATCCAGGTAGATATTTGCCTTGCTTATGATTATTTCTATCTACCACATACTCAATTATGTCTGAACCTATACCACAGAAATTTAACAGTGTATTTCCTTTTGCAGCTGCACCATAACAAACTACAGTTTTATTCTTAATTTTCACATCATGTAAAAATGAAAGTAAATCATTTTTAACTTTAGTTACTTTGTTTGAAAAATTTGTATACGTTTCAAGATCGTCTAGTCCAAAATTTCTTTCATCATCTAAAATTCTTTTAATTGATATATCTACTGCAATATGATTTGATTCATGTGCTGCATAAATTCGAAGAGAGCCTCCATGTGTAGAGAGTTCATCTACTTTGAAGATTTTAAGATTATGTCTAGAAAAAATTTTTTTTACTACAAGTAATGAGAGATATGAAAAATGCTCGTGATATATTGTGTCAAATTGGGTATTCTTAATTAATTGTAGTAGATGAGGGAATTCCATAGTTATAATTCCGTTAGGTTTTAGAAGGTATTGTAATCCTTTTACAAAATCATTGATGTTTGGAACATGAGCTAAGACATTATTTCCAATAATCAAATCTGCCTGTTTTCCATCTTGTCGAAGTTTGGAAGCCAAGGTAGTTCCAAAGAATTCAGTTATTGTAGGAATTCCCTTTAATTCTGCATATTTTGCTACGTTTACTGCAGGCTCTATTCCTAGAACAGGAATAGAATTCTCCTTGAAGAATTGAAGTAGATATCCATCATTACTGGCAATTTCAATAACCAGCTTTTCCTTATCTATATCAAAATGTTTTAACATAAAATCAACGTATTTTTTTGCATGGTCAATCCAGCTTTTTGAAAAAGATGAAAAGTAGAGATATTCCCGAAAGATATTCTCAGGTTTTTCAAACTCAGGAATCTGAACTAGAAAGCATTTCTCACAAACATATGTACACAAAGGAAATGAATGTTCAGGTTTAAAGAGTTCATCTTGATTCAAATATGCATTAGATAGTGGTGTTTTTCCCAAGTTCACAAAGACATGCTTCAAGTGAGTTCCACAAAATCTACAATGATACTGTACCATGTTATGTCAACTCATATTTTTTAATATAGTCTAAACTTATTTTATGCATGTCTTTATTATCATAAAAGCTATGATACCAATGTGATATGGTTTTTATCGCATCATCTAATGAAATTTTGGGATTCCAATTAAGTCGAGTTTTTGCTTTTGAACTATCAAGGGCAAGATAATTAGATTCTTTTTTGAGATAATCTTGTTGAATATCATAATTTATTTTTTTATTCCGTTGTAACATATCAAGAATCCATTTTACCTGCTTTAAATTAGAGTCATCAGGTCCAAAATTCCATGCTTCTGCATATCTTCTATCATCCCACATCTTCTCAGCTAAAATGAGATATCCCTTCAATGGATCTAGAATATATTGCCATGGTCTTATTGCATCTAGATGTCTAATGATCAATTTCTTGTTTTCATATATACTTCTAATAATATCAGGAATTATTCTATCATCTGCCCAATCACCTCCACCTATCACATTTCCTGCACGGACAGATGCAATACATGGTGTAGAAGCAGAATTGAAAAAAGAATTTCTAAACGAAGAGATTGTTAGTTCGGCGCATCCTTTGCTGTTACTATAAGGATCAAATCCACCCATAGGATCATCTTCTTGGAATTTTTTATTTCCGTGAGAGTTGTCATAGCATTTGTCGCTTGTAACCATAATTGCTACTCTAGTACATGTAGAACCAATCAAGGAATTTAACACATTAACTGTACCCATTACATTAGTTTGGTATGTTGATATTGGATCATCATATGATTTTCTAACTAGAGATTGTGCAGCCAAGTGAAAAACCACATCAGGGGCAAAGTCATCTATTGTTTTTTTAATAACATTATAATTCCCAATATCACCATACACACTATTCATACCATTTTCAATTTTGGCTACTTCATACATGCTAGGTTTTGTTGGAATTGAGTCTGAAAAGCCTAATACATTAGAGCCAAGGTGTTGTAACCACATGCAAAGCCAGCTTCCCTTAAATCCAGTATGTCCAGTAACAAGAACTCTTTTTTCCTTCCAGAATGATTTATTCATTACCAGACCTTCCAGGGAGGGTTACCTTCATTCCACATTTTTTCAAGTAGTTGTTTGTCCCTAATAGTATCCATGGCGTGCCAAAATCCCATATGCTTAAACGCGGATAATTGTCCTTCTGATGACAATTTTTCTAGAGGATCTTTTTCCCAAACAGTACTGTCGTCTTTTAGGTATTGAAAAACTGTAGGTTCTAAAACAAAAAATCCACCATTTATCCAATTACCATCACCTGTAGGTTTTTCTACAAATCTATTAACACAATCATCTTTGAGTTCCAATGAACCAAATCTTCCTGGAGGACGTACTGCAGTTACAGTTGCAATCTTTTTTTGGTTGTTGTGAAATTGTATTAGGTTTTCAATATTAACATCTACTACACCATCGCCGTAGGTAAAGCAAAAAGTTTCATCTTCTACATATTCCTGTACACGTTTAAGTCTACCACCGGTCATAGTATTTGACCCAGTATCAACAAGTGTAATTTTCCATGGTTCACCTTTCTTCTTGTGTACATCCATACAATTGTTTTCAATGTCTATAGTAACATCAGAAGTGTGTAAAAAATAATTTGCAAAATATTCTTTTACCAAATATCCCTTATATCCACAACAAATAACAAAATCATTGATTCCATAGTGCGAATACGTCTTCATAATATGCCAGAGAATTGGTTTTGTTCCAATCTCAACAAGAGGTTTTGGTTTTACTACAGTCTCTTCGGAGAGTCTAGAACCAAATCCCCCTGCTAGAATTACTGCTTTCATGCTACATGCTATAAAAAACTCCTAATTAATTTTAGCTTATAATTTACACTTACTTTCTATTCTCCACTTATTGATATCATCATCAAATTTCATAACTGCAATATATGACACATTAAAATTATCCTTGAGATTTAGTTTTGTAGTTATTTTCCTTTTTTCTTCTAAAGCAAGATTTTTGTAAATTAAACTAATATGAGGTTCAAACAGATCATCACTTTGTTCAAAGTTTAAAATTTTCCAAATATTTTGTAAATGTGTATTATTTTCAATTTTTATAAATAGAGATTTCCATATGTTATCACAAAAATCAAGACCGTTGTTTCTTATTGTAAATGGATATAGATGACTTTGGCATTTTTTTATATATTCTTCAATGATATGTTTGCGAACATCAGTTAATCCTTGGATTGTTATATGTGGTTCAAATTTATGAGAATTATACTCTGATGATATATCCCGTATTATATTGAAAAGATAATCATGATCATCTTTTTCAAACATCAACCAAACAGCATGTTTTGTAGTCATAATAACTTAAAAATAAATTTAGGATTAATATTAATCCAAATTTAGGTTTTTTCATGTCAAATTGGCCTAATTTTTTTATCGTTGGTGCATCAAAAGCTGGTACCACATCACTTTATCTATATTTGGAGAAAACCAAAGGGATTTTTATGTCTCCAGTTAAAGAACCATTGTTTTTTGCTCCATCTCTAAACAAATACAAGAGATTTGCATCTATAACAAATGAAAAAGAATATCTAAATTTGTTCAAAGGTGTAAAAAATGAAAGGGTGATTGGAGAAGCTAGCACGGGTTATTTAACAGACCAAGATAGTCCTGAATTAATTCATCAAAAAATACCAAATGCAAAGATAATCATAATTCTAAGAAACCCCATCCATAGAGCATATTCATATTATTTACACAATGTACGAAATGGTTCTGAAACTATTTCTTTTAGAGAAGCAGTAAACTGTGAACAAAAAAAAATTGAAAAGACAAACACACATAGACATTACATTGGAGGAAGCATGTATTATATTGCTGTCAAAAAATATCTGGAATTATTTGGAAAAGATAATGTGATGATCATAGTTTTTGAAGAATTTATTGAAGATACTTACAATAGTGTAATAAAAGTTATAAAATTTCTAGGAATAGATTCAAAACCACCAAAAGAAATTGATGACATAAATAATTCATTTAGAGTTGCTAGAGGCCCAATAGTTAAAAAAATATTATCAAATTCATATATTTTAAAAGCTGTTAGAAATGCTAAGATATCTCAAAGTAAAATTCAGTGGATTAGAGAAAAAATTTTGGAAAAAAAAATAGAGAAACCAAAACTAGATGAGGAAGATTGTAAATATGTAAGAAAGATATTATATGATGATGTTCAGAATTTGAAAAAACTAACTAACCTAAATTTTCCATGGGATGGTTTTTAGACTTGGATTTTATTATAGTTAATAAAAATGATTGTTTACTATGAAGATAAAAAATAACTTAGCAATGGAAAGTATTCTGGAGGCAATATAGATGATTTCTGACTTTTTATTAATTGGGAGAATAATTATGTTCATTGTATCAATTTTTGCAATAATAATTTTAATAAAAATAAAAAGAGATAGCAGGTTAGGAAATGAATTTTTTACAATTTTAACAATTTTCTGGTCAATTATTCTTCTCATATCTAGTTACCCAAGTATATTGGATTCAGTTCTAAATAATACAGGATTTGTAAATAAATCACAATTTCTTCTCAGTTTATCTGTTGCAATAATTTTTTACTTACTTGTAAATCAATCAAGAAAAAGTAAATTAGTATCTCAAAATCTTAGTAATACAATAAGAACCATTGCTCTAAAAGATTTTAAAACAGAAATTAAAGAAAAAAACCCCAAAGTTGTAATTGTCATAGTTGCTAAAAATGAAGAAAAAACCATAGGAACAATAATTGATAAAATCAAATCACAAAATTTTCCTTTCACATATCAAATTATTGTTGTTAATGATGGATCTACAGACAATACTGAAAAAATTACAAGGGGGAAAAAAACTCTAGTAATAACACACTATCATAATCTTGGTGTGGGTGGTGCAAATAAAACAGGATATCTATCTGCATTACAATTACGACCAGAAATAATTGTTAATATAGATGGAGATGGACAACATGATCCATCATACATTATAGATTTAGTGAAAAAGATAGATGAGGGGTTTGATATGGTTTATGGTTCAAGATTTTCAGATACCAGTAAATACAAAACTAATTCCGTAAGACTTGTAGGAAACAAATTTTATACCAATTTAGTAAACAGGATTGGAGGAATATCAATTACGGATGTCACATCAGGATTTAGAGCTTTACGAACAGATAAGATAAAATCGGTATACTATATTGCGGAAACAAATTTTGCCATAGAACTAGCCCTCAGAGCAGCAAAAAACAAGTTACAAATAACTGAGATTCCAATAAAAGCAGAAATGCGTATTCATGGAAAATCGCAATTTCATAGAATTGAAAAATTTTTTGAATATAACATTAACGCACTAACTCAGATTTTTAATGCATATTTTCGACAGAGTGATTTCTCAAAATTTTAGTAAAATGTTATACTTATAAGAATCACAAGATAGAAAATTTTATGAAAATCTTCATTCCAGGAATGGATGGATACATAGGATGGGCATTAGCATTAAAACAACTTACTTTAGGTAACACAGTTTGTGGAATTGATAATTTCTCACGAAGAAAACATGTAGAAGAAGAAGAATCACATTCTGTAACTCCAATTTTATCTATGAATGAAAGAATGGAAATTCTTAAAAAGAAATTTTTAGATAAAGTAAGCTTTTTTGAAGGAGATTTATTAGATGCAGAGTTTGCAGATAAAGTTATTTCTAAATTCAAACCAGATGTTATTGTACATTTAGCAGAGCAGCCATCAGCACCATTTAGCATGAAAGATCAAGAGCATAACATCTACACTCAAAAAAATAATGTTCTAGGAACCTTGAACCTGATCCATAGTATGCATAGACATGCACCAAAAGCACATCTCATAAAGCTTGGAACGATGGGGGAATATGGTTATGATCCTGGATTAGAGATTCCAGAAGGATTCTTTGAGGTAGAATTTAGAGGTAAAAAGGCAAAAGTTCCATATCCAAGACTTGCTGGAAGCTGGTATCATTGGACAAAGGTTCATGATTCAAACAATATTATGTTTGCATGTAAGTTATGGGGGATTAAATCAACGGATATTATGCAAGGAATTGTCTATGGAACAAAAACAGATGAAATGACTGATGAAAAATACAATACGAGATTTGACTTTGATGAGGCCTTTGGTACAGTAATTAACAGATTTTGCTCACAAGCAGTAATTGGTCATCCTTTGACAGTACATGGAACAGGAGGGCAAACAAGAGGATTTCTAACCCTTAATGATTCGATTAAATGCATATCTTTGTTAATTGACAATCCGCCAAAAGATGGAGAGTATAGAGTAGTGAACCAGTTTGATGAGCAGCATAGTGTAAGGGATCTTGCAAAAAGAGTCCAAACAATCGGGAATGAGTTAGGATTAGATGTTCAAATTAATCACAAAGAAAACCCAAGAAATGAAGCAGAAGAACATTACTATAAGGCAGATCATGATACACTGAAATCACTAGGATTTACTAGAACCAGAGAGATTAACCATGAAATTAAAATCATGATAAAACACCTAATGGAATACAAGGGAAGAATAGAGGCAAAAAAACATGTCATTGAAAAAGACATTAAATGGAAATGAGTTCATCAATTTTTAATTAATTTTAATTCAATTAATTTTTGAGTGGAATTAACTCTATGCATTTGTATTTTCTTTCTTTTTTTTAAAACATATCCTAAATTTTTAACAATCCAAAAAGAGCCAGAAATCATTATTTTTAGTGATGGTAAAGGTGGAGAAATCTCTGGATCATCAATAACTTTTATTTTAAAAAATCTTCTCATAAAAATGACGAAAAAAAGTGTCAAAATACTTCTAAAAGAATATAGTAATTCAAAATTTGTTAATCGGAGAATAATAGAGTTTTTTACGCTATGAAATTGAATCAGTTTATTAATTTTTTTTATTGTCTGTCCCCCAAAATGATAAACCACAGACTTTGAAGACAAGACTACATCATATCCAAAAATATTTGCTCTCCATCCTAAATCCACATCTTCAAAAGAAACAAAGAATTTTTCATCAAAGCCACCCAATCTGAAAAAAATTTCTTTTCTTGTTATCATACATGCAGCACGAGCACTAAAAATGTTTTTAAAATTAGGATTTTTTTCTCTTGAGCTAAATGCTCTGCCAAGAGTATCTATAAAATCACCACTAGAATCTACATCTCCATTCATCTTCAAAAGAAAACTTTGGCATATTGCAATGTTGGAATTAGATGTGATTGTAGTTATCAATTCAGAAAGAAAATCAGGAGTTACAATTGTATCATTATTTAAGAATAACAAGAAATCTCCTTTTGCCATTTTTGCACCCAAGTTGTTAGGATGTGCAAACCCATAGTTTTGATCCAGTTTTTCCACAATAATTTGAGGGTATTTTTGCTCTACAAATGAAATACTATCATCAGTTGAATTATTATCTAGAATTATAATCTCATAGTCATTATAATTAATTTTCATTAATGATTCAAGACATTTTTCTAAATATTGTTTGCCATTAAAGTTCACAATTATTATTGAAACTAAAGGTAATTTATTTTTCAAAATCATTTAATTCCCGAAAATTCATTGTCTTTCACTTCGTATTTTATTTAGATAAAGTAACAGTATTCTATCAGAAATATTTTTTGGGAGCATAGTAGTAATTTTTAATCCTTTTTCCAGTATTTTCTTTTTTAATTTTCTATTTTTTGAATATTGTTTCAACATTATAAGATAGTGATGTCTAGTCTTTTCGTCTAATTTTGATAAAATATCTTCACGTATTTTTTGTAGGTACTTTAATGATTTGGCTATATCTTTGTGAGATGTTTGATCTTTATGTATTCTATATTTGAGAAGATTTTCTTCTACAAGGTAAAATCTTACATCATACAAAATTCCAGCTCGCAAAAAAAAGTCATAATCTGTTGCGATAACATCATTCAAAGTACGTAACAGACAACCCTTATCAAATAACAGTGACGGGATTAAACAGGTATTGATGTTAATTTGTTGTCCATCTAATAATCTTACATTAAATTCAAATTGATTAAGATTGTTATAATTAGATTCATAAAAATCACGCAATTTTTTTCTTTTCTCGTCAATTATTTCCCAATTTGAGTAAACGATAGTGTTTTTGGGTAGTTTTTTTGCAGTCTCTACAAGTACTTGTACTGCATTTGGTTCTAGAATATCATCTGGGGATAACCACTTTAGCCAAGTACCGGACATTTTTGTAATTCCTGAATTGGCTGCTTTTGCAAGACCTAAGTTTTCCTGATTGATAATTATTATTTTATCTGCATATTCCTTTAAAATTTCTAAAGAACCATCATTTGAGCCATCATTAACTGCTATTACTTCAATGTTAGGATATGTTTGATTTAGTGCTGACTCTATTGATTCTCTTAGAAATTTTTCAGAGTTATAAACTGGAATAACAATAGATACTTTAGAATCAAACATTTTTTTTCAAAGTAATTTAAGATTAATCATGTTAAAGGTGTTCTTTGATATAATCTATAGATTTCACAGGGCTGGGATCAATACCCTTAGATATAGCACCATAAATCGTTGCAAAATCTAGGAGATAAATTAAACAGATTATCTTTGAAAAGATATCTCCTTCAATTGAGTAAATCTCTTTAAAATCAATGGAATTTTCTTTAAAGTATTGTTTTAGAATCTCCCACCGCTCTTTTGTTTTGATATAGTCCTCAGATCCACGAATCAAAATTGGTGTTATGTTAGATTTTGATTCCCATGAAACAATTCCATTGTGACATGCCTCAATTACATCCTCATACATTGCATGAGATTTCATATTTTCTTGAATAGAGTTTTTAAATCTAATTGCAGCTGCTTGTAGACCCCAAGGATAATAGATCAAAGGAATATCATCAAGCCATTGTGTCAAGGATATAGAAGGATTTGATTCAGAAAGATTATTCGAGGAGATTTTTTTAGATAACGATTCCATTTCTGACAATGAAGTTTCAATACACGTTTTGTTGATTGGAATGACAGAATCTAGAACTTTAAGAACAGAGTAAACATATGCAGGAAAAGAGGAGCGTGGATTTTTATGCATGGTTATATGACGGTGTTCAATTTGGTTTTGTCTACAAAATTCCTCTAGTTTTCCACCTGATGAAAAACATACAAGTTTACATCCAAGTTTTTTTGCTGTCTTGGCAATATAGAGAGTTTCTACAGTATTTCCAGATACACTAGTTGCAATGACTAATGAATTAGGATCAACAGTTTTTGGTAATAGATATCCTTTGACTAGTGTTACATGAATTGGGGATTTTGATAAAACAGAAAAAAATAAGTCTCCTAAAGAACCAGAGCCGCCCATTCCAGCAAAAATAATATGGTCTATTCCAGTAAAATCAACAGGTTCTAAATCAGACTCGTAGGCTTTTCTTGCAATCTCATGCCACCTATCATAAACTTTGTACATTCCCTGAGTGTCTATTTTATCCATTGTTGCAATATCTAACAATAAAATTCAAGGAATTGAAAAACAATATAACAATTTGTAAAATCTAAAAGTCCTTTAGCAATTTAGAATACATGCCTGAAAGATTTTTCCTGCCCCTTGATTTGAATATGCTCTGAAGATCTTTTATCTCATCTACCTGAGCTCGTCTTTTAACCTGAGAGTCATAAAACTCCTTATTTACAGATGGTCCAACCAGACTAGGATCAACTTTTAGCTTGTATTCCTTTCCATATCCTCCTCTGCCACGAGAGTAGGCACGAGATACCAGAATCCCGGTATTTTCAAGTTCTACCAATAAATCAGATACACGCCTGTACTTTAAAGGCATATAATCTTTTGAAACAATCTCGGTGTATTTTTTAAAAATATTAGATGTTGCACTCCAGGATTGCTCATTGACTATTGCAAGAGACACAATAGCTCCCACAACGCATCTCATATGATAGGTACCATTTGCAACAATCTCATCAACTCTATCTTTTTGTATTAATTTTTGAGCCTTTTCAACATCAACTTTTTGAATTGTTCCATTACAGATCTCACCAGCAGTTCTAAGCAGATCAAGTGCGCGTCTTGCATCACCATGATCTAAAGATGAAAGTTCTGCACAGTACTCTAAAACATTATTATCGATTTTTATCTTGAATGCCTTTTTGGAACGATCCTTCAATATTGCAAACACATTACTTTGCAAATAAGGCATAAAGTGAATCTCAGTTGAACCCATTCTAGACTTGACACGATCATCTAACTCATACTCTTGCAATGCATTGTTAGATATTGTAACCATGCAAACCCACAAACCTTTCTCTCGCAAGTTCTCCTCCATTTGCAATAGCTTGTAAACAAAGTCAGAAGGATTGCCTCTATTATCAGAAAATACAACATCGTACTCATCTAGAACCAAAACAAAACACTTTTTCTTTTCATTCTTCAATATTTTTTCTATTTGAGATTGTATACAATCAATTGCTTTATTCAACCCTTGTGCACTAGACAAGACATCCCCACCAAGATTACCCAAGATCATATTGGTGCATCCAAAGACAGTTCTTGCCTTGCGCAAATTTACAAACCTAAAGGATATCATATCAGTCAAATTTTCACAGACAAACTTTACAACAGTAGATTTTCCAGATCCGCTTCTTCCATAAACTGAAACAAATGGAACAACAAATCCATCTTGCAAACTCATAACATGGCCAACAAGTTTTTCAGTTTCAGCTTCTCGTCCAACAATCTTTGATGGTAAGAACATTGAATCCAAGAATCTCTTTTGATCAAATACTGAATTTTTTGCCTCTATCTTCTTGCGAATATCTTCAATCTTTTTCTTTGTTAGTTCCACTGGCAACACATATATCACTTATACCGTACTATACAGTATTATACGGTACATTTAATAAGGGTTTTGGCATGCATGGTTTTCCGCTCAAATTTTAAGAAAGTATTACAAATCCAGATAGATTGGTAAAAGAAACTCTAGAATCAGGCACAAACAAGGCAATTATCCCATGGATTGTATTCCTGTTTTCCATCTCAATTGTACTGATTAGTTTCATTTCTGTTATCTTTCCAGCGCTAATACTGGTATCTGACACTGTAACCATCCCAGGCGTTCAGCCAGTGACACCAGACCCATTTGAGACAGGAGTCTGGTCAGGTGGCGTCATAGCATCTAGTATGATAATTTTTGGACTGGCATTTCTCCACCACAAAAAAAAGATTACACCACTATCCAAACTATTTGAGAGAATATTCTCTTTTGAGATATCAAAAAAAGTATCTGTAATTGCTTTAGTAATCTTATTGATAATCTACATTGCAGCATCGGCTGGTGAACTATCAACATCAGAAGAATTTGAAGACTATATCGGAGTCAAAAAGAGACTAGATACATGGTCTATTGATTCTGTATCATCATTTGAGCCACATGTCAGATATGCTCTCCTATCAGCATCAATGGATGTCTTTGGCAATTACAAAGTAGCAGCATTTCTAGCAAGCATTGCATTACTAGTAACGACATACCTAATCACAACTACAATTACAAACAAAAGATTTGCAGGAATTGTTGCAACTATAATTTTACTTCAAAGCTCAGTCTTTCTAACATATGACACAGCAGTCTCTTACACAAACTTTTGGATTCTGTTTTATCTTTTATCGCTGTATGCAATCTACAGGTTCTGGCCGCTATCACCAGTATCATATCTTCTATCTATTCCATCAAAGGCACTAACTGTTGCATTCTTACCAATGTCAATCTACTTTATCTTGCGAAGTGAGATATCAAAAAGACAAAAAATGATACTGGTGGGAATTACTTTAGGAATTATTCTAGCAGGAGGAGTAGCTGCTACTGGAAGTCTCTCACCAACTCAAGGGACAGAGGAATCATTTGATGCAAAAGAATTCCAGATGGGATTCACATCATTTGCATATCAGCTAAGAGGAGACGGATTGGTAATGCTGTTTATGATTCCATTAATGGTAGGACTATTTTTCATATCAAGGAATGGAATAAAACACGGCGAATCATTAATGGTACTAATCTCAGGAATACTCCTTATTGCCCCAATAGTTACAGGCTTTACAACACAGACAAACCAGCCATACAGGTTTGTGCCACTAGTTGTATTCTTTGCAATAGGTGTGGGCGTATTACTATCTAAGCGACAGGCCTAACAAAGGTCCACATTGACTCTAGAGTGTCTCCTGGCATAGCATAGTATCCATCATGAGCAAATCTTGCAATAACTGTGGCCTTGCCATCAACTATATCAGATAGGATGGTACTTGCAACTAGTTGTTCAGAATTAAATGTTTGAGACTGCACTCTTCGAATAACTTGGAATTGCTCCCCATCAATTGTAGTTATAGGATCATTTCCACGAGATGCCTCAAAATCTAAAAAAGAGTTTAATGTTGAAACATCAAAGTTGGTAAATTTAGTTGATTCTAGATAAACTACCAGTGTCCCATCAGAGTTTCTAATAGTAGTTTGAACAAACACAAAGATCTCATCACCTAGTTCAGTCTGAGTAACACCATAGGAATTACCTAGTGGAATTAAAATGAAAAGAGAAGATAAAAGGAGAATTACTTTATTCATAAAGAATTGAAATTATTCCTAGATAATTAATTTGCTGGTTTTGGAATCTTTCCAAGCAGTTCGTGGTACAATGATACTGCCTCCTTCTCGTCTTTTGGCCCTACTATAACTGCAGAGCCTCTCTTCATGAAACTGACTGACATCTCGTTTGTTCGAAGTGACAGTCCTAATGAGCCTTGATTATCAACTAGAAACCCTTTCTGCTTTGCAATGTTTGTAACTGTATTGACATCAACATCAAATGTACTAGTTGGTGTAATTGAGAATGTTCGCTTTCCACGGTTGCGTCCACATAATTCCTCAAGGATTAGTTCCTCTTTTACAACCTCTTCGGCTTTGCCAGATCCGCATACAGGACACTCTTCTGCTCTAAATGTTCTAGTTGTAGTAAAGTCTAGATTCTCAATATCAATGTGTAAAATTTTATCAGAAAGGCTGGGTTTCTTGCCAATGATCACTTTGACGGCTTCAGCAACCTCTATTCCTCCAACTATAGAAAGTATTGATGGATGCACACCTTCTAGGCTGCATGTGGGCATCGTATCCTCATTTAGATCAGGAAACATGCAAAAGTAGCATGCACTATCCCTTGGCATAATGGTAAAGACCTGGCCAGATACTCCTACTGCAGCACCTGTAACAAATGGAATTCCAAACTTTACACATGCCTTGTTTAGCGCATATCTTGCATTGACACTATCTAGTGCATCAACTACAACATCGCATCCTTCAACTACTTCAAGTGCGGTATATTCATTAACTGAAACTGCTAGTGCCTCTATCTTACAATCAGGATTGAGTTTCTGCAGCTTCTTTGCAGCAACCTCAACTTTTACTTGACCAACATCGTCCTCATCAAACATTGTCTGTCTGTGCAAGTTTGATAGTTCTATTACATCTCTGTCAACAATACGTAATGTTCCAACACCCATTGCAGCCAGTCTTGTAGTAATTGGATTGCCCAAACCGCCAGTTCCAACAACACAAACTTTTGCATTCTTTAGTTTTAGTTGTCCCCCATATCCAATCTCTTCTAGCATTACTTGTCTAGAATACTTGTCAAGTTCTTTTTTTGATAATTCATCAGAACCACCTGCAACTGCTGGTAAGATATAGACCTCATCACCATCATTTAGTGCAGTCTCCATGCCGCCAGAGAATTTTGCATTCTTGCCATTAATGTAGATATTAATCAGTGAGCGTGGAGTGCCATCACCTTCTAAGACTCGTCTTTTAAAATCATCACCCATTACATCAGAGATTTTGGCAAATGCATCTTGCAAAGATTCTGCACTTATTGGGGTCTTTTTCTCACCGCCACCAGAATTTAGCACAGATGGAATTGTAAATGTAATATTTGCCATTCTAACTTACTACCGCCGATATCTCTGAAACATCTGCCTTCATAACATCAGGTTTTTTGAGTACTTCCATAATTGATTCAGTTGCCTTGAGACCATTTCCTGTAACATAGCATACTACCTTGTCGTTTTTGTCAATCTTTCCCTGCTCTACCATCTTTTGCAGTACAGATACAGACACGCCTCCTGCAGGCTCTGTAAATATTCCTTCAGTTTGTGCCAAAAGTAGTATCGCATCCAAGATTTCTTTATTATTGCATTCTTCGGCAAAGCCATTGTATTGAGTCAATCTCTTCAAGACATATCTACCATCACCAGGATCACCTATTGCAAGACTTTTGGCTACAGTGTCTGGATTCTCAACTGGAATCACTTCTTTAGCATTTTTCTTAAATGCATCAACAATTGGTGCACATCCATGTGGTTGTGCTGCAATCATGTGCATGTTACTTACATCATTTAACAACGAGACAGTTTCTAGTTCTTCAAATCCTTTACAAATAGCATTAAGCATTGCACCACTACCAACTGGAACTATAAGCTGATCTGGTACTTGCCATCCAAGTTGTTCTGCAACTTCAAATGAAAATGTCTTAGAGCCTTCAACATAGTGAGAGCGCATGTTAATGTTAACTATACCAATACCTTTTGAATCGCCAATCTGTGCTGCAATTCTGTTTGCATCATCATATGTTCCATCAACTGCGATATAGTTAGCGCCATATGATAATGCCTGTGCAATTTTTGCCATCTCAATGTTGCTTGGTGCAAAGACATGACATGGAAATCCGCCTTTTGCAGCATGTGCAGCAGTTGCAGATGCCAAATTGCCAGTTGATGCACATCCAACAGCTGATAATCCAAATTCTTTTGCCTTTGATACTGCAACACCTGCAGGTCTGTCTTTAAATGAGAATGTAGGATTTACAGAGTCATTTTTGATGTATAGATTGTTTAGTCCAAGTTTCTTTCCAAGATTTTCTGCTTTGGTTAAGGGAGTCATTCCAGCATCAATGCTTACAATGTTTGATTTACTCTCGATTGGAAGTAATTCAAAATATCTCCAGTAATTATGCTCACGATTAGAGAATGTATCTTTGTTTATTTCAGGAAAGTCATATTTGACATCCAATGGACCAAAGCACTCATCGCAGATATACTTGAATGTATCATCATAGTCTTTTTTGCATTCTCTGCATTGCAGTGAGGTTCTAGCCAAGATCAATCATTCCTGTTAAATTATACATAAAAAATCCTAATATCAAGTTAAGTGATACTTAATTTTAAGGATTAAAAAATATAATGTGAATTTTCAGATATATTATAAAATTCATAGAGCAAAATGGGAATTTTAAGAAAAATAGAGAAAAACGCAGATTTTTATTAATTTTTCATTTATGAGCAAGGTTTTTAGATATTTTTTGAAAATTAACTTACATGAAAAAAGGCGCAATTGCTGGAATTGTAGTAGGCATTGGAATTTTTGTAGTGGCTTTAGCTATAGTTGCGTCATCAATGAATGAATCAGATGTATATGAAGTTGAAGATACGTTGGATAGAGAAATAATTCCAGACGAAGATATAACTTCAGAAGTACAAGAAAAACTTGACGAGATTGAAAAGATTAACTTAGAAGAAGAATACTCACCAAAACCAAGAGAGTGGATTACGTCAGGGCCATTCCAAATTGATCGTAGTGAATATGTTTTAGGAGAAAAAATTTTCCTAGTAATTGGGGGACTAGATTCTCAAGAAAAAGGACAAGTAGCATTCTTGAGACCACTCAATGAAACTCACTATTCTGTTTATCAGACAATCCCATTTGATGGTGCAAAGAAAAATGCATTCAACTATTACATAGAGCCTTCACTTTCAAAAGCAAATAAAATATGCTCAATGGATGACATTGTAGGTGAATGGACAGTTGTATTTAGAGGAACAGACTATGAAAATTTGAAATTCAAGATTACAGATAAGATTCTTCCAGGTGAGGAAGATGATTACAAAGTATCTGTTTGTTAATTATTTCTCCAAGGTATTATGAAAGCAGACTTTTTCACCTAAATGGCAAGCAGGACCAGTAGGCTCTACAAGATAGATTATTGCATCTAAATCACAATCTACTAGAATCTCTTTGATTTTTTGAGTATTGCCAGACTCTTCTCCTTTCATCCAAAGTTTATTTCTTGAACGACTCCAAAACCAAGAGTTGCCAGTCTTTTTTGCAAGATCTAACGATTCTTTGTTTGCATATGCAAGAGTTAGAACATCTTTTGTGTTTGCATCTTGAACAATTACAGGTACTAGTCCACCACTTTTCTCAAAATCAATATCATCAATGCTTTTGTTCATAATAACCGTTTTACAATTTCATATATAATATTTACAAAAAATTTCTTTGGAGAAAAATGAGTGATCTATATCACAATAACCACGTATTTTAGCCAAATCAATAAAAATAGATCTGATGCAAGATATTAGAAACTACAAGTTTCGTTTGTATCCTAATAACTCTCAAGAAAAAATATTACAGAATAATCTAGCAGGATGTCGGTGGGTATACAATAAGTTTGTAGAGTATGCTCAAAATGGGTTTGTATCAAGAAATGACTGTAATTACTATCTAACAGAATTAAAACATCAAGAGCCATGGTTGTACAAATATCATAGTAAAATGTTACAGATGATTTCAACAAAACTAGATAGTGCCCAAAAGACATTGATTAAATTAAGAAAAAGAGGTTACAAGACAGGCAAAATAAAATTTGTCAAATATAACGAATATAGAACATTTACGTACAACCAATCAGGATTCAATCTAGAAGTTCATGGGGATAAAACATTACTATATCTATTAAAGATTGGTCATATTGAAATAAGAAAGCATAGGAGTATTCCAATTGCTGCAAAAATCAAACAAATAGTCATTACAAAAACAAAGAGTGGAAGTTGGTATGCATGTTTAACTATAGATATTAAAAAATCATTAAAGGATATTCCAAAAATATCTATTTTAAAAACAGTGGGAATTGATGTGGGCATAAAGTCATTTGTATTTGATAGCAATGGCAATCAAACACCAAATCCAAAGAATTTACAAAAAATGATAAAACCATTAAAGAGAATTCAAAGAAAAGTATCACGAAGGAAAAAAGGTTCAAACAATAGACTCAAAGCAATTAGACATTTACAAAGAATTCATGAGAAGATAGTAAATAGAAGAAATGATTTTCAACATAAACTATCTACACAATATTCAAAGAATAACGATATAGTGTTTGTAGAAAAGTTACAACTTACAAATATGATAAAAAATCACAGATTATCTCAAAGCATAATGGATGCAAGCTGGAGTGCGTTCTTACAAAAATTAGAGTATAAATGTAAACTATTAGTTGAAGTACCAGCTAGAAATACTACTATTGACTGTTCAATATGTGGTAATACAGTACCCAAAAGTTTAGCAATCAGAATTCACAGATGTGATAAATGTGGTCTTGTGTTGGATAGAGATCATAACGCATCAATTAATATCCTCAACAAGGGATTAAACAAACTACCGCAGGAATTGCGGAAAGTAATGCTTGTGGAAAACCCAAAGGGTTCAATGAAACAAGAAAAAGTCAACAATTTTTTTAGTTGATATTTCACAATCTTACAGGAATTTCTTTTTCTTTAAGATATGATTTCACGCCTTGAACGCCATGAGATTCATAGTGAAATATAGAGGCAGCTAATGCAGCATCCACATTTGACTCTTGAAATATCTCAACCATATCATCAGGTTTTCCACATCCACCTGAGGCAATGACAGGAATGGATACTGAATTAACAATGGATTTGGTCAATAAAATATCATAGCCTTCTTGTGTTCCGTCTTTATCAATACTTGTTAGAAGAATTTCTCCAGCTCCTAGTTCTTCAGCTTTTTTTGCCCATGAAATAGCATCTATTCCAGTTCCCTCTTTTCCACCATAAATAAAAACTTCATACCAGAATTGTTTCCCATCTTCTGAAATTATATTAACATCTTTTTTGATCTCAAAATTTCTTTTAGCATCAATTGCAACTACTACGCATTGTCTACCAAATAATTCCATTAATTCAGTGATTACTTTTGGATTCTTAATTGCGCCAGTATTGATTCCAACTTTATCTGCTCCATTAAGTAAAATGTTTCTAGCATCATCTAATGATTTGACCCCACCACCAACTGTAAAGGGAATGTCAATTACAGAAGCAACTTTTCGTACCAATTCTTTGATGGTTTCTCTTTGCTCATCAGATGCAGTAATATCTAAAAATACTAATTCATCTGCTCCTTCTTTGCTATATTTTTCAGCTAGTTCAACTGGGTCTCCTGCATCTTTGATTGATTCAAAGTGTAGTCCTTTTACCACTCTACCATTCTTAACATCAAGGCAAGGGATAATTCGTTTAGTTAAGGTCATGATATTGATTTTGCTCCCTCAATAGTAATTTTATTTTCATATAGCGCTTTGCCCAAAATTACTCCAAATGCTTTTTTTTCTTTAACACTTTTTACATCATCAATATTTGAAATTCCACCACTTGCAATTACATTAGCATTTTGTAAATTACATGCTAGCTCCAAATATTCCAAATCAGGTCCTTGCATAGTTCCATCACGACTAACATTTGTTAGTAAAAATTCTGTAAATCCCATAGCTAAAAATTCTTTTATTGAATCAATTAATTCAATGTCAGTTTTGTCTTGCCATCCATGAATTACAATTTTACCATCTTTGTGATCAACTGAAATGACTATTTTTTCAGATCCTAATGAGAAAAGTAGTTTTTGTAACAGAGTCTTATCTTTAAAGGCCAAAGTTCCAATAACTATTCTATTTGAGATTTTTGCAACATCTAGAATCAAAGATTCATTCCTAAGACCACCTGCAACTTCAACTGGAATAGAGATCTCTTTGAGAATCTTCTTTATAATTTCAAGATTAGAACCTATTCCCAATGTAGCATCTAAATCAACAATATGTAACATGTCAGCACCTTTTTCTTCCCATTTTTTTGCTATTTCGATTGGATTATCACTGTATGTGGTTTTTTGTTTTGGATCTCCTTTGTATAGACGAACTACTTGTCCACTCATTAGATCAATTGCTGGAATTATTTTCATCTTTTACACACATCAAGAAAATTATTAATCATTATTTTTCCAACAGACCCTGATTTTTCAGGATGGAATTGAGTTCCAATGAAATTACCCTGTTCAACTACTGCAGGAACTTTAATTCCATAATCAGATTCAGCTGTTATTACATCATCAGAGGATGGTTTTACTCTATAGGAATGAACAAAATAAACCCAAGATCCATCATCTACTCCCTCCAAAATTTTTCCTGATTTTTTTATTTCAAGATCATTCCATCCCATATGCGGAACTTTGAGCGTAGGTGGTAAAACAATCACTTCACCATCAATAACATTCAATCCTTTTTCTTTTCCTTCCTCACTTTTCTCAAAGAACATTTCCATTCCAAGACAAATTCCAAGAACAGGGGTAGTATCTTTTACAAAATCTTTAAAATCAGTTTTAGATGTTTTGGTTATACTTTTAATTGCAGGATCAAAGTTCCCTACTCCAGGAAGTAGTAATCCTGAATATTCATTAGGTCTGTTAAAATCTGAAATCACATCCACTGTTGCTCCTGCTTTTTCCAAAGAGTTTTTCAAGCTGAAAATATTTCCAGCGCCGTAATCAAAAATTGCAAGTTTGACCATTACATTGAACCTTTAGTGCTAGGAATTCCTTTTTGTTTTTTATCTAATGAGGATGCATTTCTAAATGCTACTGCAAGTGACTTTATGGCAGATTCTACTTTGTGGTGATCATTATCTCCATACTTTACAGTAAGGTGTATACAACAATTCAGATTTTGAAGTAATGATTGGAAAAAGTGTTCTAGATCTTCTTTAGATATTCCTTCAATTTTACTTCGTTTAACTGACAAAGTTAATTTCCAAAATGGGCGTTTAACTAAATCAAGTGATGCTTCAGCCAATGACTCATCCATTGGTACTGCAGCATAGCTAAATCTTGTAATCCCACTTCTATTACTTAGTGCCTTATCAACTGCTTGTCCAATCGATATTGCAGTATCCTCAATCAGGTGGTGCTCTATTCCGTCATTTGATTTGGCATTAACCTTTAGATCCATCATACTATGTTTTCCAAATGATACAATCAAGTGATCGAGAAAATTTATTCCAGTTTTAATGGATGTTTTTCCAGTTCCATCAATATTTACTGATACCTGGACGCTGGTTTCCTTTGTAACTCGTTTAATTGATGCCTTTCTTTGTTTCATTTTATTCACAGATTATGTAACTGTCCTATTCTAAATTTAATACCTTTGGAAGAAGATGGATTGAATCAAGTGCCAAAATAGCACCATTGTGCTCAAATAACTCTAGTTTTTCTTGTGGGTTTTTGCTTGTGCCTATAATTCCACAAAATATGGTTTTGTATCCTTGCTCTGTTGCCTTTTTAGCCATGATAAAATCCTCCATAGAATCACCAACATAAAGACAGGAATTGCTAGCCATTCCTAGAATGGAATCAACTAGTGGTTTTGGATTAGGTTTTGCTAATTCTCTTGATTCATCCTCTAAGAAGACAGAATTATTTAGATTAAATTTTTTCAATAATTCTCCTAAAGAATAACTAACAGATTCTTTTCCTCTACCAGTAACCATAGAAATATTGGAGTTGAATTTTTTATCTAATTTTTCTAGTAGTGATTCATTTAGAATTACTTTATCATTATCAATTAATCCTGGTTGTGTAAAATTTGATTGTGATTTGAATAATTTTTCATATAGTTTTGGACCATAAAAAAGTTGATCAAATATTTTGTACAGAGGATTATCATGATGTGTGCCAGGATAAGATAATTTATTTTTTATTTCTGAAATATCAACTTTATTTTGAATGAATTTTTCAACAGATATAATTCCTGAAGAATCAGAATTTTTTATCACATCCCATATGAAAGTGGTTTGATCCTGATTCAATTTTTTGGATGCAACTAAGGAAATAATTGCTGCATATGTAAGATCAACTTCATCATTGAATCCTCCTGTTGATTTGAATCCTTCAATAATTTTAAAATCCACATCTATTGAATCATTAATTTTTGCAATTTTTTCTAAAACATAATTAGTTGTCTGAATTATTGCAAGATCATATGATTTTGTAATATCAATTAAAACACCATCACAATCAAAAATTATTGAATCAACATCATCAATCATACTAATTTTAGAATCATCAATGTAGATTCCTTCAGATTTTTTTTCTAAAGTCATCCCAACAAATCACGAATGGCAAGTAAAAATTTTGAGTTCATTTCTTTAGTTCCAATTGTAACTCTAAGACATCCAGTATTTTTTCCAATTTTTCCCAAATTTCTAATTGAAATTCCTTGCTCTGCAAGGGCTGCATAGATTCGTTTGTAGGAACCATGGGCATCAAATAATACAAAATTGGCCTTAGAATCAAAGACATCAAAGGCATCATATTTTTTGAGATTTTCAATAATTCTTTTACGCTCAATTTTAATTTGGTTTACTGAATCCTTCATTGAATTAGATTTTGCCAAAGCCAATATTCCAGATTCAATAGTAATTGTACTTAGGGGATATGGATACTGTAAGACATTCATGAAGGCATTAGTGAATTTTTTATTTGCAATGAAATATCCTAGTCTAAGGCCTGCCAAACCAAATGATTTTGAAAGTGTTTGAACCACTATCAAGTTTTCTTGAGTTTTAACCATGCTTGCAAGGGAATAATCACCAAATTCCCCATATGCCTCATCAATAATTACAAGCCCATTAAATGATTTGACAAGTTTTTGTAATTCACTTTTAGGGAATTGAAACCCAGTTGGATTATTAGGTGAATCAAGATATAAAATATCTGCATTGCTTGATTCTTTTTCAAAATCATCAATGTCTAATTTCATATCACTTGAAAATGGAATTGCTATTAGCGGAATAGAGTATAATTTACAACGCTCTTCAAAGAATCCAAATGTAGGATTGGATGTCAAAACTTTAGTTTCCTTTGATGCAAAATTGGATAAAATTAAATCTAAAATTTGATCAGAGCCATTTCCAACTCCAATCATCGATACTGGGATTTTTGTGAATTTTGATATAGACTGGATTAATCTCTCTACACCTCCAAGGGGATATTCACGTACATCTGAATTTTTTCTAGCCGATGAGACAATATCATTTTGGAATTGTTTTGGAATTACATAATTCTCATTAGAGTCAAGTTTTACAGAATCCTGAATCAATTCTGGTTTTTGATATCCTCCAATGGAAGAAAATTTGTTTATTTTTTCTTCAAACCAATTCTTTTTCATTTTACTCTACCCCTTACTGCTTCATAATGATTAGGAAGTCCTTCTGCATTTGCCAACACTTTGAGATATTTTGAAATCTTTGACATTGATGACTTTGATGCAGATATCTCAGATTTTATTTTAATAAAATCAAATATAGATAACGAGCCACGTGTTTTGCCAAATCCGCCTGTTGGAAGGATGTGATTTGAGCCTAGAATATAGTCACTTGCAGATGATGGAGTATTTTCTCCTACCAAAATTAGTCCTGATGAAGAAATCTTTGATGAAATTGTGGCAGGATTCTTTGCCATTATTTGTAAATGTTCAGGTGCTAAAATATTAGCAAGTTTGATCATATCAGATTTTGTTTTACAAATTGCAATAAATCCATTATTTTTTAAACTAGATTTAACAATATTACTTCTCTTGATTTTTGAAATAAGTTTTGAGAGATTATCATTTACAGATTTTGCAAGTTTTTCAGACGTGGTGATCAAATAACAAAAAGTATCTTTGCTGTGTTCTGCTTGTGAAATAAGATCCAAGGCAATAAATTTTGGGTTTGCTGAATCATCTCCAATTATTCCTAATTCAGTAGGTCCTGCAAGCATATCAATTGATGTTTGATCACTTGATAAAAATTTGGCAGTAGTTACAAATGCCCCACCTGGTCCTACAATTTTATCAACTTTTTCAATAGATTTTGTACCATTTGATAATGCTGCAATTGATTGAACACCGCCTGTTTTGTAAATTTCATTAGCACCACAAATATCAGCAGCCACGATTGTTAGTGGATCTATTTTTCCATCAGAATTAGGAGGGGAAACAACTACTATTCTCTTTACACCTGCAACTTTAGCTGGAACAACAGACATTATAACAGAACTTGGATATTTTGCCAATCCACCTGGGATATAACATCCTACACTCTGAATGGGAATAAACTTTTTTGATATTTTTATTCCATCATTGTTTATTGTTTTATTTTTCAGAATTGATTTTAGAGTTGATTCAGTCTTTTCTAGTTTAGTCTTTGCTATACGTAATGCAGTAATCTCAGGTTTTGATATCTTCGAGTATGCATTTTTTATTTCTGCTTTTGATAGTCGTAATGATGGAACATTTGCACCACTGAATTTTTTTTCATATTTTCGAATTGCAGCATCTCCGTTTTTTTGAACATCGTTGAGAATAGATTCAACTAATTTTTTGTTTTTTTGAGGCTGTTTTCGGATGGCTTTGGCTGCAAATGTTTCAACATTATTTACTTTGGTAATTCGCATCAATTCTCTTCGTCACGCTTAATCTCCTCAAGTTCAAGTATTTGACGTGGTTCATGAACTACTAGTCCTTGAGCAATCTTTCTTAGTTTTGGAATAAGTTTGTGAAATTCATCTTTTTTTATGACTGTATTTACACCAAACCATCCTTGTTCACTTAGTGGACTAATTGTAGGTTTTTTCAGTGAAGGCATCTGTACTAAAAGTTTCTTCAAGTTCTTTTCTTCTACGTTGAGATAAATATGCAGATATTTTCTTCCATGAACTGCACCTCTCATTAGAGTTACAATATCATAGATTTTCTCACGTTTTTTAGGATCCTTTAATGATTTTTTATTCACAATTAGGTGAGCAGTAGAAGTTAATACCTCATCTACAATTTTCAATTTGTTTTGCTTTAGAGTAGTTCCTGTCTCAGTCACATCCATAATTGCATCAACGTCTTCTGGAGGTTTGGCCTCAGTGGCACCAAAGGATAAATGAATTTGAACATTTTTGTTAGTTCCCAATCTAACCCATGGTGTTACAATCAATGGATCTTTGGAACCATAATATTTTTTGTAAGACTTTGATTGTTTTATGAATTTTGAAGCAGTTGTAAGGTATTCAGATGATATACGAAGTGTTTTTTTCTTTTTTCCATAATCTGCAATCATTGCATCCAAATTTTTGTAATTATATTTGTCTGGAAAAGCAACCACCAGTCTAATTTTACCATATTCCAAATCTAGTATTGGTTCAACGTCAGAATTAGTTTCCCCAACCCAATCTTTTCCAGTAATTCCAACATCATACAATCCTTCTGCAACCATAGTTGGAATCTCTTGAGGTCGAAGCATCTTTACAATAATTTTTGGATCATCAAGATAAACACGATAAGTTCTATCCTTTCTGTTAACCTTTGTCCAAGATTTTTCTAATAGTTTGAAAGTAGCCTCTTCTAAGCTTCCCTTAGGAATAGCAAATTTTACATCAGACATTTGCAATTTTTTTCACTTTTTAGGTATATAATAGCATGTTTAAATTTGCTCAAGTAATTCTTTAGCTCTATCAAGTGAAATTTTCTTTTCTTGAATCATTTTTTGTACAATTTCATCTATCTGCTCAGGTGTAGCTCCTGCAGCTGCTGCAAGATTCCTTGCATGTAGTCGCATGTGACCTTTTTGAATTCCTTCAGTTGATAGAGCTCTAATTGCACTATAATTTTGTGCCAAACCAGTAGCAGTAATTACACATGCTAGTTCTTGAGCAGTGGACACATCCAGAATTTTTGTACACACCTTTGCTACAGGGTGAACATTTGCAATTCCACCGACTATGCCTACTGAGAGTGGGATTTCCAAAACGCCGACTAAATTGCCATCAGAATCCTTACTCCACTTGCTAAGTGAGCGATATCTTCCTGTTTTTGCAGCATAAGCATTAGCAGCAGCCTCAATTGCCCTACTATCCTGACCAACTGCATTTGCAGCAGCTATAATGCCATTCATAATCCCTTTGTTATGAGTAACTGCTCTATACACATCATTATCTGCAAACTCAAAAGCTAAGACGATATTATCTACTACTTCTTCTCCACCAACTGCCTCTTTTTCAAAAATGGCTTTAGCTCTTGCAATTCTTCTTGTGGAATAATTCGATAAAATTCTAAGTAGAGTCTTACCACCAGTAATTTTTTCAATCAAGGGAGATACTGCTTCACACATTGTATTTGTAACATTAGCACCCATTGCATCTCCAACATCTATTAGTAATTCAACAATTAGCATTTTACCTGCAGGAGTATCAATTTCTTTGCAAAAGAGTTCTTTAGCACCTTTATTCATTTTTGATAAAGTATTACTTTTAGAATTTGCAAGTGTTAGAATGTCAATTATTGAATCATTAATTTTTTTAATTGCTAAAGGAACATCTACGTCTAATACTTGGATTTGGCCAATACTGTAAGATTCATCTGCTGAAACTTCAAATCCTCCTTTAATTCTTGCAACTTTTGCACCCTTTGAAGCGGCAGCAATAACAGAAGGCTCTTCAATTACCATTGGAATGATGTAGTCCTTTCCATTAATCTTGAAATTTGTAGCAATTCCTAAAGGAAGTGAAAAAGTTCCAATTGCATTTTCAACCATTTTATCTGCTTTCTCAAATGTGATTCCTCCATTTTGATTTTGAAGAATTTCTATTTCATCAGGTGTTAGATTTGCAAAATTAGCCAAAATATCTAATCTTTCTTTTCTAGATTTTTCAAATAGTTTTGAGATTGAAGAGTCTGGCATTTTATTTAATTATCCTCAATAGTTTATCATCCATACTATCTGGAAAACCTTTTCCATCAGTATTTGAAGTAATAAGATAAAGACTGCCATCGGGGCCTTGTACTACATCTCGTACTCTACCTATACCACTTAGAATAGATTTTTGAGAACTTAGTCCTTCCTCAAAATCAACCTGGTATAGATTAGCTGCCCTCATAGATGCCATAATGAATGGAGATTCAAAATCAAGTTTTTCTCCTGAATAAAATAAAATCCCACCGGGTTCTATGCTTGGGTCATAACAAAGAATTGCATCAACATAGTCTTCTCCTCCTGAACACTCTTGTTCAGGCCAACCGTAATTTTTTCCAGCTTGAATAATATTTATTTCATCATTTTTTTCAGGGCCAAATTCTGCAGCATACAGCTTACCATCACTATCCCAAGTCATCCCCTGAGGATTTCTAAATCCTAATGAATAGACTGGTGAATTTGAAAATGGGTTATCATTTGGAATGGAACCATCATCATTTATTCTCAAAATTTTTCCAGATAAGGAATTTAGATCCTGTGGAAGATGAGATGCATCTGATACAGTTCCCGTTCCAATGTATAATTTTCCATCAGGTCCAAATTTTATAAATCCGCCATTTGTAAATGAAGATCCTGGGATTTTATCTAAAATAGTTTTGGCATCTTGTAATTTATTGTCTTTTTCAGTAATTTGTAAAATTTTATTCCATAAATTACCATCTTCTTCATAGGTCAAAAATACATAGATGTAATGATTATTTGAAAAATCTGGATGAAGTGCAATTCCTAGCAATCCGCCATCAAAGACATTTGCAGAACGAAATACAGCAAGGGGTGATTCTAAAAGAATATCATCTTGAATTACTCTAATTGATCCATCTTTTTCTGTGACAAAGATTCTATCTTCAGATACTGCAATAGAGCGAGGCTTGTCAAGATTATTTGCAATAATTTTTACGGAATCACTTTCAGTGTTTGAGTTTGGTTTGGGTAATGGGATTGGATCTGATGGAGAGGTCAGAACAAATGCTGAGAATGTTATAGCTACTACAATTACAATAATTTGGATTTTTTTATCCACAAGGAGTCAAGTTTTGTAAATCCTATTAATTACTTTCAAGAATTTGATAAAGCGTATATACGGAGGGGTATCATTTGTGGATCAGCGGGGTGGGGAAGCCAGACTATTTAGGGCTAGGTCATCCCGGCGGGCTCATAACCCGCAGTTCAGTAGTTCAAATCTACTCCCCGCTACTAGTTTCTATACACACAAAACCAAGAATGAGATTTTTTGAATTTTGATTTTTTATTATTTAACCCCATTCTCTGTATAGGTCTTGTCAAGTGTCTATGAGCAGAGATATTTGGAATGTAAAGTTTCTTTTGAATTTTTCTTGGAATTTCAATGGTATGTTTTTTTGCTGATTTTTTACCACAACGAACACATTGAAATCCTTGATTTGCACCTTGAGATTTCATATTTTTATTACATTTTTTACATAATGGATTTGTCAAAGTGAGGTTTTTTTCTAAATGAATTATTTTTATGAATTCAATATTAATAATTCGAGGATAATTTTTTGATGCTTTTCTCACTCCACCTCCTGCCAAAATTTTATCACCATGAATCAATTGCAATGCAATGTTTGTCATTCCTGTAGGTTTGTACACTGCACACCAAAATTCATTTTTTTGTGAGAGGATCTTGAAGAATACATGACCTCCTTTTACAATTCTTGGTTTATTGGAAACAATTCCAATAATTTTTCCTGATGCATAAGGTTTCATTTTATCAGACGTTAATTCATTTTTTAAATGATCACCAGTTCCTTGATTTGATTTAAAGATCATATATCCATCTAATTTTTCTTCAGTTTTGATAATTTTTGTTGCAGAAATTAATGAAGAAACATTTTCACCTCTAACCCCATAAAATACAGGATCAGGACCATGAGGAGTAATCAAGACTCTTCCTTTTTTTGTATCAAAGCTATTGTATGTGTAAGGATATGTTTTTTCTTGCATATTTTTTACACTTTCTGTTGAAATCTTTCTCTCTTTTCCAAACTTTAGTTTTTTTCTATAGCTCAAAAGCTCTAATGTATGATCTTTGAAATCATATCCTATTGCTCCTATGGCTCCAACTAATCCTTGACCATTTCCCTGATAAAAAAATTCCAGATTATTTTTTTTTGCAAAAGTTTTTGCACTTTTTCTGTTGATTAATTGCCATAAAGCTAAATTGCTAAATTTTTTCATTTCATCTGGAATAGAATCACTTTCAAAAAAAACCAATCCAGGATTTGCGCCATTTTTAATATCTGAATATTTTGAAACTAGATTTTTTATTAGATTTTTTATTTTTGTAGGATTATTTGTCTTGACTTTAAGGGATACTGCTCCATTTCCCCTTGTTTTCCAAGGAATATTTGGATTAAATCTAATCAATCTAGGAAAATCAAGGAATTCGGTTTTTTGTTTTTGGAGCATGTCAACGACTTTGTATGCAAGAAATGTTGTACACATGCCCTTAGGTGAATCTGTATCATCAAACCCGATATTGAGAATGGTTTGATTATCCATAATTTACTTGGATAAATCCATCATTTTTAGTTGTTGTAGGGTTCAGTTGATTTAAATTAATAAAGTCTGATTCCAAGCTCAAATTGATAATTATAGATGAAGACAGAATTTTCAGAGAAATTGAGGAGAAAAAACCAGCATCAGTTTCATTAAATGGTCCTGATGGAATTTTACCACAAGTTCAAGAAACTGCGATAAATATTTCAAAAAGATTTGGAATTCCTGCCTATGTTTTAGCTGATACTACATGGGGAACATGTGATTTGAATTCAAATGGATCTAAAGTTCTTGGGGCTGAAATTCAATTCAATATTGGACATACAATTAACACTGAATCACTTGAAAAAAATCTTATTTTAATTGATGCATTTGATGATGTAGAGTTTGACAGTGTTGCAAAAAAATGCACAGATATTCTAAAAGGAAAAACAATCTCACTGGTTACAGATAGTCAGCACTTGCACCAAGTTGATAAAGTTGAAAAAATTTTATCTGAAAATGGGATTTCTGTATTAATTGGGAAGGGCAAAGGACAATTAAATGACGGGCAGGTTTTTGGATGTGAATTTTATCCAGCAACTGAATTAAAAAAAGAAGTAGATGCGTATGTCTTTTTAGGACAGAGTAATTTTCATGCAGCTGGAATTGCATTATCAACAAATTTACCAACCTATGTTTTAGATCCTTACTTTAATGAAGTAAGAGAAGTGACAGAATTTGCTCAGAAATTAAAAAAGAAAGCAACTCTTGCTATTTACAAGGCAGCAGATGCAAAAACATTTGGAGTAATTGTTGGACTCAAAGAAGGTCAACTATCCAAAGTCTTTGCTCTAAAAATTAAAAGAGAGTTAGAAAAAGAGGGAAAACAAGTTCAATTGTTTGCATTAACGGATATTACAAATGAAAGATTAAGAAATCTCAAAGGAATTGATGCTTTTATTCAAGTTGCATGCCCAAGAATTTCAACAGACAACCAATTTGATAAACCAGTATTATCTACTCCTCAGGCAAATGCACTATTGAAAATTTTACGAAATGAGAGTATTGAAGGATATTTAGAAATCCCTCACTGGTTATAATCAAGATACTAGTTCTTGAAATCTAGCATTTGTGGCTAATTTTTCAAATGTTTTAGATTTTTTTGCCTTTATTTTGTATTGAACTCCTTGAGAAATTGCATGTTCTAGATTATTAAGGGATTCATCTATTTTAGATATCATGATTAAACTGCAAGCTTTGTCATACAACACATCACCATTATCTGGATAATCATCTAAAATAAAATTACAACAAGTAATTGACTCTTCATAGTTTTTCATTGAAAACAATATTCGCTCTTTATGATATAGAACAATATTGTATTTTGGATTAGACTCTAAAAGCTCTTCACATATATCCAGTGCCTCTTTGAAGTGACCTTGTTTTCTTAATGATGAAATCTTATTAATTAAAACAGATAGATCGCCAGGTAAAATTTTAAGGGCTTCGTCATAGCATGCTATTGCAGCGGAATAATCTTTGAGTTTACTTAGAGCATATCCCTTGTTGTTAAGTGAGCTAATATTTTTTGGATTCTCATTTAGAATTTTATCATAATATGTAATTGCGTCTTTATGTTTTCCTTGAAGAAACAATCTATTTGCTTCATCTAGAAGCGAATTTATTTTTGGATCAGTCATTGATAATCATAGTTCTGGTTTCATCAATATTTTACCAAAAAGACCTTTACCTGTTAGCATTTTTGTATGTGCCTCAACAGCCCTTTCAAGTGGAAAAATAGAATTGATAATGGATTTTATTTTTCCTTGTGACATCCAATAGAGACCTTGCTCTAGTTCTGCTCGCGTACCTTGAGTTGAGCCTAAAATATTGATTCCTTTAAAGAAAATATGACGTAGATCAGTCTTTGCATCATACCCTGTTGTAGCCCCAGTTGTGACAATTGTTCCACCATAATTTAGCATTGTTAATTCTTTGTTCCAGTGTGAACCACCAATGTGTTCAAAAATTACATCAACTCCACGAACATCACCGTATTGTTTAGTAATTTGTTTAGCAATTGTTCTTACTTCTTTGTGCCAATCTTCTTTTCTATGATCCACTGCATAATCAGCACCTAATTCTAATAATTGATCTAGTTTATCAGGACTTGCAGTTGCAATTACTGTGCATCCAAAAAGTTTTGCTATTTGGATTCCATAGTTACCAACACCAGAACTTCCTCCCATGATTAATACCACTTGTCCAGGTTGAATTTTTGCTCTACCAACTAACATATGCCATGAAGTAAGCAATGTCATTGATGCAGCAGCTGCATCATCAAATGAAACATTCTCAGGAATCTTTACAACATTAACTTCTGGAAGATGTGTGTATTCACAATAACCACCCCAAAGAGGTCCGGTTTCAAATCCCCAAATCGTTCTTTTTTTGCAATCATATTCTCTTCCACCAGTACATGCCTTACATACTCTACAAGACATGTTACCATGCGATACCACTCTATCTCCAACTTTGATATTTTTAACATCACTGCCAACTGCAGTAACTTCACCTGCAGCATCTGTTCCAGATATGTGAGGTAATGGAATAGCTAATGGTTTACCTCTCATTCCCCAAATATCATCATAGTTTAGTGCTGCAGCTTTTACTTTGAAAACTACTTCATTAGATTTTGGTTGAGGAATTGGAATATCTTTAATTTTTAATATTTTTGCAAAATCATCATCTGTTGTATATTCTTCATAAACTAGTGCCTTCATGATTTTTTTTAATATTTTCCAGATATATGATTTGTCTAGATACCACAAACAATTATAATCATAACTACAAAAATCCACTTATGTCTGAAAATTATGTCTTTCCTGGTGAAAAAATAGCATCAATTGAAGAATATGAGGCTGGATACAACACCTTTGATGATGGAGATATGGTCAGAGCAGCAACCGTAGGTGAAAAAGACATTGATAAAGCAAACAGAACTGTTGGCATAAAGCATCCAAAAATGCTGTCTATACCAAAAGTAGGGGACATAATTATCGGTACAGTAGCTGCAGTAATGTCATCAATGATAGCAGTATCAATTGATTACATCAATGGAAAGCCAACTACTTCAAAAGTTGAATGTGTATGCTCAACGAGAAATTTGAGAATAAGAAATGTTGCACTAACTAATGATATAGTTACATTAAAAATTCTTAATCATCTTAATGGAACAATTCATGCAGCAATTAACGAACCAAGTTTAGGGGTTTTATTTACAAAGTGTAGAAAATGTGGTGGTAAGGTTGTTCCAATGAGAGACGCCATTAAATGTACAGAATGTGCATGGATTGATGAGAGAAAACTTTCATCAAACTTTGGCAATAGTGATTTTGTAAATCTGAGAGAGTAAAAATGATTAGTGTTTCGTTCCAAGGTGAACGAGGAGCATATAGTGAGGCAGCAGCAAGATCATTCTTTAAAGAAGAGATCAAAACTATTCCCTTTGTTTCCTTTGCAGATGTACTAGAGAGTACTACCAAAGATAATACAAAATATTCAATATTGCCTGTAGAGAATTCTATTGAAGGAAGTGTTGGTGAAAGCTATGACTTGCTTTATTCAACATCACTTAATGTAACTGGAGAAGTTTATCATAGAATTGAGCATTGTCTAATTGGAATTGGCAATCTAGAAGATATAGATATTGTGTATTCACACCCACAAGCATTAGGTCAATGCAGAAAATTCATTGAAGATCACAATCTCAAAACAATTCCATCATATGATACAGCTGGAAGTGTAAAAATTGTTAAAGAGTTAAACAAGAAAAATTGTGCCTGCATTGCCAGCAAAGCAGCATCAGAAATTAACGACGTTCCCATTATTTCAGAGAATATTGCAAACAATCTCAACAACTATACTAGATTTCTGATTTTATCCAAAAAAGAAACAGATGAGACTGGAAATGACAAGACATCAATAATTTTTTCAATAAAACACGAACCAGGATCACTATACAGAATTATTGATCACTTTCACAAAAATAATGTCAATCTAACAAAGATTGAATCAAGACCAACCAAGTCAAACACATGGGAATACAATTTCTATGTGGATTTTGAAGGACATCAGAAAAACTCTAAAATTTCAGAGATGCTTGATAATATAAAAAAAGAGACGTTATTCATGAAAGTGCTAGGATCCTATCGATCAGCTAAATTAAGCTAGAATCCTTTAGGTTTTCTTATAGTAAAGCCCATGCTAAATCCAATAATTATCATTCCAGAGATAATCACAATAAAGTGATATGAAAATAGAATTGGATCTGTTGAAACATTGAGTGTTGCCTCTACAGTCATATCAGTAGAACCAAGATTTTGTAGTTGAATTCTTGTAACACCATCTTCTAGATGAACCCAATCAAGTGTTACTTCCTTTTGATGAGTGACAAATGAATTTCCTTCTTTTGGAATTTGCAACCCAACTCCAGGACTAGATAATTTAAGATCAAATTTTTCCCCAGTAATTTTCATGTGTTGTGCAGCTCCATCAGATGCTGAAATTTGATAAGAAGTTGACTCTCCAACACCAAATGTTTCATTCACATTTACGGTTTGTAAACCAATTGAAGTAATTAGGGAATATCCACCAATTCCAATAATGGCACTTCCTACAACTAGTCCAATTATGGTTCTTTTAGTTAACACAGAATTATGACTTTGGATACTGCTTAAAAAATTAACTACATCAAACCTGAGACTAGGTTTTAGAAAATAGACAAAATTGATGAGAGTAAGCACTAACCATTTAGGTTCAAACTAACGTCATATTAACATGAATAGCCACGAAATAAAGAATATCATTAATGATTTAAATCCAAAAAATTGTTTATCCAAGTTTCAAAATCCATCTCCAAGATATGCACTTGAGCTGGTGGTGATATGCTATGGAATTACAATTTTGATTAGTGTATTTACACAGGATTTACCATCAGTAAGTTTCCACAAAGGTGTATTATTTGAAATTCCTATCAACATCTTTAATTCTACAATTTTAAATCCAATCCTAGAAGAAATTTTATTTTTTGGCATACCCATTAGTCTTGTAAATAATCCAATTGTGATTCTAGTTACAGGAATAATGTGGACAATTTTTCATCTTTTTGCCCCAATGAATGTGGAGACATATTCATTATCACTAAATTCGTTTATTGCAACTCTGCCAGTTTTGTTTATTCATTTTAAAATATGGAAAAATGGGTTAGGGTGGATTTCAATTGTTGTTCATTCGGGGTATAATGTTGTGTCAAATTTTGTCAACTGTAATCAAATTGCAACATGTTCTCAGTTTAACAATAATAATTTTGATTTTCCAGAATTTCATATTTTCTTGGGAGTTACTGTTTTGTCTATAGTGCTAGTTTATTTTTTGCAAAGAAGGAAAGAAGAGAAAGAATATGTTAAAAAAATCTTAAGAAAAAAGTATAATTGAATTTTAAAGTTTGAGCATCTACATCAAAGAAACATCATGAGGCTGACTTTCTGCAAAGCCTGCTCTTGACATTTTGATAAATTCAGCATTTTCTTGCATTTGAGGAATGGAATGAGCTCCACAATAACTTAGACCAGAACGAACTCCGCCGGTTAGTTGTTTAAGAATATCAGTTACTGTTCCTTTGTAGGGAACCATAGCCTCAACACCTTCTGCAACATAATCATTAAGATCATCATCAAGTGATATTGAGCCTGTTTCTTTTGATTTTCTTCCAATAGATGCAGCAAGTGATGCCATTCCACGATAAACTTTGAAACGTTTTCCATTCTTTGTCAAAACAGTACCAGGTGACTCATCTGTTCCTCCAAGCATACTTCCAACCATAACTGATGATGCACCAGCAGCAAGTGCCTTTGTAGCATCACCCGAAGTTCTAGTACCTCCATCAGAGATTATTGGAACTCCATGATCTTTTCCAACTTTTGCACAATCCATAACTGCAGTTAATTGCGGCACTCCTGAACCAGTGATAACTCTAGTAATACAAATTGAACCTGAACCAACTCCAACTTTAACAGCATCAACTCCTGCTTTGATCAAATCTTCAGCTCCCTGTGCAGTTGCAATATTTCCTGCAATTAATTCACAATCAGGAAATGCTTTTTTGATATTTCTAATGGTGCTTAGTGCATTTTCGCTATGTCCATGTGCAATATCTACAACCAGAACATCAGCTCCTGCTTCTAAGAGAGATTCACTTCTTTCTAAAAAGTCACCCTTTACTCCAACTGCAGCTCCAACTAAGGGTCTTCCTTTTTGATCTTTTGATGCATTTGGAAAATCGGCATTATTTGTGATATCTTTACTTGTAATCAAGCCTTGGATTACTCCAGAATCATCAACAATTGGTAATTTCTCAATTCTGTGTTTGTGCAAAATCTCTTTTGCTTCATCTAATGTTACTCCAGGTTTTGCAGTTACAACATCTTTAGTCATTACTTCATTAATTTGAGATTTAGAGTTTGCAAAAAGTAGGTCTCGCTCAGTTACAATTCCAACTAGTTTAGAATTAGAGTCAATGACTAGTAATCCAGAAATTTCCTTATCCTCAGCATAATCTAATGCATATTGTACAGATTTATCAAAAGAGATTGAATATGGATTCTCAATCATTACACTACCTGAACGCTTTACTTTTAGAACTTCGTTAGCCTGCTCTTGAATGGTCAAGAATCTGTGAATAATTCCTATCCCTCCAAATCGAGCCATGGCTACTGCCATCGTAGATTCGGTAACAGTATCCATATTTGCACTAACAAAAGGAATGTTAATTGAGATATTTCTCGATAATTTTGTGGTCAGATCGGTCTGACTTCTACTTGTAATATCAGAATATTTGGGTACAAGAAGAACATCGTCAAAAGTTAATCCTTCTTTGAATTCCAATGAAACCTTGTTAAGAAAGTAAAATATTGATTATAAGCCTTTGTGTTAAGATTTGAGTTTTGAGGCAATTCTTATCGCATCCTTTGATGCCTGAATGTTATGTGTACGAATGATATCAGCTCCATGAATGACAGATATTACTTCTGCAGCAATAGAACCAAACAAACGATCTGAAGGATCATTTTTTCCCAAGATATTTCCAATAAAAGATTTGTTTGATACTGAGATCAACATTGGGAAGTTTTGTTTTATTGATTGCAAGTTTTGGATTATAGTGAGATCTCGTTTTACCCAATCAGATTTTATTTTTGTAAAAAATGGACCTTTTCCATTTTTTCTAAAAAATCCAATAGCCGGATCTAATACAATTTTATCAGTA
Organism: Nitrosopumilus sp. S4; assembly: GCF_054515835.1. Lineage (NCBI taxonomy): Archaea > Thermoproteati > Nitrososphaerota > Nitrososphaeria > Nitrosopumilales > Nitrosopumilaceae > Nitrosopumilus > Nitrosopumilus sp. S4. The sequence goes on along the minus strand of NZ_CM137258.1, from coordinate 198,622 downwards.
GCAATATGAGATTTTTTTGCAATTTTGATGCTGTCATTTAGAAGTTTTTTAGTTTCAGTAATTGAATTTCCAGATAGTGTTTTTGTGCTAAAAGCACACAAAATTAAGGATGGAGAATATTGAGATATTATATTTTGCATATTTTTATCATATTTTAAACCAGAAATATCATTGATTATCTCAACTCCGCATTCTAGTGCATTTTTAGCAACATTAGATCTGCATGTATCAACTGAGATTGGAAGATTTGATGAGTTTTGAATTACATTGATTGCATCAAGAATTCTTTTTGATTCTACTTTTTCACTTACAATAGTTGAAAGATATGGAGCAGTAGACATTCCTCCAATATCAATAAAATCGGCTCCGTCTAATTCCATTTGTTTTACAACATTTTTGATTTGGGATTTTTTTGAAAAAATTGATTTTTTGTAAAAGGATTCAGGACTTGTATTAAGAATACCCATTATTCTTACAGGATTTGTACCTCCAACCTTGACATTTCCTAGTTTTGCCACATCATTTATGAAAACCCAACTCAATTTGAGTGATATGATGATTTTAGGTTGGAAAAAGAGGTATTATGAAATTTTAAAGGAATTTAAATACAGTGAAAAAAAGGATAACGAATCAGCTAAAACTCTAAACTCAATTCTAAAAAATAACAAGGTTGAAGAAAAAATTTACAAATTAATTAATGGTAAAACAGTTTGTGTAATTGGTTCTGGACCATCTTTATCAGGTGCAATTACAAAATTAAAAAAAATAAAAATTGTAAAAATTGCAGCAGATAGTTCTGTAAAGCTACTCTTAGATAATGGAGTAATTCCAGATGTAGTAGTCACTGATTTAGATGGGAACATTGAATCTTTTAAAAAAATTATAAAAACAAAATGTATCTTTGTGGTTCATGCGCATGGTGATAATATTGAGAAATTAGAATTTGTAAAAAAAATAAAAAATTGTATTGGTACAACTCAAACAAAACCATTTAGTAAAATTAAAAATTTTGGGGGATTTACAGATGGAGATAGAGGTGTATTTCTTGCAAATCATTATGGGGCAAAGAAAATCATTTTATTTGGAATGGATTTTGGAGATAGGATAGGAAAGTATTCACAGACAAAAAGAGAGGAAAGAAAAACAAAACTAATGAAATTAAAAAGAGGAAAATCCCTTTTAGAATGGCTGGCAACAATTACAAATTCAGAATTATTTACTACGTCAAAACCAATAGTAGGATTCAAGAAAATATCATACAAAGAAGTGGATACCATAATTACCTAGAATGCATTTAATACCCATACCCCATTTACAAAATTATGAAATTCTCAGAGGAGCAGGTAAAGGAGATTGTTGCTCTAAAAGAAAGTTTGATCGAACAAATAGACAGACATCAAGAATCCATTGAAATGCTTGAGAAAAATATTTCTACTTTAGATCTATTCTTAAAAGATTCTAGTTTTACAAAGGCCTCACAGTTAGCTTCAAAAAAAGTCGAAGATCAGAGTAAAACAGAGATTATTGAAAAACCAATAGAGAATTCAATTCCCATTAAAAGGGGAAATGATGGGAAAGTTCTTGCAAATGCATTTGTTACACCAGAACAGGTATCCATAATTTTATCAAATGAAATTGAAATCAATGCAGATACGCCACCTTTCAAATCATTCTTTTTAGATAGAATAATTGGTGAGATGAAAAAGAAAGATTCCATTGAAGCAGAAAATGGAAAAATCCAAAAAGAATCAATAATTGATTATATAATTAACAAGAATGGCTCAGATATTAGAGAAATAATTATCAAAAACTACAGACAAAAAGAAAGAGTTACTGAATTGATTAACACTGCAGGATGGTCGTTAACGCGAATGCTTGAAAATATTAACAAGGGATAGAATGGACAAAATACTAGTTTTAGATTTTGGATCACAGTATAGTCATCTAATTTGCCGAAGAATTAGAGAATTTTCAGTATATGCAGAACTTGTTCCTTTTGATATTAGTTTTGAAGAAATTCAAAAACATAATCCAAAAGGAATTATTTTTTCAGGAGGTCCATCAAGTGTATATAATTCTGATGCCCCAATTCCAGAAAATAAAATTTTTGAAATGAACTTACCATTACTTGGAATTTGTTATGGACATCAATTAATTGTAAACAAATATGGTGGTAAAGTAAAAAGAGCAAACAAAGAGTATGGATCTTCACTTTTAACAATTGATAATGACTCAGATCTGCTTAACGGAGTAGGTGAATCAGTTAGAGCATGGATGAGTCATGGTGATGAAGCAGAAGAAATACCAGCAGGATTTGAAGTTATAGGTCACACCGAAAGTGCAAAAGCTGCTGCAATTGCATCAAAAGAAAAATCAGTATTTGGAATTCAATTTCATCCCGAAGTTGTACATACAGAGCAAGGAACGGAGATTCTCAAGAATTTTGTGCTAAAGGTTTGTAAAGCAAAACAAGACTGGACAATGGAAGGATTCATTGAGACTGCTGTAGCAAAAATTTCCCAAATTGAGGGAAATGTTCTATGTGGTGTTAGTGGAGGTATTGATTCTACAGTAGCAGCTTTGTTAATTCACAAAGCAATTGGAGATAGACTAAAGTGTGTTTTTGTAGATAATGGATTACTTCGATTAAATGAAGAAAAAGAAATTGAAGAGATGTTCAAAGATAATTTTAAAGTTAATTTTACTGCAGTAAATGCCAAAGAACAATTTCTTGGAAAATTAAAGGGTGTAAAAGATCCTGAAGAAAAAAGAATGATTGTAGGTGAAGAATTTATTCATGTTTTTACTGAATTTGCTGAAAAGAATGGTCCTTTCAAATGGTTAGCTCAAGGAACTTTGTATCCAGATGTAATTGAGAGTGGAGTTTCTAAAGGGCCTGCAGCAGTCATTAAATCACATCACAACGTTGGGGGATTACCAGATTGGCTAAATTTAGAAATTTTAGAACCTCTAAGAGAACTTTACAAAGATGAAGTAAGGAAAATAGCAAAAATTCTAAATGTTCCAGAAAAACTTTTCATGAGGCATCCATTCCCAGGACCGGGTCTTGCAGTCAGAATTATTGGAGAGATAACTCCAACAAAATTGAATATTTCAAAGGTTGCCAGTAAAATTGTAGAAGATGAGTTAATGGAAGCTGGAATATATGAAAAAGTTTGGCAGGCATATGCAGCAGTAGGGGATGACAGGGCAGTAGGCGTTGTTGGTGATGAGCGAAAGTATGGCAATATTGTAATGATCAGGGTAGTTGATTCAATTGATGCAATGACAGCAGATTGGACTAGACTCCCTCATGGTTTACTAGAAAAAATGAGTAATAGAATAACAAATGAGATTGAAGATGTAACTTGGGTTACTTATACAATTTCAAGTAAGCCACCTGCAACCATTGAACCGCAATAGTGATTGATATGGATTACGAAAAAATTTGTGATGAAATACTAGAAGCAGATAAAAAAATCAGATATGTTGGCATTTATGATTATGGAGAACTTTATGATAAAATGAGAAATGGAATAAAAAGTCATTTATCACGAGAAGAAACAGAATTATCATTATCACAAGCAGTATATCGTTGGTCTACAAGAAAAAAAACGGCAGATAAGATAGGAAAACCAATTTTTGCAATGGCAAAGTATGAAAAAATTTATCGACTAACTATTCCAATTGGAGGAGCAGGATTAATTTTGATTAGTACTGAACTAGATGCAGATGTACTAGGAATTGTGGAAAAAATTTTAAAAATCAAAAAAAAATCTGACTAGCATATTGAAAAGGGAAAATTATTTGATTTTTTTGAGGGGTTTTGCAGGTATTCCTCCCCAGATTTGATTTTTAGGAATATTTTTGGTGACAAAAGAGTAAGATGCAATAATTGAGTTTTCTCCAATTGTAACATTAGGCATTATTGTGCTGTGAGTACCTATTTTACAATTTTTTTTAAGAATAACATTTCCTTGTTTTGAATCAATTGTGGAATGAGAATAAATTGAGCAATGAGAACCGATTTGTACATCATCTTGAATTTCAACACCAAAATGAGAATTGATATAAGTAAAAGTTCCAATATCAAAATTCTTTCCTAATTTTAAATTTTCAGGATATTGTACAATGTAGTTGTATTTAGTAAATTTTCCATGTTTAATGGTTGGTTTTTTCCATCTTTTAGATTCCATGATGTTTTAGTAAGTAATTTGCTTTTGTATTAATTTTTCATCAATTTTAATAGTTTCAAGTATTTTAACAATTTTTTTTGATGCCTTACCATTACCATATATGCCAGTTTTTAAGAGGGTTTTTTGATTTTTTATTTTCAATGCCAGATTTATTGCTCTTGAAATATTGAGTTTCTTTTCATCAGTATGGATTAGATTTTTTCCATGTTCACGTCCATTTTGTCTTATGCCAACGTTAACAACAGGTATAGAAAAATAACTTGCTTCAATAACACCTGCACTTGAATTACCTATTAAAAGACCAGCATTATTCAAAAGACCAAGAAAATCACTTCTTGAAAAATTATCAAAATATTTTATAAAATTATATTTTTTTGAGGCATTTAACAAAAAATTTCTGATTTTATTACTTCCTGCATCTGAATTTGGTCCAATTGCAATAACATTATTTTTTAATTTAATCAACGACTTTACAATATTTTCTATATACTCACTACTTAATTGTGATTGAGTTGTTAGAGGATGATATAGTAATATAATTTCGTTTCCAATAAATTTTAATCCAATTTTTTTTTCTAATTCAGTTTTAGTGGAAATTTTACTTGCTAATACTTCATCAATACTTGGAGAACCTGTATGAAAAACATACTTTTTATTTTCACCCATTTTAATTATTCGTAAATAGCTTTTCTTAGTTGCAGCAAAATGAATGTTTGACATTTTTGTTATGGCATGTCTAGTATATTCATCAATACCACCTTTAGATTTATCACCTCCGTGTATATGTGCATTAGGGATATTCATGTGATATGCAGCAATTGCTGATGCAAGCATTTCATCTCGATCTCCTAAAATCAAATTAATATCAGGCTTAATTTTTGTGAAAACTTTGGAAAATTTTTCTATTCCTTTGGCTAGACTTAAGGACATATGATAATTTGTATTTCCGTTAGGAATCATATTGAATTTATCAGAAATTTTAAACCCATCTCTCTTTATTTCATTAATTGACATTCCATATTTTTTAGAAAGATGTGTACCAGTTACTATTAGAAATAATTCTAGGGATTTATTTTTTGAAATATTTTTCAATACGGGTCTTAATATTCCATATTCAGCACGAGTACCAGTAGTTACAGTAATTTTTCTTTTCATTTCGGTTAGATAAAATTTCAATCATAAAGATATAAGGTCAATGGTTAAGTGTAATCTATAATATATGATGGATATTCATATATTATATTCTAAAAGATTGACTAACAATGGTTTTCATAGTTGCTGAAATTGGAGTAAATTGGGATGGAGATTATGAGATTCTCAAACAGATGGTCAGTAATGCAAAGAATGCTGGTTGTGATGCAGTTAAGTTTCAAGCATACAAAAAAGAACTTGTAGAAAAACATCCAGAAAGCTCCAGATTAATCAGATCAGCAATTTCAAAAGAAAATATTGAAAGAGTTGATGAGATCTGTAAGAATGAAGGGATTGAATGGTTTTGTACTCCTATGTATGAGGAAGCAGTTGATTTTCTAAATCCATATGTTAAGAGATTTAAGATTAGAGAATATGACGGTAGAGAAATTTTAGAAAATAGAAAAACTAAATTATTTGAAAAAATTTGGAAAACCCAAAAAGAGGTAATAATTAGTGCAAACAAATCACCAAAAACGTCTAAAATCTTTGGAGAATCTAGAGTAAAATGGCTTTATTGTGTACCAAAATATCCATGTAAAATTGAGGAGATAGATTTTTCAAATATTAAGGATTTTGATGGATATTCTAATCACCATCCACATTTTATAGCCCCACTTACTGCTACAATTCTTGGTGCAGATATCATTGAGATTCATGTAACACTAGATAAATCAAAAGACTATATTGATAACAATGTAAGCTTTGATTTTGATGAACTTAAAAATTTAATAGAAAATATTAGAAAAGCAGTTTTGATTAAAAAATAATATCAAGAGTCAAAAAATTCAAAGATTGAATCAATAAGATATGTTTTTTCCTCATTTGTCATATTTGGATAAAGAGGTAATGTAAGTACTTCATCAGAAACCCTTTCAGTTACAGGTAGAGGATTTGTTTTATTTTCATTTAGTTGTTTATAATATGTTGTAAGATGAATTGGATTAAAATATACTTTGGAAAAAATTCTTTTTTTCTCCAAGTGATCTTTTAATTCATCTCTTGTTTTTTTGTTATCCAATCGGATGGTATACATTTGATATATGTGATCATATCCTCTTGGAGGAGTTGGAACAGAAATTTGTTTAATTTTTGATAGCCTTTCAGAGATATATTTTGCGTTTTCTTGTCTTTTAGAGATTATCTTGTCAAGTTTTGATAATTGTGATATTCCAAGTGAAGCAGTAATAGATGACATTCTCCAATTATATCCTAGTGATATATACTGTGATTCTTTGGAATTTTCAAAATAAGAACCAACATCTACTCTTCCATGAGATCTAATGAGTTTGATTTTTTCATAAATTTCTTTATCATTTGTAACAACTGCACCCCCTTCTCCTGTAGTCAAAACCTTATTCCCACAAAAACTAAAAATCGATGAATCAGCTGTAGTACCCACTTTTTTTCCATTAATTTTAGATCCTAATGCTTCAGCTGAATCTTCAATCAGAATTAGGTTATTTGTATCAGTAACATGTTTTATATCAAAAATTTTGCATGGTAATCCACCATAATCCATTGGAATTACGGCTTTGGTTTTGTTTGAAATTTTTGAAGTAATCGATGTGGGTTCTAATCCAAATGTATCCTCTTCAATATCTGCAAATATTGGTCTTGCATTTACAAATCCAACTGCATTAGCTGTTGCAATAAATGAAAATGACGGGACTATGATTTCATCATTTGTTTTGATACCATAAGATAACAGAGTTGCATGTAATGCAGATGTTCCAGAGTTTAAGGAAAGACAATAATCACATCCCAAGTAATTTGCGATCATATTTTCAAATTCTTCAATTTCAGGACCTATTGCCCAATTTGTTCCTCTTTTGACAATTTTTGTAATCAGACTAAGATCTTCTTCATCAGTGTAAATTTTGTATAGTGGAATTTTCCAAAAATTTGTATTTTTTTCAATTGTCATGTACTGCTAAAGCATTTATGCCAATATAAAAGCAAATTATTCAAAAAGATAATAATCCTGAATGCATAATTTTTGATAATTGAAATTTATTGAAAAACCATTAGGATTGTTTATTGATAGAAAAATCGAAGAATCAAACTTGGAATCAGTAGATGTTGTAATATTAACTCTTGATGCTGAAAATTTCCTCGAAAAATGCCTATTTTCAATTTATCAAGAAATACCTGTTAAAAACTTACATGTTTGTGATGGGGGTTCTAAAGACAATACAATAAAAATTTTAGAGCGTTTTCCCAGAGTAAATATCCATCAGAGAGCAGATTTACACACAACAGGTAAATCATTAGAGTTCTTATTTTCATTAGTAGAAACAGAATGGTTTGTTCTCATTGATGGCGATATATTTCTTGCAAATGGTTGGTATGATGAAATGATTAAACATCAAAATGATTTAGATGTAATTGAAAACAGTAAGACGATTTTAGCATATCATATGTATAGGGATTTTGAGGATAAGTTAAAGGAAAATGCACGTTCATCAGATTTATGTCATATTGTTAAAACAAAAGCTGTAAAAAATTATCATTGTGATGATGATTATATGTGGAGATTTACAGATTATTTTTTTAGACAGTCAGTAGAAGAATCAGGATATAGATATGGAAAGATAAAATCTACATATCACATACATAATGAAACTGAACGAATCCAATATGAATCAGATGATGAGAAGAATTTTCAAAAAGTAATTTGGAATAAACCAGAATATATCATTACAAATAAAAAGAAAGCAGAAAGAGCAGAAGAAAAACATGCAAAAGCAGTGGTAAAATATTTAGATCCTGAGAATCCAGCGGTAAAGGATAACAAGAATTTAGGGAAAATAATTTGTGTTTTAAGTAGAAAATGGGTTGAAGAAAATGGTCCAAGATGGATTCCTATTTACGATAATCAATCAAGAGTTAATGTAGGAATCAACATCTTGAGGAAATTTCTTAAAAAATATTAATTTACTTAAAAGTAGTTTTTAAATAAACATATTTTGTGAATAAATATCGATAATGAAATTTATCCTACAAAAATTAATAATTCAAACGTATAAGAATTGAAAAAGGCGTTAATAACAGGAATTACTGGTCAAGATGGAGCATATCTAGCAAAGTTATTACTTGAAAAAAAATACAAAGTATATGGCACATTTAGAAGAACATCAAGTCCAAATTTTTGGAGACTTCAAAGCTTAGGTATTTTCTCAAAGTTAAATCTAATACCTGCAGATTTGCTGGATATGGGTTCATTAATTGAGGCAGTAAAAATTTCAGATCCTGATGAAGTTTACAACATGGCTGCAGTAAGTTATGTTAGTACAGCATTTGAACAACCAGTTGGAAATGCAGAAATTACCGGAACAGCAGTTACTAAATTATTAGAAGCAATTAGATTTTACAACTTAAAAATAAAATTTTATCAAGCATCAAGTAGTGAAATGTATGGAAATAGTGGAACAAATATTCAAAATGAAAAAACATATTTTAGTCCTGCCAGTCCATACGCTGCAGCTAAACTATATGCACATTGGATAACAGATGTTTATAGAAGAGCATATGGAATGTATGCAGTTTCTGGGATTTTATTTAATCATGAATCACCAATAAGAGGAATGGAATTTGTGTCTAGGAAAATTTCAAATGGAGTGGCAAAAATTGCATTAGGGTTAGAAAAGGAATTAATCTTAGGTAATTTAGAAGCAAAAAGAGATTGGGGTTATGCTCCTGAATATATGGAAGCAATTCATCAAATGATGCAAAATAAAGTTCCAACAAGCTATGTTGTCGCCACTAAAGAATCACACACAGTAAAAGAATTTGTTAAATTAGCTTTTGAAGAAGTGAATTTAGATTGGACAAAATATGTCAAGACAGATAAAAAATTTTTTAGACCTCTTGATGTAAACTATCTTTGTGGAGATTTTTCAAACATAAAGAAGGATTTGGGTTGGAAACCAAAAATCAAATTTAAAAAGTTAGTAAAAATTATGGTAAATGAAGATATTAAAAGATGGAAAAAATTTCTTAAAGGGGATTTCTTTCCTTGGGATGCTCCAATGTATCCTAGTGAATCAAAGATAACAACTAGAAAAGCAAATGAAAATGGGAAAAACAATGACTAATTTTAAAAATACAAAGTAGGGGATTATTTTATGAGAATAAAACTAACATTATTAAAAAATGATTCAGATTTTAAAAATGCTTGGAAAATATTTAACAAATCATTTGGTCGCAAAAAGAAGTTTGAAGAATTTTATCATAGATTTTGTCATAATGGAAATAAAATTTTTAATGTAATAAATGAAGAAAAAATAGTGGGGATTGTAATGATCACAACTAGAAATGAGATTGGTTATTTTATCCTACCAGAATTTCAAAGAAAGGGATTTGGGAAAAAAGCTATAAAGAATTTAATGATCATGGAAAAAAGAAAGTATTATTGGGCAATTGTTGATTTTGATAATTTAAAATCAAAACAGTTTATTCAATCTTTGGGAATGATTCCAAGAGGGTTGATTTATTCTATGGATTCAAGTCCTGAATAGATTTTTTTACTTTAGTTATAATTAAGAAGATTTTTTAACTCACTGGAAATTTGGTGGGTAATGTCACAAGAAAAAATTACTGCAATAGATTCTTGTAGGGTTTGTAATAATAAAAAATTAAAAAAAATAATTTCATTGGGAGAACAATATATTGTAAATTTTGTAGATTTAGATGATAAAAATTTTGTTAAAAGTAATTTAGATTTGGTATTATGCAATGAAAATGATGGAGGGTGTGGACTTCTTCAACTAAGAGAAACAGTATCGGGGGAATTACTGTATAGAAATTTTTGGTATAAGAGTGGTGTTAATCAATCAATGAAAAATGCACTAAAAGAGATTACAGATAAGATCAAAGAAAAACTAGATTTATCTACAGGAGATATAGTTATAGATATAGGTGCAAATGACGGGACACTTCTTCGTTCTTATGAAAGAAATGATCTTACACTTGTAGGATTTGAACCTGCAAAAAACCTTTTAGAAGAAAATTCTATAGGCACATCAAAAATTATTAATGATTTCTTCAATTTTAAAGCATTTCAAAAAGAATTCGGAGATAAAAAAGCAAAAATCATTACATCAATTGCAATGTTTTATGATTTAGAGGATCCGAATCAATTTGTTAATGACATTACAAAAGTTTTAGACCAAAATGGCATTTGGGTAATTCAGATGAATTATTTGGTAACAATGTTAGAAAATTATTCATTTGACAATATTGTTCATGAACATTTAGAATATTATTCTCTAAGATCTCTTGAAAATCTTTTAGATAGACATGGATTAGAAGTATTTGATTTAGAAATTAATGATGTAAATGGTGGAAGTATCAGAGTTTTTATTAAAAATAAGGAAGCAAAATATGAAATTTCCTCAAATGTAGAAAAAGTTAGAGACTATGAAAAAAAAATAGGTCTTGAAAATATAGAGCCATATAATGAATTTGCTAAAAAAATAAAAAATCTAAAAGAACAGACTAAAAAATTGATAAAAAATGAAGTGAAATCAGGAAAAACAGTTTATGTTTATGGTGCATCTACAAGAGGAAATACATTATTACAATATTATGGATTAGATAAAAATTTGATAAAAGCAGCTGCAGATAGAAACCCTATAAAATGGGGCAAAAAAATAGCAGGTTCCCAAATTCCTATCATTTCTGAAGAGCAAGCTAGAAAAGAAAATCCAGATTATTTTCTTATTTTACCATGGTATTTTTTAGAGGAATTTATAGAAAGAGAAAAAGAATATCTCCAAAATGGAGGAAAGTTTATCATTCCATTACCAAAATTGCAGATAATTGAACGTAAATGTGAAGTATGAATAAAAATAGATTATGTTTAATTTTAGTAGGACAATAGAAAATTGAAAAAATATACAATTCCTATGAGCAGACCAAATCTAGGTAAAAAAGAATGGGATTCAGTAATGAGAGTTCTTAAATCAAATTGGCCTAGTCAAGGAAATGTAACAAAAAAATTCGAGAATCTCATTTCAAAATATTTGGAATCAAATTGTGTTGTAGTTAATAATGGTTCATCAGCACTAATGGCAGCATTAATTGTTCATGGTTTGAAGCCAAAAGACAAAGTGTTGGTTCCAGCTTTTACTTTTGTTGCAAGCTCTTCTGTTCCTAAGATGTTAGGAGCTGAAATTGTCATTGCAGACATTGATCCTAATACGTTTAATATCACACCAGAAATAATAGAAAAATCAGTAAAAAAACAGAATATTAAATTTGTTATAGTTGTTGATATTGGAGGTTTATCTGTAGACATAGATGCAATTAGAAAACTTTCAAAAGAATATAATTTCATCCTAATTGAAGATGCAGCACAATCATTTGGTGGGAAATATAAAAATAAAAATATTGGGTGTTTTGATCATCTTACAGCTTTTAGTTTTCAAATTGCAAAACAATTAACAACAATTGAGGGAGGATGTATAGCATCTACAAATAGCACATTACTAAAGAAAATAGATCGAATAAAAGATTATGGAAGAAGTACAAAAGAAATGTATGTGCATGACTTTGTAGGATCAAATTTTAGAACAACAGATATTCAATCTGCAATAGGAATTGAACAATTTAAAAAAGTAGAAAAACATATTGAGCGAAGAAATAAAATTGCAAAAATATACAAAAAAGAATTTTCGTCTTTAGATTTTCAAGATATTCCTTCATATATTACTCGACATTCATTTATGTTATTTTTTGTTAAAACAACATCAAAAAAACAAAGAGATGAATGTGTCAAATTTCTTAATAAAAATGGAATTGATGCCAGAAAATCATGGAAACCAATTCATATGCAGCCTTGTAATAAAGAATTAAGTAAATTTAGATGTATTAATGCTGAAAAAATTTACGAGCAAGTGTTTACTTTACCTATATTTAATGGCATGACTAATCAGGAAGTAGAAAAAGTAATTACTAAATTTGGAAAGTTTTTGAAATGATTGTTAAAATTCCGACGAATTTAACTAAAAAATCATATGAACAAATTATTGAAAAAATGCTAGAGTTGCGTTCTAAACAATTAAGTCATGTCTTTGAAATTAATAAACTAGGAACAAATAGTTGGAGCTATAGCGTATTAGATAGTTTCTTTTCATTGTTAAGTAAAAAAGATTCTAAAATTTCCCGTCGTATACTGGGAAAATTTGCACGTTATTTAAAAAAGCATGGAAGAATTCAAATTTCTAATGTAGTAGATGTCATATGGACTAAAGATGTTATAGAATCAAGTACACTACCATATCCGATAAGAAGGGCAGAATATCCATGGGCTGTTGAAAATGCAAATTTGACAGAAAATATGAAAATTTTAGATGTAGGTTCAGGAGTATCGTTATTTCCAGTATATTTAGCTAGCAAAGGTCATGATGTAATTTCAATAGATCCTGATAAAATTTTGATGGAGAGAATAGCTCCTAAATTAGCAAAATATTCCGGAATTAATCTTTCTTACAGGGTAGGAGATATTCTAAATTTGGAATTTGAAGATAATTATTTTGATAGAGTTTTTTGTATTTCTGTAATTGAGCACTTGGAAGAAGAGATTCATAATGGTAAATACATTAACAATCATAAAAAAAACTTTGACGTGAAAGCAATAGCGGAGCTTTTGAGAGTGTTAAAACCAGGAGGGCTTTTGATTCTTACTTTTGATTGGAACGAAGATCTAGATGAATATAGATCATATAAATTGCAAGATATAATTGAAAGAGTCATCAAACCATATAAAAATAATTTATTGTCCAGAGAAATTCCTACAGTTAATTGGGAAAAAGAAGAAAAAGTACATGAAAAAATGTGGAAATCTTTTCCGCCTCATAATTATGTAACAAAAGGATGGGCAATAGGAGTAATTTTAAAAAAATAAGAATTATTTAATTATACCCTTTCCAACTTTAAACTTTGGATGCCAAACTCCATGATTATCTTGTGAGAACAAATCTTTATTGTACCATTTGTCCATTATTAACCAAAACTCATGATGAGTCATCTTGGTAAATTCACAGAATTTGTCAATTATTCCTTGATCTAATTTCCCATCCATTTCTTCAACTATAGGTATCATTTCTTCTCTGGTTTTCAAACCATATCTAATCCATCTTGATGCATTATCAGTAGCTACAGAATGACCAAATTTCAAATATTTCATGTAAGGATTTAACATGTAAGGAAGTGAATCAATTTGATCATAATTGTCAATAGAGCCTTCTCGTTCATATTCATGACCAAGGTGTCTGAATCCCCATCTTTTTGCAACTTCAAAGTTATGAACTGAATTCCAAGGTACAAAATAGCTTAGATAAATTGGATTTAGTTCAGAATCTTTTACATCTTCTAATAAAGGCATTTTTGCAGCTTCAAGTTCTTCTTCAGATATATCTCCATCTTCAAACCAAATATCCCATACTGGTTTTACAACATCATTATACGGTTGCATTAATGCAGATGGTGTTTCTTTATTGTGTTCTCCACCGTAGGTATAATTTACATCTTCACCATAAATCAAAAGTTTTATCCCTAATTTCATACAAATTTTAAGAGGGAAAGCATAGATTAAAGAATCAACATACCAAGTTGTTGAACCTAATTTTTCAAAAGCTTTTCTAAATAATTTTCGTGATAATTGAATATTTGGTTGAAATGTAATTATGTCACATCCAAATGCATCAGAAATATTATCAAAATTTTTTCTTCCTGTTTCAGTCCAATCCACATTACCAACAGAGATCAATAAAGGATTCATGTGTAATTTTTTTTTCATAATATATGTTTGAAAATGTGAATCTTTTCCTCCAGATACAGCAATTGCACAGTCATAGCTTTTTCCATTTGAGCCTCGATATTTATCACATAATTCTTCTAGTTCTTTCCAACGTTTATCCCAGTCAGTTAATTTTTGTTTTTCAAAATTTATACATGCAGCACAAACACCTTCTTGGTTAAATGTTAGTCCTGGCCGGGTATCAGGCATTAAGCATTTCTTACAATATTTCATTCAAATTACCTAAATCTGACATGAATATATTACAACCACTTAAAAAAAGTTAAGCAGATCATTTCTTCAATTCTTTAATAACAGAAGTAAAAAGTTGACGAATTTCTTTATCAATTATTAAAGTCGTTATTACGTAAATAGTTACACAGATAGCCAGTTGGAACAAAACTGAAGGTAAAAATTTGTAAATACTAATATCATAATTTAAAATACTATCTGAGACTAAAAGGAAGACACCGCAAAATAATAATGTTGCAAAAATATATTTTGAAATATTCTTGAATGGAAAACTAATTTGGAAATATTTTCTTGAATATATCCAAAGAAAAGATGCATATCCGATCTCAATAATCAAACCAATCAATACCCACCAAAAAACCAAAGATAATTCATCGATTTCATCTCGTAAAGAAAAAAATAAAATTATCAGGATTCCAGTGTAGAATCCGTAAAAAATGCTACCAAATGTAGGGATTCTAAATAGAGTACTTTTGAATAATTGTCTAAAAGAGGGATTTTGTTCAACATCTACTTGTTCTCGACCTAAAATTACATGTGATGGAATGATCCATAAAACTTTAAGAAATATTTTAGAAGATAGAACAATGACAATTGGCCATGCTTCTTGATAGGATGGATTCAATGCAAATAATCCAGCTTTTGAAAAAATAAATGAGATTCCTAATAATGGGATTGCAAAATATAAAAGATAAGTGAAATTTTTTCTAATTTCTGCAAAGTTTTGATTTGATAATAATTTTGGATAAATTGCTTGAGATATAGAACCTGAATGGCTAACTATTGCAGCAATTACCCAAGCAGCCTGATAATATGCAACTCCTAACACTGAACCAGTTATTATTGAGTATAATGGGATATCAATCATTTGGATATAGTTAGAAAAATAACCAAATGATGATAACCAAGATCTATTAATCCATTGTTTTAGAATTTTGAAGTGAAATTTTTCTTGTAATTTTTCTTTGGCAACATAAATTTGAAATATAATTTTTCCAGTAAGAGCCAAAAACATTGCAACAATAGCTCCAACAACACCTAGATCAAAATAGACAACAAACGCAAAAGCAACAGGGATTTTTAGAGATTGAAGTAAAATATGACTATAACTTGTTAGATGTGGTTTATGACCAAGATTAATTGCAGTTAGTGTTTGACTAATAAAAAATAAAGGTAATAAAAATATGCCAATAATTAAAATATCAAAATTTGCAGAACTATTTTCAGAAATAAAAAATGAGTAAATTGCATATAATGGGATTGCAATAAATGAAAAAATCAGGCTTGAAAAAATTGCAGTTCGTGCAATGGCTTCATTTCTGGCTACTTGTCTAGTTGTCCAATATGAAATTAGAGTTTCAGATATAACAAAATAATTAATCATACTTAATAGTAAAGACCAAATTCCAAATTCTTCAGGAGATAATCTCCTAGTAATCATGAGAGTAAAAAATAATCCAAGAAATACTCCTGAAATACCAACTGAAAAAGCTATTAGACCCGAATACGTAACACGAATATTATCCAATATTAATCATCTAGAGATGTTTGATTTAAAGAAATATTAAATTCAGTTTTGAAAAAATAACTTTTTTTGTTAAATAACATTGAATTTTCTAGAGAAATTTTTCCAATAATGTAATGTCATTTCTGCAATAAACATATCAAATTTTGTATCTATGTCAACACTGAACTCTTGTTCAGTAATAAGTGGTTTAATTCTAGGACCATAAATAGTCATATATTTTTTTATTGTTGTATTCCATGTAGTATAGATTGCACCAGTTGGAAAGTAAACTGGAGAATATTGTTGTCTTCTATCAAATTTCTTAAAATCTTTTCTGAGAGGTTTAAGGAATTTTCCATCATATGAAAATGAAGATGAAGGATGAGTCTTTACTTTTGAAACAGAAATTACTGATGTAGTATTTTTATTTTTTAGTAATTTTATAGATTTATCAATCATTTCTTTTGTTCTAAGAGGCGAAGTAGGTTGTAAAATAATTACAATGTCAGGAGTGTAATCTTCTATTTTTAGCAAATAATTCAATGTGTGATTAATAACATCAAAAGTTTTTGCAGTATCACGAGATAGTTTTTTTGGTCTCAAAAATGGAACTTCGATTCCTTGAGATTCAGCAAATTGTGCTATTTTTTTATCATCAGTGGATACTAGAATTTTATTAATTTGAGATTTTTTGGCAGCATCAAAAGAATATTGAAGCATAGGTTTTCCCAAAATCTTTCTGAGATTTTTTTGAGGTATTCCTTTTGATCCTCCTCTAGCTGGAATAATTCCCAAAATGTTCAATTATTTTTACCTATTTCATCTTCAAATTTAATGTTAATAAAAACAACTGTAATGGAGTTGTACAATAAGAAAAAAAGTATAGTTCAACATAAAAGTGGGTAAAAATCATAAATTATCAAATGAATAAACTAACTCCAAAAGAAAAGTCATTGATTTCAAAAGAATTGAAAAATAAAACTATACTGATTACAGGGGGTGCTGGTAGTGTAGGTTCTATTCTTACAAAACAAATTTTAGATTTCCCAGTAAAATCAGTAAGGGTTCTAGATATTGATGAACATGCTTTATTTGTTCTTAAACGTAAAATTAAGGATAAGAGACTCAGATTACTACTAGGCAATATTTTAGATAAAGAAAGGATTGAAATGGCATTTAAAAAAACAGATATTATAATTCATACTGCAGCAATTAAAAATATTGAGATATCTGAATTCAATCCTATTGAAACAATTGATGCAAACATCAATGGTACAGTAAATTTAATTAAGATGGCTATTAGATCTAGACCAAAAAAATTCATAAATGTTAGTACAGATAAAGCTGCAAATTCATCTACCCTATATGGTGCAACTAAACAATTATGTGAAAAAGTTACTAGCTGGGCAGGAAAACATATTGAAGAAACTAAATTTGCAAGTGTTAGATTTGGAAATGTAATTGAAACACGTGGAAACGTGTTTGAAGTATGGAAAGAAGAAGCTAAAAATGGAAAACCATTATCAATTACTGATCCTAAAATGAAAAGATATTTTTTTCATGTTGATGAAGCAGCTAATTTTGTTTTAAGATGTATTCCAAGAGCAAATGAAGGTGAAATTTTTGTTCCAGAGATGAAATCATTTAATATCAAAGATCTAGCTACCAAAATTTCTAAAAAACACAAAATTATAGGATTACGACCTGGAGAAAAAATGGATGAAATTTTAATGTCAGATGAAGAAAAGAAAAAAGCTAAAAAAATCAAAGGAATTTGGGTAATATATCCAGATAATTATGATCTAAAAATATAGCACTATGAAAAAAGAATTCACGTATTAAATACTACATTAAATAAGAATATTTGAAAAATATGAAAAAAATTTGTCTTGTTGGTTGTGGCAATGTTGGTAGCAGACATTTACAGGCAATAGCAAAATTAGATTTTGAAATAGATGTCGATATTGTAGAACCAATTAAGGATGCAATTGAAATGGGTAAAAAAAGATTAGATGAAATAAAGTATAATGATGCCACGCATAAATTTTCATGGTATAAAAATATTCAAGAATTAAAAGATAAGCCAGATCTCACAATAGTTGCAACAATTGCTACTGGAAGAGCAAATATGTTATGTAAACTTGCAGACATGGGACACTCACGATTTTTAATAGAAAAGATGGTATGTCAATCAAATAAAGAATATGAAAATATACTAACTAAATTTCATCAAAAAAACATCAAAGCCTGGATTAATACTAATCCTAGATGTTTTTCATCATATCAAAAATTGAAAGAGTTTTTTGGGGATTCAAAAAAAATTCATTTTTCAGTAACAGCATCAAATGTTTCTGCACTTGGTACAAACGCAGTACATTATATGGATTTATTTTCATATTTTATTGATGATTATAAAATTATAATGAATGGTGAAATGTTGATACATAAAATTTTTCCAAATAAGCGTGGTTCTGATTTAATGGAATTTGCAGGAATGATTACAGGTAAAGGAACTAATGATTCAACAATATCCATGAGTTTTCTTCCTTTTGAAAATCTTCCAACAATTGTAAATATAATTGGAAATGGTAAGCATTTACTAATTGATGAAACAAATGAAAAAGTATTAGACATGGTTAATCATGAAAATAAAAAATTCAGCTTTACATTTGAACATGCAAGTAGTATTACTACAAAAATTTCAAAAGACATTCTTGATAAAGATTCATGTGGGTTAACAACCTTAGAAAATTCATACATTCTTCATAAAGAAATTTTTAGAATTTTTAATAAACACATAACCAAAATTACGGGTAAGAAAATGGAGTTATGTCCAATAACGTGATAAAAATGAGTAGGTTTTATGATTGGATAACAAAAATAGATTCTTTGGATTTTAATGATAAATCAGCTTTAGTGATTGGGGGAAGTGAGATTTCAAGACAATATTTACTAGGTTTGAGAAAATTAGGAATTAAAGACATTACCACGATTGCAAAAAGTGGAAAATATATCTCAAAATTTTGCAAAGAACATAAAATCAAATTACATACCGGAGGATTTGAGAAAAATCTTTCTTCGATTGAAAAAAAAGATATTGTAATAGTTGCACCGCCAATTCAAGATACTATTAAAGCTGCAAAAATGGCAATTGAAAATAAGCAAGATAATATTTTAATTGAAAAGCCAGGTTCACTTTATTCAAATGAATTAGAATCAACATTTGAAGAATTCCCAAACATTAACATCAGAGTTGCGTATAATAGATTAGCATATCCAAATTTTTTCAAATTGAAAGAATTAGTAAAAAATGAAGGTGGAATAACTTCTTGTAGATTTACGTTTACAGAAAGATTAGGAACAATGGATTTTGAAAAAGACATACCAGAAGTTTATCAGAGATGGGGAATAAGTAATTCATTACATGTGATTACTATGGCATTTGAATTAATTGGAATGCCAGATGAAATCCATTGTTATCAATATGGAAATTTAGAATGGCATCCTTCAGGCTCAATATTTATTGGAGATGGTATATCTAATGAAAAAATACCATTCTCATATCATGCTGATTGGGGTTCTGGAGGAAGATGGGGGATCGAGGTAAATACAAAGGAAAACTCCTACCAATTAATACCACTCGAGGATCTTTTTGTATGTAAAAAAGATACTGGGAATTGGAATCATGTGGATTTCAAAGTTTCATTTCAAGATGTAAAACAAGGAATTACTGAAGAGATTGCAATTATGCTAGATGGAAAAAAAGAATTTAGAGAAAAATTACCTTCATTAAAAAAAGCCGCAAGTTACAACCAATTAGCAGAAAAGATTTTCGGATACTAGAAGAATACATGTTTTCAAAAGTTTTTTGTTACTATGAAAAAGAAGATTTAGTTGCATTAAAAAATATATTAATTGATGAAAAAGAACAATTTGAAATTATTTGTGATAATGCATTAGCCAAAAAGGAATTAAAAAATAAAGTACATAGTATAAAAATTCTTGAAGAATATTTTTCAGTTTATTCAGATGAAATGTTTGACATATATGAACAAACAAAAAAATCACTATTAGAATATCAAAAACTATGTAAAGATATTAAATTCAATGGTTATTCAATTAATGAGGGATTAATACATTATTTACAAATTGACATATTATTTATTGAAAAAATTAGAAAGATTTTAGAAAATAAAAAAAATATAATTTTTATCTTTGAGCGAATTCATTTTAGAGATTTTATTATTCAAAAAATTGCAAAGGGTTTAGGCTACAATAATGATGAATCTATTTTCCTAATCAAAAATAACAAAATAAAAAAATATGAAATAAAAGATTCAATTCAAGATTTTGAAAAATCTAATAAAATAAATAAATACAAAAATGCCTTTTCATTGTATTCAAATAATATTATCAAAAATCAAGAAAAGAAAACATTTCCCAAGTTTAATTTATTTTTAAAATCCATATCATTGTTGACAAAGTTTTTAATTAATAAAACATATGAAATTAGCCCAGAAAAAAGTAGTCAGTTAATTCTTAAAAATATTCAAAAAAAAATTATAAAAGCAAATTCAATAAAATGTGGATTTTTTTTATCCAGTAGTAGGAGCGATTTACTTGATGCCCAAGACAAAATATTCAAAAAATTTCTAGATTCAAAAATTCCATTCAGAATATTTACCATAGATTCTATAACTTCTTCTTTTTTAGATGAAAAACAATATCCAGTATCAGATTATTTTCAAGAAACATTCGCACTTGCAAACATACTAAGAAAAACTAATGAAAGTAAAAGATTTGAAGAAAAATTACTTAATGCAGTTAAATCAGAATATTCAATAATATATAATCAAAAATGGAATTCAGAACTAATTGATGGAATATATCGTTCTATTGCATCTCAGATGGTATTAGACAGTATTTTTAAGAGTATTAAATTACAAAATGCAATTTTCATTGAAGGAACATTAATTGGAATGCTAACTGCTGAATTATCAAAAAAATATGATTTTTCTACAACCAGTATTGAGACTTTAATTATTGATAAAAATGCAATCTCTTCGATATTATTCAAGGCAGACAAGATCTGTATTTATGGAACACAGGGTTTAGAGACATTATTAGGTTACGGGATCAATAAAAATAGAATAGAACTTACGGGAAATCCAAAGTATGATTACATGAAAGATTATGATACTGACAAATCAAAAAAAATGTTGGAGAAAAAATACAAAATAAGTAATAATTCAAAAGTTATTCTTATTGCAATGAGTAGGTGGCATGAAAAAGATGAATTATGGATATCAGATTTAATAAAATTCGTAAATGCAAATAGTTTTGAAATAGTCATTAAACTTCATCCAAGATATAAATCGCAATCAGATGGAATTCATGAAAAAATAAAATATATTAAAAATAAGTGTCAAAATAAAAAGTATTATATTATTTATGATTTTGATTTAAATCTTTTAATGTCTTCTGCAGATATAATAATTTCTGATTATTCTAATGTTGGAGTTGAAGGGATTTTACTTGGTAAACCAGTAATTAATGTAAATTTTTCTAGAGAGAACTTAAAAAATGCACAGAATTATCATAAATCAGGTTCAGCATTATATACTGAGAATTATAATGAATTAGAAAAAATGATTATAGATATATTTGTTGGAAAAAAATATGTCAAAGAGTTGCAAGATAACCAAAAAATCATGATTGATAAATACAATTATTATAATGATGGAATGGCATCAGAGAGAATTTTTAAGTTAATATCTTCAAATTAGTTTGTAATTGAATTTTTTCTTGTAGTAATAATTAGGTCTATAATTCTTTTAGATGCTAATCCATCTATGTTTCCAATTTCTTGTTTAGCAAATAATTCTCCTTTTTGTATAATTTGAGACACATATTCTGTTTGTAGACATTTTTCTATTGCAGGTTTCAATTCATTTTCTGATTGTACAATTATTGGAATTTTACTTTGGATTAATGGATCATCATCATGTAAACCCATCATATTCATAGCAATAACTGGTTTTTGCAATCTCATAGCTTCTATACCTACTGTAGAATAGGGAACAATTACTACATTCGAAATAAAGATTAATTCATACAAATTATGAGATTGTAAAATCATAAAATTTTTCACAGAGAATTTTTTTGCTATATTTGAATAATAAGACAAATTAGTTTCATTAGGATGAGCTTTGATGACTAAAAATGAATTTTTCATATTTGAAAGACATTTGAATATTGAATTAGTAATAAGAGATTTTTCTGATAAGTTTGATAATGTTTGGGTTGCAAAGAGAATAATATTTTTTGCAGGTGGGATCCCCAATGAAGATTTGATTTTTAATGAATCAAGGTTTTTTAAGATTTTAGGTAAAAAATCCGATTTGGGATCACCGGTTACTATTGGTACATTTGATGGAAAATTCCCATATTTTATAAGATTATTTTTTGCTTTTTCACTCCATACACAAATATGATTAGGAATTGGAAAAATAAGATCAGAATTTTTTCCTTTAATGTGCTCAGATTTATGTACATATGATATCCATGTCTCAGTATTTACTCCATGCTGAATTGAAATTGAAGGAATTTTTCTTTTTGATGCTTCATTTATCAGACATAACTGTAAGGTACCATATTCATCATGCATAACAAGCACTGAAGGATTAATCTCGTCTAAAATTCTTTTTGCAGTTTCTATAAAGGTTGGAGAAACATATGTTTTAAAACTATGTAATAATTCAGAGAAATCTTTTTTTAATATTTTGTAAAGAGAAATATCTTCATATATTAAAGATTTTTTGAATTCTGTTGAATTCAACAATAGGTCTGTTTGTTTTTCTAATTTTTTGTTAAAATTTTTTGTTTTTGAAATAATTTCAGAGGTAATGAATTTTTCCCAAGGTTGAACCTCAAGACCAATTTTTTTTTCTCTATCTTTATTTGTAGTAAAAGATTTTAAAAGGCGTCCAGCTTGATTTTCAAAATCAATTACTCTAATTGGTATTGATAGTTCTGAAAATTTTTTAATGATTGAAGAAAAAATTACATCTCTTTTGATGTATTTTTTTTCTAAATAGTCATATTCCTCTCTCCAATTTGCTAATTCAGTAATAAGAAGAATAGGCCTATCATTAGATTTTTTTTTCAAGGTTCCAAATCCACGTAATAATTTTAACATAATTAATTTCAAATAACCATGTCCAGCATGATTATTTTGTGAAATTGTGGAATGGTTATTTGAATTACCAACAAATTCTATTGAAGTTAATCTATCTTTGAACTTTTCATTAATAATATGAAAAATATCAAAATTTCCTTTTACAATTACAGAGTTGCCATCAATGCATGAAAAAATATTTTTTATTTGTTCAATTAAATTAATTAGTCCTTGAATTCTATAAAGATAGAGTCTTGTTTCTAAAAACCAAAAAATACTAATTTGATCGTAAATTAAAAATTCTTTGAAACTTTTTCCAGCAAATATCGGTTTATCGGGCCAACTCTTTATCCATTCAAGGCTTTTTTTATTAGATAGGATTGAATTTTTTGAGAATTCATTAATTGAACGACTTTTTTGACCTAGAGAATCCAATTCGTTTTTAATTTCTTCGGATGTTTCAATTATTATATCATCAACAGTAACATTTTTCTCTAAAAATGATTTCAAATCAGTTGTTTCAGAAATAAAGATAATTTTAGACATTTATGCTCAATATTTTGTTAATGTTATCATTTTTGAGTTTTCATTAATTGGAACTTTAAATTTTTGTTTTTATCATGGTACATTTTCAAATCCAGTAGAATTTCCAGCAGGTACATAATCTTTATTGATTTCATATACAAATACTCCAGTTACAGGTCCAATTTTTTGATCAGTAAATGAAGATGATGCATAAACTAATCTTAATGGACCATTACCATCTGAAGGAAATTTTATTTCATCAACATATACTCCCGTATATCCAGGAACATATGTTGCAGATTGTTGGTTGTTATTGAAATTTACATATCCAAGAATTGAGAACGGAAACATTTTACCTAATAATGTCTCATTCCAGAAATAGTCAGTACCACTCATTCCATCGGTGTGAAGATATCTGGATACAGGTTCACCTGCAATTCTCATAAACCATTGTTTTTTAGATTCATCTCCCCCACCAGATAAAATGTAAAGATTTCTTTCATCAGGTATGTTTAGTTTTTGTGCTGCAACAAAAACTAAAACATAATCACTTCCCATGTCTTGAAGCATTTTCCAAGCATCATCAGGTGAACTAAGGAAGATCTTGGCAATTTTTTGAATTTGAATGGCATCAATTGTTGCATTATCAGCAAGTGTAGTTCTATCAGACATTGTAGTAATCCAATATCCATAATCCCACCAAGCTGCTACCACAGAATCTTGTGGAGTATTTACTTTAATCCATTCCAGTGTTTCTTTCCAATCATTTGTTGCGACTTGATAGTTTGTTCCGCCATTGAGTATAGTTGGAGGAACATCTACAATTGAAATCCAATTTCCATTAGCAGGAACCACTAATGGAGACATTATAAAAATCAGGATAATTCCAATACTAGAAAATTTTATAATTTTATCTTTACCAGTAGATATTGGTTTTCTAAAATTAACAATTTCTTTTAGAATTATTGATAATCCTATAGACGATAGAATAATTAGTGAAAGCGATGCAAATAATTCTAATCGTAAAAATGCGGAGCTAACATATACACCTGTAATTCCAAAAATTAATGCAAACCCAATCATATCATTTGAAAAATTATTAAGAAGATTTGATTTCATTTTATTGAAAAGTATCCATATACCCAACCCAGCAAAAATCATTAAAACAGAATGCATGAAAAAGGATTGAGATATAGTTGTAGTTGCATGTTCTGCAACTGAATCAACTAAAGGATCAGTGGTAGTTAAAAATGGATTAATTGCATTAAGATAACGAAAGCTTGGTAGAGGCAAAAATTGAGAATCAGCATTAATGATAATTAAAACAGATCCTAAGAGGATTATGGCTAATAATAACAATAAACAATTTCTTATTTTCTTTTCAGGTTTACTGATTTTTTGAATAAAACTACATGCTATAAAAAAAATCGTGGGTGCAATTAATGAAGCCCCACCTAAACCAAACACAAACCCAGATCCAGGTCTCTCAAACATCATCACAGTCGACAGAAATGAAATTACAAATATTGGAATACTCCAAAACAATGTTCCAAGATCCTTTCTAAGAAATGGAAGAGCAAGTAAAAACATCCCTACAGGAATAATAAAAAATTGAATTCCACCCCACGATGCAAGACCAAATCCTAGCAACAAACCACTCACAACCATTTTGGAGATAATGACTTTTTTATTATCAGATTTTATTGCACTTAAGAATAAGTAAATTCCAAGTAGTCCATAAAATAATCCTAATGGCTCTGATTTGAACCATCCCAGTGTTCCTCTTAGTATTATTGGAACAGATACTGAATATAATAAAGCTGCAAGTAATCCTGCATACGTACCTCCAATTACTCTTACTAAAGCAAAAACGATGATAGCAGTTAATGAACCAATAACAGCAGGAAACAAAATTGTGAAATCATATAGATCTAAATTACCTCCAAAAATCTGATAGGTCACAGCAGCAGTTACATGTAACATCACCTGAGAGCTTCCTGAAACATTTCTTCCCTCCGGATACCAACTCATATCATCGTGCCAATCATAATATGATGTTAGACCATTATTTACTAGAAATTCAGTTGCACGAAAATTAAAAAATGGATCAAATTCATTTAATTCAAATCCATAATCTGCTCCTTGTGAGCGAACCAACATAGATATAGAAAATGATAAAATCAAAATACCTATTATTAGTAAATGATTTAGCCTGAAATCAAAATTACCTATTTGAAATAGTTCTGCACTGGTATTCAATGAATTTGTAATATTTTGAGTGGTTATTACTCTTTTGAAAAAAGTTCTATTGTAAGATCAAACTTACATTGTTGCTTGAGCAGCATCATGGAACATCTGACTTTTTGCACAGCCAGCAGCAAGCTCATCACCTGCACCACGTCTCATAAGACCACGGTACAAACCATCTTCTAGTTTGACGCCTTCTCTTTCTTCCCATTCCTCAACAGTAATGGAATATTTCTTTTGGATTCTGTCTCTGTACCATTCTGGAATTACATTAAATGCACAGAATGGAACTATTCTAAGATCTGGTGTAAGATAATGAATATCACATCTTTGTAGTCTTTCCAAGTCTTCATTGTATTTGTCCTGGAAGTGCATCATACCAAGGAATAACCCTTTGACATGCCATGAACCAACTGAATCAAATGATCTCTTCATGAGTATATTACCAAACATCTTTGCCAAATCTAATCCTGCTGGTTGTTTCTTTGTATCAACAAAACCTTTGAGTTTTCTTACAACTTCAAGCATTGTAAAGTACTTGTTTTTACCAGAGCGAATCTCTTCTGCTTTATCTTCAAATAATTCTAACATTCCTTGAATGTCACAGAATTTTGTTAATGGAACAAATTTCTTTGTCTCTTCATCTTCAAAGATGTATGTTCCTGCACCACAAGCAAAGTGAATTGATAATTCGTATTTTGGTTTGCTTGAGAATGCTTCAATTACATTTGTTAGTGGCATGCAACTTGGAACTGGGAACCAGTCATCAACAGTTACCTCACCATTTGTCTGCTCTTCAATTCTTTGAATACAATCAGGAATGGTAATTCTATATTTTTCACGCTCAGATTTACCCATTCTTCCAGTTAGTGATACTGGTTGGAAGTTTACAGCATGAACTACATCCATATTCTTTTGAGCATATCTGATAATTCCACCTAATTCGTGGTCATTAATTGATTTGATAACAGTTGGAACAAATACTACAGTAGTACCAGTTTTTCTGCAACTATCAAGTGCATATGGAATCTCCCAGTGATTCTTTGGATTTGTTCTTGCAGTTACACCATCAAAAGATAGATACAAGTTGTTGCATCCAGCAAGTCTTACTTCTCTTGCTGCTTCTGGATCCATTGCATGTCGGATTCCATTGGTATTCATTTGAATATGGTCAACGCCTTCTTCTTTCATTATTTTAATAACATCAGCAATGTCTTCTCTGAGCATTGGTTCACCACCAGTAATCTGCATAGAGTTTCCTGGAATTGGTCTCTCAGCCCTTAGTGTTTTCATCATTGCTCTAACTTGTGTATGATCTGGTTCATACATGTAAGCGCCTTCAAGGCCTTTCTTTACATAGAAAAAGCAATACCAGCATGTTAAATCACATCTGTTAGTTACAATCATGTTTGCCAATCCACTGTGAGACAAGTGATTAGAACACAATCCACAGTTGTTTGGACAAGAACATTTGTCAATCATTACGTTTGGAGCATGAGCACCTTTACCATCCATCCAGTATGTACTGAATTTCTTGTACATCTCGTAAGAACCAAAGTATAATTCCTCACATTCGCCGTGAGTTGGACATACTTTTGACATGAAGACTTTGTTATCTCTTTCAAAGACTTCTGCATCTAAAATCATGTTACAATCAGGACAGATGCTTTGAGTGAATCGAATTGTGGATTTTTTACCTAAATTTTTAGTTGATTGATTAGATATTTGAATTAGAGCCATGCCTACAACGGTCATTTTTCTAAATTAGTATATAATCCATTTCATACTTGGCCCCGTGTGCAATTTAGGATGTAGGCATGCGTGATTTAAATAACAAAAATGATCGACTAGATCGCATGAGCATCTCTGATAAGACAAAAAAAGCATTAGAGAAAATCGGTCTAACAAGTTATGAGATAAGAACATTTGCGGCTTTACTAAAATCAGGAGAGTTAACAGCATCAGACCTTAGTCAAAAGTCAGGAGTTCCGTATTCTAAAATTTACGAAGTATTAGGAACTCTAGAAGACAAAGGTTGGATTGGTTCAGATGATGCTAGACCAACAAAATACTTTGCAAAATCACCTTCAACAGGATTAGAAACTACAAAACAGAAAATGGAAAATGATTTTTCTCAAAATCAAAGTGTTATACTAAATGAATTGGTACCATTGTATGAGAAAAGTGGAACCAGTGAAAGGCCAGATATTTGGGTACTCTCAGGAGCTATAAACATTGCAGCTAAAATTTTAGAAATGGTAGAGACTTGTAGAAATGAAGTAATGATTGCACTACCAGAAGCTGGAGAAGAATTAGTAAAGCAAGCATTGCCAAAACTAAGATCACTTCATGACAAAGGGGTAGATATTACAATATTAACATCAGATAAAATGGATAAAGAATCAATTAAAGCAATCAAAAGGGTTGCAACTGTAAAAATCAAAAAAGGTTTGTTTGGTGGAGGTATAATTTCAGACAAAAGATATGTTGTAATTCTTTTAGGTCCTGAAATTGGAGGTACTAATTCTTCAGATGTTGTAGCAATTTGGGCAGATCATGCTGGATTAGCAGGATTTGCACGTAATTACTTTGAATATTTATTAAAAGATTCAAAGGTGATATAGTATGGATGCTTTAGATGATGAAGAAGTTCTGTTTGTAGGAACTGCTGATGCTGAGCATGTTGAGATGTATCTCAAGGCAATTTGGCACATCAAGGAAAGAGGAGAAGATGTCAAGATTAGCACAATAGCTAAAATGCTCAATGTCAGACAGCCAAGTGTTGTTCAAATGCTCAAGAAACTAAATAGTAAAAATTTGGTAAATTACAATAAAGCAGGAGTTAGACTCACAGAAGAAGGAGAAAAAATTGGTTCTAGTATGATGAGAAATAGTAGATTGTTAGAAGTTCTAATGGATAGTGCGCTCAAAGTAGAAATTGATGAGGAAATGGTGTGCGGTATTGAACATCATATGAATAAACAATTTACTGATGCACTTTGTACAATGCTAAAACATCCCAGAAAATGTCCCCATGAACATGAAATCCCAATGGGTGAGTGTTGTAAATCAGCATAGAAGAAATTTTATCCCAAAAGATATATCATCTTAGAAATAATATTTAATCATGGCATGTTTTTGTGGGTGTGAAACATATGAAAAATACGAAGATGGGTTCAAAATTGCATGTGTAAAATGCGGTCATGGACCACAAAATCATGATGAAGAATTCAGAGCAGCTGCAAGAAAGAATGAATCACAAAGTCAAAAACGTGATGCAGATTTCGGATAATTACTCACCAATAATTTTAACCAATACTCGCTTTGGTCTTTTTCCATCAAACTCTCCATAGAAGATTTGTTCCCATGGACCAAAATCTAATTGACCTTTTGTTATAGCTACTACAACTTCTCTTCCCATAACTTGTCGCTTAAGATGTGCATCAGCATTATCTTCGCCAGTGTTATTGTGTTCATATTGAGAAATCGGTTCATGTGGTGCTAATTCTTCTAACCACTTTTCATAATCGTGATGAAGTCCACTTTCATTATCATTAATGAAAACACTTGCAGTAATGTGCATGGCATTGACAAGACATAATCCTTCTTGGATTTTACTTTTTGAAACTAATTTTCTAACATCAGGTGTAATGTTAACAAATGCTCTTCTAGTTTTAACTTGAAATGTCAGATATTCAGTTAGAGATTTCATATACTTAATAGAAAATCATCCATTAAAATACTAAAGCAGGCTCAGAACTCAAGATCCTCATCATCAATCAAAGGGATAGGTTCATCACAGCCCGCATGGCATATTTGAGGCAGATTCCTATTGAGTCTTTCAAGAAGCTTGATAAATGGCCAAGAGTTCAATCATTCAAAATGGTTACAATAGATACTCCTGCTTCATTGGAAAGTTTTAGAAGATTTATCATTTCTAGTACATGCAAATCTTATGCACCAAGAAGTTATTTGGATGATTTTGAAGTTTTTGCAGAAAGAGAAGATGAATTGGGAGCAATTTATGTGGAAGCAGCTGATAAAGTTACATTAAAAAAAATCAGAGATATTACTTTTGTTAATGCAAGAGATGTTTTAGGAATTATTTATAATTCAAAGAGTGGAAATACATCTCTAAAATGGCGTCAAATACGAAGAACTAATGGAAAGGTTTCTGGGGAGGCCTCTGCAAACTCCCTAACAAATCTTGCAGAATCAGGGGTTTTAACTTTGGATTGGGTTGAAAACTATCTAAAGAAAAAATCTGAAGAAGGAAAAACTAACGAAGTTACAAGCTAAACTCTTTTCTTTCTGTAGAATAGAGAGATAATATGATTACAAAAATTATTGATGATAATTCAATTTCTGCAATACCAGAAGATTCAGATGATCTATTGAGTTTACGTAGAAT
Source organism: Nitrosopumilus sp. S4 (assembly GCF_054515835.1). Lineage (NCBI taxonomy): Archaea > Thermoproteati > Nitrososphaerota > Nitrososphaeria > Nitrosopumilales > Nitrosopumilaceae > Nitrosopumilus > Nitrosopumilus sp. S4. The sequence goes on along the minus strand of NZ_CM137258.1, from coordinate 168,313 downwards.
AATTAAAGAAAATGATAAAGTAATTGGTGATACAACTAGAGTTCTAAAACAAGATAAAGATTATTCAAGACCAGACAAAGGTGAAAGGATCAAAATAAGAATCGCATTAACGGTAGAAAAGATCTCACTTGATGATGTTTTAGATAGATTGAGAATTGGAGGTACAATTTCTGAATCAAGTAATGAATCAGTCCCACATGGATCACACCATTCATTTATTCTTAAAGTAAATGATGGGATTACCATTTCAAAGAAAAAATGGTTACCAATTGAAAAAAATCTTTTAGATGCAAGTAATAATCAATTAGGTTTTGTACTTGTAGCCATAGATACTGCAGATTGTGGTATTGCAAGACTTAGAGGAACACATTTAGAATTTATGCCAAATATTTATTCAGGTTCAGGTGGAAAAAGATACAAAACCAATTTTAATATTGAGAAATTCTTTGAGCACATACAACAAGCTGTTTCAAGTGTAATCAAAGAAGGTGATTCGCTTGTAATTTTTGGTCCAGGTGAAACAAAAAAAAGATTTTCAAATTTTATTGCAAAGTCACAAAATTATAAAATTCAAGTTATTGAGGGTATTGATTCAGGAGGGGAAGATGGTATCTACACATTTACTAAATCAAAGACAATGCAAGAGATAATGTCCGATAGTAAATTAGCTAAAGTTTCAGCAATAATTGACGAGGTAATGCTTTTGGTAAATAAAAAAAGTAGAAAATTTACTATGGGCTTTGATGAAACCTATAATGCAAATCAAATGGGTGCAGTTGATTCACTAGTTTTTTCAGACAAGGCAATTCAAGAAATTGATGAGCAAAAAATGATTGATTTTTTAAATGATGTTGAAAGTAAGGGAGTTAAAATTTACAGTGTAGATTCATCTACAGATATAGGATTAAGAGTAACAGGTCTTGGAGGAATAATTTCTTTATTACGTTATCCTGTTGAATCCTAAGTTGTAGATTCTATTAGCCAATTCAGATATGATTGGTTTATTGAGGTTACATTAATTTCTGCAATTTCTGGAACATCATATGGATGTGTTTCCTGAATTTTCTTTTTTACTAGTTTCTTATTTTTAGTCAATGTTTTGAAGATAGCCATATATTCTGAAGTATTTTCTATTTTTTTATTCCATGAATAAATGGAAGAAATTTTTGAAATGTTTACACAGGCTACGTCTTTATTTTTTACAAGTTCTTTTGCAATTTTTAAAATTGACTTTTTGTCAGGATAAGTAGAGATTATAATTACTGGTTTCATAGTAACCGATAAATGTACGTACTTTAAAAAATTAACAATTAGTTTGGAACTTGATTTTATTACTCAGAATTCGATTATCTATGTGTTAATTGCATGGGTTGCAATTGTTATCATTGCAAAAGGTCTAAAATTTGAAAAGTATGGCTTTGAGATAAAGGCATACAGCCTAGTTTACAAAAACAAACAAGTCAATTCAGTATTAATTAAAATTTTAAGTAGAACAAAAAGAGGTATTCGAGTTTTTGCTGATGTAAGTGTAATTTCTGGATTCATTATGATGGGTTTTGCATTTTGGTTTTTGCTAAATAATGTTTCAAACTATTTTGTAGCTCAAAGTGAATTTTCTGAATTAACAGTATTAATTCCAGGAGTTACATTAACTTCTTCATCATCAATTACCTACTTTTTGTTATCCATTCCAATTGTTCTAGTAATTCATGAGGGTGCACATGGGATTGTAGCTGCATTAGAAAAAATCAAAATCAAAACTGGAGGATTTGCAATTTTTATTGCAATGTTTGCAGGATTTGTAGAACCAGACGAAGAAGAATTTGAAAAGGCCAAAAAGATTTCAAAACTAAGAGTAATTGGTGCAGGTGCAACATCGAATGTAATTTTTGCATTTGTTTTAGGAGTAATTCTATTAACAAATCCATTTTTTGCAATGGTTTTGCCTGAACCACTTTTGAGTGCATTCTATGAATTGCCAGATGGTGTTTTAGTATTATCAATTATTGAAAATTCAGGAGCTGAAAAAGCTGGCTTACAGGCAAATGACATTATAACTTCAATTAATGATATACCGATTTTTAGTCCAATAGATTTTCCCAGTTTGAATCCTGGAGAAACAGCTAGTGTCACAGTAATTAGAGATGGTCAATTATTGGACTTTGGTGTAGAAATTACTCCATCACCTGAAGATCCAGAACGAGGATTAATTGGAATTATGAGAGACAATACATTTGCATACAAACCTGTAATGAACTTCATAGAATGGAATGATCCTAATGTTTCAATGTTTTTGTTATGGCTTTGGATGATTTCATTTTTCATAGGAATTATCAACATGTTACCATTACCAATCCTAGATGGAGGAAAATTCATCCATACAATAATTGATAAGAAAATTTCAGATAAATCAATTAATGGTGTAATGTGGGGAATTTACGCCTTCACTTTTGCCTTATTTGGTCTCAATATTGCTTTATCTTATATGAAATCTGGTTGGTTCACTATCTAAAAAATACCTAAAGAATCATTAATGAAAAATAATATCTGAAATTATGCAATGCGATAGATGTGAGAATCAAGCAGTCTATACTAGAAAATATTCTGGTCAAAAATTATGCTCACCATGTTTTTCTTATTCTATTTTAAGAAAAACAGCAAAAACCATATCAAAATATAACATGATCAAACATAATGAATTAGTAGCAGTTGCAGTTTCTGGTGGAAAAGATTCTCTGGCATTACTTAAAGTAATTCATGAAATGGCATCTACTCATAATTTTAAAATCAAAGCAATTACAATTGATGAGGGAATTCCAGAATATAGAAATGAGGCATTGGAGATTGTTGAAAAATTCTGTAAGAAGTTAAATGTAGAACATAAAGTTTATTCTTACAAAGATCTCTTTGAGTTAACCCTTGATGAAGCATTAGAATTAAGAGATAGTGAAAAAACATCTTCTTGTTCAATTTGTGGAACTCTTAGAAGACGTGCAATTGATTATGCTGCAAAAGATATAGGAGCTGATGTGATTGCAACAGGTCATAATTTAGATGATACACTTCAAACATTTGTAATTAACATGCTCTCAGGAGATACAAATAAAATCGGATGGATGGATCCCGATACAACAAATAATTCAGTTAGAAAGATAAAACCATTTTGCGAGATTTATGAATCAGAAATTGTGTTTTATGCATTTACAAATGATCTGCCTTTTCAATCAGAACCTTGTCCACATATGAATGAGGGAATAAGGACGGAGATTCGTGAATTTCTTAACACCTTAGAAAATCAACACAGTGGAATTAAAAACAATTTGTATCAATCAGTTCTCAAAGTATCACATATTATTAAGAATTCAAATTCAAAAATCAAAACAAATTGTAAAAAATGCGGTAATGAATGCACTGGAAATGTGTGCTCAGTGTGTAATATGGTTTTAAAACTAAAAGAAAATCAAACCTAATGCAAATATAACATACTTTCTTTAGAAAAAACGGTAGTAGGTAGGATCAGGGTGCCAGCCGTGCCCTATTCTGAAACCGGCTATATGCAGAGATCAGCAACTGTTGGGTAAATCTCTAGATGGGTAATTCCCGCTTGGTGTGCGGAAATGAAATCACGCCGAGGCGGGTGGTTGCAGGACTAGAATTATCCGAAGGGATAACGTCTAAGACCGAACCATCGAAAGGGATGAGGTCCGGGAGGGAGCAATCCTAAGGTGGAGCATCCACGCTTCCTCGTCAACGTGGCGGATCTTGTATGCCTTGAAATGGGGCTATTCGTCTAGACTGGAACCAGCAGTACTACTACCTTTATAATAAAATTTGAATTTTTAAGATTATGGAAGGAATAATTTCATTTGGCAACAAGAGAACATATGAAGACTTTAAAAAACAAATTCCAAACTCTGTTCTTCCTCTTTTTGATTCAATAAGAGAATATTGTTTTTCTCTAGGAGAAAATGTAGTAGAAGATGTCAGAATGCACAGAGTTGTATTTTGTAAATCTATGACATTTAGATGGTTTGCAGACGTTGAACCTCAAAAAGATGGTGTTTTAATTAAAATTCAAAAAAACAGAAAGGAAACTCCACAAATAATACAAATAAATCAAAACCAGAAAAAATCAGATTTTGATAAAATAATTAAAAAAGCATATGAAGAAATTCATTAATACAAAACATCGAATTTCAAAAATTCACCAGTAAATTTTTCATTTCGGATCTCAACATCTTCAACTCTTGCATTTGCAGGTCCTCCATGTGCCCATTCAATTAATCTACTAATTTTTTCTTCATCACCTTCCAAAACAGCTTCAACACGCCCATCTTTTAGATTTTTAACCCATCCAAAAACATCATTTTTTTTTGCCATGACTTTTAATGCTTGACGAAAAAAAACACCCTGTACTTTACCTGTTACAAATATTCTAATTCGTTGATTCGACATTGAAAATAATTTAGAATCAGGCATTAATCAATTTTAGGTTAATTGAAAAATTACTTTCTTTCTTTAATTCTAGCTCTTCCTGTTTTTCGTGCTGCAATGCTACCCACCTTTGCGCCAGGAGGAGCATCTCTTGAAACTGTAGAGCTTTGTCCAACATGTTGATGACGTCCACCACCATGAGGGTGAACATATGCTGCTTGTGCAACACCTCTAACAATTGGATATTTCTTGCCTTTAGCTTTAAAACTACGCCACTTGTTTCCTGCACTCATAAAATGACGTTCACTTGCTCCACCACCTGCAAGAGTACCTATCATAGCTCTGTTTTTTGGGTTAAGAATAGCAAATTTTCCTGAAGGAAGTTTTACAGTTACTCCTTCATCACCATGTGAAAAAACAGTAGCGTTAGTTCCTGCGGATTTTACTATAGCACCACCATCTCCAAAGTGCTTTTCAATATTACAAACGATAGTTCCATCAGGAATATTTTGAACACTAATTACATTTCCTTTTTGAATCTCAGATTTTAATCCAAATTGTAAAGTTTCGCCTACTTTGGCACCCAAAACTGCTGGTACATACGATACAGAGCCATCTTCAAATCTAATTTTTGCCAAAGGAGCTTCTCGTCCACGTTCATGAACCAAATCAATAATTTTGCCTTCATGTTGTTCTCCCAGTGGAAAACGTGGATAATTCGCCTTGGAGCCTAACTTTCCAGTGGATGTAGATCTAAACTGAAATCCTCCACGGCCACGTCTTCTAACTAATGGTCTCTTACCCAAGTTGATCGTTTCCCTCAGAAAGATGATTTTAAGCTTGTGGTGATACTTGTTAGTTGATAAAATTACCACAAAGGTATAAAAATTAGACAGGGGGCATTTGTGTATGAGTCAAAATGCTCTTTCTCTCAAAGTTCTCGAGGCATATACAAGAGATGTAGGTAGAGGGGTAGCAAGAATTGATTATGATTCAATGGATACTCTAAACGCTTCAACTGGAGATGTAATAGAGATCAAAGGAAAAAGAAGAACAGTAGCAAAATGCCTACCACTTTATCCATCAGATGAAGGAAAAGGAATAATCAGGATCGACGGTCTTGGAAGAAATAATTCAGGAATTGCAATAGGAGACACCATTTCGGTTAGAAAAATTAAAGCGGTGGCAGCAGAAAAAGTAGTTGTTGCACCACTAGAGGCTATTCCTCCTATTGATGAGAGATATTTAGCTGATGCGTTAGAAAGTGTTCCTTTGATCAAAGGAGATAATGTAATGGTCCCATACTTTGGTGGACGTTTAACTTTTCAAGTAATCGGAGTTACTCCTGCAGCTGATGCTGTTTTAGTGACTCAAAAAACTGTTTTCCATATTGCAGAGAAAGGTGAAACACTACGTGGTGTTCCACAGGTAACCTATGAAGACATTGGTGGTTTAACAGATGAAATTAAAAAAGTAAGAGAGATGATAGAGCTTCCATTAAGACATCCAGAAATTTTTGAGAAACTAGGAATTGAAGCACCTAAAGGAGTCTTATTGTATGGACCACCTGGAACAGGAAAGACTTTGCTTGCAAAAGCAGTTGCAAATGAAAGTAATGCACATTTTATCAGTATTTCAGGTCCAGAAATTATGAGTAAATTTTATGGTGAAAGTGAAGCTAGATTAAGAGAGATATTCAAAGAGGCAAGAGAAAAAGCACCTTCAATAATCTTTGTTGATGAAATTGATTCCATTGCACCAAAGAGAGAAGAAGTTACAGGTGAAGTTGAGAGAAGAGTTGTGTCTCAAATGTTATCATTAATGGATGGACTAGAAGCAAGAGGAAAAGTAATTGTAATTTCTGCAACTAACAGACCAAATGCAATTGATCCTGCACTTAGAAGACCAGGAAGATTTGATAGAGAAATTGAGATTAAAGTTCCTGATAAAAAAGGAAGAAAAGACATTCTTGCAATTCACAGCAGAAACATGCCATTATCTGATGATGTTAATATTGATAAAATTTCATCAGTTAGCCATGGATATGTTGGAGCAGATTTAGAATATCTTTGTAAAGAAGCAGCAATGAAATGCTTGAGAAGATTACTTCCAGTGCTTAATTTAGAAGAAGAAAAAATCCCACCTGAGACATTAGACAAACTAATTGTAAACAATGATGATTTCCTAAAGGCATTGATTGAAGTAACTCCTTCAGGCATGCGAGAAGTCTTTATTGAAAATCCTGATGTTAAATGGGATGATGTTGGTGGTTTAGAAGATGTAAAACGAGAGTTACAAGAGGCCGTAGAGTGGCCAATGAAATATCCTGGACTTTATGATAAACTAGGACATAGTATGCCAAGAGGCATCTTACTACACGGTCCAAGTGGTACTGGAAAGACATTGCTTGCAAAAGCAGTTGCAACACAAAGTGAAGCTAATTTTGTCTCAGTAAGAGGACCCGAACTCCTTTCAAAATGGGTCGGAGAATCAGAAAGAGGGATAAGAGAAATTTTCAAAAGAGCACGCCAATCTGCACCATGTGTGATTTTCTTTGATGAAATAGATTCAATCGCACCAATTAGAGGAGCTGGTGGAGAAACAGCAGTTACTGAAAGAGTCGTTAGTCAATTACTTACTGAGTTAGACGGAATGGAAAATATGCATGGTGTTATAGTTTTAGCTGCAACAAATAGAGCTGATATGATAGATCCAGCATTATTAAGACCAGGTAGATTTGATAAAATTATTCAAATTCCACTTCCAGACAAAGAAAGTAGAAAGAGCATCCTAAAAATTAATGCTGCAAAAATACCAACAGTTACTGATGAAAGTGATCCTCAATGTGTCAATATAGAAAAAATTGCAGAATTAACTGATGGTTTGAGTGGCGCTGATACTGCATCAATTGCAAATACTGCAGTTTCCCTTGTTATTCATGAATTCTTGGATTCACATCCAGATGAGAAAGATATTGAGAAAACCACTATTGATGCCAAGGTTACCATGAAACATTTTGAAGAGGCTGTAAAGAAAGTAAGAGAGCAAAAAGACCTTAAGATGGGCGAAAAATTAGTAGCCTCCTATTACAGGTAGTTTTAATAAAATAACTAATCTAATTCTCATAAATGTCAGATTATAGAGGATATCAAGGCACTTCTTTACAATTTCTCAAATCAAATAACATATCAGTTGGTAATTCTGTAAAAATTTTAGCCGATATTACTTATTTAGGCATAATTATGCCAAGATACGAACATAGTGATAATAAACATATAGTTTTGAAATTAAAGAGTGGTTACAATATTGGTTTAGAAATTGAAAAAATTCAAAGAATAGAAAAAATCAAATCTGTTGAAAAAACTAATCAGCAATATGAAAAAGTAGAAAAAGTTTCAGGTTTACCAAAAATTCTATTATTATCAACTGGAGGAACAATTGCAAGCAAGATTGATTATAGAACAGGTGCAGTTACACCTGTATTAACAGCTGAAGAATTGAATTCATCTGTACCAGAACTTTCTAAAATGGCAAGCATAGATACGGAAGTTCTATTTTCAGAATATTCGGAAAATATTACACCAGAGCATTGGTTACAAATTGCTGAAAAAATTAAGGATTATTCAAAATCAGATTATTCAGGCATTATTGTTGCACATGGTACAGATACAATGCATTATACATCAGCTTTTCTGTCATTTGCCCTTGCAGGATTTCCTATTCCAATTGTATTAGTTGGATCTCAAAGATCATCGGATCGTGCTTCATCAGATGCAGCATTAAATTTGATCGGTGCAACAAAATTTATCATAGAAAGTAATACCAAAGGCGTTTTCATTGTAATGCATCAAGATGAAAACGATGATACATTAGCATGTCATATTGGAACAAGAGTCAGAAAGAATCATACTAGTAAGAGAGGAGCATTTCAAACAATTGGAGATAATCCAGCATTCATAATTTCAGAAAACCAAATTCAAAAAAATTTTTCTAAAGATTTTTTTAAGATTAATGAATTTCAATCAAAAATCAAACTGGATACACGCGTTGCTTTAGTAAAATATTATCCTGGATACAACCCCAAATTATTAGATCATATTATTGAGATGGGGTATAGAGGAATAATTTTTGAGGGAACTGGATTAGGTCACATTGGAAATACAATGTATGATAGTGTAAAAAAAGCCAAAGAGAAAGGGATTTTTCTAGGTATGACTTCTCAGTGTATTGATGGTAGAATTAGTATGACTGTATATGAAAGTGGAAGAGATTTACTTGATTTAGGCATAATTCCTTTAGAAAACATGATTCCAGAAGTAGCATTAGTAAAAACAATGTGGGCAATGGGGAATTTTCAAGATGCTGAAGAAATAAAGAAAATCATGCTTGAAAATATTGCATCGGAATTATCATACTAGTGAGGGAAATAGTTTGTCAGAATTTTCCATAAATAGCGTTGGAGTTAAAGTAGGACTAGAAATTCATCAACAACTAGATACTAACAAGAAATTATTTTGTAATTGCAAACAGTTGGAATCAGATGAATATTTTATAAAATTTAAGAGGAAATTGCGAGCATCAAAAAGTGAATTAGGAGAATATGATCCTGCAGCATTGTTTGAAAAATCCAAGTCAAAAACAATAATGTATTATGCTAATCCAGAAAGTAGCTGTCTAGTAGAGCAAGATGAAGAACCACCACATGAACTAGATGAAGATGCAAAAAAAACAGCGTTAATTATTGCTTCTGTATTAAAATCAAATATTTTTAGTGAAATTTATCCTATGAGAAAAACTGTTGTTGATGGTTCCAATACTACTGGATTCCAACGTACAATGTTAATGTCCCAAGGTGGTAATTTTGAAGTTGAAGGAAAGAACATTGGAATTCAATCCATTTGCCTTGAAGAAGATGCTGCAAAAAATTTAGGAGATGAAGGATCTATTAGAAAATTTGGCTTAGAACGTCTAGGAATACCTTTAGTAGAAATTGCAACTGAACCATTTGAAGTAAATCCGCAGGAAATTAAATTAATTGCTTTAGGATTAGGAAGAATTTTGAGAAGTACTAAGAAAGTAAAAAGAGGATTGGGTTCAATTAGACAAGACGTAAATGTTTCAATTAAAGAAGGAGGAGTTGTAATTGAAGTAAAAGGAGTTCAACAATTAGATCAATTAGAAAAAGTAGTAGAATACGAGGCTAAAAGACAACATGGTTTATTAAAAATTTCTAAAAAATTACAAGAATTAGAATGGGTTCATAATGATGATGAAGATAGAAAAATAGTCACAAAACAATTTGAAAAATGTAAATCAAAAATTATTCAAAATGCCATAAAGAAAAATCAAGAGATCGTTTCAATAGTATTTAAAAATATGAAAGGAATGTTTGGGTATTCACCTTATGAAGGAATTCGATTAGGAAAAGAAGTAGCTGAATTAGTGAGATTTTTTGGTTTAGGGGGAATATTTCATTCAGATGAGTTGCCAAATTACGGAATAGAAGATAAAGATGTTGAGAATTTGAAAAAATATTTAAAAATTAATGAAAATGATGCATTTTTAGTTTTAGCTATTCCATTTGAAATGATGCATACAATAATTGATCAAATTATTTTAAGAGTAGAGCATATTAAAAATGAAGGAATACCAATAGATACACGATTAGCTACTCAAACAGGTGAGACAAAGTTTCTAAGACCTAGACCAGGAGCTGCAAGAATGTATCCAGAAACAGATATTCCTCCCATCTTAATCTCAAAAAAAGAATTAGAAACTGTAAGAAACAATTTACCAAAATCATGGGATGAATCTATCAAAGAATTGGAGATAAAATATAAAATTAATCCACAACTAGCAGAACAAATTTTTGATTCAAGATATTTGGAATTGTTTGAAAAAATTGTTGACAAAATTAAAATCAATTCCACATTTGTCGCATCAATCTTATGCTCCACAATTACTAATTTAGAGAGAAGCGGTCTAAATTCTAATTTATTACAAAATGATGATATTGTAAAAATATTTGAAATGTTAGAAAACGGAAAAATTGCTAAAGAGTCAATTGAGATAATTTTTGAAAATATCATGGCTGGAAAATCTAAGACTATTGAAGAGGCTATGAAAAATACTTCAATTGAGGCTGTAAATGAGGCAGATTTGGAGAAAATTATTGAAAATATAGTAGAAAAAAATCAAGAAATAATTAAAAATCAAAAAGAAAGAGCAATTGGACCACTAATGGGAATTGCAATGAAAGAATTAAGGGGTAAAGCTTCTGGTGAAATTATTAATAATCTACTTTTAAAAAATATTAAGAAAAAATTGGCAAAAGTTTGACTAGAATGCGGGAAGTGGGATTTGAACCCACGAACTCCTAGAAGATAAGGATCTGAACCTTACGCCGTTGACCAGGCTGGGCGACTCCCGCATGGTAAATTTTTAAAATCCAGAATAAGTTTCTTTATTATACAATAGACAACTACAGAAAGTGAATCAAGTGTAAAAATGGAATTCAAAGAAGTTTATTGTATTAATTGTAAAAAGGTACTTGGACGTTACAATACAAAATTTTACAATGAAGATAAAATTGGAGAACTATTAAAAACAACTCATTCAAATCACATTAGAAATGGACACCAAGTAAACATAAGAAAATTTGTAAAAGATTAATTTTTTGAAATTTTATTTATTGCTTCTGAAAGTTTTGAAATTCGGATGATGTTATTATCATTAATATGTAAATTCCAAGGTTGTGAATACAGAATAACATTTTTTTTATGTTCAAGAAATTTTTTGGCATTTAAGGGAGAGTCATCAATGAATACATCATAATCTAGATCAGCCTTCATTGGACCATCAACAACTGAAACATAGTTATCATATGTAATATTATGATGATTTAACCAATTTTTTACAAAAGAATCAGTAGAACGTTCTCTTGCAGTAACAATATCTACTTGAGCAAAATTTGAGAGATTTTTTGTTACAGTAGATAAATTATTTTCAGTTGGAGGCACAGAAATCCAGTTTTTCCAGCATGAATTCAATTCAATATAGAAATCATATTGATTAATTTGAAATTTCTTCCAAAAATTCCAATCAGTAATTTGTTCTTTAGTTATTTTAGGTCTAATTTTATTACTAAAAGTTAACCAGGATTTGATTACATCTGCAAGTACTCCATCAACATCTAAAGCTATTTTCATAAATTATCTATTCACTATTTTTTTTAAATTCTTCTAGGAGTTTTTTTTGTTGTTTATTGAGTTTTTGAGGGACATTTACCACAATTCTAACATATTGATCTCCTCTGCCTCTAGAATTAATGTATGGAACTCCTTTTCCTTTTAGCTTTACAATAGTGTTGGGTTGACTTCCAGAATCAACTTTGATTTTTTCAGAACCTTCAAGAGTTGGGACAATAATATCACAACCTAAAGCTGCATCAACCATTGAAACATTATGGTCATAAAAAATATCTTTTCCATCTCTTTTGAATATTGAATGGGGTTGAACCCTAACTCGTATAATCAAATCACCATTAGAACCATTAGGGATCTCATTTCCTTCATTTTGTACAGTGTAATCACCAGAATCTATCCCAGGTGGGATTTCAAAAGTGACATTTTTGGTACCTTGTTTAATGGCTCTACCTTTGCAATCATCACACGGGGTTTCAATTATTGTACCATTACCTCTACATGAAGAACATGGTACAGCAGTAACAAAGGAAGCAAACCCCATATTCCTACTTTGTCTTACTTGTCCTTGACCATTACATGAAGAACATGTTTTTTTGTTTGTGCCGGGTTTACAACCAGTTCCACTGCAAGTATTACATTGAATTTGTTTATTGATTTCAATTTCCATTTTTTTACCATGTAAAACATCCTCCAATGTAACAGAAGTTTGGTAAAGAATATCAGAACCTCTTTGTTGATTAAAACCGAATCCGCCTCCACCACGACCAAATATTGATTCAAAAATGGATTCAAATCCGCCTCCACCACGACCAAATATATCACTAAAATCTCCCCGTGCACCTTGAAAAATATCTTCACTACTATATCGTCCATCTACACCTGCATGACCATGCTGATCATAGATTTGTTTTTTTTCAGGATCTGACAAAACAGCATATGCTTCTGAAATTTCTTTAAAATGTTCTGCTGCCTCATCAGATTTATTTCGATCTGGATGAAATTTTAAAGCTAATTTCCTATATTGTTTTTTAATCTCATCTGGTGAAGTTGTTTTTGAAACTCCTAAAACTTCATAGTAATCACGTTTTGCACTCATAAGTCATTCCTTTATTGTAAATACCGTATAAATGATTGAATTTAGATAATTATTTGGATTTGTTTTCATCAGTGGAAGATGATTCATTTGGTTGTCCTTCAGCAGATCCTTGTTGTCCTTCAGCAGATCCTTGTTGTCCTTCAGCAGATCCTTGTTGTCCTTCAGCAGATCCTTGTTGTCCTTCAGCAGATCCTTGTTGTCCCTCTGGACCAGGTGGCGGGGTTGCATTTTTGTAAAGCTCGGTAGTTACTTCGTTAACAAGGGCTTGTAATGTTTCTAGTTTAGGTTTTAACTCAGATGGTTCTTTATCAAGGACTTCTTTTACTTCTTTAACAGCATCAGTAATTTTAATTCCCTGTTCTTGAGAGATTTTATCTTTAAGATCATGGTTAACTAATTTTTCTGTTGTGTAGATGTAGCTTTCCGCTTCATTTCTAAGATCAATTTTTTCTTTCTTCTTTTTGTCTTCATCAGAGAATTTTTCTGCATCTTCTTTTAGTTTTTCAATTTCTTCTTTAGAAAGTTTGGAAGTCGATTCTATAGTAATTTTTGCTTCTTTTTGAGTCCCAAGGTCTTTAGCAGTTACGTTAATTATTCCATTAGCATCAATATCAAATTTAACTTCAATTTGAGGTATTCCTCTAGGGGCTGGTGGTAAATCAGTTAGATTGAAGCTTCCCAGAGATACATTATCAGTTGCCATAGGACGTTCGCCTTGAACAACATGAATAGTAACAGCAGTTTGATTATCTGCAGCAGTTGTGAAAACTTTACTCTTAGATGTTGGGATGGTTGTATTTCTTTCAATTAGAGGCTCCCTGACCCCACCTAAAGTTTCAATTCCTAAAGTAAGTGGAGTAACATCTAGTAAAACAATATCGCTGGTAACATCACCTGCAATAATGCCTGCCTGAATTGCGGCTCCCATAGCTACTGCTTCCATAGGATCAACTCCAGATTCAGAATCTTTTCCAACAACCTCACTAACAAATTTTCTAACTAATGGAATTCTAGTTGGGCCTCCAACCATTACAATTTTACTAATATCAGAATTTGAAAGTTTTGCATCTTCTAAAGCTTTAATGATTGATGGCTTACATCGTTCAACTATTGGTCGAATTAATTCATCTAGTTTTGCTCTTGTAATTCTCAATTCAAGATTTTTTGCACCAGATGATGGATCATGTGCTATAAATGGTAAGTTAACATCTGTTTCCATTACAGTAGATAATTCAATTTTTGCTTTTTCAGATGCTTCTCTGATTCTTGTCATTGCAGTCGAATCATTTGAAAGATCAATTCCTTCTTTTTTCTTGAATTCATCTACGATGTAATCAATTAGAACTTTATCCATATCAGTTCCTCCTAATTGGGTATCACCAGAAGTACTCATTACTTCAAATACGCCACCACCCATTTCCATTATGGTAACATCTAAGGTTCCACCACCAAAATCAAACACTAAAATTTTCATATCTTCTTTAGCTTTATCCAATCCAAATGCCAAAGATGCTGCAGTTGGTTCATTGATTATTCTTACAACATCAAGACCTGCAATTGTTCCAGCATCCTTAGTTGCCTGTCTCTGATTATCGTCAAAATATGCAGGTACAGTAATTACTGCTTTATCGACTTTTTCACCAACAAAGGCTTCTGCATCAGCTTTAATCTTTTGAAGAATAAAAGCAGAGATTTGTTGTGGTTTGTATTCTTTATCTTTAATTTTAAAAGTATAATCAGTTCCCATCTTTCTTTTAGCTGCCACAATTGTACTATCAGGATTAGTTACTGCCTGTCTTCTTGCAGGTTCACCAACTAGTAGATCACCATCTTTTGTGAATGCAACTACAGATGGAAATGCTTTACCACCTATTGTAGAACCCTCAGCAGCAGGAATGATTGTGGGTTTACCACCCATAACAACTGCAGCTGCAGAGTTACTTGTTCCTAAATCGATTCCAATTATTTTTGTCATTTTTTATCATCCTTTTTTGAAATTTCTACTAATGTTGGTCTTATAACCCTCTCATGAGAAATATATCCCTTCCTGATCTCCTTTGTAATTGTATTATCATCTAAATCGGGATCAGAAATTATCGAAATAGCTTCATGCAAATTTGGATTAAAAATTTCACCTAATGCATCAATGGGTACGACATTGTATTTGCTCAATAATGAATCCATATTTTTTAGAATTGATTCAAGACCTTCAGTGTTGATGTTACTTTCATAAAAAACATTTTTAGCTCTTACAAAATCATCATATATTTTAAGAAAATCTAAAACAAATTCATCAATTTTTGCATTTACTCCCCTTTCAATATCAGATTGTGTTTTTTTATTTAGATTTTGAAAATCAGCTAGAACATGTTTTAATTTCTCCTCATATTCATTTGATTTTTTCTTTTCAATATCTAATAATTTTTCTAGTTCTTCAACTTTATTCTTTGAATCCCCTAATACTTCATCAAGTTGATTATTTTCAATTTTATTTTCTTTTACTATATTAACAGGTATTTCATCAGGATTTTTTTCATCAGACATTTCAAACAAAATAATAATTTAGCTAATTTATACTCTTATTGGATTGTTTCACATAAAGGATTAGCCTTTACTACAATCAAATCAGAATTCTGTTTTGATTTTTCAATATTAGCAAAATCAGATTTTGAACATGCTACAACTATTGTAGTCTTATCGCTATGAAATAGATCAAAATTTGGATCTTCATAAGCTTCAACATCACCAATGTAATCACGTAATCGTGAAGTCAGGTTTTGAAGCATTTCTATTTTATCGCCTCTCATCGCATGTTGATCTAAAGTCCATGACAATGCAATTTTTGTTCTACTAGCTTTAAGATCATTTTTCTTTAAAGTGGCACGAATTTCATCAATTAGACGTTTAATGTATCCATCAATTCCTTTTACACTTCCATTAATTAAATACATCAAAGAATTTGCCCCTTCAAATGAGGAACCAAGAGATTTTAGATCAAAAAGCCCGCTTACCATATTATCTAGATATATTTCTTGAAAATCATCTGAGGATAGATCATTTTTTGTAATGTCATCTTGAGCATATTTACAAACTTCTAAAACACTGCA
Source organism: Nitrosopumilus sp. S4 (assembly GCF_054515835.1). Lineage (NCBI taxonomy): Archaea > Thermoproteati > Nitrososphaerota > Nitrososphaeria > Nitrosopumilales > Nitrosopumilaceae > Nitrosopumilus > Nitrosopumilus sp. S4. Next base: position 152,471 of record NZ_CM137258.1, on the reverse strand, counting down.
CAAACTGGAAAATCTGGATAGTACACTAATTGCATGAAAGTGTTCAGATGATGAAATTGCAACAAATCTTTTCTCTTTTTTACCTGTTGTAAGCAAATCAGATAATGAAGAGTCTTCTTTCCCATTAAATGAACCAATAATTTTTGGTTGTTGATTAAGATCTTCTAAGGGATAATAAAAGTAAGAAATTTGTTTTCCAACTTCAAGTCCTGTTACATGCTCAAGCAATGAAATATTTTCATTATTACCCCCAAATCCTGTAGGTAGAGTAAAAATAACAGAACTATTTTTTTTTAGTGATGTAACTGCATCTTTAAATTTTGAATGAATTTCTGTTTTGATATCTTGTCCTGTTTTTCTAATTCTAGGAGTAAAGAACAGATATTGTGCTTTTGAGATTGCTACATCTATTGGTTCCATTGCTAACAAAGGTTCATCTTCTTTTAAAGAGGATACATTTGGGTAGGTTTTAGCAATTTCAGCTTTTAGAGAAATTGCTGATGGAGTTGATTCATCAATAATGTAAACATCTGCTCCCTTTATGGCCATTTGAGATGCAATAGCATATCCCTCTGTACTGAGTCCATAAACAACAACTTTTGCTCCCCCCATTACACTAACAGCTAAGTAATAGACTAAGAAAAACTTATTGAACTAACTAGAATTATGAAAATTACTTGAAAATATGGATAGATATTCTTACTCCAAAACAATTATTGTTTTCAGAACCAATAATTGAGAAATTAAGGAAAAAACATCAACTTTTGTGCACTTCGAGAGATTATGGAGAAGTATCAAAATTGGCAAAAATACGTAATTTTGACCTTATTTTTGTAGGAAAACATGGAGGAGGAGACAAAAAATCTAAACTTGAAGTCAGTATAAACAGAATCAAAAAACTCACCAAGAAAATAATATCATTTTCACCAGATCTTGTAATTAGTTTTTGTTCTCCTGAAGCAGCAAGAATTTCGTTTGGTTTAGGAATTAAGCATATAGCATTTTGTGATTCTCCACATGCTAATGCTGTAATGAGATTAACCCTACCATTAATTCAAAAATTACTAATTCCTAATGTAATACCAAAAAATGAATTTATTAAATATGGAATTAATCAGAAAAATATCATTTCATATAATGCAATAGATGCTTTTGTAACAATACAAAGAAAAATTAATAGTAATGCAATATTACCATTTTATAAAAACAAACAGAAAAATATTCTAATCAGAATTGAAGAAGAAGAAGCAGCATATACATCAAAATCAAATAACATTATTCCAATTATTAAAAAAATTATAAAAGATCACAATAATAAAAATATTGTAATTTTAGGAAGATATCCTAAGCAAATTAACAATCTTAAAAAAATTCTAGGTAAAAAAGTAAAAATTGTTAAAATGAAATATGATGGGAAGCATTTGTTAAATAATGCAGATATTTTTATAGGATCGGGCGGAACTATGACTGCTGAATCAGCTTTAATGGGAATTCCAACAATTTCATATAATGCAGTTCCAAACATCATCGAGAATTTTTTGGTATTAAAAAAATTGGTGAAAAGAGAAACAAATCCTGAAAAAATTTCTAATTTCATAAAAAGAAGTTTTGAATCAAAAAATAATTTTAGTCAAAAAAGAGCACAAAAAATTGTAGAAAATATGGAAGATCCAATTCAAAAACTAATTGAAATTATGAGAGAATAGATTCAGTTTAGTCATTAGTAACAAATTGAATAAAAAGTTCATTAAGGGAATGAGTGTGCTCGATTTAGCAGCCCGGTAGTGTAGCGGTCAAGCATAGAGGCCTTTGAAGCCTTTGACCCCAGTTCGAGTCTGGGCCGGGCTACTTTTTTAAAATAAAGTAGACTGTAACACGAATATAACATAGTGAGTTTTTCTAAAAATAGGCGTAATGACAGACATAATTTTAGGAATGGGAGAAGTTGGCGAAACCATCTATGAGTTACTAGTTGAAAGAAATTTTGATTGTGTAGGAATTGATTTGGACAATTCAAAATGCAAAAATTTTTCTGATATATCTGCAATTGTTAATCCTGAATATCTACATGTATGCTTACCAGGGGAAATAGGAGAATTTGAAAAGACAGTTCTAGATTTTATTACCAAAATTAGTGATTTAAAAGCGGTTTTGATTCATTCAACAGTTAAACCTGGAACAACAAAAAAAATTCAAGAAAAATCTGAAATTACTATTTTGTATTCGCCAGTTAGAGGAGTTCATAGAAGATTTTTAGATGATATTAAAAAATATACAAAATTTATTTCGTCTGATAAGAAACAGCTTGATTCAAAAATAAAATTGGATTTAGAACAAAGATTTCAAAAAATTGATTGGATGTCAACTACAAAAACAGCAGAGCTAGCAAAAATTTTAGTGGATACAACATATTATGGATGGCTAATAAATTATGCCCAAATTACAAAAATGATATGTGAAAAAGAAGGGATTGATTTTGATGAGATGTGGAAATTTGCAGATGAAATTCATGAATACTTGGGAAATAGGCCAAAAATGTATCCTGGAATTATAGGAGGGCATTGTGTAATTCCAAATTTAAGTCTAATAGAATATGACAACTTGGAAATAATTAAAAAAATAAATGAAATGTTTGAAAAATCTAAAAAATAACAATATTTTAAAAATCTAATTTTGTAAGAAGTTTTGAAGCAATAATGAATAAAGTGGATGCAATTACTAAAAGTACCAACATTTCAAAAATTACAAAGTCAGTAATATTTCCAAAAATTCCAGCTCTAATTACATCTACAAGATATGTTAACGGGTTTAGATAAAACGCTGACCTTAATGGTTCGGGAGCACCATCAGCAGGATAAAATGCAGTACTAACAAATGCAAAAAAAAGAAAAACAGTATTAATAATTACATTAAACCCTTCACTTGAACGTAATCGGGTGGAAATGATTGATGCCAAGGAACCAAATAATACAGAACCAGTAATTGCACCAAATACAATTATCGGTATGGTAATAAATGAAAATTCGACTGATTCAAAAAATACAGGATACCCAACCAAGGCTATCAAAGTTGCACTTACTAAGCCAACAATTCCAATAGTACAGATATTGCTTAGAATGTAATGGCTTCGGGTAAATGGTCCTGACATTATCTGCTCAAACATTCCATGACGTCTATCGTTCCAAATAATAATTCCAGAAACTAGAGTACTATTCATTATATTGAATCCAATCATACCTGATGCAAGATATGCAGGATAATCAAGACCTTTTGTTCCAAATGGTACATCATTAATTAATGGAGCATAAGCAAACCCAGCTACAAAAATATAGATTAATGGGAAGATTACTTGCCAAATTAAAAATCCAGGATTCAAAGAAATGGTTAGATTTCTGTTTACGAGTCTAATTATTGGATGCATTATCTCTCATCATTTTTAAAAATATTTCTTCAAGGTTTGTGGGGACTGCTGATAAGTCTTCAATATCAATATTATTTTCATTAAGTATTCTTAGTACTTGTAGTAATACAAGTTCAGATTTTTCAGAATGAATAATAATATTAGTTCCACTCTCAAAATCAATTCTACAATCAGCAATTTTTGATAAAAGTGATATAATTTCATTTTGTTTTTTCAACAAGTGGATTTTTATGGTTTTTTCTTTGCCAAATCTATTCTTGAGTGCATCAGGTGAATCAACAGTTAGAATTTTACCTTTGTCAATAATTGCAATTTCATCACAGAGGTATTCTGCTTCTGATAGAATGTGTGTAGTGTAAAAAATTGTAAGGCCAGTTTTTACTTTATTTTTTAAATAATCTAAAAGATTTCTTCTTGCACTAGGATCTAAACCAACAGTAGGTTCATCTAAAAACAATAATTCCATATCATGCATAAATTCACGTGCTACCTGAACTCTTCTTCGTTGTCCAATTGAAAGATCTTCATTTCTTTTTTTTCGAATTTCAAGTAGATCAAAATCTGTCAATAGTTGTTCCATTCTTTGTTTACGTTCATGTTTTGGTACATTCCACATCATACCATATTTATCAAGAGATTTTTCTACAGATAATGTAGGCTCATAACTTGGTTGTTGGAGCACAACTCCAATTTTGTGTCGTATTTTGAGAGGATTTTCTACAGCATCAATTCCTAAAATAGAAAGAGAACCAGTAGTAGGAGGAATCAAAGTAGTGAGAAGTTTGATAGTGGTAGATTTTCCAGCCCCATTTGGGCCTAAAAATCCAAAAACTTGTCCTGATTTTACTGATAATTTTAAATCATTAACGGCTTTTACAGAACCATAAGATTTTGTTAAATTTTCTACATCAATACAGGACATGATCAAACTGCGATCTACCTCTTAATTTAGTTAATGAGACAACATGAGTAAAATTTCCAAAGAGTGGAATTGTAGTTTAATAGAAAACAACGAATTAATGAAAAAGTAAATTTAGATTCAAAGTATTACTAAAAAGACATAATTTTGCGATCAGTTTTTTGGATTATACAAACTTTCAGGAATATGAAATTTTTATTAATAGAACAAGTTTACAAAAAATGAATTGTCTGAATTAGAAAACCTCATGAATAAATTGATTGAGCAAAAACCAGAATTAACAAAAGAGATTATTAATGAACAAATAAAGCAGAAAAAAGAAAAAATTGGTGCAGGTTATCTAACTGATCAAGGAGCATTATTTCTAATTGCTTCAGATTATGGAATTTCCTTATCAGAACCACTTAAAGTAGAAATGGCACTAAAAGATCTTTATGCAGGAGCTAAAGAGATCTCTTTAGAAACAAGAGTTTTGAATCTGTCTCCGGCAAAACAATTTTCAAGAAAAGATGGTTCACCATTTTATCTTAGAACAATGACTGTGTATGATGCAAATTCTACTGCCAGTGTAAAACTTTGGGATGAAAAAGCCAATCTTCCAGGTGTTGAAAATCTAAAACCTGGTGATTTGATTAAAATCATTAAAGCTTATGTGAAATCAGATCTTGATGGTTCACCAACTATCAATATAGGTTCAGGTTCCAATATTGAAACTGCAGATACAGAAAGTAAAATTCCAACAATTGATACTATTACAAAAGATATTAGTGAATTGAAGGAAGGTCAAAAAGATCTTGTTGTTTCAGGAATGATTGACGGGATAATTAGTGGAATGCAATTTACAAATTCTCGAGGACAGCCTGGAAAAGCACTTAGAATGAGACTCAAAGGAAAAGAAGGGGTTGGTATGAGAGTTGTTTTATGGGGTAAAGATGAATCAGAAATTCCAAATATGATATCACAATCAGCCAAAGTAAGATTACTTGGAGTCAGAGTAAAATCTGGAAATCAAGGATTAGAAATTCATGGAAATGATGCAACTATTATAGAAATTGAAGGTGGAAAGGAGGCTGAACCTATAATTGCAAGAGTTCTTTCATTATCAACAACTGAAAATGGAAGAAATTTGATACTAGCAGTTGACAGTAACAAAAACCTCTACAACATCACAGATTTTTCAAACTCTACAAGCATTTGTGTTGAAGGGGATGTTATAGAATGCATGCCATCAAAAGTCTATGGAAATTCCATCACATTAGATGATAATTCGTTTGTAAGAAAATTAGATAATGATGAATCAATTCCAACTATTTCTCAGATTAGAACCAAAATTAATGATATTAAAGTTGACGGAAATTATTGTATTGAAGCTATTATCTTAAAAGTTCCAGAAAGACGAGAAGTACAAACCAAGTCTGGTGAATCAATATTACTATCAGAGATGTTTGTTGAAGATGACACAGGTCAAATATGGGTTAAAGGATGGAGAAACCAAGCAAGACTAGTCGATAAATGTGAATTAGGAGAAATTGTTTCAATTACTGGATTAAATTCTAAAGCAGGTCTTGAGGGAAGAATTGAACTTTTTCTAACATCTTTTTCCAAAATCACCAAGAAAAATTAAGAATCCCAAAAACCTCTAGTAACGACATATTGTCTTTCTGCCTCATAGATTTGTTTAAACAAATGTTCTTCATCAACCATATTACGTAATATTCTTGCTGCAGTATCTGCACCAACACCATATCCAGACATTACAGTAATGGCAATTTTACCAAAATTCTCAACCAGTGAACTAACTTTCCAGGCTCGAACAAACTTATGCTTTTCATCAGAAGATAATTTTTTTCCTTCATGTTTTTTTCTAATAATTTTTGGAAGGTCATAATCAGAATAGTAGGTGGTTGTAATTTGTCTTCCTTTACAATATGGACAAACTAAAATATTTTTTACTTCAGATGTCTCAATTACTCTTTCCCATTTCCCACATCTAGCACAAATCAATCTATGTTTAGTTTTTTCAAGTCTTGCTTTAACAAGATCTAAAATACCTTTATCAAGATTTGCTGGAGATGAATAATATTTTGATGTGTGATCTAAAATTGGTTCGGCTAATTTTGAAAAAGTATCAACTTCTAACCATTTAGTAGAGATATCATTATTTCGAATTTTTTTTAATATTTTATCCGAATTTTTCAAATCATATTTATCATGAAATAATTCACGAAGTGCTTCATTTACAAGTGCAGTTTTTGAATATCTTTCATATAAAAATCGGGCAGACTTTCGTTCATAAATAGCACCCCTCCCTACAATGCCAAATTTTTTTGCTACACACCACGTTCTCCAATTAACATTATGAGTTCCGGCTAAAGATGCTGAAATAATTGAATTAAGATCATAATCATCTTTAAGAATTTCAAAGAAAAGTTTTTCTGAAATTCTTGATCTTGATGATAAAACTATTCTATAGCCATCGGATCTCGAATCAACTACTGAACCTAATACAGAAGATAGCATTGAAGACAACAATGTTGACAAGGTAGAATTGATTTTTGTTCCAAAACACGAATGTATACAAATTGACCCTTGGGATTTATTTGATTCAATTATTATATGATTTTCATCAGGGATGTCTTGAAATCTTAGATTCTCAATTATTTTATTGGTCAATTCAAGCTTACCATTTCTAACCTTACTACGAAAATCACCTACCTTTATTGCAGTTTTATAATCAATGGGTATGCTTTCACCTTCCCAATAAGGTACCGTTATTCCTCCACCTCTAAATGGCTCAACATTTACTGTGAATGATTTTTCATCAACATTTAGTATTCTCCATTGAGAACCTTTTAAAACAAAAATATTTCCTGAATCACCATAATCGCCCACAAATCTTTGATCTAATGAACCAATGATTTTTTTTCCAACACTATCAAATACTTTGAATTTAAGAATATCAGGAATTGTTGAAAGATTCTCAAAATAATATTTGAATGATCGTCCTTTCTTCCAAAAAGTCATTTTTGTTCTATCAAAAAATATCAAATAGTTTGAATCCAATAGATCCAAAACATCAATCAATTCTTCAATCTTTAAATTTCTAAATGGAAAGGCTCTAGTAACCAATTCAAAAGTTTGATCAACTGAAAGTTCACCAATTTGCATAGTTAATCCTACTAAATGATGTGCTAAAACATCCAACGAACCTAGATGAATATTTTGTTCTTCAATTGAACCGTCCTTAATACGATCAAGAATTGCACGAGCTTCAAATTCATCATCAGAATTATTGGTAATGATTAGTCCTTTAGCAGAGGCTTCACGATTATGTCTACTTCTACCTATTCGTTGAACTAATTTGGATACTTGTCTAGGAGAGCCATAATGGATAACCAACTCAACTGAACCTATATCCAATCCTAATTCAAGAGATGATGTACATACAACAATTCCTTTATTTCCATCACGTAATGTTTGCTCTGTTTCTTCTCTTACTTCCTTTGATAATGACCCATGATGTAATTCGATATTAATGGATGATTTTTCTTTTAAGATAGAAGCCAAAAATTCAGCTTCTCCTCGGGTATTGGTAAATAGTAAAATGGGAGAATCTAAATCAAGATCTACCACATATTCAATAATTTTCTCAGCAACATCTGAAATTGAACCATCAACATACTTTACTTCTACATCGTATTTTCTTACTGAAGTATCTTGAATTATTTCACATTTTCTTTTGGTTCCAACAACAAATTTTCCTGCTTCTCCAACATTTCCAATTGTAGCTGATAACCCTATTTTTGTAAGAGGGAATTTAGAATTAAATTCAAGTCTTTCAACACTTAAAGAAAGTTGTGAACCTCTTTCACTTGCAAGTAATTCGTGTACTTCATCAATTATTAACCATTCCAAATCGGATAATGCACTTAGCATTTTGGTTTGTGTCAAAAGAATTACCAAAGTCTCTGGTGTTGTTATAAGAATATCAGGTGGATTCTCATTAATTTTTTTTCTATCTTTTTGAGAAGTATCACCATGTCTTATTTCAAGAGTTAATTCATTTTCATGAGCATATTGTGTAATTCTTCTAAAAACATCTCGATTTAAGGCACGTAATGGAGTGATGTAAAGAGCTTTGATTTTTCCTTTAATCTTTGAATTTTTTAAAAGCGAAAAGATTGGTATTACAGAACATTCAGTTTTGCCAGATCCAGTAGGAGCAATAACCAGACAATCTTTTTTTTGTAGAATTATTGGTGAAGCTTTTTTCTGAATTTCTGTTAAATTAGTAAATCCAAATTTTTTAAATAGAGATTCAAGAATTAGGTTCGTCTTTTGAATTTGTTTGTAATCTTTCATAAGCAATTACACCGACTAAACCAAGTGCAAATAAAAATACAGTAATTATTGGAATTGAATCGAAAATTCCTGCCATTCATAAACTCTGAAATGACTCATTAAAAATCTTAACCAATTTCAGACAACCCTAGAGCACGAATTTGATAAGAAAAGGATTCTTTGTCAAGTGCCCAGTAAATATTTCCAGAATATTTTGATGAAGTTTTGATTAAATGAATTTTGATATGAGTGAAAGGATCTATTGCACTTTTCATGTTTTCGACTTCTTTTCCTTCAATATTTCTGATCATATTTGATATTACTATTGGAATTTTTTTACTTATTGCAAATTTTGATAATTCTTGCATGTATCTCATAAAAAGGGAATTTTTTTCAAATGTTGATTCATCAGTTTTGTATTCATATGAAAATAAATCAGTGATATTATCAATTACTATTAGAGAAAAGGCATTAGTTTGAAAATTTTTAATAGAACTCATTTGTTCAAAAGAGTTTGTTATTCTTGAAACAGTAATTTTTTCTAAAAGATTTATTTTAGTCATTGATTGATTTTGAATTTCTAAAATTCTCTCTGGCCTAAAGCCACCAGTTGTATCAAAATATAGAACATGGCCACCTTTTTTTATGGAATTTATTGCTAATTGAAGAAGAAGTTGAGTTTTTCCTGTTCCATTTCCTCCAAAAATATCTACTATCAAACCCTCTGGAATTCCACCTGACAAGAATTCATCTAATTTTTGTAAACCAGTAGAGATCATTTGTATAATTAATTGAAAAAGAAGAAAAAATTTAAGGAATTTCAATTTTTACAAAGGAGGTAAGGCTTTTATTCTAGAGAACAAAGTTGCAATTCAAGTGAATAATTAGTGTCTCAATCAAACAGTGCAAAAAGACCTTTAACTACTCTTCAAAAAAGTACCAAAAAGAAAGTTACCGTGAGACTAAAAAACGAGGTAGAGTACAAAGGAAAGATGGATAATGTTGATTCTTACATGAATTTGATTATGACTGATGCTGAAGAGCTTCATGATGGTAAAACAATTGCAAATTATGGCAGAGTTATTGTTAGAGGAAATAACGTATTGTTCATTAAATTAGAAAACGAACTCTAGTAGGTTTTCCTATGACGAATAATTTCTTATTCACATCTGAATCAGTTACTGAAGGTCATCCAGACAAAGTTTGTGACAATATTTCAGATGCATTTTTAGATGAGTATCTTAGACAAGATCCCAATTCCAGAGTTGCTATTGAAACAATGGTTACTACGGATTATGTAGTTATATCTGGAGAGGTAACATCAAAGGCAAATTTTGATAAAAAAGCTCAAGAAGAATTAGCTCGAAAAACAATAAGAGAGATCGGATACGATAACAAAGATTTGATGTTTGATGCAGATTCATGTCAAATTAATTTAAAATTACACTCACAAAGTCCAGACATTAGCCAAGGAGTTACAGCAACAGAAGAAAAAGAACAAGGAGCTGGTGATCAGGGATTAATGTTCGGTTATGCTACTAATGAAACTGAAGAATTAATGCCTATGCCAATACTTTTAGCTCATAAGCTCATTCAAAGATTATCACAAGTCCGAAGGGAGAAGATTTTACCTTGGGTTAGACCTGATGGTAAATCACAAGTGTCAGTAAGATATGAAAACAACAAACCGACAAAAATTGAAACAGTTGTAGTATCAACACAACATGCTCCTGAAATTTCTCAAGAAGAAATTTCTAGAGAAATAATTGATAAGGTGATCAAACCCGTATTAGGAAATCTTTGGAATGATCAAGTTAAAATTCACATAAATCCAACTGGAAAATTTGTAATTGGTGGTCCTCATGGAGATGCTGGCTTAACTGGTAGAAAAATAATTGTTGATACATACGGTGGATTTGGGAGACATGGTGGAGGAGCTTTCTCCGGAAAAGATCCATCCAAAGTTGATAGATCTGCATGTTACATGTGTAGATATATTGCTAAAAATCTTGTTGCAGCAGGACTAGCAGAGAGATGTGAAGTTCAAGTTGCATATGCAATTGGAGTAGCTGAACCAGTTTCTCTTTATGTCAATACATTTGGAACAAATAAGATTCCAGAAAATAAGATTGAAGAGTTAGTAAGGAAGAATTTTGATATGAAACCATCTGGAATTATTTCTCAATTAGATCTTAAAAGACCAATTTACAAAAAAACTGCTTCATATGGTCATTTTGGAAGAAATGAGCCTGAATTTAGTTGGGAAAAGACAGACAAAGCTGAAATACTAAAGCAATCTGCCGGACTCTAATAATTCTAATATTGATTGAAATTTCGTTTGAGAAATTTTTTTTAGTAGTTGATGATTTCCTTTAAAATTCCCTATCAGAATATTTAGATCGTCAACCCCATAATCGGATTTGGAATTATTAATCGCATCATAGTAGGAATCTTCTAAATTTATTTTTTGTATAGGAATTTTTGCTTTTTTAGAAAATAGTTTCACATATTGTTCAAAAGCAATAGTTTCTGGACCAACTAGATCAATAATTTTATTTTGAAATTTTTTTCTTGTAAATGATTCAAAAATGACTTTAACTACATCATCAATGTAAATTGGCTGAATCAAATAATTTCCTGAGCCTGGAATTCGTAGTTGATTATTTTTAATTTGTTTTTTTAATAGTTTTGTAAGATAATCATCTTTACCAATTATGTATGATGGTCGAAAAATGGTGTAATTTAACCCTGAATTAATTATTGATCTCTCTGCCTTGTACTTAGAAATGAAATATCCTAAAGAAGTATTTGAGGAGACACCAAGACCACTTGTATAAATAATTTTTTTAATTTTTGCCTTTTTACATAAATTTACAATTTTCTTTGATAATTCAACATTGATAGAATCATAATCAACATCTACAGTTTGTTTTCCAATACCAATTAAATGGATTAGCGCATCTGAATTTTGAATTTTTGAAATTAAGTTTTTTTCATTAAAATTTTTTGAGACAATTTTTATTTCATTTTTTAATGGTTTAAAATCTCTTCTTGAAATTGAAATCAGTCTAACATTGTTTTGAGACAAGTATTTTCTAAGATTTTTTCCAATAAATCCAGTTGCACCAGTAATGACAACTTGATTTAATTTAACCATAAGAATTACAGGTAATTTTTTTATTTTAAATCTATTTGGTATTGAGAAACAGGTACAAACAAGAGTTAATACAGTAAATTTGATATGAAAAATATGGAAGAGAAGACAAAGTTAAGAACAGGTTTTACAACTGGAAGTTCAGCTACTGCTGCTGCCAAAGCAGGATTATTATCCATAATAAATCAGAAAAAAATTCAAAATGTAGAAATTTTGTTGCCAAATAGAAATTCAATACAAATTCCAATTAATTATTGTGAGTTTGGAACAAACACTGCAAGATGTGTGGTGATTAAAGATGGAGGTGATGATCCTGATGTTACTCATGGTGCTGAGATTATTGTTGAATTAGAAATTACTGAAAAAAATAACATAATTGAAATTGATGGTGGTGAAGGTGTTGGGATTGTTACAAAACCTGGTTTGGGGTTGGAGATCAACAAGCCAGCAATTAATCCAGTCCCTAAAAAAATGATTATTGAGAATTTAAAAGAAGTTGGAAAAAAAATACTGGATAAAAATGGAATTAGAATTGTAATTTCTGTTCCCAAAGGAAAAGAATTGGGTCCAAAAACCGATAATCCAAGATTAGGAATTAAGGATGGGATTTCAATTTTAGGAACAAGTGGAATTGTAGTACCATTTTCTACTGCATCTTATGCTGCATCAATTAGACAGAATTTGGATGTAGCAATTGCTATGGGTAATGATACAGTTGTGCTAACAACTGGAGGAAGAAGTGAAGATTTTGCAAAGAAAATTGTAGATTTACCCGAGCATTGTTTTGTTCAAATGGGAGATTTTTCTGGATATACTATTCAACAATGTAGTAAAAAAAATATCAAAAAGGCATTTGTTGTTGGATTCATAGGAAAGATTGCAAAGATGGCTGCAGGTGTAAAACAAACTCATGTTAAAGGATCAAAAGTAGATATGTTATTTTTATCAGAACTTGCAAAAAAAGCAAATGCCAACGATAGTGTAATTCAAGATATCAAAAAGGCAAATACTGCAAGACATGTATCTGAAATAATTCAAGAAAACAAGGTAGAGGGATTTTTTGATTTAATATGTACTGAAACTCATAAACACATGAGAAAACATTCTGAAGAAAAAGTATCAATTGATGTAATATTGTTTGATTTTGAAGGAAATATTTTAGCCAGAAAATCTGAAGAGTAAGGTATTTTATTAAAGTCTGAACGTTTTGAATATGGAAAAAACTTCAGTTTTAGCAATTACCAAAAATGGAGTAAATATTGGATTAAATTTGAAAGGACTATTTCCTGATTGGAAAATTTATGCCCCAGAAAAATTTTCAGATGACAATAATAATATTATTTGGTATTCTGAGCCTACATCAGATAAAATTATAGAACTTTTTAAAAATAATAATGCATTAATCTGTCTTTTTTCTTTGGGTGCAGTTATAAGATTAATTGCCCCACACCTCAAAGATAAAAAAACAGATCCTGCAGTAATTGTAATTGATGATAAAACAAATTTTGTAATTAGTGTTTTATCTGGACACATAGGAGGTGCAAATGAGCTGACACAAGAAATTGCAACAAAATTAGATGCAATACCAGTAATTACTACAGCTGCAGATGTTAACAAAACAATAGCAGTCGATCTTGTCGGGAGGGATTTTGGGTGGAAAATTGATGATGATTCTACAGTAACTAGAATTAGTGCACATATGGTAAATGAAGAGCCTATTGGTGTATTTCAGCAAGCCGGGAATACAAATTGGTACAAAGACTTACCAAAAAATGTAACAATTTATGATGATTTGGAACAATTAAAAAAATCAAATTCTAAAGCATATCTAATAATTTCTGATAAATTAATCGATGATACATTATCAAAAGAATCTGTCATCTATCGTCCACCAAGTTTAGTAATTGGTGTAGGGCTTCACTGGGATACTACTAAAGAAGAAATCATGAATGGGATCAAGTTATGTCTTGAGAAGTTTAGATTAAGTGAAAAATCAATTTCAAAGCTTGTTTCGATAAAAAAACCGCAAGATGTGCAAGGGTTAATAGACATTGGAAAAGAACTGAAAGTTCCCGTGGAATATGTCGATAGAGAGGATCTAGCAGAAATTACTGCCCCAAATCCTTCAGAAACTGTAAAAGCCTTTGAAGGAACTGCAAGTGTTTCAGAAGCTGCAGCAATCAAAGTTTCTGGCGGAGAACTCATTGTAGAAAAACAGAAATTTCCACCAAATTTGACAATAGCTATAGCGAGGATTGTTAATTGAAGCGTGGATTATTACTGATTGATAGAGGGAGTAGGGAAAGAGAGGCATCAGAAGAATTAGAAATAATTTGTAAAGGAATCATGGCTAAAGGCAACTATGAATTTGCAGATTTTTGCTTCTTAGAGGTTGAACCACCATATATTGAAGATGGAATTTCAAAATGTCTTAAAAAGAATATTGATACTTTAACCATAGTTCCATATTTTTTGTATCCAGGTAAAAAAGTTAAAAATGCAGTTACAGATGTTATGAAATTTCAAAAAGATACCAAGGTAAAATTTTTAGTGACAAAACCAATGAGCATGCATAAGACATTAATTGATATTGTAGAAAACAGAATATCTACAACATTAAAAGAGAATCAAGTAACGCTTCCAAAGAAAGAAGTAGATGTAATGATAATTGGTCATGGTAGCAAAGATCCTAATGCTCAGATGTCACTTAATTATATTGTTAATGATTTAAAAAATTCCTATAGAAATGTTAGCAGGTGTTGGTTAGAAATTGAACAGCCTGATATTTTTGAAGGAATAAAAAAATGTGAAAAAGACGAACCTAAAGCTCTAGTGATTGTTTTTTATTTTCTTCATGAAGGAGCACATGTAAAAACTGATATCAATAATGATTTAATTCCAGCATTAGATAAATCTAATATAAAAAAATCATACATAACAAAACACATAGGAACAGATCAAAAAATTATTGATTTAATTATTGAAAGAGCAAGAGAGGTAGAAGATGCAAACTGAAAAAGGTCAATCAATTGAAGATGCAAGTATGCAGATGATTGAGGAAGAAATAGGTGAACATAGTTATAATCAAATGGAATGGCCAATCGTTAGAAGAATAATTCATTCAACCGCTGACTTTGATTTTGCCGATAAGAACAGAATAATTTTTCAAAAAAATGCAATTCAAAGTGGAATGAATGCATTAAGAAACGGATGCAGTATTGTGGTTGATGTAAATGGAGTAATTGGGGGTTTGAACAAACAAAATCCAAAAGATTTCGGGAATGACATAATTTGCAATATTTCAGATCCAAAAATGATGGAATTGGCAAAAAAGGAGGGAAAAACACGCTCTCAAGTATCAATGAGGACAGCAAAATCGGATATTAACGGAGGAGTGGTAGCCATTGGAAATGCACCAACGGCACTTTTGGAAGTAATTCAAATGGTAAAGGAAGGAATTGTAAAGCCAGCCCTAATTATTGGAATTCCAGTTGGATTCATTTGTGCAGCAGAATCAAAAGAGGAACTATCAAAACTAGAGGAAATACCATTTATCACTAATTTAGGAAGAAAGGGAGGCAGTTCAGCTGCCTCTGCAATAATTAATGCATTATTCAAATTAATTAGAGCAGAATCAGGTTCTTGAATATTTTATACAATTATTCACAAAAATTTTTGCATAGTTAGAACTATCAAAATAGAGATGGCCATAGGATGCAAGAGTATTATTTTGTATCATTCCATCTTTATGGTTTTTGATTCCATCACCAATTTCTAAATCATATACAAATTTTGAATCAGCAGAAACATCTTCTAATTTAGAATAGTGAAATTCATGTCCTTGAATGGAATGTGATATATCTGATATGATAGTTTTTTTAATTATCTTACCCTTTGTGTAATTAAGTGTCATTTTTTTAGTCATTCTTGTTTTTGCATCAAACAAATCAATCATTTTGTATTTTTTATTATCAATTTCTATGGATTTTGTAAGATACATCAATCCACCACATTCAGCATAGATAGGAATATTATCCTCAGCTAACTTTTTTATTATTTTTTTTATTGACTGATTTTTTGCAAGTGATGCACCTAATACTTCTGGAAATCCTCCACCGATGTAGATTCCATCACATTTTGGGATTTTTTTGTCTTTAATTGGACTAAAAAATTTTATAGTTGCACCTTCTCTTCTTAATGATTCTATATTATCTTGATAGTAGAAATTAAATGAGGTATCTAGTGCGACAGCAATAGTAATTTTTTCTTTTTTATGTTCAGATTTGGATATTTTTGGAAGAATAATTGAATTAGTTGCTATTGAAATTATTTGTTGAGTATCCAAAGTTTTTGATATTATTTTTGAGATTTTTTCAATTTGGTTTTTTAGAGTTTTTTTATCCAATGTAGAAATTAATCCCAGATGTCTTGATTCCAAATTCAAAAGAGGATTTTTTGGAATTACTCCAATTATTGGAATTTTTATTTTTTCTAATGCATGTTTACACAAAAGTTCATGTTTTTTGCTTCCTATTTTGTTAAGAATTACACCTACAATTCGAGAATTGTTATGAAATTTTAGAAATCCCAATAATGTTGCTGCAATTGAGCGTGCTGTTTTACTTGCATCTAAAACTAAGATAACAGGAGATTTTGTTATTGTAGCAATATGATGTGTACTAGCATAGTTTGAGTGACCAGAAAACCCATCATAATAACCCATAACTCCTTCAATGATTGATATATCACTATTAGAATTTGAGATAAAACTTTTCAAAAGATTATTCTTTCCCATCAACCAAGCATCTAGATTGTATACTTCATGATTTGAAATACTTGAAAGATAGCTAGGATCAATATAATCAGGACCTATTTTGAAAGGTTGAACTGAAAATCCTTGTTTTTGAAGAGCATAAATGATAGAACAGGTAATAGAAGTTTTTCCAACTCCGCTTGTTGCTCCAGCTATCACTATTCTAGGAATTTGCAATTTGCATGACTAGAACCAGTTTTTATTTAAAGTGATATATTTTTAGAAATCCTCAATGTTTTTAGTTAGAATATTAAACTAAAAAATATGGAAAAAGATGGATTAGTCATTGTTTATACTGGTAAAGGTAAAGGAAAAACAACTGCTGCTTTAGGATTAGCTTTGAGGGCGACTGGTTATCAAAAAAAAATTTGCATGATTCAATTCATTAAAGGATCATGGCATTATGGTGAAATGGATTCTTCAAAGAGACTAGAACCGGAATTTGAAATGGTAGCTATAGGAAAAGGATTTGTTGGAATTATTGATGATACGAGTCCAAAGGAAGATCATGAAAAAGTTGCAAATGAAGCAATAAAGATTAGTATTGAAAAAATCCAGTCAAAAAATTACGATATAATAATTTTAGATGAGATAAATTATGCAGTAAATTTAGGATTGGTATCACTCAATGATGTTTTAAATTTAATAAAATCTAAACCAAAAGAATTGGATTTAGTACTTACTGGAAATTATGCAAAAGAAGAGGTTATTGAGATGGCTGATCTAGTTACAGAAATGAAGGAGATAAAACACCCATTTCAAAAAGGAATTAAAGCCAAAAAAGGAATTGATTTTTAGCCAGCAACATTAATTTACACAGATAGGAGTTTTAGAAGAAATGTCTACAGAAATACAAGAAATGCCTGAACAGGGGGAAATTGTTCTTGCTACAATTACCAAAGTGATGGATCATGGGGCATATGTTACATTAGATGAATATGATGATATTCAGGGATTTTTACATATTTCAGAGATTGCACCAGGATGGATAAGATCTGTTAATAGATTTGTTCGTGATGGGGAGAAAAAAGTTCTCCTAGTAAAGAAAGTCAATTCACAGCGTGGAGATATTGACTTGTCACTCAAACAAGTATCAAATGATCAGAAAAAACAAAAACTAAAAGAAGTTAAAAAATTTGAAAAAGGTAAAACAATTTTGCAAAATGTCAAAGAGAAGGCAAAATTATCTGATGCTGAAGTTGAAAAACTAGAAGATAGTATTTATTCTAAATTCGATTCTGTTTATGATGCTTTTATTGAAATAGGAAGAAATGGGATTGAATCAGTAAAAGAGTTAAAGCTTGCAAAAAAAACTGCAACAGTTATTGAAGAGATTTGCTCAAAGATTAAGCTACCCTCTGTTGAAATAAGAGGGATAATGGAAATTACAAATCAAAGATCAGATGGTGTAGAAATTATTAAAAAAACCTTATTGGATGCCATAAAAAAAGATCCTACCATCGATATAACTTATCTTGGCGCACCAAAATATCGATTATCAATAACATCTGAAAATTTCAAAGCTGCAGAAAAATCTCTCAAACCAATAATTGCTGAAATACAAACTAATATAGAAAAAAAGAAAGGATCATTCAAATTTACTAGGGAAGAATCAAAGAAGACAAGAGAGAATTAAAATGAGATTTCAATTAAGAAAATGTATGAATTGTAATCGCTATACATTAAAAGAAAAATGTGTAAAGTGTAACCAAGATACAATTTCTGCACATCCAGCAAAATTTTCACCTGATGATAAATATATGAGATATAGATTAGCAGCCAGATATACTTAGATTATATTTTTAGAGAAAATATATGCACAGCGTTTAAGAATTATTGAGGTGCATAACGTCCTTGAAGTTTAGTTTCAGCAATAATATGATTTTTCATTGAATTCTCTAATTCACTTTTGGGAGAGCCTTCTTTAAGATCTAATTTTGTATCTAAAGCATATAGTTTGAATATGTAAGTATGTTCTTTATCTGGAGGAGCGGGACCTCCATATCCAATTTCTCCAAAATCAGTTTTGCCTTCAATACTATTTTTTGGAGTAGAGTTTTCTTGAATTTCAAGTGATGTAGGTTCAATATTCCACAAAACCCAATGAACCCAAACCTTTCCAACAGCACCCATAGCATCAGGATCATCCATAATTAATGCCAGTGATGATGTGTTCTCTGGAACTCCTTTGATTTTTAGTGGTGGACTATGATTACCATGTTTATAACCAAACTTCTTTGGAATTACTTGTCCATTTTCAAATGCATCACTTTCTAGAGTTAATGACACCATAGGATTAATTTGAAACACATTAAGTTAAATTTTTCTAAGACTCTAAAACTATTTTATCATTTGAAAGTGAAATTATAGAACTCCCAAATTTCTTAATATTTTTTTTAAGTTCCTTATCCATTGTTGCAATAATTGCATTATTCTTTGAAACATAATCAAGTAATTCTTTATCTGCAAACGTTCCACCAATAGGAATAATTTTGAATTTTTTTATGAAATCCAGAGTTACCGATATACTATTTTTCTTTTCTGGATTTTTTGATAATTTTGATAACTCATTTTTAACTACTTGGGGAACTACAAAAGTGATTTGACCAATTTCTATGGCTAGATTATCTATATTTTTTATTCTTTTGTTAGCAATATGAATTAGAAAATTTGTATCACAGATAACTTCAACCAACTATTCCTGCACCAATTAATCGCCATCGCTCGGATATTCTTCTACTAATTGCCACATTTCCTCCTTCAAAAATACATGCAGGTCGTCTTAATTCAATTTCAATATTTTTTGATTTAATTTTTGTAACTTTTCCTAGCACAGGAGCAGTTCCAATATTTAATCTGAGTAATTCACCAACTTGAATTGGCTGTACCTTAATATCTTCAGTAGTACCTACGGCAGAATCAAAAAGATTTACTTCAAGTTTTAAGATTGTAGAGTTTTCAGGAAGTGTTCCTGGTTTTCCAATAACTGAACCAATAAATGAATCACTTCGGGTCATGGATGGATCCAATTTTGTTCCAATTGCCACTAAACCACCTGGTTTAACGGATTCAACAATTCCTGCAGCAGTACCTAGTGATGTAATTTCTGTAAGTAATGGTTCGTAGGATTTTTTTTTCTCGTTTAGAATTCCAGGTTTAATTTCTATTTCATCTCCTACATTAAAAATTCCTTGAGTAAGACTTCCACCAATTACTCCTCCCTTGATATTTTTTAATTTAGTTCCTGGTTTGTTTACATCAAATGATCTTAGAACATGCATAACAGTATCTTTTTTTTCATCTCTTTCAGGTGTTTTAATGGTGTTTTCTATAGCACCAATTAGTGCATCTATATTTAATTTTGATTGAGCTGAAATTGGTATTACCGGTGCTTTAGCTGCAAAAGTTCCTTTAACAAATTTTGAGATCTCCTGAAAATTATCAAGTGCTTCTTTGTAAGATAATAAATCAACTTTGTTTTGGATAACTACAATTTGTTGAATTCCTAATGTTTGAAGAGCTAAAAGATGTTCTTTGGTTTGAGGTTTTGGAACTTTTTCATTTGCTGCAACTAATAACATTGCACCATCCATTAATGCAGATCCGGATAGCATATTTGCCATTAAACTTTCGTGGCCTGGGCTATCAACAAAACTAACCACTCTTGATAATTCACTATCTTTACCACAATTATTACACTTTGGTGTAGTTGAATATCCTAAAGGTTCTTCACATTTTTTACATTTGTAAAATGCCGCATCAGAATAACCTACACGAATTGTGATACCACGCTTTAATTCTTGACTATGAACACTAGTCCATGATCCAGTTAATGCTTGAATTAAAGTAGTTTTTCCATGATCTACATGACCAGCGGTTCCAATATTTACACAAGGCTGATATCCGTATTTTTTAATATACCATTCAGGAAGTGTATCTCTCCAATGCATGAATCAAAATGTAGAATCGGTATATGTTAAGTTATTCTTTTTTATCTTCAGTTTTTTCTTCTGTAGCTTCAGAAGTTTCTTCTACAGGAGCTTCAACAGGTAATTCACCATCAAATTTACAATTTACTTGATAGATTTCTTCTGATACAGTATTTCCTCGCATTAATTTTCTAACTCTTTGTCCAATTTCTGCATCTTGAAGACCTACTCCTTTAGAAAGTAAAACATATTTTCTTGCAGAACCATGTATATCATTTCGCATAGGCACTCCAGATTTGTCACTTCCTCCAGTGAGTTTTAATTTTCCATTCAATCCAACAATTGATGCATCAGTTTCTTTTCCTAGTTCTAATCCAAGTAATGGATTAGCATCGCTATCTTTGAGTTCCTTAGAAATGGATTTTCCTTTGATGTCGGAAATTGTTAACTTGAAGTTTGCCAAGTATTCCAAAAAAATTATGAACGACTAATTAACGTTTGGACATTATTTTTAAATCAAGATTAACAAAGATAGGCATGACAGAAGAAATCAGGTGTCCTAGATGTGATAAAAAAATGGTAGACATGCAAGCATGTCATATGTTTTGTCCTAATTGTGGTGCTCACTTAGATTGCTCTGATAAAGGAAATTATTGGTAATTAAATTCCAGGTCGATCTGGTATGTAGTCAGTTGCCATATTAACTGCCTGATCTTTCATAATTTCAAGATAAGTATCATAATCTGCTTCAAAATTACAATGTGGACACTTTACATTTGTAATATCATCATCTAAAATTGCAACTTTTTCACATTCTGGGCATCTTGCATCCATAACTAATGTTCTCAATTAAGATATTTAATCATAATCAAACTAGATTTCCTAAGCGGAGTTAGTCTAGCTCGGTAAGATGTCAGCTTCCCAAGCTGAAGGTCGCGGGTTCAAATCCCGCACTCCGCATCATAATTCTCGGATTGCTTGTTCAATAATTCCTCTATCTGGTGCTTGCGGATAATATTTCAAATAATTTTTTAGATCTTCTTTGGCACCCGAAATATTATTTTGTTTTTCTCTAATGTATGCACGATTTTTGTATATCTTGGCAGATCTATTTGGATTAATATCAATAGCTTTTGTATAACATTTTTCAGCTTTCTCAAACTCATTTGATTTTAGATAGAAATTTCCCAATCCATTATAACTAAGATAAGAATTTGGATTAGATTCAAGACATTTTTCGTAAAACTTGATACACTCTGACGATTTTTGTGAATTTAGTAAGGAACCATAAAGATGTAAGGCAGTAGAGTTGTTTGGATGAATATCTATAGCTTGTTTTAATATTTCTCCTGCCTTTGCAAAGTTATTTTGGATTTGGTATCTCTCAGAAATAAGACATAATCTATTTGACTCGTTATCATTACTTTCAAGATCGATTGAAGATAGTATATCAGAGGGTCCCAATAAAATCAATAATCGTCCTTCTTCTGCCCATTGTTTATCAAAAACATCTTCAGGGATTGCGCCCTCCTGTTGTTCTCCTTTTTGATTTCCTTTTTGGATATAATGTAGTATTGATCTTTCTTCAATATCATATCCAGTAATTACAGATGCATGCTGAGTAATTTCTGGAATTCCAGGTAAAATAACAATTGGAGGTATACCAACATCAATCATTTTTTTTAGTTTTGATAAGGAGGAGTGAATAATTTTACAGGTAAGACCATTTCTTTCTGCAAGTTCGATTCCTTCAATAAGTATACTTCCAGAATATCCAGAATAATTTTTTGAAATTTCTTGTGCTTCAACTAGAGGCAAATGAACATTCCAATATTTTGAAACTACATTAATTGGTAATGGAAGACAAATATTTTCTTCATCAACAAGAGGTAAAAGTAATTCATGATTTTCAGGCTCCATATATTAGAGAAAAATTGCGAGTTATTAAAATCAATCAGAGTAAACAAAATTTTTCAATTAAATCATAACCATCTTGACTCATCTCAGGGTGAAACTGAGTTCCAAAAATTGGTTTTCCAGAATATTGAATTATCTCATATTTACAATTAGGAGATTGTCCTAATACTATCAACTCCTTAGGCAATTTAGATATTTCATAACTATGACTTTCATATACCTCAATAGAATCATTTGATATGGGATTATTCTTGATTATTTGGATTATTTCATTTCCTTTTTGTAAAGTAGGTGTCTTTCTTATAGTACCTCCAAGGGTCAGCGCCATAATTTCTGCTCCGTAACAAATGCCCAGTAATTTTATGTTATTTTTTATAGAATAATTAATAATTTTAGAATTAATTTCATTAGTTTTTTTTTCATTAATACGACGTCCAGATAATATAATAGAATTATAGTTATCAAGAGAGTTTAGATCAAAAAGATTAGGAGTGTGTTTTTCAAATTCAACATTTTTTTCTTCAAGAAAGGAAATTAAATTTTTTGTATAAAGAGAGCCGTTATCTAATACTAGAAGCAATTAATTGCCTACCTCAATTGAGACATAATGCATCTCAGGTATAGCATTTTTTACAAATATTGTACCAATATTGAGATTATTATCTTCTTGCCACATGAATACTCTGTCACTACGTGGTTTTACAAAGTCATCGATGAATTTTGAAAGGAATGATTCAATATCTTCACGATCACTTTCAGTAAAGAAGATTATTTCTCCTTCATTAAATGAAAGGGGTATCTGTATTGATGTTGGTTCTGATATTGAAATTTCATTTTCTTCAAATACACGTTTGATTATATCAATTCTATCACTTTTTACTAATTCTACATAATTATCATCAGCAGTAGTTACAGTTGGAGCAACACCAGAGACTTTCTTCAGATAGGCTTCAAATGCCTTTTCCTGTGTATCTCCTAATCCTACAAAATATTCACCATTAAATGCAGCACCAACAGCAGCAATTGTTCCTAATTGAGCAACTACACCTCCAGCTCCTGCAGTATATACTGGAATAAAGTAGATATCATGATCACCTACACGATACAAAATGTTATCACCTATTCGTGGATTTCTCAAAAGAGTCTTTAGTTGAGCAAATTCAGGATCCCTATCAAGTGCTTCTCTGACTGCAGTTGGACCAATCAATTTAGTTGTAGAATTTAATGGAACCTCAAAGAATTGTAAATTACCAAGATTGGAAAGATCATTTTCTACAACCATGTATCCTGCAAGGTTTCTTCCTTGGGAACCTCTTAGTTCAAGGGATAATAATCCAACAAATTCTGTCTGGTCAAATCCAGGGGGTTTGGCTTCAACATAATAAGTGTCAAGACCACGAGGAATTTCATAGAATTCATTTGCTTGAATAAATGTCTCAACATTAGTTACATGGTAAATATTGTACATCTCAGTTTTCCAGTTAAATAATTCTACAGGATATCTGATTTGTTCTTCAAGCCATGAAGGCATTGGTTTGAATTGATCAGAATATTGACTAGCAAACATATCTGAAAAGAAGTCATCACCAGTCTTTAGTAATTGAATATCTCCATTGTATGTATCAACTAGCGCATATCCCACCAAGCGAAGATATGGATTTCCTACAGACCATGGAACATCACGAGTATCAAATCCAATAATTAGTGGAATAAGCCAATAGGAATTCTTACCATCTGTAACAGGAAGTGAATCTAATTCTTTGCCAAACAAATCATACAAAAAGTAAGGATACAAAAGTTCCATTCTATCATGTACATCTTTGTATCTCATTATGTGAACTGATTCGGCAGGAAATGAAAGCAAAAAGTTTGGCTCAAAAATCCAACTTAGAGGTGGTGAGACATCCAAACCACCTAATCCAGAGTATGATGCTCCTCCAAGCTCAGCACTAGTTGAACCACGAGAATTTGGATATCCAGACCAGGTTTGCTCAAAAAGCCCGCCTTCACCATAATAGATTTCTCGTTGTTTAAAGAATGCACTACTATCAATGATCTGACCATCTGTAGCTTCCAATGTTAGAAATCCATTTGGAACATGTGTGTATACAAGATGCTCATTATACCATCTATTTTCAAGACTAACAGAAGTTGGAAGAATAGGTTTCATTGAGGCAGTCCAATAAAGAGTATTATTGAAACGAAGAATATCGTTATCTTCAAAGTCTACATAAGGAATCAAGCCTATCTCAGGTTTTAGTTTTGCAAATGCTGCTTCCCAATCCCATACTCTAATGACATCAAGAACATCACTATTTTGTTTTACATAGTTTTTGATATTGTTTGGAGATACTGAGGTTAGTTTAACATTATGAGTATTCTCTTGAACATCATTTAATTCACCAAGATATCGATTAACTCCAATTTGTTGAGCAGTGTAAGGTCCCAAAAATTCAATCTTTTTTGCATCAGCAATACTATTGTTTACTGAAACAACACCAGCTATGATTATCGCTATTGCAATTATTGACAAAATTCTGATGTAAACATCTCGTTTAAACATGTGAGTTAGGACACGAGCTCTAATTCTATCAACTATTGAAAATGCAATAAGTGCAAAGCCTATAACTAAAGTTCCGCCAATAATATAACGAGTGTTATAATCTATCTGATCAGTGAAGAAGAGATTAAATCCGGCCCAAATAATTCCAATTCCAATAATTCCTTCAATAGTTGAAACATAGTTTAGATATCTTGGTTTTCCATCAGTTGAATCTTGCAGAAATGAAGTTATAACTCCAATAATTCTATGAATTCCAACATACAAAACCAAACGCATTCCAACTGCTGCAAGTAAAGGAGGAATTAAGATGACTAATGCAGGGATCATTGGAACAACATTTTCATATGCATAATTTGGATTAGTTTCTGGAGTTACAAATGGGAGTGTAAATAATTTTGGTAAATTCTCAATTCCCAAATAATTTCCATCAATAAATGACATTGCAGCAAATCCAAACATGATATTTGCAAAGAACGCACCAAAGAGCAGAATTTTGGTAATTTGCCAAATTACAAACTGAGGCACAGATAATTTGTAATCAGAAAAATTTTTAATATTATTTGAGAGTGATTGTTGCCCTCCACTTCCTAGAAATCCAATAGCCGTACTAATTGCATACCAAAAAATCGATGACCTTCCAGCGATATTTACTCTCACGAGGGCAATTGATGATAAAATTAAAGTTGAAACCAATGTGTAATAGAGAGGCTTGGTAAACTGATCGCCAAATTCGGTAAAGTTCATGGATAGGATTACTGCCTGATTTCCAACTAGAGCAAAAATCACTATTCCAATAATTGCCACTATGCCTAATCGGATGAATTTTCCTGCATCAGGAGGGGGAGCTTGCTTATCAGTAGAGGCGCTATACAAAATCAAACTTTGTTAAGATACGGTAAATTAATGTCTTACCAGCAAAATCATGCAATTGTCGCTAGTTTTTTGCAAATCATATAGACTGCAGCAAAAGTAGGGACTGACACAGTTTCATTATTGAAAGGACCAAATTTTTTATTTTTTAATTTAAATTCAATTGGGCAATTGGCCTTTACCTCTATTGAATCATCATTTAGAAAAGACGAATCAGTGTAAGGATCAAACTTTGATAGATCATTGCAGATAATTTTTGTGAGACCACTCTTGCTGTTAATAGATCCAGGTAATCTAAAAATTCTATGAATATCCATAGTTACATTTGGATCAATTTTTACGCCAATTTTTTCAGAAGTATCATCTATAGTTTTTTGAAATGATGAGTATCCATTTGCAATCAATTCTGTAATTATTTTTGAGCGCTTTGATTTTGTACCATAAACATGCTTTGCAAATCTTCCTCTCCATCCTTTATCTTCAAGATTTGGAAATAAATTTTTGTTAGGTTTAAATTTCTTCATCCCAAAAGTTTCAGGAATCATTCCTTTAAATAAAATATAATCAGTTAGATCAGATCTTTCTCGAGCACCAAGTTTTTGAAATTCTGAATCATATACATAAACATGAAATCCTTCATTCCCAGAAAAATATACTTGAATTTTTTCTTTAGAAATTCCAATATCATTAATTAAAACATCAAATAGTTTTTCAACTTCTATTTTTGAAGCATCAATACAATTTTTACATGGTAAAGATTTTTTCTCAAGTTTTTTAGAATTACATTTTGTACAATGAATTAGATTTTTTGAAACTTCACTACAATCAGAACAAATTGAAACTGTGTGAGTTTCTCTACAAGGTAAATTAAGGTCTTTTGCATCAATATCAAAAATAAGATCGGCTTCTTTCCAATCTTTTTCATTCATTGGCAAATTTGGAAATGAATAATATGCATTTGAACAATAAACATCGGATGGAGTATTTTGCATAAGTATTAGATGCAACTCCTTATCATCTTTAATTTGAATATGACGAGTCATTCCTGAATTAAATTTCTGATAGCCAAATTCTCTTTCGGATGTTCGTTCAGGAACTCGAATAAGATCAAAATGATTAAAATAATATTTTTTAAAAGTTGTCTCTAGAAATTTAATATCAGTTTCATGCATTTTTTTTCTTCCTTCCAAACTGCATTGGATTGATTATATTTTTACAATCTGATGTGGCAAAACATAGACTTTGAGCTTGTAATTTTTGGCATGAAGGACAGGAATATTGTGTTCCACTTCCTACAGTTCCAGCTAAATTATTTAATTGGTAAAGTGTTACACGTTCATTATAATCAGGTGCATTTTTGAATAATGGTGCAATTTGTTCTACTGATTGTCCTTTTGATAGTAAAAAAGTTGCAAGCATAAATCTACCAGCATGAGGTAAATTTTCGCCTTTTTCAAGAACATCAATTGCATGTTTGATGCAGGGAGGGTATTCTCCAGAAAATACAAAAACGGGAGTATATTTTTTTGCAAGTTCAATTAAATTCTGTACGTCAGTTTCTAATCCTGAGATCATTTCAGGAGTGGGTGCTTTGTTTATTTTTAAATTAATATACACAGAAATTCTTTTTCTAAGTAATCTAACAATTTTTTCAGAATTGAGAAACACTTTTCCATTTTCAACATGTCGATTAATCAATTTCCATTCTTTTTCATTAAAAGTTGCAGATTCTTTTAGATAATCAGTTATAGATATTGTAAAAAAATCATCTTTTTTCTCTACGTTAATATCAGATAATTCAAAAATTATTTTTTTTAGTAAATCAATTTCTGAAGGATTTGAAGCTCTTCCTAAATCTTTTTTTAAATATGATTCTGCTCGTCTAGCTTCTGCAAGAGAAAATCGTTTAACTAAAGTGGACATATTAGAAAGTTTAAGCAAGATTATTGCTGCTAGAAATGAAAAAACCTCACGTTCTAAAATATATGACTTAGATGCTTTTCCATCTATGAGATCAGAATCATAAATTTTCCCGTCTGTAGCTACAGTTATTCTATGAACTGCTTTATCTACAGATATTCTCAAGACAGGATCTTGCCCAAAATCATAGATTGAGAATCCTTTATCCTTCAAATAGTCACCTGCATCTGCTAGAAAAGGATATTTCGCAATTTCATCTTGTCCAAGTGCTAGCATAATAGTGATTTACAGGATTTACTTAAAAATCTGGTTTCATTTTAATGGATGCTGATTTAAATTATGTTTAAAGAATCTTGAAAAATATGCAGATCGGCTGTCATGTATCTATTTCAGGATCAATTGACAAGGCAGTAGATAATGCGGTTGAACGAGAATGTTCTGCATTTCAGATATTTACCAGAAACCCTAGAGGATGGAATGTTAAAGAATTATCAAAAGATGACATTTCTAATTTTAAATCAAAACTAAAGGCAAGTAAAATTGATAGATTTGCAACATGTGCACATATGCCATATTTACCAAATCTTGCATCTCCAAAGGAGGATGGATTTAAAAAATCTGTTCAGACACTTATTGACGAAGTCGAAAGATGTGAAATTTTAGGAATTCCATATCTTGTTACACATCTTGGTAGTCATTTAGGAACAGGGGAGGAAGCAGGAATCAAGAGACTCGTAAAAGGATTAACCAAAGCAGGTGAAACTAAAAACGATGTCATGATTCTATTAGAAAATACTGCAGGGCAGAAAAATTCTGTTGGAGCAGACTTTAAGCAATTAGGAGAAATTTTTAATCAATTAAAGCCTTCAAAAAAATTTGGTGTTTGTTTTGATACTTGTCATGCATTTGTATCAGGATATGATTTAAGAACTGAAAGTAAGGTAAAAGAGACTTTTAATGAATTTGATAAATATATAGGAATTAAAAATTTGAAAATTCTTCATCTGAATGATGCTAAAGGAGAAATTGGTTGTAATCTTGATAGACATTATCATTTAGGATTAGGTGGTATTGGCGAGAATGGAATATCTTCTGTGGTTAAGTTTGCAAACAAAAATAAAATTCCTATAATTCTTGAAACACCAATTGATGATGAACGCGATGATTTTGAAAATATTAAGAAAGCAAAGGAGCTTGCGTAGAGATTTATTCTATGAGTAGGAGATTATGATATGGACTATGAGGCAGTAATGAAATTAGCACTTGAGCGTGGATTTTATTTTCCAAGTTGTGAAGTATATGCTGATGCTCAAGCTGGATTCTGGGAATATGGACCATCTGGAGTTAGTCTAAAAAATAAATTTCTTGAATTATGGAGACGTGAATTAATTCGAAGAGACGGTATGTTAGAAATTGATGGCTCACAAATAATGTCTAAATCAGTCTTTGAGGCATCAGGGCATTTAGGAAATTTTGCTGATCCCATAATCAAGTGTATTAAATGTAAATCAACATTTAGAGCAGATAGAACTATTGCAGATATTACAAAAATTGAAATTCCAGAAAGTGCGGATTTAGAAGAATTTGATAATGCTATTTCTCAAAACAACATAAAGTGTCCCAAGTGTAAGGGGGATTTTGAAAAAACAAAGAACTTCAATATGATGTTTAAAGTTGGAATTGGTCCTGAAGAGGAGGAGGCATACCTTAGACCTGAGACATGTCAATCAATCTTTGTAGATTTTCCAAGACTCTTTAAAACTATGAGGGGGAAACTGCCATTAGGTATCGCACAAGTTGGAAAAAGTTTCAGAAATGAGATTGCACCAAGACAGAGTTTATTGCGTTTAAGGGAATTTTATCAAGCAGAAATTGAAGTTTTTTGCAATCCAACAAAGTTAGATGAGATGGAAAAATTCTCTGAGATTCAAAATACTGTGATCAGAGTTCAAACAGATTCAGAACCAGTATCAATGACATGTAAAGAAGCAGTAGAATCAGGAGTAATTCCAAACAAGTTTGTCGCGTATTATCTTGGAATTTTGACTGAATTTTATGAAAAATCTGGAATTGATATTTCTAAAAGCAGATTCAGAAAACTTGGTGATAAGGAAAAGGCATTTTACGCAGAAGTTGCATTTGATTTTGAAGTAGATACTACCATTGGATGGCTAGAACTTGTTGCCTGTAATTACAGATCTGATTATGATTTATCAAGTCATGCCAAAAAAAGTAATGAGAAATTTGAGGTTATGGATAATGATGAAAAAGTATTACCACATGTTTTTGAGATTTCAATGGGAATTGATAGAAGTCTTTACACAATTTTAGAGCATAGTTTGAGAGATGACAAGAAGCATGAAAGAACAGTATTGTCTCTAAAACCATATTTGTCTCCAGTTCATGTTGGGATTTTATCTTTAGTTAAAAAAGACGGATTAAAAGAGAAAACAGATGAGATATTTCTTCAATTAAAAAGAAAATGTGATGCATTTTTAGATCATTCTGGTGCTATTGGAAGAAGATATAGAAGATTGGATGAGATTGGGTCACCTTTTGCAATTACAGTGGATCATCAGACATTAGAAGATCAAACTGTAACTATTAGAATGAGAGATAGTATGGAACAAAAAAGAATTAACATCTCAGATCTTGATTCAGTAATTTTACAATCAATTGCATATCCATAAAATTACAGATTAATTTGAAAACACTGTAATTGTTTCAGAGTGATATCTGTATTTGATCTTAATGGTTGGTTCTTGTGTTGCATGTGCTTCTTGTAATACTCCATCTTGAGTTTCAAGAGATATAGTCCACTGATCAACTATTGGATCAATTGATGTAATTGAGAATCTCTCCAAAGCATTATCAGCACCACTATATCTAACTCTGAGTACTTGATCGCCATACATTATACTGGTTAATCCTCCACGATTATCCTTTGTACTTTGATTAATTGTACAATCATCTGTTCCTCCAATTACACACTGACCTTGAGGATCTGTTACTCTGAACTGTAGATTAGAATCTGAATTAGATGAATAGATGAGTGCTGGTTCTGCTACAACTTTACCATTAATTTCTATAGATTCTAGAGATGCCATCTCTGATGCCAATAGAGATACAGTTCTTGGATAACTATGAATAGTTGCTGATTCTGTAACTATTGATTTATCATACAAGTCAACTTTTCCTTGTAATTCATTACTTGCAAATGATGTAGAGGCTGGAACATTCCAATCAAATGTTACTTTGGTTTGACCAATTTCAAATAGTTGTGATTTTTGTTCAACAATTTGTCCATTGGCAATTAGTGATACTGTTCCATATGCAGATGAATTACTAGTAAAGACATAGATTTCAGGTCGGGTTGATGTACCACTTGGTTTGATGGATTCAACATCCATTTCAACGGATACCTTTGATGATTTGGTTGGCTTTACTCCAATTTGGTATGGTTTGGAATCAACAATGTTAAGATCCTCATCTAGTACGTGAATCCAATATTGTATACCAGGCTCTATTAAGAAATATGATGGTAGTGTTGCACTTACAAGATAAGACGTATCAGATACTGAAAGTGATTCAATATTCATCCTCATAGCAGCATACTGTTCTGTTGATTGGCCCATTGGAGTAGATCTTAGCTCAACACGTTTGAGTGCTGATTTACTATCAATGATTGCAGACACTGAAAGATCATCATTTTCTAGATAGAAGACAGATTGAGTTGAGGCCAAATGTTGTGTTTCATTGTTAATTTTGAATTTTACATCAAAGATTCTTGGAACATCAAGGGAAACTTCTGTCTCATCTCCTGGAGTTTCAGCTATTGTGATTGAACCAGAACAGGAATCAAGATAGATCGGTGATTGAACTGTATTCTTTGATCCTTCATTAATTTCAGTAACCTGAACCATCATGAATATCTCATCTGATGCAATTGGTGCTTCATAGAGATACTTGTCAATCTTGGTAAGTTGATTACTTTCTGCAAATGGTTGTAATTCAGCTAGTTTTGCATATATGGTTCCAGATTTTGTGGTGTGCAGAATTACTGTTGGTGGTTCCTCAGCATCACTAGATACAAGAATTCTTGCCATATTTTCATCACATTTGTCATATGTTACTTCATTGATTGTTAGTGGAGTTCCTAGAATTCCAGCATATCCAGATATTGAACCACCACGGCCACCGCCACCGCCACCGCCACCAATACCTCCAGTACCTCCAGTACCTCCAATACCTCCAGTACCTCCAGTACCTCCAGTACCTCCAGTACCAGAGCTCTTCTTTGAAGAAACAGACTTCTTTGAATAGTGGTCCGATTGTATCTCTACATCACAGAAGTTTGAATCAATTGTTGATGGTGTATTTGATAGAACTGTATCAATACCTATAGTCCATACTCCTCCAACAAGTGTGTGTACTTCAACATCTGCACATCCATTTTCAAGTGTTTGAATTTCTGAAGAAGATGGTTTAGGTACCATGACTGTCATTACTGGTTTTAATGCAAAATTAGAAGGATCTCCAAAGTTGAAACCAGTACCAAATTCTTCGTATCTTGATTTCACATCTATCTCCATTTCTAATTCATTATCGATTCCACTGCTAGCCAATGTTGGTGAATTGATATGTTCATTATCAACTTCAATTACTATCCAATCTTGAGTAAAGTTTCCAACTGAAGATGAGGTGTCTTTTGAAGTGATATCTAATTTTGATAAACCACCAAAGCTTGGGATAAGTGTAGGTTCAACTGGAAGTATGATTTGTTTTCCTGGAACAATCTTTGTTAAAGGTGGAGTAGAAATTAGTTGATGAGAAGTTGATTCAACTGATACTGCAACTGGAATAATTGCTGTAACTGATTTGTTAAGTGATAGAGTATACTTTGGAATCTTTAATGTATTTTGAACAATGGAACCACTTGTATCAACAGGATAATCATTTACATATTTAATATTTGATTGTAGGTTAATTGCATTATCTATACCAGATGTGTTATTCACACCTACCCTGATAATCTTAAGAGATTGAATTGATTTTTCAATTGTTGTAGAAGATGCACCTTCAATAATTGTAGCTGTAAATCCTTTAAGTGTGGTAAGTTGAGTTGAATTAAGATTTGGAGCGGTTTTAGCTATTGTTGGTGGAAGTTGTGACAGATCTGTTGCAACACTAAATATTTCAAATTCTACTAGAGGATTTACATCGTCACAACAAACTGAAACGATTGCTTCATCAACATCAACTACATTTCCTGTAGGAACTGTAATCATTGAAACAGTATAATCATTAACTGGAACTGAAAGTATTCTAATTTCACCACTAGTTGAATTTGCGTCATTAATTCCATTATCAGTAACATTTAGACTTCCAATTCCTGTCTGGGGGTTTGGCGTAATTGAGAATGAGGAGCCTCCAACTAACAGATTATTATTGGTGATTCTGATCTTTAATGTTCCCACCAAAATAAGATCATCATCAAGGGAGAGTGATTCGTTTAGGGAGATGGAGAATGTCTTAGTTATTGCATCTTGTAGTGGGAGTGACTCTGCCAGTGAGATGGAGAATGTCTTAGTTATTGCGTCATTGAGTGGGAGTGATTCGATTAGGGAGATAGAGAATGCATTAACAGTTTCAACTACACCATCATCAAGAGATAGTGATTCGTCAAGGGAGATTGGGAATGATTTGGAGACTGCATCTTGTAGTGGGAGTGATTCGATTAGTGAGATGGAGAATGTCTTAGTTATTGCGTCATTGAGTGGGAGTGATTCGTCTAGGGAGAGGGAGAATGATTTGGAGACTGCATCTTGTAGTGGGAGTGATTCGATTAGGGAGAGGGAGAATGATTTGGAGACTGCATCTTGTAGTGGGAGTGATTCGTTTAGGGAGAGGGAGAATGTCTTAGTTATTGCGTCATTGAGTGGGAGTGATTCGATTAGGGAGAGGGAGAATGTCTTGGAGACTGCATCTTGTAGTGATAGAGACTCTGTGAGAGATGCAAAGAATGTCTTGGAGATTAGATCATTGAGTGGGAGTGATTCGTCTAGTGAGAGGGAGAATGATTTGGAGACTGCATCTTGTAGTGGGAGTGACTCTGCTAGGGAGATGGAGAATGTCTTGGAGATTGCATCTTGTAGTGATAGAGACTCTGCTAGGGAGATGGAGAATGTCTTAGTTATTGCATCTTGTAGTGGGAGTGACTCTGTGAGAGATGCAAAGAATGTCTTGGAGATTAGATCATTGAGTGGGAGTGATTCGTCTAGTGAGATGGAGAATGATTTGGAGACTGCATCTTGTAGTGATAGAGACTCTGCTAGGGAGATGGAGAATGTCTTAGTTATTGCATCTTGTAGTGGGAGTGACTCTGTGAGAGATGCAAAGAATGTCTTGGAGATTAGATCATTGAGTGGGAGTGATTCGTCTAGTGAGATGGAGAATGATTTGGAGACTGCATCTTGTAGTGGGAGTGACTCTGCTAGTGAGATGGAGAATGTCTTAGTTATTGCATCTTGTAGTGGGAGTGATTCGATTAGGGAGATAGAGAATGTCTTGGAGATTGCATCTTGTAGTGGGAGTGACTCTGTGAGAGATGCAAAGAATGTCTTGGAGATTAGATCATTGAGTGGGAGTGATTCGTCTAGTGAGAGGGAGAATGATTTGGAGACTGCATCTTGTAGTGGGAGTGACTCTGCTAGGGAGATGGAGAATGTCTTGGAGATTGCATCTTGTAGTGATAGAGACTCTGCTAGGGAGATGGAGAATGTCTTAGTTATTGCATCTTGTAGTGGGAGTGACTCTGTGAGAGATGCAAAGAATGTCTTGGAGATTAGATCATTGAGTGGGAGTGATTCGATTAGGGAGATAGAGAATGTCTTGGAGACTGCATCTTGTAGTGGGAGTGACTCTGCTAGGGAGATGGAGAATGTCTTAGTTATTGCATCTTGTAGTGGGAGTGATTCGATTAGGGAGAGGGAGAATGATTTGGAGACTGCATCTTGTAGTGGGAGTGACTCTGTGAGAGATGCAAAGAATGTCTTGGAGATTAGATCATTGAGTGGGAGTGATTCGATTAGGGAGAGGGAGAATGTCTTGGAGATTAGATCATTGAGTGGGAGTGATTCGATTAGGGAGAGGGAGAATGATTTGGAGACTGCATCTTGTAGTGGGAGTGACTCTGTGAGAGATGCAAAGAATGTCTTGGAGATTAGATCATTGAGTGGGAGTGATTCGATTAGGGAGAGGGAGAATGTCTTGGAGACTGCATCTTGTAGTGGGAGTGACTCTGCTAGGGAGACGGAGAATGTCTTAGTTATTGCATCTTGTAGTGGGAGTGATTCGATTAGGGAGAGGGAGAATGATTTGGAGATTGCATCTTGTAGTGGGAGTGACTCTGTGAGAGATGCAAAGAATGTCTTGGAGATTAGATCATTGAGTGGGAGTGATTCGATTAGGGAGATAGAGAATGTCTTGGAGATTAGATCATTGAGTGGGAGTGATTCGATTAGGGAGATAGAGAATGTCTTAGTTATTGCATCTTGTAGTGGGAGTGATTCGATTAGGGAGATAGAGAATGTCTTAGTTATTGCATCTTGTAGTGGGAGTGACTCTGTGAGAGATGCAAAGAATGTCTTGGAGATTGCGTCATTGAGTGGGAGTGATTCGTCTAGTGAGATGGAGAATGTCTTGGAGATTAGATCATTGAGTGGGAGTGATTCGTCTAGTGAGATGGAGAATGTCTTGGAGATTAGATCATTGAGTGGGAGTGACTCTGTGAGAGATGCAAAGAATGTCTTGGAGATTAGATCATTGAGTGGGAGTGATTCGATTAGGGAGAGGGAGAATGATTTGGAGATTAGATCATTGAGTGGGAGTGATTCGATTAGGGAGACGGAGAATGTCTTGGAGATTAGATCATTGAGTGGGAGTGATTCGTCTAGTGAGATGGAGAATGTCTTGGAGACTGCATCTTGTAGTGGGAGTGACTCTGTGAGAGATGCAAAGAATGTCTTGGAGATTAGATCATTGAGTGGGAGTGACTCTGCTAGGGAGACGGAGAATGTCTTGGAGATTGCATCTTGTAGTGATAGAGACTCTGCTAGGGAGATGGAGAATGTCTTAGTTATTGCATCTTGTAGTGATAGAGACTCTGCTAGGGAGATGGAGAATGTCTTAGTTATTGCATCTTGTAGTGGGAGTGACTCTGTGAGAGATGCAAAGAATGATTTGGAGATTAGATCATTGAGTGGGAGTGATTCGTCTAGTGAGATGGAGAATGTCTTAGTTATTGCGTCATTGAGTGGGAGTGATTCGTCTAGTGAGATGGAGAATGTCTTAGTTATTGCATCTTGTAGTGATAGAGACTCTGCTAGGGAGACGGAGAATGTCTTGGAGATTGCATCATTGAGTGGGAGTGATTCGTCTAGTGAGATGGAGAATGTCTTGGAGACTGCATCATTGAGTGGGAGTGATTCGATTAGGGAGACGGAGAATGTCTTGGAGACTGCATCATTGAGTGGGAGTGATTCGTCTAGTGAGATGGAGAATGTCTTGGAGATTAGATCATTGAGTGGGAGTGATTCGATTAGGGAGATGGAGAATGTCTTGGAGACTGCGTCATTGAGTGGGAGTGATTCGTCTAGTGAGATGGAGAATGTCTTAGTTATTGCGTCTTGTAGTGGGAGTGACTCTGTGAGAGATGCAAAGAATGATTTGGAGATTAGATCATTGAGTGGGAGTGATTCGTCTAGTGAGACGGAGAATGATTTGGAGACTGCATCTTGTAGTGGGAGTGACTCTGTGAGAGATGCAAAGAATGTCTTGGAGATTGCGTCATTGAGTGGGAGTGATTCGATTAGGGAGATGGAGAATGTCTTGGAGATTAGATCATTGAGTGGGAGTGATTCGTCTAGTGAGATGGAGAATGTCTTGGAGATTGCATCTTGTAGTGATAGAGACTCTGCTAGGGAGACGGAGAATGTCTTGGAGACTGCGTCATTGAGTGGGAGTGATTCGTCTAGTGAGATGGAGAATGTCTTGGAGATTGCATCTTGTAGTGATAGAGACTCTGCTAGGGAGATGGAGAATGTCTTGGAGATTGCGTCATTGAGTGGGAGTGATTCGTCTAGTGAGATGGAGAATGTCTTAGTTATTGCGTCTTGTAGTGGGAGTGACTCTGTGAGAGATGCAAAGAATGTCTTGGAGATTAGATCATTGAGTGGGAGTGATTCGTCTAGTGAGACGGAGAATGTCTTGGAGATTAGATCATTGAGTGGGAGTGATTCGTCTAGTGAGATGGAGAATGTCTTGGAGATTGCGTCATTGAGTGGGAGTGATTCGTCTAGTGAGATGGAGAATGTCTTGGAGACTGCATCTTGTAGTGATAGAGACTCTGCTAGGGAGACGGAGAATGTCTTGGAGACTGCGTCATTGAGTGGGAGTGATTCGTCTAGTGAGATGGAGAATGTCTTGGAGATTGCATCTTGTAGTGATAGAGACTCTGCTAGGGAGACGGAGAATGTCTTGGAGATTGCGTCATTGAGTGGGAGTGATTCGTCTAGTGAGATGGAGAATGTCTTGGAGATTAGATCATTGAGTGGGAGTGATTCGTCTAGTGAGATGGAGAATGTCTTGGAGATTGCGTCATTGAGTGGGAGTGATTCGATTAGGGAGATAGAGAATGTCTTGGAGACTGCATCTTGTAGTGGGAGTGACTCTGCTAGGGAGATGGAGAATGTCTTAGTTATTGCATCTTGTAGTGGGAGTGATTCGATTAGGGAGAGGGAGAATGATTTGGAGACTGCATCTTGTAGTGGGAGTGACTCTGTGAGAGATGCAAAGAATGTCTTGGAGATTAGATCATTGAGTGGGAGTGATTCGATTAGGGAGAGGGAGAATGATTTGGAGATTAGATCATTGAGTGGGAGTGATTCGATTAGGGAGAGGGAGAATGATTTGGAGACTGCATCTTGTAGTGGGAGTGACTCTGTGAGAGATGCAAAGAATGTCTTGGAGATTAGATCATTGAGTGGGAGTGATTCGATTAGGGAGAGGGAGAATGTCTTGGAGACTGCATCTTGTAGTGGGAGTGACTCTGCTAGGGAGACGGAGAATGTCTTAGTTATTGCATCTTGTAGTGGGAGTGATTCGATTAGGGAGAGGGAGAATGATTTGGAGATTGCATCTTGTAGTGGGAGTGACTCTGTGAGAGATGCAAAGAATGTCTTGGAGATTAGATCATTGAGTGGGAGTGATTCGATTAGGGAGATAGAGAATGTCTTGGAGACTGCATCTTGTAGTGGGAGTGACTCTGCTAGGGAGATGGAGAATGTCTTAGTTATTGCATCTTGTAGTGGGAGTGATTCGATTAGGGAGAGGGAGAATGATTTGGAGATTAGATCATTGAGTGGGAGTGATTCGTCTAGTGAGATGGAGAATGTCTTGGAGATTGCGTCATTGAGTGGGAGTGATTCGTCTAGTGAGATGGAGAATGTCTTAGTTATTGCGTCTTGTAGTGGGAGTGACTCTGTGAGAGATGCAAAGAATGTCTTGGAGATTAGATCATTGAGTGGGAGTGATTCGTCTAGTGAGACGGAGAATGTCTTGGAGATTGCATCTTGTAGTGATAGAGACTCTGCTAGGGAGACGGAGAATGTCTTGGAGATTAGATCATTGAGTGGGAGTGATTCGATTAGGGAGATAGAGAATGTCTTAGTTATTGCATCTTGTAGTGGGAGTGATTCGATTAGGGAGATAGAGAATGTCTTAGTTATTGCATCTTGTAGTGGGAGTGATTCGTCTAGTGAGATGGAGAATGTCTTGGAGATTGCATCTTGTAGTGGGAGTGACTCTGTGAGAGATGCAAAGAATGTCTTGGAGATTAGATCATTGAGTGGGAGTGATTCGTCTAGTGAGATGGAGAATGTCTTAGTTATTGCGTCATTGAGTGGGAGTGATTCGATTAGGGAGATGGAGAATGTCTTGGAGATTGCGTCATTGAGTGGGAGTGATTCGTCTAGTGAGACGGAGAATGTCTTGGAGATTAGATCATTGAGTGGGAGTGATTCGTCTAGTGAGATGGAGAATGTCTTGGAGATTGCATCTTGTAGTGATAGAGACTCTGCTAGGGAGACGGAGAATGTCTTGGAGATTAGATCATTGAGTGGGAGTGATTCGTCTAGTGAGATGGAGAATGTCTTGGAGATTGCATCTTGTAGTGGGAGTGACTCTGCTAGGGAGACGGAGAATGTCTTGGAGACTGCATCTTGTAGTGATAGAGACTCTGCTAGGGAGACGGAGAATGTCTTGGAGACTGCATCTTGTAGTGATAGAGACTCTGCTAGGGAGACGGAGAATGTCTTGGAGACTGCATCTTGTAGTGGGAGTGACTCTGCTAGGGAGACGGAGAATGTCTTGGAGACTGCGTCATTGAGTGGGAGTGATTCGTCTAGTGAGACGGAGAATGTCTTGGAGACTGCGTCATTGAGTGGGAGTGATTCGTCTAGTGAGACGGAGAATGATCTTGCAATGTCATCTTGAAGTGAGAGTGACTCTGTGAGAGAAATAGAGAATGATTTGTCTGTATCAATATTATCAACTAGTGAGAGTGATTCTGTGAGAGAAATAGAGAATGATTTGTCTGTATCAATATTATCAACTAGTGAGAGTGATTCTGTGAGAGAAATGAAAATATCATTAGTGTTTTCTATAGTATCATTTATTGACAAATTTTCGTTTAGGGGAATTGATATTTGACGATTTATAGAATCATTAAATGATAAAGTTTCTTCCAGTGAAACAAATGTTGTCACAGGTACTCTATAATGAATTCTCATCATTACAATATCAACTGATACATCATCGTTTCCACTACCACCCATTGCAAATGTTAGTTGAGCACCAAAGTCAGGATCAGTTACAGTTGTAACATTTAATCCTGTAAATCCATGCAATGATGTTGCACCGCCAAAAGTGTGAACTGTTCCTTCAGTTGCATCAAATGTTACATGGGTAGTAGTATTTCCACTAGAGTGTAGGTTTCCAAGTTGATTATACAAGGTTACATCAGAAACACTACCTGATGGGGCACCATTATGCAAAAATCCTTCAATCACAAATTCAATTCCTTCAATGAATGCATTTGATGGAATTTGAGTACCGCCACCAGTACCAGTAGTGAAACCAAATCCATGTAATTGGAGAGTCTCTGTATCTACACATTCAGCATATTGACCATCATCAGCAGCTACATTACCAGGTTTGAAACAACCTGCTGTTGTAATATCTGTAGAAACAGCATATGACGTAGTAAACTCAGATGCAAAATTTGCAAACATGCTATCATTGAACGAAAGAGATTCTGTGAGAGAGATTAATGGTCTTTTGAAGCTAGTAGTATCAATTAAGGATAAAGATTCTGTGAGAGAGACTTTAATAGAATTTATGGATTCAACTGTTCCATCAGATAAGAAAAGTGATTCTGTGAGAGATGTAGATATATTTTTGTTGATGCTGTCCTGTAGGGAAAGAGATTCTGTGAGAGATGATGAGAATGCGTTTATGGATTCAACTGTTCCATCAGATAGGGAAAGAGATTCTGTGAGAGAGACGGATGAAGTTTTGCCAGTTATTACAGTATCTGCAAATGATAGTGATTCTGTGAGAGAGACGGATGGCTTGGTGAAGCTAGTAGTGTCAGCTAGTGAAAGTGATTCAAATAGATTAACAGGTAATATTACTCTAAAATCGATACTAAAAGTCATTGATTCAAAGAGAGAAATTGATGGTCTTTTGAAGCTAGTAGCGTCAACTAATGATAGAGATTCTGTGAGAGAGACGGATGAAGTTTTTGCAACGTTGTCTTGAAGAGAAATATTCTCTAATAGAGATAAAGTGAATGTTTTGTCAGTATCTACAACATCATCAAGTGATAATGATTCTGTGAGAGATAAAGCGAATGTTTTGTCAGTATCCAAGGCATCATCAAGTGATAATGATTCTGTGAG
Organism: Nitrosopumilus sp. S4; assembly: GCF_054515835.1. Taxonomy (NCBI): domain Archaea; kingdom Thermoproteati; phylum Nitrososphaerota; class Nitrososphaeria; order Nitrosopumilales; family Nitrosopumilaceae; genus Nitrosopumilus; species Nitrosopumilus sp. S4. The sequence goes on along the minus strand of NZ_CM137258.1, from coordinate 111,605 downwards.
AGAGACGGATGAAGTTTTTGCAACGTTGTCTTGAAGAGAAAGGGATTCGGTTAAAGATACAACAAAGTCTATAGGTGTTCTGAAATGAATTCGCATTTGAACATGATCAATTGAAATATCATCGTTTCCACTACCAACCATTGCAAATGTTAATTGAGCACCAAAGTCAGGATCAGTTACAATTGCTTGAGTTAACGTATCAAAACCATGTAATGATGTTGCACCGCCAAACGTATGAACTGTTCCTGTAGTTGCATCAAATGTTACATGAGTAGTAGTATTTCCACTAGAGTGTAGGTTTCCATTTTCATCATACAATGTAACATCAGTGATTAGACCAGATATGGCACCATCGTTTAGGAATCCTTCAACAATAAACTCAATTCCTTCAATGAATGCATTTGATGGAATTTGAGTACCGCCACCAGTACCAGTAGTGAAACCAAATCCTTTGAGTTGAAGTGTCTCATTGTTTACACATTCTGAATAAGTATTATCATCAGCTGCTACATTGTTAGGATTTTTACAAGAGCCTGCATTATTTGAAGGGAATGCATATACTGTGACCTTATTAGTTGATATTGATTCAGCTGCAGATGCATCAAGTGAAAGTGATTCTGTGAGAGAGACGGATGGCTTGGTGAAGCTAGTAGTGTCAGCTAGTGAAAGTGATTCTGTGAGAGAGACGGATGGCTTGGTGAAGCTAGTAGTGTCAGCTAGTGAAAGTGATTCTGAAAGAGAAACACGTATTGGATTGACTTTAATTGTTCCATCATCAAGTGAGAGTGATTCATCTAACTCAACTAAAGTTTCACCACCACCAATTGCCAATATCTGAAGATCAAATGATAATGATTCAGTTAGAGAGATTGAAACATCTTGAATACTATCAATGACTCCATCATCAAGTGCTAATGTCTCAGACAATGATACTGATGAAAGTTTTGTCGATTCAACAGTGTCACTAAGGGTTAATGTCTCACTATGACTAGTTGAGGTTATGGCCCTGTTCACTTCAACTCCTAAAAATGCAGGGGTTGAAGCTTTTGAGAGAGTGACAGCAAGAGTTGTTGGAAGCGATGTAGAAGGATCACGACTAACAAGATCTACTTCATGTTTGTTACCTCCTGATTGGGTCAAATGAAGATCTACTACACTTCCACCACTTCCAGAAGCTGAACCTTGATCTTGGTTGGAGAGGGCACCAAGAAGTATGTTGGCTGGAGAAACATCGGTAAATGTTATGGTGGTGGTAGTTGATGTTTTTCTCTCAGAGATTGGATTTGTTCCATTAACACCAGATAGATACCATGCACCTGCACCAAAGGATTTGAATGATCCAAGTAGAGTAACTGTAACATTACATGCTGATCCATGATTTGTTGGGTTTGTGATGTACCAGATTTCAGCTTTGGATTCTGCGTTTGAAAAAGAGGCAATTCCGGTATTGACAAGAGACTCAGCAGATACGGTGTTACATCCAGTATTACCACCATATGTTACACTTAGAACTTGTGCAGCAGCAAGAGTAGAATCTATGCCTACACCTACAAAAACTGCATCATTTGCACTATCAGCAGATGTATTAATTGTAAAGGTTTGTGGGCTGGTTGAAGCCATAGAAGACATGCCTCCAGTAGTTGTTTTTGTTGCAGGATCGTTTGCAACAAACCAAGGTCTTGCCTCAGTAAAGTTTCCAGAACTGTGAATGATTTGTATTTCTCCAAGTGGATATAATTCTGGAAATACTAGTGGAACAGAGTAAGAATACTCTACTGCAGTTTTATTACCAATGAGTTCTTTTGTCCAAGTAAGTTCCTTGTGATTACCAACTGTGGTTATGTTAGCATCAGTATTGCTTATCTCAAAAACTGATGGAACTCTTTCTATGAGATCTATGCTATTTCCAGTTACAAAGGATTCTACATCTACTCTAACATCAAATAGATTAGGATTAGTAATAGGATCAATTTTACTTTGTGCTGTTCTGATTATATCAAATTCAAAGAAGTCTGCTACGTCAAATGTTGTACTAAATGTAGTATTGATTCCAGAGTCAATTGCGTGGATATTTACATTATGTGTTCCTTCTAATGAAACTAAATACTGAGAATCATACAAACCACATTCTTCATTTGGATTTATTCCATCCCCAGACTTTAGTAATGTAATTCCTGAATTTGGATCCACAATAGTCATTGTCAAATCAGCATTACATACTGGATGTCCAAGATTATCAAGTACAACAATTACAAATTCAGCAGTCTCACCTGGTTTGTAGATACTCTTTTTGGTGTTAAGTGACACAAGACCCCATGCAAATTCATCTTCAATGATGTGAGTTTGGTCATTATCTGTGAAGATAGTTTTAATCTTATAGATTCCAGGCTGTTTAGCATAATCAGATAAGAGTTTTAAGCTGACTTTTCCTTCTCGAATTGTCTCATAGGTAGAATCAATTTCAATGAGGTTTCCTTTTGGATCATAAACCTCAATTGTTATTGTTTTCTGAGAATCTACCCAGTTTCCTTTCTGAATTGGCTTAATTTCAGCGGTTTCTTCAACTGATTTTATAATATCTTTGAGTCGATTGGCATTTTGAGGATTATCCTTTTCTAAATGTTTGATAGTTGGTTTGATATGAGTAATAATTTGTTTTACTTTATTCTTAATCTCTTTTAGTTCTTTTTCATTAAATTCATTATTGCTTGATAATTCATTAATTTTTTCTTTAAGTTCATCAATTTCATTTTTAATGTCTTGAATTTGATCTAATTCCTTTATGATGATATCAGTTGCATTATCTAATCTATTTTTTTCATCTAAAATAATTTTTGAAGATCTGTTAAATTCAAATTCAAATTCTGCATCCTCATGTATCAGATAGCTTTCTTTTACGGATGTTAGTGTAGGAATGAATGTGGAATTCATTAAAGCATTATTTTCATTAGAATTAATTTGTACATCTAGTGATAGTGATTCCAAAAATACAATATTGTATGAGCCATTGATGGATACACTAGCAGTATCAGTAAATTCTAGTGATTCTGAAAGTGATATCAGATTGACATTGTTTATTGTTGCCTGAACAATATCAGTTAATGATAATGATTCAGTTATAGTTTGTATTTCATTATTCTCTGAAATATTATTAGAAATGATTGTGGCTACAACTTCATCAGAAAATTTCATTACTTCAATTGATGATTTATTTGTAGAATCATTTACTTTGCCGTTTATTTTGTATGTAACATAATCTGTAAATGATATTGATTGGACTGTTGATGGTGTAAGTCCTTGTGTATCAATTGTAGAAACAAGAATTGTTTCAGAAACAGTTGAATTGTTTACAAATACCGTTACATGATCAGTAAATGAGAGTAATTGTGACTCAAATGGAAGATTGAAACTATCAGAAGGTGTAACATATTCTCCATAGATTTTATTGATTTGATCTTCGGTAAGTGCTTCTTTGTATATTAATACATCATCAATTGTACCAGAAAAGTGGTTTGATAGGCTTATCTTGCTTCTGAGAGTGTTAAGATAGGCACCAATAATCAGATCAGATTCATTTTCAGCAATTTCTGATGGAACAGGAGTTACATCACCTTCCAGAATTTTAAATGATTCAGGAATTGTTGTTTTAGCTTCAAGATCGCCATTTAGGTATAGTGAAATTTCTGTTCCGTTAATTACTGCTACAAGATGTGACCAATCATTAATTTGTGAATTACCTTCGATTTTTGTCCATGTGATTCCATCAAAAATAGCAAATGTTGGAATTTTTTCTGGAGAATAAATATTATTAATTCCAAGTACAAATGAATTTTCTTTTGAAACTACAGTAAATTCTGCTGAACCTGATTTGTAATCCGGATTAATCCATGTAGATATAGTAAGTTTGCTAAGTTGAGTGTTTAATGATTCTTCTACAACAGGAACATAATTTTTTGTATCATTAAATGTTATAGAGTTTTTAGTGGAATTAGATAAGTCGTTTATTGTTGCATTTACATTTATTATATCAGTATTTGTAGAATTTGTAGTAATTTTTGGTGTCAATACATTAATTGCTTTTAATTCTTTTTCTTTTTCAACAATTTTTATTTCTGTTGAATTAGTTAATGATTGAATAAAGGGTAATGTTTGTAAATAGATTTCTTTAATTTGTTCTGCAGTGAGGTATACATTAAATATATTAATTTCTTTTATTTCGCCACGGAATTTTTTTGTTACTTCATCAATAGTTCTATGATTTTCAAGTGATGCACCAACAATTACATCAGAAGATGTTGCAATTGTTTCAATAGTTTTTGGTTCTAGTTGTCCATCAAGATTAATTGAAATTCTTTCTAATGATTCATTAACATTGGATAGTGAACCATTTGTGTAGATTGATAGTGTTGTTCCATTAAATGTTGCAGCTATATGAGACCAATCATCACCAATTTTTGTTGAAGTTTCTACTGTATGCCATTTAATTCCATCAAAAACAGCAAATTTTGCTATGTGTTGTGGAGCAATATTGTTATTGATTGTGAGTGCAAATGATTTTTCTTTTGAAACTACAGTAAATTCTGAAGATCCACCAGAATAATCAGGATTAATCCATGCAGTAACTGAGAGGTTTGTAATATCACTAGTAGAATTTCCATCATTTGAGACATAACCATCTCCATCAAGAATTAGGCTTGATTCAGTCTCCTTGAGATATACATCTCCAATAAAGCGAGAACCGTTAACTTGAGAATCAAATTTCCAGGTTTCAGTAGCATTTGGTAAAATAACTGGTATACCTGTAGAGTTTGTGCCTGGGATGGCTGTACCGTTAACTGGTATACCTGTAGAGTTTGTGCCTGGGATGGCTGTACCGTTAACTGGTATACCTGTAGAGTTTGTGCCTGGGATGGCTGTACCGTTAACTGGTATACCTGTAGAGTTTGTGCCTGGGATGGCTGTACCGTTAACTGGTATACCTGTAGAGTTTGTGCCTGGGATGGCTGTACCGTTAACTGGTATACCTGTAGAGTTTGTGCCTGGGATGGCTGTACCGTTAACTGGTATACCTGTAGAGTTTGTTAGATTATCATTTTGTTCATCAATATTAGTGCCGTTAATTATTGAATCAATGATCGATTCTGTTCCTGATGTTGAATTAGTAGTCAATGGATTATTGATCGATGTTTGATTAGAAGATGAAACCCCAGTAGATTCTGTATCTTCAGCTGGTGTAGAAGATGAGGTGGTATCTACTGGGGTAGATGTGTTATCAGAACTGTTAGTGATAGAATCAATGATCGATTCTGTTCCTGATGTTGAATTAGTAGTCAATGGATTATTGATCGATGTTTGATTAGAAGATGAAACCCCAGTAGATTCTGTATCTTCAGCTGGTGTAGAAGAAGATGAGGTGGTATCTACTGGGGTAGATGTGTTATCAGAAGTTGAATCCTCAGAAGTTACTGTATCTTCAGCTGGTGTAGAAGAAGATGAGGTGGTATCTGAGGCAGTTTGATTAGTAGAAGATGAAACCCCAGTAGATTCTGTATCTTCAGCTGGTGTAGAAGAAGATGAGGTGGTATCTACTGGGGTAGATGTGTTATCAGAAGTTGAATCCTCAGAAGTTACTGTATCTTCAGCTGGTGTAGAAGAAGATGAGGTGGTATCTGAGGCAGTTTGATTAGTAGAAGATGAAACCCCAGTAGATTCTGTATCTTCAGCTGGTGTAGAAGAAGATGAGGTGGTATCTACTGGGGTAGATGTGTTATCAGAAGTTGAATCCTCAGAAGTTACTGTATCTTCAGCTGGTGTAGAAGAAGATGAGGTGGTATCTGAGGCAGTTTGATTAGTAGAAGATGAAACCCCAGTAGATTCTGTATCTTCAGCTGGTGTAGAAGAAGATGAGGTGGTATCTACTGGGGTAGATGTGTTATCAGAAGTTGAATCCTCAGAAGTTACTGTATCTTCAGCTGGTGTAGAAGAAGATGAGGTGGTATCTGAGGCAGTTTGATTAGTAGAAGATGAAACCCCAGTAGATTCTGTATCTTCAGCTGGTGTAGAAGAAGATGAGGTGGTATCTACTGGGGTAGATGTGTTATCAGAAGTTGAATCCTCAGAAGTTACTGTATCTTCAGCTGGTGTAGAAGAAGATGAGGTGGTATCTGAGGCAGTTTGATTAGTAGAAGATGAAACCCCAGTAGATTCTGTATCTTCAGCTGGTGTAGAAGAAGATGAGGTGGTATCTACTGGGGTAGATGTGTTATCAGAAGTTGAATCCTCAGAAGTTACTGTATCTTCAGCTGGTGTAGAAGAAGATGAGGTGGTATCTGAGGCAGTTTGATTAGTAGAAGATGAAACCCCAGTAGATTCTGTATCTTCAGCTGGTGTAGAAGAAGATGAGGTGGTATCTACTGGGGTAGATGTGTTATCAGAAGTTGAATCCTCAGAAGTTACTGTATCTTCAGCTGGTGTAGAAGAAGATGAGGTGGTATCTGAGGCAGTTTGATTAGTAGAAGATGAAACCCCAGTAGATTCTGTATCTTCAGCTGGTGTAGAAGAAGATGAGGTGGTATCTACTGGGGTAGATGTGTTATCAGAAGTTGAATCCTCAGAAGTTACTGTATCTTCAGCTGGTGTAGAAGAAGATGAGGTGGTATCTACTGGGGTAGATGTGTTATCAGAAGTTGAATCCTCAGAAGTTACTGTATCTTCAGCTGGTGTAGAAGAAGATGAGGTGGTATCTGAGGCAGTTTGATTATCACCAAATACTGATTGATCAGCATAAGCCATTGGCCAATATGATGATGAAATAGAATAAGGTGTGATTACAATTGTTGATAAAATAATAACAACCAGAACAAAAGATAATGGTTGTTTAAATTTAGAAATTTTAAATTCAAAATCTTCAAAGCGAAGGAACAAAAATAAAATAAGTGGTGAAAAAACAATTAAAGCAAATTGTTGATCTGTTTCTGAAACAGAAATATTAGAAAGAGTGTCAAAGGAAGAAAATAATTTTAAGGTAGAATCAAATAAATTTTCTGAGAAAAATTGGAATTCATCATAAATGTTCAGATCAAGATCATGTTCTAAAATTAATAATGAATTGATTTGAATAAATGAATCAGTAGATAATGTTTCGAGTGAATTATTATCTAAAGTATCAATTAATTTATCAGATGATAAGATATTTAATTTTAGATTCTTTTTTCTATCTTTAGTTTTATCAATTGTAGTAACTCTATCAAATGTAGTTTGTGGTTGAATTATAAATGAATTAGAAAAAACAGAATTCTCAAATAATCCTGAATCAATATCTAAACTTTCAGACAGAAAAACAAATTTACCAAAAGTGTCAGATGTGGATATTCTTACTGGTTTAGATTGTGTAGAATCTTTTTTCATTGGTTGATTTGATGAGATTCCAACTGATTCCTGTAATGAAACAGAAATATTTCGTGTTTCTTTTGGTGCAGAAGAAACAGTTGGTGAGAAATCAGATGAGTCTGAATCTTCTATTGGAATATCAGCAAAGCCAAATGGAATGATGGATGTAACCAAAAATAAAATAAGGAAAATCGATAAAATAGTTCTCAATTAAAAACTCCCCCAACACAAAATGTTGCAAAAATATCTTGGTGTAGAAATTGATTTGCAAGGATTTGGTGTAGACTTTCGTCTGGGGGATTGAAAAACCAATTAATGCTATCCAAAGGATAGTCTAAGGTATCCACCTCATCTTCTTCTACACCAATGAAAAGTGATTCACGAAAAACAATAAGGAGGCTGGAAAAGAATCCATGAGGGCGATTCCATCATGGAAAATAAATTAATTCATTGATCCATTTTGGATCTTTAATCAAATGATAATTTTAAGCAAAAAATATGTTTTAAAAATTATTTTAAAATTTGTATAAATTAGGATTTAAAAATTTTTAATAAAAATTATTTTCAACCTACAAAGATGCTACATCATATTGACCAAAATTAATTTCTTTAATTTGACTTTTTCCAGCTGGAAGAACACGGACAAAATCATCTAATGTAATTTTTTTTGTAATTTCTTCTTCTAATTTTAAAAATTCAATTCGAATTTTTTTAGCTGCATCCACCATTTCTAATCCATGAGGTTCAATGATTGCATAACAAATAGAATTTCTAATAATTGGAATCACAGGACCGCATGTCAATGCATAACCATCATCTTGTGGAATAATCCCAACAGCCAATCGAAGTGTTTCTGATTTGATAAAATTTCGTTGTCCATCAATAGTAAAAGATCCTTTTGGTAAGAATTCTCCACTTGGTGCTGATTTTTTTACTTGTTCGGGATTTACCCAATATGCACTTACACCATACATTCCTTCTTTCCATGCTCTACTAAAACAAACTGTTGCATCTGCAACTTCATTCATACTTTTATCAGAAGCATTTAGTGCATCTTTTAAAATAAAAAATGGTGAACCAAAAATATCTGCATGAAATATTTTATCATTTTTTACTAAATGTTTTCTAACAACGGCTGAATTAGACGCTGCATCTCTTCCACCAATTGCAAGTAATCCATCAGTAGTGACAAACCATCTGTACCGCTCATACCAATTTTTCTTTCTAATTTCTGTAACTAATGATAAATCTTTTTCAGACTCTGTTTTATTTTGAAATTTTTGAAGTTTTGCTTGTGTTTTTTCTTTAATATTCTGAATTGACTTGATTGCAGATGATTGTTTTTTTGCTTCATTAAATAAAACAGACGCAATAGATTGTAGAGGCGAATGAGGGTTAATGTGAATTTTTTCATCGTGAATGACAAGTAATGAATTTCCTTTTTCCTTAACAAGTTTAGAATTATGATGTGATAAAATATTTTGTGCACGAGTATCTTCTATTGATATGATTCCTTGGGATATCATTTCATAAAGGGAATTAGCAACAGATGAAATATTCATAGAGCGCTCTTTAACAATTTCAATAGCTTTTTCTTGTTCGCTAATCTGAGTTTCTAATTCTTTAATTTTTTTATCAGATCCAGATGATTGAATAGTTTTACCTTTATTTACAATGCTTTCAGTAAATACTGTATCCAATCCTTCAATGAAACTTTTTACAGGTATTATTTCTCCTTCTAGATTTTTAAAGTTTAATGGAAGAACTTCTGTAGATTCATTTCTAACTATTACTGGTTCATGATTTCCAGAAATTACATCTGATACAATTGTTGTTGTTGTCTCAAATAATTTATTGATCTCCTCTGATGATAATAGATTTCCTATTTTTTTGGAATCAATTTTTGAGATTTCAAATATAGCTTCAACATATTTTTTTGGTAATCCCAGCGTTCTACCTAACCATTTAGCAGATGCAAGATCAGATTTTTTTAGTTCATCAAAATCAGATATACTAATATTAAAAATATCAAGTCCATTTCCTGGTGGTGGTACATAATCTAATCCAACACTTAGCTTTCTATGTCTAACATCTATGGAGTGTTGCAGTGCAAGAATTTTCATGTCGCTATTGCAAAGTAAAATATTTCCATCTCCAAAAAATTCTCCAACTAAAACAAACTCCTTTCCAAATCCTTCAAATGTAAAATATGCTATTCTCTCGGATCCTATTTGTTCAATTTTTTTTAATTTTAATCTTAAAAGATCATTTCTTAATCGTTTAAGAAGTCTATTTGGCTCAATTTGTTCAATTTTTACTGTAGTTAACCAAACACCAGAAGTTGAAATCATCATAAAAAGATCATTTTTCTCAGTATGATGTAACTTGAACAGAATACTATCCTTAGTAATTCCATAAACATTACTGATATAGTAATCCTGAACTTGATCGGAAATCTGATTAACTAAGTATCTAAGCTCGATTCCGGATAATGGCATAACTAACTTATTTTGTATCTAAAATTATACCCTTGCTATGAGTATGCATGTTTTATGACCAAAGATATTAAACATGGTTTAGTTGAGACACGCTAGAAAATTACTTGGCAAAATTCAAAAAGAAAAAATCTGAACCTACTAAATCACCTGAGGATTCCAATAATGAATCTATCAATAAAGAATCAATTGATGTTCCCGAAACAGAAAAATCTGAACCAGTTCCTGAAAATTCATCAACTGATCCACCAGTAAGTATTGCTGAAAGAAGTGAAAAAGATAGAAAACTAAATAAATTATTTTGGATGAGAGTTGCTCTGGCTTTCATTGCAGGTACTGCTGCAACTTTTATGTTTGAAGGAATTGAAGGTGAGGAGAGAAGATGGGCTTCTATAGCATTTATGATTATTGTATTTTTTGGAACAATTATTGTTGCTAAAGGAATGAAAATGCAATTACCATCCTCTGATAGAAAAAAAATTGTCACACAAGGTATTGGTAGCTATGTATTTTTGTATTTATTTACATGGATTGTAACTTATACAATAGCTCATTCTGGAAGTGTTACAACTGGAGTAAATCTCTAAAATGCAATTAAAATTATTTAATGAGATTTAATGTGGGATTTTAAAACTCCAGGAATTCCTGATGAATACTTTGATAGAACAGAGAAAGTTCCTATTACAAAAGAAGAAGTAAGAACTATTCAAATTAGTAAGGCTCGATTAAAACCAGGTCAGGTTGTATACGATATTGGATGTGGAAGTGGCTCTATTTCCATTGAAGCTGCAATGCAAATTGAATCAACTGGTAAAGTATTAGCAATTGATTATGATCAAAATGCTATTGAATTAACTAGAAAAAATATGGAAAAGTTTGGAATATCAAATGTAATGTTGATTCATGGAAACGCTAAAGAAAAAACATTAGATCTTGAGGAAGCTGATGCTATATTTATTGGAGGGACAGGTGGAGATACTAAAGAAATAGTAGAAATTTCACAAAATAAATTAAAATCTGGTGGAAGAATAGTAATAGGAATAATTTTAATCGAAACTCTATATTCCGTACTACAAATTCTAGATAAATTAGAGTTTAAATCGATTGATATAACACAAGTCACCATCTCAAAGAGTAGGAAAACATCTACGGGAACTATGATGCTTGCAAGAAATCCTGTAACAATAATTTCTGCAACAAGAGTCTAGTCTAGATTTTTAATTGGGATAAATTTCCTAGATTACATGTCAGGTCTTATTGGAATAGGAGTTGGTCCAGGTGATCCTGAACTCCTTACAGTCAAGGCAGTAAAGGCAATCCAAAATGCAGATATAATTATGTGTCCTGCTTCAAATGAGGATCGTCCCAGTATTGCATTGTCAGTGGTATCTTCATTAATTGACAAATCAAAAAATCAAGATATTGTTAAACTCATTTTTCCGATGACAAAAGATAAAGATGTTCTTGAGCAAACATGGAAAAAAAATGCAAAGATCATGGCAGAAAAAGTTTTGTCAGGAAAAAATGTTGTTTATCTTACAGTAGGCGATCCTTATCTATACAGCACTTGGATCTATATGCATAAAGATCTAAAAGAGAATTATCCAGATATGGAAATCAGTGTCATTCCAGGAATAGTTTCAATGTTTACTTTTGCTTCAAAAGTTGGAATAAGTATTGCTGAAGGAGCTGAAAAAGTTGCAATTATTCCATCATGCTATGATTTATCCAGTGTAAAAGAAATCGCTAAACATTCTGAAACAATGGTATTTCTTAAAGATGGTAGATATTTTGATCAAGTAATTAATGTCCTAAAAGAGTCTGGATTTCCAGATAATTCAATTTTTGCGATAGGACAAGATCTTGGAACAGAAAATGAAATTGTGAGAAAATTAACATTGGGTGAAATCAATGATGATACTTTAACAACAAAATATTTTTCAATCTTGGTGGTAAAACGTGTCTGATGTTTATTTTGTTGGATGTGGTCCAGGAGATCCCGAGTTAATAACAGTAAAAGCAAAAAAATTAATTCAAAAAGCAGATGTTGTTGTTTATTCTGGATCATTAATTCCAAAACCCATACTGAAACTTTGCAAAAAAGGAAAACTCTTTGACGCTGCAAAATTAGTAAGAGAGGAAATATTTGATTTGCTATACAAAAATGCAATTAAAGATAAATTAATAATCAGATTACATGATGGTGATCCATCAATTTATGGTGCAATTAAAGAACAGATTGACAATCTTGAAAAAAAAGGAATAAAATCAATTGTTATTCCGGGTGTAACAGCATTTCTAGCTTCAGCTGCAGCCTTAGGAACTCAACTAACACTTCCTGGTGTGACACAGACAATTATTATTACTCGTGCAGAATCTAGAACCAAAGTTCCAAAGCGTGAAAAAATTTCAGAGCTTGCAAAACACAAAGCTACATTGATCTTTTATCTTAGCATTCATTTGATATCTAATTTAGTAAAAGAGGCTGTTGCTGGTGGATACAAAAAATCTACACCTGTAGCAATTGTTTACAGAGCGAGTTGGGATGATCAAAAAATTATCAAAGGCACACTAGAAGATATAGCAAAAAAAGTAAAAGATGAAAAAATTACAAGAACTGCAATCGTAATTATTAGTGATGTAATTGATCCTGAAACTTATGAATATTCCAAACTATATGATAAAAAATTTAGTCATGGGTATAGAAAATCTAAAGTCAAATAGATAGAAAATTTACTTGGTTATTGATTCCTAATTTTTTTAATTTGTTTTGAAATTCATGAACATTACCTGAAGTAAATATTTTTAAAGAATTTTTTTTATTTTGTTTATGTTGAATTTTTTTGTAGATCTTTTTTGCAATAATGTTACCTGGATCTAGAAATTGTATTGATAAGTATTCTTTCTCTAATAATGTTTGTATAAAAGGTAAGTGAGTACTAGATAATGTAATTGTATCAATTGAGTTATTGACTAGTGTATCATCAAGAGTTTTTTTAATAATTTGAGAGCATAGTTTTTTATTTGTTAAAAATTTTCCAGATTCTACCAAATCAACAAGTTTTGAGCCATTTATCTTTGTAATTTTTGTAGATTCTAAAAACTTTTGTTGAATTATATGATTACATAAACCCTTACTCCTAATTGCAGAATCCGTAGCTAGAATTCCAATATGTTTTGTTTGAGAAAGTTTTTCAGCTAATTTTAAAGGTGGCTTTACATCAATTATTTTTTTGTTTGTCAAATCAAGCATCAAACTTGGAGTATTAGATGCTACTACTATAAAATCTGGTGAAAATTCATTTTCTAGTAATTTAATGGATTTTTTAATTATGTTATTTATTTGAGATTTAGATTTTGTCCCATATGGATAGTTTTGACTATCAGCAAAATAGATTATCTCAGACTTGCAAATCCTTTGAATTGCATTAATTATTGATAATGAGCCTAGCCCTGAATCAAAAACTGCAATCCTTGACACAAATTATAGACATAGGGGAGGCATATAGTTAGTTAGCTAAATTTAATCCAAAACTGATCTAAATTTACACTCTGTATTAAGACTAAAAATCTAAATCAACATCCATGCCAAACTTCGATAAGACTTGGGCTCATCAAGAGACCCAAAGCGTAACTGGCAAACTCCGTGAAGCAGTAAAGCCTCAAGGTGCATTGAAACCACGAATTCAAACTGCAGTCAACAAACTACAAGTCCAAATATCAAAAATGGACTCTATGTTAGGTAAACTGCACGAAAGAGATGCGCAACTCTTTCAGAGAGTCGTGACTGCAATGCAGCAACATGATACTAGCACAAGTAGAGTTTTGTCTAACGAATTAGCTGAAATTCGTAAAGTTACAAAGATGCTCGGCAATGCAAGAATGTCATTAGAACAAGTCCAACTAAGACTGACTACAATTCATGATCTTGGTGATGCTATGGTAGCAATTGGACCAGCAATGTCTACAATGAAGGGATTGAAGTCATCGCTAGGAAGATTCATGCCAGAAGCTGATTCAGAATTGAATAGTATGACACAGACTCTTAATGGACTCATGATGGATTCACTTGCTGGAGATTCATTTAGTATGGAATCTGCAACCTCAAGTGAAGAAACCGAAAAGATTCTACAAGAAGCATCTGCAGTAGCTGAGCAACAGATAGGAGACAAATTCCCATCTGTGCCATCTTCAACTGGACTTTCGTCTCAATCCTCTACTTCTACATTTGAGTAGCTGGTAAGGAAAGACGACTGTCATTCTTTTTGTTTTAATTTTTAAGAGTTAATTCCACAGTTTTTCTTTAAAAGTAAGTTTTTTGTTTAAGATAAAGTTACTAAATGCTGCAGTACCAATTGCTGTAATAAGAGCTAATGGATATGTGACATCATAAGAATCTACAAGTAGATAGATCATTCCAAGTTGTACTAATGCACCTAATGAACTAAAGAGACTAAATTTACCATATTGATAAAGTGTTTTCTTACTAGAGAAATCTCTATCTTCAAATGTCCAAATCTTGTTTAAAATAAAATTAGTTGACATTGATACTATTATCCCAAAAATATTTGCATGAAGATACCACATTTCTGTTAATCCATGTGTGAATAAGGTTGACACCACATAATTTACTAATAAACCAGATGCTCCAACAGTAAAGAATCTTGCAGCTTTAGAAAGAAAACGAACTGAAGTACGTTTCTCAGTTGATTTTCCAACTTGTTTATTGGTATATAATTTCCATATAGATTTAAAATAATCAACTATAGTTTTAGAATCTAATTTACTCGAACCAAATTTTCTATTCTCAAAAGTATAAGGAATTTCTTTAATGTTAATCCCTTTTGTTTTCACCAAAAGTTCTAAAAGAAATTTGTAACCTAAAGCATCAAAACTTAATTCCTTAATGATATTTTTTTTAAATGCAAAAAATCCAGACATTGGATCTTTTGTTTTAACTCCCAATCCTTTTTTAGCAATCATGGTTGCAATCTTACTCATTATCTTTCTTTTTGTAGTCCAACCCTGAATATTTCCTCCAGAGATATATCTTGATGCAACCACTAAATCGCATTGATATTGTTTGAACATCTCAATCATTTTTGGAATAATTTGTGGAGGATGTGAAAAATCAGAATCCATTACAACAATTGTGTCACCCTTTGCTGTTTGAATTCCGTTTAAAATTGCAGATGAAAGTCCTTTCTTTGCTTTTCTGTGTACAATATCAATAGTACTACCAGCAATTTTTTTAATATTTGAGATATAATCTTCAACTAACTTACCTGTTCCATCAGGAGAATTATCATCAACAACAATGGTTTCAGTATTTACACCCTTTGGGATATTTTCATGAATCAATTTAAGCATCCCTAGAATGTTCTGAGATTCATTATAAGTTGGAAGAATGATTGAAATCTGAGGATAATTTTGACTCATACCTATTTCTCTTAACCTAAAACAAATGAATATTAATTTATAAAAAAATTCATGCCCAACTATTCTTTTTTTAACAAGAATATGGAGATTATCTGGATTTTAATTTCCATATAATCATTATTGGTATAGTCTATTCAATTTTTTCAGTTTAAAATTAATGAGAATCATAGTTGAAAACAGTAGTAGTAATATCAATAATGGATAGTTTATTTCTGGAAGTGATTTGTCAGGAGAGATTAGATTTCCCCACTTTGATGGGGATGGGATTTGAAATGAATCTTGTGTTGAGTTATTAGGCCAAGTATAATATTCATTGGAGTTTGAATCAAATACTGAAAGATAAAAACCATAATTATCAGAACGATTCAAAATTTGAATTGGAATTTTAAATTCATAGCTAGAGTGTGGAAGTGTTGAATAACGATCATTTTCATCAGAAACAGAACTGATTGCAATTAATCCATTTGGATTAGAAATTTCATTCATAACAGAATTTGATTTACTTGTATTATTTCCTTGAAATGTTTTTGGGTGATCACTATCTAATGATATAGAAAAACAGAAATCATCATTTGAGAAAAATTTGGTTTTATCATTTTTTGCATCAAAACAAATTATTGATTCATCCATTTTTTTATCTAATGTAAGATCACTTATTGGATCAATGAAAACATAAATGTAATCTTCATAATGAGCAGTTCTTAAATGAATAATAAAATTGCCATCATCATGAGAAATGAGATTATGACTAGATTGCTTCCATTCTAAATAATTTGACCATTTTCCATCAAACAGTACATCCTCCATACTAGGTGATTTTGTAATTAAAATTGATTCTTCTGCAGCATACGAATAACTAGAAAAGAAAAAGATCATCATGAATGATATGAATAGAAAATATAATTTCAATTAAATTTTTAGAACTTATATCAGATATAAAAAAATCACTCAATGATAATCAAGTTTATAGCAATGAATGATCAAATATTTGCTATGAAAAAAACTATTCTAATTGGTGCAACAATTATAATCATTATTGGCATTCTAATTGTATCTGGAATAATTTCAAATGATATTGAAAATTCTGATGAAATAGTATCTGATCAATCATTATCTTTAGAAGATACTAAAACTGAAGTATTGGAGGAAAAAGGTAGAAATCTAAGTGTTGAGCTATCTGAGTCTATTGGCCTTAAATCACCCTAAATATTGCCAAAAAGGATCAATTTGTTGAGGGTTTTTTGCCAAGCTACCTATAATACAGTTAATCATAGTTTTTTCAATGAAAAGAACTACAACTATTGTGTTATTTGCAAGTATCTTTGCAGTAACAGTTGGGACATTAGGTCTTAGCAGTAATTCTGCTACATCTTTAATGGTATCAGCTGCCCCACAATCTCAGGAAATTAGCATGTTAGGTCATGTTGAATATCTTGTTACAGATGAGATGGGAAATGTTAAGCAATATTTGCAAGGTGACAACGAAGTAGTAAACGGCGGTGAAGACTGTGTTGCAAATTTGGTCTTTGGAGTTGGTGGATGTACTGCATCTACAGTATTTAGTTGGGTTGGAATTGGAAACCATACCAGTGGAACTGTAAGTGCAACAAACCAAACATTAGCAGATGCAACAGATAATGCTGTTGCAACATGTGCTGATACAACTAATGATGGTGACATGGCCAGAAGAAATGGAGTTGTAGCATTAACAAGTGCAGCATCAGGTCCAACAGGTACAATTGTAACAATTGATACATCAACTGTTCCATTCACATTTGACGCTAGTAATGCAACAACTGTATATGACTCGGGGTTGTTTAATGCAAATTATGCAGGATCACCAGTAAATGGTAAATGTCCAACAGCAACTTCACAAACTTCAGGTACAGATTGGGAAATGTTCTCAAGACAACTACTCAACACAAACCAAGGAATTACCGTCAGTGATGGAGATAGTCTCTCTGTCAAATGGACAATCACTGTAGGATAAGATTAATTTTTTAACACAATCTTGTCTTTTATTTTTATGTTTTTTTAGAATTATTTAGATTGTAATATTTACAATTCTTTTTAATTTTACATACATCACACATTGGAGATACTGGTTTGCAGATGTTTTGACCGTACATAACAAAAGTATCATTAATGTCAATCCAATATTTTTTTGAAATCTTTTTCATTAATTCCTGTTCAGTTTCTTCGGGATTTTTTGTCTCTACTAGCCCCAATCTATTTGATATTCTATGTACATGAATATCGACAGGGATTGCAGGTTTTTCAAATGCATATACAAGTACACAATTAGCAGTCTTTCTACCAACACCTGGTAGTTTTACTAGTGTTTCCAAGTCATCAGGCACAATTCCGTTATACTCTGAATCTATTATTTTGGCCACATCAATAATTCGCTTTGATTTGACATGATAAAACCCAATGGATTTAATAATTTTCTCAACATCTTTAACTTTGGCATTAGCTAGAGATTTCGCATTCTTGTATTTAGAAAAGAGAACTTTGCATACTTTGGTAGTGCTTTCATCTTTAGTTCGTGCAGACAGGATTGTTCCAATTAGAATACTAAAAGGACCTCCTGTTTCTACTTCATGAAGTTCTCTTAGTGCAGTCATTCTTGGTGGTTTTACAGAATTCATTGTATCTGTCATACCACGCAGAATTTTTTCCATATCCATGTAGTAATTTACGTACAAGTATTATATCTGTAGTAGTGAATCAATATTATTGGAATTAACCAAGGAAGAAGAATCTGCACTAAAAGGTGAGCAGGGAGAAATAATGCAGATGGCATACAGAATTTTAGTAGCTACAGGTGAGGCAACTGATGCCGATAGATTAATCCCCATAGAGTGGTCACATTTATCAGGTGTAAATTACAATACAATTGGTGATGCAGGAGAGGAATTTCTCTCTAGCATTAGTAAGGATGCAAGAGTCAAAGTAAGAACAACTTTGAATCCCATGGGTTTTGACATTGATAATGTTGAGAATTATAATTTAGATGATAATTTTATTGCAAAACAACTCTCAATTAAAAATTCATATGAAACAATGGGTGTTACTCCATCATTTTCCTGTATTCCATATGAGATATTTGATATTCCAAAACAGGGAACGCAGGTTGCATTTGCAGAAAGCAATGCTGCAATTCATGCAAATTCCTATGATAATCTAAAGACAAACAAGGAAAGTGCATTTAGTGCATTAGCTAGTGCTCTTACTGGTAAAAGTCCATTTTCATCTTTGCGAAAAGAAGACTCTCCCAATCTCACCATAAGAATGAAAATAAAAAATCCTAATGAGTTAACATATGGAATGCTAGGTTTCTTTGCTGGAAAAGTTGGAGACACTTCAGTAAACATTTCGGGGCTTGGAGAAATGGATAAACGTCAATGCAAGGCAATGTGTGGCGGAATGGGAACCTCTGGAACATGTGCAAAATTTCTATTTGGTGAAGGGGATGCAGACTGTGAAAAAGTAGATTTTGATGAAAAAGAGATGCAAAATGTTCATGATGAGTTAAACACATCAGAAAAAGGAGACTTGATCACTTTAGGCAGCCCACAGTTAGGATTAGAAGAGATTTCAGAACTAACATCCAGGCTAAAGGGCAGATCATTTATGAAGAGATGTCTAGTTTTTTGCCCTAGAACAGTAAAGGAGCAAGCAAAAAACATTGGATATTCAAATGAGTTGGAACGTGCGGGATGTGAAATTCTTTCAGATTGTTGTACATGCCTTACTCCACTAATCAATAAAGAAAATGTGGATGCAGTAACAACTAATAGCATTAAGGGCGCATTTTATTTGAAAAACTCTAATGGAGTTGATGTAAATCTAAAACCATTATCAAAAATTATTGAAGACGAAACAAGATGAGGAAAATTTTGGTTCAAGGAAATGTAAAGGGGAAAATACTAAAATCTAAAATGCCAATTAATTTTTTAGGTACAGTAGATAAAAAAACGGGAATAATTTCTGACAAAAATCATGAATTGTTTAACAAGTCAATTAAGGATACAGTTCTGGTTTTTCCATCAGGAGTAGGAAGTAGTGTTGGTGCATACACAATTTATTCAATTAAATCAAATAACTCTGCTCCAATTGCAATGATTTGTCAAAAAGCTGATTTGACAGTTGCTACTGGTTGTGCACTTGCAAATATTCCATTAATCATTGTTTCAAATGAAGAGTTTAAATCATTAGTTGATGGACAGGAAATTACTTTAGATACAAAAGAAGAAAATCCAATTTCAGTGATACAATAATAAAACTAGGAGCGCTTTTTAGTTAGAAACAAAACTCCTACAATTACTCCAATACCTGCAGCAATGTAAAATGGAAACAAAGCAAAAACGTTCTTTGATGGATCACCAGATAAAAATTCTACTACCATTGATCCAGAATTAACTGCTGGAATGTCAGTAGAGCCCTGCAATCCATAAACAGAGTATGAATCTATAGCAAATTTACCAATGTCTAGATTAGTAACTACTATTCGTGCACCATTATTTACTGTCAGTCCCGCTCTATCAGTGTAAGATACGATAGATTTTGCCTGAGGATACCAACCACGTTCCAAATCCCTATGGACCACGACGTATCCTTCTTTTGGGGTCTGAACTGCTACCCAAAACTTGAGATCAGGCTGCGATCCCATTCCAACTTCAATAAACTCATCATCTGATTCTTGGTCATAGAATCTAAGAATCGCATTTCCATCGGGATGAGAATATAGAAGATTATTATCGATTGTTACTTGCCAACTCACTGAATGAACATCATTTAGAGAAATTACTGGGGCATCTCGTAGAACTACGTTAAAATTTTCAGCAGGAATATCCAATGTATCAATAATGAGTGAAGGGTTTTTCAATTCTTCTTGAGCAAATACTGGTGAAATTAGAAATCCTGCAAATAAGATTAATCCAATAATATACATCATAAGCTAGAGTAATTTCGATTGAATAAATATCTAATCAACAAAAGGTTTTGGATGATCCAAGATTACTTTGGCAACTTCTGGTCTTAGAATAAATTCAGAAGGTGCTTCACCATTTTGAATCATCTCACGTAGTTTAGTTCCGCTTATCTGCTCTTTTGCATCATCATTATGTGGACAAACTTTTGGAGTAGTATATGTCAAACATTTCCTACAATAGAAAAATGCTGGGAAGAAAACTGGAGCAATGTCTAGTTCAGGATAGTCATCAAATATTTTCTGAGCTGCGAATGGATCATAGAACTTTCCAACACCTGCATGATCTCGACCAATAATTATGTGAGTACAACCATAGTTTTGTCTCATTATTGCATGATGTATTGCTTCTTTTGGTCCTGCATACTTCATCTCAGTATGTAGTGTTCCAAGTAAACATCTATTTTCTTTATAGTACAATTTTATCATGGTTTCATAGCATTTTACAATTACTTCATCAACAAAGTCGCCAGATTTTTTCTTTCCAATAATTGGATTTACAAATACGCCATCACGCGTAGTAATTGATGTTTTTTGAAGCATCTCATGTGCTACATGTGGAGGATTTCTAGTTTGAAATGCACAGATTGTTTTCCATCCTGCTTTTGAGAACGCCTCTCTGGTTTGAGTTGGAGTTAGTCTATATTTTCTAATTTCATTCTCTTTTGGTCTTTGAATATAGTCAATCTTTCCTCCTACCAAGAATTCTTTCATAGACATTGTCTTTGCAACACCTGGATGAGATGGATCAGTTGTTCCATAGACTCCTTGTGATGTCTTTTCTTTATCAAAGGAGTATGTTTCATCAACATGTAATACAGCAACACCTGTTCCTTCGGGGTTTTTCAATAATACATCACCAGCTTCTTTCATTTCGGTTGCTGTTTGCTTATCTACATCAAGAACAATTGGAATGGCCCAAGCTAAATTATTTGCTAGTCTGCCTTTGGATATTACACTCTCAAAGTCTTTTTGTCCCAAGAATCCTTCAAGAGGGCTAAAAATTCCATCTGCAATGTTTTCAACATCATTTGCCAAGTCCTCTGAAATTGTAATTGAGAACAATCCTGTCGGATCAACTTTAGTAATTCTGTTAACTAGAACTCCACCGTGTGGTTTGATCATACTATCTGACATGTAAAATCCTCAACTAAGGGTCTATATGAAGGCCACACTCTTTGTGTTCTCCTTGTTCCCACCACCATCTTCCTGCTCTAAGATCTTCTCCAGGCTTTATTGGTCTGGTACATGGCTCACATCCAATACTAGTATATCCTTTGTCTAAGAGACTATTGTATGGAAGATTATTTTTTTTAATATAATCTTGAATTTGTTCCCATGTCCAATCAATTATTGGATTAATTTTAAGAATACCTCCGTGGCCATGATCTATCTGAAACATACTAACATTTTGGCGAATTTTGGTTTGATCACGTCTCAAGCCAGTGATCCAGCCATCCAATGTTGCAAGCATCTTATTCATTGGATGAACTTTTCTAATTTCACAGCAAAGTTTTCTATTCTCTACACTATCATAAAATAGGTTCATTCCTTTTTGATTTACCATTTCTTTGACTTCATTTGCATCAGGGAATAATATTTCAACTGAAATATTGTATTTTTTTCTAACAACATCAATAATGTCATATGTTTCCTGTGGTAAACGCCCTGTATCTAAAGTAAAGAATCTAAATTTTGGGTTAATCTTTAACATAATATCCATAATAACTGCATCTTCAGCACCAAAACTTGATGCTTTTGCAACTTTAGGATGCAGATTTTCAGATACCCACTGTAAGGCCTCCTCAGTTGTCTTTATTCTAGAATTAAGATCATCTACTTGTTCTTGTGTAAATCTTGCCACAAATTCATTTAAGATATTTGTTTTATATTGATTACCCAATTTTTGTCCTAAATTATAAACAAGTATAATTGAAAATAGAAAATATGGATGAAAAGTCATTTGTTGTAGTTTTTCCAACAATATTTTCAAAAAATAAAATTCCGCAGCTAATATCCAATATCAAAAACATTCTAAAAATTAAAGATCAGCAATTCAAGTCAGTCAAACGGGATGGAGACATTATTTTAGTTGATGCAAATGATCCAGTTTTTGCATCATCTGCAATAAATTTACTTTTTGGTATTGAAAAAATAACAATTTCAAAACAAGTAAAAAATAATTTTCAAGATGTTGTAACTGAGATAACTGATGTTGGAGGGAATCTACTTCTAAAAAGAGAGAAGTTTCTAGTTAAAGTAGAAGGAGTTTCAAAAGGATTTCTTCCTAAAGATGTAGAGATTGCAGCTACATCAAACATTATTGAAAAAAAATCAAATCTTGGTGCGCATCCAGGAACAGAAGAGAATTATGATAAATTGTTGTATACTTTTTTAACAAAAAATTATGCATACATTAGTATTTTTTCAGATCAAGGAAATGGTGGAATTCCATATGAATTAAAAAATAAAAAGACAATTTGTGCAATTTATGATGAGATATCTGCAGTATCATGTTTTGAAACAATTAAACAAGGAAACCAAGTTAAGATAATTGTAGTTTATTCCCAAGAATCAGAATTACTAAATCTTGCAAAAATAATAAATCAAATTATTCCAAGGCTTGCTCAAGATAAAATCCAATTAGATTTCTATAATCTTAAAATTAAACCAAGTAGAACCAAAAATTATCTATTATTTGTAAATTCAGTTTTGGAGATAATGCTTCATTCTTCTATTGATAGAGTATCTATTGCAGTATCACCACTAGCATTTAGTTCTGATTTTATAGATAATTCATTAAGAAAAGTATTTGGAAAAAATAAAATTCCAATATTGCCTCTTTCTGGAGTTGATTACAATTTATTTTTAGAAGCAAAAGAGATTGGTTTGGAGAGAAATATCAAAAAACTAGAAAAAAGGATTTCAAATACATCAAATGAAATTCCCACTATTTTAAAAAATGAAGTTGATTTTGCCCTCAAAACAAAGAAAACTATAACTATCTCACTTGGACCAAACAACGTTCATGATATCTTAGATGCGCTGGATGCAAATCATTGAGAATTTAAACGGCATATTTGGTTTGATATTGTGCTCAAAATAGGAGAATTTATCTATCCATGGGGAAGCGGTCATTATTCTCGTATGATGAGACTAAACGAAGTCTTAGGGGATCATATTAAAGAAAAGTTTGAAATTCATTTTTCTAGCAAGGACCATGTTTATGAAAAACTATTAGATAAATTTCCAGAACAACGAGAAAAAATTCATGAGATCTTAATGCCTACCCCAATTGATGGAAAGTTTGGTCCAAGTGTTACAATGTCTCTAATGAATTTGCTCTTACCTATTTCAAAAAATCCACCATTAATTAGACAAATTATAAATTATTTGAAAGAAGAAAGAAAGCTATACAACAAAGAAAAATTTGATCTGGTAATTAATGATGGAGATATGGGTTCAAATATTCTTGCAAAAAATAGAAACATTCCAAGTCTGTTTATCACCAATCAATTCAGACCTAAATTGTATAATTCAAGATCATATTTGTATCCATCATTGATTTTTGTTGCAAAACAAATTGCTAAAGCATCAAAAATACTTGTAGCTGATTCACCACCACCATTTACTTTATGTGAATATAATCTCAATTTTACAGAGGATGTAAAAGAAAAAATAACATATGTCGGACATTTTACAAAAAATAAAATCTCCAAAAGAGAAGAAAAATCTAGTTTAGAAAAATTAGTAGAAAACAATGATTTTGGTTATTGGATGAGAACAGGGAATAAATCAACTAATGATGGAACTGGTCAGAGATATGAGCAAGTATTTCACCAAGAAGAAATGAAGGATGAAAAAAGAATAATTTCTCATGCACGAAACGATTCTAGCATAGATTCTGTTTTAGGTAAAGATGGTAAAAAATATTCAATTACTGATGCAGTTGATAAAAAAATTGATTGGATACAAATTGATGTTGGTTTTCTCTCAGAACAAGAAAAGGATTCGATACTAAATTTATGCAAATATGCAGTAGTAAATGGTTCCCATACAGTAATGGGTGAAATAATGGGTGGAAAATCAAAACCAATCATCGGATATCCCATATATGATGAGCACACTAACAACATCAAATGGGCTCATGAGAAGAAACTTGGAATTTTAGTTACAAATACAAAACAAGTAACTAAAGCAATTTTCAATATTAAAGAAAATTATGGAATTTTCGAAGAGAATTTAGTGGAATTTTCGAAAAACTTTGTTCCTAACGGAGCAGAAAATTCAGCAAAGATTGCTGCTCAAATCTTAGAAGAAAAGAGATAATAGATTATTTTTTGAATTTTGCTCATCTGGCACGCGGGATTTCGATGGGCGAACGGACCGAAAGGGATGATGAAAAAATCCGCGTGTCAGATTAATATCGATCTGCTAAGAATGTGGGAACGCTTTTATGGAAAAAATTAAGCCAAATCAACAGTGCCTAATTGTCCTGAATGTACAGCAAGAGAGAAGAAGAAGATTCAAGCAAAGTATGAAGCAGACACTCCAGAAGAAGAGAGGGGCAGAGATGATTTATTCAAACTATATGATGAAATTGAAATTCCTATGAAAATGGATGCTGCTACAAAGCATTTCATTTGTAAGAGATGTGGATTATATGCTACACGGGAACAAGTATCAGATATTCGATACAAATTAAATCAAAAAGAGAGAACTAGAGATGATAAGCACGATGACTATCTTGAATGGTGGTCAAAAAGCAAGAAAGAAAAACAAGAAAACTAGAGTGGGTTAATATGGTAAAAAAGAAAGATGACATTCCTGATTGGGTTACTGATGAGATCCAAAATGCAAAATTTCAAAAACCAACAGAGATGAAAAAAACAGGTTATATTCTTGAATTGTATGATGCAGATAACAAAATAGATACACAGTTGTATGATCCTGTGGAAGATGGAAGACATATTGTTACCATGGATTTACCAAAAAAGATCAAAATGTCAGATCTTGAAAAAGGTGTTGTCTATGAATTTACATTTAATCAACACAAAGCACCATTAAGTAAAAAAGTATCAGAGTATCTTGAAAAAGAAAAAGAAATTGAAATGAATGCAATTTATCAATTTGAATTAAAATCATTAGAAATGTTAGATGTAGGCTCAACTGAGGCTGCAGATGATGATTTGGAAGAATAATTAAAATCTATTTCTTTGAATCTAGTTGTTTTTTAAATGATTTTCCAATAATTGGATTAATAAAATATGGAAAAGTATGTTTCATCCATACTGCACCTCTAACAACAGATGGAACAATAATTTCTAATCTAGAAGAATTTGATGCTTTGAGAATTGCTTTTGCAACTGTTTTAGGACTTAATGAAGTTGGAGAATATTGAGGCATCTGTTCAAAAGAAGGATGATCAAAGAAGTTTGTTCTAACCATTATTGGACTGACTACTGTAATTCCAATTCCAGTTCCTTTTAACTCATGTTTAAGCCCCTCTGAGAATCCAAGCATTGCAAATTTAGATGCACAATATGATGTAATTCCTGGCAAACCAAAACTTGCAGCAACAGATGCCACATTAACAATATGACCAGATTTTTTTTCTAACATTGATGGAAGGAAATTTTTGATACAGTAAACCATGCCCAAATAATTTGTTTCCATTTGAGATTCAATCTCTTCGATAGATAGTTCAGATACAGAACCATAAATTGCAAAACCAGCATTATTTACTAGTATATCGATAGAATCAAATTTTTCTAAAACTATTTTTGATATTTCATTAACCTGATCTTTTTTTGAGACATCACAGGACAAAATCATTGTAGTAATATGGAATTTTTTTAATTGATTTTCTACATCTTCGAGTTTATCGGTTCTTCTAGCAACTAAAATAACATTTGCTCCAAGTTTAGCAAATTCTATGGCGGCTTCTTTCCCAATACCAGAGGATGCACCAGTAATTAGAACATTTTTGTTTTTGAAATCCACAAATTAAGAAAATCGTTTTATGATAAAGTGGTTTCTATTAAGTTTGTGGCTTTGATATTCTACTCAAGGCTAGTTTGACTAAAAGCAGCCATGTAACTACAATAGGGACATAATAAGTTGCAATTCTCCAACCAATAACTGCATCCCAAGCAACAACCCCCTTTGGAATATCAAAATCAAATGGATTCAGATTATTAAGATATGCTACAATTCCAAATTCAGCTAAACCAGAACCACCAACTGTAATGGGTAGGTTTCCAATAGCATTTGCACCCATTACTGCCATAATAGAATCAAATGCATTAATCACATATCCTGTACCCATTGCAATAATCATAAATGATATTCCATAAAATGACCATGATGCTAGTGAAAAAAAGAATGACACTGTAAAAATTTTTTTGGATTCAGAAGTTTTTAGATTTTCTTTGCTCATAGTACAAACTTCTTCCATCCAGATGTTTGTCTTATCAATATATTTAGTCCCTTTTGCTTTTCCTAATTTTATTACAAGGTTTGCCAAAACTTTTGGAACTTGGAACATATGTACAGAAGATAAGACAAACATTACCAACCACAAAGCTGTTACGACAATACTTGTAGCCAAAATAATTGCTGCAACTACATATGCTCCATTCATTAATGCTATAATTCCAGCTATAATAGATAATAGACCTGCAGCAAATACTTCAGTTACAATATCCATAATGGCAATCCATGCAGATTTTGAAGCCTTTACTCCTTTTTTGTGCAAATAATAGAGTACAACAAATTCTGCTCCTACAAACATAGGGGTAGTAAATTTGATAAATTCACTACCAACTCGGACACCAGTTAATTTCCAAAAAGAATCAAAACTTCCAAGATATTTTCTTGCAATATATGCAAATTTTACTCCCTGAAGGCCTAGTTTTATCATCATTGCAATAACTGCACCTAAAAATGGAAAAAATCCAATTGCTAGTACATCTTCTAATTGAATGTCAAATTGAATGGCAATAACGAAGATTGGAATTAGTGTAATAGGTATTACTACTAGTCTCCAGTTCATTTGATGAGTTTTTTGGGGAATCAAATATGAAAGTTGATAGACATTTAGTCACAAGAAAATTTATGCCTAAAATTAGGCGTGATTTTTTTAAAAAATTAGATTTAGGATGATTATTTTTCTTGGGTTTGTAGTTCTAGTTTTATCTCAGAGAATAATGATTCTAGTTTTTCAAATTCTGTTAGATTTCTTTCCTGAAGGAGTTTTACTACTAAATCTTTAAGATAAACTTCCTTTTCAGATGTACTTTGAATCACAAATAGAGTCTAAATTAGTAGAATAAAGTTAAAGTGGAATTTTTTGGTAACTCTCTTGTCCATTTTGGCATTTTCTATGGTGTTTTAGATAAGAACGTAGTTTGAAATATAAGCAAATTAAGAAAACTAGACGGATTGAAAACAATTTTCATTTCAGGTACTGCAGGTTCTGGAAAATCATCTCTAACATCAAAACTATATGATTATTACACAAAAAATGGAGCCTTTTGTGCTGTTCTAAATTTAGATCCTGGAGTTGAAAGTCTACCATACACATGTGATGTAGATGCTAGAGATTATGTGGATATGTTATCAATTATGCAACAATATGATCTTGGTCCCAATGGAGCTTTGGTGATGGCAAATGATATAATCGCTTCAAAAATTGATGATATTCAAAATGAGGTTAATAGAATTAATCCAGATTATTTAATTGTGGACACACCAGGACAAATTGAATTATTTGCATATAGATCTAGTGGACGTTTTATTGTAGAAAATATTTCGACAGACGAAAAAATTAGCATTTTTTTGTTTGATGGAGCTCTAATTACTACTCCAGTAAATTTTGTATCAATAGCACTTCTTGCTACTTCAATTAGACTTAGATTAAATTTACCGACAATTAATGTTGTAACAAAGACTGATCTTATTGGAGAACGATTAAAAGATATTCTCAAATGGTCAACAAGTTTGAGTACACTAGAGGATGCACTTGCTAAAGATACAGATGGTGAAACCTACACACTGACTACAAATATTTTACGTGGGCTTAACCTAGGTGGATTTGCTCAGGGGCTAATTCCAATATCAAATATTTCAGGTGATGGATTGGTAAATCTAGAAGGTGCTATGAGCAGAATTCTTAACTTGGGTGAGGAGGTAGAAGACTAGTTGGTATCAAAAATTACTGTAAAAGCACCATCATCTACTGCAAATCTGGGTCCAGGATTTGATGTATTTGGATTAGCAATAAATGCATTTTATGATGAAATCACATTAACAAAAATAAAAAAAGGAATTACAATAATTACGAATGATAACGTTCCTACAAACCCTGAAAATAATACAGCTGGATTAGTTGTAAAAAATATGAAAGAAAAATTCAAAATTAAAGATGGTATTGAAATCAAAATAAGCAAAGGTGTCCCTGCCGGATTTGGAATGGGTAGTAGTGCAGCTTCAGCAGCTGCAACAGCAGTTGCATTTGATAAATTATTTAAATTAAATCTTGATGGTAACGCATTAGTAGAATTTGCTGGATCAGGTGAAAAAGCAAGCGCTGGATCAGTACATTATGATAATGTAGCAGCTTCAGTATTAGGTGGTTTTGTTATTGTAAAAACTAATCCACTTGATGTGATTAGAATAGAACCTCCAGCAAATCTTAGAATGTGTATTGCAGTTCCTAAATTAACTGTTCCAAAAAAGAAAACTAAAGTATCAAGAGGTGTAATTCCTAAAAAGATCAAATTAACAGATAGTGTTTTGAATCTATCCAATGCTGCAGCAATAGTTGCAGGATTTATGAAAAAGGATCCAGAGATAATTGGAAAATCAATTCAGGACATAATTGTAGAGCCAGCAAGACAGCATATGATACCTGGATTTTCTAAAGTTAAGCAAAATGCCATAAAAGCTGGTGCTTTAGGTGTAACAATTAGTGGTGCAGGACCTTCAGTAATAGCATTTGCAAAGAGTTCATCGGATTTGAAAAAAATTTGTTTAGCAATGTCTAAAGGATTTGCAAGTGCTAACACAAAATGCCAAACAATAATCTGCAAACCAAGTAAGGGTTCAGTAGATAAGAGAAATAAATAGTGATAATTTATGAAAAAAGCAGTTATAGTTTTCAGTGGTGGGGTTGATTCTGTTTGTGCAGTTTCAATTCTCAAATCAAAATATGATTTGTATGGAATTACATTTTCATATGGTCAAAAGGCAAGTATGGAAATTAAGGCTGCAAAAAGTTTTGCAAAAAAAATGAGATTAAAAGATCACAAAATAATCGATATTGATTTTATGAAAAATTTGTATGGAAATTCTAATGTATTAACAAATACCAAAAGAAAGATACCTAGCGAATTTGAATATTCTATTGTAGTACCAATTAGAAATGCAGTATTTTTGTCAATTGCATCAGCATGGGCTTACTCACTTGACGCTAGATTAGTTGCATATGGAGCACATACTGGAGATAAACACTATCCAGATTGCAGACCTAAATTTGCAAAAAAACTAGAATCAGCTTTTAACCAAGGAGAAATTGATGGAATAAATTCAAAAATACGACAAAAAATAGAAATTTGGTCTCCATATCGTCAGGGATTATCAAAAAGTGATTTATTAAAATCTGGAATCAAAGTTTTGGGTGACTCTATTTTTAAAACTTGGAGTTGTTATTCAAATAAAAAATATCATTGTGGTAATTGTGAATCTTGTAATAACAGAAAAATTGCATTTGAAAAAGCTAGAATTAATGATAAAACAAAATATTTAGATTAATTAGAGTAGCTATTACCAAGGATTTTCTTTTTAAGAATAAAACCTCTAATTCCAATATACCAAATCAAGAATACAATTCCTACGATTCCCATAAACACATAATTTTGTAATTCAGGAGATAATCCTTCAAATGAATTTGTAATTTCTCTTGATGATAGCATTGAAACTGCAAGAACAATTCCAAATTCAATTGCATACCATGTCCAACTAGGCCAAGATTCTTTTGGAATATGGACATTAGGATGTGCTCCCATGACTCATCAAAAAAGATTGATTATTTAATTTTTCAGTATGGTCAAAAAGATGAATTTGAGGCACGTTTTCGTATAAGATTCATTATACTCTCATTTTCTTCTTTATTTTCATAAATACCTCTAAATGCTGAAGAAGAAAGAACTGCATCATTTCTAACACCTCGCATTTTCATACATAGATGTTCTGCATCTGCTAATACAACAACTCCTTTAACTCCTTGAGAGAATAGCTCATCAGCAATATTTTTGGTTAGTCGTTCCTGAATTTGTAATCTCTTTGAATATTTTTCAACTAATCTAACAAGTTTGGAAATTCCAAAAACTCTTCCATTTGGGGAATATGCAATGTGGATTTTCCCAAAAAATGGTAGCATATGGTGTTCACACATTGAATAAAATTGAATATCTCTTGCTATTACTACACCTGAATCCTCTGAGAATTGTACAGATAATTCAGAGTCAGAATCATAACCACCAAAAATTTCTTTATACATATTTGCAATTCTTTCTGGAGTTTCTCGTAATCCTTCACGGGTAGGATCTTCTCCAACTTCAATAATTAGCTCCCTTACGAGTTTTTTTACACGTTCTTCATCCATGGATAATGACATGGAATTTTTCTAGTATTTGAACCTAAGCTGCTTTTTAGGCAGGTGGTAATTTTATGGAGCACCAATAAATTTGTGTAATTGAGGAACTACTTTGACATCAATATAATGTGGATATACAACATCATACAATTCTAGCAATAATTCTAAAGATGGCTCTGAAATACCATAAGTGGGTTGAATGATAAAACCATCAATATCATCTTTTGAAATATTTTTAAAAATTTGATTTACAAGTGCTTTAAAATCATCAAGAGAAGTTTTTGAGCTTACTACAATTTTGATATAAGTTGTTTTATGCTCATTGACTGATGAGATTAGACATTTCATAGTATGCTCTATTAGTTTATCATAATGTTTAGAATCTACAAACTCAGAATCTTTTGTCTTAAATTCTATTTTTACAATATCTATAAAAGGTAAAACATGATTGAATCTATCAATATCAAAACATGAAGATTCAAGGTATGTTGGGATTTTTTTCATTTGAATATGCTTTGCAAGTTGTGCAACAGCTTCATGTTGAATTAATGGATCACCTCCTGTAAAATTTACTTTGTATGTTTGATTTTTTAGATTAGAGTCAATGAGTTGATTTGCTTCCTCAATAGAGTATTCTTTTCCAGAATTCATTGGAAGTGATTCTTTAGTATCACAATAATAACATGTAAATGGACATCCTGCAAGTCTTACAAAAAGTGTTTTTGTTCCATAAAGTATTCCTTCTCCTTCTACAGATGTAAATATCTCAAATAGTCTTACTTTCAAGTAATAACAGTAATTTTTTTCATTATTTATTCAATGGGATTTCTTCTAATGCATTACTGGTTCTTTAGAATGGAATAAACCTGAAATGAAAAAAACTACACCTAAAATTCCAATTGTGCTTCCGATTAATTCTATTTGATTTTGGAAAATTCCTTCAATTGGTGCCCATAACCATGCCATTAAAGCTCCAACAATTATCATGGGAATTCCTACGCCTACTGTAATTGTTTTAGAAGCCATGCTCATGCTGTTTAGAAAATGTATATGAAGTTTATGATATTATTTTAGAGAGAATTTTTAATTTCTTGTAATTGCTTTGCTAGATTTCTTAGGAGATCATTTGCTATATCGATCTCTCCATCAGATAAACTTCGTTTAATACTGTTCAATGTATTTTTAGCATCTTCTATAAGACCTTCATCAATTCCATCAATTTGAGATAATCTCAATAGTGTTTTTTCAACTTGTAAAACTCGGGATTCAAGGCGATCATTTTTTGTTAATTCAAACTGATCTTTAATTGAAATGATTTTCCTAATTTGTTCAACAATTTCTCTAGGATTATCAGCAGATGAGAGATTTTCTTTGGCATTCTCAAGTTTTTCAATTATTTCATCAGATAGATCTTGTTTCTTTGCATTTTCAATTAATCTATCGAGTTGCTCCAGGTATTGCTGTGCATATTCTTTAGCACGTTGAGATTCTTTTTTTGATGCTTCTTCTCGAATTTGTTTATTAATGTCCACAATAGTCTCCTTAATTTCTTGAAGCGTTTCTAATGCTTGGGTAAATTCATGATTGCTGACTTGTTGTCTTGAAATTGAGAATAACTCATCGAGTTGAGTAAAATTAATAGATGCATCATATTTTTTGGCAATTGCTTTTAGACTGTTAACGTATACTTGTAATCTCTGAATATCATTTGATGGATCCTTAACATTTTGACGTGTGGACTCTGATGTTGTTTTTGGTGTAATATCAGATGCTGTTTCTGTGGCAACATCTGTCGTAGGAGAATATCTAGAGATTTGAGTAAAGATTTTCATTGCTGAAAGAAAATATTTTTTGGCCGAATCAACATCATCATTTCTAATTGCCTTTTCTAATGCATTAACTTCATGAATACCTTCATCAAATAATTTCTTAATTTTATCTGGGGAATCAGAAGAAATTTGGTTTTCAATTTGGTTTTGTGCACGTTTAGCTAGTTTCAAAAGAATTGTAGGATCATCTTGAGCATAGATACTGTTAGTCATTCCACCAAAGGCCATACTGGCAACTAGAATCAATAGACTAAAGGTAACAATGGATTTCATTCTTCAGCCTCCATTTCTTTTTTCAATTTTACCAAATTTTGTAGATCTTTTTTAGAAATTTCAATAACGCCTTGTCTTTCTAATCTTTTTACTGCTCTCCACATGGTGGTTCTAGGTTGAAGAAATTTCTTTCTAAGTTCACTTTCTAATACCTGACCACCATTTTCTGAAATAAATTTTACAATTTCTTTGTCATCTTCACGCATGTCAGGTCTTAGATTGAAAATAGTTTCAATCTCGGCTGGATCAATTTTTGTTTTAGATTCTGTAATTTCAGATTGTAGTACAGATGAAGATTTTGGTTGTTTTCTTTTGATCATTATTATTGCTACTGCTGCAGCTGCAGCGATAGAAACACCAATCATAGCAAAGGCATTATTTTCAAGTAAAGGTAGATCTGGGTTTGTTGTTGGTGGGTTTGTTGTTGGTGGGTTTGTTGTTGGTGGGTTTGTTGTTGGTGGGTTTGTTGTTCCAAATATGTAATTTATTTCAGATAATCCACTTCCTAGTTCAAGTTTAGTTTGTTCATTTTCAATTATCATATTAGTTGGTAATGCATTTAATCCAACAATAATGGTGTTAGCAGGCATAAGTAACGAATAATCTGTAGGAGAATCAAGAGAAAATGTCCAAACTCGTCCTTCTTTAGAAATTAAATCATGAATATCATAATCAATTGTAATTGAGGATGACCCAAACGTATCAATGGTAGCAGTATCAGAATTTATTTCACTAGATAGCAAAAATCCATTCTCTCCAACTGCTACAAAGTTATCAATTGATGAGCCAAATAGATTAACCTCAAGATCTGGTTGCAAAGGATCCACATCTATCTGAGCAGAGATATGAGCAGAGCCATCTGAGTATAGAGTTAGATCAAGCATTCGAGTAGTGCTGAATGAGGTCTGAAGTGGCATCGTTAAGGCTACGACAATTAAGCCAGTGATTAACAAAGGTGCTTTAACCATTGTTTCGAGGATACCCTCAGTCCTTACAAAAAGCATTCCATCCTCTCGAAGAGACTCTTTCCTGTGAACAGTCACGATTTCTGGATTCATGAGATCAGTACCTTAGATTCATGCTCTCCACTAATCCCTGGAACCGCTTAAATTCCTGGAAAAATTGAAGTCCTTTTTCAGTGATCAAAAAGACTCTATTCCTATCATTTTTGACGGATTCGACTAAGCCTGCTTCTACCAGTTTCTCACATTTGTCTAGTACTGCATAGTGAGATAGGTTGGCTTTGCGAGAGATTGCAGATACAATGACTCCATTACGACCACCATCGGCGGTAACGTCTAAGATATCACCCATTATGCCCATTTCGGACCTGTATTGTTGTTTTGACATGTCTTAGTATAGAACTACTTAGTTTATGAGGGACATTTTGAAACTTCAAAGCGGAACACAAAGCGGAACAGGTATTCCATGTAAAAAAATGCCAAAATTTTTAGCATTTTTGATGCGGGAGATAAATTTCAAGAAAAATCATTCCTGAAAAAACATCTGAAAAATTAGAAAATTATTGAAAAAGGATTATTTTTTATTTTTTTGAAATAATATTTTAAATTTTGTAGAAATAACCCATTTTACATTAATTTTAGTATATAAAGAACGGTGGTGTTCCACATTTTTTACTTCAATTTATTAAAAATTCATTAAAAATTTCTTCAAAAAAAGAGTTTTAATCATTTTAGGTTTGAAAAACCAGATTTATATCAAATAATCCAATTTTTAGTATTTGAGAATCAAAAGTTGGGAATAAAAAGAATTCTCAAAAAAGTGACTAGTCAACAGCAAAATAGGAAATCGAAATAATATTTCAAATTTACAGATCATTTTTTCAGAAGAATTAGTATTAGAATCTCAAAAATTCATCACATTATCTGGAGAATTTTTGGAATAATCTTTGTTATAGGTGAATTTGTCATTATTAAAAATTCCATAATTAAGAAAATCCAATAAATTCTTAGTTTGAATATTTGTAAAAAGATCTCATATTTTCTTTAATAGACAAAAAATCATTCACAAGGTCAGCTTTGAGATTCATAATAACTTTTTATTCCCAATTTTGAGAGAAAATCATAAAATGTTTGATAAATTCAAAAAAGAAGAGGGTGGAGAGATGGTTGAAGAAAGAATTGAGGAATCGTCTGAAGAAAGTGTGACTAGAGAAGAATCCACTAGTGAAATTGGAATTGGAGAATTAATTGATAAACGTGCTAAACTAGAGGAAGCAATTGATTATGTAGGTTTGATGATACGAAATCTGAAAGAAAAGAGGACCAATCTTGAGAAAGATATTGAAGAGGAATCAGTTGACATTAAAAATCTTAAAGAAAAACTCCAAAAAGTGAGTGAATACATTGAGGAAGAAAATAGAGGAATTCAAGAATTAGCAAATAAGAGACAAAAAGTAGAGAGTGAGGCTGATGAGGTTGGAAATATTATCAATAATTTGAGAGAGAAATTATCAGGTATTGATAGAGTTATTGATAATGAAGGAAATAGAGTTAGACAAATCAAAGAGTCAAAAGATACTCTTGAGAGTTAAAGAATTTTTAATAAAATTTTGAAGTGTTAGAGGAAAGTGTAGATGTATTTGATTCAGATGGAACTGATGGGAACATCTGACCTGTTGAACTTTCAGCAACGGCAGCTGCCTCTTTGAGAATTTTTTCAGACTCTAGATTTGTTGTTTCATCTAGTCCAAATGCTGCATCACCGGAGAAACTTTCGGTCATAAATCCACCAAGCATCTCTGCCATTTGATTAATTTCTTGTTCTGCTCCTGGCATAATTTTACCTAGTGAAGATTTGAGATTCTTCATCAATCCCATTGTTGGCATGATTGCAACAACAGTATCTCCTAGATCACTGCATGTGGTTAATCGTAATTCAATTTGTTCTAATGCAATTCTTGCGCCACTCAAAATCTTTGTAACTTTTCTTACTTCTGCTAACTCATTTCCAAGTACTCTACTTGTTTGTGTATCATGATTTTGGGTTGCCTCAACAATTCTTTGAAATAATTTTGAATCTCTCTGCTTTAGATTCTCAAGCATTGAATCTAGTTTTTTAATTTGTAATTGTAATTTTTTAATTCCTTCTTGTACTCTTGGTTTTAAAGCACCTTTTGGTTTAATCGTATCATTAATTTTTTCAGAAATACTTGGTTGTGGAGGTTTTGACCATTTATTAGATATATTGGGCATGAGTTTGTTTTAAAAAATTGTACTTAATGTCAGGTGTGAAGATTGGTTAACAGTACATTAAATTTGACTAACAAGAATTAGACATTAGGAATTAACTTTCTTTGTGGATGGATTTTTCTAATATGCATCTCCAAAACTGAGCCTTGAATTAGTGATTCTCCGCAAAGTGGACATTTTGTCATTTTAGTAAAATATACGACTGGGAATATCTATTTAAGTATTTTTTATAGGATTAAGATGGTTATGGCCACAAAGAAATTACTCATTATTATTCCAGTTGTAATAGTTGTATTCCTAGTTATTTTTTCACCACAGCCAGCTGAGAAGAAAAACAATATTGTTTTTCATTTAACAATGGCAGATCAGAATATCTACAATAATGGAATTTTTACTGATTCGTTTAGTGCCCAAAGGGGAGAGTATGTTTTTAGATTTGTTCCAAATGGAAGCAGTCCAGAAATATTATCAATTACATTAGTTGGTAAAAATTTGAATTTTCATGAAGACTTTAGGCTTAAAGGAATAGCACATCAAACTGGGATCTCAGAATATTATACTTGGGAATATGAAGGACAGAAGGATATTTTGATTTATGAAGATGAAGAGATCATAATTACCATTAATCCAAATGGAAATGTGAAAGGATCAGTATCAGTGGATATTTTACAAATATAGGAAAGGCGTAACCCCTTTACTGCAGAACACTGAGAGATTTCCTCTCTTTTCTGACGTCAAAACGTCTGATTACCTTTTTCGTTCTGCGGGGCCACGCGGTTTTAGTCGATAGGAATTATATCCTTCGGCATTAATTACTATAGGAAGTTTAACTATTTAAAATTTCATATGAAAAATTTTAAGATTTTATTTCAAATTATAAAAAATTTTGTGCCTATTTTATATTTAATTGAGCTTAAATTACGAAAATCTTTGAAAATACTATTGAGTTTATCAGGAAAAGTTGCACTAGTTACTGGAGGGAGCCGTGGAATAGGATTTGCAATAGCAAAAAAATTCTCAGAAAATGGAGCTTCCGTGATTATTACATCAAAAGATTCTGAAAGAGTAAAAAAATCGGCTTTAGAAATCTCTAATACGATTGGAATTACTGCAGATATCAAAAATAAAAATGATGTAAAAAATGTCATTGAGAAAATTTTAGAAAAATTTGGAAGATTAGATATTCTTGTAAATAATGCAGGAATTTTTCCAAAGATAAAACCAGTTCACCAGATAGAAGAGGATGACTGGAATGAAGTGTTGGATGTAAATCTAACAGGACAGTTTAGATTTACAAAGGAAGCAATTCCTCATTTGCAGAAAACAAAAGGATCTATTATCAACATATCATCAGATGCCGGATTAAAAGCATATCAAGGTTTTAATGCAGATGCTTATTCTGCATCAAAAGCAGCATTAATCCTACTGACAAAATGTTGGGCTTTGGAATATGCAAAAGACAAGATTCGAGTAAATTGTATCTGCCCTGGTGTTGTAGATACTGATATGACAATCCCATTTTTGAAGACTCAGAAAGATAAAGAATTCATGGATAGCGAACATCCACTAGGGCGAATTGGCAAACCTGAAGAAATTGCAGCAGCGGCACTTTATTTTGTATCAGAAGAAGCAGCATGGACCACAGGTGCAATTTTAACTGTAGACGGGGGAGAATCAATCAAATGATTACACATGGAATTAATACAACTCAAGGGAACATATGATGATGAAGGATAGAAAAGCCAAAGCAAAATTAATTATACTTTTAGGAATTATTTGGGTGATCATTACATTGCCTTTACCTTGGATAGTAAATAATCCGGAGGTCTCAGAATCACAATTTAACACCATTCTAGGAATTATTGGAGTAATGTCTATTCCGTTTATTGTTCTAGGAATAGTGTGGACCTTAAAACCAGAATTAACAACTTAGGTTAGTTTAATTGAAAAATATTCCAATTTCAGATAGACTTTCCGAATTAGACATTGCAATAGAAGCTGCAATTAAAGCAGGAGATGCAATTTTAGAGATTTACAAAGAAGAATTTGATTCAAAAACAAAAAGTGATGATTCACCAATTACTGAAGCAGATATCACAAGTAATAAAATTATAAAAAATATTCTATCACAGACACAATATGAAATATTATCAGAGGAAGACGATGATAACCAGTCTAGATTAAGAAAGGATACAATTTGGATAGTTGATCCTCTTGATGGTACTTCTGATTTTATTGATAAGACAGGAGAATTTACTGTAATGATTGCTCTGGTGAAGAATAAAAAACCAATTCTTGGTGTAATTAATTGGCCTACTGAAAAAACTATGTTTGTTGCACAAAAAGGAAAAGGCGCATTTAGATATTCTAATGAAGAGTGGGAAAAGATAGTAGTATCCAAAGTTGAAGATCTTACCAAGTGTAAGGCCGTAGGATCTAGACATCATTTATCTGACAAAGAAAAATTGTTTATTGAAAAATTAGGAATTAATGATTTTACAAGTATTGGTAGTTCTCTAAAGGTAGGCAAGATTAGTTCTGGAGAAGTTGATGTGTACATCACAACAACCGATAAAATGAAAGAGTGGGATTCAGCTGCTTCCTATTGTATCATTAATGAAGCTGGTGGAAAAATGACAGATATCTCAGGAAATGATCTTACATACAATAACAAAGAAGTTCATCATCTAAATGGAATTGTAGTTACAAATGGATTGGTTCATAATAAAATAATTGAAGAATTTAAAAAATTATAGAAGATTTCTGCTTTTGAGAAATTCCTTTACTTTGTTAGCACTTTCTGAGAGTGGTTCATGTTCTGTATCAATTATTAGATCTGCTTTTTCTGGAGATTCGTAAGGATCGTCAATTCCTGTAAATCCTTTGATTTCTCCTTTTCTAGCCTTGGCATACATTCCTTTAACATCTCGCTCTTCACATTTTTCAAGTGAACATTTCACATAACATTCTGCAAATTGATCACCAGCATCGATTATTTTTCGAGCATTTTCCCTATTCTCAATATATGGAGATACTAAAGATACTGCACTTGGGACTCCATGTTTTAGCAATAGTTTTGCTAGATGAGCAACTTTTTTGTTGTGTTCATCACGTCCTGCTTTTGAGAAATCCTTTGGAGAGAACCATTCTCGTAGTTCATCACCATCAAGCATAGCCAAATTTGGAATATCTTTTTGAAGATCTTTGACAATTGTAGTCTTTCCCGAACATGGAAGACCAGTCATCCATAACACAAAAGGCTTCATAAAAAAAATATTCAGATAACCCATAAAGAGCTTACGCTAATTTTTACACCAGGATTTATTTTCCAAATCTTCAATCTCTTTAATCATATCTTCCATTTTTTTTGATATAGTCATGACCGATTTGAATTGTTCATACA
Organism: Nitrosopumilus sp. S4; assembly: GCF_054515835.1. Lineage (NCBI taxonomy): Archaea > Thermoproteati > Nitrososphaerota > Nitrososphaeria > Nitrosopumilales > Nitrosopumilaceae > Nitrosopumilus > Nitrosopumilus sp. S4. The sequence goes on along the minus strand of NZ_CM137258.1, from coordinate 71,915 downwards.
TTTCATATTCTTCTTCTTTAGTAATCACTTCAGCTTCAGCTTTATCAAAAAACTTTTCTTCTTTTGTCATGTGGTCCATAAGATAAACAGAGTATGTTTTCAGATATCTTGCAACTGGTTCTCTTGAATCCTTTCCTTCTTTCCATAATTTGAGATATCGTTTTATTTGATGCGCAATTCTTCTAGAGAATTCATGCTCAATTAACAATCCTCTAATCTCTTGTTTTAGATGATCATAACTTGCAACACAGGGAAAATAGGAATCTTCTTCTCTCGAATAATGAATGGAATCTAAGAACTCCTCTATGACTAGTGTGATTTTATCAATGTCATTAAGAGGAATATCTTTTCCTGCATATAGTTCAGTATAGCATTTTATAATTACTTGATCTAATCGTTTAATCTGTCTATGATCTTCTCGTAAAGTATCAGTTGCACTCAACTAAAAGATGTATTTTATGGCTTGATTTAATGTGTATCTAAAAATATACTAATGAGAGTAAATTAATTAAACAAATCTGATTTAATTTACAACTTCAAACATCAAAGTTCAGTTAAAGATGAATCCAATAGTTTTTTCAGTACTTGGTTTGATTAGAGGGCAAATTGATGGATTCTTTCCTATATCAAATTTTGATTCTACTCTGATTTTAGATAAATTTGCAGAGTTGCAGAGCTCAATTGGGGAGCTATCTATTCATGATGGACCAATTGCTTCAGCTCATGTAATTTTGTTGGCAGCAGGTGTGGTAATTTTTCTAGGAGTTGCAGGAGAAGCCTTCTTTAAAAAAACTGGAATTCCAGATGTAGCATTTTTGATGATTCTTGGAGTAATTATCGGACCAGTGTTTGGGTTGATTCAACCAGAGGCTGTAATTCAAGTGGTTCCATATTTTGCTGCACTAGCTTTGATTATCATCATGTTTGATGGGGGATTAAATTTAGATATCAAGCATGTTGTAAAAACTGCTCATTTTTCAGTAACATTGGCAATTCTTGGTTTTATCTTATCAGTTGCAATGATTACACTTGCTGCACATTATGCACTAGGATGGTTATGGTTAGAGAGTATATTGTTAGGATCAATTGTAGGTGGAAGTAGTTCTGCAATTGTGTTTGGATTAGTGAGAAATATAAAAATCTCAGAGGAGGCAAAATCAATTCTTAGTTTTGAATCAGCTCTAACAGATATTCTTGCCACAATTATTGCATTTATTTTGTTTGAAGCAGTCTTAGCTGGGCATTTTGATTTACAGACATTGCAGGAGACATTGGGCAGGGCAATAGTAGTAGGATTAGTTTTAGGATTTGGAGTAGGAATTCCTTGGATGTATGTATCAACAAAGCTTGGAAATGCACAGCACGCATACATGCTTACACTTGGAATACTGTTTGTTCTATTCTTCTTGGCAAATTCATTTGGAGAATCAGGTGCGTTGACGGCACTGGTATTTGGATTAATGTTAGGAAATAAGAAGCACCTATCACCTATTCTAAAATTCAAGCTTCCAAAAATTGATCTAGATGATCCTACACACAACCAACTTACATTTTTGGTCAGATCATTTTTCTTTGTATTTGTCGGATTAATGGCAAGTTTTGGTCAGATAGAGTATCTAGTATTTGGAATTTTAATTACAATAGCTATCTACTATGGTAGAACGATTGTTTGCAAGGTAACTCTGACTAAAAGATTCTCCAAATTAGATAAAGCAGTAACAAACACCATGATTCCAAGAGGGTTAGCCGCTGCAGTACTTGCAACTTATCCAATTACATTAGGTTTGCAAAATGCAGAAGCTTATCCTCAAATGGTTTTCTTTATCATTTTATCATCAGTAGTTATTACCACGATTGGTTTGGCAAAATCAAAGAAGATTCCACCACCAGAATCATTTGAGGGAGGATTTATCAAAAAACCTACAGATGATTCCAAGTAGATGAACGACTTATAATTTCTACGCGGGCCTTATATGCAAAATTATCTTTATTGATTACATGGAAGAAATTCAATCAATCTCAAAAAAAGAAAACTCATCTTTTCAAAACCTTACCTGGGAAGACATTCAGGGATTGGGTTGGACCTTAGATGAAACTAGTTTTGAATTAAATGATAAAATATCCACTTATGCATGTGCATAAGTTTGATTTTTTTTATAACTATGCAGAACTAGGCAGTTTTTACTAGATTTTGTGCCTGTTCTAGGATTAATAATTATAGATCTAATGATTCTTTGAGGCCTTTGTACCTATTTCTAATAGTTACTTCAGTTACATTTGCAGCTTCGGCAATATCTCTCTGAGTTTTATCCTCACCATTTTTCACACATGACAAGTATAATGCTGCAGCTGCTAATCCCATTGGGTCTTTTCCAGCTGAGACCTCATTTTCTTGAGCCATTTTTAGAACCTTTACTGCATATCTTTTTGTTTTCTCTAGTATTCCTATTCTACTTGCAATTCTTGCAACACATTGAATAGAATCAGTTACTGGCATCTTCAAGTCTAGCTCTTTTACCAATAATCTGTAACATCTTGCAATATCTTTTCGTTTAATGTTGGCTGCTTGCTCTACATCTTTGAGATTTCTTGGAGTCTCAGTATCACGACATGCAGCATAAAGTGCAGATGCCATCAGCGCAGAAATGGAGCGGCCTCTAACCAATCCCTTCTCAAGAGCTTTTCTGTAAATGTAAGCTGCCTTTTCAATTACAGAATCAGAGATTGCGAGTTTATCTTTTAATCTGTTTAATTCACTAAATGCTTGTCTAAAGTTTCTATCAACTGGTTCATGGACTTGACTTCTACTATCCCATGTTCTTAATCGCTCAATGGTACTCTTCATTGATGCAGTAAGTGGTCTGCCAGATGCATCCTTGTTTACTGGATTTATTATAGTTGCAAGACCCATATCATGCATTGTAAGTGATGTTGGAGCACCTGCTCTTGCTCTATCTCCATGTTCATCTTGTGTAAAGGATCTCCATTCAGGTCCAGACTCTTGTAGTTTTTCAGTAATTACAAATCCACACTTGGAGCAGAACATCTCACCTGATTCATTATCAGTAACAAGTTTGCCTTGTGCGCATCTAGGGCACATCTCTTTTGTTTTGCTAACCATATGCGATTCTAGGGTCCTCAGTAGTTTGGTATTTATGAATCATCAACTTTTTTTCCTTTCATTTTAGGCTCAATTTATGCCTGATAATAAGACAGAATAGTCAGAATCTTGTAATTATGATGAAAAGTATGAGGTTTTTTTGGTTAATTTTGATGCTGGCAGGATTTGCAATATTACTACCAAATACATATGCAGAAAAGATCACACAAAATTTTGAGGGAGGAATGGACATTGAGATTTCCTTCCCTGATGAAATAGTAGCCGGACGAGAGGGAGTCATATCAATTCTAGTTAAAAATAACGGATGGGAAGAAAAACAAGATATTTCATTTGTGTTTTCAAATGATGGCAATACACTTGATGTTGGAAAAGCAGATAGAATAATTATTGAGAAACTAGCACAAGGAGGATCGTATGGTGGAAATATTGATTTGAAAATTTCTAGTGATACAAAGCCTGGAATTCATTTTCTTAATTTAAAATATTCTCATGTACTTGTTGCAAACAATGAAACACCACAAGATGCAATTTTTCATGATATTGCAATTCCAATTACTGTAAAAGAAGATGCCAATGTAAGAATTTACACAAAAATGCCTGAATCAATTTTTGCAAATGCAGAATTTCCTATTCAAGTTGAACTAGTATCTGAAGACATTGATATTACAAATGTTAACATAAAGATAATTCCACCAAAAGACATAGAGTTTAGAGGAGAAACATCTCATACATTCTCAAAAATTCAAAAAAGTACTCCAGTTGGAATTACGTCACGAATCATTGCACCAACTGAGGAAGTAAATACTGAATACAAATTACCATTTGAAATCATTGTAATCTATACTGATGATGTTGGAGAAGAAAAACAAGACTCTCAAACGGTTTCAGTGATTCTAAGACCTAGAACATTTATGGAATTAACAACTGATGGTGGAATTTGGATAGGTGATTTTTTTATTGCACCATATGTTAGTTTAGGAACAATTATTGGAATTCCAGCTGGAACAATCATTTCTCTATTAATTAGAAAAAATCAAAAAACAGCTAAAAAACGTCCAAAAAAGAAGAAAGTCTAAGATTCTAGTCGTGATTTTATTGCATCTAGATATTTTTCATTAAACTCATTGAATATCTGGATTTTATTTTGAGCCAAGGCCATTGCTCCAGGCCTGCTGTTTACATGTTGTTTTGCAGAATTTTGATTCTCTAATAATTTTTCAAGATTTTCCTTTGGTTGAGATTCTAAATCTAATAATAAAATCTCAAGTTCTTTTTCAAAATTATTCAGAGTATCTGGAATTGCAGGTGGTTGTGCACCAATGATTTCCTTGGTAGTAATTTTTCCAAAAACCTTTCTGTCTAAATCTAGCACAAGAATTCTCACAGATTTGCGATATAAATTCAATTTTATTTTTATGCACTAAAAGTAAGTGCAGTGCAATCAAAAATTTTATCTTTGGATAGAATTTGTATAGTTTGATGACTTATTGTATTGGGAAATGTAAGAAATTCAAAGCCCTCAAACCATCAGAAATGGGAAGATATGCAGCTGGGCAAAAACGATGTAATTATTGTGAGATTTTTGTAGAATATCCTGGAATATCTTGTCCGTGTTGCAAACGACAGTTAAGATGTCTTCCTAGAAGTAGAAAGGGAAAAGAAAAGTACCTATCTCAAATAGAACAAAAAAGAGAGATTATTGTATAGAGATAGATTTCTTTTGATGAATTTTTGTTGGTTTTGATTTTGGCAATATTATTTCTAATACTCCATCTGTAAGCTTTGCCTTTGTCTTTGATGTGGATATTTTTTCTGAAAGAGGCAAAGTTCGATAATAAGATATCTGGTTTCTCTCTTTTCTTAGATAGTTTTTCTTTTTCTCTTCTGATTCTTCTTTATGTTGACCTGAAATCTGTAAAGAATTTTCAGTTACATCTAATTTTATTTCGTTTTTCTTAATTCCTGGAACATCAAGTTTTACCCTAAATTGATTTCCTTCGTCTATCATATCACATGAGGTGTGATTAACTTTTGGCAAAGTTGGAAAACTTGAAAATGCTTTTTCCATTTCTTTTCTAAGATTTTCAATTGATCTATCAATATCAAACCAACCTGAGTAAAGAGATGGTGTGTTGACAGATTTTAATTTTGAAGATTTTTTTGTTGCCATGATCTGATTTAGTAAATATTTTTAATAAAATCAAATGATGAAAATCAAATTTGAAAATAACAATTCATGCCTAGGAATAATGCTTTATTTATAAGAAAACATGACAAGTATCGTTATGGCAATTCCAGAAGAGGTTCAAGAATTTGTTGAAAAACATATCAAATTAATGATTTCTCAAACTGAGACCTATCTTCCATTTATCAAAGTGGCATTTCCATACTCAAAAAATGTAGCCGATGGGGTTTACAATCTAATTATGGGTAGTGCATTATCTATATTCATCAATCAATATACAATGAGAATGAAGTATCCAACTGCAGAGGAATTTTCAGAGTTTGGAAAAATTGCATTAAAGTACAGAGATCAAGTAGATCAATTTTTCACATAACCTTAAGCTAATTCACCAAGAAAGTGAACAGCGTCATTGAGTACTATTACAGTTCTGTCTTTTGGAATATGAAATAATTTTTTCGAACCGTTTGAAGATTGAATAATTAATTTTGAAAAAGGATCTTTTAGTGATTTGTATAGTACCCCTTTATCACTAACCGATTGTGACCAATGTGTTCCTTGTACAAAAGAAATCGATTGAAACTTTACTACTTGATAAGAATATACCATTTCTAATTAATTATTAATTATAGCACTCATTAAGGATTTTCCTCCAATTAATGCAGCAATTGATAATCCAATATTTGCAATAATATTGATTGTAAGTGCTCCATAGTAATTATTCTCAAGTAGATTTGTAGAATCAAGTGCAAAAGAAGACATTGTTGTAAGAGATCCACAAAATCCTACTGCAGCAAAGAGAGTGTATTTACTATCAAGATTCCATTGTGCAGACAATACGATGAATATTCCTAGAATAAAGGCTCCAAGTACATTGACTATCAATACATTCAGGGGTATTGTATTGAAAAGCAGGGGAGATTCAGTTACTTTGTATCTCAGAAAAGCACCAAGTACAGAACCTGCAGCTAGAAAAACAAATTCTAATCCTTTCATCTATTCAAATTGGATCATCAAACGTTATTAGTTCTATTTGGGACAATTTGATTCATTTTATGCCTGTTTTATTTTAAAATCGAGTTACAGGTCCATGGTTTTTATAGCCTCAGTATTTTTTTCAGACTAAATGACCCTCAAGTTAAGATGCGAAGATTATGGTTTTGAGTGTGAATATATTTTAGATGAAGAAAAAACTCTAGGCCTAATAGAAAAATTAAGAGATCATTTTGAAGATGAACACGGAATTGATTATACTGTTGAAGCAGTTACTCAAATGATTACTAATCGTGGTCATTCTTTAGAATCAATAAAGAAGTAAAATTCTTTAAAAAAATAATTTTTAATTTTTAACATTTAATACAAAGTGTATTGTACTTGTGATAAGAAGTCAGTTAGTGTAAAAATTCTAGGAAGTTTTAGTATCTAAAGTCAAGTTTTTAATCCAAAATTACCTGAACCAGATTGTTTTTATTTTATAATCACCATAAAGAGCTAACTGTGGTAGAAAATTATTCAAATGATTATGATGTCAAGTGTAAACTAGACGCTTGCAAAACCTACCCTGCAATAACAGATTCTGAAAGAGGAGAAATTGTTTGCGGGGGTTGCGGTCTTATCCTAGTGCAAAACATGTCTGACTCATCATATGAAAACAATGGTTACAGTCAAGAAGACTTTATGAAACTTTCAAGAACTGGTCCTGCAACATCACTAACAATGTTTGATAAAGGATTATCAACAGTTATTGGAGATAACAAAGACTCCTCAGGAAAGGCATTAACTAGTAAAACAAAATATGAATTCAATAGATTACGTACATGGGATCAAAGAAGTAAATCAAGAAAGACTGCTACTCTTAGCAAGGCCTTTACTTTACTTCATGCCATGAAGACAAAGTTGGGAGTTCCTGACAGCGTAGTAGAAAATGCAGCTTACATTTACAGAAAAACAGTTAGTGCAAAACTAACAAGAGGAAGAACTATGGCATCATTGGTATCAGCCTCATTATATGCAGCATGTAGAGAAAATAACATCCCACGAACATTAGATGATATTGCTAGTGCTGGCAATATTGAGAGAGGGATACTATCAAGAGATCTGAGAACAATTATCAAAAAACTTGGATTAAGCCTCAATCAATATGATACAACTTCATTTATCTCAAAAATTTCAAACAACATGAATTTGGATGAGAAAATCAAGAGAGATGCCTATGATATACTAATCAGATGTGAAAAAGAGCAAATCACTGCTGGAAAACATCCAGTTGCCCAGGCAGCTGCATCATTGTATATTGCATGTATCTTAAATGGTAAGAACATTAGCCAAAAGAAATTTGCAGTAGAATCTGGAGTAAGTGATGTTACAATTAGAAACAGAGCTGTAATGATTAAAAAAACGTTAAAGCTTCTAGACTAGAAAATTTCCAAAAAACCCTACAATTCTATTGTAGGTGAATAAATTTTATCAAAAATGACATTCTTTAGTTGATTTAGTAAATCCATTATTACTTTGATTTGTTCCATAGTAATCTCTTTGAGGTTCTCAATAACATCATTGAGTTCTAAGATTTCTTCATTTAATCTTAATTTTTCGTTTTGAAGTGTAGTGATTTGATTTTGTAGATTTGTATTTTGTTGTTTTAGTTTGTTATTCTCTTCAGTTAATCTTTGTATTTTTTCAGATTCAGTTTCTCCAGGGAATGGATCTGGGACTGGCTCTGGCTCTGGTTTTTTGATAGGATCAGGTCCAGGAGAAGGCTCGGGTATTTTTGGTGGTTCTGGTTCTTGTTCAGTTTCAAATGCAGATAAGAATTCTAAATTACCAATTAAGAAAAGCATGATAAATAATCCAAAAAGTTGATAGTTTTTCATTTAGTGTATCAGAAATAGTAGAACAATTTTGTATATGAATATGATTACTAACTTCTAAGAATAAAAGAGATTATTTGTAAAAGTCAGGCTCTTGGTCTCGTTTTTGTTTTGGAAGATCTTCCATTACAGCTTGAACAACTTCGTTGTGATTGTATGTTAGATGTCTAAGAAATTTTGCAGATTCATCTGCTCTTTTCTTTTCATCAGCAAAAAGCATCTCTGGGCTACTTAGTTCTGCCATCATAGTATTACACTCCTTGCATGGCTCAAAATCAAGATAGAGTTTCATGAATTAACCTAAATTTTCTTAGTATTTAGACTATTTTATGAAGTGACAGGCGGAGATTCTTTTTTTCTAGGTTTGACCTTTTCAATTGAATCTATTAGATCTTGTTGCGAAATCTTTATGGATTTGATGTTTTCAGTCTTTGAATCAACATACCTCTTTAGTGCTTTAGTTGCCGCTCTGTTTGTAACTGAGGCAATTTCTGCTCCACTAAAGCCATCAGTCAATTCTACTAATTTGCCAATCTCAACATCGCTATCCAGTGGTTTGTTTTTGGTGTGAATCTCAAAGATGTGTTTTCTTCCTTTTTCATCTGGGTTTGGAACTTCAATTATTCTATCAAATCTTCCTGGTCTTAGCAGTGCTTCATCAACAATATCTAGTCGGTTTGTAGCACCAATTATCAATACGTTGTTTAGCTCTTCTAATCCATCAATTTCAGTTAGAATTTGAGATACTACATTTTCAGTTACATGAGAGCCTGAATCGCCACTACCTCTTCTAGGAACTAGGGAATCAAGTTCATCTAAGAAAATAATGCATGGTGCTGCCTGTCGTGCTTTTCTAAATATTTCCCTAACTCCTTTTTCAGATTCACCAACCCATTTTGAGAGTAATTCCGGACCTTTGATACTGATAAAATTAGAATCAGTCATTTTAGCAAGAGCTTTTGCAATTAGTGTTTTACCAGTTCCAGGTGGACCATGAAGTAAGATTCCTTTTGGTGTTTCGACATTTACATACTCGTATGCTTCTTTGTATTTCATTGGCCATTCTACTGCTTCGCGTAATTCTTCTTTTAGTTCATCAAGACCACCAACATCATTCCAGCTAACGTTTGGAATTTGTACTTGGACTTCTCTTAATGCACTAGGTCGTACTTCTTTTAGGGCTTCTTTGAAATCATCGCTTGTAATCAGGATTTTTTGAAGAATTTCTGAAGAAATTTTCTCTTCATTAAGATCAATTTCAGGTAAAATTCTGCGAAGTGATCTCATCGCAGCTTCCTTTGCTAATACTTCCAAGTCTGCTCCAACAAAACCATGTGTAACCTTTGAGATTTTTTCAAGATCTACTTTCTCGTCAATTGGCATTCCACGTGTATGAATTGAAAGAATATCCAGTCTTCCCTCCTCATCAGGAATTCCAATCTCAATTTCTCTATCTAGTCTTCCGGGTCTTCTTAATGCAGGATCAATTGAATCTGGTCTGTTAGTAGCTGCAATTACTACAACCTTTCCTCTAGATTTCATTCCATCCATCAAGGTCAAAAGTTGAGAAACAATTCTTTTTTCTACTTCTCCTGATACCTCATCTCTTTTTGGAGCAATTGAGTCAATCTCATCAATGAATATTATGCTTGGTGCATTTTCTTCAGCTTGATTAAATATTTCTCTAATTCTCTCTTCACTTTCTCCATAGTATTTACCCATAATTTCAGGACCACTCAATGAGATAAAGTGAGCATTTGTTTCGCCAGCTACTGCTTTGGCAAGAAGTGTCTTTCCCGTGCCTGGAGGACCATAAAGTAGGACTCCTTTTGGGGCTTCCACACCAATTTTCTCAAATAATTCTGGATGTCTCATTGGAAGTTCAACCATCTCTCGAATTTTCTGAACTTCATTTTTTAGACCACCAAGTTCATCATAAGTAATTCTTGGTATAGATGCATCAATTGCCTTAGTCATTGCTCCAAGTTTGAATTCTGTTTTTTCTGTAACAATTACTGGTTTTGATGGTTTGGTACTTGTAACAACAAATTGAACTCTTCCACCCATCTGGGTTTTCAGAGATACTGAATCTCCTGTAGTAAATACATGATTAAGATAATTATAGATCATATAGTCTTGCAAACCTTCTGTTGCAATTTTTTCAGTTGGAGATAAAACAATTTGTTCAGCTTGAGCAGCTTCTACTGATTTTAAAGAAATTTTATCATCAATTCCTGCACCAATATTTTGTCTTGTTATTCCATCTATTTTGATAATTCCAGAGCCATATTCTTCAGGATTTCCTGGCCATAGTTTAACATGTGTTTTTTTGTTAAATGTTAATTCTAAAATTTGGCCGGTATTCCAGTTTTGATCTTCAATAATTTTTGGATCAACTATTGCTCTGCCTCTTCCTACATGTTGTTGTGGGATTTCTGCTATTTTTAAAATAATTTCACTCATATTTTTACCTCAAAAATTAATGGGGGGTTTATTCAACCTCCACCGTTTTGCCTTTAGGTTTTTCCTCTTCAATTAACTTGAAGACAAGTTGTAAAATTCCATTCTTGTAAGTAGCCTTTGCAGAGTTTTCATCAACTTTGTATTTCAAAGGAACTTTTACATGGTATTTTTTGTCGTCGTGAACTGCAGAGAGATCTACAATTTTGTTCTCTACAACAATTTTTACATCAGTTTTTTCTACTCCTGGCATCTCAGCTATGAGTTTTACAACTTTTTCTTTTTCATCTACAATAGTATCAACTAATGGTTGTCGTTCATCAGATGATGGAAGTAGACCGGGTTTGGCATTACCATATTCCCTTACAACAGGTTTTCCATCAGGTCCTACAGTCATTGTATAACCATAATAGATTGGTCCAGCTGTACTACCATTTTTTCCAAATTCTTCAAAAATGTCATCTATGTCAAAAAAAGAGTTTGACATTCTCTTGAAGATTCTATCAAATTCGCTATCAAAGAACATTGTCATATTCACCTATGTTATGTAATGTATATGACATAATATAAAGTTTATTGATATTTCATCAATATCTTACACAATCCTATTATAACTGACATAACATAATAATCTTAATGCGAGTATCGAGCATGTCAGTTCCTGAGGTAGTCAAGGAAATCATTACCAGAAATCGCTCTATTTATGATTGCATGAAAATGGATTTGATAAATTACACAGCACTTGCAGTAAAAATACAGCCAGAGATTGAAAGAATTCTGGGAAACCCAGTAAATCTCAATACTGTAGTAGTTGCAATCAAACGATATGCTGACTCATTTGAATCAAAAGAAGAGATTAAGGAAGAATCAATTCTAAAGAATGCCAGATTAGCATTAACTGATGGAATTATGGATGTTAAATTTTCAATAAAGGATTCAAATCAAATTGATCCTATAGCGATTTTAGATAAATTCTCCAAGATTACAAATAATTATGAATTTTTCAGAATGTCTGACTCCTTTAGATTTCTAACTGAAGATATGGCAGATGTAAGGGAGATTTTTAGTAGTCTTTCAGATAATGAGAATTTGTTTAGTACAGGTCTAGCTAAAATTAGAATTTCAATACCACCAACCCAAAATCAATCTGATGTAGTTTCTTATGTAGCAGAGGTATTGCATGCAAATGGAATTGAATTGGTAAATGCATTTTTCAGTCAAGATAGCATCATAATAATTCTAAATGAAAAGGATTCATCAAGGGCTTATGATGTATTGCATTCTGAGATTATGAGAGCCTGATTGTTCCTGTGGATTTTTTGAAAATTATTCTTATAGCATATATTCTCCCTGTTTGTGGGAAGGACGTCATTGGCTAGAAATAAGAAGAAAATTGTAATTTTAGGAGGGGGTTTTGCAGGTGTTGAATGTGCAAGGCAATTAGAGTCCTATTTTGGAAATAATTCAAAACTAGAATTAGTAATGGTTAGTGAAGATAATTTTTTGTTATTTACCCCAATGCTTCCTCAAGTTGCTTCTGGGATGATTGAAACTAGACACATAGTTTTGCCAATTAGAACAATATGTCAAAAAACAAAATTCTACGAAGGTCGAGTAAAGAACATTGATCCATATGGAAAATTAGTTAATCTTTGGGGAACTGGAGACAAGAGAGGCATCTCAATTCATTATGATTTTTTAATTGTTGCACTTGGAAGTGAAACAAATTTCTTTGGTATGGCAGATGTTGAAAAAAATGCCTACACAATGAAGACTCTCAATGATGCAGTAATGCTTAGAAATCGAGTAATAGATATGCTTGAGCAGGCAGAAAATGAAACAAACCCAATCCTAAGAAAGAGTTTTTTGAATTTTGTTGTAGTAGGTGGTGGATTTGCAGGAATTGAAACTGCAGGTGAGTTAATGGATCTTCTTTTGGATGCAAGAAAACATTATCCTACAATTCTCAAAGAAGAACTCAAAGTAATTATTCTAGAAGCATTACCATTAATCTTACCTGGATTTAATCAAAAATTAGCAAATTTTGCTAAAGAAAAAATGATGGAGAGAGGAATTGACATCAGACTAAAAACTGCAGTAACCAGTTTTGATGGAAATGAAGTTACAATAAAATCATTAGATGAAACCCCAAATGATGCTACTGATGATTCAAAAATTGATGTAATAAGAACAAAAACTTTGATTTGGACTGCAGGTGTTACTCCAGTTAATACAATTAAAAGATCAATGTTCAAGACAGATAAAGGAAAGATAATCATAAATGATTATCTTGAAGTTCCTGAATTTTCAGGAGTTTTTGCAATAGGTGATTGTGCATTATTTTTAGATCCTGAAACAAAACGACCATTTCCTCCAACTGCACAAATTGCAGAAGCCCAAGCTAAAATTGCAGCTAAAAACTTGAAAGCATTGATTACAAATTCTGAGAAGGAGAAATTTGAATATCATTCTAAAGGACAGATGGCAATAATTGGAAAGAGATCCGGTATTGCCACATTTTTAGGCATGAATATTTCTGGTTTTTGGGCCTGGTTGATCTGGAGAAATGTCTATCTTTCAAAAATTACAACTTTGGATAAAAAAATAAGAGTTTTTCTAGATTGGACAATTGATTTGTTTTTTGATAGAGACATTTCTAGACTAAAACTAATGAAACGAGAAACTGAGAAAGAATACAAAGAACTAGATGAAGTAGACGATGTTTGGTAAAAAATTAGAATAAAAAATTATTTTCTAATTTTATAGATGATAATTGCAGGAGCCACAAAATACATTCCAACATTCATTAGAATAATTCCAATTCCATATGAAATCATTTCAGATTCAGAATTAATATCTGCATAATTTAGAATTGATAGAGTTGATAACATTGGAGTAATTGAGAGTTTAACAATTTCTTTAAAAATTGGAATTTCTCTTTCTAGATCTGCTATTGTAGGTGAAAATGAATAGTATAATTGATTAAATCCACTCATAAATACAGTTCCCGATTTTGTTGATAGTATAGTATTGTCTCGTAGTTCCCTTAATTGTTGAACTTGAGGGGCTAATTCAGAACCAAATGTTGCAGTTGCAATTAAACAACCACCCCCTTCCTGAAATGATTCAGGATTAGTAGATTCATCAACTAGTATTTCAAATGAATCTATAGTTTCATCAAATCGAGGAAGTTGTGAATCAAATTCATTTACTCCATTGCTATATGCTAATGTGTAAAACTTTTCATTGCCATAAACCATTATTTCTTTAAATTTAACATTAAAGAATTGATCACCAGAAGAAAAATTTCCTATGGCATCAATAGAATATGCTTCATTTCCGTCAATAGTTATTCTTCCTTGTGAGATAATATTCAGTTGGCCTGAATCAATAACAGGTTTGATTGTTTTTTGTTTTTCAGCAATTAATTCATTAAATGTTCTTTGATTAGTATCTTGAACAGTTAATGAAATTACAGGATTAATTTCTCCTGTCTTTGGTCCAACAGCCACTACATCAGGAGAATTTTCTTGTGATTTATCAGGTTCTTGTAATAACCATCCCTCAGGAATGCTAAATGAGATTTCATGTTGAGTGCTTTCAAATTTTTGATTTCCAGTAGATGGAGTTGGTTCAGAATCAGTACGCTCAGGTTCAGATAATTCTAAAACATTTGAGATCTCAGAGAGATTCATAATTGAGATTTTTATGATTCTGGCCTTTTCAACATCTAATGGTGCATCTCTGTCATTAGTTTCAACTGCGGCAATTTTATCCAAAGTTTCAAAACTTTCTTGAGTTATTATTCTACCAAAAACAGTGTATTGTCCATCTAGGAAATTAGAATTTTGATGAACTATGAAAAATTGTGAACCAGCACTGTTTGGATCAGGGGATCTTGCCATTGAAACAATACCTCTATTGTGTTTAATAGAATTAAATTCTGCATCAACGTTTTCAGATGGTCCACCAATTCCCCAAGTATTTGGATCTCCGCTAATTGTATTTGGATCTCCACCTTGAATCATAAAGTTTGGAATAATTCTATGAAAAAGGGTTCCATCATAAAATTCAGATTCTGTTAAACTGATAAAATTTTCAACGTGTTTTGGAGCATCTTCTGGAAAGAACTCTATTACAATTGTTCCAAGATTTGTTTCCAAAACTGCTACTTTGTCATCACTTTGTGCAAATGCTTGATATCCTAAACTGCTAAAAAATATTGAAAATATCGCAAGTAATAATATAATCTTCAATATTTTTTTTCAAATCTGCTTACATAAAAGCCAATTGTATTAGTTTTTAACAAAGCCTAGTAAATCACCGATATGGACCCTGATGAAAAGATTCAGGCACATTTAGTTTCAGTGTGGAGAGAATCCAAAAAATTCTTTTCTATTGGTGGAAAGGAGGGCATGTTGGTCTTAACTGATAAACATTTGATGTTTATTCATAAAACTGAAGCCAAGATAAATTGGTGGAAAGCAATAACGCAAAGACAAGTTGTTAATTTTATCAAATCAAAAAACACCATGATAACACATGATGGATATGATGAGGATGAATTGATGAATGATGTTGAAGATAAACGAAATATAGTATTGGCATTTGATGAAATTTCCAGTATAGATTTTCAGGAAAAAGATTGGGGAACTAGTCTTCTGTTAGAATATGAGAAAAATGGAAAACAAGAGAAATTTCAATTTTCAATTGCTCAAGATTGGGTAAAATATCCTGCAAAAGAGCCTACAAAATACATGAAAGTGGATTGGAAACCCTTTGTGCAATATATTAAAGACAGGCAGAAATTTACAAAGTAAAATTGGGAAAAATTTATGCAGTAGGTGTTGGTCCAGGTTCACCAAAATATGTAACTGAAATAGTAAAAGAAGTCATTGAGAATTGTGATATAGTAATTGGATACAAGTATACTCTAAAGACTATTGAGCACCTAATTGTAGGAAAGGAAGTTTTTGAGATTACAATGAGTGATCAAGAAGAATCATATCAAAAAATTTTACCAAAACTAGGAGATAGGAAATTAGTAATTCCATTTACAGGAGATGTAAATTTTTCAGAATCAGAAGTTGTAGACAGACTAATAGAAATTTTTGGAGAAGTTGAGATAATTCCAGGGATTAGTTCTATCCAAGTTGCTGCTTCAAAAGCACAGGTTCCTTTGGATAAATCCAAAGTTATTACAATGCATGTGACTACTCCAATTGAAGATAAAAAATTAGAATTACAAAAAGCACTAATCGATGGGTTTAGTGTAGTGTTAGTACCAAGACCATGGCCAAAACAACCAGACAAACATTTTATGCCATCTGAAATAGCAAAGTATCTACGAAATCATAATTTTGATACCGAAAAAATTAAGGTTCATGTTTTTGAAGCAATTACTACTGAAAACGAAACTTGTTTCGTGGGAACCGTCAAAGAACTAGAAGATAAAGAATTTTCAGATTTGTCGGTAATGGTCTTTAATCAAACTAGTCTTGATTCATACATGAATTATAGATGGCAGTGGGAAAATTAATTTCCTAAATTATTGCCTTTTCCAAGAATTAGACTATCAGAATTTGGAAATACATAGGCAACTATTTTCATCCAATCATAATTAGGATCATACAGTCTATAGAAACCCGCATCACTAAAGGTAATACTTACAGATTTTCCAGGTTCTATAACATCTGTAGAAATTCTTCCATCTGGAGTAAATGGATTGTGACGATCATTATAATTTTCAGTTCCACTAATTATTTTATGAGAAACTGTATCATCATTAACTATTTTTATTGTAGCACCAGGTTGGACTGAGATTCTGTCATGAGAAAAGTATCCTAATCTAAGAGGAGAGGAAATGTTTTGTGAGGAAGATGTTTGAGCTGAACCAATTCCAATGTAACTATTAGAAGTGCCTTTTGATGCTGCCCCTTTAAGAATATGAATGGTTAGATCTGAAGTAACTTCAGATGATGTAGGGGTAGATTTTATTTTAATTAAAGAAGATAGTTTTGCAGTGTAAATAATTTTGTAAGATTCATCAGGAGTCGTTATTCTACCTGAAAATCCATAAACTGTTCCATCTTTGCTTTCCTCTACTAATCTTCCAAAGAAACTGATTGTAGAATCAAATCCATTTTGGCTTTCAACTTTTCCATTTAGTCTGATATATTGTCCTTCTCGTAGGAATTTACCTTCTAATTCTGAAATTAATAATTCATCATCATCTAGCGTGATAAAACCGTCTTCTGTTACAAAGTTAATTGTACTTCCTTTTTGATTTTGAGAAGAAATTCCAAGATCAATTTCTGAAATTTTGATAAAATTCTCAGTAACTGCAAATCCAGAACCTTCTAGAAGAAATGCATTATTTGGTGAAATCTCGGCAAATGATTCATTGATAAAATATCCTGAAGAAATAACTAAGACTGCTAAAATTGTTACTGCTGTATACACTACATTACTGTCCATTAATTTGGTTTATAATTTACTACTAAATTTTTTTAGACTGTTTAGGCAAATACGCTGGAAACTAGAGATTAGAGTTCAGGCAATAGTAGCCCATCCTCTTGTGCCATTTCAATCATGTAAAATTCCAAGTAGCCGCCTGCTAAAAGCAATGCAATTACAATTCCAATTTCAATAATGGTTGGTTTGATAAATTGATTTAATGAAATTTTTTTAGAAATTGCTCTAATCAAAATAAAACTCCTTGAAATCCCTAAAGAATATGCAGTTAGTTCCATCAATCCAAATGGAGATAAGAATAGGATTGTGAGAGGGGGAATGTTTGCCAACATTGGTGCAGTGGTAACAATTGAAGCAAAAGCATATCCAGTAGACCATGCTGAGAACAACCCCCAAGCAACACCAAATCCAGGGATAAACATGGGTAATGCAATAGTTGTGTTATGTGTAAATATTCCAAATGCATCAATATCTAGAACTAGATCTTCAAATTCTTTCATGAATGCTTCTGCTTCTTCTTGACTAATTGTAGAAAGCGAACCGATTTGGAAAGTAGCTGCAAAAATTCCTAAAAAAATAAAAAATACAATTATCCTTTTTTTATCCACATTTTATTTCTAATTGAACATTATTTGAGGGTTGGTAGTCAGGCGCAGATTTAATTAAATGGTATAATATTTTTGAATATGAAAAAAGAGCTTACTTTTGCATTAAACTATGCTTTAAACAAAGGATTTCAAATTCATCCAGATGCCTTTAAAATTTTAGAAAATGTTGATGTTAAAAAATTAGAGAAAATAATTAAGGAAATTGTAAAAGAAAAAACCAGGCAAAAATTATTTCAGATTAACCAGAATGATTTAGAAACATATCTAGGAATTAAAGAAGATTCGACAATCCAAAATAATGTTGAGATAATATCTGAACCAAGTGGAAAAATTACAACAGGTGAGGGAGTAAAAGGGTATAATGCCTTATTTTCTAGTCGATTTAACAAGCTAAAAAGAATAGTCTCCGATAGGCCTGAATCTAGGATGCTCAAATCAATGGCTTCAGTAAAAACTGCCAAATCTGATGATGATATGTATGTGTGTGGTCTTGTAACCCTAAGAAATTCTGAGAGAAATATTACAAAGTTAATTCTAGAAGATCCATCAGGCTCATTTGAAGGGATAGTTTTTGATGAAGAATTACAAAAAACAGCTGGAACTTTGTTAACAGACCAATTTGTAATGGCCAGAGTAAGTTTGGGTAAAAATGCTGGATTCATCATCAAGGATTTGATTCTTCCAGATATTCCGGATATGGCTAAGACTAAATCAGAAACAGAAGCGTATGTGGTTTTTTTGTCGGATCTTCATATTGGAAGTAAGTATTTCATGGAGGAGGAATTTTCTCAGTTTGTTTCATGGATATCAAGTCCAGATCCAGTAGCACGAAAGATTCGATTTGTATTAATTGGTGGTGATGTAGTAGACGGGGTTGGAATATACCCTAATCAGAATAAAGAGCTTACCTGTCAAACTATAGAAGAACAATTGCTTAAAGTAGAAAATTTGATTGATAAGATTCCAAAAAATGTAAAGATCATAATTATGCCTGGAAATCATGATCCCGGAAGGAGAGCGCTTCCACAACCTGCAATCCCTAAAAAATACAACTCAGGTTTATGGGAAAGAGAAAATGTGATTATGGTTGGAAATCCTGCAGTGGTTTCATTAAATGGTGTTAAAGTAATGATGTTTCATGGTCAAAGTATAGATGATATTGTAAAAACTACACCTGGTCTTAGTTATGATAAACCAACTAATGTGATGAAACATCTGCTAAAAGCACGACATCTAAGTCCAATTTATGGTAGTCAAACCCCCATAGCTCCTGAAATGGAAGATCTTTTAGTAATTGAAGACGTTCCTGATATCTTCCATGTAGGTCATGTACACCGGGCTGAATTGGATATGTATAAGGGGGTATTATTGGTAAATTCTGGTTCTTGGCAAAAACAAACTCCTTTTCAGGCAAGTGTTGGGATGACCCCAAATCCAGGAATTGCAATTTTAGTAAATTTAAAAACCTTTCAAGTATTTCATGAAAATTATAATTCTAATCTAGACAATATCTTGCAAAGTTAGATCGTCTTTGAATGTTTTTTTGATAGTTTCAGATGATATAGTAAGTTTGTATTTTTTTGTCCTACCATGAATGCCTTGGTGGACTAATCTTCCATTAATTATTCCAGAAAGTTCTATTTCACTAAGCATTTGTGTAATTCTCCTCTGAGTCAGTTCATCACGTCCAACTGTTTTACAGAGACTTTTGTATAATGAGTAGATTTCACCAGTAGAAGAACCATTTGCCTTCATAATTGCTAAAATTACGAGTTTCTCATGTAGGGGATATGATTTGAGTGATGTTTCTTCTTTATTTTCTTCAATTTTTAGGGAGGCTTCTCTAACATGGTCAATTGTTACTTTTTCTGATGGTTCTCGTTCAGCAATTTCTCCTGCAACTCGAATTAGGTCAATTGCTCTTCTAGCATCCCCATGTTCTCCTCCAGCAAGAGCAGCGCAGAGATTCAGTGCTGGATCCTCTACTGAATTTTCAATAAAGGCTTCTGAAATCCTTTCTTCAAGAATTTTTTTGATTTGTTCAACATTATAATTTGTAAAGACTACCTCTTCTTCCCCAAGGCTGCTAATTACCCTAGGATCTAATTTTTCCTTAAACGTAAGGTCATTTGAAATTCCAACAAGAGTAAGTGAGCCTGTCTTTAATCGTTCATTTGCCCTTGTTAGTTGATATAGGATATCTTTGCCTGTTTTTGAGACTAGTTGTGCCAGATAATCAATCTCATCTATGACAAAGATTGCATTAAGTCCTTTCTCATCAATTTTGTTAAGGAGTCTTTTGAATACCTCACTAATAGCAAGTCCAGTAGACGGAAGTTCTTTTTCATCCAAATCTAATTGCCTTCCAAGACTTACTAATAATCCATAGAGGGTTGTTTCCTCTTTAGAATTTGAATACACTAATTTTATTGGAAAGTTTGATTTTTTTACACGTTCTTGGATTTTTGATAATACTTTTTTGACAACTAGTGTTTTTCCAGTTCCTGGTTTGCCATAAACAAGAAGATTTGATGGTCTTGATTGTTTTAGGATGGGTAATAGAGATTGTGTAACCTGTTCTTGTTCAGTGTTTCTATGTTGGATAGTGTTTGGAATATAGGTAAAATGAAGGATATCTCTGTTTTTAATAATGGATTTTCCAGATTCAGCTGCATCAAGTAATCTATCAATCGGATCAGACATACTCACACACCTTTGTTTCCTCTCAAACTAATCATACTCATATCTAAATAAAGAGAGTATAGAATAGAATAGTTACTCTAGTTTAGTTTGTAATTAATTATTTTTAGTTAGTTTTAGATTTTCTTTTAAAAAAAATAAATTAAAAAAAATAGAGTGGAAATATTGGTGTGTGGGTTAATCCTGAAAAGAGGTTAGGTTAACAGTTTTGTTAAGTATTAGTTAAGAAATCTCTAAAAAAACCCTTTTTGACCCCTTTATTTCCATTCCAGGCGTTAAGATAGACGTTAACAATGTTAATATCTTAATCCTAACCCCTTCATTTCCACTCCAGGCACGAAATATCCCTAATATTATATGAGTTTTTACAACCTTTTGTTAATAACAAAAATTGGCCCAGGCGTGGGCTAGGCAGTCAATGTTAACAAACCACTTAGTTAACAAATATTTTCGGATCAATTGAACTGTTAACGTCTGATCATTTAGATCTCAAAGATGGCTAAAAAACGGATTAGAATTGATATGGAAGACTCCGATGGAGCTCGTTATGATATCAAATTAGAGGGAAATGTAACTAGAGATAAAGTCTTAAAAATTTTTGAAATGATGGATTTGATGAATATTGAAGAAGAGCAAGAAGCAACAAACATGGATTCTGTTGGCTCTAAAATTTGGTATATTGTAGATAAATTCTTCCCAATGGGCAAGTTTACCTCAACCAATATTCTTGAGAAATTTGAAGATGAATTTAATGAACCAATTAAACTAAGTATTATCTCCACTTATCTGTCAAGATTTTCTTCAAAAGGTAGGGTTGATAGGACAAGAACTGGTAGAGAATGGACTTATCAGACCATTAAAATCCCTCAAAAACAACAATAAAAAATCAAGAAATAATCACTTTTCTTACAATCAATCTATCTTTTCCAAGAATCATCTTAACATATTCGCCTTTTTGAATGTCCATAAATTTTCTAAATTGTTTAGGAATGGATATGGTGCCTGCAGAGGTGATCTTTACTAAAACCTCATTTTCTTGAACAGACATATTATTACTATAAATTAATAATATATATAATTTATTAAAATATATAATTTATAATTAATTATAAAATCAGGCTGATTTTCCATAAATCAGTCATAAAAAATAATATTTTCTTTCTAAAAAATAATTAAACTACTGTTGGATTTACCTCAACCTTTCCAATTTTAGATTTGCCTTTATCTGTAATTGAATAAGTGTAGGGTTTACTTTCAGTATTTCGTTGTACATAACCATCATCAAATAACTTCTTCATTAACCTAGAAGTGTGTTCTCTACTCTTTTTTAATGTGATTTGTATGTCACGTGATGTCATAGGCTTGGTTGTGATTTGATGCAACACAAAATCAACGGGGTTTGTGTAGTCTGAACTAGGTGTTTTAGGCGTGGAAATTTCTTTTTCAATAGTTGGTGTAATTGTTGGTACCTTCTCAACAACCTTTTCCTCATTATTTTTCTGGGTTAATTTTTCTAAAATTTCCTTTAATTCGATGTTCTGTTCCTCTGGTTTTTGTTCAATTCCTTGTATTTCTAAGGCATCTAGGCGTATTTTCATATCAATTAACTGTCTTTCATAATATTCTAATCGTTCAGCCTGTGATACATCAGTTAACTCTGCCTTTGTTTTGATAAACGGACGGATTTTAAAATAAAAGTACAATCCACCTAATCCTACTAAGAATGCCAAAATCACACCTAAAATCACTTCAGGATCAGGAATTTCAACTAACATCACAACATTAACGCCTGAATCGTGATTTATCGTGATTGAACAACAAAATTTCACACTTTAGATTAACAATCTCACACACATCATCACAATGATTATAATTGGAATCTAACTTTTCTTATCACACACATCACATACTACATGCCTGACGAATGAGCCTATCAATCACAGATATCACTTCATCTTCTCTTTCCGGAAAGATATCACTCTCATTTATCACACTAATTTGCTCTGATAGTTTAGTAATCACATCAATATCATCTGGCAAAAGTATGCCTAAACCACGAAAAAGGATAATTGAGTAAAACAATCCAATTAATTTCTCTCTAGATTGCCCAACTTGCCTGTAATAGGCGCCTCTACTAATTGTAAAGTTAGATTCTAGAATATTCTTCTGATTTAAAATAATTTCAATTTGTCGTTCAGTAAACAGTGATTTTTTGATAATTTTCTTAATAATGTTGTTAAAATTAGATCCTTCAACTTCTTCCATAGCTATACAATTCTGTATACAGTTATTCCAATTAAACTTTAAAGAGTCATTTACAAACCTCCATTATGGCTGGAAATAAAACTGAATCATTCCTAAAATCAGAATTAAAAAAGAAAAAGGCATTATTATTCGTATTAATCGACTCTGAAGTGTCAAATTTAGAAGCCTCAAGTAAACTTGCAAAAGATGTTGAAAAAATTGGAGCCTCTGCAATACTTGTAGGTGGCTCATCTGCTACAGATCAAATTGAAATGTCTAAAGTTGTTAAAGGAATTAAAAAAGGAATTAAAATTCCTATAATTCTTTTCCCAGGCAATGTTACAGGAGTTGTTCCTGATGCAGATGCCATACTGTTTAGCTCATTAATGAACTCTGAGAATCCTTATTTTATTACTCAGGCACAAGCATTAGGTGCACCAAGTGTCCTAAAATTTGGCTTAGAGCCACTCCCAACTGCATATTTGGTAATAGGAGATGGAACATCAGCATGGTTTGTAGGATCAGCTAGGGGAATACCATTTGAAAAACCCAAAATTGCTGCAGCATATGCATTAGCTGCCCAATTCTTAGGGATGAGATTTGTATACTTAGAAGCAGGCTCAGGTGCAAAAACCAATGTTACTCCTGAAATGGTAAAGACAGTTAGACATGTATTTAATGGCTTTCTGATTGTCGGGGGTGGAATTAGGGATGTTAAAACTGCCCAAAGCTTGGTCAAAGCAGGAGCTGATGCTTTAGTTATTGGAACCTTCCTCGAAAAAGGAGGAAGTATCAAAAAACTCCATGAAATAGCAAAAGCAATTCAAAGAAGCAAGCAATAATGTTGTATTATGTCTGAAAATGACGCTATTTCCCGTATTAGTGGTATTAAAATGCCTGCATATTATCAAGACTATTACTCAAACTTATCCACTGAGACTTATTCTATTTTTGAACATGCAGCAAATGCAAAATCTAGCCTTGTAGATTCATCTGGAATTATTGAGCCTAAAATTGCATTTGATCTTGCAGATAGAGTTGCAAAGATGCACGAAATTGATATTGCAGAACCATTAAGGGAACTTCTAAAAATTAATGGAAAGGAACTTTCTGCATTAATTCTATCAAAAGAAATTGCTTTAGGAAAATACACTCTTCCTGATTCATCATTAGAAGAAAAACTTGATTTGGCAGTTCGTGTTGGATTAGCAATTGTAACTGAAGGGGTTACAATTGCACCACTACAAGGCATCAGTGAAGTTAAGATAAAGAAAAACAAAGATGGTTCAGATTACCTCTCAGTTTCAATTGCAGGCCCTATGCGTTCAGCAGGAGGTACAGAATCAGCAGTAACTATGTTAATTGCTGACCATGTGAGAAAAACAGCTGGTCTTTCTAAATTCCAAGCAAACTCATTTGATGATGAAACAGGCAGATTTGTTGAAGAATTAAGAATCTATGAGAGAGAAGCAAGTAGTTTTCAATTCCATATTTTAGATGAAGACATTGAACATGTAATTTCTAATCTTCCAGTTGAATTAGATGGTGTAGATACAGATCCTTATGAAGTTGTAAATCACAAATCCATGGTTAGAATCAAAACTGATAGAGTTAGAGGAGGAGCATTAAGAGTATTAAATGACGGTTTGATTGGCAGATCTAAAAAACTACTCAAAAGAATTGAACTGTATAATCTAGATGGATGGGAATGGCTTAACGATCTGAAAGGAGCAGTTCAAACCGGAGACAATCAAGAGGATGCAGCAGCAAAAAGAATGCGTGAAGTAATCACAGGTAGATCAGTTTTATCTATGCCTAACAAATTAGGAGGATTTAGACTTAGATATGGCAGATCTTGTAATACGGGATTTGCTGCAGTTGGAATTCATCCTGTAATTGCAGAGATTTTAGATCATACAATCGCAGTAGGAACTCAGGTTAAAATCGACATTCCTGGAAAGGGAGCAACTGTAGCATTTGTGGATTCAATTGACACTCCAATTGTTCGTTTGAAAAATGGAGATGTTGTAAAAATTAGAGATGTAAAACATGGAATAGAAATCAAAAAAGAAATTGAAAAAATCTTACATCTTGGAGACATTCTAATTTCATTTGGTGATTTTCTTGAAAATAACGCTCAACTTGTTCCTTCAGGATATGTTGAAGAATTTTGGGTTGCAGAATTAAAACAAAAAATTCAAAAATATGAACCAGATGACAAACACCTATCTCAATTTTTAACTAAAATCCCAACATTAGATGAAGCTATCAAACTATCCCTTGATTTCCAAATCCCTCTACATCCACATTATCTGTATTTTTGGGATAAGATTTCCTCAGAAGAGCTGTTTGAACTTTTAAAACCAAATAAAGTAAGTGATGAAACAATCGAATATCCAACTCAAAGTAAAAAAATTCTGGAAAAACTAGGAGTTCCACATAAAATTAAAAATGAATTAATTTTATTAGAAGAACAGGAAGCTAAAATATTTTTTAATTTACTTTTTAGGGAAAAACCAACAATTGATGAATTATCTGTTCCACAAATTTTAACAACCTCATCTGGAATTCAAATTAAAAATAAATTTTCTACTTCAATTGGTGTTAGAATTGGAAGACCTGAAAAAGCAGCTGCAAGACAAATGAAGCCTCCAACACATGTCTTATTTCCAATTAGTGATAAAGGTGGACCAACTAGAGATCTTCTAAAAGCCTCTAGAAATGAGCATTTTTTTACAAACATCTACAATCGACACTGTGAACAATGTAACGAGCCTTCCATTGGAATAAAATGTTCAAAATGTGGAATTAAAACATCAATTACCTATAGATGCTCAAATTGTAGAGATACACTAAACGAACCATATTGTGAAAAATGCAAAAGAAAGGCTCAAGCACATTCACATAAAGAATTTCCACTAAAAGCAAAACTACTCTCAGCACAAGAAAAAATTGGATTACGTGCACAAGAACCATTCAAAGGAGTAAAAGAGCTTATCAATCAAGATAGGATTGCAGAACCATTAGAGAAAGGATTAGTACGACAAAACAATGGGCTGACCGTTTTCAAAGATGGAACTGTAAGATTTGACGCAACAAACTCACCTTTAACTCAGTTCAAACCTTCATGGATTGGAACATCAATTGAGAGACTCATAATGTTGGGTTATACTCATGATATTGAAGGAAAACCTCTTGAAAACGCAGATCAGATTTTAGAACTTAGAATGCAAGATGTAATAATTCCATATGATAGTGGAAAATATCTTGTTTCAACATGTAAATACATAGATACACTTCTGGAGAAATTCTATGGAAATTCCCCATTCTATAAAGTAAGGAATATTGAAGAATTAATAGGACATCTAATAATTGGTCTTGCTCCACATACTTCTGTTGGTATTGTAGGAAGAATTATTGGTTATACAGAAACTCATGTTTGTTTTGCAACACCAAATTGGCATTCAGCAAAAAGAAGGGATGCAGATGGTGATGCAGATTCAATAATGCTCTTAATGGATAGTCTTCTCAACTTCTCCAGACAATTTCTTTCTGATAGAATTGGTGGGTTAATGGATGCACCATTACTAGTACAACCTCTCGTTTTACCTCATGAATCTCAACCACAAGCACATAACCTTGAAGTAACAAAATCTTTACCACTTGAATTTTTTGAATCAACTCTTCAACAAGTAAAAGCATCAGATGTAACAACAGTGGAAATTATTAAATCACGACTTGAAACTGAAAGACAATTTTATGATTACTTTTTTACTCATTTTACTACATCATTAACAACTTCAAAATCACGTAGTGCATATTCTACACTTGGTTCAATGCTTGACAAATTTGATATGCAAATTAAAAATGCTGAATTAATTGATGCAGTTAACACTTCAGAAATTGTATCAAATGTAATTTCAACACATCTTGTTCCAGACATTATGGGAAATCTCAGAGCATATGCTAGACAGAACTTTAGATGCACAGGATGCGGAAAATCATATAGAAGAATGCCCTTAATTCAAACATGTATTTGTGGCCACAAACTAATTCCTACCATAACCCGAGGATCTGTGGAAAAATATCTAAAACTAGCTAAGAGACTAGTTGAAAAATACGATGTTAGTGAATATCAGAGAGGAAGAATTCATGCTCTATCTGATGAAATTGAATTAGTATTTGGAAAAAATCAAGGCGACCAATCACTTCTAACTGATTACGCCTAATTCTATCTTAATTTTACGTACTCATAAGCACCCAATTTATTATCAAAACAGAATTTGACTTTTTGATAATTTTTTCTAAGGGCCTTTACTTTTGCAAGAATCTTTTTTGGATCCTTTTTCTCAATTACAACTTCTTTAATGAAAGAAGCAATCTCTTGCATCTCGTTCTTTTTCATTCCAAGACGTGTTATCTCTGAAACTCCTAATCTGATTCCACCTGGATGGAAGTAATTTCGTCCAGCTTTAATATCTCCTGGAATTAATTGTCTGTTAACAATAATGTTTGCTTTTTCTAAATCTGCTTCTACCTTTCCACCATCTGAATAATCTAAAACATTAACTGCAATTTGGTGAGATTGTGTAAAGCCTTTACTTTCTCCTAAAACTTTGAAACCCATATTATTTAGTGCCTCAGCAAAAAACTTTGCATTTTTAATTACCTGTGTAGCATAATCTTTTCCAAACTCTAATGCTTCTGCAAAAGCAACAGCTTTTCCAGCCATATGGTGAATGTGATGACTACTTGTTAATCCTGGGAATGTTGCTTTCTTAATTTCTTCTTCATGTTCTTTAGAACCTAACACTAATCCTCCTTGAGGTCCAAACAATGTTTTATGAGTACTCATAGTCATTGTATCGGCTCCTTCTCTAAGCGGATCTTGGAATTTACCTCCAGCGATTAAACCAGCAACATGAGCTGCATCATAATTAATATGCATATCATAACTCTTTAGAAAATCTGATAATTCCTTTACTGGATGAGGAAACAAGAATAATGAACCACCAAACATTGCCATTTTTGGAAGTCGATTTTTTTGTTTTAGTTCTTTGACTTTTTGTTTTGTTTTATCCACATCAATCGTCATTTCTTCTGCATCAAATGGATAGAATTCAATTTCCAAACCATGAACTAATCCTGCAGTTCCAGAATGTTCTTTTTTTCCATGAGAAATATGACCTCCTGCAGGAATTGATGGGGCTAACATTATGTCCCCCGGATTTGTAAAAGCTGAATAGATTGCTAAATTTGCAACAACTCCAGAAATTGGTCTAACATCGGCAAATTTTGCTTTGTAAAGTTTTTTGGCTAATTTCATGCACTCAAATTCTACATCATCAATGTAGACACATCCAGCATAAACTCTCTCCCCAGGCCAACCTTCAGCATATCTGTTACCAAAATCAGAAATTGTGGCCTCTCTTACAGCCGGACTTGGAATATTTTCACTGGCAATCAAAGGAATGGAATTTTCAAACCACTTGTGATGTTCTTTTAATTTGCTGAAAATTTTATCATAAGATTCCTTATTAGCTGATTTAGCCATATTTGGCAACTTTATTTTCCCAATTTAAAAACACCGATGATACTTTCAAATTTCTTCCTATGATCTGGAAGGTATAAAAGGGGAATCTGGAGTTTTTGCATCTATGGGCATGCAAGCAACATCCAAAGGAACTATGCCGGTTGTTCTTCTAAAGGAAGGCGGTTCTGAGACAAAAGGTAGAGATGCACAAAAAAACAATATTGCAGCTGCCAAAATAATTGCTGAAATTGTCCATACCAGTCTAGGCCCAAGAGGCATGGATAAAATGCTAGTTGATTCTCTAGGTGATGTTACAATAACAAATGATGGTGCTACTATTTTAAAAGAAATTGACGTTCAACATCCAGCTGCAAAAATGCTTGTTGAAATTTCTAAAACCACAGACAATGAAGTTGGAGATGGAACCACATCTGCTGTTGTTTTAGCTGGCGCACTTCTTGAAAATGCTGAATCTCTAATTGATCAAGATGTACATCCAACAATTATTGTAGATGGATATAGAAAAGCTGCAAAAAAGGCAAAACAATTTCTTGAAAGTATTGCAGATACAATTACTCCTAATGATAAGAATATTCTTACAAAAATTGCAAAAACCTCAATGCAGACTAAACTAGTAAGAAAAGATTCTGATTTACTTGCTGAAATTATTGTAAAATCTATTCTTGCAGTTGCTGAAAAAGAAGGTGAAACATATGATGTTGATATTGATGATATTAAAGTTGAAAAGAAGGCAGGTGGCGCCATTAAAGATTCTATGATTATTCAGGGTATTGTCCTTGACAAAGAAGTTGTTCATGGAGGTATGCCTAGAAAAATTACTGGAGCAAAAATTGCATTAATTAACACAGCACTTGAAATTAGTAAAACTGAAACTGATGCAAAAATTAACATTTCAAATCCTCAACAACTAAAATCATTTTTAGATGAAGAAAACAGAATGCTCAAAACAATGGTTGACAAAGTTATTGGTTCAGGAGCAAATGTAGTTTTATGTCAAAAAGGAATTGATGATATGGCACAGCATTATCTTGCTAAAGCTGGAATAATTGCAGTTAGAAGAATTAAAGAAAGTGATCTTACAAAACTTTCAAAAGCAACAGGTGGTAGAATCGTTACCAATCTAGATGATCTTTATGAAAAAGATCTTGGTGGTGCAGAGATTGTTGAAGAAAGAAAAATTGAAGAAGACAAATGGGTTTTCATTGAAGGATGCAAACATCCAAAATCAGTTACTTTACTTCTTCGTGGAGGATCACAAAGAGTTGTTGATGAAGTAGAACGTTCAGTACATGATGCTTTAATGGTTGTAAAAGATGTAATTGAAAAACCACAAATTGTAGCTGGTGGTGGAGCACCTGAAACCTATGCAGCAACCAAACTTAGAGCTTGGGCAAAATCATTAGAAGGAAGGGAACAATTAGCTGCAGAAAAATTTGCTGAATCTTTAGAGGCTATACCTTTAGCACTTTCAGAAAATGCTGGAATGGATCCTATTGATACACTAACTCTTCTTCGTTCAAAACAACAAAAAGGAGAAAAATGGACTGGTATTGATGTTATGAAAGGAAAAATTGCAAATATGAAATCAAGTGATATTATTGAACCATTAGTTGTTAAACTACAGATTGTCTCCGCTGCTGCAGAAGCTGCATGCATGATACTTAGAATTGATGACGTTATAGCTACTCAAAAATCAGGTGGAGGACCACCTGGTGGAGGAGAAGGTGGAATGCCACCTGGTATGGGTGGAATGCCACCTGGTATGGGTGGAATGCCACCTGGTATGGGTGGAATGCCTGACATGGGCGGAATGATGTAAAATTTTGGAAATATTTCAAAAGTTTATTTGATAACTGAATTTACGAAAAACATTGAATAAAACTTCATCAAAATTTCTAACTGGATTCAAATACGTTTACTTGGTTGCATTTTTTGCATTACTAGCAGGATTCTTTCATCCATTAATTACTAACACTAGTTTTGATGGTGTAGTAATTGGGGTTTTAGTTCTATTTGTAGGTCTAGCTGGAGCAGTTTTGTTGTACAAGGCTGCAACATCGGAGAAGAAAAGAGAAATTTATCTTGGAATAGGATTTGGACTAATTGCTATTTCATTATATTATATTTTCCAACTTACTGGAAGAACCTAAACATCAAAGTATAGATAAAATTCATGTGGGTGAGGCCTAATGGCTATTTCACGTTGATCTCTTCTTTCTAATTCAATAATTTTATCAATCACATCATTTGTAAAAATTGGATTAAGGAATTTTCTGTCACTCTCAAGTTCATCTAATGCTTCACCAAGACTCTTAGGAAGTACACCAATTCCTCTTTTTGCTCTATCTGATTTTGTCATCTTAAAGATATCGTCACGTACTTGTTCTCCAGGATCCATTTTCTTTTTAATGCCATCCATACCAGCTGATGTAACTGCTGCAAATACTAGATATGGATTTGATGAAGGATCAGGCGCTCTGAATTCAAGTCTTTTTAGATGTGCATATTCTCTACCTGTAAGATGTTTTGGAACTCTTACAATTGCGGATCTGTTTCCTGAACTCCATGCAATATATGCAGGTGCTTCATATCCAGGTACTAATCTATGGTATGAATTAGTAGTAGGATTACAAATTGCAGAAAGTGCTTTTGCATGATTTACAATTCCACCACAAAAATATCTGCCAATCTGACTTAATTCAATTTCATCATCAGGATCAAAGAATGCATTCTCTTTTCCTTTCCACAAACTAACATTAACATGCATTCCAGAACCTGAATCCATAGCAATTGGTTTTGGCATCATAGTTGCTACTTTTCCATATTTCTGAGCTACATTCCTAATGACATACTTGTAGGATTGTGCAGCATCAGCAGCATTAGTCATGTAATCATATTTGATATCAATTTCACATTGTCCTGCAGTAGCAACTTCATGATGATGATTATCACATAATATACCAAAATTATTTTTCAGTATGTTTACACATTCATTTCTATAAGGTGTAAGAGTGTCTGATGGTGTACTTGGATAATATCCTTCTTGTAACCCCATTGGATATCCATTTCCTTCTTGACTCCACGGTGCTTCTTTAGATTCAATTGAATATGATTGCCCTTTG
This sequence comes from Nitrosopumilus sp. S4, assembly GCF_054515835.1. Lineage (NCBI taxonomy): Archaea > Thermoproteati > Nitrososphaerota > Nitrososphaeria > Nitrosopumilales > Nitrosopumilaceae > Nitrosopumilus > Nitrosopumilus sp. S4. Next base: position 40,580 of record NZ_CM137258.1, on the reverse strand, counting down.
TATGGTGTTAAAACATCCCAATGTACCTTATCAAAAACAAAAAACTCGACTTCTGGACCCCAAGTGCTAAAATCATATCCTTGACTCTTGATAAATTCTTCAGCTTTTTGAGAAATACCACGTGGATCCCGTGATAATCTTCCTCTATTTTCTCCCCAATAAACATCACAAAGCATACGAGCAGTTTTGTTTTCTGTCATCCATGGAATTATTGCAAATGTATTTGGATCTGGTTTTAAGAGTAAATCTGAATCATCAATTGTAGTAAATCCAACTATTGACGATCCATCTAATTTTGGTAATCCATCTCTCATTTGTTCAGGTGTAAATGTATCAGCTGAAATTGTTGTGTGATGAAAATGACCTGTTAAACCTGTAAATTGTAAATCGATAAATTGTATTCCCTCATGTTGTATTCTGGAGAAAACTTCATCTGGTGAGTATGTTACTTGTATTGCTTTACCATGGCTAACTTTATAGGGCAATTCTGTTCTTCAATCAAACACAAATACATCGGGGATTTAAGGATTAGGTAAGAAATGTCTGAATCAAATCAAATTGATATCAACTCATTACATCATATAGTTTTAAGAGAAACTGAAAATGATTCCTTATTAGAAATTGAACCAAATTTTTACATAAATCTTGCCGATTTTATTGGAAATTTAAGAAAACAAGAATTTGATGGAGTAGAAAGCAAGATTAAAGATACTATGATAGAAATGGCAACTGAATTAACTTCATTACTAATTCAAATTAGACTGGACAAAATCTCTAAATCTTCTGATTATGAAATAGGATTTCTTTTAGATGAAGAAAAATACATTCTAGATTCTCAAGAAGAACAAAAAGAACGAATTGAAATGATTCTCTCAGCTACAATTAATGGTAAATCAAAATTTCTTGAATCCTTATCACAAAATCATAAAACAAAAAAAATTGTTGTAAGATTTCTCAAAGAAATAGATGAAATTGTAGGCGCAGATCTGGAAAAATACGGTCCTTTCAAAACTGAAGATATTGCTACAATCCCATACGAAAATGCTCAGGCACTAATTTCTAAAAATATTGCAACCAAGGTACGCTGGGAAGATTAGATAAAAATTACACCAACAAAGTAGTCTATCATGTCCCATACTGGAGTTGATGTAATTGATTTCCTTTTTTACACAATTTATCCAGTAATTGGAATTTTTATTGTTGAAGCAATTAGCAGATTAATCAAAGCCCCAAAATGGGTAAAACTTTGGACACAAGCAATTGTATCGATTGGATTTGGAATTTACTATTGGTTTGTGTTACCTGCACCACAAAATTTTCCATTAACTGCAATGGTCATGTTTGCTCTTGCAATTGCTCTGATTTATCAGGGAAGACGTGCAAAAATATCACCAGACAAAAGCCCTTACTGATTTTAAAATCTACCAAAAAGTCGTTTAAGAATATTTGGTCTGTTTCTTCCTCCATCTCGAATTACTTTTTTCTCTCCAAATCTTCTTGCTCTAATTTGGCTAAGTTTTACACACCTATGTTCCTCTGGAAGTCTATGTTCTGAACAAAATGGATCTTTGCAATAATTACATTGAAAAGGTAAATCAGTTAAATCACCACAATAAGCACATTTTTCAGATTTCACAACTTAAGTAATCATTTTTCTTTTAATAACCTTGTTAGAGATTCTAAAATTTATCTAAACATTTTTACGATGAATTAATTGAAACTCTTTTAGTGATTTGATTGATTAAAGATAAAGTTGCAATAATTACTGGAGCAAGTAGCGGTATAGGATTTGCTACTGCACTTACATTATCTAAAGCAGGAGCAAAGGTTGCAATTGGTGCAAGACGAGTTGACAGATTAGAAGAACTAGCAAAAAAAATTACCGATAACGGTGGCGAAGTATTTTATCAAAAATTAGATGTAACTAAAAGAGAAGAATGTGATAATTTTGCCAAGGCTGTCTTGGATAAATGGGGCACAATTGATATTCTTGTAAATAATGCTGGATTAATGCCTTTGAGTTTTTTCAAAAACCTCAAGGTAGATGAATGGGATAGAATGATTGATGTTAACATTAAAGGAGTTCTATACTCCACAGGTTCAGTAATCAATCATATGAAAGAGAAAAAATCTGGTCATATAGTAAATCTCTCATCAGTAGCTGGTAGAATTGTTTTTCCAGCTGGAAGTGTTTATTGTGCAACTAAACATGCAGTTGCTGCATTTAGTGAAGGACTAAGACAAGAATTTAGCGTCAGATCAAACATTAGAGTTACCAGCATTGAACCTGGAGTAGTTGCAACAGAACTAAATGATACAATCACAGATGAATCTCTACAAGGATTTATTGAAAATGCAAAAAAAATGGAAGCATTGCAAGCAGAAGATATAGCAAATGCAATATTATATGCAGTTGATTCACCTTCACATGTCAATGTAAATGAAATTTTGATAAGACCAACTACACAAGAACGTTAAGTTGACAAATATTCCACATGTTGTAATTTTAGGAGGTGGTTTTGGAGGACTTGCTTCTGCTAATGAATTACGAAGTTCATTAGATTCTTCTCAATTAAAAATAACAATAATTGATAAAAAAGACTGGTTTATGGTTGGATTTGCAAAATTATGGATAATTAATGGTACACGAACTTTTGAAAACTCAGTTGGCTCTCTAAATAATTTAGGAAAAAAAGAAATAACTTTCATTAAAGAAGAAATATTATCAATTGATCCTAAAACCAAAAATGTCAAAACAACTTCCCAAACAATTTCTTATGATTATCTAATAATATCAATGGGAGCTGTTTTAGCACCTGAAAAAATACCTGGCCTTAAAGAAAATGGATTCAATCTATATGATCATGATCATCTATCACAAATTCATGAAAAACTAATGTCGATAAAATCTGGAAAAATAGCTATCTCGATAATGGGGATGCCCTACAAATGCCCTCCAGCGCCATTTGAGGCTAGTTTACTTATTAATGCCATGCTAAGAAAACGTGGTGTTCGTGATTCAATTCAAATTGATTTCTATAGTCCTGCACCAATTACATTGCCAGCAGCTGGACCTGAAGTTAGTAAGAAAATTCTTGAATTAGTAAATTCTGAACAAATTACTTTCCATAACTCTTCAAAAATAAAATCTGTCGAACCACACAAATTAATTTTTGAAGATTCTGAAACTGATTTTGATCTATTGTTAGCAATTCCACCTCATATTGCTCCAAATGTTATCTATGATTCAGGTTTAGCAAAAGAATCAGGGTTTATCCTAATTAATCGAGATTGTAAAACAAAGTTTGAAAATGTTTTTGCTATAGGTGATGTAACAAGTTTACCTGTAACTGAATCAATGGCAGTTCCAAAAGCTGGAATTTTTGCAGAGGGTGAAGGAATTATCGTTGCAAAAAACATAATTTCTAAAATTCTCTCAAAGGAAGAACAAGTATATTTTGATGGTAAAGGCGGTTGTTTCTTAGAATCAGGTAGAGACACAGCCTCAGTAATTGAAGTTGATATGTTTTCAAATCCAAAACCAACAACAAATCTAACAGAATCTAATAAAGATAATCTTGTTAAAAAACAACAATTTGAAAAAGAGAGATTAAGTAATTGGTTATGACTCTTCGTCTTTTTCTTTTGTAAGATGTTCTAAAATTGCTCTAACTTCAACTCCTAAGGCTTGATTGTCTTTTGATAAATTCAACTTTTCAGGAATTTGATTTTTAAAATTTTCATCTTCTAATTCGATACTTCTTTTTTGGATACAATCAAGATGATCTTGATCCGTTGCAGAAATCTTATGACAAATATTACAAATCTTCATAATTATTCTCATTCAATACGACGATTTAATAATTTCATTTTGTGCCTCAGTGATGAGGGATCGTAGTCTAGCTTGGTATGATACTAGTCTGGGGGACTAGTGGTCGCAGGTTCAAATCCTGCCGGTCCCATACAACTTAATTTTAATAATTTCTATAACAGTTCAAATCTCAGTGAATTGAGTACACTTACATTCTTTACAGTTTGCTCGTATTGCTGGATTATTGTAAGGTTGATCATTTTTCAACACTTTCAAATGATGGAGGATTTCTTCATGTCCACAATTCTTACATAAATTGCCACGTGTACTGTCTCCTGTAAATTTTTTAAAAAATTTCCTCAAGGGTAGTCTTTTTCATGTTTTCATTAAAATCTGTTTCAGCCTATTTGGCATCAAAATTATCACTTAACAAGTTCCAAGTCTACCGATCCCATTAGAGTTTTAAAATTTTCAAAAGATAATCAAAATTTTCCCTTGTTTTCTCTTGCTTGTATAGTTGTAAGGCTTTGATGATTTCATTTTTTGATGGATTTTTGTATAATTTTTGGGCTTTTTTTGCAATTCCAGATCCAATAAAAAATGCTTGAGTAATTGATGTTACATTTGATGGTCTTCTATTTGTGCTTGAACTCTCAAAATCAATTATTGTAGAATTAGTTTTTCCAACAATAACGTGTTTTGATATATTACTTAGTTCTCCATGATCAAAACCTATCTCATCTAATCTATAACAATCTTCTAAAATTTTTTTTAGTGTATTTTTAAATTTTTTTACACTGCCAGATCCTTGTAGTGTGTTTATCCACTGACTTATTTTTACTCCTTCAAGGTATTCCATTACAACAAAATTTTTTGAAAATGCTATCATTTTTGGACCAACTTTTACCTGATTAACTAAATTTAGTAATTTTGCTTCATTGCTCATTTCTTTTCTCTGAGAATCTGTCCTTCTAATTTTTAATGCAACTAATTTACTATTTTTTTTTGCTAAAACCACAACTCCCACATACCCTTTACCTAAAATTTTCAAATTTTCAATAGTAGTTGGACCTGTAAATGATATTGATTTGATTTTTAATTTTTCTAGCTCTTTGATTCTTGACTTGATCTGACTTTTAGTTGATTTAGGATATCCCAGAATTTTAGAGTATGGTTCATTGGTAAGTTTCTTAATTGAAATAAAGGATTGTTGCATCAGTTGAAATCAATTTATTTGCTACCTCTTTAATTGATTTGCTTAAATTTTTACTTCCAACAGAAATGACAAAACCACGTTTTAAATCAGATTGAATACCGTTTGGGATTCCTGTTTTAAGATTATTCTTCAGAAAATTTGTTAAAAATTTGCTTGCATCAGGAAACGTTCTTTTCTCTAATGAAATAATTTTTTTATTTTTTCCTATCCACATTAGTTCAGAATTTTTCATATTTTTACTAACAAAACTCTTAGAATCTTCTTCTCTGAAAAATTCTGGACCATTTTTTATGTAGGTTGGCGATATTTTCATTGATTCTAAAAAGAAGAACAAATAGGCGTCATTTTCTTGATCAGTAAAGGAATTACTACGTAATACTCGAAAACCTCCTAATTCTAACTGTGTTGATAAGGAAGTTGAGGCTCTTTTAATCTGACCCCAGATAATATCTGGACTTCTTTTCTTAAAATTAAATTTTACAACTAACAAATTTTCCCAATGTTTTTTTGAAATTCTAATACTTCTTTTCTTAAAAAATTCTAGTTTAGCTTTTTCTTTAAATGCTCTTGCAGCAAGGATAAATTTCCCAATATTCTCATCTGAAATTGCTGCAGCTAAATTCCTATTGTTATCTATAGGATCCATTATTACAATTGATGTGTCAAACTTCTTTTTTGCATTCCCAATGTTTTGATTTTCTTTAATTTTTGAAATTGTTTTTATTACATTTTCAAAACTTCCATAATGTAATATCAATACTTCAGATACATATCCACTAAAACCCTGCTTTGCAATTTCAGCACCATAAATTTCATTGGCTTTAAGAAATGTTTTTAGAATTCTAACCTCATTTTTCATTTTATCTGTTAATGATTTTTTCATAAATTTTGTATGAAATGGACTTCTATCAGCAGAACTTTTCCATTGACCTGTTTTGACATCAAAAAATGGAACAACATTTATCTTTGTATTTTTAATTTTTGCCTCAACATATGGATGCTCAGAATATCGAACATAAGGAGAATATTTTTTTAATGATTCAAATCCTATTTTCCTAGAAATTTTCTCAAATTTATCATCTGAAACAGATTTTTTAAATCTAACAAAAATGTCTACATCAGCGTCTTGTTTTAACCATGTTCCTTTTGCGTACGAGCCTCCAAATTCTATTCCAATTACTTCTGAGAATTTTTTAATTTCATTTTTCACTAAATTAAAAGCTAGTTCTGCAGTTTCCTGTTTATCTTTTTCTAATGATGTGGAAGGAACAACTAATTTCTCTATTTTTGAAATTATTTTTTTCATCTAGCTGGTATCACCTCTAAATCAGAATAAATTGGTCCCTTTGGAGTTAGCTCACTTTTTTTCAATTTTATACTAGTAATTTCTTGAATTCCAAAATTCAATTCTTTTTGTTTTTCCAACTCCTCAGTAATATCTTCAATCTTCTTTTTAATCCTAAATACTGTCATATGAGGTTTGAATGGTTTATCTTGATGAAATCCCAAGGGTTCTAATGTTTTTCCAACCTCTTTTGATAATGCAACTAATCTATTTCCTCCCTCAGTATCTGTACCAATCCAAACCACTCTTGGAAATTTTGGCTTAGGAAATGCTCCAACTCCTCTTAAATTCACTTTAAAATTGGAAAATTCTATCTTTCTAAGAGCCAAAATAATTTTCTCTGAGACATCATCTGAAATTTCACCTAAAAACTGTAATGTAAAATGAAAGTTTTTTGGTTCTACTGATTTTGCACCAATATTCATTTTGAATTGAAATTCTTCAATAGATTTGATTACATCATTATTTGTTATTTCAACTGCTACAAAAACACGCATCATAACATTCTTTGAATAATCTTTATAATAATTTCCGGTAGCTTCATAGACCTGAGTTTTTTTTCTATATTATGACAAAACTTATTGTATGCTTAACAGGCATGCCAGGAGCTGGAAAATCCACCATTGCTGATGGTCTAAAGTCAAAAGGATATGATATTGTCAATATGGGAAATGCAGTAAGAAATGAAGCCAAAAAAAGAAACATTGAGGCAACTCGTTCAAATCTTGGAAAGCTAATGCTTGAATTAAGAGAAAAAAATGGTCCTGGAGCAATTGCTGAATTGATTAAACCAGAAATAGAATCATCATCTGCAAATGTAATCTTAATAGATGGTGTAAGATCTAATGATGAGATCGAAGTACTAAGAAAATTTGGAATTGTCAAATTACTAGCAATTCATGCATCAACAGATCGTAGATTTGATTTTTTACAAAAAAGAGGAAGAACAGACGATCCACAAACAAAAGAACATTTTGAGGAACGAGATAATCGTGAATTAGGAATTGGCATCAGCAATTCAATTGCATTATCTGATTATGCAATAACAAATATTGATTTGACCAAAGAACAATTAATTGAAAATGCGTATAAAATTATTCAAAGCTGGATAAAATGAAAATACCTGACATTAGGTGTAAAATTGAAATGTTTTCATCAATTAATCCTTCTGAGGATTCTCAAAAAATCCATAAAGCCATCTCAAATATTTTTCCATTCTCAAAAATAGAAGTTCAAAACTATTCTGTCAATGCAGTATCAAAAGATTTGAGATCATTTGAAAAAATCTATGAAACAATTCATTCTAAACGTTCTCAGAAAACCTATAGACGATATCTTGAAAAAAATCTATTAGATAATTCCACATGGTTTTATCTGAATAAACAGGCAGCCTTTGTTGAAAAAATAGCAATTTGTGAAGAAGCAGAAGAATCTCCACTTGGCCCGATTAAAGTGGTTATTTCTTCACCAAATATTGACCGAATTATTGAATGGATATCATTTGGTAATGATTAGTTAAGAAAATTCAATCATAACTGACTATTTTTTTTAGTTTGAATGTAAAATCTGTTTTTTAGAACTTTATGACATGTTCATTAAATTAGGCATAATTGCGGGAATAGTTATTCTTGCAGGCATGATTTTCTCAAATGAAATCGATATTTTATTCCCTTCAACCTCTGCCTCAGTTTTTGATTCTCTAAAGCAGGATGTATCCAATATTGGTGCTAAAACTACAGATTCCGTAGAGAAAAGACTTGATGATTCAATTGATAATATTGTAGATAAAACTAGCAAAAGCGTATCTAATGAAATAAGTGAAGTTGGTGGAAAAATAAGTGATCAAATTATTGATACAAAAGAATCTTCACAAAAAACAATAAGTGAAGAAATTTCAAACTTTGATCCACTAAAAGCTGTTAAAAATATTTTTGCAGATAACCCCAAATCTGAATTTCCGACTGAATCAACTGAAGTATCATCTAGTACAAACCCAGTTTCTCAAAATACTAATCCCATAATCTATGAGACATTGTCATTATCAACAATGCATGAATCAGATAATGATATTCTACTTCAATATTCTGATTCAAGTGGAAAAACAACTAGTGTAAATGTAAAAATTAGAACAGATAATAAAGAAATTTTTTCAGGAACATTTTACACATCAATGTTTGAAACAATTGTAAATGATGCTTCAGGTACTCCCTATTATGTTGACATGGTTGTTGATCATCAAGAGTATGGCATCGTAACTTCTTCAGTTTTTAATCCTGGCGATAATTCAGATTCAAAAATAAATGGAATGTTCTCACAATCCTGATTATTTTTCTTTAAACAATGATAGAAATTTTGGTAGTGCAAATGCACTAGTATCTCTAATCACTAAATCCATTCCTGATGACATTTCGGTATCTTCAGGATTGACTTCAATTAGAAATGCATTATTTTGTTTTGCATATGTTGGAAGTATATTTGCTGGAGATACAACTAAGGATGTTCCTGCAATAACCATTAGATCACATTGATTGATATGTTTAATTGATTCTTGCCAGACATCTTGTGGTAGCGGTTCCCCAAACCAAACTACTTCTGGTCTAAGTAAATTACCACATTTGCAATAGGGAGGATTCTCAGAAAATTCAGTTAGTATTTCTTCTCTAAAATCACAAACTGTACATTTGATTTTAAGAATACTACCATGTAATTCTAACACTCTGGAACTTCCTGATTTTTGATGAAGACCATCAATATTTTGCGTAACTACTACTACATCAGCATATTTTTCTAATTCTGCAATTGCTATATGTCCAAAATTAGGCTCTGCAGCTATGATATTCTTTCTTCTTTCATTATACCATTCCCATACTAATTTTGGGTTTTGATAAAATGCATCTATTGTTGCTAATTGCATAGCGTCATAATTTCTCCATAAACCATCCTTTCCTCTAAAAGTTGGAATTCCACTTTCTTGAGAAATTCCAGCACCAGTAACAAATACAATTTTTCTGAAATCTTTAACCTGTTCCCTTATAGAATCAAACATATTCATTTAATCTCTAATTCTAAAAGATCTTTAGCAGTAACTACTGAATTATGAATTTCTTGAGCTTCTTGTAAATGACCAACTTCATCTTTATACCTTGCAGAAAAATGTGTTAAAATCAAATTCTTGACATTTGCATTCTTTGCTAATGTTGCAGCTTGTTTAGCTGTTGAATGTGAAGTATCTTGAGCCTTTTGTTTTTCTTCATCTAAAAATGTTGAATCAAAAACCAAATAATCACATTTTGAAAAAAATTCTTCTAATTCTTTAGTAGGCATGGTATCTCCTGAAATTCCTATTTTTTTGCCAGGACGTTTTTCACCTAATACTTCTTGAGATAATATTTCCTTCCCTTCTATTATTATACTCTCACCACTTTGTAATTTATTCCATAATTCCCCTTCAGGTATTCCCAACTCTTTTGCTTTTTCAACATTAAATCTTCCTGGCTTATCTTTCTCTACAAATAGATATGAAAATGCAGTAACTGAGTGATTAGCTTTGCATACATACATTGAATATTTACTATTCTCTAAAATTTTTCCTTCTTTAATTATATTAATCAAAACTGGAAATGTTAATCCAAAATTTAGTACTTTGATATTTGCAGCAATAAATTCTTCAATTCCATGTGGACCAAAAATTTCTAATTTCTCAGTTCTTTTTTGCATAGACATAGTTTGTAATAATCCTAAAATTCCAACACAATGATCACCATGAAGATGTGTAACAAAAATTGTCATTTTTTTATTCCAACCCAAACCTGATTTCATATAAGAAATCTGTGCAGCTTCTCCAGCATCAAACATTAGAATTTCTCCATCTCTTTCTAAACAAATACATGACAATCCTCTATTTTCAGTGGGCTGCGCAGCTGAAGTTCCCAAAAATACAAGTTTCATTTTATCAAAATTGTCCTAGTCAAGCTTTTATGCCTATAGATTTCATATTTTTTTAATCCTTTTAATTTTAAATTCTGTCCTAGTTCTTTTTTGTACATGACTGCTAATTTCTTTTTCTTTGGTATTATTGTAAAGAATTTTTTTATTATTTTCTCAGGATTATCAGAAACTTTTGATGCCCTTCCATATGGCAAATCTGTAACAATTCCATCAAATTTTTCAGAAATTTTTACCATTTCTTGAAAATCTGAATTTATTACCTCTGATTTGTATTGATTTGCCTTGAGATTTTCCCTTGAGATTTTACACATTTTTTCATCAAAATCTATACCTATTGCATGAATTCCCATCGATTCAGCCTCCAGAAGGGTAGTTCCTGTTCCACAAAATGGATCGCAAACTGTTTCCCCCTCCTTTAACCCAACAAGGTTGAGCATCAATCTAGTCATTTTTCTATCTAGTTCATGAGGATGATTTTTGATTTTTTTAGGAATATGTTTATTGACTTCTTTTTTTGAAAACCCAAAAAAATTTTCTTCATTAGTAAATATCAGATATACTGTGATATCTGGATCCTCAAGTTCAACTTTTGCATGAGAAAATTTTGATATCATATCACCCATTGAGTTTTCTAATTCTGGAACATTGAACTGGTTTGAAGATAAATTAATTATTCTACAAACAAAAGTTTGTGCATTTTTTAACACTTCAAAATTTTCTTCATCTAAAAATAATCCTGACATTTTTCGTAATATCTGTCCTGAGATTTTTACAAAAGAAGCACGTTTTGAAATTACAGTCCAATTTATTTTTGACTGAACAATAACTAAATTAGATAATACCTTTATTTTTGAAAACCTATCATACATTTTTGCTATAGCAGTAATTTCATCTATTGCAAGTTCTAAATTATCTTTTGATAAAACAAAAAAACTTTCTGGCATTACAGTATTGCCTTTGCAATTGTATTAGAAACATCAACTAATGATGTTTTATTTGGAATTGTATTTGCACTAACAATTCTTGTTACTCCTGATTTCTTAATTTTTCCTTCCGCATTGTTCATCAATAGTGCATGTGTACATGCAACATAAACTCGATTGCATTTTTGTTTTTTTAGAAATTCTGTTGCTTTGATAATACTTCCTCCAGTACTTATCATATCATCGACCAAAATTACATCTCTTCCTGAAACTTTATCGATGTATTTTGTTTTAATTTTTACTTTACCTGTTTTTCTGTCTCTGTTTTTTTCAAGTGCAATATATTCTGAATTAAATTTTAATGCAAATTCTTTTGCTCTATCTTTTCCTCCTTGATCTGGAGAAACCACAATAGGGTTTTTCAGGCTCATTTTTTTGAAATATGCCACCAAATCAGGAACTGCAGATACATTTTTTGTTTTAATTGAGAAGTATTTGAGGCCAATTTGACTATGAATATCAACTACAACTATCTTTGATGCACCTGCAGCTGCAAACAACTTCCCCAGAACTTTCATTGTGATAATCTCGCCTGGTAAAAATTCTCTATCTTGTCTAGCATATCCCATATACGGAATCACGGCAATAACCTGTGATGATATTTCTTTGGCTTTTGAAATTAGTGATAATGCATGAAGTAAATTAGTATCTACTGGAGGATAAATTGATTGAACAATTATTGATCTCTTTTTTGATAATTTACCCGATAGTGTAATCTTACTTTCCCCATCTGGAAATATTCTGATCTCTGATTTAACAAGATTCGCCTTGATTCTTTTTGCTAAACTTTTAGCTAATTTTTCAGATGGTTTTCCAGATATCACTGATAAATTACTCAACAAAGAAATGTGATTTGATGGGATTCTTAAGTTTTGAGAAAACTAATCGTCTCCGCCTTTAGAGAGATCACCCACTCCAAACTCATCTATTACTTTGTTTCTAAGATCATCTAAACTATCAATTTCTTTGGCTTCTCTCTTTTCATCTCCTTGGTAAACAGTTCTAATTGGCCATGGAATTCTAATATCGTATCTCTTAAACTCTTCATACATCATCATTCTCATTTCTGTTTGTACTTTGAACTGTGCACCATAATCTGTCACATAAACCCATAATGCAAAATCAAGAGATGAATCATTAAATTGGTTAAATCTCACAACTGGCTGATTCAAATCTTCTAAAATTTCTTTATCACATCCACAACTTGGTAGGTTTTGATCTAAATATGGACATTTATTTTGTACTACCATGTGTTTTCCTCTTTCATCAACTATTTCTTTCATGGCTCTTTTTCCAATTTTTACAAGAACTGCTGCAACTTGCTTTGGATTGTTCAAATATGATACTCCTACTTTTACAATTGCAGGAACAGTTTTGAGTTCTTTTGAATAGTTAATTATTTGAGAATTTACCAAATTCCTTGTAGGAATTACTGCATATGACTCATTTAGAGCATGCCTGATATAGGTTACCCTGGGAGTAATTTTATGAACATATCCATTAAAACTAGTTTCTAATTGAATTCTATCTCCTTCAACAAAGATCTTATCTTTTCTAATCATTATGTAAGCAAAATAATTCTGCATTGTTTCTTGTAATGCAAGACCAACACCTATGGCAAATCCACCAGTTGCAGTAGCTAATACAAAAAGATCTACACCCCACCAACTAACAATTCCTAAAACAACTGCAACAAATATTCCAATTGGAAGAATTTGTTTATATGATTTAGGAAGATCTTTTCTTTTTCTTTCAGCATATCCTGCTGGACGCCCCCCCGGAATTATTGTATCATAATGATTAAGTCTTTTTTCTTCTCTCCACATATCAATTTGATATATTTCTTCAGGATCTTTACCTGGGAGTAATTTTTTTCCAGATTCATTATTTCCAGTTATACATGAATTGTAATACTCATTGTATTTTCTTCTCTCCGATTCTTTGAATTTTTCAAATGGATTCTTTACTAAATTTTCAAATGCTCCAATTGGGTATCCCTTCTTGGTACGAAGAGACTCAAGCTTTCTTATACCATCAGATGTTTCTAATAATTTTTGAAATTCTGATTCATCTAATCCGTCGGGTGGATGTTTTGGTGGAATCCATTTAAATAATTTATGAAACAAATCATCTTTATCATCTTTAAAACCACGTAGTTCTTTCCAATTCAGATAATCCTCCTTTTCAAGATTAGATTTTTCTAATTTATCAAGAAAAATTGGAATTAAATGTGCTATTGAATAACCAATTACTAAAATATTGATTGTATTGAGTGTTTTTGCAAATGTCTCAGAAGCATTAAATTCTTCAACAGTCTGTTCTGAGTCATTAAATAATTCTGTAGTTTGAATATACACATTTGTAGAAGAAACTAAGGCTATCGCAAAGAAAGGTAAAACTCCTACACGTATAAATCGTGCAAAATGTGGTCTGGTATAGGAAAACTTTTGTTTTTCTGTCCAGTTTGCAAAACTTCTATATGCAATGATAATTCCAATTATTCCTACAATCAATACAGTTAGTGCAATTTGTAGTGATGGAGATGATGCAATAAGCTCTGGTAGTGCATCAAACTTACTAACTTGATCTGAAACTACATCTAACACTTCTTCTGCCATTCTATTTCACTAAGTAACGATCACAAATACAAAGGTTAAGAAACTTTACATTTTTTAAATAAAAAAATCACTTTTGATGTTAAATTATATAAAAAATATGTGTAACCTTTAACAAGGGCATCTGCATTATTTACTGAATGACCTATCAAGCAACTGTATGGGATGACTCTCCATCACTAAAATCATATACTTTATCAAATTTCCGCCAAATTCCACAAATTCAGAAACTTTCTGAGGAAACTCAATTTGAGATGGAAGTTGTTGGTAATGTATTACCATTTAAGGCAAACAACTATGTTGTAGAGCAACTCATTGATTGGAACAATATTCCAAATGATCCAATGTATGTTTTGACATTTCCTCAAAAAGGAATGCTAAAACCAGATCATTATGATAGAATGGCAACTGCACTAAAAAATAATGCAGATAAAAAAGAAATTGCATCAATTGCAAATGAAATCCGACTTCAACTAAATCCACATCCTGCAGGTCAAATGGAACTCAATGTCCCAATGCTAAAAGATGGAACCAAATTATTTGGAATGCAGCACAAATACAATGAAACATGTCTATTTTTCCCTAGCCAAAGTCAAACATGTCATGCATATTGTAGCTTTTGTTTTAGGTGGCCACAATTTGTTGGAATGGATGAAATGAAGTTTGCTATGAAAGAAGGTGATCAACTTGTTCAATATATCAGAGAACATCCAGAAATTTCTGATGTTCTATTTACTGGCGGAGATCCAATGATCATGAAAGCAAAAATGTTTTCAAAATATGTTGATATCTTAATTGATGCAAAACTACCAAATCTTAAAACAATTAGAATTGGAACAAAATCTCTTTCATACTGGCCTTACAAATTTTTGACAGACTCCGACTCTCAAGAAATGTTAGACGTATTTAGAAAAATAACTAAAAACGGATTACATCTTGCATTTATGGCTCACTTTAATCATCTAAACGAATTATCTACAAGTGCTGTTGTTGATGCAATTAATGCAGTAAGATCAACAGGTGCTCAAATTAGAACACAATCTCCACTATTGGCACATATCAATGACGATGCAGATATGTGGGCAAAAATGTGGACAAAACAAGTTCAGTTAGGATGTATTCCATATTACATGTTTGTAGTAAGGGATACAGGAGCTCAACATTATTTTGGTGTTCCTCTAGTCAAGGCATATGAAATATTTAGAAAAGCATATTCATCTGTTAGTGGATTAGCAAGAACTGTTCGGGGACCAAGTATGTCTGCAACTCCTGGAAAAGTCCATGTTATTGGAACAGCAGATCTTCAAGATCAAAAAGTCATTGTTCTACGATTCTTACAAGGAAGAAATCCAAATTGGGTTCAAGTTCCATTTTTTGCAAAGTATGACGAGAATGCCATTTGGTTAGATGATCTAAAACCTGCGCTAACTGATAAATTCTTCTTTGAAGATGAATTAAAGAATTTCAAAAAAACAAATCCAATCGAAGATTATCCAGAATCCTAAAAACTTTACATGACTATATTGACAATTCTGCTTTACTAACTATTATTAGTAAAGTGATTTTAAAGTATTGTAATGGATGCAGATGCTGCCCTAAAAAAAATTCAGGCAGAAAACATTACTTTTGTTAATTTATGGTTTGTAGATATTTTTGGAGAATTACATCGACTTGGAATGCCAAGTTATGCAATTGATAAAAATAGTTTTGAAAATGGTTTAGAAAAACTTGATGCAAGCTCAATCGTTGGGTTCAAATCTGTTAATAAATCAGATATGATCTTAAAACCAGATCCTGATTCATTTAGAATTCTACCAAGTGATTATGATCAAGGAAACAGAAAAAATGCTGTCTTCTATTGTGATTTGTATGAAGGAAATTCTGTAGATGAGATTAGATATAATCGTGATTCTAGGGGAATTGCTCAAAAAGCCTCTAAAAAACTCAAAGAATTTGGTTTGACTCATACTAATTGGGGACCTGAGATTGAATTTTTTGTTTTTGATACTATTAACGTCTATCCGTCTCCATATGGAGCAACTCAGTCTTATGGTGGTTCAGGATATTCTATTGAATCAAAAGAATCTCCTTGGGCTAAAGGTAATGTAAGTACTGCAATTAATCTAAAAGAAGGATATTATCCAGCTCAACCAAAAGATACACTTGAAACATTTAGAAAAGACATTTGTGAAGATCTATACAATCATTTTGGTATTAAAATAGAGGCTGAACATCATGAAGTTGCAACGTCTGGTCAATGTGAAATCAATCTAGTTTATGATGAAATGATTAAAATGGCAGATAGTGTTGTTGCAGTCAAAAATATTGTTAAAGTTAAAGCGAAACGAAAAAACAAAGTTGCTACATTTATGCCAAAACCTATTTTTGGTGATAATGCATCAGCAATGCATACCCATCAAAGTTTATGGAATGATAAAATCAATGTCATGTTTGATCCAAATGATGAAGTTGCTCAACTAAGTCAACTAGGTCGGTATTATGTAGGGGGAATCTTAGAACATGCATCAGCATTATGCGCAATTACAAATCCAACAACAAACTCATACAAACGTCTTGTTCCTGGCTTTGAGGCTCCTGTAAATGTTTGTTGGGGAATGGGAAACCGTTCTGCTGCAATACGTGTACCTATGTATTATCGAAATCAAGAAAAAAGTAAAAGAATAGAATATCGTGTCCCTGATCCAACTGCAAATATCTATCTACTTGAAGCTGCTTTGTTATTAGCTGGATTGGATGGCATTAAAAATAAAATTGATCCAGGAGATCCAGTTGAAGAAAATGTATACAAGCTTTCTGCAGAAAAGAAAAGAGAGTATAAAATTGGTTCTCTTCCTGTTTCATTAAAAGGTGCATTAAATTCATTACAAAGTGATTCTGGTTTCCTCGAAGAAATTTTCACAAAAGATTTTATTGATATATATTGTGAATTAAAAAATAAAGAATATACTGCATTTGCACAAACTCCTACTGCTTGGGAAGTTTCAATGTATGCAGATGCCTGATATTAACTTCAAATGATGAAAGTAACTATAACCTTTTTAAAATCATTTTAACTTTTTTTAGTATTGAAATTTTATTTTATGTTTTTAATTTTGATACTTGTACCAGGATTAATTGGAATTGCTTTTGCACATACAGTTGATTCAGTTGGTGAATACAGAGTAGAAATTGGTTGGATGAATGAGCCAGTTGTTTCTGGTGAGACTAATGCTATTGAATTCTATGTTAATCCACTTGAACCTGGATTGGAACTTGAAGAACAAGTATTTGAAAATGGAATTACTGGATTAAAAAGTACAGTAAAAATCCAGCTAATATACAAAGATGAAAGCATAATTCTTCCTCTGTCCCCGGATCATAATATTCCTGGAAAATACTATGCTTTTGTAAATCCTACTATTTCTGGATTCTATCAGGCTAACATATTGGGGACAATTAATGACACTCCAATTAGTCTATCAATGCATCCACCAAAGGTAGAAGAAAGAGAATGGATAGAATTTCCTCAACCATCTGATCTAACTCTAACGCAAATTATTGATGGTCATACATCATTAATTGCAGAAATTAATGATCTAAAGGAGAAAGTAAATTCTTTAGAAGAATCAAAACAAATGGATATGGGATATATTGGAATTGGAGTTATAGCAATTATTATTGCATCAATAGCACTTGTAAAATCAAAAAAATAATTATTTATCTAAAATTATATTTTGTTTTTTAAAAATAAAATACAATATTGAACCTATTCCAATTATAATTATTCCAACTAATGCAACTTCAACTTCAAATTGTAATGTCATGTATACTGTAGTTCCAAATCCAAATAATGGCAAAATTGGAAATTTTCCAATATTCACTGGAACTTTAAATGGTCTCTCTAATTTTGGCTCTGTATATCGTAGTACAATTACTGAAAGATTAATTACTGCAAATGTGATCACTACCGCAAAAACAACAATATTTGCAACAATTACAATATCTCCAACAAATGTAAATCCAACTGAAGTCACCAAAATTGCAACAACTGCAATCCATGGTGTCTTGGTTTTAGGATGAATTCTAGCTAAAAACTTAGGTAAAGAATCACTATTTGCCATTCCATACATTATTCGCGCCCCAGCCACCAATGTAATTAAAACTGTACTTGCAGTAGCAAATAATGCAATTAATGACAAAGCAATACTTCCGTTTATTCCTACTGCTGAATGAGCTACATCTGCAAGTGGTGCTGATGATGCCGCTAAATCCTCCCAGTTTAGAAGTCGAATTGCTGATAATGAAACTAAAATGTAGATAACACCTGTAATTACAACTGATAAAATTATTGCCCTTGGAATTATTTTGTGTGGTCTCCTAACTTCTTCAGCTACATTAGCCATATCTTCAAATCCAATGAAAGCAAAGAAAATCAATACAAATGCAAGAATAATACCAGTAAATCCATGTGGTGACTCAAAATAATCAATTGGCTCACTAGGCTCAATTATGAACCCAAGAAAAATAATGAACACTAATCCACCTGCTGTAATTAATGCAAATATTGTATTTGCCCATGCAGATTCTTTAATTCCTATAAAATTTACTATTGACAAAATCCCAATTAACAATATTGCGCCAATTGTAATGGGAAGATCAACAAACTGTGTAAGATATCCGCCAAATCCTAGAGATACTGTAGCTGCAACAATAATTGAAGTAATTGCAGTTAACCAACCTATAATAAAACCAAAGAAATTATTTTTAAATGCATTTTTTACAAACGTATATTCTGCAGCAGCTTTAGGAAATAAAGCTGATAATTCTGCATAACTTAATCCTGCAAAAATTGCTACGATTGCACCAAGAAGAAACGAAATCCACATGGAATTTCCTGCAAATCCGGCTGCTTCACCAATTAAAACATAGATTCCTGCCCCAAGAATTAATCCTACTCCATACATAGTAAGATGAAAAAGTCCCATATGTCTATGTAATTCTGACATGTTCTTGATATCCTAACTAATTAGAAAATGTAATCCATAACCAATAAGATATGCAACTATTGCTGCTGCACCTCCAATAATTAAAGTGGTAAGACCAGAATTTATTAATGATTTTTTTACTATTTTTCCTTTAATAATTCCAACTAAAAAAAATGCTGACATTACTGAAATTATCGAATAAATAAATGCCTGAGAATTTAATTCAATTCCAACTACAAAAAATAAAATAAATGGAACCAATGGAATTAATCCTACAAGATTAAATCCAACAAATGTACTTAATGCACTGTCAGCTGGATTCTTTTCATCTTCAATTAAACCTAATTCTTCTTTCATCATAGTATCTATCCATACTTTTTTTCTGGATGTGATTATTCTAACTACGTCTTCTAATAATTCATCTTTGAATCCCTTTTTCTTGTAAATCTCTCTAATTTCTTCTCTCTCATCATCTTTTAAATTCTCAATCTCCCATTCTTCTTGTCGTCTTTTCATTGCAACAAATTCATTTCTTGCCTTTGATGCCTGATAATTAGATACTGCCATTGAAAATCCATCAGCAAACAGATTTGCAAAACCCAAAATCAGTATAATTCCTGCAGGTAAAGAAGCACCCATAATACTTGCTACTATTGCAAATGTAGTTACAGCTCCATCAATTGAACCATAAATAAAATCATCAAAATGCCATTTCATTTTTCTCTTTTACTGTGAATTTTCATTATTTTATTAGAATGAATAATACCAACATTGAAAATCATCACTGTTTTTTATATTGAATAATTTTCGAATAAATTCATGGCAAAATTCCAAAAAATTCTAGTGCCACTTGATGGCTCTTCAAATGCTATGCGTGGTCTAGATAGAGCAATTGAAATTGCAAAGGGAAGTGGTGCTGAGATTACAGGATTTTATGTATTTCATTTACCGCTTGCTGCAGGAATAAAATACACTAAAAAAATGAAAGATGATGCTCAAAATAAAGCAGTCAAAGCAATTGGTCCTGCAATGAATAGAGTCCAAAAAGCCGGTGCTACATTCAAATACAAAACTGGGGGCGGCCACACTGGATCAGAGATTGTCAATTTTGCACAAAAAGGAAAATTTGACATGATTGTTATTGGTGCACGAGGTATGGGTGGAGCAAAAGAAGCATTTCTAGGTAGTACATCTAACTATGTAATGCACAAAACAAAGATTCCTGTTTTAATTGTAAAATAATAAACAACATGAAATTTTCTTGTTTTTGATAATTTGATTATTACAAAATTAATAAAACAGTACAACTAATTTGATGTCTTAATGAATGATCGAAGTTTTGTTTTAATTGGATTAGTAATTGGTATTGTTGGTTTTGCATCATTTATTGCAGTTATTGGACAAGGAAATGTAAGACATGTAGAAATTTTTTGGCCAGAAAAAGTTCAACAAACTGTTGCATTCAAAGATATTGAAGATCAAACTATTCTTGTAGGAATTTTAGGAACTGCTGAAGAGAATAATCCCACATTAATCATGAGAACAAGTTTTGCATACGTGTTAACAGTTGAAAATCATGGAAACAAGCACCATCGATTATACATTGATGATTTTAATGTTCAAACAGATCTGTTGGAACCTGGACAGAAAGATACCATTACAATATATCCTGACAAGGAAGGAACTTTCAATTATTATGATAAACGAGAAAAATTAGAATTTTTAGGGCAATTAAGATCTATTGAAGTAGTACCATCTGATGGTTTTACCGGTTTTCTAAAAGATATGATATGAACAAATAAGCATCCTTGATATTTTATAATGTAAAAAACTAGAAGTATAAGCAATGAAAAAATTAAACGGAAAACACAAGAGATAGGCATGGTTGAAAGTAATTATGATATTTTAGGCATAGTTGAAGGCTCTACTGAGAAAGAAATTAGAGATGCATTTAGACGATTAGCCCTTCAATATCATTCAGACCGTGGTGGAGAAAATGAGCAATTTATCAAGATAAAGCAAGCATACGAAGATCTAAAAATTGGAAAAAAATATCCAGAAACTGATTTTGAGAAGATAAAAAATTCTAGAGTATATTCTGGTGATTCTGAAAGTGATGTAAGAAGAAAAAATCAGATTCTTGGTCAAGAATTATCAAAAGAAATGAAAACTGCAGAAGAATGGGCAGCAGCATTGAATCGAGCAAATTCTACTGCAACAAGACTTTTTGGTTCAAAAACTTTGGGTGAAATCGAATTAGAGAGAAAAGCTAATGGCGCATTATCAATAAAAGGAAATTTTATGGCAGGAACACTGACTTATGATGGTCCGATAATTATGCAGGGCAATATTACAAGTCCATCATGGACAAAAGAATTTCAAACAAACATCCATCTTACAAATGGCGATTTCAAATTTATCAATCCATTAGAGAATAAATATAAAATTGAAAATGGTGCTAGATTAATTGTTGATAATGGAAATATTGTTGTAGGAAATATTTTTGGTAGAAAGTTTAGAGTTGAAGATCCTGAAGGTAGAGTTGGAATTTTTCAAATTCAAGAACATCGAACACATATTTCTGCACCTAATGGAAAAATTATTGCAGAAAATGTAGTTAATACAGTTCGTCTTGAAGCAGATACAATTGTTGTACTTAATGTAGAAGATGATGTTATTTTATCAGCCCGTGAAATTTTATTTTATGGTGGAAAATTTACTTATGATTCTGTAATAGAACTAAAGAAGGGTGGAAGTATACGATTCTTTGAAACATTTTCAATCCAAGGCTTGAGTGGAGATGCAATTATCAAACTTGAAAATGGTAAAAAAATTCGATTATTTGATCTTAAAACTAAAAAAATCAAAGACCTAGCAGACGAATTTGTGCCTGATAAAGCACATTATGCCAAAGATGCAACTATGGTTGGGCATGGTTTTACTATCACATATGACATGCTAGATAATCTATCTAAGAAACCCAATAAAAAACAAAATAATGGTTGGGCATCAAAATTTAGTTTTAAAAAAAATAATCAAACTAATTAATTTCTCGAAACAGAATAGCCAATGTATACCTCTTCTGTTGAAACTATTTTACTTTCAATCTTCTCAAATTTGTATCCTTCAAAATCTTTTACTTTATCATAAAAATTTTCTCCAATAATAACTCCATTGGGAGGAGAACTTCTGTTCATTTTAGCACATCTATTTACTGTACTTCCAAAAATATCATTAACCGAAGATGTTGATGCCCTTGCTATTCTCACAATTCCATATGTTGCACTAATCCTGTAATCTAATGTTGGAAGATTAATTTTCTCTAATTTCTTTACTATTCCATCATGGACATCACTTAATGCTAAACAGCAATCTAAACATTTTTTCAAAGTATCTCCCTCATTTTCGTTTTCAAAAGAGAAATAGAACAATAATGCATCCCCGATATTTTTTACAACAACTCCTCCAAACTTATTAATTATTGCAGCAATAGAATTGATGAAAATATTATAAAATTCACTAGTTTCAGTCTCTGAAAGGTTTGAACATATTTTTGTAGAATCCATAATATCTATCATTCCTACACAATATTTTTCACTTTGATCAGAAAATTGTAACAAAATATCTTCTTGTTGTCTAATTACGTCTTCTTTCTCTTTGATCTCAAATAATGATTCTTGAAGCTTCTCTGCCATTGAATCAAATGCAAAAGAAAGCTCTCCAATTTCATCTCTAGTTTTAATATTTGTTCTAACTTGAAAATCTCCATTTGCTATTTTATTTGCAGCATTTTTCAATTTAATTATGGGTCTTGAAAGAGATTTTGAAATTACAAAGGCTGCCACTCCCATTCCTAATGTAATTAAAATTCCTGTCTGGAAAATTCTACTTTGCAGAATATCTATGGGTTGCTCTACCTCAGCCTGATCAATTTCCACAAGCAAAACTATGCCTAGATCATTTGCACAATATGATGAACCATAAATCGGTGTATCTCTATAATCTGTATAAAATCCAACATAATCTATTCCATCATTTAGACATTTTTGTACTCCTAAAGAATCAACTTTTTGTTGAAATACTGCATTTTCTATAAATCTGGACTCTGATAACATCAAATAATCACTATTAACAATGTATACCTCGCCGGTTTCTCCTAAACCACTTCTGTTAATCAGTATGTTATCTAATGTAGCTGTTCTCATTTTAGATATAATTACACCAATGGCAGGATCCCCCTTTTTACTATCTTTAGCAAAGACTGGAGATACAACTAGCATTTTTTTACCATTTTCAGATGGTATGAACTCAATAAATGACGAAGTCAGACCTTTTTGAAATAATGGATCACCTGCATAATCTTCATTTGTTATTCGCTCAAGTGAAAAGTATACTTTACCAGTAGAACCAATTATCTTTACATCTTCAAGTCCTATTGAAAATCCAAGTAATTCTTGGAATGCCTGAACTTGAATCAAAAAATCTCTACGATTAAGTTCTCTGTTCTCTTTTATTTTTTCTTCAGAAAGTCCATTCATTTCTGCTAACAATAACTGAATCATTGGGTCATTTGCAAGAATATTATTTTGTTCAATTCTTGATTCGAAAAGTAATCTTACAGTCTCCCCACGTACAGTAGATTCGCCTATTAATTGATCACCTGTTCTATCCTTTAGAATCTGGTCTGCATAATTGAAACTTAGAAAACCTGTAATGGATAATGCAACCACTGATACTAGCATTACCAAAAAAATTAGTTTTTTATCAAGATTAAATGTGATCGACAATGTATTTCATAATTTATTTTCTATTAATATCGTCTTCTAATATTTGTTATATTATACTTTAAGTGATTATATAACTTGAGAACCACTTTCCATTCTTGAAATTAATCTTATTCATTTAATTATTGATTTTATGATAAAAATATATGAAATTTTTATTTCTCTTTTCATTTTCGCTTTTGATAGGCATAATCCCTATTGTTGACGCTGAGGAATACATTATTGATATTCCATTTGGAGCCTATAATCCTGAATTGAACACACCTGCAGAAGTTTGGTATGATCCCCCTCAAATGTTTCTCAAAATAGGTGATACTATAACTTGGTATAATGACGATATTGAAGGTCATACTGTTACAAGTGGTGAAGGTTCTGGAAGATTTGGTTGGATGAGCGATAATTTTGGAACCTCTGATGGTATTTTTGATAGTGAAAGAATACCTCCAGGAGAATCTTGGTCTTACAAATTTGAAGAATCTGGAACATTTTCTTACTATTGTACAATTCATCCATGGATGGATGGAATTTTAATTGTTGAAAAACAAATACCTGATTACCCACATGATGCAACTGGTAAGGAATTAAATTTTCCTTTGTTACAACATACCCCTGATCTTGCCATTGAAGTTAATTTAACATGGGATCCACCAGTTATCAAAACTCATGAAAAAATTCAATTTGTATACCAATTCTACAATCCACAAACAAATTCTAATCTAGCTGAAATGAAATATAATTTTGTAATATTTCAAAATGGAAAAGAAATTTTTCGTGATGAAGGAATAAGTCAGATTGGTGGAGATTACAGAAATTTTGTTTTCAGTGATTCAGGTTCAATTATAATTAGGATAGAAGGAATTCATTCTCCATCTATTTTTGCTGAAGAAAGTGTTACAGTATTTGGTGATGTACAAAGTAAAGAACAAAGATCAGTTGATTTTACTAGTGCAGTTTATGATAATCCCGAAAAAACTACTCATGAAATATATCACATAAAACCTGCTCAAAGACTCACAACATACTATGAATTAATGTTAGTCATTATCTTAGTTCCTGGAATTATGTTTATTGCTGCATTGCTTTGGCTAAAGAAAAAACCAAAAATTTCTGAAGCATCATCAAGTGCTGTTTAAATTTAAAATAAGAAAAAGAAATTAAAAATGATTGAACTAATCTAATCGATTAATTCAGTCCAACCTTTGACGAAGACTGAGTTCTTGTAGAGTGGAACTGGTTGTCCAACAGTAAAGTCCATTGGTCTCATCCAAAAGATTGCTTTTGTTGGGCATACACCGATGCATGCACCATCAGAAATACATCTTTCTGGGTAGAAAACAAATGCTTTACCTCTCTTCCAGCCTTCAACTGGTTTTACTCTAAGTACATCTGGTCCCAATGTTGTACAGATTTCTACACATAGTGCGCATCCGATACACATTTGTTCGCTGATGTCTGGAATAATTCCTACTGGCATAACAAAAGTAATTCTTGATTTGCTCTTAATATAATTTGCCTAAAAATATGATGTTATAACGGCGTTTGAAATTTTATAACGGCGTTTGAAAATTGATCGCTAAAATCAATTAATTCTTTTTTCTATCCGAAATAACTTTGAAAATCTATTATTCTCTTCTATAACGTTAATCAGAAGATCATCTTTGGATTTTTTTAGGAAATAGACTCCTGTTTTGCCTGATTTTATGACATGCTTTCCTCCAGGAGATATTACCCACTCCCCATTCTCTTTCTTTCTAGCCATTGCAGTAACTAGAACTGAAGAATTTGCCTGTCTTGATATTGATGAAAGCAACATTATGCAAGAATTGATGAATCTAGCTGATTCCAGATCATCAAACATGTTGTAGACTCCATTAAATGAATCAATTATTACTAGAAAGTTATCTTTTGAAATTTTAGTAATAATTTCAGATAATTTTTCTTTCCAATTTTTCTTATCGGGATGAAATAATATCACATTTTCTTTTTTTGGAATCATTTTGGATTCTACATATCCAGTGTATAGCAAATCCATATCAACAAAAATTATTGGAATCTCTAAAGAATTGATTAGTCTGTCTAGAAATTCCATTTTATGAAATGGTTCTGAACACAAAACTATACTGGGAACATGACTTTGAAATTCGTTTTTAATATGCATTAAATTATTATCTAAAACCTGCTCAGGACTTTTATCCAACACCATTTTAGCATTTTACAGATATAATAATGAATTTAGTTTCAAAAGATATTTCAGATGACTTTCCAAAATCAGATAAAATCTATCTAAATAATGCATCTGTTTCTCTTATGCCTAATCAAAGCATTCAAGCAATGAATGATTTTCTAATCACTTACAACTCTATTGGTCCTGACTCAAAGGGATCACAGTCATTTATTGAGGAAAAACTTCGAAATGTTAGAAAAATTATTTCAAAAATAATTTCCTGCCAACCTGATGAAATTGTTCTTACCCAAAGTACATCTGATGGAATCAATATAGTAGCAAACGGATTATCATATGGAAACAATTCTAACATAATAATTCGTGGAATGACACATGAACATCATTCTAATTTGTATCCATGGCTCAAACTAAAAGAGAAAACAACAATAAGAAATTTGCCTATAGATAATAATGGATTTTTTCAAATGGAGCAACTAAAAAAAAGTATAGATGATAGCACAAAGTTAGTTGCACTCAGTCATGCCTTATACAATACAGGTTCAATTTTACCTGTAGAGGAAGTTGGAAAAATTCTAGACAATAAAATTCCATATTTTATTGATAGTGCACAAACTATTGGATGTCTAGATGATGTTGATGTATCAAAAATAAAGTGCAGCTTTATGTCTTTTAATGGATCAAAATGGCTTTGCGGTCCAATGGGAACAGGATTGTTTTATTGTAGTAGAAAATCTAGTGAACTATTAGAGCCTAGAACAATTGGTGGTGAGTCTGCAATGATTTATGAAAATGAAAAACTTGCCTACAAAGAATTGCCAGATAAATTTCAAACAGGTTTTAGAAACTATGTTGGAATTGTTGGATTAGAATCATCTGCTAAATATCTCAAAGACTTTGGTATGAAAAATATTAGAGAAAAAAATATTCGCTTGTCAAGTTTATTCAGAGAAGAAATATCCAAAATCTCAAACATAAAATTGTATGGACCTGAAGATCCAAAAGATAGAACAAGTATTGTATCTTTTAATATTGATGGCTTTGGTGCACAAGAAATAGTTGACAAACTTGAAAAACAAAATATTGTTTTAGCAGTTAGAGAAATAATGGAAAAAAAGATTGTTAGAGCCTCCCCTCACTTTTTTAATAAAGAATCTGAAATCCTTCAGGTAGTTGACGCAATTAAAAAATTATAGATTTTCTTGCTCTTCTATTACCATCATAGTCAAAGTTGACTGTACTTTGCTAATCTTTCTGACTTTATTTGTGATAATTGAGCGGAGTTTTTCTGCATCATCTGAAGATAGTTTGAGGACAATATCGTATACACCGTATACACCTTGAACCTCATATGATATTTTTTCTTCAGCAAGAATTTGCTTTACCTCGCTAATTATTGACTCATCTGATCCAAGATCAGAATTCAATAGAACATAAGCAGTTGGCACATGAAAATTTTCATCAATCACTATTTAACCTTTGATAGTTCAAAAACTGATTAATTACTATTCTATTGTATTGATGTGAAACCCGTAGATCTAACACTAACAATCTCTGAATCTATTCCTAGTTTTCCAGGTTCTCCAAAACCCGTTTTTATTGATTGGTCCAATATCAGAGATGACGGATACAATCTTGAATTACTTTTCCTAAGTTCCCATACAGGAACTCATATTGATGCACCTTTTCATTTTATTAAAAATGGAATCAAAATACACCAAATTCCAGTTAATCGACTGGTTGGAAAAGCCATCCTAATCAAAATTCCAAAATCAAAGAATTCACCAATTACAAAAAAAGACATTATCTCATTTGAGAAAAAGAATAAGAGAATTCCTGATGGTTCTTCTGTATTCTTTTTTACTGATTGGCAAAAAAATCTAAAAAAACCAAATTATTTCACTGAAAATCCTGGATTGGATACTTTGGCATCAAAATACTTATCCTCTAAAAAACTCAATCTAGTTGGAATAGATTCACCTAGTATTGATCTTGGACATGCAAAATCATTTTCAGCACACCATATTTTATCACAAAACAATATCTTAATTGTTGAAAACTTGGCAAACTTGAATAAGATTCCATCAAATGAATTTAATTTTATCATTCTACCTCTGAAACTAAAAGATGTAACTGGTTCTCCTGTAAGAGCTATTGCAACATAGTTTTACACTTAAAAAAATTCGTAATGCTAAAAATACAGGTAATATCAATACAAACTATGAGCAAGCCAGGAAATATTTGGAGAAAGGTTCATGGTAAAATTACCAAGAAACCAACTAATTTCTCGTGGTTAATTGAAAACAAACTAGCAGGTTCAGGAATGCCTACTAGTTTTGATGAATTCCAATGGCTTGTAAACCAAGGAATAAAATCAATTGTTACCATGACTGAGAATTCTCTACCTGAAAATTGGACACAATCAATTGATTATCTTCATGTCCCAACACCAGATCTTACTGCTCCAGATATGGATAAGATAGATTCTGCAGTAGAATTTATTCATCAACAAATCTTAAAAGATTCTTCAGTAATGGTTCACTGTGCTGCAGGAATGGGAAGAGCAGGAACAATTCTTGCATGCTATTTTGTAAAATATAAAAAATTATCAGCAAAAGATGCAATTAAAAAAATTCGTGATGAAAGACCAGGTTCTATACAATCTGAAGTACAAGAATTAGCAATTAGTTATTATGAAAAACACGTAAGAAATTAAATAAATTCTGAAACTAGTTTACCATCGACAATTTTTATTTTTAATTTTTTATCTCCTTGGAAAATCATTGTCATATCGCCGTCTACATCAGGATGTTCAACCTTTACAAGTTCAGCCATTTTAATATCATCAAATTTTGCCATTCATATCACCTATTCTGGAATTGAAACAGTCTCAATCTTACCATCAACTGCCTTTATGAACAAAAACCTGTTGTCTTTGAAGATAAATGTAATTCCTTCTTCCTTGTCTGGTTCTTCGACTTCTAGTATTGGTTGTCCTAAAAGACCATCATATTTTGCCATAATAATTCCACAAAAAAGTTCCTTATATCCCTAATTGATTGTGATCTCAATTTCAGAGGAACTATTCTTTACGTTTCCTGGCTCTGTGTAATCATGTTTTTGCCATGATGCAAATGCTTCGGCGCTTATCTTGTGCTTTCCCTTTCCTAAATCTGATGCTTTGAATACAAATTTTTCATTAAAGTCAAACAATTCCTGTCTTACTTCCTCCTCAGAAAGTCGGATGAATGGCTCAAAGTTTTTAGCTATCTGAACCCAAATTCTTCTATCTTTCATAGGATTGACAAGTTTTGGATTTCTAGTCCAGAAAATTGATGCCTTTCTGTAAGTATCAATAGTTCTTCCAAGTTCTTTCTTCCTAAATCCGCCTGTTGTCAGTTTAATCCCGTATTTCATTTTGAATGAAACATCATTGTTATTGTATGCCTTTGTCCAATTTGCCTCATTGAACGCATTTCTAAGGTCACCTTCAAGTGAAAATTGGACATTTATCTCCACATTTTCATCAGATGAGTATTCATCCTTTGATTTGACTAATTCTATTGCTGAAATCTTACTTTCTCCCATTCTAACCGCTCATAATGATTTATATCCACAATAAGTGCTTTTTCCGAATACATGAATGCCCAAGTGATCAGCTCAGAAGCCAAAGAAATTAGCCTTTCAATCACCGAGACTGATATAGGAATTTTATACATTATTCAACATGAGCTCCTAAAGGGGTCAAATATCGATTTTGCAGGTGTTATTGTTAAACACCCACTTACAAACGAATGCTGGATGAGAATCAATTCTAGTACAAAACCACTCGGTGAGATACAAAAAGCAACAGATTCAGCAATAAAGATGGCAGACGAATTAAAGCAATTGTTTAATTCGAAAATTAAGGTAAATTAGCATTGAAGTTTTGCCCCAAATGTGAGGTCAAATTAAAAAAGAGCGGATCTGGTCTCCAATGTTCTAAATGTGGATATTCTGAGGGACAAGTAGAAAAAACTATTTCAAAAAAAACTAATCAAGACGAACCAGACTTTTCACTTCTTGCTTTTGAAGGAAATGAAGGAGAAGATACAAATCCAACGATCAAATTAGATTGTGAAAAATGTGGTCATGATGAAGCAATATGGTGGATGTTTCAAACCAGAAGTGCAGATGAACCTACAACTAGATTTTATCGTTGTACAAAATGTAAACATACTTGGCGAGATTACGCATAACGTTTAACTGGTACTGGTAGTCAAGAAAGTTAAATTGACTTTTGGTGCAAAAACAAGTGGCTCAGACGATCTAAAGGCAATCATATCTGCAATTTCAACACTTGTTGAAGAAGCTACTTTTGTTGCAACAGCTGAAGGAATTACCTTTAGAGGAATGGATCCTTCACATGTAGCACTAATTGATATCTCTTGGCCAAATTCAGCTTTTGAAAAATATGAATGCGACAGCGACATAAAATTTGGTGTACGAATTGATGAATTCTCAAAACTGATCAAGCGCGCAGACAAAAAAGATAGCATAGAGATTAGTATCTCTGAGCAAAACATGTTACTTGTTACTGTTGGTAAAAATAAAAAATACAAAATGAGATTAATAGAAAGCTCAGCTACTGATACACCATTGCCAAAAATTCCTTATGATTCTAAAATAATTTTGTCCTCTTCAAAATTTGATAAAATTCTTGGTGATGTTCAAGTTGTATCAGATTATCTAACTATTAGCACAGCTGATTCCAAAGGAGAATTTTCAGGAAAAGGTGATTCAGGTGAAGTCACCATTGAACTTGATAAAGCAGATGAGGATATTGAAGAGATATCTTCAAAAGATGATAGTACTGGAACTTATAGTCTTGAATATCTAAACCCAGTAGTCAAAGCAGTAGGCTCAACTGCAGGCTTTATCACATGTGAGTTTTCAAGCGCAAAACCACTTAGAATTGAATTCAAAGTAGCAAATATTGGTAGAATTCACTTTTACTTGGCTCCACGCGTGGAAAGTTAAAGCATTTAAAGATTAACTAATTCAGGTATTTTGAATTGAGACTTGTTTTAAAATATGGTGGAACTTCAATCTCTGCCACTAAAGATATCCAAACTATAGCTAAACACATCAATACATTATCAAAAGATAATCAGATTGTAGTTGTTTGTTCTGCAACAAGTGGAACTACTGATGATCTTTTAGAAATATCTGAATCAATAAAAAAAGAAAATAAATCAAAAGCAGATCAACTAGCAGCAAAGATTACTAATCGTCATAAACAATTAGCAAAACAAACCATAAAAAAATCTGATGTTAGAAAGAAATTACTTTCAAAACTAGAAGAGGACTTTACAGAACTCTTTGCATTAATTGATGGAATGGTTCTCTTAGGGGAAGTTACACCACGATCCATGGATTATCTAATCTCATTTGGAGAGAGACTATCAATAAAATTAGTATCTGCTGCAATTAATGATACAGGCAAAAAATCAATTCCACTAACTGGAAAAGAAGTAGGAATAGTTACTGATTCTAATTTTGGTGAATCAAAACCACTAATTGACACAACAAGATTACGAGTATTAAAAACAGTGGAAGCATTATTCACAAAGAAAACCATACCCGTTGTAGGTGGATTTGCTGGAGCAGATCAACATGGACATGTAACTACATTTGGTAGAGGTGGCTCTGATTATTCAGCATCTATAATTGGTTCTTGCATAAAGGCCGATGAAATTTGGTTAATGAGTGATGTTGATGGACTAATGACTGCAGATCCAAAGATAGTAAAGAATGCAAAATTACTCAAGGAAGTATCTTACGTTGAAGCAATAGAGATGGCCATGTTTGGCGCAAAGCAAATCCATCCACGAACATTTGAGCCTCTATTATCAAAAAAAATACCTATGAAGATTAGAAATTCTTTCAATTTGAAAAATGAAGGAACTCTAGTAACTGCAGTACCATCACCATCTACAAAAAATACTGTAAAATGTGTCAGTAATGTAAAAAATAATGGATTAATTGATATCAGAGGCGGTAGTATGGTCGGAACTCCGGGAACTGCAGCTAAAATCTTTGCAACATTGGCAAAAGCTGGAATCAATGTGATGATGATTTCACAAAATCCCTCAGAATCAAGTATTACAATAGTTGTAAAAAATGCTGATCTAGACAAAGCAGTAGGTGCACTTGAAATGGAACTATTAGGAAAAATAATAAAAAAATTAGAAATTACTACTGATGTAGCAATAATTGCGCTAATTGGTTCTGGAATGAGAGGAACAGTAGGTGTTGCATCAAAAGTTTTTGGAGCAATTGAGAAAAATAAGGTAAATGTTTCTATGATTACTCAAGGATCATCTGAGCTTAATCTGGCATTTGTTGTTAAAAATTCTGATACAAATGCTGCAGTCTGTTCGTTGCATGATGCATTTAAGCTTGATAAAATAAACTAAGACAAAATCATTTAAAGGAATAACTACAATCTGTGACATTGAAAAAACTCTTCATTGTTTTGACTATAGTTTTTTTCATTTCAGGAATTCTTTCTATTTCACTAGTATCTGATCAATTCGTTGATGCAGGTTCTCGTAAAAAAGTTCACTTTACTGAAACCATTACATCAATACAAGATCCTGGATTAGGACATGAAAATCACCAATTGGCTCTAATTCTATCTCCAAATCAAGGAACTCTTTATGATGGCTCTATGACATTTACTTCAAGTGAGTCTGTTCAGCTAGTTGTATTACATGAAATTAGCCCTCAGCAAGCAAAGGGGCAGGCTACCTGGAGTGTTGATGGAAAAACAGTTTATGGCTTGTCTCTAATTGATCTTGAAAAAAAATCTGGATCATTTGAGTTTACAGGTGCTGCTTTGGCGTTGCATTCACCAAATTCCAAAGAATTTACAGCAACTGTTAGTGTTGATGGCTGGATTAGAGGGCAACCAACTGAAGTTATTATGCAAAAAATAGAACTTGAAAAAGAAGAACCATCTTTACAGCTTTCAAGAACAAATGTTGCAGCTACAATTCCAATGCACAAAGGAATCTACAATGGAAATCAAGTTCTCTATATAATTACTGATGGAAGCGATAAAGATTTTGCAAAATCACTTTCTGAACAACAAGGATGGAAAGTAGAACTTGCACCAGTTTTGGGGACAATTCCAGATAATTCATTACAAAAATTATTTATTTTTAAAAATGGAGTAAAAGGAGATGGAATTTATGGATTTCAAGATGAAGTTTTCTCCTCTACTCCTTCACAACAATCAGAATACAGTGCACTCAGTTCTATTATTGAGGTAAAATGGAAAACAGGTCAAAAAGAAATTGTCTTTTCATCAGCTGATGAAATTATTGCTGCAAAGAAAGCTGGTAGAGTTGAATTTAATGAAACTGGTTTTGTTCTAAATACACCACAAATTGTATGGCCTGACGGACAAATGAAAGTTCGTTCTGAGAAAAAGATTACAAATGATATGCCATACAATGGTGGACAAATAACTGAAATAAATGAAAAAGAATTAACAGTTACTTTTGTTGCACATAGAGGTTGGGGTCCTCAAGGAGAAACTATCTACTATATTGTAACTGATGCAACACCATCTGGACCTGCTGAAACTATGGGTGTGGCATCATCTCCAAAATCTGCAAATCTTATAGCTCATGCAGGAGCAGTAGATCTGTTTCAATTCAAAAATGGAATAAAGGGAACTGGCCCACTTGGGTTTCAGCCTGGAATTGCAGGTGCATCATTAGGTGATGCAAATTATAGTCCAATGTGGAGAATATACTTGGTTGAATGGAATGATCCAAAATCAGCACAAATTCTTGAGACAAAATCCGACATTGATTCCTTTAAGACAGATAATTTACTCACAGTCAGCATTGCTCGTCCAACAAATAGTGATCATATAGTCAATTGTCCATTCATAGATCCATTCCAAAATATTCTCTAAACGGATAAATTACTTGATTAAAAAATTATTTTTAAATTGACTGGTAAACTCTACATTGTCGGCGTTGGACCTGGGCATCACGATCATATGACCTTTAGAGCAAAAGAAGTAATTTCAGAAAGCGATACAATTGTTGGATACGAAACTTATGTTAATCTAGTTCAAGATCTTATTGAAGGCAAAACAGTCTATCGCTATGCTATGACTCAAGAAGTAGAACGAGCTCATCAATGTATTGATCTTGCTAAATCCGGTAAAATTGTTTCTCTTGTATCAAGTGGAGATCCAGGAATTTATGGAATGGCAGGACTAATTTATGAAACACTTGCAGAAGGAGGATGGAATCCTAAAGATGGTCTTCAAGTAGAAATAGTTCCTGGCGTATCTGCGTTAAACTCTTGTGCATCAATAGTTGGCTCACCGCTAATGACTGATTTTGCAGTTGTTAGTATGAGCGATTTGTTGGTTCCTTGGGAAATTATTGAAAAAAGAGTTGAAGCTGCAGCACAAGGAGATTTTGTAATTGTAATTTATAATCCAGCAAGTAAGAAAAGAATTCATCAATTACAAGATACAAGAAAAGTTCTTTTAAAATATAGAAAACCTTCAACTCCTGTTGCAATCATTAAAGGTGCATTTAGAGAATCTGAAACAATTGTTATGACTGATTTGGAGAACTTACCAAATCATTCAGACAAATTAGGCATGATAAGTACAGTAATTATAGGAAATTCATCTACATACACATACAAAGATTTGATG
This sequence comes from Nitrosopumilus sp. S4, assembly GCF_054515835.1. Taxonomy (NCBI): domain Archaea; kingdom Thermoproteati; phylum Nitrososphaerota; class Nitrososphaeria; order Nitrosopumilales; family Nitrosopumilaceae; genus Nitrosopumilus; species Nitrosopumilus sp. S4. The sequence continues at coordinate 5,980 of NZ_CM137258.1, read as the reverse complement.
ATCAACCCAAGAGGTTACAAATCAAAATACAATCTAGAAGAACAAACTAATCCAAATCTCAAAGTCTAATAGCTCTTCTTTATTGCTTCACTTAGTTCATCACTGAGATTGAGCTTGTCTCGTACTGGAGAAATTATTTTTGTCAAGTAATTTCCAACAGTTTGTTTTAGATCTCCTGGATGCAATTTCTTTTCAGCAAAATCTGATTCTAGTTCTGAAAAATTACTATATGATACATTGCCACCGAATTTTTCTGGCCTTTCAACATTCATTTCTTTGAATTCATGAAAAATTATTGTTCTTGCAATCTCTAATAATGGATTGTTTTGAATATTTGCCTCCTCACACCATGCTTTGCTAATTTTTTTCTTGATCTCTTCATCAGAATTATGAATAAATACGCCTGAATTTGGATCTGACTTGCTCATTTTTGCAAGTATCTGAGAATCATTAGTATCTGATGGTTTTGTGAGTCCTGGTAAAAGCTTATGATGAACTGCAACGGGGACCTTCCATTTCATTTTTGGAAAAATTTCCCTAACTAACATGTGGATCTTTCTTTGATCCATTCCAGCATGAGCAATGTCTACATCTAATGAATGAATATCTACTGCTTGCATGGGGGGATATAGCAATTTTGCAAGCTCTATCTTCTCTTCATTTTCTGAACGCCCCATTATAGTAAGAGTTCTCATTGTTCTTGCAAGTGACATATGTTTTGTAAATTTGACAAGTTCAGACCAATATTCTGTTTTTTCTTCATAAAGTTTTGAGCCAAAAACAATTTGTGCATTAGGACATACTAGTTTGAAAGCATCTTGATAATATTGAGAAACTTTTGAAATGGTATCCCAATCCCCTCCTAGTTTATCATTAATCAAAGTATGCCAGTCTGCAAGAAAAACTGTACATTTTACTCCAGCCTTTACAAAATCATTAATCTTAAAACCTGTACTAATCAAACTTCCCAAATGTAAGAATCCAGAAATTTCTAATCCAATGTAGTGCTTTGGTGACGAATTAGTTCTGAATAATTCTATTAATTCATCATGTGTGACAACTTCTTCAGTTGGTGGTCTTTCAATTAGCTTAACTTTCTCTGTAATATCCAAATCAAATCAGCTTTTGGGATCTAAACCTATAAAGTTATTCAAACAGATTTCATGAATTTAGAAGGTTTGAATATTAGATTAACTAACATTGATTATGACTCTAGAAGAAGGACTAGAACTAATTGAACATTATAAGAAAGGTTTGAAAAATTTTTTAGAAACTTTACCTGAACAATCTGTTCAATTAGGCCCAGAAATTATTAATGCACTAACCCTGAATTCTAAAAATGAAATCTCAAATCTGGAATCTATTGAAAAAGCACTAAAACGACCTGAAAAGTATGAATCAGGACTATCTGAATAAATTTCTGAAATTTTATTTACAATTTTTTTATGCTTTCTTAAATCCTCTTGAGTATCAAACTCAGTACCACACACTCTGCATTTTTCTTTTTTCTTATTATGAGCTACTTCTTGATGTCTCTTTAATCGTTCAGAATCTGATAGAACAGTACCACATTTTTTACATTTTAAATCATTTTTGCTAGAGCCAAAAAGTCCCATACTCAATTCATTATGTATACTAAGAGAAATAGTTTCTAAGCAAAATTAATGAAAAGATCCAAGTTTTTATTGATTTTTCACAATTACTCATCTAAGCTTTTTCTTGGTTTGATGCTTAGATAAAATGCATGAGTGCTAATGATAAACGCTGCAAGAAATACTTTGGTTGCAAAAACTAAATTCCATGGCCTCTCTGGATCTGGATAGGCAACTGATAACTTATCGATATCTGGAACCATTCCATTCACAATTCCTGCAGTGATTTGAGCATTTAGAACTGTAAAATTGTATAGTACTTCATAGAGTGTAATGATAGAAAATCCTAACAACATTAACTGAAGTAGAGCCATTCTAGTTCCAACTATCTTATTTCCTGCAGTTCGTCTCCATCCAATTCTAGAAACACAATACCATCCAATTATTGTTGAAAAAAAGATCCATGTTGAAACTCTGGCAAAATTTTCAAATGGAATTGTTGTATTGTGAATTGCTTCACCCATTACATATGTGCCATTTTCTAACCATTCAACAGTAGTTACATAAACTCCAAAAATTAGCGATGATACCATGATAAATCCACATACATAGAAAATGTACAGATATACCCTATATCCTGGATCTGTTTTTTCAAGATGACGTGGTTTCATAATGCGGTTTGCCAAATTTTGAAATATAAAAATTCATGTTTACTCGACGAGATTTATAGAGTAGTTATTAACAGAATTACTGATGAATATTGCAATTAACGTCCCATTGGTAGGCAAAGAAGAGATTTCTGAAGTAACTTCTATTCTTAAAAATGGAGCATTAACCTCATCAGCAAATCAAGGAGGTAAATATGTGCAGAAGTTTGAAAAGACAGCATCTTCTTTTGTAAAATCCAAATACGCAATTGCAGTCAATTCTGGTACTGCTGCTCTTCAAGCTGCACTATATGCATTAGATATCAAAAAAGGTGATGAAGTAATAGTTCCCTCATTTACCTTTGTAGCAACTGCAAATGCCGTTGTTTCAACTGGAGCAAAACCTGTTTTTGCTGATATACTAAAAGAGAATTATACATTAGATCCTGCTGACGTTAAGAAAAAAATTACTAACAAAACTCGTGCAATAATCCCTGTTCATCTTTATGGAAATGTAGCAGATATAGAAAAGTTCTCAGAGATTTCTAAAAAGAATGACATTCCAATTATAGAAGATGCTGCACAATCTTTAGGTTCAACTTACAAAGGAAAACATACCGGTACATTTTTTGAAATGGGATGCTATAGTATGTATCCTGCAAAAGTAATGACTGCTGGAGAAGGAGGATTTATTGTAACAAATAACAAAACGCTTAGAGACAAGCTATTAATGATCAGAAATCATGGTATGGTCCATGGTTATGATACCAAAATCTTTGGTCTAAATTTACGATTACCCGAAATTAATGCTGCAATTGCAAATATACAAATGAAAAAACTCTCAAAATTTTTAAAGATAAGAAAAAGTAATGCAAGATTACTATCAAAATTGTTATCCGATCTTAAGATACAACTTCCTTTATCACGAAAAAATGAAAATGTAAATTGGTATCTCTACACTATTGCAACCAACAAACAAACTCAATTACTAAAAAAATTAAATCAAAAAGGAATTAATGCAGCATCATATTATCCTATACCTGTTCACAAAACTCCATTTTACAAATTAAAAATAAAACTCCCAGTTACTGATTGGGCTGCATCTCATGTAGTATCTTTACCAATTCATCCAAAAGTGACTAAAAAGAATATTGAATATATTGCAAAAACTGTTAGTGAAATACTTTGAATGCTCTAGGGGAGGCTATTGGGGAACTCTGTAAGGTAATTTTACCCATTCCTGAGCACTATTTTATAGGAAATTCTAATTCATCTATCTGTGTTTGTACTCTATCTAGCATAGATCTTCTCAAAAAATTTGAAAATTCTGAAATTTTAAACCATATCTTCATGGTTGGAAGATTACTTTCTGAGAATAAAGGAATAGATTCTATTATTGAATTTGTAAATAGAAATCAAAAAATCAAAACAATCATTGTTTGTGGAAAAGAAGTATGGGGACACAAAGCAGGACATTCATTATTTGAATTACACAAAAATGGAATTGATAGTAATCAACGAATAATTAATTCAACTAGTCCAGATCCAATCCTAACAGCATCAAAATCTAAAGTAGAATATTTTCAAGATAAAATTGAGTTGATAAATCTAATTAATGAAACAAATTTTGAAAAAATTATTCAAAGAATAAAAAATAACTAGTATCCATTTCTCTGTCTTTCTCTATTAATTTCATTTTTTTTCTTATATTCATCTAATATGTCATCTGGAGAAAGTTTCAATTCAAGTGATGCTTGCACAACAAAATGCCAAATATCTATCAATTCTTCTCTTGCTTCTGCCTCATCGAATTTTACTGGAGTTTTCCACCATTTCCAATTTGTTGTGCGCTGTAACTCAACTGCTTCATGCATAATTGCAGTACATAATGCAGAAACTCTACCCTCTGTATCTTTTGGATATCTATCAAGTTTCATCATTTCAGAAAGCCCTTTTTGAAGTTTGAATATTTCTTCTAATCGATCTAGTTTTTCAGACATTTCTTGAGACAATGATAAATTAATTTGAATAATTACTGAACTTAAGTCTTTTTTAAAACCTAATCATCTTTTCATAAATTTTTACTCGTTTTGCTATATCGTCTTTTTTAATTTTTAGTAATCCATCTAATCCATATCTCTCAACTGCAAAAGAACCTAAAACATTTCCATAAACTACTGCTTTTTTTATCTCTGAAATGCTAGTTGAATTTTTACTTGCAAGATATCCTATCATGGCTCCTGCAAAGGAATCTCCTGCACCTGTTGGATCTACTACATCCTCTAAGGAAAATCCAGCGGTAGGGAAAATTACATCATCATAAAACATCAATGATCCGTGCTCACCTTTTTTTATTATGACATATTTTGCTCCCCATTGCATCATTTTTTTAGCACACTTTATCAAATTGAATTCTTTTGTGAGTAGTTTAGCTTCTTCATCGTTTATTACGACTGCATCAACTGCTTTAATCATCTTAATCACAGCTTCACGTTTAGTTGATATCCAAAAGTCTATTGTATCACACATTGAAAACTTAACCTTATCAAATTCCTTGATCAACTTTGTGTTTTGCTCAGGATCATTATTTGCCAGATATACAAATTGTGATTTTCTATATGCCTCTGGAACTTTTGGTTTAAAATCTCCTAATACATTTAATTCTGTTTTTAGGGTTGCTCTGGTACTTAGTGTGTTATCATACTTGCCATCATAACGAAAAGTCTTTCCATCTTTTATTGTGAATCCTTGTAAATCAAGATATTTGGATAATATATTATGGTGTTTCTTTGGAAAATCTTTTCCAACTACAGCAATTAATCCGGTATCTACAAAATTACTTGCTGAAATGGCAGCAAAAGTTGCAGCTCCACCTAATACATTTCTTAATGTTTTCTTTGGTGTTCTAATAGTATCTAGTGCTGTTGAACCAAAAACGGTAAGCATTTGTGTAAAACTTAATTTTCATGTATAAATTCTCTTGCTTGCTCTTCTGTTGGATAATATACAAATGGTACATTAATTGACGCAAACAACACATCATACTTTGTTTCCCCTGTAATCTTTACTGAGTTTGTTTTTCCATCAGAATTTGAATAGGTTTGAAATGTTCCTTTAACATTGTTACTATCTAAAGGCTGTAATGTGAATGGTTCTAATTGACCTATTCCAATAATTTCATCTTCAGAGATCACATAGAACTCAGTATCACCAGCAGATAAAATTAACACTGATGGATTTTGAAATTTTAATTCTACATTATAAAATGAACTCTCTTCATTCTCACTTAGTAGTTCACTACTAGAAATGCTTACACCAATTTGTGAAGCAGAAGCGTATTGTGAATAACCAAAAATACTCATGGCTAATACAAAGAGAACTATTAGACCTCCTTTTTTAGATGATTTCATGACTAGTTATTACAAAATTACATTTTAACTCAGGAGGGAAAAATTGCAAATAAATTGTGTAAAAGTTTTGATCTAATCTTAAAGCACATTAGAGCTAACAGAATAAATCAAAATTGGTCAAGTATTAGTCAGTGGCTAGAATTAAACTCAAACTAGGAGAAAATGAAATTGAAGTCGATTCAAGAGATTTCTATGTAGATAATCAAACATTAAGTGAGGTAATCGATAGCCTTTCTCAACATCTACCTGAAAATCAAGCAAAACTAGTTTATGAGCCTGAATCAAATCAAAGTACACAAGTAGAGCATCCAGCAAAATATGGCTTGGAATA